>NZ_KB894490.1 GCF_000374445.1 Actinokineospora enzanensis DSM 44649 | reverse complement strand
TGGTCGACCTGAAGTTGGCGTAGCTGGTGAAGGTGGTCGACCTGAAGTTGGCGTAGCCGGTGAAGGTGGCCGACGTGAAGGAAGCGGTGCGGGCGGTGCAGTGGGCGAGGTCGAGGTTGATGAGGGTGGCGCCGGTGAGGTCGAGGTCGATGCCGGCCCAGAAGGTCCGGGCGGGGCGACGTAGTCGCTGAGCCAACCGACGCGCGCGCGGGATCCACGATGATGAGGTGTGGGGGCGGGCCCGTAGGTGGTCGCGCAGGATGCGTTGAGCGGTGAGCCGAACCTCGCGTTCCTGTTGCGTGTCCTGCCCGTCTGCGGTCAGGCTGTGGTCAGTGGTGGGTGGTGTCGCGGGTCGGGCTTTGGCCGGGCGTAGCGGGGCGCGCACTCCGCTGAGCCTGCGAGGCATGGGTGTGTCGGGCGGTGGGGTATAGGGGGCACGTAGGTAGGCGCAGATCACGTTCACCACGGTCTGGCGGTGCTCGGGGTTGTCTTGGGCGACCCGCTCCAGCGCGTAGAGCGCCCCGTGTCGCACCGCGGCTTTGTCCGATCCCAGTTGCTCCACGGCTTTGACATACAGTTCGGTCAGCCGCCGTTCGGCCGCGTCGTGCTCGGTGGACCACTGCCGTCGCCAGCCCAGAACCAGGGTCATCACCGCGCCGGTCCCTGCACCGACCGCCAAGGCGGTGCGGATCATGTCCAACCGGCCACCCGACGAGGCCACGTCCAGCACCCGCGACAGCACCATTATCGCCGCGATCGTCGCGGCCACCACCGGCACCACGATCACCAGTACCGGCCGCCACCACCCCGGCCCACCACGCCGCCCTCTCGCCATCGGGTGATCATCGCGCAACCACCCCGTACCCGTGAGGCATCCACTGATGTTCACCCCAACACCCGGCCGCGCGGGTTAGGACGGCTCAGTCGCGGCGAACAGCCGCCTTTTACTCGGGCCGCTGTTGCTGGAGTAGCTGCAAGATGGCGTCGAGCTTGGCCCCGTGGTCAGCTTGAGTGGCCACGATCTCGGCTTGGGTTGTCACGATCTCGGAGAGCCGATTGCCCTGCCGACGCTGCGTGGCCTCGATCGTGGCCAGCATCTCGTAGATCGACTGAACGTCGTTGTCGAGCTGCCGCACCTTGCGTTCAAGCTCTGCCGGACTCGCCATGACAGTGAAGCCTAGCCGCCCGCCGGGCGATACGGACGGCTGTAACCGGGGAGGTGTCCCTATGGGGTTGTCAAGCCGCAGCCGGGGCGGGAACAGGCTCGGGTGGCCGGTAGTGGGTCTTGTTGCGGAGCATGGCGAACAGGACGT
>NZ_KB894489.1 GCF_000374445.1 Actinokineospora enzanensis DSM 44649 | reverse complement strand
ACCGAGATGCAGATCCTTGCCACCGGTGTTCAGCCAACCCCGGCCCACCAGCTCGGGGGCACGGGACAGACGGCGGGGGTGTGCTGTGGTCACGGCGGAATCCAACACCAGCGGGCGTCGCGCTTGTTCCGTTGCCCACCATCCGGATGCACAGCCGTTCGTTTCGTTCGTTTCGAGGTAAGCTGGCAAGCATGACAGCAATCGCGGGCGAGCGAACCGTGCTACCTCCGGACAGTCCGGAGGTCTTGTCTCCGTGGGTTCGCGCGCTGTTGCGCGGCCACGACGGCCCAGCGACGCTCGTCGCGCCTGATGGCACGGAACTGCAAGTCCCTGCGGAAGTGTTCGAGGTACTCCGGGACGTTGTCGTCGCCATGTCGCAGGGACTGGCGATCACCGTCGCGCCGCAACACACGGTGCTCACCACGAGTGAGGCCGCTCACCTGCTCGGCGTCTCCCGCCCAACGCTGGTGCGCCTTCTCGAAGGCGGGGACATCCCATACGAGCAGCCGAACCGACACCGCAGGGTGCGGTTGGCAGACGTGCTCGCCTACCAGGAGCGCGCCCGACGGGCCCGTGCCTCCGGGCTGGACGAGATGGTGCGCAGCGGCGAAGACAGCGGTCTGTACGACCTGCCCTTAGACACACCGCTTGAGCGAACCCCACTGGACGACGACGCCCACGAGTGAGACTTGTACCCCGCCTTTCTTGACACCTGTGTCCTTCTCAAGCCCTACGTGTGTGACACGCTGCTGACCATCGCCGAGTCAGGTCTGTTCCGCCCACTGTGGTCCATGGACGTCCTGGACGAGCTGGCCAGGAACCTCGCCAAGCGGGGCCTGTCGGAGGCGCAGGTGAACCACCGGATCGAGCAGATGACCCGCCACTTCTCGGATGCGAACGTCACCGGCTACGAGCACCTCGTGCCCGCCATGGAGAACGACCCCAAGGACCGTCACGTCCTCGCGGCAGCCGTCCGTGGCGGGGCGGCCTCGCTGGTGACCGAGAACCTGAAGGACTTCCCCCAGCACGCACTCGACTGCTACGGCATCACGGCTGTGCACCAGGACGAGTTCCTCCAAGACCAGCTCGATCTCTCCCCGCGCCTGGTGTCAGCCGCACTCCAGCGACAGGTGTCCCGGCACCGCAAGTACCCGCGTTCCGTCGACGACCTGCTCGACGTCCTCGGCAACGAAGGCAACGGCTGTCCCGGTTTCGCGGCCGAAGCGCGACACATGGGCACCGGTGGCATGCGGAGAAGTTGACTTACTGGCAGCAGAAGGTCCAGAAGTCGAGCAGGAGGATCTTGCCGCGGAAGTCACCGAGATGCAGATCCTTGCCACCGGTGTTCAGCCAACCCCGGCCCA
>NZ_KB894488.1 GCF_000374445.1 Actinokineospora enzanensis DSM 44649 | reverse complement strand
CTAGTAGTGCTTTGTTAGGTGGGATGTTCGGTTGGCTGTCGCGTGTGATCTTCTTACTGGGTGACTCCGGAGGAGATGGCTCGGGTTCGGCCGGTGATCGAGGACTTCGCCGGGTCGATGTTCGGTGGGTTCGCGCGGCGTGATCAGCGGGCGAAGGGCGAGTTGTATGTGCGTGGGTTGATGCTGGACGGCAAGCGCAAGTCGATGCAGCCGATGGCGGCGCGGCTCGGTGTCGATCACCAGCGGTTGCAGCAGTTCGTGTCCACCTCGACGTGGGATCATGTCGAGGTGCGCCGCCGCCTGGCCGGATGGGCGCGCGAGTTCGTCGACCCGGACGCGCTGGTCATCGACGACACCGGTTTTCCCAAGGACGGCAAGGACTCTCCCGGTGTCGCGCGGATGTACTGCGGTGCGCTGGGCAAGACCGGGAACTGCCAGATCGGGGTGAGCGTGCACGCGGTCACCGATTGGGCCTCGGCCGCGATCGACTGGCGGTTGTTCCTGCCCGAGTCCTGGGACGACGACAAGGCCGTCGACGAGCAGACCGCCGCCGAGGTCCGGATGCGTCGGGCGCGTAGCGCGATCCCGGACGAGGTCAGGCATCGGGAGAAGTGGCGCCTCGCGCTGGACATGCTCGACGAGGCCACCGGCGAGTGGGGCCTGCCCCGGCGGCCGGTGGTGGCCGACGCCGGCTACGGCGATGCCACCGAGTTCCGGCTCGGCCTGACCGAACGCGGCCTGGATCGGCAACGGCCGCCCGCCAGGACCGCGTTATCAGGACAAGCCCGTGGATCTGAAGACTCTGGTCATGAACGCCGGCCGGTCGGCAGGCAAGTTCGTGGTCTGGCGGCACGGAACCAGGAAGACGCCAGGCAACCCGACCGCGAGCATGCGCTCACGCTTCCTCGCACTGCGGATCCGACCGGCCAACCGCAACATCCCCCGCGCCGCCGACGGGACGCTGCCCGAGTGCCGGCTGCTGGCCGAATGGCCACCCGGAGCGGCCGAGCCCACCGACTACTGGCTCTCGACCCTCCCGGCGGACACCCGGTTGCGGGACCTGGTGCGGCTGGCCAAGATCCGCTGGCGCATCGAGCACGACTACCGCGAACTCAAACACGGACTCGGTCTCGATCACTTCGAAGGCCGCTCCTGGATCGGCTGGCACCGCCACGTCACCCTCGCCGCCGTCGCCCAGGCCATCTGCACCCAGCTCCGCCGCACCCCAAAAGTCCTTGCGCAGGCCTGACGCTCTACGCGGTCCTGCGCGAACTCCAAGCCTTACTCGCGGTCTGGACAGGCGTCTGCCACACCTGCCGACAACCCGTCCAGACCCCACCACCCGACACAACAACGACCCAGGCCAGCAACACCTAACAAAGCACTACTAGT
>NZ_KB894487.1 GCF_000374445.1 Actinokineospora enzanensis DSM 44649 | reverse complement strand
TACCACTTCGGTGGTGCCGAGGAGACCGGCCTCCCGCCGTTCTCCGAGGTCCCCATCGACACCGTCTACCAGGTCCTGACCGAGTTCATCGTCACTCGTACCCGTCCCACCTGTGTGGACTGGCGGGAGGCGGCACCCTTCGAGAGTCAGTTCGGCTGAGCGGGGCCCGGTCTTGGGTGCTTTGCGCCGCATACTGGGGAAGTGACACGGTGGTAGCCGGGGGCGATCCTTGACCGCCCCCATGTGGCGGCCAGCTTCACCCATACCTACGAAAGCAATCAGGGGCAACCGCCAAGCCTGTTCTCCTACCATGCTTGCGGTGACGATCGCGGACAACGTCCAGCGCCTGCGCGCAGTCCTGGCGAACCTCATCGCCTTACGTACTGCCATGGAGTCGATTGGCGAATGGCTGGACCAAGCGTCACAGGCCGCCGAGGCCGTGCTGGGGCACACGTCACGGCACGCGCAGGTGGTGGCGGTCTTGAGCGCCGCCCGAAGACATCTCGAAGCTCTGCATGCCGCCCTGTCCAACGCCGAAATGGCCCTTCGCCTCGCGATCACCCACCACTCTGAGGTCAAGAGCACAGGATCGGATGCGCCCAGGGCACTACCGGCTCCAGCCGAGGTAATGAACCGACACGGCGACTGCTACCCGGCGGAAGCGCATCCATATGCAGGCGGCTTGCCTCCTCGGGTCATTCGAGGAACCGAGAACGCCCCGCTCGTCGGTTACGTGCAACTCGATGGCCGCGATGTCGGAACTGTTACGCCCGCCAGGACCGACGTGTGGGCACAAGAAACGATGAAGCGGATATCCGATCGACGGAACCGTCGCATGCGTCGTATCGCGAACCACGTCGAGATGAAAGTGGCGACGATGCTGGCTCAGTCGGCGGTACGACACGCGCAGATCATCTTGAACCATGCCCCGTGCGGATCCGAGCCAGGCGATCCGCCCGGCTGTCATGACTACCTCGAAGACTTCGTCCCGCGCGGCTGTACCATCACGGTGTTCGGTACCACGCAGGACGGCGCGCCGTTTCGCCGCACGTACACAGGAAAGGCTGATCGGTGAGCAATCACGTCCTCCATCGGAGCTACATCACGATCGGCGCTCTTCCCGGCGGCTGCGACCTCACTGAAGAGGTGCGTGCCCTTAACGCGGCCGGGGTTCGGATTCCCTGGGCCTGGACGATCACTCACGAGCGGCTCGATCCAAACGCCACTGACCAGAACGCCCTTACTGTCGGTGTCAACAATGGCGTCGGCGCCGTGGAATACGAAGAGGGCGATCGGACCTACGTGCCCACCATCGGCACCAATTCCGATTGGGTCACCTACCACTTCGGTGGTGCCGAGGAGACCGGCCTCCCGCCGTTCTCCGAGGTCCCCATCGA
>NZ_KB894486.1 GCF_000374445.1 Actinokineospora enzanensis DSM 44649 | reverse complement strand
ATATAGGGTGAGGCGTGATGCATAGCCGAATGAGGCGAAGTAGAGTGATCCCATGCTGCCGAGAAAAGCCTCTAGCGAGTGTCCGTGCGGCCCGTACCCCAAACCGACACAGGTGGTCAGGTAGAGAATACCGAGGCGTTCGGGTGAACTGTGGTCAAGGAACTCGGCAAAATGCCCCCGTAACTTCGGGAGAAGGGGGGCCGTTGGGTTTGAAGCCCTTCGCGGGCTAGGATCCGGCGGCCGCAGAGACCAGCGAGAAGCGACTGTTTACTAAAAACACAGGTCCGTGCGAAGTCGCAAGACGATGTATACGGACTGACGCCTGCCCGGTGCTGGAACGTTAAGAGGACGGGTTAGCTCTTCGGGGCGAAGCTCAGAATTTAAGCGCCAGTAAACGGCGGTGGTAACTATAACCATCCTAAGGTAGCGAAATTCCTTGTCGGGTAAGTTCCGACCTGCACGAATGGCGTAACGACTTCTCGACTGTCTCGACCACAGGCCCGGCGAAATTGCATTACGAGTAAAGATGCTCGTTACGCGCGGCAGGACGGAAAGACCCCGGGACCTTTACTATAGCTTGGTATTGGTGCTTGGTTCGGCTTGTGTAGGATAGGTGGGAGACTGTGAAGCGTTCACGCCAGTGGATGTGGAGTCATTGTTGAAATACCACTCTGGTCGTACTGAGTGTCTAACCTCGGACCGTGATCCGGTTCAGGGACAGTGCCTGGTGGGTAGTTTAACTGGGGCGGTTGCCTCCCAAAGGGTAACGGAGGCGCCCAAAGGTTCCCTCAGCCTGGTTGGCAATCAGGTGTTGAGTGCAAGTGCACAAGGGGGCTTGACTGTGAGACTGACAGGTCGAGCAGGGACGAAAGTCGGGACTAGTGATCCGGCACTGGCTGGTGGAAGCGGTGTCGCTCAACGGATAAAAGGTACCCCGGGGATAACAGGCTGATCTTGCCCAAGAGTCCATATCGACGGCATGGTTTGGCACCTCGATGTCGGCTCGTCGCATCCTGGGGCTGGAGTAGGTCCCAAGGGTTGGGCTGTTCGCCCATTAAAGCGGTACGCGAGCTGGGTTTAGAACGTCGTGAGACAGTTCGGTCCCTATCCGCCGCGCGCGTTGGAGACTTGAGGAAGGCTGTCCCTAGTACGAGAGGACCGGGACGGACGAACCTCTGGTGTGCCAGTTGTCCCGCCAGGGGCATGGCTGGTTGGCTACGTTCGGAAGGGATAACCGCTGAAGGCATCTAAGCGGGAAGCTCGTTCCAAGATGAGGTCTCCCTCCCCCTTCGAGGGGTTAAGGCCCCCAGCTAGACCACTGGGTTGATAGGCCGGAGATGGAAGCCTTGTAAGGGGTGGAGTCGACCGGTACTAATAGGCCGAGGGCTTACAACAAACATGCTACGCATCCACTGTACGGTATCTGAGACACCGACCACGATCTGATGGTGGTTGGATTGTTTCATAGTGTTACGGCGGTCATAGCGGTGGGGAAACGCCCGGTCCCATCCCGAACCCGGAAGCTAAGCCCACCAGCGCCGATGGTACTGCACTCGTGAGGGTGTGGGAGAGTAGGACGCCGCCGGACTT
>NZ_KB894485.1 GCF_000374445.1 Actinokineospora enzanensis DSM 44649 | reverse complement strand
CCACCACGCGGGATCGCGCCGGTCTCTTCCCACCCGATTTCGTTCGGCCCCCCGGGCCGCACGAAATCGGGTGGGAAGAGACCGGCTAAAGGCGATCCCGCCGCGAGGCGAAGCCGAGCCAACAAACACAGCACCGGGCTAATACATCTAGGGACGATCCCGCCGCTGCGGCGGAGCCGCAGCCAACGACCCAGTGACTTTCAGGCGAGTATTCATCTCGCTCGCATCCAACACCCGCGACACCGCCGCGGACACATCCACCAACCGCAGCCACCCACCGGACCGTTCCAGCCTGCGCTGCGTGGCCAGGAGCGCGTTGAGCCCCGCGCACCCGAAGAACTCCGCATCGGACAGATCGACGATCAACCCCGGCCGCGCGACCCGCTGTTCCGCGACCGCACCCAGCAGGAACCGCTCCAGGATGCCTGCCGCCAGCAGATCGACCTCGCCCCCGATGGCCACCAGCACCACCCCGGGCGCGGGCGCCGGGTCCAACCGAAGATCCACCGAACCCCCAGAGTCGCCCCCACGAACCGGTACCGATCACCCACGCTACCCGTGGGACCCGGCCGCGGACGACCCCTCGTTCGGGTTACTCAGCCGAACCGGCCGTGCACGTAGTCCGAGGTGCGCTGGTCGCTGGGCGCGCCGAAGATCCGGTCGGTCGGTCCGGCCTCCACGATCACCCCTGGGGTGCCCTGCTCGGCGAGGAAGAACGCGCACTGGTGCGAGACCCGGGCCGCCTGCTGCATGTTGTGCGTGACGATCACGATGGTCACCTCGTGCGCCAGCTCGGCGATCGTCTGCTCGATGCGCCGGGTCGAGGTGGGGTCCAGGGCCGAGCACGGCTCGTCCATCAGCAGCACCTGCGGCCGCACGGCCAGCGACCGGGCGATGCACAGCCGCTGCTGCTGACCGCCGGAGAGCGCGCCGCCGGGCTGGCGCAGCCGGTCCCGGACCTCGACCCACAGTCCGGCCTTGGTCAGGCACTCCTCGACCAGCTGGTCGCGCTCGGCGCGGGAGGCCTTGACGCCGGTGAGCTTCAGGCCTGCCACCACGTTGTCGTAGATCGACATCGCCGGGAACGGGTTGGGCTTCTGGAACACCATGCCGATCTGCTTGCGGGCGTCGGTGAGCTTGCGGCCCGCGTCGTAGATGTCGGCGCCGGAGAGCAGGACCTCGCCCGCGAGTGAGGCGCCGGGGATCAGCTCGTGCATGCGGTTGAGGGTGCGGAGGAAGGTGGACTTGCCACAGCCGGAGGGGCCGATGAGGGCGGTCACGGAACCGCCGGGCATGTCCAGGGAGACGCGGTCGAGGACCTTGCGTTCGCCGAACCAGGCGGAGATGGAGCGGGCCTCCAGGGTGGCGTGGGTGGTGGCGGTTGCCGCGGTCACTGGGAACTCGCGGGTCGCCTGGTCGCCTGGGAGGAGGGCTGGTTCGGTCACGGGGGGCTCCTGGAGGGAAGGGATAACGGCTGGTGCTGTGTTTATTGGCTCGGCTTCGCCTCGCGGCGGGATCGCCTTCAGCCGATCTCTTCCCACCCGATCCCACTCGGCCCTGGGGGCCTCCTGGG
>NZ_KB894484.1 GCF_000374445.1 Actinokineospora enzanensis DSM 44649 | reverse complement strand
TTGCGGATCCGGGCGGCGGCGGTGTCGTGCGTGCTGCCGGGCAGGTCGCCGGACACGCACAGGATCGCCCCGTCCGGTGAGGCGACGACGTGCAGATTCACCCCGTGCATCGTGTGTTTGCCGGAGTGGAACGGCCGATCGGCGGCGATGCGGTCGATCGGGATCAGGGTCCCGTCGATGACCACGTAGGCCATGCCCCGGCGTCTCGCCGTTCGCAACGCCGCCCGCAGTGTCGGGGCCGGTCGGGCGAGCAGCTCCACAGTGTCGCCGACGTAGCGCCTGCAGGTCGTGGTCGAGACACCGAACCCGGCGCCGACCTCGGCAAACGGTTCGCCTTTGCCAGATACACCAGCACGAGCAGGGCCTGCTCGCCCGGGCTGAGCTTGCGCCAGACCGGGCCCAGCTCTCTGCGATGGGTCCGGATCAGGCCGGACACGAAGGTCAGGCTCCGATGTGGCAACGGCAGAGCGGCACGGTGGAACAGCATCTGAAGCCCCTGGGTGCTACAGGACGATCTTGGTCGAGAGTTCTGCTACCAGGGGCTTCACCATGTCCGGTCGAGGACACGCCAAGGGCCCGCCAACCCGTGATCAACAGCAAGTCCCGCACGTCAAGACATCCAGACCAGGATGAAAAAGCCTCAGTGTGCGCGCCAGAGGCTGCCGTGAATGTGCCTCAAGGTCTAAGCCGGGGCTATTCCAAAGTCAGTGTCTCCGACCCACCCCATCCCGTAATGGGCGGTTCGTCACGACGCATCGTGACGAACCGCCCATTCTCGTTAACCTCGACGCTCCCGCGGCAGCGCCTGACTCACCAGGACTCGTCACCGCTTAGTACGATGGTCACCTCGTCAGGCTCTCTGGAGCCGTCTCCGTAGATCTCGACCTGATTCTCGATATTGGGGACCGGTATGACCAGGCGTACCGTTTCGTTCGGATCTGCAATTACGAGCGAAGCGGCGGGTAATATGAGCTGCCCAGTGTACATGAGCACCTTGTTCTCTGGGAGGTAAGGGCCTTGTACGCACTGTACTGTCGCGAGACCGCTGGCAGCCTGCCGGACCAAGATGTACAGGGAATCGGGCCCGGCATGCACCGCTTGACTCCCCGGAGTCCAGTCGTCATGCGTGTCGGTACTTTCCGGGGCGCTGGCGATGACGAGACCATGTGCAAATTGTGCGGTACAGGCCGCGAAGAGCTTCATGCATCCACCTATGTGCGAGGGTTCAGAGATGGGAAGTCATACCTCTGCTGAACGAGGCCGCTGATGATTCCTCCTTGTGTTGGGGAGCATGTCGAACAGTGAGGGTAGATCGTCCAAGGACCCTTCGGGGCGATCTTGTTCGCAGGGTTGTGATCTCCGGTCCAATGTCCATCAGCGTAGCCGGATGTCCTGGCTCCGCAGGAGTAGCATCCGTTGCGATCACCGAACTCGTTGACCATCCTTTGCTCCTGCGGAGATACCCTGTCGCCGCGTGCGGCTGCGACACCTTCCGCGCGCCGCGAACCGTCAGGACCAAGCGTCAGATCGCAGAGGAGGTTTGAACCGCACCGGGGTGCTTGGAGATCAGGTTACTAACGTCTTGGTGACTGTAGCAGATTTGTTCTGGGTGTAGTAGAGGGTTTCGTATTCGGCG
>NZ_KB894483.1 GCF_000374445.1 Actinokineospora enzanensis DSM 44649 | reverse complement strand
TGGGGTGGGTCGGGATGGGAGTGGAGATGGGGTGGGTCGGGATGGGAGTGGAGATGGGGTGGGTCGGGATGGGAGTGGAGATGGCGTGGGTAAGGGATGTCTGGGTGTGGGGTGGCACAGAAGACTTGGTGGGTCGCCTTTGCGGGGGTGACCGGGAAGGCCATCTGTGGAGGGAGCCCCAGTTATGACGACAGTGGCGGGGAATGTCAGTGAGTTTACCGAGGTGGATGGGGCGCCGGATGCGTCCTGGTTCATTCGGTTCATGGATCGGGCCAATGAGTTGGCGGCGTACGCGACCATGCGTGGACAGCTTGTCGAGGCGCTTGGGCCGTTGGCTGGGCGTGCGGTGCTTGACGTGGGATGTGGGACGGGGGACGACGCGCGGGAGCTGGCCGGGTTGGTCGGGGCGGGCGGGCGTGTGGTGGGGGTCGATCTGAGTGCCGCGATGGTCGAGGAGGCCGGTCGGCGTGGGGGGGCGGTCGAGTTTCTGGTTGATGACCTGGCCGGGTTGGGGTTTGCGGACGGTGAGTTCGATGCGGTGCGGGCTAAGCTTGTGTTGATGCATTGTGCGGACATTGACGCGGCGGCGCGGGAATTACTTCGTGTGGTGCGGCCTGGGGGGCGAGTCGCGGTGTACGACTACGACTTCGAGACGACCACGATCGACCATCCGGATGTCGATGCCACCCGTGAGGTCGTGCGCTGCCTCGCGGACGGGCACGCGAACAAGTGGAGCGGCAGGCAGCTGGCGCGCCGATTCCGTGACCTGGGCGCGCGCGACATCGGGATCACGCCGCTCACCGTGGTCATGCCCTATGAGTTCTATCGGCCGTCGGTGGGCGGCAGGCTGCTGGCCGCCCAGGCCGCGGGAGATCTGCGGATGACGGCCGACGAGCTGGACGCCTGGTGGCGTCCGTTGGAGGAAGCCGCCGAGCGCGGCGGCTTCTTCGCCTCCCTGACCGGATTCACCCTCGGCGCGAGCCGTTGACCAGGAGGTATCCCATGTCCACCACCCTTGTCCTCGTCCACGGCGCCTGGCACGGCGCGTGGTGCTGGTCCGCGTTCGAGCCGGAGCTGCGTGCCCGGGGGCTCGACGTGGTCACGCTCGACCTGACCAGCCGGGGCACGGACCCGGCCACCGTCGGCGACCTGCGTAGTGACGCGGAATTGCTCCGGGCGACCGTGTCGGAGATCCCCGGGCCGGTTGTCCTCCTCGGGCACTCGTACGGCGGCGTCGTGGTCACCGAGGCCGCCGCCGACCTGGACAACGTGACGCAGCTGGTCTACCTGGCGGCGTTCCTCCCCGACGTGGGCGACTCGATGCGGACGTTGACCGGCGGCGGGAACGCGCCGTGGCTGAGCAATGTCGACGGATTGCTGTCGGTCGCACCCGGCTGGGGTTCCCGGCTGTTCTACAGCGACTGCGATCCGGAGGTCGCGGCCGGGGCGGAGGCGCAGCTGTCGCCACAGTCGGCTGCCTCGTTCGGGCAGGAGGTGCGGGTCGCCTCGTGGAAGGTCAAGCCGTCCCAGTACATCGTGTGCGGGCAGGACCGCGCGGTTCCCGTGGTGTCGCAGCGGCGGTGGGCCGGGTTGATCGGCGACGGGGTCGAGCTGAATACCGGGCATTCGCCGTTCCTGTCCGAGCCCAAGAAGTTGGCGGACCTGATCGTGGAACGGATCTAGTGGTGCGACCCAGAATGTCGGCCGTGTATCGGCGGGTC
>NZ_KB894481.1 GCF_000374445.1 Actinokineospora enzanensis DSM 44649 | reverse complement strand
CCACCCGATCCCACTCGGCCCTGGGGGCCTCCTGGGATCGGGTGGGAAGAGACCGGCGCGATCCCGCGTGGTGGTCCAGTCAGGGGTGGCTGGGTCAGGGGTGGCTGGGTTAGGGGTGGCTGGGTTAGGGGTGGTCGAGTTGGGGGGCTGGGTTGGAGGGCGGGTTGGGGTTAGTGGTGAATGGGGCGGAGGGCTTACATGCGAAAGACCTACATCAGGTTGGGGAGTAGGGCGGCTGCTTGGTCGGCGAGGGTTAGGGCTAGGGGGATCAAGACCGGGATGCCGATTACCCAGGCGTGCCAGCGGCCTATTCTTCTATTTGTGTAGACGATGGCTATGGCGGCGGCCAGGAGGATCAGGGTCCAGAGGGCTAGGGGGACCAGGGCGGAGGAGTCGCCTTCCATGGGCTTTTCCGACTCGGGGACGGCGAACGCGGGGAGTTGGCGGTTGCGTTCGCGGACCTCGGTGACCAGGCGGGTGTCCACCCGGAGGACGTCGGTGGGGAGGAAGTCGGCGCCGTCGGCGGTGGTCAGGACCATGCGGCCCTCGCCTGCGCCGGGGGCGGGGCGGACCTTGTCGTTGGCGCGGCGGATGCCCTGGACCAGGTAGCGGCTCTCGCCCTGGCCGGTGGTGACGATGATCAGGTCGCCCGCGCGCAGTTCGTGGATGCGGCCGAACGGGCCGCCGTAGGCCGCCTTGCGGCCGAAGAGCACGCTGGTGCCGGACTGGCCGGGCAGCGGGGTGTCGCGCTGGTGGCCGGGGCCGGACTTGAGGGCGCGGGCGGAGGTGCCCTCGCCGACGACCTCGCGGACGCCCAGGCGGGGGATCTCCAGGATGGCGACCGGGGTGCCGCTGTCGAGCAGCCTGCCTTCCGTGGTGAGGCCGGACACCGGCGCGGTCTGGTTGGCCAGCTTGGCGCGGAACTCCGTGTAGGCGGTGTTCTGGTCGCGGTCGTGCTTGACCAGGCCGATCAGGGTGAGCTGCGCGACGAAGCAGAGCAGCACGGCGCCCAGGATGCCGAGCATCTGCCCGACGAGCCTGATGTGCGGGGTGTTCGCCGCCGCGGGCACGTCCTCGACCGGGGACGGCGTCGGCTGCGGGTCTGGCGTGTCGAGCACGGTCACCCTGGTGGTCCTTTCACGGTGACGCGGGTGCGCCGGGACGGTCCGCCCCGGCGCACCCGGCGGGGGTCAGCTCTCCGTCGGCCATTCGCCCGGCGCCGGGATGGCGCGGCGGCGGCGGGTGGCGATCACCGCGATGGTGCCGAAGCCGACCAGCGCGACGCCGACGAGCACGGACAGGCCGACCGACGCGCCGGTGGAGGCCAGGCCGCCGGACCCGCTGCCTGCCGAGCCGGTGCCGCTGCCGCCGGTGCCGCCCTGCGGGAGGGGGTCGACGGTGCCGGTGCCCGGGTCGGTGGTCGTGGTGGTGTCGGCGGTCGTGCTGCCCGAGGTGGTGCTGGTCGGGCCGGAGGTCGTCGTGGGCGGGGTGGTCGGAGTGGTGGGCGGGGTGGTCGGGTTGGTGCCGTCCACCACGTGCCACGCGGTCGGGCTGGTGAAGTCCAGGACGGTGCCGAAGAAGCCGGTCACCCGGTCCTCGAACTGGACCACGCAGGACAGGACCACCGTATAGCGGCCGGGCTGGATGGTGGTGCCCGCGTCGGCGGCGATGTCCCGGAAGATCAGCGACTGGGTGGCCTCGAACGGCGCGGTGGTGGAGAAGCCCGCGTCGGTCACCGCGGTCATGTTCAGGCCGTTGGCGAACCCGCCCGGACCGACGATGTCCATCCGGTAGCCGTCGGAGCCCGCGTTGCACGGCTTGGGCGTGGTGTAGCGCGGAGCGTCCGTGTCGAGCCCGCTGGTCTTGCTCGGCGTGAGCAGGCCGAGCAGCGGCGGCTCGTCGGGGTCGGTGGTCGTGGTGGGCGCGACCGTGGTGGTGGTCGTGGTCGGCTGGGTCGTCGTGGTCGTCGGCTGAGTCGTGGTCGGCTGAGTCGTGGTCGGCTGAGTCGTCGTGGTCGTCGGCTCGGTCGTCGTCGTGGTCGGCTCGGTCGTGGTGGTGG
>NZ_KB894480.1 GCF_000374445.1 Actinokineospora enzanensis DSM 44649 | reverse complement strand
CGACCACCACCTCCAGCGGCCAAGCCTGGACCATCACCGGACACCACGTCCACGCGACACGATTACAACGCCGACGTTGCTTGATGCGGCACTAGGACTGCACATACCGGAACAGTGTTCGCGCAGGTGACGGCCGCAGGCAGTGAGCATGGTTGAGTTCCGGCAGGATCGCGGCTCGTGTTGGTTCGTCTTGTGTACCTCGCTGTCAGTTTGCGTCGGCCTGCCTTGGCGATGTCGGCAGGTCCGCTGCAACGGGAGAGGATTCCAGGACAGCCGGGTGGCTTGTCCGGGGGCCGATGGCTTGTTCGAGGGCGGGGTGGATGCCGGTGGCGTCGGCGGCCAAGTCGTCGTCGAACCCGATCAGCACGTCCAGCTCGGCCAGGGCGTTGTCGCCGATGTCGACCGAGCGCAGGGTGTGCGGCAGGAAACGGGTGGCGTCGGCGATGGTGAACGCGGCCCGGGCATCGGTTTTGGCGCGGCCCGGGTAGCGGTCGGCGATGCGGCGCATGGCCAGGCCAGGCAGGTAGGCGACTCGGTGGCCGGTCTCGCGTGTCACCGCGCCCGGCAGCGGGGACCGGGCCCGGGGTGACCGCGGCCACGACCGCGCAGAGGTGGGTGCCTGGCAGGCCACACCACGCGCCGGCTTGATTGGGTCACCCCGTGGCCCGGATGGTCAGTGTCGGTTGGTCCGGAAGAAGTTCAGCAGCACGGGGTTGACCACGTCCGACCGTTCCCAGTGGACGTTGTGCCCGCACTCGTTGGCCACCACCGTGCTCACCCTGCGGAAGTGCCCGGCCAGCAGACGCTGCACCGGCGGTGAGGTGTGCGGGTCGGCGTCCCCCCACAACAGCAGGGTGGGCACGGTGAGCCGTTCGATCACGGCCCAGTTCAGCGAGGTCGCCCTGGGCTGGATGATCCCGTTAGGCCCGGCCCGGTGATTGATGTCCAGCCACCTGGTGACACCGTCCGGGTCGATCGCGCGGTAGGACGGGCCCAACTCCCGGAAGTGGATGGGCAGCGCGTCGACCTCGGGCGCCCGCAACCGCTCAACCATGTCCTGGTAGTCCTGCTCCTGGACCTGAAGCACGCACGCGCCGATCACCAGGCTGTGCAACCGGTCCGGGTGGTTGAGCGCGTAGTCCATCGCGTACCAGCCGCCACCGGCAACGCCGACGACGTGAAACTTCCCGACGCCCAGGAACTCCACGAGGTCGTGCAGATCCTCGATGCCGGTCCTCGGGTCGTTCGGGTCCTGCACCGGCGAGTTGGCGTACCCCCGACGCGAGTAGCCGATGACCCGGTACCCCGCACGGGCGAGATACGGCTGCTGGTACGGCCAGCTCTCGCCACTGCCGCTCAGAGCGTGCAGCAGAACCACCGGCTCACCGTGCCCGCCGGTGTCCCAGTACCACAGCCGTGCCCCGGGCACCTGGAACAAGCCCTGGGTAGCCGGAACCTGTTCAGGCACCGGGATCGGGCGCACCGGGCTGCCAGGGCCTGGGACCGGAACGCCCGGTGGGTGCGCGTCGGCGGTCCCGTTGATCAGGGCCGTGCCGCCGAGGGCGAGCCCGGTTCCCTGCAACAGGGTCCGGCGGGATATCGGTTGCGACGGGTTCGGGTTGGTCTCGGTGTTGCCCATGTGACCTCATCTCGGGTGACCGGTTCCCGCCGACGTGCCGGACGTGCCGAGGCGCCGAATCACTGGCGCATCGGTGATCACGTGCCGAGTCGGGCGGGTGCGGCGACCCGGTCGAGCACGCCGGTGTAGGCGCGCAGCGTGTTCGGATTCGTCTTCATCCTCGGCGAATCGAGGAAGGTGTCGACCGATGTGCGCACGGTCGGCCCGCCGCCGCCGGTCCCCGTCCGCCGGGTCTCCAGCTCCGTCACCGTCGCGACCATGAACCGGCCTCCCCGATCGACCTACCGGGTAACGTGCACGAGCGGCGCAGCGACCGCAGGACGATCCCCACAGGTCGCCACCCGCCGCTGTGGATCAGGCTACCGGATAGTGGCCCTTCATTGAGCCCTTTTCATCCTGTGGTGGGTTCGTGGTGCTGTAGGACGTGGATGGCTTTGGCGAGTCGGCCGATGCGGCGTGGGCTGACTCGGACTGTGCGGAGGATGCGCCAGGTCTTGAGTTGGGCGTGGGCGCGGTTGGCGTCCTTCTGTGACTCGGGTTTGTTGCG
>NZ_KB894479.1 GCF_000374445.1 Actinokineospora enzanensis DSM 44649 | reverse complement strand
GCACCAGAAGCAATGACGGCGATGAACAACAGCCTTACCGGCTTCCTCAACGCCGCCAACACCGGCGAGTTCGCCGTCAACGAGACCGGCGGCCAAGCCCTGATCAGCGCAATGCGGAACATGCGGGACTGGATCGACCAGAACCAGTACCAGTTTGCCCAGCTCAAGCGCGAGCCTCAACTGGGGAGCACCAACAACGCAAACGTGCTGAAACCCTTCATGGTGGCGGTCGCCACTGACGACCAGGGCTTCGTCACGCAGATCATGAAGCTGCGCGAGTCGCTTGTGCACGCAGAGGAAGCCATCAAGGCGGCCATGGCAAACTATCAGGACACCGATGCCCAGGTTGCGGCTACTCTCCGCACCGACGACTAGGACTATCCCTCATGACAGCGAAGGTCGGGACAGTGGCTGCGGCCTTGGGCGCCGCGTTGATCGCCCTCATGACCGCTTGTTCAACGTCAACTGAGGGCGCCGCGACCACGGTATCCAACACCACGTCGAGTACGACGACGAGTGCTGGCCGGGCCACATCGACCAAGGCCAGCTCAGGCACGAGTCCGACGGCCCAACTCGATCCTTGCGACCTGCTCACCGACGCGGGCAAGGCGCAACTGGGCCTCTCCGGTCCCGGCAGGCCTGACCACACCGGATCGGGTCGAAGCTGCGTGTGGCAGTTGCGTGGGCCGCAGGACACCTACATCTTCGGTGTGGAGCTGAACGACAAGTACGGTCTCAAAGACATTCCCGCCGACGCTGACAACAAGGAAGTGCCCGACGTTGGTGGGCGCAAAGCCTTGCAGACAGATTTGGGCAAGAACACGGGTGCTTGCAGCGTAAACGTATTCGTCACGGAGAAGTCGCGCGCTGCCGCCACCGTCGTTGCGGGGGCGGATCTCACCAAGGCATGCCAGCTGGCGCGACAGACGGTCGAGCTCATGGAGCCGCAGCTGCCGCAGTGAGTGTTGGTGGCGCCTACTTGAAGCGGAATTTGCGCATGGCCGTCGATAGGCGTTCGTGTGTCGACTCGGCTGGGGGTAGGGCACCGTATGTACGCACCAGAAGCAATGACGGCGATGAACAACAGCCTCACCGGCTTCCTCAACGCCGCCAACACCGGTGAGTTCGCCGTCAACGAGACCGGCGGCCAGGCCATGCTCACCGCCATCCGAAACATGATCGACTGGATTGATGAGAACCGGGTGCATCTAGAGACGTCGCAGCGTGCACCCATGCTGGGTTCCACAAACAACGCCGAGGTCATGAAGCCGTACATGGTCGCGGTCGCGACGGATGAGCGGGCTTCCTGACCCAACTCATGAAGATGCGGGAGTCACTGGTGCATGCCCAGGACGCAATCAAAACCGCCATGGCAAACTATCAGCACACGGACCATGCCGCTGCGGGCGCGATGACTGCTTCTCAGGACCAACACTCATGACGACCGCTCACCGGTCCGCCCAGGTTGCCTTGGCGGTGGTGTCCGTTCTGCTGACCGTTGCAGCCTGTGATACCACCACTACGGGTACGGCGACCACCCCCGCTGTGACGTCGTCGGACCCGACTAGCACGAAAGCGACGCCGCGCACCAGCAAGACCAGCACGCCCGGACCACCTCTTGCCGCGCTCAAACCTTGTGAACTGCTTGCTGACGCGGCCAAGGCTCAGCTCGGTATCACCGAGGCTGGTGCGGAGAAGAAGATCTCCGGGGCGCGCACCTGTCAGTGGCGTGTCCGTGGCGAGACCGAAAGCGTGTTCTTCAACGTCCAGTTGTGGGACAGCGATGGCATCTCGGACCTGCCGGACAACGCCAACAAGAAGAGCCTTCCCGACATCGGGGGCCGGAAGGCCGTCCAGACCAAGCTGGGTGCGGGCGATGGCTCTTGCGCCGTCTCGTTGTTCGTCTCGGACAGCACCATGGCGGCGGCCTCGGTCGTCGCGGGTGTTGACACTGAACAGGCATGTCGGCTTGCACAGCGGGCGGCTGAGTTGATGGAGCCGCAGCTGCCATAGGACTATTTGAAGCGGAACTCGCGCATGGCCGTGGAAAGTCGCTCATGGGTCAACTCCGCTGCCGGAAGAGCGCAGTTTCCTGGCGCCCGCAGCCCATCAAGCACCAGGCACAGATACCGACGCCCAGCTGGAGGCGGACTGGGAAGCCGCCCGCCTGCTCACCCTGTCGGCGGCCTGGCTGGCCGACAACCGCGAACCCAACTCCCTACAGGCCAGCA
>NZ_KB894478.1 GCF_000374445.1 Actinokineospora enzanensis DSM 44649 | reverse complement strand
ACCCGGGCCGCGCGAGATCGAGGGCGCCGTCGGTATCAAGGCATCGGGACCCGGCCCAGCGGCGTTGTCGGAAGCGCCATCGGGACCACGAGACCGCACGCGTGCAAGTGGGGTGCAGGTGCCGGGAGTGGTGCTGGTGCGGGGAACGTGAAAGCGGAGTCGGAGCTGGGGGGAGGAGCGGCCGAGGCGGATCAGACCGGGAGGACGGCCGTCCAGGACGGGCGGTTGACGGACCCGGCCGGGATGCACTGGCCCACAGGCCGACGGGGAGCCGCCGTCCGGTAGCGCACCGCGCGCATCGCCCGTGGTCCCGGCGACGGTAGGGGCACACGACAGACAGCGGGTCCCACGGCGGCCATCGGTCGCAGACCGCTGCCGCCTGGGACCCGTGTGCGGCGCGTGACCCGAGCGAGCCTGCCGGGTGTGCTGGCCGCGATCGCGGCCAGCATTCAGCCCAAACCCACGCCAAGAGCCGCCGCTCAGAGCACGCGCAACCGCCGTAGGACCTCGTCCTCGCCCAGTGCCTGGGTGATGGCGTGCAGGTCC
This sequence comes from Actinokineospora enzanensis DSM 44649, assembly GCF_000374445.1. Classification (GTDB taxonomy): domain Bacteria; phylum Actinomycetota; class Actinomycetes; order Mycobacteriales; family Pseudonocardiaceae; genus Actinokineospora; species Actinokineospora enzanensis. The sequence continues at coordinate 4,272 of NZ_KB894478.1, read as the reverse complement.
GGGCTGCGCGTCGAGCCCGTCAGAGCCACGCGCACCAGCTGGGAGGCCTCGCGGAGGGAGCCCGGGTAGGCGTCTGGGTTTTTCTTGAATTCCTTGGGGCTGGGCGCGAATCCGTGCTTCACCGTCAGCTGTCGGATCTGGTCGAACCACTCCGGCTGCGTCGCCAGCTGCTGGTACGACGCCACGAAGTCCTGCGCGAACGCGGACGCCACGGTGGGTGTGAGACCCACGGCGGCCAGGCGTTCGTCGGCCGCGCCGGTGAGCGGTGTGAACAGCTGCGAGAAGAAGAACCCGTACGCGGCCCGGAAGTCCGACCACTTGCGCAGGTCCTTGCGCGGATTGTCCCCACCACGCTCGACCGCGATCGCCCGCAGCGCCAGCTCACGCGATTCTGCCAACACGGAGGACAGCTCCTGGTCATAGACCGCCGCCCACGCGCGCACCGCGTCGTAGACCTCCTCGCCGCTCAACGTCGCGATGTGGTCCGCGCTGATGTCCTCCAGCTTGACCAGGTCGACCAACGGCCCGGCCACCCCGCACTGCGCCAGGTCGATCGGCGTCGCCAGTGCGTCGGTCAGCGGCACCTCCGCGAGTCGTCCGTTGGCGAGGCCGCGCAGGTAGTACAGGATCGCGGCGGACGGGTAGCCCGCCTCGATGTAGAAGTCGACGCCTGCTTCCGGGTCCTTGCGCTTGGACAGCTTCCGCTTGCCGCCCGGGATCTGCTTCATCAGCGGCGCGATGTGCGCGTAGGTGACCGGCTCGAAGTCCAGCGCCGTGAACAGCTGCTGGTGCAGTGGCACCGACGAGATCCATTCCTCGCCGCGGATGACCAGGTTCACCCGCATGAGGTGGTCGTCCACCGCGTGGGCGAAGTGGTACGTCGGCAGCCGCGGTGACGTGTCCGAGGACTTGAGGATCACCGTGTCGTTGCGGTTCGCCTCGTGCTCCAGCTCGCCCCGGATGGCGTCGACGAAGCTGGTCCGCTGGCCGACCGCATCGTCCGGCGCGCGGAACCGCACCACGTACGGGGTGCCCTCGGCGAGCTTCGCGGCCACGTCCTCGGGGGTCGCGTCGCGCCAGATCGCCCAGCTGCCGTAGTACCCGGTCGGCAGTTTGACGGCCTGCTGACGTGCGGAGATGTCGGCCAGTTCGTCCTTGGTCGCGAAGCAGAGGTACGCCTTGCCCGCGCGCAGCAGCTCCCGCACGTACGTCAGGTAGATGGTCTCCCGCGCGGACTGGTGGTACGGGCCGTAGTCGCCCTGGTCGTCGGCCTCGTCCGGGTGCAGGTCGAAGTAGTCGAACGCGCGCGCGAACTGCGCCAGCGCGCCCTCGACCTCGCGGGACTGGTCGGTGTCCTCCACCCGGACGAGGTAGGAGCCACCCGAGTGGGTGGCGATGTCCCGGTCGATGGTGGCCACGTAGATCCCGCCGATGTGCACGAACCCGGTCGGCGAGGGCCCGAACCGGGTGACCTTGGCGCCGTCCGGGAGCGCGCGGGCCGGGTAGCGCTGTTCCCAGTGCTCGGGCTCGGGCAGGTCGGCGGGGAACAGGGCGTCGATGACCGCGCGGTCCAGCATGGGGTGGAGTCTCGCTTCCGGGGTGAACCCGATCATGGAGTGGACAGGGACAACCGCCTCAGGCTAGCAATCCCCGCAGTCCACTTTCCCGGCTCAGTCCGCGAGCATGGCCTGCCGCAGTCCGGCCAGGGTCTTGGCCAGCAGCCGTGAGACGTGCATCTGCGACAGGCCGACCTGGTCGGCGATCTGGGTCTGGGTCTGGTTGCCGTAGAAACGCAACAGCAGGATGCGCCGCTCACGCTCCGGTAGCTCTGCCAGCAGCGGTTTGAGCGTCTCGTGGTACTCGACACCCGCCAGCGCCCGGTCCTCCATGCCGATCCGGTCGCCCACGGACGTGTTGTCCTCGTCCGGCCCGATGATCTCGTCCAGCGACTGCGACCGGTAGACCGCGCCCGCCTCCAGTCCCGCGTACACGTCCTCGATGGGCATCTCCAGGTGTCTGGCCAGCTCGGAGGGGGTGGGCGCGCGGCCGAGGCGCTGCGAGATCTCGCTGGTCGCCGCGTTCACCGCCAGGTGCAGCTCCTTGAGCCTGCGCGGCACGCGGACCGCCCAGCTGGTGTCCCGGAAGTGGCGGCGGACCTCGCCCATCACCGTCGGCACCGCGAACGACAGGAAGTCGCTGCCCCGGGCCGGGTCGAACCGGTCGATCGCGTTGATCAACCCGACCGTGGCCACCTGCAGCAGGTCGTCGTAGGGCTCGCCGCGGTTGGCGAACCGCTGCGCGATGTGCTGGGCGACCGGCAGGAACCCCGTCACCAGCTCGGACCGCAGTGACGCGCGTTCGGAATCGTCCGCCGGAAGCTGGTGCAGCATCGCGAACAACGGCGTGAGGTGGGCGTAGCCGGCGTTCTCCGCGCGGCGAGCGGAACTCGCGAGCTGTGGCTGGGTCACGCGGCGGTCGCCCTCCTCGACAGGCGGAGCTCGATGCACATCTCCGCGAACACGTCACCCTCGGAAACCCCGGTCGCGACCGACTCGGTCAACGCCGCGAGCAGCGTCCAGCCGAGACCCCCGCACTCCAGCGGCGTGTCGTCCAGTACGGGGACCACGCAGCGAACGTGCACGTCCTCGTCGGTCACCCGATAGCGCACCCCGAGCGACCCGAACGGCAACGCCCGCGCCACCAGGAGCGAGCACGCCTCGTCCACGACCAGCCGCAGGTCGGCGATCGACTCCATATCGAAGTCCCGCCGCATGGCCACGGCGGTGGACATCGTGCGCACCAAGGGCAGCTGCGCCAGCGTGGCCTCCACCCGCAGCTCGACCACCTCGCCCGTCTGCTCGCGCATCGCCTCGTCCCCGGCCGCCCCGGCCCGACCCCCGGGCCGGACAGCCCGACGGTGTCGCGGATCACGCGCCTCGGGTACCCCCGATCGCGGATTCCACACCTGGGTGGCACGCCGTGTCACCGCCGCGTGCCCCGGGTAGCCGACGGGGGAGGGGCAAGCACCGGAGAGGAGACGGATATGACCACCGCACGCGACATCATGAGCTCGGATGTCACCTGCGTCCGCTCATCGCAGACGATCCTGGAGGCCGCTCGGATGATGGCTGCGCTCGACGTCGGGGCATTGCCGATCTGCGGCGAGGACAATCGACTGCACGGCATGCTCACCGACCGGGACATCGTGGTGAAGGTCCTGGCCGAGGGCAAGGACCCGATGGCGGTGCACGCCGGGGACATCGCCCAGGGCAGGCCGATCACGGTCGGCGCGGACGACGACGCCGAGATCATCTTCTCGACCATGGCCCGGCACGGCGTGCGCAGGCTGCCGGTGATCGACGGCCACGACCTCGTCGGCATCGTCGCCCAGGCCGACGTCGCCCGCGCCATGCCCGCCCCCCGCGTCGGTGAGCTTTTGGAGGCCCTGTCCTCGTCGTCGCGGTGACCGGGGCGCCTCGGGGCCACGTGGCCCCGAGGCGTCAGAAGATCTTCACGATGCCCAGCAGGCTGACCACCGTCAGCCCCACCACCGCCAGTACGAACAACAACACGAACACCAACGTCGCGATCGGCCACGCCCGACTCGGATACCGCTCACGCCGCGACAGCCCCACGGTCGTACTCCCCGAGTCCGGCGGCGTGTCACCCGGGCGAACCCCACCACCCGGCTCCAGTCCGGGCGTCCGGTACGGGTCGGGATCCGGCGGCATGGCGGTCATCGGAACTCGCCTCCTCCACGGTCGACATCCCGCCGGCTACCCACCACACCCGCCAGAACCATCCCTCCGCCCCGACTTGTCCACAGCCAAGATCAATACCCGCTCCCGCCTCCCGCTCACCCGGGTAAAATGGAAACAGGGGGACCCCCTTCGAATTGTCCACAAGGGGCCGGATTCATCCCCAGGTACGCCGTCCCTCTTGACGAACGCGGCTCCCCGACGTTGTCCACAGCCAAGATCGACTTCTCGGCGAGATCTCAGTTCTCCCAGGTAGAGTGGAATCAGGGGGACCTTGACCTCAATGGGTCGATGCGCCGCCTGTGAGATGATCTTCATGGGTTCATGAGTGATCGGAGATTGCCTCGGTGGCGTGTCGTGTGGTGTTGGGTGTGGAAGAGCGGGAGACGATTTCGCGGGAATTACGCGCGGGAAGATCGTTGCGGTGTATTGGCCGGTTGTTGGGCAGGCATCATTCGGTGATCGCCCGGGAGGTCGCGCGTAACGGTGGTCGCGAGGGGTATCGCGCGGCCTC
>NZ_KB894477.1 GCF_000374445.1 Actinokineospora enzanensis DSM 44649 | reverse complement strand
GTCGCGCTGCCCGCCTCGGTGAGCAGGGCGTTGACCTGCTCCGACAGGGCAGGCGGCACGGCAGCCGGTTGGGTCTTCGCGCAGGCGGCCGCCGCCATGAGCACCACGGTGGCGGCCGCGAGGCGCTTCACCGCTGGCGCTCCACCTTGTACTGGTGGGTCTCCACTGATCGACCGCCGAAGAACACCGACGCGCTGTCCCGGAAGTGCCGGACCGACGGGTCGCCGCTGGTGTCCAATTGCTTCGCGGCCTCGGTGTAGTTGCCGTTGATCGCGTGGTTGCCGCCGATGTTGCCCTGCTGATGGTCGAACTTGACCGTCGTGCGGTTGTCGCTCGCCGGGTTATCGGCCGCGTCCAGGTGCGGGACGATGTCGCCATTGTTCTCCAGCGACAGCATCTGCACTCGCTCGTCCACCGCGATCCCGCCGACCGGCGATCCCGCCGTCACGACATGTGTCACGTTGTAGCCGTCGGCCAGCAGCGGGTCGATCGCGCGGGCCGCGACGATGCCGCCCTGGCTGTGGCCCACCAGCATCAGCGGGGCGTCCTTGGGCACGCCCGCGTCGATCAGGGCCTGCTGGATGCCGCGCTGCAACACCGTCGGGTTGCCCGCGATCGCGTCGATGTTGGTCCCGAAGTCGTTGGCGCTGCCGCCGTCCTGACCCGGCAGGTTCCACACTTTCGTGCCGGGGATGTCGACGACGTAGGCGACCGAGCCGTCCGGCTGGGTGATCTTGCGGATGTCGATGTTGGCGTCGGTGCCGTTGCGGTGGTCCAGGCCGTTGAACAGCTCGCCCAGGTTGCTGGGCGGGTCGGTGGCGATCGGGTCGCCATCGGTGCCCATATCCGTCAGCTTGGGGTCGCCGTCCGGGTAGGCGTCGGCCACCAGCCCGGTCAGCGTGGCGAGGTCGGTCGGGATGCCGGTCAGGGTGCTGACCGCGCCCGGGGTCCGGCCCAGCACCTCGTCGATCACGCCGGGGTGGGCGGTGAGCCACTCCTGCCAGTCGCCGTGGTGGTTGAGGTACACATCGCCCGCGATGCCGATCCCGGCCCCGATCGCCAGGCCGGGCATGTGGACCATGGCCGCGCCCTCCAGCCAGCGCGAGGCCGCCAGTGCCTTGGCGTTGAGATCATCGGCCAGGTGGTAGGCGGCGTTGGTCGCCTGGAAGGTCATCCCGCGCAGGCCGATCGCCGCCGACGTGGCCGTCAGGCCGCTGGGGCCGTCGAGCGCGGTCAGCATCGCGCCTTCGAAGCGGGCCGCGCCGCCCGGGTTGAGCACCGCCGAGGCGAGCAGGTCCGGGTCGGCCAGGTACTTGTGGCTGGTCATGGCGATGCCGAGGGTGTTGCCCGCGATATCGTCGGTCAGGTGGCCCATGGCCGCGAGGTCCTCGTAGATCGCCTCGGTGCCGCCCGCGCCGCCGCCGACGGTCAGGTTGGTGACCTTCGCCTGGGGAGTGCTCACGCCAACGCCTCCGACACGTAGGGGGTCACCCAGACCCCGAGGTCCGCCCGGCTGACCGGGGCCAACTCCATGAGCCTGCGACCCCCGCTGTTCGCGGCGGGCTGCATCCCGATCCAGCCGGTGTCGCTGTGCAGCCAGCTCAGCTGGGCACTGCGCACCGACCCGTCCACCACCGACGTCACCAGGCAGCGCAACACGCCATCGGTGCGTCGGACGATGTCCAGCGCGAACTCGGCCTCTTCCTTGGGCAGCTTCAACTCGGCGAGCACGTAGCCCGGGGCGTCGGGGTCGGCCTCGCGCAGCAGGTCGGCCACGCCCAGCTCGTGCAGGGCAGCCAGCGGCACGACGCCGCGCAGGGGTTCGCGCTCGTCGGCCGGGCCGTCGAGGGCCGAGCCGATCCCGTTCTCCTCCGGCGGGACCGCGCGGACCAGCTCCCGGCCGAGATCCACGGCGGCGAACATCGACAGCTCCACGCCCTCGTCGGGCAGCAGGAACAGGGACGCGCCCAGCTCACCGGCGATCACGTGCAGGCTGCGCGAGCCGCGCGGGCCCACGGTCGCGGCGGTGTCGAGCATGATCCGCGGGTGGGCGATGATCCGGAGGTTCTCGCGGACCGGGGGCACGATCTCGTCGTCCTTCAGCACGCCCTTGGCGGCCAGCGAACCGGGGGCGGCCACGTCGGATCGCGGCGCCCAGTCCGGCGGGAGGTCGAAGCCGACCTTGTTGACCAGGTACGCGTACTCGGCGGCGGTGAGGGTGAGCCGGTGCGGCGGGGGAACGGTCACGCCACACCCCGCGCACGCATGTACTCGCCGACCTCTAGCCACTGCTTGTCGCCCGCGGGCGGCAGGTTGTGCGGCTGGTACTGCCAGCCCTCCCACGGCGGCCGTGGCGGCTGCGGTGCGTTACCGCCGAACCCGAGGTAACCACCGACCGTGTTGACCATGTCGGACACCGCCTTGTTGAAGCTGTCGACCGCCTGGTTGAACCGGTCGATCGCGCCGTTGAACCAGGTCACCACCTGCTCGCCGATCCGCTTGATCGCGGCGATCAGCTCGCGCACCCGCTGGGCGTGCTGCCGCAGGATCGCGGCCGCCTCGTCCAGCTTCCCGGCGATGCCCTCCAGGCTCTTGCGGTCGGCGGCGACGGTCTCCCGGCAACGGTCGGCCGCGATGGACTTCCAGCGCAGGGCCCCGGCGCGGGCGTCCAGGTCGGCGCCGTGCTTGCGCAGCTCGTCCGCGCGCTGCTCGACCTGACCGGCCAACCGGTCTAGCTCGTCGGGATCGCCGTAGAACGACATGTCCACCCCCGCTGTGGGCCAGTGCTTCGGGCCTGTGACGGCATCCTGGCAGGGGTGGTTCCGCAGATCACCCGATCGATCACAGTCAGTGCAATTGCAACCGGTCGTGGAAGCGGGCGCCGCGAAACTTGTTCTCACCACGGAACTCCGTGTCCTGGAAGTGGGCCGGGCCGTAGGAGATGAACCGGCTGAACCACGCGTTGCGGTGGAACACCGTGTGGTGCAAGTGGAGTCTCCCGAGGTTAACGGCGGCGGTCAGGTAGACGTCATTGTGGAACTGGCAGCCCCACAAGGCGTTCGACTCGTGTAGGCGCGCGCCGCGCAGGTACATCCGGCCGACGGCCCGGTTGGAGATGTCGAAGTACTCCAGGTCGGCGCCGGTCAGGTCGAGATCCAGGTACGGGCCGGGACTGTCCGCTGGCGGCAGCAGCTCGGCGATCAGGCGCTGCGCGGTGCCCCGGACCTGGGCCTCGCTCTGGTCCGAGCCGCGCATGAACGGCTTGCGCAGATAGGAACAGAAGACGTCGAGCACGGTCTGGGTGTAGGCGGGACGGGCGCGGGCCAGCCCGGCCAGCACGTGCAGCGCGCCGCCGCGGACCTGTGACGCGTCGTTGCCCAGCAGCTCCACGGCTTTCGCGAACCGCTCGTCGGCCACGCGCTCGCGGTCGAACTCGGCGCGTTCGCTCTCCAGATCGTGCTTGCGGCGCTCAATGTCCTGGCGGCGTTCCTCCACCCGGCGCCTGCGGTCGTTGAGCCACAAGGCGTAGAGGGCGACGATCGCGCCGCCCGCCAGGCCGCCGGTCTTCAACGCCTCGCCCCGGTTGGCGTTCGGCTCGGTCATGAGCCAGCCAGTGACCACACCCAACAGACCGACCGAGACCAGGATCGCGGCGGCCAGCCAGTAGCGCTCCGGCTTTCGTTCGGTGTCCCTCCTGGATTTCCGGGAGAGGACGGAACCGACACCGAGAACCACGCCCGCGACCAACGACACCAGCCCGGCGACCAGGAAGACCCACTGCACGGGCGGAACCTACCGGAGGTTCAGCCGTTGGCGAGCACCTTCAACCTATCCGCCGCGCCGTTGAAGTAGTCCTGGTCGATCGGCGAAGAGGAGTACTGCCAGAACGTCCAAACGGACCAGTTGTAGGGAAGCGTGCCCGGGGACGACGCGTATCGCGCGACCCACAGCGGGTTCGTGCCCGCGAACGCGGTGTTGCCCACGCACTGGGACCACCAGCTGGTGCTCGTGTAGATCACCACGTCGCGGCCGGTGCGTGTCCGGTAGGTGCCGGTGAAGTCGCGGATCCAGGACGCCATCGCGGACTGCGACTTGCCGTAACAGGTTGCGCCATAGGGGTTGTACTCCAGGTCGACCACGCCGGGCAGGGTCTTGCCGTCGCGGGACCAGCCGCCGCCGTTGGACACGAAGTAGCCTGCCTGGGCCGCACCGGAGGAACGGTCCGGCACCGCGAAGTGGTACGCGCCGCGGACCATGCCCACGGCATAGGAACCGTTGTACTGCTGGGCGAAATAGGGGTTCGTGTAACCCGTGCCCTCGGTCGCCTTGACGTACGCGAAGCGCTTGCCCTGTGACCAGAGCGACGACCAGTTGACATTGCCCTGGTAGCTGGAAACATCTATGCCCGACACGGTCGCCGCCGCCCCGGCGGGGGCGACCGCGGCGCGGGCCACCGGCTCGTGCAGCCGGATCTGCGACCCCAGTTCGTGGTCGGTGGTGGTCGAGCTGGCCGCGATCGCCGAGACCGGGGTCGCGAGCCCGATAACACCGCAGACCACGGCGCCGATGAGAGTGGCGACAAGCGGTCTCGACCGGTGAGAGCTGAACGCAGTGCGCATCGTCGGACGCCCTTTCCGTGTCCCCGACATCGAGGAGCGGCACGGAGAGTGGCCGCCCGGATGTCGATTGTGATCGGGCAACGATCCACTTGTCACGGGAAGATGTGGAGAATTCACCAGAGCAGGGGTGATCAGGGGTGAACGGTGAGTGCACGGTGAATAGGTACCCATCGGCCATCCTAGGGTCGCCGCTGGTCGGACGCATTCGGTAAGCAGACCGACGCGCTGGGTGGCGCCCGGACATCCCGATCGCGAAAGACGCATCCGGGCTGGCTACCTGGCGTTGAACGGGCGAGACTTTGCGTGGAACTCGCGTGGTTCTCGGAAGGGAGAGCGGTGAGCGGACCCGACGCGTTCGCGCGCATGTGGGCGACCGTGCTCACCGAGACCGGTTATGTGGCCATGGACCACCGCCGGCTCGTCGACCAGGTGCGCGAGTACACCGAGGTGCTGCTCGCGAGCCTGCGCACCGAGCGGTTCAACCCGGAACCGGTCGAGCGCATCGGCGCGGGCCTGGTCGCCTTGCGGCTGGCCGGATCGACCACGCTGTGCGCCTCGCTCCAGCTGATCGGCGTCGACCTGCTGCGCGTGGCGGGCGGCCCCGGACCTGCGGCCGGAGCTGGTGCCCGCGGTGCAGGGCGCGTTCGCCGCCGGGTTCACCGAGGCCATGCGGGAGAAGATCTTCCGCGACCAGGAGTCCATCCGGCGCGCCGCGCTGGAGGCCAGGCGTGGCGCCGAGGTGGCGCTGCGGGCCAGCGAGGCCCGGTTCCGCGCGATGTTCAACCAGGCCGCGGTGGGCATCGCCATCGCGGACGCGGGCGGGCGG
>NZ_KB894476.1 GCF_000374445.1 Actinokineospora enzanensis DSM 44649 | reverse complement strand
CGCATCTGCTTGTCGCGGGTCTCGCGTTCGGTGCGGTTGCGGACGTCGCGTTCTTCCTGTTCCCGTTGGCGTTCGGCACGGTTGTGGGTGTCGCGTTCGTCGCGCTCGTCGCGCATCTGCTGGTCGCGTTGGTCGCGTTCGGCGCGGGTGCGGGTGTCGCGTTCCTCTTGCTCCTGGCGGCGTTCGGCTCGCTCGAGTTGGCGCTGGCGCTCGCGTTCGGCTTCCAGGTGACGTCGTTCGATCATGTCCCGTCGCAGCGTCGCCAACTGGACAAGCGACTGGGCGACGTTGGCGGCTTCTCGCACCTGCGCGCCCGGAACTGGGTCCGGTGCGTCTCCGAAAGCGGTCATGTTCTCCCCCTTGTTGTGCAACGCGTTCAGCGACGTCGGTAGCCGTCTTGTGGCTGTGGAGTCGACGTGTCAACGCGTCGGGTGGTCCCGCCCCTCCCCGGGCGGAACGCGTCTGGTGTCGGTCGAGTTTCGTCCATGAGCGCCTGGCGGGCGGTGAGCAGGTGCTCCCGGGCGTTCAAGGCCGCGTTCGCGGCGGCCCGCCGATCCGCGAGTTCGTGCCACGCTTCGATCTGCACCAGCACCGAGGCCACGGCGATGACGATGCGGGCGGCCGCGTCGTCTCGTCGGTCGTGTTCGCCGGTGTTCGAGCGGAGCAGGATGCCCGCGCTGGTGCGGAGGTCTCGGGCCATCTGGGCGACTGGTCCCCCGCCGGTGGACGGGATGATCGGCGCGTACCCGGCCAGTCGGCTGGCGCGCTCGGCGGCTTCTGCTGCGGCGCGGGCGGAGGCGAGATCGACGTAGGCCGCGGTGGCGTGAAGCAGCTCCCGGGCCCCCTGCGCGACAGCGGCGAACTCGTCGCCGCTGACGGCCTCGGGGGCGGTGGCGGCGACACCTTCGACGTGGGCGAGAACGGTGTCCAGTCCGGCGGTGCGGGCGGACGAGTCGGTCTCCTGCCAGTTAGCGCGCAAGAGATCGAGCCGTAGATCGGGCGCGAGTTTGCTGAGCTGGTAGAGGACGGGTGAGCCTGCGCTGTCCGTGCGGATTCCCACGCGGTAGTCGACGATGCCGCCGTGGTCGTCTTGGTGCTCGGCCACGGTGATCCCCGCGTCGCGGAGGCGGACGACGAACGCGCTTTCGTGCTCGGCCTCCACCGCGATCACGGTGCACCAGTGGCGGAGTTGAGCGGTGTCCGGCTGCGCCTGCGGGTCTCCCCCGGGCTGGTGGCGTTCGACCTTGGCGCGGCTTGCCTCGGCTTGGCCGTAGGGGCGTCGGCTGGTGCCATCGGCCGACCCGGTGGGGGTGAGTCCGAGCTGCTGCTCGAACTCGTGGCGGAGTTCTTGCCAGGCGGCGGTGTAGTTGATGTAGCCCACATCAGTGCCGTCTTCCCGGACCCGGGAGTACGTGATGTGGATGCTGGTGTCGTCATGGCGGGTGGCCAGCCACCGCACCGCTGAGGCATCGTCCGGGCCGGTCCAGAGCCCGGCTCGGCGCATGACGGCGTCGGCGATCTCGGCCCACTGCGTATCGGTGAGGAACGGGTCGTCGCGGTGGTTTGCGATCACGATGTGGCCGGTGCGGTTCGTCGTGCTGCGCCCCGCCAGCCGCGCGGGCAGGTCGATGACCTTGGCCATGTCGCGCACGGATTGACCGCCGTTGGCCAGACGGACCGGCTTGTGAACGCCGTGTAGCCGGTCCCAGCTTGCGATCGTGCGCGGGTCCACGTGGACTGTGCCGCCGCGCTCCTCCCCCTTGCCGGGACCGTAGAGGTACTGGAGCAAGCCGACGGTGTTGGACCCCCGCGGGGCCTCTTTCACGATCACCGGCGTGCCTAGTCCGGCATGACCGCGTCGGCGAGGCGAGCGCTCACCTGGTCCACCCGCTTCACCTGGTCGACCAGGTACCGCACGGCGGCCGCGATGCGTTCGGCGGACTGGGGGGCGCCGCTGTTGCTGGCGGCGGCGATCTGGTTGAGCAGGCCTGTCGCGTTGGCCAGCAGGCGGCGATGGGTCATGAGCTCTTCGAGGATCGCGCGGAGCAACGTCACCTGCTCGGCGGTGAGACCGCCGAGCGGCTGGCTGGCTGCGGCGTACTTCCCGGCCGCGACACCGAGAGCGGCGTCGGCGATGAAGGTGGTCACCGACTGGTTGCGAGCGTCGGCGGCCGCGCTGACGACGGCCAGCTCAGTGGGGGCCCAGTCGATAGGACCGGTCCGATCGGTGCGCCGTTCCCCACCGGGCAACCGGCCTCGTCGTCGTTGTGCGGACACTCCCCCACCACCTCCTTGTGCAACCAGTGTGCCACGGCGGCGGCGGTCGGCGGCGAGTTTTCCATAGGAAAACTCTATCTTGCTCCTCCGCCCGGAGGAGAGCCGCGCTTTTTGGCTCACCTCCGGGCGGAGGAGTCTTTCCGCCGGGTTGGCGGCCGTCCGGACCCGCGCTTTTTGGGTCCGGACGGCCGCCAACCCGGCTCCCCTGGAACCACCGGAGAACGGAGCGCGCGGCAGGCAGCCGGACGCGGTGAAACCCGGACCACAACCGCTCGGAGCGCGCGTAACGTGGCCTGCATGGGGACGAACACGGCGGTGGAGCAGGCCGCGAAGATCCAGGAGGAGCAGAGCCTCAGCCGGGTGGCGCTGATCCGGGAGTTGGTGGCGGCGCAGGAGGCGGTGACGCGCACGGACGCCTTGGCGCGCACCGCGCGAGAGTCCGCAGTGGGGCTGCCCGCACAAGTGGCGCTGGCGGTGGGGCCGGTGGTACTGGCGGCGGAAGAGGCGGCCGCCGTGGCGCGGGCGACCTTGACCGCCGCGTGGCAGAACGCGAAGACGGGCGGGTGGTCGCCGCGTCAACTCACGTCCCTCGGGCTCAAGCCGGTCCGGGCCCGGCGAGCGGGCGGGGTCGGTGCGGCGGCGGAGGACAAGGCGACCCGGCTCGAGGATGCTTCCGGCATAGACGCCATGGCGGAGGCGGGGTGATGCGGGCTGCATCGTTCTCTGGCGATGCAGCCCGCATCACCCCGCCGCGGTGCCGGTCTAGCCCTGGGGCCGACCAGCTTGGGTCTGGCCGCGTGCCGTGTCGAGGTCGGTCTTGAGTTCGACCAGGCGCTCACGGAGGGCGGCCACCTGCTCCTCGTGCTGAGCTCGCAGCCCGCTCACCCGCTCGGCGTGCTCGACGGACAACCGGTCTCGCTCGTCGCGGGCGTTCTGCCGGGCGTCGGCGAGTTCGGCACGAACGTCGGTCAGCGTGGTGGCGTCCTGCTCGTGCTGTTCACGAGCGTCCGCCCGTGCCTGGTTCGCGTCGGCGCGGGCGGCGGTGACCTGGCCTTGCAGGTCGGCGATGCGCTCACGGAGGGCGGTCACCTGCTCCTCGTGCTGAGCTCGCAGCTCGCTCACCCGCTCGGCGTGCTCGCCAGTCAACCGGTCTCGCTCGTCCCGCGTTTCCTGGCGTGCACGGTCCAGTTCGGCATGTGCGTCCGCTAGCGAGGTTTCGGCGGCCCGCTGTGCGATCTCGGCTTGTGCGCGTGTTTCGCGTTCCTTGGTCGCGGTCGTCTCGGCGGCCGCGATCCGCTCGGCGGCCACTCGCTCGGCTTCCTTCGCCCGGTCGTCGGCGGCGGTGACCTTGCTGGCTGCTTCAGCCTCGGCGGCCGCGATCCGGTCGTTGGCAGCGGCCTCGCCCGCCGCGATCCGCTCCGCGGCGCTGGCCTCGGCGGCGGCGACCCGCTCCGCGGCGGCGCTTTCGATCTCCTTCACCCGGCCGGTGGCTGAGGCCTCGGCGGCCGCGATTCGCTCGAGGGCATCGGCCCGCGCCGCTTCGGCGCGTTCCTCGGCTTCCTGTACCGCTGCGGAGGTGGTGGTGACCGTCTCTTTCATCTGGGCACGGACGGCCTCCAGCTCTGCGGTGGCCTCGCTCGCGGCGGCGTCGGCATCCTCACTGTGTTGTTCCGCCTGCTCCGCCTGACGAAGAGCTTTCTGGGCATCGCGTTCGGCGGTCGCCCGGAGCTGTTCCGCAACCGCGACTTGTGCCTCGGCCTTGCGCACCACTTCGTCCACCTCGGCGGCGGCGGCGTCGAGATCCCCGGCGATCTGCACTTGGGCGACCACGCCGTCCACCCACTTCCGGAAGGCCCCTAGCTGACTGGGCAGTTCTCGGAGCTGCTCTCCCAAGGTGGCGGTGGCCATGGTGATCGGGCGGGGCGAGGTCTCGACGGGCTCCCCTCCCGGGCGGCTCGGGGTGCCGCCCCTCTCTTTCTGCCGGACTTTCCACGCGTTCGCGCGGTTGTGCACGGGCCCGTCGTTGGGGCCGGGCTGCTCGCAGTATTTCCCGGGGCGGCCGGTGGCCTGGTCGCGTTGCGCTGGGCGCGTGCAGGAGGGCGTCCCGGGAAAAGCGCAGGTCACGACGTCGGACGTCACGGCGGGGGCCGCTGCTGGGTCGGTCATGCGGCGAGCATATCGTTTCGTTACTTCCGTGTCTAACGTATCTTTCGTTTTGTTTCGTTTCGTAGCCCGCTACGTAACTAAACAAAAGGCCCCCGGCTGGCTGCCGGGGGCCTCGTGATGCAGGCTGCATCGGGGCGTATTCAGGTGGTGTCGATGTTCCGACCGGGCGGCATGGGCGTGGTGTCGGGGTCGAGCGGCCGCCCGTCGTTGTAGTCGCGCTCGATCTGCCGGATCCAGGAGTCGACGGCGTCCGCGACCAGTTGCCTCACCGTGAGGTGGCGGCCGGTGCGTTTCCTGACCAGACGGACGGCGGCCCGGATGAGGCCGTGGCGGCCGTGGTCGATGGAGACGCTGCTTGGGCGGGGCCGCTTGCTTGAGTCGCCTTCTTGCGCCGGGGTTTTCATGCTGAGCGGCAACTATCCGAGGCAGTTCGCCGTGTTGAGGTGCGTGAGCACCTTCTCGTAGTCCCCCGCGACGATCCGCGCCTTGGGGTATAGCGGCAGCGGGATGCCGTGGCTGTACGCCTCCGGCACCACGGCGGAACGCCGGACCGGGGGCGTCACTCGGTCGAGGTACACGTCGTAGAGGTCGTCCAACTGTTCTATGTAGACGTCGCCTGCGTTCTGCGGTGGCACGATGCAGGGGACAACGCCCAACAGTTCGATCTTGAGGCGATACGTCTTGTTGATCGTTTCGAGCTGACGGACCAGTTCGGGGATGCCTTCGTTCTCCTTGGGCATGGGCTGAGTGCAGGTGATGATCCCCGAGCGGTCCATGGGGCTCGACTCGTCTTCGGGGTTCAGCCGCCGCGGGGTGTCTTCCCAGGCTTGCGTTGCCAGCATGGCGGCGATCACGAGGACGTTGATGCTGCCTCCGCAGTCGATGATGACGTGGTAGGCGTCGTCGTAGGAGCTGAGCTTTTCGTAGAACTCCATTTCGGAGCCCACTCGGCGGCTGAGATGCACCTGGACGGTGTCGAGTCCATCCCGGGATGCGGGCACGAGGAACAGGCCGGGAACGTCCGGGATCGGGATCGCGGCTTCTTCGATCGTGGCCCTACCGAGCAGGACGTCGGCGATGGTGGGTCCGTTGGTCTTGATACCGAACCAGGTGGTCGCGTTGCCCTGCGCGTCGAAGTCGATGAGCAGCGTTCGGCGCTTGTGCCGGAGGGCCGTCTGGACGGCTAGTGCGGTGGCGCTGGTCGACTTTCCGGCCGACCCGGAGACGCTTGCTACGGCGTAGATGCCCATGGGGTCCTTCTTCAGCTAGTGGGGGAAGGTGATGACTGCTGCATCACCGCGTGGGCGTTTGGGTGAGCTCGGTCGCTATGCCGGGCACCTACCCGGTCGCGTTTCGGCGCTCGATGCGCCGAAACGCGATCAGCTCCGCGCCCGCGGTGAGGCGCCCCGGCGGCGGCCGCTGTTCGGCGCTCGATGCGCCGGACTGCGGGATTCGCGCCCGCCGGGTTTCCCCTGGGGTCGTGGCTGTCGACCCCAGGGGAACCGGTCTAGGCGGCGGGCTCGGGCTCGGCGGGCTCGGGCTCGGCGGCGGGCTCCTCCCCTGTCTCCTCTGGGTCGTCTCCGGGTTCGGCGGCGGTGATCGCCTTGGCCAGACGAAGCCGTTCCCACTCGGTCGGGACGTAGCGGGCGCGCTCGTCCAAGAGCTCGAAGAACTCGAGGTCAAGTGCGTCCCACTCGCGGTGGTTCTGGCTGGCGCGGATCTCGAACGCCGCGACTGCGAGAACCCACGCGGCGTGGTGGTTGAGGATCCGCGACGTGCCTTCCCGTCGCATGGATTCCTTCCACTCGTCCCCCACGTTGGGGGTCAAGCCGGATGCGAACCACAGTTTGCCCGCGAGGGTGTAGGCCTCGCTGCTGGTCGCCCCGTGCGCCATCCCGTTGACGTACTGGCGGGACAGCAGGTCGATTAGCTGTTTCTGAGGAAGGGGGCTCGTGATCAGTTTCACGCAGGCTTCGCGGCGCTTGGTCTGGGCGTCCTTGCGCGCCTTCGCCTCCGCCTTCTCGGCTTCCTCGCGGTCCGTGGCCTGGGGGCGGTCGGGCTTGGCCTTGGTGTAGTAGCGCAGTGCGCCGTTCTGCTTGTCGATCGTGGCGACCAGCAAGCCGGCCTCGCGCGCGACGGTTGCGGCGGCCTCGTCACGGCAGGCGTGTTCGTAGTGGCGGTCCCCGAACGCGGTGGCGGGCTCGATCAGGTCCAGGCCCTCCGTGGCGGCCTGCTGTGCGCTTGCTCGGGCGGCGATGACCCATTCGCACGCGGCCGTGGCCGTGCGGCCTTGATTGACCAGCTCTACGGCGGTGCGCTGCTCCGCCAAGCGCTCATCCGACTCGCGTCCGTCGCGCTTGCCGTTGGGCTCGTAGGGGAGTTTCCCGCCGATGACGGCTGCATCAGTGGCCGCGAACTTCTTGTCCGTGATGGCCGCTTGGATTTCCGGGGCGGTCTTGAGAAGAGCGAGCCTACGGGAAATGGTGGCCTGGTCACGGCCCAATCGCCGGGCGAGAGACCTTTGGGATTCCTTCTTGTTCACCTCGAAGAACCTCGCCAACATCTGCGCGTCTTCGAGTTCGGTGAGGTCTTCCCGACCCAGGTTCTCTTGCGCCAAGGCCTCTAGGTCGCCGTCGTTCTCCATGACGGAGTCATCGACGATGGCCTTCAAAGGACGCCCGGTCTCCAGGCAGGCGGCGCGGCGGCGGTGACCGTAGATCACCACGTATTCGGCGTTGCCGATCTGGTCCGCCGTCTGGGGGCGGACGGCCAGGAACGCGGCTGCTGTGACGACCTTGGCGGGCACGGTCACCCCGCTGGCGCGGACGGTGGACACCAGTTCGTCCCACCGGGCGTTTCCGGGCTGCGGCAGCGACCGACTCGGGCTGTTGAACGGGTGCGGCGCGACTGCGGATGCCGGGATCAACAGCTCGCCGGTGGCGGTGGTCTCGCTGGCCCGCTGGGCCAACGCGGCCGCGATGCCGCCTGCATCACCGCTCGATGCGGACGACTCGGGCGCGGGCTCGGCGGTCTTGCCGGTGCTCTCCTCCGGGCTGGCGTCCGCGTCGGCCTGGGCGGTCTCGGGGACCTCGGCCTGCGGCTCGTCGGCGGCCTGGTCGTCG
>NZ_KB894475.1 GCF_000374445.1 Actinokineospora enzanensis DSM 44649 | reverse complement strand
CGTACTGGATGTACTTGGTCGTTTCGGCGGTGCCGTCAGGCACGTCGTGGGCGGGTCGAGACATGGTCGACGTTCTGGGTCGCACCACTAGTGGCAGCCACCGACAATCGAGGCTCGCTGGCGATCTTGCCTGTGGATGGGCGCGAACCCGGGCTCTGTCAAGCATCCCGCCACACCTGTGGATGACTCGCCTTGGTTGTGGACAACCCGCAAGGGGTCCCCTGATGTCAATTCTACCTGGAGCGGCCGACATTTCCGGCGCGCGGCGATCTTGCTTGTGGATAACGTCGGCTGTCCACAGGCAAGATCACCGGCGAGCCCGGAATGTCGGTGGCCGCCGGTAGAATTGGTTCGGGGGCCGAAGGCCTAGCCGCGGACCTAGTGGTGCGACCCACTAGCCGCGCAGTGCGGCGGGGGTCAGTTCGGCCGGAGAGCGGTAGCCCGCCAAGCCCAGCGTCAGGTCCAGATCGGCCAACAGCCCGCGCACCACGTGGCGGACGCCTTCCTCACCGGCCAACCCCAGCCCATACACATACGGACGGCCCAACAGCACGGCCTTCGCGCCCAAGGCCAAGGCCTTCAGCACATCCGCCCCGGTCCGGACACCGGAGTCGAACAGGATCTCCATCCGATCCCCCACCGCCGCGACGATCTCCGGAAGCATCTCCAACGACCCGACAGCACCATCCACCTGCCTGCCGCCATGGTTGGAGACCACGATCCCGTCGATACCCGCGTCGGCGGCCCGCCGCGCGTCGGCGACGTGCTGGATGCCCTTCAGGACAATGGGTCCATCCCAGTGCTCACGCAGGAACGGCAGCTGCTCCCAGCGCTTGTCCGTCCCCGTGAACAGCGACACCCACCGCAGGATCGCCATCGCCTGGTCCTCCTCGGGCGACTTCGCCAACCCCGCCAGGAAAGCCGGATCGGTGAACGCGTTCGCCACCCCGGTCGCGCGCAGGAACGGCAGGTAGGCCCGATCGAGGTCGCGCGGACGCCAAGCCAATGTCCACGTATCCAGGGTGACGACCAACGTCGTGTAACCGGCGTCCTCGGCCCGGCGGAGGAGGCTGACACAGACATCAGGTTCGTTGGGCCAGTACAGCTGGAACCACCGCGGCCCCGCCACCGCCGCGACGTCCTCCAGCGGGAACGACGACGCGGTCGACAGCACGATGGGGACGTCGAGAGCGGCGGCCGCGCGGGCCGTGGCGAGCTCACCGTCCGGGTGGACGATCGACTGCACACCCACCGGGGCCAGCAGCACCGGCGCGGGCATCGACGTGCCCAGCACCGTCACCGACAGGTCCCGCTCGGTCGCGTCGGTCAGCACGCGCGGGACTATCCGCCAGCGGTCGAAAGCGTCGCGGTTGGCTCGCGTGGTGGCGCCGGAGCCCGCGCCACCCGCCACATAACCGAACGCGCCGGGGTCCATGGTGGCCCCGGCGACGTCGGCGAGTCTGGTGTTGTCCGTGGTGAACGGGGGCGTGCGGTCAGCGAGGCCCTGGAGGTAGATCTCGTTCTGGTACTGCGCGTGACCGCCCACTGCCCACTCCCCCGGTTAGCGCGGCGGCTGCTGCGGACCCCACTGGCCCTGCTGCGGCTGGCCCGCGGGCGGCGGGAAACCCGGCTGGCCCTGCGGCGGGCCGTAGCCCTGCGGCGGCGGGACCGGCGCACCCGGCTGGGCGAAACCCTGCTGCTGCGGGGCATGCTGAACCATCGGCTGCTGCATCATCGGCTGCTGGGGCATGCCCTGCGGGGCCATCGGCTGCTGCGGGTAGCCCTGCTGCTGCGGGGGCGCGTAGGACTGTCCGGGCGGCGGGGCGAGACCGGGCGCGGGCGGCTGGCTCGGGGCCTGCTTCTTGCTGAACGCGGTGATCAGCACCAGGATCAGCACCCCGCCCGCGCCGATGGCCGCGCCGATGCCGGGCTGCCACGGCTCCGCCCACATCAGCAGGCGGAACTGGACGTCGGTGTAGTGCAGCACCACCGAGCCGAAGCCGAGAACGATCAGAAGACCGCAGAATCCACGCACCGAGTTCCCCCAGCTGAAAGATGACGTTTCCGGAGTTACCGACGCAGGGCCCCGACCCTCGGTTCCCCCGGAAGAGTGACGGCGGGAACTTTATCGGGCCGCCGTACGTATCCGCCAGAGCCCCACCCAGCCCACCAGCCACGAGGCGAGCGCGGGCACGGCCGCCCCGAGCAGCAGGAATGTCCCGCCCGCGCCGAGTGCGAGGGCCAGGGTCCACACCGCCAGCGCCAGTGTGCCGACCGCCAACAAGGCCACCCCGGCCATGAGCAACGGCAGCCGCCGGGCCAGTTCGCGCGGTTCCAATCGGTTATTTGCCGGAATTGCCCGATATCCCACGGCCGCCGCGCCGATCACGACCACGAGCAATGTCAACGAGAACCAACCAAGCAACGGGCTCGGGTCCGGCCTGCCCGCCAACCACAGCACGAACCCGCCGACCGCCAGCCACCCGGACGACCGCCGCATGATCAGCCACAGGGCGATGCGCTGCGCCCGCCCGAACACCATCTTCCGCTCGGCAGTCCCCACCGATCCCGGGTCGCTCACCGGCTCGACCGGCTCCCGGGACGCGCGCACCGGCCGCCTCGGCCGCCGCCGCCCCGGCACGATCCGTGGCCGCTCCTCGGCGGGCGCGCCGGACGTGGCCATCTCGGCGGTCCGGTCCTCGGGCGCGTGGACCGCGGGCACCCGGGTCGCCGGGATCTCCGCCGTCGGGTCGGACTCGGCACCGGCCGAGATGATGTCGGCCACCCGCAGCGGCTTGGTGATCGGCTCGGACCGCTGCTCCACCGGCCGCTCCACACGCGGCCGCACCGGCGGCTCGGCCCGCATCCCAGGCCGTGTCCCCGCCTGTGTCCCCGTCTGTGTCTCGGTCCTCGGCTCGGTCCGTGTCTCGGTCCGGGTCTCCGGCCGCGGCTCGGCGCGCACCTCGATCAGCGGCTCGATCTCGTCCGCGTCGTCGGGGTCCGCGGGCACCGGCCAGACCGACGACATGCGCTGCCGCCACTCGGCCTCCACCGTCCACGGCCGCGCCGCCCGTTCCTCGCTCTCCCCCGCCGTCCGCTGGGCGCCACCTCGCACCGGGCCATCCTGCCCGGACTCCACACCCACGGCGCCCGATCGGGCCTTCCGCGCGGGCGGGTCGGACTCGGGCGGTCCGGACTGGGGCGGTCCGGACTGGGACAGATCAGACTCGGGCAGGTCGGACTGGGACAGATCGGGCTCGGGCGGGTCGGGCACCAGCGCGGGCCGCCGCGACGTGCGGATCCGCCGTGGCAACACGGGGATCACCTTCGCCACCGACCCGTCGTCAGCGCCATCCGCGGTCGGGGCCGCGGTGCCCGGCGTCGAGCCCGCGTCCGCGTCACCGGACACGCCACTGTCCATACCGGCAGCACCTTCCGAGCGGCCATCGCGGGCAGCCACGCCCCCGAGGGTCGCGGCAGCGCCAAGGCTGCCAGAGCCGACACCGTCCGGCACAGCACCGTCCGTGCGGTTCTCGCCGACAACCACACCTTCGGCGACAACACCCCCCACGACAACCCCACCGGACACCACGCTGTCCGGACCGTTGTCGCGAACGATCCCACCGGCGGACGCGGAAGCCGCGTCCACGACAGCCCTGCCCGCGACCGGGTCGGACGCACCGTCCAGCAGCGGCGAGGCCACGCCCGTGCCGGACGCGATCAGCAGCTCCTCCGACGCGTCCCCGTGCCGCCCCGGCTCGTCCGGTCGCGGCTCCGCCTCCGGCCGTCGCCCCAGCACCCGCTCGTTCCACCGCTCACGCGCGGGCTGCGCCCACTCACCTGAGTCACTGAGTCGGCGAGCGAACCCACGGCGGCGCGGAGGTCGCACCGGCGCCGGTGCCGCGCGGGTCAGACCGTCGAGCTTGGCGCGGACCTCGGTATTGCCCGGGTCCAGCAGCAGTGCGTCGGTGTACGCGCGGCGGGCGAGGTCCTGGTCGTGCACCCGGTCGGCGGCCAGGCCCAGGATCTCGTGCGTGCGCGGCACCTCGGGCGCCATCGTCACCGCGTGGCGGGCGGCGGCCAACGCCTCGTGCGGGGAGCGCGGCCCGAGCACCTCCGACAGCGTGACCTGGGAGCGCCAGTCCTGCGGGTCGCGGCGGGCGGCCTCGCGGGCGGAGACCACGGCCTCGTCGTGCCTGCCCAGCTCCGAGAGGGACAGGCTGGCGAGCCGGTGCGCCCAGGAGCGCTCACCGAGGGTGATGGCCCGCTTCGCCGCGTCGAGGCACAGCTGATAGTCGCCCGCGTCCAGCAGGGCGGCCGCGAGCCGACACCAGGCTTCGGGATTGTCGGGATGGACGACCAGCACCGGGCGCAGCAACGCGATCGCGTCGGCGGGCCTGCCGACCGCGGTGAGCTGCGCGGCCTCCACCAGCACCGCGTCGATCGGCTCGGTCATGGCACCCTCCCGCCCCGTCTCGCCCCCAGTGTGTCAAGCCTCTGGGCGACATTCGGCACGACCCGCGTGACCGGTCACCAAAGGCAACACCAGTGTCCTCCGCCCAGGTGATCAGTCTCACCCGTTCACCGCCAACCACACCCATCTGGCCGCATGGTTGTTCCCACTTTCGAGAGCGCGCAACCTCGTGGCCGCACTGTGGCGGTCAGTGGATCGTGACAGTGGCCTTCGTCCTATCGCCGGATGTTTCGTGCCCCGTCGTTCTTAGACTGGATCGGTGTCCGCTCCGTCCCGATCCATGCAGGTCCGCCTGGCGCTCATCCTGGGCGGGCTGTCGGCGTTCGGTCCGCTGTCGATCGACATGTACCTGCCCGCGTTCCCGGAGCTGGCCGAGCGGCTGCACACCGGGCCGTCCCAGGTACAGCTGACGCTGACCACGTTCATGATCGGTCTGGCGGTTGGCCAGGCGGTGGCCGGTTCGCTGTCGGACTCGTTCGGCAGGCGCGGCCCGCTGGTGGTCGGGCTGGCGCTGTACACGGCCAGCTCGGTGGCGTGCGTGGTCGCACCGTCGGTGTACGCGCTGGCGGCCTTGCGTTTGGCGCAGGGGCTGAGCGCGGCGGCGGGGGTGGTGATCGCCCGCGCGGCCGTGCGGGACATGTTCTCCGGGGCCGCGATGGCCAAGTTCTTCTCGGCGTTGATGCTGGTCAACGGTCTGGGGCCGCTGCTGGCGCCGATCGTGGGCGGGCAGCTGCTGCGGTGGACCTCGTGGGAGGGGATCTTCGTCGCGCTGGCCGCGTTCGGCGCGGTGCTGCTGGCCGTGGTGGTGTTCTTCCTGCCCGAGACGCTGCCGCCGGAGTACCGGGGCAGGCCGCAGCTGCGCCGTACGTTGCGCACCTACGTGAAGATCGGCACCGAGCGGTCGTTCTTCGCGTACGCGGCCGCGGCGGGGTTCGTGGGCGGGGCGATGTTCGCCTACATCGCCGGGTCGTCGTTCGTGCTGCAGGACATCCACGGGATGAGCCCGCAGGAGTACAGCCTGGTGTTCGCCGGGAACGCGCTCGGGATCATGCTGGTGTCGCAGTTGAACTCGCTGCTGCTGCGCTGGTTCGCGCCGCGGGTGCTGCTGGTGTCGGCGCTGGTCGTGGCCGCGGTGGGCGGGCTCGGCGTGCTGGCGTCGGTGGCGTTCGCGCTGCCGCTGCCGTTCCTGCTCGCGGCGCTGTTCGTGTCCGTGGTGTGCGTGGGCATGGTCAGCCCGAACTCGACCGCGCTGGCGTTGGCCGACCACGGCGAGAACGCGGGCGCGGCGTCCGCGCTGCTGGGGGTGTTGCAGTTCGTCATCGGCGGGATCACCTCGCCGCTGGTCGGACTGGGCGGCGGGCAGACGGCGCTGCCGATGGCGATCGTGATCGCGGTGCTGGCGTGCACGGGGATCGTGCTGTTCGCGGTGCTGCGCCCGGCCGCGCCGCGGTTGACCGGACCCGCGGCGGTCCCGGCCGAGGCCGGGCTGGGCGGCGGGCTCGGCGCCGAACCGGTCGCCGAACCCGCCAAAGCCGATCACGGCCGGTAGGGGCCATTCAGCGGTGGCCGTCCGGGGTGGGCTCCACCGAGGCGTCGATCACCGCGTCACGCAGCGCGGCCCGCAGCCTGCCCACGTCGAGCGGCGACAGGATCGCGGTCTCGCCGGGCGGCGCGACGAGCACGACCTGCCCCTGCCGCACGAACACCGTCACATCGCGCTTGCGCCCCGCGATGTCGCGACAGTTGACCGACCACTCCCTGTGGCTGTTCACCGCACCCACCTCTCGCACCCTGACCACTTTCGGGTCGTCTCTCTCCATCAGTGGTGACGGGGACGGTAACGACCCGTGACGGGAAAGGTGATGTGATCTCAAGATTTTCCGGGGGCGCGCGGCAGGTCGTTGACGACTAACGTTGCGCACACGCCGGCTTCACTACAGGAGTGGGGGAATCCCAGGCATGGCTGAGCCACACCGCATCGTCATCGTCGGCACCGGGCTCGCGGGCGCCAGCACCGCGGGTTCGCTGCGTGAACGCGGCTACCCCGGCGAGATCACCCTGATCGGCCGCGACCCCAACCGTCCCTACGAGCTACCGGCGCTGTCCAAGGGCATCCTGCTGGGCGACACCGACGAGCCCGACTGGGTGCACGAGGACGACTTCTACGGCGACATCGCCCTGCGCACCGGCACCACGGTCACCGAACTGCGCCTCGGCGAGCGCGCCGTGCTCGACGACCAGGGCGGCACCCACCCCTACGACCGGCTCGTACTGGCCACCGGCTCGCAGCCGCGGCGGCTGCCGATCCCCGGCGCCGACCTGGCCAACCTGCACACCCTGCGCACCCTGGAGGACTCGCTCACCCTCCGCGCCGAGCTCACCGCCGACGCCCGCGTGGTGATCGTCGGCGCGGGCTGGATCGGCTGCGAGGTCGCCGCCGCGGCCCGCAAGCACGGCGCCACCGTGCACGTGGTCGAACCGCTCCCGCTCCCCCTGCACCGCACCCTGGGCCCCCGCATCGGCGAGTTCTTCCGCGACGTCCACGCCGCCGAGGGCGTCACCTGGCACCTGGGCGTCGGCGTCGCGGAGTTCACCGGCACCGAGGGCGTCGTCACCGGCGTGCGCCTGGCGGACGGCACGACCCTCGACGCCGACGTGGTCGTGGTCGGCGTCGGCGCGTCCCCCCGCGTCGAGCTGGCCGAGGCGGCGGGCCTGGAGATCGCCGAGACGGGCGGCGTCGCGGTCGACGCGACCCTGCGCACCTCGGCCCCGGACGTGTTCGCGATCGGCGATATCGCCGCCCACCTGCACCCCCGCTACGGCAAACGCGTCCGCGTGGAGCACTGGGCGAATGCGAAGGACCAGGGCACGACGGTGGCGGGAAGCCTGATCGGGGCGGCCGAACCGTATTCGTCGAGCCCGTATTTCTTCTCCGACCAGTACGACCTCGGTCTGGAGGTGCGCGGGCTGTTCGATCCGGAACTGGACGAGCTGGTCATCCGCGGTGATATCGCGGCCCGGGAGTTCATCGCTTTCTGGACGCGGGAAGGCCGGGTCCAGGGCGCGATGAACGTGAACTCGTGGGACGACGGCGACGCGTTGCAGGCATTGGTGGACAAGCAATCCACGGTCAGCGCGGATGACCTGCGCACGGGCAGCTTGGCGGATCTGGCCTAGTGGTGCGACCCAGAACGTCGGCCGTGTATCGGCGGGTCCACGGCGTG
>NZ_KB894474.1 GCF_000374445.1 Actinokineospora enzanensis DSM 44649 | reverse complement strand
TGCGCTGGTAGCGGCCGTCGGCCATCACGTTCGCGCCCCGGCACTGCCGGTCGACGCGCGAGTCGGTGTAGGCGCGGCAGTCGTTGCGGTTGCCAGGGGGTGGGGTCGCCGACCGCGACGATCAGGCGGGTGTCGGCGTCGATGACGACCTGCATGTTCACCGAGTACCGGTAGTTCTTCGACGACGCGGAGATGGTGCGGTCGTGGGTGGGCACCAGGGTGCCGTCCACGATCAGCACGGTGTCCGGGCTGTGCCGGCGGGCAACCGGCGCGAGCGCCGGCAGCGGCGCCAGGTGATCCACTACGCGGCCCGCTGCGGACTTCGAGATCCCGAACAGCAGCGCGACCTGCCGGAAGGTCAGATTCGTCCGGTAGTACACCGCCACCAGCAACACCCGATCCGCCAGCGACAGACCCCAGTGCCGGTCTGCTCGCCACCCCGGTGGGCCACGACCCGCACGCGCTTGCGGAACACCGGCACCGACAAGCCCGTGAACACCGGCACCCACTCCGGCCGGCCCGCCCTGATCACCTGCTCCACACCAAGATCATCGATAGCGCCGAGACGGCGCTACGGGACAACCTTTAGGCGAGGGCGAGCCCGCAGTCAACAGCAGGGTGTTGCGCTCGCGCAACGGCACGTCCAACGACTCCGCCAGCCAGATGATCATGGCGCGCCCGGGGGGAGCTACCGCTTTCGATGAAGCTGACGTGCCGCTGGGTCGTCCCGGCGCGCAGCGCCATTTCGATCTGACTGACCTTGCGGCGCAACCGCCAGGTCCGCAGGTCGTCGGCAAGGCGCGGAGTGGACACGAGTCCTGTGTAGCCGATCCGGTGCAGATCGGCCATTCCTCGCCGGGGAATTGCCGACCCCACCGGCCTCAGGGACACCAACCCCCTGCGCGGCCCGGCTCAGTCGACGGGCACGATCAGCTCATGGTGGTGACCGACGTCGACCGGACACAGCCAACTGGCGACACCGTCGACAGAACCGGGTGAAAGCGGGTGTTGGTGGCCCGGACAGGCGGGCACCGCGCGCCCCCCGGTGGAGTCGATGATGTGGTCCTGGATCTGGCCCGCGAACACGGTGAGCGCCCGTCCTCTTTCGACGTCGAGTGAGTAGAGGGCGATCTGCGAAGTCCCGCCTTGTTCCGGACCGATTTCCACGGCAACGCTCGTCGGTGTCCGCAACCCCTCGGGCGGCGGATAAACGTCCTCGTGAAGCTCCACGCGCAGTACCCGCCACGGGGGGTTTAGGTCGCGTGCGAGAGTCAGGTCATCTGCCATGACCTGATTGTGGCACGTCAGTAGTCGTGAATGAGGTCAACCGCTCCCGCGATTGTCAGGGAGCCGGTCCCGCCACTGCCCACGTTGTGCCGGAATGTGAAGTAGTCCTGGTAGTCCAAGTGGTCACTGCCGTACACGGGGTTGAACGTGCCGTGGAAGATGTAGTTCTTCGGCACGTTGTGCGGCGAGTTCTTGGGCTGGACGTAGCTGTTGCGCCACCACCGCATGCCGTCCTGTTGACATTGGACACGATGATCGCCTGGACGGCGGGTGCGATGTAGAACGACCAGTACACCTTATCGTTGGGGGTCGAGCACAGGTAGTTCGCCGTGAACCGGCCGTTGCCGTCGGTGCGGTCGACCATCCCCTCGCAGTACAGCGTGTCGCTGAGCACCGCGGCGCCGGTGACCCCCTGCTCCGGTGACGTGGCGCGATTGGTGTGGACGCTCGTGGCCTGGTGGCCGACCTCCGCCTTGACCCGGGAGTCGTGTCCGATGCGATCGAGTTGGCGGACCGCTATGCGGCAGTGTGGAACGAGCCGGATGCGGCTGCGCGGCGGGTCGCCGTGGGGCGGATGTGGGCGCAGGACGGGCGGCACATCCTGCAGGTAGACCGACCGAGGGTGGAACTGGGCGCGGGGGGTGTCCTTGGGCGCCGAACAGTTGTAGGCCACACCAACGGTCGCCGGGGGTAGCTTGGCCTGAGTTCGCTCGACCATCCCCGAATGGCCCAATGCTGCATTCCCTTCGGACGGCTCACGAAGGAACCCGTTCCGCGTGCCGGATTCGGCCAACGCCCCTGACCGGCACGGAGACGGGCGCTATCCCCGTCAGAATAATTCTCTTACCCCTCTATCCTCATCGGTGCGCGGACAGAGGAACTGAGGGTGCTCACCTGGTTACACGTCGATCTCCGAGAGGACGGGGACAGCGAGCCACCGAAAGTCCCGCACGTCACGGTCTGGCGGTCGGTACGGGCCGGGGGCGACACCAAGACACGCAAGTCGCGGCGCTCTCTCGCACTGCCCAAGCGGTGTGTGGACGTGCTCAAGGAGCAGCAAGAGCGGCAGGCAATGGCGAGGAAGCTCGCCGGTGCCGACTGGGTTGAGACGGACCTGGTGTTCACCACGCAGGTCGGCACCGCGCTCGACGCGCACAACGTCCGGAGGGCGTTCCGACGCATCGTCAAGGCCGCGAAGCTCAACCCCAAGGATTGGACACCCCGGGAGCTGCGCCACAGCTTCGTGTCGCTGCTATCGGACGCCGGGACACCGATCGAGGTGATTTCACGGCTGGTAGGACACAGCGGCTCCGCGGTCACCGAGCGGGTCTACCGCCACCAACTCCGGCCGGTCATCGAGGACGGAGCGCGGACCATGGACGGCATCTTCCCGGAGGAGCCAGCGGCGTAGTCACTCACTTTGTCACTCAGCAAGCAGCAGGGCCGGTTCGCAGACTGCGAACCGGCCCTGTTTGTGCTGGTGGGCGATACTGGGATCGAACCAGTGACCCCTTCGGTGTGAACGAAGTGCTCTCCCGCTGAGCTAATCGCCCGGTGCGGCGTGGGCCGCATCGACTGAGAGAAGAGTACAGGACGGTCTTGGTCAGGCGAAAAGGGGGGACCCCAACCACGGCCAGTGGATGCCGAACCAGCCTCCGATCAGGGCGAATCCGTTCAGCAGCCAGATGGTGGCGACCACGATGGCGCCGGTGAGGGCGAGGATGAGCAGTCGGACGAGCAGGGGCTGGCGGCGGAGCCAGGCGGTCCATGCGTCGTATTTGCCGCGGGCGTAGCGGAGGAGGCGGTGGGCCCAGGTGAACTCGACGGCGAGGATGGCCAGGCCTGCGAAGACGACGAGCCAGCCGGGACCGGGGTATGGGATGAGGACGATGCCAGCGGCGAGGACCAGGCCGCCGACGAGGCCGACTCCGACGCGCCAGATGGTGCGGGTGGTGTTGTTTCGGTCGGCCCAGGCGGGGCGCATGGTCGGTTTCTCACCGGTCTCGTCGGTCACGCGCGCATCACCTTCCACTTTGCCCGGTTCCATTCTGCCGTCGGGGTCCGCGGACGGCTCGCCAGGCGTCTTGACCCAGCCGTGACCTGGGGGAAGGTGGCTCCCGCCACAGCTGCGGGGCAGCCGCCCAGGTCAGCGCGGGATTGGTGGTGATGAGGAAAACCGGGAACGAATATTCGTACTCAGGGCGCTACCACCACGGCCGAAAACCCGCCAGTATGGAGATGCCACAAGCAGATTCGTCACTCTGCGAAGCGGCGCGAGCGCCCTGCGCACATGGCAGTGGACCGGACGGGTGATGTAGGCCCGTTCCGCGTCCCGGCCACGGCGTGGTGGCGTCACATAGAAGGGACTCAGTCGTTTGGCTGGGAGGGGAGCAGAAGGGTAGCGACGATGCGAAACGATCACGTCACGCTGCGGTCGACCGCGGTGTTCGACCTCTTGGCGCCGCGGACTCCCGCGGTGCCGGTGAAGGTCGAGCTGCGCTACGACACGCGTGATCCGTACGCGGTGGTCGCGGCCTTCCGCACCGGCCGGGCGGGTTGGGTCGAGTGGGTGTTCGCTCGCGACCTTCTCGCCGACGGCCTCATCGCCGAGGCGGGCGACGGCGATGTCCGCATCCGCCCCGCCGTCGACGACCCCGAGGTCGTCGTGATCGAACTCAGCTCCCCTTCCGGACACGCCGTCTTCGAGGCCTCCGCCCAGGAGCTCGCCGACTTCCTCGACCGCACCTACGACGTGGTCGTCCCCGGCAACGAACACCTCTGGGTGGACGTCGACGAGGCCCTCACGCACTTGATCTCCACCGACCTGACCTGAGCGAACGCCACCTTCCCGACCCCCGATTTGGAGCCGGGAAGAGGCGTCCGATAGAGTTCTGCACGCACCACGGAGAACAGGCCGGTCGGTAAACGACAGGTCGGGAATCCGGTGGCTTGCGGACGTAGCGCAGCTGGTAGCGCATCACCTTGCCAAGGTGAGGGTCGCGGGTTCGAATCCCGTCGTCCGCTCGGAAGCGGTTCGGCCTCTGCGCCGGGGGCCAGACCCTTCGGGTTCCGGCGGAGTGGCCGAGTGGCTTAGGCAAGGGCCTGCAAAGCCCTGTACGCGGGTTCGATTCCCGCCTCCGCCTCGGGCGATTAGCTCAGTGGGAGAGCACTACCTTGACACGGTAGGGGTCACTGGTTCAATCCCAGTATCGCCCACCAGTTATATACACTGGTCACAAGCCCCGTCCTCCACCTCGGAGGGCGGGGCTTCAGTGATCAAATGGAGACGATTGGGAGACGGCGGGATTCTTACCGTCACGGTATTCGATCTCCAGCCTGACGAACACCGGCTTCAGGTGCGGGAACCACATCACCAACCGTGACCGCTCGGCGGTCGTCAAGGCGATCAGGCTCGACTCCCATCGCGCCTCCAGCGCGTCGAGGATCTGCTTGCGCATGACCTCGGTCACGTGGTCGTAGGTGCGGCCGATGCCCTTCATCTTCTGTCCCAACCTGGCCCGGCGGGCGACCTCGGGAACACCGTCCTCGGTCAGCCAGGTGGCGTGCGTGTGGCGGCCTTCGTGGAAGGTGAACCACGGCAGGATCGCCGGGACGTGGTTCTCCGCGGCCGGAGCGTCGGGGTTCACACCGTCCCAGGCCCGACGCCAGAAGCGCTGGCGGAAGTTGGACCGCCGCCACGGATGCCCTTCGGGAGTGGTGAAGGCGAACGCGCGACGGTTGCTGTCGAGCAGCAGTTCGTAGAACACCGCGATACTCGGCGGCAACTGCACCGATCTCATTCCGGCCGGTGTCTTCGTCCTGCCCTTGCGAGCGGAGAGCCCGCGGCGACGCCTGGCCGGTTGCGGCGGCGGGATGTCGACCAACGCCGTGCCGTGCTTCTTCAGCGTCCCGCCGACCTCCTTCAGCGGAGCCTGAACACTGATCTCCTTGCTCTGGTCGTCGTACTCGTGCCGCTGCTGCCCGGCCAACTCGCCCCACCGGGCGCCGGTGTAGACGTCGAGCAGGCAGAGCGTGAACCCGCCGACGCCGAGCCCGGCCTCATACAGCCGCATCGCCGCCCGCAGCGCCTGCACCGGCGTGGCCACGAACCGCTCCAGCTCGTAGTCACCCGAGGACACCCGCACCCCACTGCACGGACTGGCGGGGATGATCCGTTCCTTGACCGCTGCCTTCATGAAGGTCGAGAAGGTGGCGAAGATCGATGACACCGTGGTCTGGGCGTACTCCTCGTGCAGCTCCGAGACCCACTTCTCGATCTCGACGTAGCTGTTGAAGATGCCAATCAACGGCCAGTCGCCCCACTGCGGGATCAGATGGGTATCGAGATGCGACCGGTACTTCGCCGCCGTGCCCTCGGCGAGCCGAGGCTTGATCGCGGCCAGGTAGCCCTCCGCGAACACACCGAACGGCGTCTCGGCCTCACGCGGATCGATCCACATGTTCCGCCGAATCAACGCCTCTTGCTCGTCGCCGTAGTCCAGCGCCGCCTTCTCTGAGGAGAAGCCGGACTGGCTGCCTTAGGTGCCGTCCGGGCGCTTGTATCGCGATCTCCATGTCTTGCCGATTAACTCGCCGTACGCCATGAGAGACCTCCTTTTCTTGTCGTTCCCGCTCTAGGTGATGCGGACCTTTGTGCTTGCTCCGCGAACTGGATGATCGCCGCGATATCGTCGCGGCTGAATCTGTAGTGCTTGCCGATCCGGCGATGAGGGATCTGCCCGGACGCGGCGAGATCACGCAATGTCCGCGGTGACATGTGGAACAAGCCACCGACCTGATCGGCTGTGAGAAGTTCTTCCGCCGATACCGGTGATCTCGCCACGAGCGCGCGAACTGCCTTGGCCAACTCATCGACACTGTTCACGAGTTCGTAGCTCGTGGACTGGTCTCCTTTCTGTGTGGACGGACACGCGCAGGCGTCGCTATCGGCACTGCCTTCCAGTGGTGTGGACATGACTGACTCGCCCTCGTCGGTGAAGCATCTGAAAAGGGCTGCGCCTGTACGGAAATCCGTCATCGTGGTGCCGGATTGCCAGCTGTACCAGCTGTTTACCGTGCAGCGCAAACCCCCAGGGCCTTGCCACTGGTCTCCCGTCAGGCGGCTACGTCGGCATCCCCCGCGCGGATCTCCCAGCGCACCCTGGCGATCCCATCGACACCCCGGTCTTGCCGCGGTCTGCCCGGTGTGGACCAGCCCGAACGGGGGCGCAGCTCGGCGACGGCGATCAGCCCGGCAGCGCGGAGACTCGCTCCCGTCTCGCCGTGCTGGGTGTAGGTGATCAAGCGGTGGTAGCCCATGGCCCGAGCCGCACGCCAGCAAGCGCCGTACAGCTTGGAGTTGGCACCGTGGTGGCCGAGGGTGCACGTCCTGGTGACCTCAACGGTGCTGTTGTCGTCGAGCAACCGGGCGACGGGCCTTCCCACAGTGGCCACTCCGACAAGCTGGCCCACGCGCTCCACTCCGATGGCGAACTTCATGCCCCGCGGCGGCCTGTGGTGCCGGTGATGCGCCGCGATGAAGGCAGTCACCTCCCGAAAGCTGACCGGGACGATCCGTAGCCGCACCGGCGCCAGGGCGCTCATGCGGCGACACCTTCCATGACCGGCTCCGCGAGCCGCCCGCTTCGGTGGGAACGCGCAGCCCTGATCGCTTGCCCGCCGACGTCGCGGACACCGCGAGCGGTACAGGCAAGTACGGCCACATGAGCGGGGCAGAAGACCAGAACGTGGCGGTGAGCGACCAATGCGATCGGTCGACCGCTGGGGTGCCTGCGGACTCGGCGTCGTTCGGTGAGGGTGGCGCGGGTGTGGACGCGGTCGTGGTGGAGGGCGGCGGTGAGGGCGATGGCGTGGTGAACGTGGACCAGTCCTGCTGCGCGGGCGGCGGTGTGGATGGTGGTGGGGAGGTCGAGGAGTTCGCCGCGGTGGTCGCGGGTGGGTGCCGCGACGACGGCGATGTGGCCGTCGGGGTGCAGGACCGCGCGGGTGTGGTTGAGCGTGGTGGTGAGGTCGGTGACCGCGTCCGGTCGTGCGGGGTTGCGGAGGGCAATGATGGCGAGGGTGGCGGTTCCGTGGGTGCCTGCGGCGCGGACGTGGGTGAGGTCGGTGGCGGGGTGGTCGAGGATGCTGCCGTCGGACCAGGCGCCAGCGTGCTTGGCAGCGGTGAGGTTGGCGCGGGCGAGTCGCCACCAACGGCGGTTTCTGGCGAGGCCGAGAGCGGGGCGCCGATGGCGGAGGGCTTCGACGAGGGTGGTGCCTGCGCCGCAGTCGGGGTCGAGGACGAGTTCGCCGGGCCAGGTGTAGCGGGTGATGATCTCCGCGGCGATAGCGGGCGGGATGAGGTCGGGGTCGGTGGCGGTGCGGGGGTGGTAGCCGCCGTTGGCGAGTTGGGTGGTGAGGTCTGTCTGTCCGGTGAGCCAGACCGAGCCGCCGCCGGGGGCCGGGTGGTCGGACAAGTCGGGGGTGTTCGTGGTCATCGGGCCTCGCCGGTGTTGGTCGTGGGGGTGGTGAACACGAGGAGGTCGGCGTGTTCGGTGGTGTCGGCGGGGCCTGCCGGGTCGAGGGTTCCGGGGCGGTTGCCGCGGCGTGCTGGTGCGCGTCGCGGGGTGGTGGTCAGGAGCACGACGCGGTCGAGCAGGAGCAGTCCCGCGCGGGTGGTCCGCGAGATGACCGTGGTGGCGGGGTCGACGAGCCGACCGCCCCTTCTGTGACTGTGGGTGATGACCGCGAGGGTGCCGGTCGGGGTCAACACGGGCACCCAGCCGGCGGGTCGCAGCCAGTCCGTGGCGCCGGGTGGGACCGTGATGATGATCAGGTCGTAGCGGTCGACGGACCCGTCGGTCGGACCTCCGGCGGGTTCAGTCCGGGACTCGTCGGCGGTCCAGGCCGGACTACGCCCGCCAGTGCGGAGGAGATCCGTGACGTGCGGTCCGGGTCCGGACTCGGACACACTCGGGCCATCCCCGGCGGGGGCTCGATGGGAGCTGGTGGCGCTGTGGCGGGTCGACGCCTCCGGCCGGGTGGCGGGGTCGATAGCGCCCGGTCCGGCGAAGTGGGTCCGGGTGCCGCGGCCGAGTCGGAGGACGGTCCAAGCGGCTTCGGTCAAGCCCGACCACGGGCTCGGTCGGGCCGGGCGCGGGATGCCGAGGTGGGCCGGGCCGGTCGGGTCGAACAGGTCAACGGTGCCGACGAGCAGGACTCTCTGGCCGGGTGTGGTGTAGGTGGTGACGATCTTGGCGATGGCGGTCAGCAGCCACGGCGCCAGCCGCCCGAGATCACCCGCGGCGGCGGGGTGGGTCGGGCTGGAGGCGCAGGGCCAGACGGTCGCCGGGCGAGGCGCACGGCCGCGGACACGGCGTCGGTGCTCCGGTCGCCGCGACCCGGGAAGATCGGGAACGGCGCGGTTCCGTTGATCGGCTCGGTCTCGGCCTTCGGTCGGTGTGCGGCGGCGACGCCGAGGGTGTTCGTTGTCGGACAAGGCGGCCATGAGGAGTCCTCTGCGGTGGGGTGTGTGAACGCCCCTGAACTCCGGAATCACGGCCGGTTTTGGACACGGCAACGACAAAAATCTTGAACTATTTCAACCACTGGGCACCTTGACCGCCCAAGCAGTGCTTAGTGCGCTCCCAGACCGGCCGATCACGCCCGTGACAATCTCAAGATTCTTTACGACCCAGGCGAACGATCTTGTCCGGCTTGGTCGACTGGTGCGCTGGTGGGCACGTCGATGATGTATAGAGCGACTAGCGAGCTACTAGCGCCGCTGGTCAGCCGCGCTAGTCGGCGCGGTCGGGAGGTACTGCCCTCGTCGGCGAGGTGATCTTGTCCGGTGGTCTGCGGTGGCGGGACCAGTCGTCTGCTAGTCGGGCGCTAAGCGTCTGCTAAGCGATCGGTGGTTGTCGGCTAGCTGTTTGCTAGTTGTTGCGGGTCATGACGTTGGTGACAGCCGGCAGGGGCTGAGACGAGGGGACGGGTCTTTCGGCGGCAGGATGGAAGTGCGACCAACGCATCCGCCGAACAGAAAGACCCGTCC
>NZ_KB894473.1 GCF_000374445.1 Actinokineospora enzanensis DSM 44649 | reverse complement strand
GAGATGGCCGATCACGCGTACTTCACCATGGCCACCGGAATGCCGGTCTATTTCTGTGACCCGCACAGCCCATGGCAGCGGGGCACGAACGAGAACACGAATCGACTGCTGCGCCAGTATTTTCCGAAGGGGACCGACCTGTCGGTCCATTCCCAGGCTCACCTCGACGCGGTCGCCCGGGAACTCAACGGCCGTCCCCGTGAGACCCTCGGCGGCTACAAACCCGTCGAGAAGATGAACGAACTCCTGCTCAGACACGGTGGCGCAATGACCACATGAGGTCAAGCCGCCCCACCAAGGGGGTGGGCCACACGAAACGAACGCTAGGCGATCATGACACCTGTCAATACCCCCCAGCCGGGACCTGTGGACGAATCCCAAGGCTTGTGGACAACCCACACCAGCCCCACCAACGGCACTCCGCCCGCGCGATCTCCTGCCCGCCCCGATCACACCGCAGGGCACGCCCCCACCCACCCGGGGGGCAAACCCGCCCTATACGAGGAACCCTAGCCTGCCTCGCCGCTTGTCAATATCCCTCGATCGGGACCTGTGGACGAATCCACGGCTTGTGGACAACTCCGCCCCGCCACCGACGGATCCAGCCCGATCTCCGCCTCCGCCACCAGCTCCCGCGCCGCCCGCAACCCGGCCGCGACCCGTTCCCGGTGCCGTAGCAGCAGCATCACCCGGTCGGCCGCGTCCCGTACCACCCGCTCGGCCTCGCGTTCGGCGCCGGTGCGCAGGTCCGTGATCTCGCGCATCGCCTCGGCGCGGCGGGCGGTCATCGCGGTCTCGAAGTCGCCGAGGATCTGGGTGCGCAGGTGGGCGGCCTGGTCGTCGAGCTCGCGGCGGCGGGTCTCCGCCTCGTCGGTCAGCTTCGCGGCCTGTTCCCTTGCCTCGTCGAGCAGGGCCCGGTGTTCGGCCTCGGTGTCGACCCGCCGCTGTTCCAGTTCCCGGATCAGCTGCTCGTGGCACCGCCGCCTGCGGATCTCCGCGTGCCGGTCGGCGGACCACGTCTGTTCCGCGACGGCGCGGGCCCGCGCGATGATCCCGTCGGCCTCCCGGTGCGCGAGCTCGACCATGCGGCGCAGGCGCTCGGACAGACCTGCCAGGGAAACCGGTGTTCGGCTGATCCGATCTATCCGATCCGACAGCCGCCGGTTCTCCGTGCGAACCGTCTCCAATTCCGCGGCCAGATTGTGCACGCGGGCGAGCAGGTCGTCGCGTTCCGAGGTCAGGTCACGCGCCTCGCATTCGACCCGCTCGACATAGGCGCGCACCTGGCCGCGCCGAAAGCCCGGCCAGGCGGTATCGAACCCGGTGCGTAGCGGCACCAGCTCGGGGACTCCATTGTGGACAGACACGACAACCTCCTCGGCGCGGGCATCGGTCGGCGCAACCGAGGGTCACCGACGACCGGTCCGACCGGCGCCACCCGGCGGGGGTGAAGATCTCGATTCGGCCTCGTCACTTACGAAACCGGGCACGGGCGCGATGCCCTCAGCACAAGGTCCACCGGACCGCTGGGAGGGCATGTGGTCGTCGGCCGTCGGCGCGCCCTGTACGTCTTCCTGCCCACCCTGGTGCTCGGCGTGGCGCTCGCGGTCGTCGCGTACCTGGTGGTCAGGCCCGACCCGTCGGCCAGCGGACCGCACGGTCCGTGCGTCCGGCTGGAGGTCAGCTCGTCGACCGAGAAGGACGAGCTGGTCGCCGCCATGGCCGACACCTACAACCACGCCGGGCGGGTGTTCGGCGACGGCCGATGCGCCGAGGTCAGCGCGCACGGACTGACCTCCGGCCTGGCCCTGGACGCGCTGGAACACGGCTGGCAGAACCAGAAGGACCCGCGACCGCAGGTGTGGCTGCCGAGCACCTCGCTGTGGCTGGACCGGATGGTCGCGCACGGCCAGGGCGACGCGCTCGCCGGACCGGACCATCCGTCGATCACCATCGGCGCGCTGGTCGTGGCCATGCCGGACCCGATGGCCGACGCGGTGCTGGCGAGGTGGCCGCGGCCGACCTGGGCGGACCTGTTGACCCTGGTCGACCGCGACGGCTGGGACGCGGTCGCGCCCGGCCGCGGCTGGGGCCCGTTCGTGCTGGTCCGGGACAACCCGGAACGCTCCTCCTCCGGCCTCGCCGCCACGGTCGCCACCTACCAGGCCGCCGCCGCGCAGGCCGGGGTGCCGTTGGACGACGCCGCGCTGGACAACCCGGCGGTCGCGACGTTCGTGCACCGCGTCGAGTCCTCGGTCGTGCGCCGCTCCGACGACGCGACGGTCTTCCTGCAGCAGGTGTACGAGGAGGACAAGCGACGTCCCGCGGTGCCGCCGATCAGCGCGATCGTCATGCAGGAACAGTTGGCCTACCTCTACAACCGGGGCGTGCCCAGCGGCGACACGCTGCAGATCGGCGCGCCGGGCCACGAGGAGCCGAACACCAGGCTCACCGCGATAACCCCGACCGACGGCACCATATTGCTCGACCACCCGTACGCGGTCATGGCCTCGGCCGCCCCGGAGCAACGGCTCGCCGCCGAGGACTTCCGGCGCTTCCTGCTCGACGAGGACCAACAGAAACGGTTCCGCGAAGCGGGTTTCCGCGATGTCGCCCACCCACAGACCCCGACGCCCGAACTGGTCGAGTTCACCCGGTCGGACCCACGGCAACGGGTGGAGTCGCAGCCGCTGCCGCCCGGACCGGTGGTCGACAAGATGCTCCGCAAGTTCACCGAGGTACGCAAACCCGCACGGGTGCTGCTGCTGATCGACACCTCCGGTTCGATGGCCGACCCGGAGTCCCGGCTGACCGACACCCCCAAGATCGACAAGCTCCGGGACGCCGCACTGGCCGCGGTCGACACGCTGGGCGGCCGGGACGAGGTCGGGCTGTGGACGTTCGCCACCGGGCACCGGGTGCTGGTCCCCGCGGACGGGACGCTGACCGCGCCATACGGGCAGGTCGCGGGCCAGGTCAAGGCGGCGATCGACGGGCTGCGCGAACCCGAGGGCCAGACCGACCTGTACGCGACACTGGCCGAGGCGCAGCGACTCATGTTCGACTCCCGGTCCACCGACAAGGTCAGCTCGATCGTGCTCATGACCGACGGCGAGAACTACCCGGACAAGGAGACCGCGGCGAAGGACGCACTGCTGCACCAGGTCGACGCGAGCCTCAACGACGGCCGGTCGATCCGGATCTTCACCATCCCCTACGGGGAGACCGCCGACCTGGACACGCTGCAGCAGATCGCGGACCGCTCGAAGGGCGAGTGCTTCGACGCCAAGACGCGGATCGCCGCGGAACCGGACCTGATCCGGCAACTGTTCGTCAAGGCGTTCAGTAACATCTGATCGGCGGAATGCCAATGACACGGACGAAGGTGGTGGGTTGATGCGACGACCACCCCTCGACGCCCTGACCGCCGCGGTCGTCGCGGGCGCGGCGACGCTGATCCTCGTACTCGGCATCGCACCGACGTGGCTGGCGATCGTCTGCGGCGTGCTCGTGCTCGCGATCACCCTCGGCGCGCACGCCGTGCTGTCCGCGCTGTTCGACCGGCGCGCGAACGTCCCGGAACCCCAGGCGGCCCCCGAGCCGGTGCTGGAGCCCGCGGAGGAGGTCGACCAGGCGCTGCACCGGATCCGCGCGGCCGCGACCCGGATCGGCGAGGCGGCCGTCAGCGCG
Organism: Actinokineospora enzanensis DSM 44649; assembly: GCF_000374445.1. Lineage (GTDB taxonomy): Bacteria > Actinomycetota > Actinomycetes > Mycobacteriales > Pseudonocardiaceae > Actinokineospora > Actinokineospora enzanensis. Next base: position 5,664 of record NZ_KB894473.1, on the reverse strand, counting down.
CCCGAACTGCGCCCGCTCGCCGACCTCGCCGCCGAGGTGCGCGCCGCCGCGCAGCAGGTGGAATACGCGTTGCACGACACCGGCGACACCGTGGCCCGGCACCGGTTCCTGCTGATCCGCAACAGTGTGCGCACCGGCGCGGAGGAGATGGAGATCATCGCGGGCAAGGTCCCCGGCCTGCCCGCCGACGGGATCGTCGACGCGACCGACACCCTGGCGGTGATCGAGGAGTCGCTGCGCGACATCACCACCGCGCTGCGCAGCTGATCTCATCCGCTCCGGTCGAATCGGCCGCACCGGGCGACTCCGCAGGCTGAGGCGGTCCACACCGCACTCGACCGGGAGTTGACCCATGACCGCACACCGCTCGGGGCCGCGATGAGCGCGCCCGGACGCCCACAGTGGATCTCCTGGGTGGCGCTGGCGCTGATGACCACCAGCTCGGTGGCCAGCCTGCGACCCGCGCCGACCATGGCGGTCTACGGTCTCGCCTGCGTGTTCCTGTACCTGGTGCCCGCACTGGTGTTCCTGCTGCCCACCTCGCTGGTGTCCGCCGAACTGGCCTCGGGGTGGACCGGCGGCGTCTACAAGTGGGTGGCCGAGGGCATCTCGAAACCCATGGGGTTCCTGGCCGTCTGGTGCCAGTTCGCCATGACGATCTTCTACTACCCCAGCCTGCTCGGCTATGTCGCGAGCACGCTGGCGTACGTGTTCGACCCGTCTCTGGCGAGCAACGGCCTGTGGACCGCGCTGGTGATCGTCGTGGCGTACTGGTCGGGCGTCTGGGTCTCCTCCCGGGGGACGAAGGGCGTGTCGGGACTCGCCAGCTGGGGTCTCATCCTCGGTACATTGCTGCCCGGTGTGCTCCTGATCGTGCTCGGTGCGGTGTTCCTGGCCAAGGGCCACCCCTCGGCGGCCCCGATGACGGCCGAACACCTGCTGCCGCAGTGGACGGGCATGGCCAGCCTGGTCCTGATCGTGAACAACTTCCTTTCCTACTCGGGGATGGAGATGAACGCGGTGCACGTGTCGTCCCTGCGCAAGCCCGCCCGGGAGTTCCCCCGGGCGATGTTCCTGGCGATGGGCCTGGTGCTGGTCATCTTCATCCTGCCCGCGCTGGCGATCAGCTGGGTGGTGCCCGGCGACGAGCTGTCGCTCACGGCCGGGGTGATGCAGGCGTTCGACTCGGTGCTGGGCAAGTTCGGCTGGCAGTGGCTGACCCCGGTGATCGGGATCCTGCTGGTCACCGCCTCCCTGGGCGGCATGCTGACCTGGCTGGCGGGCCCGTCGCGCGGCCTGCTGCTGATCTCCCGTCAGGAGGGCTACCTCCCGCCGTTCCTGCAACGGCTCAACCGGCACGGCGTGCAGCGCAACATCCTGGTCACCCAGGGCGTGGTCACCACGTTCATCGCACTGCTCTACGCGTTCATCCCGGACGTGTCGAGCGCGTACTGGATCTTCTCGGTGATCACCACCCAGGTCTACCTGATCACGTACCTGCTGCTGTTCGTGGCCGCCGTGCGCCTGCGCCGCAAGCATCCCGACCACCCGCGCGGCTTCCGCTCGCCGATGCTGGTCGGCCTGTGCGGCCTGGGCTTCGCCGCTTCGCTGGCCGCGCTGCTGGTGGGCTTCGTGCCGCCGTCGCAGTTCGGCTCCGGCAACCCGGTGCTGTACTTCCTGATCGTGGGCGCCGGGGTGATCGGGCTGGGCCTGCTGGTGCCACTGCTGTTCTACCGACTGCGGAAACCGACGTGGCGACAGCCGGAGGTGGCGGCATGACCGACCTGCGCACCAGGATCGCGGCCCTGATGCCCCGTGCCCGCAAGGACCTGGCGGAGCTGGTGGCGTTCCGCTCGATCGCCGACCCGGAACACTTCCCCGCCGTCGAGTGCGACCGCGCGGCGCAATGGGTGGTGAACAACTTCGTCGACCTGGGCTTCGCCGATGCCCGGCGCATACCGACGGCGGACGGCAGCGAGGCGGTGGTCGGCACACGGATGAGCCCGGTGCCGAACGCCCGGACCGTCACCCTGTACGCGCACCTCGACGTCCAACCACCACTGGACGACGCCGCCTGGCGCACACCCCCGTTCGAACTGACCGAAGTGGATGGACGCTGGTACGGCCGGGGCAGCGCGGACTGCAAGGGCAACATCGTGACGCACCTGACCGCGCTGCGCGCCTTGGGCGCGGACATCCCGGTGCACCTGAAGCTGGTCGTCGAGGGCTCGGAGGAGCAGGGCACCGGCGGACTGGAGCAGCTCCTGCGCCAGTCGCCGGAGCTGGCCAGGGCCGACGCGATCCTGGTCTGCGACACCGGGAACGCGGCCGTCGGCCGCCCGGCCGTCACGGTCAGCCTGCGCGGCATGGTGGACCTGGTGGTGACCGTCACCGCCCTCGACTCCGCCGTGCACTCCGGGATGTTCGGCGGCGCCGCACCGGACGCGTTGGCCGCCCTGGTGTCGATGCTGGCGACCCTGCGCTCGCCCACCGGCGCCACCACCATCCACGGCCTGGCCCACGACCAGACCTGGTGGGGCGAGCCATATCCGGCCGACCGCTTCCGCCGGGACGCGGGCGTCATCGACGGCGTGCGCCTGCTCGGCGAGTCCCCCGCGGACATGCTGTGGGCCCGCCCAGCGGTCACCATCCTGGGCATCGACTGCCCGTCGGTCGCCGACTCGGCCGCCGCGATCACCCCTCGGGCATCCGCCCGCCTCAACCTCCGCGTCCCCCCGGGCACCACGGCCGCGACGGCCGCCGACGCCCTGGTGAGCCACCTGCACACCGTCGCCCCCTGGAACGTCCGCATCCACACCCACGTCCGTGCCACCGGTGATCCCTTCCACACCAAGACGACCGGCCGCGCCCACCGGACCATCGCCGAGTCGCTGCACGAGGCGTACGGCACCGAACGAGTCCTGCTCGGCCAGGGCGGCTCCATCCCGCTGTGCACGGTCCTGGGCGAGATCGCCCCCGACGCCGAGCTGATCCTGATGGGCGTCGAGGATCCCGCCGCCCTCATCCACGCCCCCAACGAGAGCGTCGACCCCCGCGAGATCGCCGCCATGGCACTGGCCGAGGCCCTCTTCCTGCACGACATCTGATTCCCCCACGGTCCCGCAATCCTGTCGATTCCCGCCACCGGAAATCCAACAGGATTGCGGGACTCCGATCAACCAATATAAGCCCCATCCGCACAATCGGGCGACACCGGTCTCTTTTCCCACCCTTCCTCGCACCGCAAAATACGCCCCCACCCAACCGGGGGCGGGCCCACAGGAGACTAGCGATCCCGGCGCCTTGTCAATACCCCCGAGCGGGCCCTGTGGATGAATCGGCAAGCCTGTGGACAACCCGCTGACACGATGGAATGACAGCTGTCTCGAAAACCGCCGCCAATCCCACCGCAAACACGCCCCCGCCCACCCAGGGGGGCGGGCCCACTAAATGCAGAATACCGGCCGCGCCACCCTGTCAATACCCCCGCTCAGGGCCTGTGGACGAATCACGAGGGCTGTGGACAACCCGAGCCGGTCAGCCCTTGACCGGCGTCGTCATGTGGTACCCGAGCCCGGTGAACAGCCCGTTGAGCATGGCCAACGTGTTCTGCCGCGCCCGCCCGGTCAGGTTCGCCCGCTGCGCCGCCTCGGAGATCTTCTTCTCCGCGGCCACGTAGAACTCGCGCTGGTCGGTCGGAGCACTCACCAACGCTGCCAGCTGGTCCCAAAGCCCCTTGTCCTGCCGGTAGACGTAACTGCGGCTGTTGTCCAGGTTCGGCTTGCTCAGCTGCGCGTCCGGCAGTCGTACAGCCACGGTCTTCTTCTCCTGGTCCACCGTCAGCGCCTCGGCAGTCAGCGTCCGGAAGTCGATATACGCGTCCACACTGCCCGCGGCGACGAACAGCGTGCGTTCCCCGGCCAGTTCGGACGGCACGTACGACACGTCCTTCTCGATGTCCACCACGACCTGGAAGTCCCCGGCCGCGGCGTGGTACTCGCTCAGGTCGCGGACGGCCTGCAGCACGGCGGGTTGGCTCCGGTCGATGGTGTTGGTGCCCGGGGCGAAGCGCACCCACCCCACGACGCCCAGGACGACGACCACCACCGCGGCCGAGGCCACCCAGACCCACTTCTTGCGCACGGCACTCACCTCCGCCGGTGACGTACCTCGCCGCGGGCAGCCCGTCACACACACGACTGCCGGTACCCCGGAACCCGGTGGTGTAACTGCGCCATTCGGCTCAGGCGCGCAACTCCCAGACGATGATGTCGAACCCGGTGCCGCCGAGGTAGGTGACCCGCGCGATCCGACCGCCCGATGTCCGGACGCACATATACGCGCCTGCGGGCGGATCGAATGTGGATATATCGGTCAATCGCCCGACTTCGCCCATACAGTCGCGCGGGGTCGGCTTTCCCGGTCTCGACCACATGGTGATCGACGCACCGGGACCGGGCGCGATGCCCGCGATCTCGTCCTTGCGCAGATCCGCGCCGACCTCCGAGCCGACGGCGGGCTTGTGGTCCAGGTCGATTCCCCCGTTGCTCACGTGCACCTGCCCGGACCAGTACACGTTGTCGGGGACGGGCGCGCGCGGCGAGAGCAGGTCGTCGTGCAGCAGCAGCGGGATTGCGGCGGTGAGGACGATCCCCAGCAACCCCAGCCCGAGCGGGACCGCGAACCAATGCTTCTGCAATTGCTGGTCTATTCGCACGGCACGCCCCGAACCCGCTCGGACACCACGCGCGTGCGCGGTTGTCGGGCGGTGCGGGTCGGGAACCTCGACCATGCCGAAATCCTGCCCCCACCCGCGCGCCCAGCGGTCACCCGCGTCCGCCATTCACCCCGATGGCTCAGCGGGCGGGACCACTGATCGCGGACAAAGGTCCAGGTCGTACTGCGGTGACCGAGATGTCCACATCCTCGGAAACCGTCCACGGTCGGCTGTTGGGGGCTATTGGCAGGTTTCATGATCCGGCAATGAAGTAGGTCGGCTCTGTTTCGCGGAGGGGATAGCGAGGGCAAAAAGGACAAGGTTCACTCGGTCGGGGACGCCTTCGGTTTAGACCGTAGTTGATGGCCCGGACGAGGGGTAGTGCCGTCGCGGTTACTTGTTGACACCTCGCCGTGACAGGTCGACGAAAGTTGTCCTCCGCTTCCGACTTGTCCGCCGCCCCCGGCAATCATCCACACCGATATCCCCGGCGCCGACTCCGGCCGCAGGGCTCCGGCCGCAGGGCTCCGGCCACGCGCCCGCCGAGTTGTCCACAACCGCCCCGATTCATCCACAACTCCCGATCGGGCGATATTGACAAGCCGCGAGGCAGGCTAGGGTTCCTCGTATAGGGCGGGTTTGCCCCCCGGGAGGGAGCAGGGGGTCGGCAAAGTCGTTTTGTTAGTGGGTGGGGATTCCGAGCAGTGTGAGTGGTCGGTGTGGGTTGCGGCTCATGTGGCGTAGGCCTTGGGCGATGTTGTTCCATCCGTGGTGGCGCAGGGTGTTGATGGCGAGGTTGCGGAGGCTGGCCATGACGCGGGGTGCGTTGCCGGTGCGGACGTGGGATGCGTCTTCGGTGTAGGTGACGTCGCGGACCCAGTGGAGTCGGTTTTCGATGTGCCAGTGGTTGCGGATGTAGGTGGCGACCCTGGTGGGGTGTGCGTGTT
>NZ_KB894472.1 GCF_000374445.1 Actinokineospora enzanensis DSM 44649 | reverse complement strand
CACCGCCCAAGAGACCGCGATCGCCCGCTACATCCGCTGGACCAACAAACACGCCACACCCAAACAACACTTCGCGGTCAACTCCAAGATCCGCAGACCTGATTACCTACCCAACATTGCTTGATGCGGCACTAGCTTCCCTCTGGTTGGGCCCGCCCCCTGGTGGGGCGGGGCCTGCCTTGCAGTGCGGCTGGTGGGTGACAGGGGGATGTCATGCATGTGATCGGGGTGTTGAGTGAGCCAGTGGTGCGACCCAGAACGTTGGCCGTGTATCGACGGACGTTCTGGGTCGCACCACTAGAGGTCCAGGACCAGGTGCGGGGTGCTGGCGCGGGAGACGCAGATCATCATGGATTTTCCGGCTTCGCGTTCGGCTGGGGAGAGGACCGAGTCGCGGTGGTCGGGGGTGCCGGCGAGGATTGTTGTCTCGCAGGTGCCACAGGTGCCTTCCGCACAGGACGACATCGCGGGGATTCCGTGCTGTTCCAACACTTCCAGGATTGTGTTCTCGACCGGGATATCCAGGGTTTGGCCGGTCGCAGCCAGTTCCACCGTGAAGGGGAGGCGCTCGGCGGTATCTTCTTGGGGGGTGAAGCGTTCGACGTGGAGTGAGTTCGGGGGCCAGGTTAGGCAAGCGGTTTCCACTGCGGCGAGAAGGGGTTCCGGGCCGCAGCAGTAGACGACCGTTTCAGGTTGGGGGGTGCCTAGTTCGGTTGCCAGGTCCAGGAGGCCGCGTTCGTCCTGGGGCCACAGGGTTACGCGGTCGCCGTAGCGGTCCACCAGCTCATTGGCGAAGGCCATGCTGGCGCGGGTTCGGCCGCCGTAGACGAGGCGCCAGTTGGGGGTTGTGGCGAGCATGGGCAGCAGTGGGGTGATGCCGATTCCGCCTGCCAGGAACAGGTAGTTCGGGGAGTCGACGAGCGGGAAGTGGTTGCGAGGGGCGCTGATTTCGACGTCGTCGCCTTCTGCGAGGGCGTGGACCAGACGTGAGCCGCCTCTGCCATCCGGAGAGTCGAGGACCGCGATTTGGTAGTGGGAGCGGTTCGATGAATCGCCGCATAGGGAATACTGGCGGATCAGGTCGGCGCGCAGGTGTAGGTCGATGTGGGCGCCGGGGGACCATTCCGGAAGGTCCGGGGCCGCCAGATCCAGGGAGACAACGCCGTCGGCGATCAGGGAGCGGCGGGTGATCACTGTGTTGATCACTGGGGGCCTCCGAAAAGCATGTCTCCGACCAATGAGGTGTCGTGTTTTCCATCGCGGAACAGCGGGTGGTCCAGCACATCGCGCAGGAAGTCGGCGGTGGTCGCGGTTCCTGGGCCTTCGACGCGGAGTTCGCGGAGGGCGGCGTGCATGCGGGCGATGGCGGTGTCGCGGTCCGGGCCCCAGACGACCAGTTTGGCCAGTAGGGAGTCGTAGGCGGCGGGGATGCGGTAGCCGCTGTGCAGGTGGGTGTCGACGCGGACGAACGGGCCGCCGGGGGCCGCGAAGTGGGTGACCGTGGCGGGGGCCGGGGCGAACCCACGTGCCGGGTCCTCGGCGTTGACGCGGCATTCGATGGCGTGGCCGGTCAACTCGGCCTGGGTGAAGCCGAGTGGTTCGCCTGCCGCGACGCGGAGTTGGTCGGCGACCAGGTCGCGGCGGGTGACCATCTCGGTCACCGGGTGTTCGACCTGGAGACGGCAGTTGACCTCCATGAAGTAGTACCGGTTCTCGGTGTCCACAAGGAACTCGAATGTCCCGGCGCCGACATAACCGGCGGCCACGGTCGCGCGGACGGCGGCGGCGCCCATCTCGGCGATCAGTGAGTCCGGGAGGCCGGGCGGTGGGGATTCCTCGACCAGCTTCTGGTGTCGGCGCTGCACCGAACAATCGCGCGCGCCAAGGTGGACCGCCGAATGATATCGGTCGGCGAGGACCTGGATCTCGACGTGGCGGGCGGACTCCAGGTAGCGCTCGACATAGACACGACCATCGCCGAAAACGGCCTGGGCGTCCAGGCGGGTTTCTCGGTATGCCCGTGCGAAATCGGTCGAGTCGCGCACGATTCGCATACCGCGTCCACCGCCGCCCGCAGCCGCCTTGATGATGACCGGGTATCCGATCTCGTCGGCCAGGGCGTGCGCTTCGGTGACCGTGTCGATTGCCTGCGTGCTTCCCGGCAGCAACGGCAATCCGGCCTCGACCATCATGGCGCGGGCGACTGCCTTGTCCCCCAGCTTCTGCATCACCGACGCGGGCGGTCCGATGAAGACGATTCCCTCGTCCTCGCAGACCTCGGCGAAATCGGGATTCTCCGACAGGAAACCGTATCCGGGGTGGATGGCGTCGGCACCGGCCCGCCGCGCGGCCTCGATGATCGCGGGAATGTTGAGGTAGCTCGCCTTGGACGGCGCTGGTCCGATGTGGACCGACTCGTCCGCGAAGCGCACTACCGCTGAGTCCTGATCGGCCGTGGAATACACCGCAACTGTACGGATGCCCAGTTCCCGGCAGGTTCGGGCGACGCGCAAGGCGATCTCACCGCGGTTGGCGATGAGTACGGTGGTGAACATCAGGCGGTCTCCGGGACATACGCCAGCAGTGGCTCTCCGTACTCGACCGGGGTGCCGTCGGTCAGCAGGACCTCCGTCACCCGACCGTGGTGGTCCGCCTCGACCGGGAGCATCAGCTTCATCGCCTCCACGATGCCGACCTGCTGCCCCGGCGCGATCACGCTGCCCTCGGCGACGAACGGCTCCGCGCCCGGCTCCGGCGCGCGGTAGAAGACGCCGACCGTGGGCGAGGTGATGTGCCTGGTGGTGGTGACGACCTCGGGCTCGGGTTCGGGTGGCTCGACGGGGGCGGGCACGGGAGCGGCGAGCACGACCGGCGCCGGTCCGTCCGCAAAGGACAGTTCGACCGCGATCTCGCCCGCGGTGACCTTGATCCAGCTCGGCGGCCGGGGCGTCTGCGTGCACAGTGCGACCGCGTTGGCGCGCACCGCGTCCAGGGTGCTCTCGGTCATCAGGCGCTCTCCCTCTCTGCGATCTCCTGGTCGAGCAGGTCCGGGGCGGGGACACCGAACCGGCGGAATCGGGCGTGCCTGCGCGGCACGAGGTTGGTCGCGTCCAGCGGCATCAGCTCGCGTATGGTCGAGGTCAGCGCCTCGCGCAAGGCTGCGGCGGCGAAGCCGTGGTCGGTGTGCGCGCCGCCGTCGGGCTCGGGAATGACGCCGTCGACCACGCCCTGGGTCAGCAACGAACGGGCATCGACGCGCAGCGCTGCGGCAGCGGTGGGCGCGGCCGCGGCGTCCTTCCACAGGATGGCGGCACACCCTTCCGGGGTAATCACCGAATACATGCCGTTGGCGCACATCAGGACCCGGTCGGTGACGGCCAACGCGAGCGCGCCGCCACTGCCGCCCTCGCCGGTGATCACGGCGACCGAGGGGACCGGGAGGCTCGACATCAGGCGCAGGTTCTCCGCGATCGCCACCGCCTGACCGTCCATTTCGGCCTCGACGCCCGGATAGGCGCCCGCCGTGTCGACGAGGGTGACCAGCGGGAGGCCGAGCTTGGCGGCGAGGCGCATGAGGCGGGCGGCCTTGCGGTAGCCCGCGGGCGTTGGCATGCCGTAGTTTCGCTCGGTCAGCTCGGCCGCAGTGCGGCCCTTCTGGGTGCCGATCACGATCACCGGGATGTCGTCGAGGTAGGCGAGGCCGCCGACAATCGCTTTGCAGTCGGACTTGCGGCGGTCGCCGTGCAACTCGACGAAGTCGTGCGTGATCAGGTTGAGATAGTCCACTGTGGTGGGACGGCCGAGCGTGCGGGCGGTGCGGACGTTGTCCCACGGGTGGGTTTCCGGCAGATCGGCCGGGTTGGTGCGGAGCGCGGGGCCGGGCTCGGCGGTGCTCTCGCGCGCGCGGCGGGTGGCGACGGCGAGGATCCTGGCCAGGGTGGGGCGGAGCTGTTCGCGCGGGCGGATGGCGTCGACGATGCCGTGTTCCAATAGGAATTCGGCGGTTTGCAGGCCGGGTGGGAGCGACTGGCGGATGGTCTGCTCGATGACCCGGGGGCCCGCGAAACCGAGGCGCGCGCCGGGTTCGGCGATGATCACGTCGGCCAGGGTGGCGAAGGAGGCCGCGACGCCGCCGAAGGTCGGGTCGGTGACCAGGGTGACGGTGAGGATGCCTGCCTCGTCGAGCTGGCCGAGGGCCTGGCTGGTCTTGACCATCTGCATGAGGGACAGGACGCCCTCCTGCATGCGTGCGCCGCCGGACGCGGTCACGAGCAACAGCGGGGTGCGTTCGCGCAACGATGTCTCGGCGGCGCGGGTGATCGCCTCGCCGACCGCGGAACCCAGGCTGCCACCGAGGAAACGGAAGTCCATGACCGCGACGATGACGGGGCAGTCACCGATTGTTCCGCGCGCGCAGACCACCGCCTCGTCGAGGCCGGTGTGCTGGCGGGCTTTACGGAGGCGGTCGGGGTAGGGGGCGGAGTCGACGAAGGCGAGCGGGTCGGCGTCGTCGATGGGGAAGTCCAGCAACCGCATGGAGTTCTCGTCCAGCAGGAGCGCTAGCCGCTCGGGGGCGGTGAGCGGGGCGTGGTGGCCGCAGTGCGGGCAGACCTTGGCGGCGCGGGCGAAGCGGCGGCCGTAGAGCATTTCCCGGCAGGCCGGGCAGAGCAGCCAGGTGGAGCCTTTGCGGTCGCTCACACGTCCTCCTGGGTTGCGATTGGTTCTTGGTTCGTGCATGGGGTACCGGTGGGCGGGGTGCGCAGTGGGTGTTGTCGGTAGTGGGGTGCTGTCGGCGGTGGGTGTTGCTGGCAGTGGGGTATGGTGCGTTCTGGCTTGGTTGTCCCGGTGGCCTATAGGCGCGTGCGTCTTTGGCTCCCTGGGCTTGAGTTATCCACAGGTGGGACCGGTTCGGGCTTGGTTATCCACAGCCTCGGGGTTCGGGCCTTCTCGCGTTGAGCTGCGGGAATAGGATCCACGCGTGGCCAGCCCCCGGGTGGGAGGGGCCGTGCCCTGGGGGCTGGTGATGATCATGGCGGGGTGTTCGGGTGGGGATGGGGGTTCCCGGGGTTGTCCACAGGGGTGGGAGTTGTCCACAGGGGGCTGGGTGGGGAGTGGAAGTGTTGGGGTGGTGGGGATACGGTGGCTGAGGGTCAGGGGACGGGGCGGTAGGTGGTGCAGGCGGCCGGGAGGTGGACGCCTGCCAGGGACAGTGTGGTGACGCGGGCGGTGAAGGCGGCGCCGTGGAGGAGGTGGGTGGCTATGTCGGTGACGGTGCGGTTTTCCGGTGGGGCCAGGTAGGTGCCCGCGGTCCAGGTGTTGAAGGCGCCCATGGCGGGGCCGCACCAGATTTGGTAGTCGGGGGTTCGGGAGGGGTCGCCGGTCATGCTCCAGCGGGAGGACAGGCCGAGGTACCAGCGGAAGATGAGGGCCATGCGACGCTTTTCGTTGCCCGCGGCGCGTTCGATCTGGGATGGGTCGCGTTCGCTGAAGTACGCGACCGTGTCGGTCCAGATGTCTTCCAGGGGGCGTTGGAAGATCTTGGATTCCAGGGTGGCGCGCTCGGCGGGCGGGATGGCGTCGATGCCGTCGTAGGCGCGGTAGAGGTCGTAAAGCTTCTTCGCGCGTGCCGGGAACAGGGTGCCGCGCTTGAGGACCTGGACGTCGACGCCGAGTTCGAACATGTCCGAGGACGGGGCCATCTCGGTGTCGGCGACGCCCGCGGTGGCCAGGAGGCGCTTGACCGCCGGGGACTGGCCGGACTCGACGGTGGCCTGGTTGATCGAGCCGGTCACCACGTAGGCGGCGCCCATGGCGAAGGCGGCGAACGCCGCGGCGGGGGTGCCGATGCCGCCCGCGGCGCCGACGCGGACGGGGGTGCGGTGGCGTAGCTCTCGTTGGATGGTGTCGCGGAGACGGAGGAGATCGGGGAGCAGGACCGGGAGGGGGCGGCGGTCGGTGTGGCCGCCGGAGTCGGCCTCGGCGGTGATGTCGTCGGCCATCGGGACGGTGCGGGCGAGGTCGGCCTGGTCCTGGGTGATGTCGCCGGTGGCGACCAGGTCGCGCAGGATCGAGTCCGGGGCGGGGCGCATGAAGCGTTCCGCGACCTCGGCGCGGGAGACCTTGGCGATGACGCGGTTGCCGATGCCGTTTCGGGTCAAACCGGCGGCGCGGTAGCGGACGATCTCCGGGGTCAGGTCGAGAAACGCGGACGCCTCAACGCAGCGCACCGACTGGCGCAGACAGATGTCCACTGTGGAGCGTTCCAGCGCCGGTTCGCTCGGACTGTGGATGAGGTTGCAGGCGAACGCGGCGCCGGGGGCGTCCCTGGCGATCTCGGCGAGGGCCTCGGCGACCTTGGCTGGCACGGTCGACGCGGCCCCGTACGAGGCCAGATAGCCTGCGCGGGCCATGGCGGTGACCAGGCGCGCGGAGGCGATGCCGTTGGCCATGGCGCCCGCCATGTAGGCGTGCCGGACGCCGTGGTCGCGGGTGAAGTCGGGGGCGCCCAGGCGCTGCGGGGGCATCGGCGGGACGGCGGCCAGGACGGTGCCCGCGCGGGCGGCGCGTTCGTCGTTGGTCGCGGCGACGCCGTCCTGGTCGACGATGTAGCAGGGGCGTTCGAGATCGGCCAGCACCGAGTACACCTCGGCGGCTGTCCGCGCGAGCGGGTTCACCACGGCGGTCATCGGGCACCCACTCCCCGGCACTCGACGGCGACGTCGTCGAGCTGGTAGATGCGCATGCCGGGCTTCCAGACGCTGGCGTCGCCGACCACGCGGACGCGCTGGTCGCCGTGCTCGACCCGTTTGATGTGGACCTCCAGGGTCATCTCGGCGTCGGTGGCCAGGATCTGGCCGCGGTAGCGCCACGACAGGGGCAGGCCGGTGGGCAGGACGAACTCCGGCGCGACCAGGCCGTTGGCCAGGCCCGTGTCGACCAGCCACTCCTGCATGGCCTGCAGGACGGCCTCCACGCCGAGCGAGCCGGGCATCACCGGGTCGAGGTGGAAGTGGCGGCGGAAGAACCAGTCCGTGTCCCGGACGGGCCGGACCGCGCGCAGGTAGCCCTGCCCGTGCTCGCCGCCGTTGTCGACGACCTGGATCTCGTCGATCAGGTCGAGGTGCGCGGTGGAGCGGGCGGGCCCATCCGGCCCGCGCCGCCCCACCCGCACCGTGCGCACCCGGGGAGCGGAGGCCTGGCGCTCCAGCCAGGTGGGCACGTAGGTGCCGCCGTCGAGGCCGGTCTGGTTGGCGAGCGCCTTTTCGTTGAAGAAGCCGAACAGGGACTCGCCGCGGTAGAAGGGTTCGCCGTCGACCGACAGCTCGTAGGTGAAGCTCTGCAGGACCGCGCCGCTCAGCACACTGGTGTTGACCAGCTCGGAGTGCTGCTTGATGGTCTTGTCGCGCAGGTCCACCTCGCGCAGCACGGTCGCGGTGCCGTCGAGGTTGCGCAGGCTGTAGTCGTCGGTGTCGGTGAGGGTGGCGCCGAGGAAGTAGCCGAGCAGCAGGGCGGACTGCAGCGAGGTCTCCATGTAGATGACGTTCGGCATGGAGGCGTTGGCGGTCTCGGCGTAGTACCAGGAGTCTGCGGGCGAGTCGTACTCGGTGTCGCCCGCGCCCCGGCTGAGCTGGTGGCGCCTGCCGTCCACGCGCATGACCCGGTCGCACAGGCGCAGGCCGCCACTGGGCATGCGGGTGGCGCGGCGGTCGGCGCAGCGAGCGAACTCGGGGCCGAGGGTGATCGCCAGGTCGCCGCGGGAACTGTGGATCATGTGGAACTCGTTGAGCAGCGCGGGTTCGCCGTCGGCGTTGCGACGGCCGAAGTCGCGCGGGATGACGCCGCCCTCGTCCGGGCCGATCACCACACCGGGGCGCTCGCGGACCTCCAGGCGCAGGCCGTGCACCTGGGCGACGACGGTGCCGTGCGCGACCAGCTCGACCTCGGCGCGCAGCCACGGCCGGGGGATCATGTCCACATCGGACAGCGTGAGCGTCAGCTCGACCTCGCCCGCCGGGTCGCCCAGCGCGACCTCGCCGCCGTGCACGAGCAGCTCGGCGTCCGGGAGGCACAGGTGCAGGCCCAGGTTGAGGGCGAACACCTGCGCGGCCTGGCTCGCGGCTTCGAGTACCGCGGTGACGTTGTCGCCGGTCAGGGTGGCCCGGCCGCGGAGGGTGCCGTGGTTCCAGCGGCCCGCGCGGCGGGTGAGCTCGGTGACGTGGGTGAGGACGCCGTGGCGGCCGGTGGCCAGGCGGACCATGGGGTTGAGGTCGCCCTGGTCGTAGGCACGGCCGAACACGCCTGCGATGTCGCCCGCGCGGAGGCGGTCGAGGTCGGCGGGGGCGAGGGTGGTGGCGGTGGCACGGGCCAGGGGTTTGAAGGCGCCCTCGGTGGTGGCCGGGTCGGGGTGGCGGCGGGTGGTGGTGGCCTCGATGGCGGTGTGGGTGATCGAGAGGGTGCCGTCGGCCGCGCGGGACGCGGTCACCATGAAGTGCCGCATGGCGACGATCGAGGTGGGCTGGTGGTCGCCGGACGGGGTCGCCTGGGCGGAGCAGGCGGAGCTGAGCAGCACGGTCTGGTCGGTGCCTGCGTGACGGGATCGGCCTGTCTGACCGGCACCGCCGGGGTGGGCGGGAGTCGCCTGGCCCGCACCAGCCTGGCCGAGCAATGGGGTCTGGTTGATGTGGCCGGGTAGGCGTTCCGCCGTGGTGTGGCGGGTCGCCTGGTCGGTGAGGGCGGCCAGGCGGTAGTGCTGGAGTACCTCCTGGGTGGCGAGCGCGGAGGCGTGGGCGGTGATCACGCTCTCGCGCAGCCGGGCGACCACTCGGGCGGCGAGGTCACCGGCGACGGGACGCGCACTGTCCTGTGTGGACCGACTGGGGGTCGCCGGGGCCTGCGTCCGAGCCGGGCTCAGGGCGGTCGTCGCGGTCGGAGTCGGTGCCGCGACCGGGGTCAAGGCGGTGGTCGGGCTCGGCGCAGGCTGGGCGGTCGAGGCGAGGCTGTCGAAGGGGGTGCCGTGGAAGGACAGGGTCTCGTGGGCCTCGGCGAGCAGGTCGGTCATCGCGTGGTCTCCGGTCGGTCGGTGCGCCGGTGGACGGCTTCGGTGAACTTGTCCTTCATGTCCGGGGTGGTCACCACGGAGACGTCGGTGACGCGCTGGAGCACCCGGCCCTCGGGCGTGCTGAGGACCACGTCCACGGTCACGGTCATCGGGCCGTCGCGCAGGTTGTCGACCGTGGCCACGAACGGGGTGCCGTCCGGGAGCGGGGCGAAGAACTCCCAGCGGCCCAGGGTCAGCGGCAGGCAGCCCGCGTCCAGGAACCAGACGCCCAGGACGGCGGCGGCCTGGAGGACCACGTCGCCGAGTACCGGGCTGTGCAGGGTCGACCGGTAGGCGCCGAGGCCGACCGGTTCGTCGGCGAGCGCGCATTCGGCGACCAGGCGGCGCGGGGCGCGGTCGAGGACTCGGCGGACGCCCTGCAACAGTGGGCCGTGGAACAGGTCGGCGTCGGTGTAGGCGGTGGTCGGGGTGCCGCCTCCGGTGTTATGGGCGGTTCCGGTGGGGGCGGGCGCCGGGGTGGTGGCCAGGACGAAGGTGCCTCGGTAGTGCGAGCGGCGCTGGGTGTCCGGGTTGCCGACCACGGCGGCGTTGATCACCAGCGTGTCGTCGACGACAGTGCCCGGTTCGGCGTCCAGCCAGTACTCGTCCTCGGGTGAGCCGTCGAACACGATGCCGCGCTGCACCTCGAAGCCGCGCACCTCGATCACCCGCAGGCCGGGGTTGGCCCGTTCCAGCGCGCCCGCGATCCAGCCGAGCGCGGCGGAGGCGGGGAACACCGGGTGAGCGCCGATGCGGTGGTCGTCGATCACCGGGTCGTCGCCGAGCGGGCGGACGTCGCGGCGGGCGAGCAGGGCCGGGGTCGGGCTCGGCGTGCGCGGACCGGTAAGCGGCTCGGCTGGGCCGATGAGGATCTCGATGTCGCCCAGGTGCGGGTCGGTGAACTGCTCGGCGAACATGGCGGCGCCGGTGTCCAACGGGAGCAGGTCGACACCGCGCTGACGGAACAGCTCCGCCAGTTCGGGGGTGACCATGCCGCCCGCCCAGGCGCCCCAGTTGATCGCGGTGACCCTGCGGTGCGGGGCGGCGCGCTTCCAGCTGGCGGCTGCGCGGCCGAGGGCCTCGTTGGCGACCGCGTAGTCGGACTGGCCCGTGTTGCCGAACACGCCCGCGACCGAGGTGAACAGGACCAGGTGGCGCAGCCTCGACTCGTCCACCGCGTCCAGCACGGCGCGCAGGCCGGTGAGCTTGGGGCCGAGGACGGTGTCGAGGTTCTCCCGGGTCTTGTCGGTGATCAGCGCGTCGGCGAGGGCGCCCGCGCCGTGCACGACGCCGGTGACCGGGATGTCCTTCAGGGCCTCGCGGACGGCGTCGGCGTCGGTGACGTCCACGGAGATGTAGCGGGCCTTGACGGAGTTGAGCGTGTGGTGGATCTCCCGTTGGGCCAGGAGTTCGCGGTGTCGACGGTCCACTTCGCGCGGGGTCACCGGGCCTGCGGCACGCATGTGCTCGATGAGCTGGGGCTTGAAGTCGCCGTCTGTCAGCCATTCCGGGAGGTCGGCGAGTTCGGTGCGTCCCAGTAGGACGAACTCGGCGCGACCTGCGAGGGCCCGCACGCATTCGGCGGTGACACCGCGCGCGCCGCCGGTGACCACGATGACGTCGTCCTCGGTGAGCGCGGACTCCCCCACGACCGCGGGCCGCTCGGCGAACACGGCGGTCCAGCGGTGTCCGATGTGGTCGATGCCGACCTCGACCGGCTCCGCGGCCGCGTCGTTCAGCTCCTTGGCGAGCCGGTCGACGGCGGCACCGCGGGGCAGCCGCGGGGAGAAGTCGAGTGCGCGGCAGAACAGGCCGGGCACCTCGTGGCGGAGCGTCTTCACCAGACCCGCGATACCACCGGCGAGCGCGTCGGCGGGGTCGGCGGCGCCTTCGTGACCGAGGGCGCCGTCGAGCGTGGTGACGGAGATGAACGCGGCCCGGGTGCCGTTGGCGATCGTCTGACGGAGGGCGGGGACGGTGTGCTTGGCGAGCAGGAGATGCTCGGTGAGCAGGGTGGTGGTGTCGGCCCAGGTGGAACCGGTGGGGAGGCCGACGAGGCAGAGGTCGACCCGGTCGGCGGCGGGCGGCTGGTCACCGGTGTGGCGGATGACGGTCCAGCCGCGCTGCTCCAGCGCGTCGGCGAAGTCGTCGGCGTGGCTGACGACGGCTACGGGGTTGTCGGCGTAGCGGGCGCGGGCCTCGTCCACATCGGGGACACGGACCAGTTCCAGGTACTGGCGGCGGAAGGTGGGTTCCGTGGGGGGCTCGGCGGAGGGTTCGGCGCCCAGGTAGGTGACGACGTCGGCGAGGGTGCGGAGTTCGGCGATCTGCTCGGGGCCGACCGGGGGGAGGTCGGGGAAGCGTTCGCCGAGGGTGCCGAGGATCTGGACTCGTTTGATGGAATCGACGCCGAGATCGGCTTCCAGGTCCATGGTCGGGTCGATCATCGACGTCGGGTAGCCGGTCTTGTCGGCCACGATCTCCACGAGAGCGGCCTGGATGGCGGCGCCGGACTCAGGCTGGGTGGCTTGGCCCTCGGATCGGGGCTGCGGGGCGTTGGGGGCGCCCATGTAGGCGACCACATCGGCCAGCGTGCGCAACTCGGCAACCTGCTCCGGACCGACAGCCGGGAGTGCGGGGAAGCGCTCGCCGAGAGTGCCGAGGATCTGGACACGCTTGATGGAATCGAC
>NZ_KB894471.1 GCF_000374445.1 Actinokineospora enzanensis DSM 44649 | reverse complement strand
CCTCCTCCGGCATGTCGCCCGGCGTGTCCCCCCTCGATCGGGGTGTTACCCCGAATCCATCCACACCCTCCTTCGCCCCCGACCGAATTTCGCCTTCCCGCGTTACACTGGAGCGGGGACGCCCCCCGGGAGTGGTGGGGGCTGCGCGGGGTCCGATCGGCGCAGGCGCCGATTCTGTTGATCCTGAGGGGAATGGGTTCGATTCCGGTTATGACGGTCCGGCTTATGTGATTTACACGTCGGGTTCGACCGGGCGTCCCAAGGGAGTTGTCGTTCCGCAGTCGGGCATTGTGAACCGGCTGCTGTGGATGCAATCCGAGTACGGCCTGAAGCCGGGGGAGCGCGTCCTGCAGAAGACCCCCGCCAGTTTCGACGTCTCCGTCTGGGAGTTCTTCTGGCCGCTCATCGCGGGCGCCACTCTCGTCTTCGCCCGCCCCGGTGGCCATCGCGACCCGGCCTACCTCGCCGAGACGTTGGCCCGGCACGACATCACCACCGTCCACTTCGTACCTTCCATGCTCCGCGCCTTCGTCGCCGAGCCACGGACCCGGGAGATCCGGTCACTCCGGCGCGTCCTGTGCTCCGGCGAAGCCCTCCCGGCCGACCTGGGCGCCGAGTTCCGTTCCGTCTTGTCCGCCGAGCTGTACAACCTGTACGGCCCCACCGAGGCCTCGGTCGATGTCACCGCGACCCGGGTCCACGACCAGGTCACCATCGGTCGCCCGGTCTGGAACACCCAGACCTACGTCCTGGACCGCCACCTCCGTCCCATCCCGCCCGGCGTCCCCGGCGAGCTGTACCTGGCAGGCGTCCAGCTGGCCCACGGCTACCTCAACCGCCCGACCCTCACTGCCGAGCGTTTCGTGGCCAACCCGTTCGGCGACGGCCGCCTCTATCGCACCGGCGATCTCGCCCGCTGGACCGACGGCGGTGCTCTCGACTATCTGGGACGAGTAGACGACCAGGTCAAGCTGCGCGGGTTCCGGATCGAGCTGGGCGAGGTCGAGGCCGCGATGTCCGCCCTCGACGGCGTCACCCACGCCGTCGCCGCCGTCCGGGACGACCGGCTCATCGGCTACGTCACCCCCGCCGACGCCGCCCACGGCGTGCGGGACCGACTCGCTGTCACCCTCCCGGCGCATCTCGTCCCGTCGGTGGTCGTCGGCCTGGACAGCGTCCCGCTGACCCCGAGCGGCAAGACCGACCGCAAGGCCCTCCCCACCCCGACCGTGCACACCGAGGCCACGGCCCCGCGAGACCGGACCGAGGAGTTCCTCTGCGCCGTCTTCGCCGACCTGCTCACCCTCCCCACAGTCGGCATCGACGACGACTTCTTCACCCTCGGCGGCCACTCCCTCCTCGCGACCCGCCTGGTCAACCGGATCCGCGCCGGACTCGCCGCCGACCTGTCCGTCCGCGACGTCTTCGAGGCACCGACCGCCGCCGGCCTCGCCGCACGCACCCGTCTCGCGGAGACAACGCGTCCCGTCCCGGGAGAGCTGCCCAGGCCTGAGCGACCCCCACTGTCCGCAGCGCAGCAACGGCTGTGGTTCGCATTCCAGATGGAGGGCCCCGCTCCCACCTACAACATCCCGTTCACCGCCCGTCTCACCGGCCCGGTAGACGTGCCTTCTCTCCAGGCCGCCCTCATCGACCTGACCACCCGCCACGAGAGCCTGCGCTCGGTCCTGCGTGACACCCACCAACTGGTCACCGACAGCACCCCCTCTCTCGACGTCCTGCCGGTCACCGAGGACGACCTCACTGCAACACTCACCCGTCTCGCCGAACACCCCTTCGACCTGACCACCGACATCCCCGTTCGCGCGTGGCTCCTCACGCTGCCCGGCGACGCGTCGGTTCTCCTCGTGCTCGTGCACCACGTGGCCGCCGACGAGTGGTCCGAGGCGACGTTGTGGTCCGAACTCGGCACCGCCTACACCGCGCGCCGCGCAGGTGGGACTCCCGTTTTCCCGCCGCTCCCGGTCCAGTACGCGGACTACGCCGTGTGGCAACAGGCATTGCTCCAGCAGGTCACCGACCCGCAACTCGCGTACTGGCACCGCGCCCTCGACGGCCTCCCCGACGAGATCCCCCTGCCGACCGACCGCCCCCGTCCCGCCGCGCCCGACCATCGAGGCGCCCGCGTCCACGCAACGCTGCCCGCCGAGACCCACCGCGCCCTGGCCGACCTCGCGGCCACGCACGGCGCCTCCCTGTTCATGATCGGTCACGCCGCCGTCGCGGCCCTGCTCACCGCGATGGGCGCGGGCACCGACATCCCCCTGGGCGCCCCGGTCGCGGGCCGCACCGACGAGCGCTTCGACGGACTCATCGGCTTCCTTGTCAACACCCTCGTCCTGCGCACTGACACCTCCGGCGACCCGACTTTCACCGAGCTGCTCGCCCGCGTCCGCCGCACCGACCTCGCCGCCTACGCCCACCAGGACGTGCCGTTCGACCGCGTCGTCGACCACCTCGCGCCGAGTCGTCGCCTGGGTCGGAACCCGCTGTTCCAGACGATGCTCGTGCACCGCACCGCCCCCACCTCCTGTCCCGGTCTTCCCGGCCACGACGGCGCGTTCGAGCCGGTGGAGCTGACCACCGCCAAGGTCGACCTGACCATCACCCTCGCCGAACGCGCCGAGGGCGGCCTGGACCTGCACCTGGACTACGCCACCGCCCTGTTCGACACGGACACCGCCACCGACCTGGCCGCCCGCCTGGTCGCCACGCTCACCGCACTCGCCGTCGCCCCGGATTTCCGCTTGTCCGAAGTGGACATCCGAACCCCGCGCGAACGCGCCTGGCCGACCACCGCCGTCCCCGCTCCCCAGGGCGCCGACACGCTCCCGGAACTCCTGGCCGCCCGGATCGCCGCCCGTCCCGACGACATCGCCCTGGTCGCCTCCGGCGAGACCCTCACCTTCGCCGAACTCGGCAGCCGCGTCCGCAAGCTCGCCCACCACCTCCGCACCCTTGGCATCGGCGCCCGCACACACCTCCCGTCCCGTCCCGGCGTGTCCCACCCGGCAGACCTCAACACAGACCGGTCTCGTTCCGTCCCATCCCGTCCCGTTCCGTTGCAGGGCAACAGTGTTGTTCCGAGCGCTCACGCGGAACGAGGTTGTGCCGGTCGGGACGATGTTCCGGGAACGGATGGCACAGGTCCCGTCAACCGCAACACCCAGCCACACGGCATCGACCAGAAGGACAGCACCGGCCCGTCCACCAGGGACCACACCGTCGATTCGGCGAGTATCGGAACAGCGCATCGAGCCGAGGACATCGTCGCGGTAGCCCTGCCGCGCACGGTCGACCTCGTCGTGGCTCTCTTCGCCGTGATCGAGGCAGGCGGCGTCTACCTGCCGCTCGACCCCGACTACCCCCGAGCCCGCCTCGACCACCTCCTCGCCGACGCCCGCCCCGCGCTGCTGATCACCGACCGGCTCGACGCCGACCTCCCCACGGTCCGACCGGACGACCCCCGCATCGCGGAACAACCCGAGACGCGACTGGAACTCCCACACCCGGACCAGGCCGCGTACGTGATCTATACGTCCGGTTCCACCGGACTCCCCAAGGGCGTCACCGTCGCCCACCGGCAGATCACCACCCTGTTCCACACCAACCGCGCCGATGTCTTCGCCCCGGTCGCCAACGACCGCAGGTTGCGCGTCGCCCACGGCTTCTCGTTCGCGTTCGACGCCTCGTGGCAGCAACTGCTCTGGCTGCTCGACGGCCACGAGCTGCACCTGCTCACCCGCGACGAGTACGCCGACCCCGCCGCCTACCGGGCCGCCGTCGCCGAGCGCGGGATCGACTTCGTGGAGGCGACCCCCGGCACGATCGCCCTGCTGGTCGAGCACGGCGTCCTCGACACCGGCCTGTCCGGCCTGGCCATGGGCGGCGAGGCCGTGCCCGCCACGCTGTGGGAGCGGTTGGCCCGTGCGGACGTCCGCGCGTACGACATGTACGGGCCGACCGAGACGACCGTCATGGCCACCATGGCGGAGATCACCGGCGACACCCCGACCATCGGCGGCCCCGTTCGCGGCAGCACCGCGCACGTCCTGGACGAGCGCCTGCGTCCCGTCCCGATCGGTGTCATCGGCGAGCTGTACCTGGGCGGCGCCCAGGTCGCGCGCGGCTACCTCGACCGCCCCGGACTCACCGCCGACCGGTTCGTCGCCAACCCGTTCGGGGACGGCAGGCTCTACCGGACCGGCGACCTCGTCCGCCGCACCCGCACGGGCGAGTTGCGTTTCGCGGGCCGCGCCGACCACCAGGTCAAGGTTCGTGGCTTCCGCGTGGAACTCGGCGAGGTCGAGGCCGCGCTGTCCGCTGTGGACGGTGTGCGCTCGGCCGTGGTCCTGCTCCGCGACCGCAGGCTCGTCGGCTACGTGACCCCGGCGTCGCTCGACCCCGACACCCTGCGTTCCGCGCTGTCCCGGCGGCTCCCGGAACAGGCCGTCCCCGGCGCGATCGTCCCGCTCGACGCGTTCCCGGCGACCGTCAACGGCAAGATCGACCGCGACGCCCTGCCCGACCCGGACTTCGCCGCCCGCACCACGTCCCGGGAACCGAGGACCGCCGCCGAGATCGCCATCACCGAGGTGTTCGCGCGGGTGCTGGGCCTGCCGTCGGTCGGCGTGGACGACGACTTCTTCGCCATCGGCGGTGACAGCATCGTCTCCATCCAGCTGGTCACGGCCGCGCGGGCGGCGGGTTTCGGGATCGGCCCCCGGGACGTCTTCGAGCTGCGCACCGTCGCCGCCCTCGCCGCCCACGCGCCGACCGGGCCCATCGGACTGGTCGGTTCCCCCATCGGCGAACTGCCCTACACACCGGTGATGCGCGACCTGATCACGCGCGGTGGCCCGATCCGGCGGTTCGCCCAGACCACGATCCTGGCCACGCCACCCGACCTGACCGAGGACGTCCTCACCCACGCGGTGCAACGCGTCCTCGACACCCACGGCATGCTGCGCGCCCGGCTCACCGAAACCGGCCTGGTCGTGGAGGAATCCCGCCGCGCCGCCGAGCTGTTGCACGTCGGCCCGTTCGACGTCGAAGAAGCCCTGGACTCCCTCGACCCCTGGTCGGGCGCGATGATCGCGCTGCGCTGGAACGGCGACCGACTGCTGATCGCCGCCCACCACCTGGTCGTGGACGGAGTCTCCTGGCGCGTGTTGGCTGCCGACCTGGCGGCCGCGTGCGAGGGCGACCTGGCCCCGGAGTCGACCCCGTTCCGCTTGTGGGCGCGCGAGTTGACGTCCCGCCCGCGAGCGGACGGCGACCACTGGCGTTCCGTTCTGTCCCACCCGTCCCGGCCGTGGGGGACCGTTCCACTCGATCCCACCCGTGACACGGCGGGATCGACCCGCACCGAACGCGTCGAACTCGACACCACCACGACGACCGCCCTGCTCACCACGCTGCCTCGCCGGTTCCGCGCGGGAGTCCGTGAAGCCATCCTCGCCGGTCTCGCGCTCACGGCAGGGGCCGCCGCCCGGGTGGACGTCGAGGGCCACGGCCGCGCCGAACACGCCGTCCCCGGCGCCGACCTCACCCGCACGATCGGCTGGTTCACCACCGTCCACCCGCTGATCGTCGACGCGGGCGGCCCGGATGGGATCGCCGCCCTCAAGCGGGTGAAGGACACCCTCCGGGCCGTCCCCGACGACGGCATCGGCTACGGCCTGTACCCCGACCCGACCCCCGGCGAGCTTCTCGCCAACTACCTCGGCCGCTTCACCCTCGACGGCCGTCCCTGGACCCCGGCCCCCGACGGCGACGCCCTCGGCACCGGCGTCGACCCGGCCCTTCCCGTCAGCCACGCCATCGCCCTCAACGCGGCCGTCGAGGACCGCCCCGCAGGCCCCGTCCTCGTCGCCGAATGGACCTACGCCCCGGGCGCGTGCGCCTCCGTCGACGTCCCCGTCCTGGCCCGCACCTGGGCCGCGAGCGTCACCGCCCTGGCCGCCCGCGCCGAGGCGTCGGACACGGTGGAGTACACGCCGTCGGACTTCCCACTCGTCCCGCTGCGACAGTCCGATGTGGACTCGCTGGTCGACGTCCACCCGACCCTCACCGACATCTGGCCGCTGTCCCCGCTCCAGACCGGCCTGCTCTACCTGTCCGACACCGGCGGCGACGTCTACACCGTCCAACTGGTCCTGGACCTGGCAGGCGACATCGACCCGGACCGCCTGCGGACGGCCGTCGGCGCCCTCCTCGACCGCCACCCCAACCTCCGCACGGCCTTCCGCCTCACCGACTCGGGCATCCCCGTCCAGATCGTGACCCCACTGGCGGACATCCCGTTCACCGCGATCGATCCGACGGCCACGGCCCATGATCACGCCGAGCCGACCCACTCAGGCCACGATCGACCCACTCAAGATCGACTCACCGACCAAGATCAAACCGTCGGACACAATCCCCCACCCAGCCCAGGGGGGCAGCCCCGCTCCATTCTATCGGCGGTGGGGGGCGCGGGGGAGGGCGCCGGAAAGCCTGTGGATGGTTTCGCGGGTTGTGGACAACTCGACTGGGCTGGGTTCCTGGCCGCCGACCGGGCTCGGGAGTTCGTTCCCGAGCAGGGCGGACTGGTCAGGTTCACGCTGGTCAAGGTCGGGCCCGACCGGCACCGGCTGGTGATCTCCAACCACCACCTCGTGCTCGACGGCTGGTCCGGCCCCCTGTTGGTCCGCGACCTCATTTCGCTATATGCGAATGAAAGCCTCCCTCGGCCGGGTGACTATCGGAACTACCTGGCCGCACTCGCCAACCTCGACCGCGAGCCCTGGACCAAGGCGCTCGCCGGGTTCGAGGAGCCGACGATCATCGCGCCCGGCCACACCGCCGAGGGCACGCCCGACGAGGTCGTCGTCCCGCTCGATGTCGACCTGGACGCCATCGCCCGCGCCCACAAGGTCACCGCCAACACGGTCGTGCAGGCCGCCTGGGGGCTGACGCTCGCCCGTGTGCTCGGCCGGACCGACGTCGTCTTCGGTGCCACCGTCTCCGGCCGGTCGCCCCGTGTCGAGGGCATCGCCGACATGGTGGGCCTGTTCATCAACACGGTTCCGGTACGGGTCCGTCTCGATCCGGCGGAGACCCCGAGTGGTCTGCTCGCCCGCCTGCACGCCGAGCAGGCCGCCCTGCTCGACCACCAGGACGTCGGCCTCGCCGACATCCAGCGGCAGGCCGGGCTCGGCGACCTCTTCGACACCCTCATGGTCTTCGAGAGCTACCCGATCGCCGAACATCCGCACACCGCCGGATTCCGCGTCACCGCGGCGGAAGGCCACGACGCCACCCACTACCCGATCGCCCTGGTCGCCCACTCCACGAGCGACCTACGCCTGCGGCACCACGACCCCGCACTCGCCCACGACCTCGCCACCCGCCTCGCGACCACGCTCGCCGCGCTCGCGGGCACCGGCCGGATCGGCGAGATCGACGTGCTCACCGACGCCGAGCGCCACACCGTCCTCACCGCCTTCAACGATACCGCCGAACCCGAGGTCGCCCGCACCCTCCCGGCCATGCTCGCCGAGCGCATGGCCGCGACCCCGGACGCCGTGGCCGTGGTCGACGGCGACCGCAGGCTCACCTACCGCCAGCTCGACGAACACACCGCCGCCCTCGCCGCCCGCCTGCGCGCGGAGGGCGTCGGTCCGGAAAGGACAGTCGGGATCGCGCTACCGCGCTCGGCCGAGATGGTCGTCGCGCTGGTCGCCGTCCTGCGCGCGGGCGGCGCGTTCGTCCCGGTCGACCCGACCTGGCCCGCCGACCGCCGTGCCCGCGTCGTCGCCGACTCCCGAGCGGTGCTCACACTCGGCCACGGCGGCCTCCGCGTCGACCTCGACGAGTGGGACCACCCGCCCGCCGCCCTGGGGTGGACCGAAGTGGACGGTCTCGGCCTGGCGTACGTGATCTTCACGTCCGGTTCCACCGGCGTGCCCAAGGGTGCGATGATCCGGCACGAGGCCATCTGCGCCCGCCTGCACTGGCAGCTCGGCCTGCTCGGCTTCGGACCCGACGACGCCACCCTGTTCAAGGCCCCGCTCGCCTTCGACATCTCGGTCAACGAGATCTTCCTGCCGCTCGTGGCGGGCGGCCGCGTGGTGATCGCCAAGGCGGGCGGCGAGCGCGACCCGAACTACCTGCTCGACCTCATCGACGGCGAGCGCGTCACCTTCGTCTACCTGCCCTCGTCCATGCTCGACGCGCTGCTCACCGTCGCCACCGAACCCGGCTCGCTCGCGAACCTGCGGCACGTCTGGTGTGGCGGCGAGGTGCTCACCCCCGACCTGTTCGACCGGTTCCGCAGCCGTCTCGACACCACGATGTACCACGGCTACGGCCCGGCCGAGGCGACCATCGGCGTGTCCCATGTCGTGTACCGGGACAGGGCGGAACGGATCGCGACATCCATCGGCAAGCCCAACCCGAACACCACCCTGCACGTCCTCGACCCGCACCTGCGCCCGGTCCCGGTCGGCCGCACCGGCGAGCTGCACGCGGGCGGTTACCTACTCGGCCGCGGTTACGTCAACGCGCCCGGCCTGACCGCGTCCCGGTTCGTTGCAAACCCGTTCGGGACGGGTCGCCTCTACCGCACCGGCGACCTCGCCCGCTGGAACCCCGACGGCTCGCTGGACTTCGTCGGCCGCGCCGACAACCAGGTCAAGATCCGCGGCATGCGGCTGGAACTGGAGGAGGTCGAGTCCGCGCTCTCCGCGCACCCGGCCGTGCGGCGCGCTGTCGTCACGATCCGCAAGTCCCCCTCGCCCTATCTCGCCGGATACATCGTGCCCGAGGGACCTCTGACGGTCGACGAACTCACCGACTGGGCGCGGTCGGCCCTTCCGGACTACATGGTCCCGTCAGCGTTCGTGCTCATGGATGTCCTGCCGACCACCGTCAACGGCAAGGTCGACCGCGCCGCACTGCCCGAACCGGTCCGCGCGACCGCCCGGGGCCGCGCGGCGAGCACACCGGCCGAGATCGCCCTGACCGGTCTGGTCGCGGACGTGCTCGGCCTGGACTCGGTGAGCGTCGAGGACGACTTCTTCGCGCTCGGCGGCGACAGCATCGTCGCGATGCAACTCGTGGCCCGCGCTCGCGCGGCGGGCATCCGCCTCACGACCCGCCAGGTCTTCGAGTCCCGAACCGTTGCGGGACTGGCCGCGGTCGCCGTGTTGGGCGGCACCGCTCGACAGGTCACGGACAACGCGTTCGGCGAGGTTCCGCTGACGCCGGTCATGCGCGAACTGGTCTCCCGGGGCGGCCCGATCACCCGGTTCCACCAGTCCCGCCTGCTGATCACCCCACCCGACCGCACCCTGGAACAGCTGGCCGACGCCGTCACCGCGGTCCTGGACGCCCACCCGGTCCTCCGGGCCCGCTTCACCGGCGACGCCCTGGTCGTCCCGCACGAGCGCGTGCCCGCCGAGGTCGAGCGCGTGTCCGGTCCACAGTGGAATCTCGACGAGGCCACCGAACGGGCCGTCGCCGCGCTGGATCCGGAACTGGGACGGATGGTCCGGGTCGTCTGGTGCGACCGGGGACCGGACGAGCCCGGCCGAGTGCTGATCGTCATCCACCATCTCGTGGTCGACGGCGTGTCCTGGCGGATCCTGGTTCCCGCGCTGGCCGCCGCCGTGCGCGGGGAACGCCTCGACCCGGCGCCATTGTCGTTCCGCGGCTGGTCCCGGAAGTTGCGGGAGACCGACCGCTCGGACGAGTTGCAGATGTGGCGGGACGTCCTGGAACCCGCGCACACCCTCACGTCCCGCCCGCTGGACTCGACCGACACCGTCGCCACCGCGCGCACGCTGACCGTCACCGTCCCGGACGCCGACCGCCTGCTCGGCCCCGTTCCCGCCTTGTTCCACACCGGTCCCACCGAGGTCATGCTGGCCGCGCTCGCGTCGGCCGTGCGGGAGCCGATCGTCGTGGACGTCGAGGGGCACGGCCGCTCGGACGAGGTCACCGACACCGTCGGCTGGTTCACCGAGATCCACCCGGTCCGCCTCGTGCCCGCGAACACCGCTCCCGAGACTCTCAAACAGGTCAAGGAAGCCGTCCCCACGGACGGTGTCGGTTACGGCCTGCTCCGCGACCGCCTCGACGCCCCCGCCCGCGACATCCTGTTCAACTACCTGGGCCGACTCGGCGCGGGCGAGTCCGGGCCGTGGTCGTCGGCGCCCGAGGCCGCCGCGCTCACCGGCGGCGCCGACGACGCCATGCCGGTCGGGCACCCGATCTCGATCAACGTCCTCGCCGACGGCCCTGCCCTCACCGCGCGTTTCGCCTGGGTGGGCGCGGTGTCCGACGACGTCGTACGGGACCTGGCCGACCGCTGGACGGCCGCGCTGGCCGAACTGGCGCGGCTGGAGGTCGGCGGGCACACGCCGTCCGACTGGCCGCTGGCGCGGCTGACACAGCACGAGGTCGACGAGATCGACCGCGCGCACCCGGACGCCGCCGACGTCTGGCCGACCACGCCGTTGCAGGAGGGGCTGTTGTTCCTGTCCCGCTTCGACGAGTCCGATGTGGACGTCTACACGACACAGCAGGTGCTCACCCTGCGCGGAAAAGTGGACGGCAACCGTTTGCGCGTCGCCGCCCAGGCCCTAGCAGACCGGCACGACACGCTGCGCGCCGCGTTCCCCACGCTGTCGACCGGCCGACTGGTCCAGGTCATCGCCCGCGCGGCAACCGTCCCGTGGCGCGAGGTGACCGCCGACGCGGCCGAGTGCGACCGGTTGATCGACGCCGAACGCGCCACCCGGTTCGACCTGGCCATCGCGCCGCTCGTGCGGTTCCTATTGGTCCGGCTGGGCCCCGACACGGCGAAACTGGTCCTCACCAATCACCACGCCATCCTCGACGGCTGGTCGACCCCACTGCTCGCCCGCGAGCTCTTCGCCCATTACGCGGGCGAGACCCCCACCCCGGCCCGCTCCTACCGCGACCACCTGGCCGACCTCGCCCGCCGCGACACCGACAGCGCAGTCACCGCCTGGCAGGCCGCGCTCGCCGGGATCGACGAGCCCACCCTGGTCGCCCCGGACGCGAACCGCACCGGCGTACTGCCCGGCAGGCTCGACCTGGACCTGTCGCCCGAGACCACCGCTCGGCTCACCGCCACCACCCGAGACCTGGGCGTGACCCTCAACGCCGCCGTCCAGGTCGCCTGGGGCCTGGTCCTGGCCCAGCGCACCGGCCGCACCGACGTCGTCCTCGGCGCCACCGTGTCCGGCCGCGACGGCGACCTCGACGACGTCGCCTCGATGATCGGCCTGTTCATCAACACCGTCCCGGTCCGACTCCGGTTCACCCCGACCGAGACCATCGCGGAACTCCTCCTCCGGTTGCGCGCCGAGCAGGCGGCCCTGCTCGACCACCAACACCTCGGACTCGCCGCCATCCAGCGCGCGGCAGGCCTGCCCGAACTGTTCGACACCCTGACCGTCTTCGAGAGCTACCCCGTCGACTCCGACGCCCTCTCCCGCGCCGAAACCGCAGCGGGCCTCCACGTCGAGTCCGCCCAGGGCCGCGACGCCACCCACTACCCGCTGACCCTGCTCGTCCTCCCCGGCACCCCGACCACCCTGACCCTGCGCTACCGCCCGGACATCTTCACCGAACCCGAGGCGACGGCCCTGCTCTCCCGCCTCACCCACGCCCTGGAGACCATCGCCACCGATCCCGGCCACCGGGTGTCCACAGTGGACCTGTTTGCGCCCCCCGAGCGTGACTCCGTCCTGTCCGCCTGGCAAGGCACCCAGGTTCCGATCACCCCCGCGACCATTCCCTCACTCTTCGCCCACCAGGTCTCGGCGAACCCTTCCGGGCAGGCGGTCGTGGTCGATGACGGCCCTTCTTTCACCTACGCCGAACTCGATTCCCATGCCACAACCCTGGCCGCGGAATTGCAAGCCCGTGGCGTCACCCCAGGCTCGATCGTCGGCGTCATGCTCGAACGCTCCGCCGCCCTCATCGTCTCCTTGCTCGCAATCCAACGTGCCGGCGC
>NZ_KB894470.1 GCF_000374445.1 Actinokineospora enzanensis DSM 44649 | reverse complement strand
CCCGCACATAGCCGTCGGTCGCGGCGAACATCACCGCGATATCCCCAGCACCGCGGCCCTGCATGGAGGCCAGCACGATCCCGGCTCGCCGTAATCGAACACGGTCCCGCGTGGACCGGGTGATCTTGACCAGACGCTGGGCCTCCTCAGGCCCCAGCCGACGAACGAACACCTCAGGACGACGTCCCACTCGACCACCACCTCCAGCGGCCAAGCCTGGACCATCACCGGACACCACGTCCACGCGACACGATTACAACGCCGACGTTGCTTGATGCGGCACTAGATCGGTGTCGTCGCGGTGGACGCGCTGGGTGACGAGTCGGCAGAAGTCATGCGCACTGCCGGTTATCCGTTGCGCGGCATCATCCGGCCCCCACACCCACAACTCACCGTCCGGCGCCGTCAGCTCTATCCGGAACTGCTCGACGGGCACGGCCAGACCGCGAACCAGGTACGCGAAGTCCCTTGTGCGCACACCGATGTGCGCGACATGACGTATCCGCGCGGTCGGTTTCCGCTGGATCTCCAACGTATCCGCGACATCACCCGCGTGCGCCCACGTCTCCATGATCCGCGCGGTCGCCATCGAGGTAGCGCTCATCGGCGGTCCATACCAGGGTAGTTTGGCCCCCACAGGCACCTCTGCCAACACAGTTGCCAACCGCTCCCGAGAAGAACGCCACCGCGACAACAGTTCTGCGACAGGCAATCCCGCGCCCGCTGCGGCCCCGTCATCGACGAACTGTTGCGGGTCCCCATCCGCGAGAGCGGCGGCTTCGGCGTGGAACCCGTCCGGGTCGGTGGCCGACAACAGTGCCCGCTCATCGGTCCAGGCCAGATGGGCCACCTGGTGGGCGACCGTCCAGCCCACGGCGGGAGTCGGTGTGCGCCAACCGGTTTCCGGCAGGTGAACCACCCATGACTCCAGCTCGTCGCCCTCCGCCCGCAGGTCGGCGAGCACCACGGTGAGGTCGATCACCCCCTCACCGTGGCACGCGCGACCGCGATTTTCAAGCAGTCGTGCTTGATTGTTTTCTGCGCGTGCCTCCGCCGGTCTCTTCTGCCATTCTCGAAGTGAGCCCGTCTCGGGGCGTGGGGAATCGGGGGAAGTCATGTCGCGCAAGGCATTCGCGGCCGGTCTGGCCGTGGCAGCGGTCGCGCTGGCCGCGGCGGCGGTGGTCGCGCCGGTGGCCGCGGCCGCGCCGCCGACGCCGGTGGTGGTCAACGTCGTCGCCCACCAGGACGACGACATCCTGTTCCTCGACCCGGACCTGCGGAACTCGATCCACGCGGGCAGGCAGGTGTCCACCGTGTTCGTCACCGCGGGCGAGGCGTGGCTGACCCCTGGCGATCCCGGGACCCCGCCCGACCAGGCAGGTTGCCGCGCGCCCGACCTGGTGCGCGAGGCGTACGCGTACTGCCGCCAGCGCGGCGCGATGTCGGCCTGGGCGAACATGGCCGGGGTGGCCGACACCTGGTCCACCGACCGGCTGTCCGTCACCACGGCCACCGGCGTGGTGCGGGTGGAGCGCCGAACCCTTGTCCAGCAGCCGAACATCCGGTTGCTGTTCCTCAACCTGCCCGAGAACGCCGACGGAAACCCGGATGTGTCGGGGCCGGACGGCGAGAGCCTGGTGCACCTGTGGCAGGGCGACCGCACCGCGAACACGCTGGTTCCCTGGGGAAACACGAACAAGCGCTACACCTACGACCACGCGCGGCTGACGCAGGTGCTGACCGGCATCCTCGAACAGTCGCACGCCACCGTCATCCGCACGCAGGACCCCCAGCCGGATCCGCGTTACCGGGGCGACCACAACGACCACGTGATGACGGCCCGGTTCACGACCGAGGCCGCGGGCGTCTACGCCGCGACGCACCCGTCCTCGCAGCTCTACCACTACCGCGACTACAACATCGCCGACGCGCAGCAGAACCTGCCCGGCCCGCTCCGCTCGGCCAAGGGCGCGACGTTCTCCGCCTACGCGGCCTGGGACGGCCTGGCAGACCCCACTCCCACGGGCGACTACCTGTCGTGGACGCAGCGGATGTATCACCGGGACCCGATCGGCACCACCTGGGTCGGGCAGAACAACGACGGGCGGTTGCAGGCGTTCGCGGTCGAGGGCGGCCGTCTGGTCACCTGGTTCCAGGCCGTCGGCGGTGAGATCGGGCCCGGTCAGGTGCTGACCACGCCGTGGCCGCTGCTGCCGGGCGTGACGGTCAACCGCAACGCCGACCGCAGGCTGCAGGTGTTCGCCCGCCGCGCCGACACCTACGAGGTCGTGTCCACCTGGCAGACCGCGGTGGACGGGGCCTTCTCCGCCACCTGGGTGTCGCTGGGCAACCCGAACGCCGGGTCCGACCAAGCCGCCCAGGTGGGCGCCCCGGTGGCGGTGCTGGGCTTCGACGGCCTGCTGCGGATCGCGGTGAAGAACGGCGGTGGCGGGGTCAGTGTGAACACCCAGCAGTCGCCGAACACCGGGTTCGGCACCACCTGGGCCGACCTGGGCGGCACCGGCGTGCAGGACCCGGTCGCGGTGGAGGTCGACCGCGCCCACGGGGTCGACGTGTTCGCCTACGCCATCGTGGACGGTGTCGGCCACATCCGGCACTGGAACGCGCCCTTCGACGACAACACGCACACCACCGGCCCGTTCGCCGAGCGGCCCTACCTGGCGGGCTACGAGCCCGCGGGCCCGCCGATCGCGGTGCACAACAAGGACGGTCGGCTCGACGTCCTCTACCGGCTGGCCACCAATGCGGGCGACGACTTCGCGGGCCTGGTCGGCCACACCTGGCAGCGCCCGGACGACACCTGGAGCCCGACCGGCGAGCAGATCGGCGGTCAGGGCGGGGTCGGCGAGGTGTCCGCGGCCAAGGCCCCCGGCCCCTGGTCGGACTCGGTCGCGGTCGCCGACTCCCGCATCCTGGTGTTCACCACCAACGGTGGCGGTGGCCTGAGCACGACCCGCCAGAACGGCCCGGACAGCGGCTACCCCGGCACCTGGACCGACCTCGGGTCGGTGCACGTGGGGCAGCCCGCGAGCGGGGTCGACCGGCAGGGGTGCGTGTTCTCCTTCGCACTCACCGACTCCGGTTCGCTCGTCGTGCGCAACCAGACGGTGTGTTCCGGTGACCAGCCGCTGTCCCGCACCCGCGAGATCGACGGCCCGTGACCAGGCGGGACACCGTGCGCCGACGGCCGTAGGCGGGACGACGCGCACACCGCTCGGGCGAACGCCGTGACCGGCCGTTCGCCCGAGCGTCGCGTACCGGACATCCGGGGTCGACAGGATGGCGGTATGTCTGTGCGGGAGACGCGGCGGGCCGAGCGCGGGGAGCGGTTCGGTGCGGCGATGGCGGCCGTGGCGCGGCGGCTGCCGTTCGGGTTGTCGCGGATCGTGCCGTCGAGCCTGCTCGGCTTCGCGGTGATCAACGGGTTCACCTTTGGCGTCGACCTGACGCTGCTGACCCTGATGCGCGGCGGGCTGGGCTGGCCGTTGCCGGTGAGCATCACGATCGGCTACGTGTGCGCGTTCGGGTTGAGTTTCGTGCTCAACCGTGCGCTCAACTTCCGGTCGCACGCCGATGTCGGCCCGCAGGTCGGCCGCTACATCGCCGTGGTGGTGGTGAACTACCTCGCCTGGATCCTCGGGGTGGGCAGCGGTCTGGCCGCGCTCGGGGTGGACTACCACGTCGCCCGCGTCGCGGCGGGTGCCTGCGAGGCGGTCTACATGTACGTGTGCCTGCGCTGGGTCGTGTTCCGCACTCCCCGTTCGACGGACAGGAAGTCCGACTGAGCGTCACGCGCGCAGGTCTCCGCGCGTCCGGTGGAACTCGGTGACCTCGTCCAGTCCCGCGTCCAGCTCCTCGCTCAGCATCGCCACCCGGTGCGCCACCACCTCCTCGCCCAGCAGTGACACCGCCAGCTTGGAGCCCGTGAGCCGGTGCAGCGCCTCCCACGGCGTCCGGGCCAGGTCGCCCACCGACTTGTTCGCCGCGGGCAGCGCCAACCGTTCCTCCACTCCGGACACGCCTGCGGCGACCAGGGCCGCGACCACCGAGTGCGGCTGGGCGTCCGCGCCCGCGAACCGCGCCTCCATGCGCAGCGAAGACCCGTGCCCGGCCAGGCGTACCGCCGCCGTGCGGTCGTCCACCGCCCACCGCACGGACCGCGGCGAGAACGGGGAGGTGCGCAGGCGGACGTAGGAGTTCCAGGTCGGCGCCCAGAACGCCGTCAGGTCCGGGGCCGCGCGCAGGACCCCGGCGAGGAAGTGTTCGAACACCGCCGACATGCGGTCCGGCCGCGCGCCCGCGACCAGCGGCGCGCCGGACGGGTCCGAAAGCGACAGGTGCACGTGGCAGGATCCGCCCGTGCCCGGCGACTCCGCCGCCAGATAGCCGGCGCGCGCGCCGACCCGGGCGGCGGCGCGGCGGATGGCCAGCTGGTGCAGCATCGCGTCGTCGCAGGCGGCGAGCGCGTCACGGTGGCGCAGCACGATCTCGTACTGGCCGGGGTGGCATTCGCCGCGCGCCGACTCCATGCCCAGGCCCAGGGCGTCCACCTCGGACCGGACCGCCGCCAGCACCCCGGTCAACGGCGACAGCCCGCCGACGGCGTAGTCCAGGCCGCCCGGGGTGAGGGGTGTGCCGTCGGGGTCGGTGAACGTGACCTCGTGCTCGATGCCGACGGACGGGACCAGTCCGAGCTTCTCGGCCGCGACCAGCTGGGCGCGCAACCCGGTGCGCGGCGCCTCCGGCACCGGGCGGCCGTCCGGCCACTCCACGTCGCACACCACGAACCACGAGTCGGGGCCGTCCGGGGCGAGTGTGGCCAGGTCGGCCCGGATGCGCAGGTCCCCGTAGCCGCCGAGGAACTGGTCCACCGCGGGCGCGTTCACCGCCGCGCGAGCGGGGTTCCACCCGAACACGTACGCGCACATGCCGTACCCGGAGGTCAGCACGGTGTCCACGAAGAACCCGGCGTCCAGCTCCACCGCCGCGAACCGGGCGTGCGGGTCCGGCACCAGGCACACGACCCGGCGCGCCGACCCGTCGGCCACGGCCGCCCGCAACGCGAGCGTCAGCGCGGACGCCGCCTGGGCCCGCGCGGCCAGGGTGCGCGGGCCGACCGGGCGAGCGTGCACGGCGTGCTCGATGCCGGTCACCAGGCGCCGTCCGGGTCCGGGCCCGCGAGCGGGTTGGCGGCGCGGCCGAACCGGACGTCGAACTCGTCGTCCCGGTCGATCTTGTCGAAGCCCTGGCCCGCCAGGTGCTCGCGGTTCAGGCACACTCGTTCGACGTCCGCGGCGAACAACATGCACGCGTCGAACCGGGTCGCCGTCTCCGGGTGTGTGTCCCGGTAGGCGGCCACGGTCTCGCGGACCAGCGCCCACAGCCGCGGCCGCGCGAACCCGAGGTCCACGTCCAGGATCTCGGCCAGGAATCGCAGCTGCCCGGCGAACACGGAGCTGAACAGCGACTGCGCCAGCAGGTGCGCGGGCCAGCGCAGCATGTCGGCGCGCGCGGCCGGGCCGAGCAGGTCGTAGCCGGGCAGCGGCTCGTCGAGCAGGTCGACGCCCTGGGCGAAGTCCTTGATGGCCACGTGCTTGGGCTTGCCCGGCCGGTCGGTGACCAGGATCAGGTTCTGGCCGTGCGGGCAGAACCCGACGCCGTGCGCCAGCAGCCAGTGCAGCAGCGGGGTCAGCACCAGGTCCAGCAGCCTGCGCGTCCAGTCCTCGACGGGCAGGCCGGACTCGCTGACCAGGTGTGCGATCAGCGAGACGCCGTCGGGGCCGCGGTAGGGCAGGGCGGCGAAGGAGATGGCGCGTTCGCCGTCGACCAGGCGGGTGCGGATGGGGTCGCGCCACAGCGCGCCGAGGGTCTCGTGGAAGCGGTAGGGCAGCTCGTCGATGGCGCCGAACAGCGGGTGCCGCACCGACACGCCCGCGACCTCGCCCAGCAGATCGAACCGGTAATGGTCACGCAGCAGCTCGTCGCCGTCGTGCACACTGCGCAGCCAGGTGGTGACCTCGGGCGCGGCGAGCGTGGCGGCGGTGGCGAGGCCGCGGTAGACGAGCGTGTTGCGCACCGACACCGCGGTCTTGACGTCGTAGCGGGTGGGGTGCGAGGCGTTGGCCAGGGTACGGACGGTCTGGTGTGGGCGGTAGCGGTCGGTGCTCTCGCCCACCGGCACGATCAGGCCCTCGGCGAGCTCCTTGGCGTAGAGGGTGCCGACGACCTCGTCGAGCTGCCACGGGTGCACCGGCATCAGCACGAACGCGGCCGGGTCGCCCAGCCTGGACCGGAACGCGGCCAGCTTGCCGCCGCCCAGCTCGGCGGTGAGCAGCTTCTCCTCGGTCAGCGTCGACACGCAGCGGAACGTGGCCAGGTCGCGGTGCACCGCCAGCCAGGGCAGTGCGAACCCGGCGCCGGACTCGGGCGCGTAGCGGGCGCGGTCGTGCATGGAGAACCCGACCCGGCCCTTGTTGAGCACCAGCCGCGGGTGGCCGGTGAGGTGCCCGTCGGCCTCGTCGTAGTCCATGGTGGACAGCTCGGCCGCGGTGGGCGCGTCGGCCAGCCGGGCCGCCTCGTTGGTGACCGTGGCGGTCAGCTCGGCCAGCACGTCGGCCAGCCGCGACCCGGTCAGCCCCAGCTCGGTGCGGGCGTCCACGACCAGCGCGCACGGGTCCTCGACGGGCTGGTCGTCGCGGGTCGCGCTGCCCGGCCGCACCGCCCACGAGTCGAACGCGCCGCGGCGCGCGGCGAACCGGTACACCGTGCCGCTGACCAGTTCCAGCCGCCAGCCGAGCGTGCCGTCCGGGGCCGGGTCGCCCGCGCGCTCGGGTCGCAGCAGGCCCTCATAGCTCAGCTCGCCCAGCATCTTGTGCGCCACCAGCGCGCCCGCGTCCCGCCAAGCGGATCTCACATCGCCCTCCCGTTCCCTTGGACCAGTCCGAACGTCGTGAACGCGGTGCGCGCGGGCAGCGGGTGGACCGCCCGCCCGCACACGGCGTCGAGGATGGTGGCCGCGCGCCAGGCGACCAGGCCCAGGTCGGGCGCGCCCACGCCGTGTGTGTGGCGTTCGGCGTTCTGCGCGAACACCGATCCGGTGATGCCCGGCCGCAGCCCGATGCGGTAGTCGGCGGCCACGGTGACCCGGCCTGCCGCGTCCCGGGGGCCCAGCAGCGACCCGACCAGGGGGTCGAGGTCGCGTTCGGCGTAGCCGGTGGCGCAGACGACGGCGTCGGTGTGCGCGGTGTCCTCGGTGCCCTGCTGGCGGTGGCGCAGGCGCAGCCGGATCCGGCCGTCGACCTTCTCGGCGCCGGTGACCTCGACGCCGGGGGCGAGCTGCACATCGGGCCAGCCGCCGCCGATCGTGCGCCGGTACAGCTCGGCGTGGATGTCGGCCAGCGTGTCGGCGCTGATCGCCTTGTAGAGCTGCCACTGCGCGGGCACCAGCTCGTCGCGGGCGGGTTCGGGGAGGGCGTGGAAGAACCGCGTGTAGTCCGGAGTGAACTGCTCCAGACCGAGTTTCGAGTACTCCATGGGCGCGAAGGCGGGAGTGCGGGTCAGCCAGCGCAGGCCGCCGCCGCGGTGGCGTAACAGATCCAGGAACACTTCCGCGCCGGATTGTCCTGAACCGACAACGGTTACGCTATCGAGGGCGAGCAGACTGTCGCGGACGGTGAGGTAGTCCGCCGAGTGGTGGGCGATGCCGACAAGCGGTTCGGGAAGAATCGGCTCCGTGCCCACGCCTAAGACAACGTTGTGGGCTAAGAGAGTGTTGCCTGATGTGACGACTTCGAACGCGCTCTCCTCCGCCGACCACCGCACCTGCGTGACCTCCTGCCCGAACACGCACGACGGCAGGCGTTCGGCGGCCCAACGGCAGTAGTCGTCGTACTCGGCGCGCGGGATGTGGAAGTTCTCCGCGAGATAGAACGGGTAGAGGCGGTCGCGGTCGCGCAGGTAGTTCAGGAAGGACAGCGGGTTCGTCGGATCGACCAGGGAGACCAGGTCTGCCAGGAACGGCACCTGCAACGTGGTGCCCTCGATCAGCAGGCCGGGGTGCCAGTGGAATCCCGGGCGCCGCTCCAGGAACCGGGCGCGCAGGCCGTCCACCCCGGCCGCGAGCGCGGCCAGGGACAGGTTGGCCGGACCGATCCCGACCCCGACGAGGTCTAGCGGCACGGGTCCACCCCGACCGCCGGGGCCCGGTCAAGTACCTGGTCGAGTGCCTGGTCGGCGGTGGTGGCGATGAGGTCGAGCAGCGGCAGGTAGTCGGCGAGGGTGGCGTGCGGGTGCAGCAGCGTGAGCTTGAGCCACAGGCCGGAACCGGGCAGGTTCGCGCGGCCCAGCACGGCGACCCCGCGGTCCAGGAGTCCTCTGCGGACGGACGCGACCAGCTCGTCGGCCGCCGCGCCGGGCCGCTCGTCGGGCCGCTCGTCGGGCTGTTCGCCGGACAGTCCGCCGGGCTGCTCGACCGGCCGGTCATCGGCCAGTTCGTCGGCCGCGACCGGGCGCAGCAGCACGGTGGACAGCGTCGGCGGCGCCCACAACCGCAGCCGAGGGTGCTCGTGCACGGCGCCCGCGACCTCGGCGGCGAGCTCGCAGCAACGGTCGACCAGCGCGCCCAGCCCGGCGGTGCCCAGCGCCCGGACCGTCACGGCGATCTTGAACGCGTCCGGTCTGCGCGAGGTGCGCAGCGAGCGGCCGAGCAGGTCGGGTAGCCCGGCCTCGGTGTCGTCGGCGGCGTTGAGGTAGTCGGCGCGGGTGTGCAGGCTGGCCAGCGCGCCCGCGTCCCGGCAGGCCAGTACCCCGGCGGCGATCGGCTGCCAGCCGAGCTTGTGCAGGTCAAGGGCGACCGAGTCGGCCCGCGCGAGGCCCGCGACGCGGTGCCGGTGGCGGTCGCTGAACAGCAGCGCGCCCCCGTAGGCGGCGTCCACGTGCAGCCAGGCCCCGGCGGCGTGCGCGATGTCGGCGATCTCGTCGAGCGGGTCGAACGCGCCGGAGTTGGTGGTCCCGGCGGTCGCGATCACCACGGCGGGGCCGCGGTCGGCCAGGGCTCGGCGGAGCGCGGCGGGGTCGACGCGGTCGGCCGCGGTGGGCACCGCGACCGGGCGGGGCAGACCGAGCAGCCAGGCGGCGCGGGCGACGCTGTGGTGGGCGTTGGCCCCGCAGACCGGGACCAGGTCGGGTCCGGCGGCCTCGCGGGCGAGCAGGAGCGCGGTCAGGTTGGACTCGGTGCCGCCGCTGGTGATCACCGCGTCCGGGTCGGCGGCGTCGGGGTAGCAGAGCGCGGCCAGCCGGTCGGTCAACGCCCGTTCCAGTGCGCTGGCGACGGGGGCCTGGTCCCAGGAGTCCATGGACGGGTTGAGCACGCTGGCCACCAGGTCGGCCGCGGCCGCCACCGCCAGCGGCGGGCAGTGCAGGTGCGCGGCGCACCACGGGTCGACCGGGTCCGCCGACCCCGCCGCCAGCAGCGCGCTCAGCTCGGCGATCGCGGCCACCGCTCCCACCCCGTCGACCGGCAGCGCCGCCAGCCCGCCGACCACGGTGTCCACCGCCGCCGGGCCGCCCGCGGGCACCGGCCCGCCGCGCAGCCGGACCCCCTCGGCCACCGCGTCCAGCGCGACCGCCACCAGCTCCCCGACCGCGTCGGCACCCGCCAGGGCGGCCACCGGGACCTCCCCGTCCCGGTAACCCCATTCGAGCCCGTTCGCCTGCGGTCGGACCATTACGCACCCTTCTTAGGTTTGCCTACCCTTACCAAGATAGTCGGGGTCCTCCTCTCCCGATCGAGCGACACCATCGGATCTTGCTTGCCCCGGGCGCCGGAAGCCAGACCGGAGACCACAGTGTCCGGTCGGAATCCCGCTCACTCACCCGAACGGGGCGCGCGGCCCACCCGGCCGACCCGCCCCGCGCCCCACCTCGTCCGGCCCGGCGCGGCGCAGACGTCGTTCGACGGCCGGAACTGCTTGCCGGGGAAGGAATGCCGCCGGATCCCGCGAAGCGGGCGAGCCCGGGTGGGCCCGCCCGCCGGGGAGCCGTCAGCCGCCCAGGGCGGACTTGAGCCAGCGGATCTGCAGCATGTTGAAGTTCTCCGCCACGTCGTCCTCCTGCGGTGTCATGTGCGTGACGCCGGGCAGCGGGAGGAACGAGTGCGGACGGCCCGCGGCGACCAGGGCGCTGGACAGCCGGATGCCGTGCGCGACCACCACGTTGTCGTCGGCCAGCCCGTGGATGATCAGCAGCGGCCGGTCCAGCTTGGGCGCGTCGTCGATGATCGAGTTCCGGTCGTAGACCTCCGGGTGGGTGTCCGGGTGGCCCAGGTAGCGCTCGGTGTAGTGGGTGTCGTAGATGCGCCAGTCGGTGACCGGGGCGCCCGCGATGGCCGCGTGGAAGACCTCCGGGGCGCGCAGGACGGCCAGCGCCGCCAGGTAGCCGCCGTAGGACCAGCCGCGGATGGCGACCCTGGCCAGGTCCAGGTCGGGGTGGTCGGCGGCGACCGCGTGCAGCGCGTCGACCTGGTCGGCGAGGGTGACGCCCGCGAAGTCGAAGGCGATGGCCCGCTCCCACTCGGGGCCGCGGCCGGGGGTGCCGCGGCCGTCGGCCACCAGCACGGCGAAGCCCTGGTCGGCCAGCCACTGCGGGTTGAGGAAGGCGTTGCGGGTGGAGATCACCCGCTGGGCGTGCGGGCCGCCATACGGGTCCATCAGCACCGGGAGCTTGCCGCTGCCCGGCTCGTACCCGGTCGGGTAGAGCAGGGCGACGCGCAGGCCGCGCTCGCCGACGGTCAGCATCCGCACGTTCGGGGTCAGCGGCGGCTCGACGGTCAGGCTCGCCACCTCGCCCACCTGCTCGCCGTCGCGCAGCACGTGTACCCGCGGGCCGGACCAGTCCAGCGACCAGGAGGCCAGCACGATGGTGTCGCCGCCGCGCGCCGCGGTGTGCACGCCATCCACTGTGGACAGTCGACGGTCGCCGAGGTAGACGTGCACCTGGGTGGGGTCGTCCTCGGAAGCGGTGTAGAGCACGGCGTCATCGGCCACGTCGAGCACCGAGCGGACCTGCCGGTCGCCGCTGACCACCTCGTCGCCCACCACCAAGCGGTTCACGCCGTCGCGCGGGATGATCCGGACCAGCCTGCCGTCCGGGGTCCAGGCGGGCACGCCCGGGTAGATCTCCACCCAGGTGTCGTCGGTCTCGGTGTGCACGACCTCGGTGGCGCCGGTGTCCGGGTCGACCGCGCGGACCTGCACCGTGCGCTGGTCGCGCGACTGCACCGCGATCAGCGGCGGGCCGCCCGCCGACCAGTGCGCGGTGACCAGGTAGGGCTGGTCGACACCGTCCCAGTCGACCGCGACGCGGGTGCCGTCCAGGCCGACGACCTCCAGCGTGACCACCACGTTCGGGGTGCCCGCGGCGGGGTAGGCGATCACGTCGGGCGCGGTGCCCGGGTTGGTGGGGTCGGCGATGTTCCAGTGCAGCACCTCGCGGCGGTCGGTGCGGGCCACCAGCAGCCGGGTGCCGTCCGGGGACCACCAGTAGCCGCGCGAGCGGCCCATCTCCTCGGCCGCGATGAACTCGGCCAGACCGCACGCCCGGTCCTCGCCCTCGGGCTCGGCGATCGCGCGGTCGCCGCTGCCGTCCACGCCCACGACCCGCAGCGCGTTGTCGGCGACGTAGGCCACGTGGGTGCCGGTCGGGTCCGGCCGCGGGTCGACGACCGGGGTGGCGGTGACCAGCTCGCGGGACTCCCCGGTCCGCGCGTCGGCCACGAACAGCCGCCCGGACAGCGCGAACGCGGCGATCCGCGCGGCCGCGTCGGTGGCGTTGCCCACCACGCCGCCGCTCTGCTCACGGCTGCGCTCGCGGCGCGCGCGCTCCTCCGCGGACAGTTCCTCGGCCCCGGCGAGCAGCGCCGACGGGTCGCCCAGCCTGCTCTCCACGCCGGTGGCGAGGTCCTGCCGCCAGAGCAGCTGGGTACGGTCCTCGCCCGAGGCCGACCGGACGAACAGCAGGTGCCCGCCGTCCGGCGCGATCCGGAACTCCCGCGGCGAGCCGAGGGTGAAGCGCTGCGTCCGCGCCTGTAGGCGCAGGAATGAGGTCTCACTGGTCACGACCGACAACCTAGCCGCCCTGGTCTGGTTGTGGCAGGTCCGGCGGGCCCGCCTGTGGACAACCTCGACTGCCTGTTGATCGTTTCGACTCTTGGCCAATCCCATGGGATTCCACAGGTTCCTCATATGAAGGGGGCCGACTCTTGGTGTCATGAACGCATACCCGGGTCCCCAGCAGCAGCCCAACCCGCTCTACACCCACATCCCCCAGCAGCCTGTCCATCCCATGTCCGAGCGCCCGCTGTACCCCGGACACGACCAAGCCCCGCGCGGTCGGATCCGGCGGGGCACGGTGGTCCTGGTCGCCGCGTCAGTGCTGGGCGCGGGGTCGATCGGGGGGACGGCGGGTGCGTTCATCGGGCATGACGGTGCGAGTGCGCCGTACACGGTGAGCGCTCCGGCGCAGGCGGCGTCGGCCACGATGCCCGCTGATGTCAGTGCGGTGGTGGCCAGGGTGATGCCTAGTGTGGTGCAGCTGACTGTGCGCACAGCCAATGCGGAGGCCATTGGGTCTGGGGTGATCCTGACCGCGGATGGTCGGGTGTTGACCAACAATCATGTGGTTGATGGTGCTCGGGAGATCACTATCACTTTTGCGGACGGCAAGACGGCAAGCGCCTCGGTCGTGGGCACTAACGCCAATGCTGATCTCGCTGTGGTTCAGGCGGAGAATGTTAGTGGGCTTACGCCTGCCGTACTGGGCGACTCTGCTGAGCTACGCGTGGGGGATCAGGTTATTGCTATTGGCTCGCCTGCGGGGTTGCAGGGGACGGTTACTACCGGGATTGTGAGTGCGCTTGATCGGGATGTGACTATTCCTGGTGAGTCCGGGGGACGGGGGCGGGTTAGTCAGAGTGGTCAGGTTTCCTATAAGGCCATTCAGACTGATGCGTCCATCAATCAGGGAAACTCCGGGGGGCCGTTGTTTGACACTAGCGGGCGGGTGATTGGGATCAACTCGGCTATTTACTCGCCGGTTTCTGGGTCTGACGGGTCGGCTGGGAGTGTGGGGATTGGGTTTAGCATTCCGATCGATACTGTCAAGCAGGTGGTTGGTCAAATGAACTAGTTGGCTGGTGCTGTGTTTGTTGGCCTCGGCTTCGCCTCGGCGGCGGGATCGCCTTTAGCCGGTCTCTTCCCGCCCGATCCCACTCGGCCCTGGGGGCCTCCTGGGATCGGGCGGGAAGAGACCGGCGCGATCCCGCGTGGTGGTCCAGT
>NZ_KB894469.1 GCF_000374445.1 Actinokineospora enzanensis DSM 44649 | reverse complement strand
CTGGGTTGATAGGCCGGAGATGGAAGCCTTGTAAGGGGTGGAGTCGACCGGTACTAATAGGCCGAGGGCTTACAACAAACATGCTACGCATCCACTGTACGGTATCTGAGACACCGACCACGATCTGATGGTGGTTGGATTGTTTCATAGTGTTACGGCGGTCATAGCGGTGGGGAAACGCCCGGTCCCATCCCGAACCCGGAAGCTAAGCCCACCAGCGCCGATGGTACTGCACTCGTGAGGGTGTGGGAGAGTAGGACGCCGCCGGACTTCTTTTGCGAGATCCCCTGTCTCCCTGGCACAAGCCAGGTCGAGACAGGGGATCTCGCCATTTCCAGGACAGACACCGCAGGCGCGCCGAAATGCGGTCGCCATCTTCCCGGGTGATCAGCATCATGGCTCCATGACGGTGCTCACCCACGGCTCGGTGCGCGACTTCTGGGCGGTGGCCGGTCCGCTGTTCCGCGCGGACCCGGTCCGGCACACGGTCGCGATGACGGTTCTGCATCGTTTGCTCGCGATTGATGGCTCGGGCGAACGCGTCGGTCGGCACGATCCACTGTTGTTCACC
Organism: Actinokineospora enzanensis DSM 44649; assembly: GCF_000374445.1. Classification (GTDB taxonomy): domain Bacteria; phylum Actinomycetota; class Actinomycetes; order Mycobacteriales; family Pseudonocardiaceae; genus Actinokineospora; species Actinokineospora enzanensis. The sequence goes on along the minus strand of NZ_KB894469.1, from coordinate 13,906 downwards.
GTCGACAGGGCCGGAAGCTGCGCGGGCGCGGTCTTCGCCACCCCGCCCTGGCCGATCTCGGTTTCCGGCTTGCCGACGGACGTCCACGGCGAGGTGATCGACCACCTCATCGAGTCGGGCATCGAGCTGTCCGGCGTGCAGGGCCCGTGTGATGTCGCCGAACCCTTCACCCGAGCCTGGTCCGATCGCACCGGTGCGACGGTCACCGCCGTCATCTCGGAACGCCTCTACCGTCTGGGCACACTCAGCACGCCCAACGTCGGCGGCACCGTCCGACTGGCCACCGAGGACGATCTGCCCGTGCTCGTCCCCTGGTACCAGGCGTTCAACGCGGAGGCCCACCCTACGCCGCAGGATCTCGACGTCGAGGGATTCCTCCGGACGTCGCTCCGGCTCGGCCGGGGTTGCGCCATCTGGACCGACGGCGGTGTCGACGTCGCCCTGGCGTCGGGTTCGGTGCCGGTCGAGGGCATGTCCCGCATCGGCCCGGTCTACACGCCGCCGGAACATCGTGGTCGCGGTTATGGCAGTGCGGTCACGGCGGCCGCGGCCCGATGGGCGATCGCCCAGGGCGCGTCCGACGTGCTGCTGTTCACCGACCTGGACAACCCCACCTCGAATTCGATCTACCGGAAGATCGGGTTCCGGCCCGTGCTCGATGCCGTGGAGATCACCTTCGACGCGGGGCCTACGCTCGACACGTGACCTCGGTGCGCGTGCTCGTCCTGCAGCTCGACGACCTTGACCCGCCCGGTCGACTGGCCGACTGGCTGGTCGACGCGGGCGCCGACCTGACCTTCGTGCACCCGCAGCGCGAACCGCTCACCGTCGAGCCGACCGACTACGCCGCCGTGGTGTGCCTGGGCGGTCCGATGAACGCCAACGACGTCATCAACCACCCCTGGCTCGCGGATGTCCGCCGGGTGATGGGTACCTGCGTCACCCGGCAGACCCCATTCCTCGGCATCTGCCTGGGCGCGCAGCTGTTCGCCGTCGCCAACGGCGGTGTCGTGGAGGTCGGCGAGCAGGGCCCGGAGGTCGGCGGCACGCTGGTCGCCAAGCGTGACCTTGGCTGGGCCGACCCGCTGTTCGCTGACCTGCCGCTGATGCCCGATGTGGTCCAGTTCCACTCCGACGTGATCACCCGACTGCCGATCGGGGCCGCGCTCCTCGCCGCCGGGACCCGCTACCCGAACCAGGCGTTCCGGGTCGGCCCGGTCGGCTACGGCATCCAGTTCCACATCGAGACCACCCCGGAGATGGTTCTCGACTGGGCGCGGGAGTTCCCCGAGGCGGCCGCGCAGGCCAAACCGGGCGAGTTCGAACAGGCCCGGCTGGCCGAGCTGCACGCTGATGTCGAGGAGGTCTGGCGGCCGTTCGTCGAGCGGTTCGTCCAGCTCGCGCGTGGTGATCTCGCGCCGGTGGAGCCCGCCCGCCCGCAGCTGCCGATGATCTGACGCCATGCCCGACCGCTCCCGCCCGATCTCGTCCGCCGCCCGGTTCGGCCTCACCGACCCGCGTGCCGAGCAGGACCTGCGCGCCGCCGGGCTGTGGGGCGACAGCGGGCCGGAACGCGAGGTCATCCTCACCGCGCTGTCCCGCACGCCCGACCCGGACCTGGCCCTGCGCGCGCTGGACCGGATCCGCGAGTCCGATCCGGAGAGCTGGCCGGAGCTGCGCGACACCTTGGAGAACGACCGGGGGCTGCGCGGTCGGCTCCTGTCGGTGCTGGGCGCGTCCACCGCGTTCACCGATCTCCTGGCCGCCCATCCCGGCCAGTGGCGTCGGCTGGTCGGCGACGGCACCCCGGCGGGCGAGTACGCGTCGGTGCTGTATCGGTCGGTCGACGCCGACGGGGATGGCCCGCAGGGGCCGATCGCGGGTGTGCGCGGCATGGCGTCGGTGCGCGCGCTCAAGTCCGCCTACCGTGGGCTGCTCATGGAAGTGGCCGCTGCCGACCTCGCGCACCTGGTCGAGTCCACCATGGCCGTTGCCCCCTACGACCGCATCGCCCGTCAGCTCAGCGAGCTGGCCGAGGCGGCGTTGCGCGCGGCGCTGGCGGTGGCCTGGGCGGAGAGCGGCCACCAGGACCGGGCCCGGCTTGCGGTGATCGCCATGGGCAAGTGCGGCGGCGACGAGCTCAACTACGTCAGCGACGTCGACGTCGTGTTCGTCGGCGAGGACGACCTGGCGCTGGCGACCCGGGTGGCCAGCGCGGTGATGCGGGTGGCGACCGAGGCCTGTTTCGAGGTCGACGCGAACCTGCGCCCGGAGGGCCGCAACGGCGCCCTGGTGCGCACCCTCGACGGGCACGGCGCCTACTACAAGCGGTGGGCGAAGACCTGGGAGTTCCAGGCGCTGCTCAAGGCCCGGCCGGTCGCCGGGGACGCCGGGCTCGGGCAGGAGTACCTGGAGACGGTCGGCCCGATGGTGTGGCACGCGGCCAACCGGGATAACTTCGTGCCCGAGGTGCAGGCGATGCGCAGGCGGGTCGAGGACCACGTGCCGTCGGAGCTGGTGGACCGGGAGCTGAAGCTGGGCCGTGGCGGGCTGCGCGATGTCGAGTTCGCCGTGCAGCTGCTGCAGCTCGTGCACGGCCGCACCGACGAGTCGCTACGCCTCGGGTCCACTGTGGACGCACTGGCCGCGCTCGGCGCGGGCGGCTACGTCGGCCGCACCGACGCCGCCGAGCTCGCCGACTCGTACCGCTTCCTGCGCACCCTGGAACACCGCCTGCAACTGCAGCGGCTCCGGCGCACACACCTGTTCCCCGGCGAGAACGAGACCGACGAACTGCGCTGGCTCGCCCGCGCGAGCGGCATCGGCCCGGAACGCGGCCGCAACTCCGTCCAGGTGCTGCAAGCCGAGTTCCGCAGGCACACCAACCGAATCCGGCGCCTGCACGAGAAGCTGTTCTACCGCCCGCTGCTGGAGGCCGTGTCCCGCGTCCCGACCGACGCGCTGCGGCTGACCACTGAGGAGGCACACGCCCGGCTCGCCGCGCTCGGCTACACCTCGCCGCAGGGCGCGTTGCAGCACATCCGCGCGCTCACCGAGGGCGTGTCCCGCCGGGCCGCCATCCAGACCGCGCTGCTGCCCGTGCTGCTCGACCTGTTGGGCGCGACCCCGGACCCGGACGGTGGCCTGCTCGCCTACCGCAAGGTGTCCGAGGCGCTGTCCGGCACGCCCTGGTACCTGCGCGTGCTGCGGGACGAGGGCGCGGTCGCCGAGCGGCTGGCCACCCTGCTCGGCACGTCCAAGCTGGTCCCGGACCTGGTCGTGCGCGCCCCCGAGGTGCTGCGGCTGCTGGCCGAGCCGAGAGAGCTGGCCGTCCGCGACCCGGCCGAGGTGTCCGGTTCGCTGCGCGCCGCGGTGAAGCGGCACGGCTACCTGGGCAACGCGGTCGCCGCCGCGCGGTCCCTGCGCAGACACGAGGTGCTGCGCATCGCCTGCGCCGACCTGCTCGGGTTCACCGACGTGCTGTCGGTGTGCTCGGCGCTGTCGAGTGTGTGGTGCGCCGTGCTGCAGGCCGCGCTGGACGCGGTCGACCGGGCCGAGGCGGCCGCCGCTGGCGGGCACCAGGCGCGGGTCGCGGTGATCGGCATGGGCAGGCTCGGCGGCGGCGAGCTCGGCTACGGCTCGGACGCGGACGTGCTGTTCGTCTGTGAACCCACACCCGGGGTGTCCGACGAGGACGCGCTCAAGTACGCGGGCCGGGTCGCGCAGACCGTGCGGAAGCTGCTCGGCTCACCCAGCCAGGACCCGCCGTTGCAGGTCGATGTGGACCTGCGCCCGGAGGGGCGGCAGGGTCCGATCGTGCGCACCCTGGAGTCCTACCGCGCCTACTACGCGCAGTGGGGCGAGATCTGGGAGGCGCAGGCTCTGCTGCGGGCCACCCCGGTCGCGGGTGACGCCGACCTGGGCGCCCGGTTCATCGAGCTGGTCGACCCGATCCGCTACCCGGCCGGTGGTCTGGACGACGCGCAGGTCCGGGAGATCCGCCGGATCAAGGCCAGGGTGGACAACGAGCGGCTGCCGCGCGGCGCCGACCCGACCACGCACACCAAGCTCGGCCGCGGTGGCCTCGCCGATGTCGAGTGGACCATCCAGCTGGTCCAGCTGCGGCACGCGCACGCCGTTCCCGAACTGCGCACGACTTCCACAATGGAGGGTCTGACCGCCGCCGCGGCGGCCGGTCTGATCGCCGAGGACGACGTGCGAGACCTGCGCGACGCCTGGCTGCTGGCGACCCGGGTACGCAACGCCGCCACCCTGGTGCGCGGCAAGCAGACCGACCAACTGCCCACGCACGGCCGGGAACTGGCCGCGGTCGCCGCGGCCATGGGCACCCCGCTCACCGAGGACCCCGGCCAGTTCCTCGACGACTACCGCCGCACCGCCCGGCACGCCCGGTCCGTCGTGGAACACGTCTTCTACGACTGAGTTCTCGCTCACCGCCGGGAGCGCGCGGCCGCGACCGCGCATTACCCTCGGGTAATGACCTGGAGCGTCCGCATTCCGGTGCGCAGCTACGAGCTGGACACCCTCGGCCACCTCAACCACGCCGTCTACCACCAGTACGCCGAGGTGGCCCGGGTCGAGGCGTTCGTCGCCGCCGGGTGCGCCTGGACCGACCTGATCTCGGCCGGTCTCGGCCCGGTCATGCTGTCCTCGACCATCAACTTCCGCCGTGAGCTGCGCCTGGGCGACGAGGTGGACGTGTCCCTGGTGGTCAAGTTCGGCGCGGGCAAGACGTTCAGCGCCGACTCGACGCTGACCAAGGCGGACGGCACCGTCGCCGCCGAGATCACCTGCGTGCTGGGCCTGATGGACCTGCGCCTGCGCAAGCTGGTGGCCGATCCGAAGGCCGCACTCGAAGAGCATGGCCTGGACCTGACCGCAGTGGACTGACCCCGCCGTCGCCCGGCATCGTTCCCGAGTCGGGAGCGATACCGGGCGCGTGTGGTTTCAGGCGAGAACCTCGCCGACGTTGTCTTCCACGAACGCCGCCTCGGCCTCGGCGAGCGCGCGGCGCAGCAGCTCCCCGGCGAGCGCGGGGGACTGCAGGTCGAGCGGACCATAGACCGGAACGTCCAAACCGGCTTGCGCCTCACGCACTGCCAACGGCGACGCGGTGAGCAGACCGCTGACCGCGAGCACCGGGTGTGAACCCGCGCGCAACCGCTGCACGCCGTAGAGCGCGCCGGAGGAGTCAGCGGCGGAGAACAGCACACCGTCGGTGATGCGCCGGATCTCCGGACGGTCCAACAGCTGTGCCGTCTCCGGCTGTAGCAGACCGTCGGCGATCTCCAACACGATCGCGTCCACACCGCGCGCCATCAGGTGCGCGTGCAACAGCAGCGATCCGGTAACCAGGCGCTCCAACGGGATCCGGAACGTGGTGGCCATACCGGCGTCGGTGAAGTCCAACGCGGCCACCGCGCCCGAGTCGCGGAACAGCCACGGGTCACCACCCGCCGCCGTACCGGTCACCTTCGCCGCACCGACCCGCAACCCAGCCCGCGACAGGCCGTGCACGAGCGACGCGACCGTGGTCGTCTTACCGGAGTTCATCGACGTCCCCACCACCACGAACGTCGGCGGCTTGCGCAGCGCGGCCAACGGCGCGCCCAACGCCAGATCGGACACATTGAGCACCCGACCCTCCGCATCCCCCACCAACCCCAACGGCCGCACCGTCGTCGGCGCACTCACCGCCGCGTTCCGACTGCGCACCTTGCCCAACACGCCACCCGCCGCGACCAGGTCGCACGCCCCGAGGTCGTCGGGCAGCTCCGCCTCGAAATGGTCGGGTGCGTACCGGGCGCCGTAGGCCACCAGGACTTCGTCCCCGATGTACAGCTTCGCCTTGCGCCCGTCGGTCAGCTCCAGCAGCTGGTGGTAGCCGACCTTGGTCACCTCGGCCAGCACCAGGTCCCCGTGCCGGGGCTGGTGATCACTGTGGTGGACGAGGCTCAACCCGGCGCCGCGATCGAGATTTCGCACGACGTAGGCAGCCTTGAGACGTTCGACGCGCGCGGGATCAAGGGAAGCGAACATGGCTTGTCCTCGGTCAAGGGAAGGGAAACGCCCGTACGAGAGCCGTACGGACGTGGTGCGCGGGAGCGTACGGCCTGCCGAGCCGACAAGGGAATCCCGGACGAGGTCTCGATTCGGGAAACACTTACACCGCCCAGCTCACCGCCCAGGTCACACCGGATGATCCACCTGATCGAGTGGATTTCGGACGCGGACCGGACCCCGGAACGCGGAAGCGCCCCGCGGCGGGCCGCGGGGCGCTTCCGGTTGGCGTGCTTGGGGATCACACCGTGTCTGGGGATCACACGTCGTAGTACAGGCCGAACTCGTACGGGTGCGGGCGCAGGCGGAGCGGGTCGATCTCGTGCTCGCGCTTGAACGCCACCCAGGTCTCGATCACGTCGGGGGTGAACACGCCGCCTTCGAGGAGGTAGTCGTGGTCGGCCTCCAGCGCGTCGAGCACGTCGCCGAGCGACGCCGGGACCTGGGCGACCTCCTTGGCCTCCTCCGGGGGCAGCTCGTAGAGGTCCTTGTCGATCGGGGCGGGCGGCTCGATCTTGTTCTTGACGCCGTCCAGGCCCGCCATCACGATCGCGGCGAAGGCCAGGTACGGGTTGCCGGAGGAGTCCGGGCAGCGGAACTCGACGCGCTTGGCCTTGGCGTTGTTGCCGGTGATCGGGATGCGTACGCAGGCGGAGCGGTTGCGCTGCGAGTAGACCAGGCTGACCGGGGCCTCGTAGCCGGGCACCAGGCGGTGGTAGGAGTTCACCGTCGGGTTGGTGAACGCCAGCAGCGACGGGGCGTGCGCAAGCAGGCCGCCGATGTAGTGCCGGGCGGTGTCGGACAGGCCCGCGTAGCCGGACTCGTCGTGGAACAGCGGCTTGCCGTCCTTCCACAGCGAGGAGTGCACGTGCATGCCGGAGCCGTTGTCGCCGAACAGCGGCTTGGGCATGAAGGTCGCGGACTTGTCCGCCGCCCACGCGGTGTTCTTGATGACGTACTTGAACAGCTGCAGGTCGTCGGCCGCGTGCAGGAGCGTGTTGAACCGGTAGTTGATCTCGGTCTGGCCGCCGGTGCCCACCTCGTGGTGCGCGCGCTCGACCTGGAAGCCGGAGTCGGCCAGGTTCAGCACCATCTTGTCGCGCAGGTCGGCGAAGTGGTCGACCGGCGGGACCGGGAAGTAGCCGCCCTTGAACCGGGTCTTGTAGCCCTTGTTCTTGCCGTCCTCCAGCGCGCCGGTGTTCCACCAGCCCTCCACCGAGTCGATCTCGTGGAACGAGCCGTTCTCGGTGTAGTCGAAGCGGATCGAGTCGAAGATGTAGAACTCCGCCTCGGGGCCGAAGTAGGCGGTGTCGGCGAAGCCGGACTCGGCGATGTACTGCTCGGCCTTGCGCGCGATGTTGCGCGGGTCGCGGGTGTAGGCCTCACGGGTGAACGGGTCGTGCACGAAGAAGTTCAGGATCAGGGTCTTCTCGATCCGGAACGGGTCCAGCCGCGCGGTGTACGGGTCGGGCAGCAGCAGCATGTCCGACTCGTGGATCGACTGGAAGCCGCGCACCGACGAACCGTCGAACGCCAGGCCCTCGTTGAAGGCGTCCTCGTCGAACGCGCTGGCGGGCAGGGTGAAGTGCTGCATCACACCCGGCAGGTCGCAAAACCGGACATCGACGAACTTCACACCCTCGTCGGCGATGTAGCGCAAAACCTCGTCGGAAGAGTTGAACACGCCTGTTGACTCCTTCGTGTCGCTCCGCGGGGCCTGACCAGCCCACCCGCGGGTCGGCGATCTCCGACTCCGGCGCCGTGCCCGCTCGGTGACGACGCTAAGAGGGCGGTGTTGCCCGACCGTCACCCGGATGTTTCGCGGGTGTTAACGGACCCCCGTTCGCGGTGATCCGCGCCGCAGAGCATGCCGGCAAACCCCCGGTCGGGCACCTCGTCCTACGCTGGTGGGGTGAGCAGATGGACCGGTACCTGGCTGTCCGGCCCCGGCGCGGCACTTGACCGCGCCGACGGCCCCGTCCGCTACCGAGGGGAACGGCTCGGCGCCCCCGAACGCGGCCTCGGCTCGGTCGCCTCGAACGGGGTGCGGCTGGGCGCGCTGTTCATCGACCTGGTGCTGTCGTCCCTGGTGACGTCGCTGTTCATCCGCCCGGACTACGACGACCCCACCCAGATGTGGCGGTTCAACTACTGGTCCGGCCTGGTCTGGCTACTGATCACCGCGGTGGGCGTCTCGCTGGCCGGGTTCACCCCCGGCAAGGCCCTCCTGGGCCTGCGCGTGGTCCGGATGGACGGCACCGCCCTGGTCGGCCCGTTCCGCGCGATCCCCCGCACGGTCCTCATCGCCCTGATCATCCCGGCCGTCATCACCGACCGCGACGGCCGCGGCCTGCACGACCGCCTCCTCGGCACGATCGTCCTCCGCACCCGCTGAGCTAGTACAGGTCGTCCAGGTCCATCAGGCTGTCGAGGTCGATACGCAGGGGAAACGGGTCCTCGGTCGTGAACACACCCGTAACAGCCTCGCCGCGTCGGTACTGGCCGTCCTCGTCGAGGCGGTTCGGAGTCAGTGATACCTGTCCTCCGACGGTGTCGATCAGCCAATAGTGCGGGATGCCCGCGTCGGCGTACTCGGCGAACTTGATGACGCGATCCATCCGAACTGGGCCAGGCGACACAACTTCGACCACCACTGTGATCTCGTGGGCATGGATCAGCCCGCCATCTTTGACAACGCGTTTGGCGGCCGCGCGTTGATGGATGAACAGGTCCGGCCTGCGGCTGTGGCCGGGAGCATCGCTCGGTGACAGACCGAGATCGATGTCCAGGTCGATGCAGGCACGCAGGTTCCTTGGCAGGTGGCGCTTGAGCTGGTCGCGCAGCTCAAGCGCCACGTTCATGTGCGAATAGCTGTGACTGGGGGACACGAGTAGACGACCCTCTTGCAACTCTGTGTACCCGGCCGCAGGCTCGCCCAGTGCCAGGTACTCCTCGATGGTCAACAGGTGTGTGGGCGCGCTGGATTCGTTTTGATGCCTGGGCATCGCGATCACTGGCTCCTCCTCACGGTTGACCACAGAGTGGCAGAAAGTCGCGAAAAGTTACTCCTTGTTACCGTCGCCGCAACGTGCGCTGGACGTTGCGCATCTTGGCGCCCGCGGGCATCGGCCCCTTGGGCAGCGCCGCGCCCCGGCTGGAGATGGCGGCCAGCCGCTTCTCGATGACGTCGATCTGGGCCGGGCGCAGGTTGTTCGGCAGCTTCATCAGCTCGCGCTGCAGGCCGCGCAGCGGGATCTGGCCCTCCTCGTTGCCCACGATCCGGTCGTAGATCGGGGTGTCGCCGACGATCCGGGCGATGCGCTTCTTCTCCTGGGCGAGCAGCGTCTTCACCCGGTGCGGGGCGCCCTCGCCCACCAGGATGACACCCGGGCGGCCGATGACCCGGTGCACCGCGTCGAGCTGGGTGGTGCCCGCGACCGTGACGGTGACCCGCCACCGGCCGCGCAGGTGGTTCTCCAGGACCCAGGCCGCTGCGCCGGGCTGGCCGTCGGCCTTGGCGAAGACGTTGCCCTGTACCCGGCGGCTGAACACGATCAGGGCGGCGAGCAGGCCGAGCAGGATGCCGACGGGCAGCAGGAACCACTGGATGTCCAGGAACCAGCCGATGCCGAACACTACGCCCGCGATCCCGAGCAGGGTGCCGAGCAGCACCGGGATCAGCCATTTGTCTTCCTTGCGCTGCATGTTGAACGCCTGGAAGATCTGGCCGCGCCGGGCCTTCGACTCGGCCTTCCGAGTCTTCTTCGCCTCGGCGGCGGCCGCCTTGTCCTGCTTGTCAGCCATGTGCACCAGGATACGGTGCGGCGTCCCCAGGTCGGCGAGGACGTTCTGCGAGGATGCACCGCATGGCAGGCGCGGACTCCACCTTGCTCTCCGGACTGGACCCGGACCAACTGGCCGCGGTCACCGCGCCGCGCGGTCCGGTGTGCGTGCTGGCGGGCGCGGGGACGGGCAAGACGCGCACGATCGTCAGCCGGATCGGGCACCTCATCCACTCCGGGCACGTGTCCGCGGGCCAAGTCCTGGCCGTCACCTTCACCTCACGCGCGGCGGGCGAGATGCGCACCCGGCTGCGCGGGCTGGATATCCACGCAGCCCAGGCCCGCACCTTCCACTCCGCCGCGCTGCGCCAGCTGCGGTACTTCTGGCCGCGGGTGGTCGGCGACGCGCCGTGGGACCTGGTCGACGCGAAGCTGCGGCTGGTCGGCCAGGCCGCGCACCGGGCGCACGCGAGCACCGAGCGGGACGCGCTGCGCGACCTGGCGACCGAGATCGAGTGGGCGAAGTCCTCGCTGATCACCCCGGCGGACTACCCGGCGGCCGCCGAGCACGCCCGGCGCGACCCGCCCGCCGCGGCGGAGCTGGTCGCCAAGGTCTACGCGGGCTACGAGGCGTTGAAGAACGAGGCCAGGCAGCTGGACTTCGACGACCTGCTGCTGCACACCGCCGCCGCGCTGGAGGAGCACGCCGAGGTCGCCGAGGAGTTCCGCGAGCGCTACCGCTGCTTCGTGGTCGACGAGTACCAGGACGTCACCCCGCTGCAGCAGCGCGTACTGGACGCCTGGCTGGGTCGCCGCGACGACCTGACCGTGGTCGGCGACGCCAACCAGACCATCTACTCCTTCGCGGGCGCCTCGCCGCGGCCGTTACTGGAGTTCACCCGCCGCTTCCCGGAGGCCGTGGTGGTGCGGCTGGAGCGGGACTACCGGTCCACGCCCGAGGTCGTCACGCTGGCCAACCAGGTCATCTCCGCCGCCCGCGACCGGCCCGCAGGCTCCCGGCTGCGGCTGGTCGGGCAGCGCCCGAAGGGCCCGGACCCGCGGTTCGCCGAGCACGCCGACGAGCCCGCGGAGGCGGCCGCGGTCGCCGCCCGGGTCCACGAGCTGCACGAGGCGGGCACCCCGCTGAGCGAGATCGCCGTGCTGTTCCGGATCAACGCCCAGTCCGAGGCCTACGAGCAGGCGCTGGCCGAGCTGGACATCCCGTACCTGGTGCGCGGCGGCGAACGGTTCTTCGCCCGCCAGGAAGTTCGGCAGGCCATGGCCGCGCTGCGCACCGCCTGCGGCAACCCGCCCGACGGTGAGCTGCCCGGCGCGGTGCGCGAGCTGCTCAAGCCGCTGGGCCTCGTCGACGAGCCGCCCAGCGGCGGGTCCGCGCGGGAGAAGTGGGAGTCGCTGCTGGCCCTGGTGGAGCTGGCCGAGGAGCTGACCTCGACGGTGCCCGAGGCCGACCTGCCCCGCTACGTGGCCGAGCTGGAGCAGCGCGCCCAGGCCCAGCACCCGCCGACGGTGGAGGGCGTCACGCTGGCCTCGCTGCACGCGGCCAAGGGCCTGGAGTGGGACGCGGTGTTCCTGGTCGGCCTGGTCGACGGCACCATGCCGATCCAGCACGCGGACGGCGACGACGCCGCGATCGAGGAGGAGCGCAGGCTGCTCTACGTCGGGGTGACCCGGGCCCGCGAGCACCTGTCGCTGTCGTGGTCGCTGTCGCGCACCGAGGGCGGCGCCCGGTACCGCAGGCGCAGCCGGTTCCTCTACGGGCTGATTCCCGAGGACCACCCGGCCGCGCGCGTCCCGCTGGCCCGCCGCGCCGAGCCCGCCCGCCCGGCGATGGCGCGCGGCATGAACCCGGTCCGGTACTGCCGGATCTGCGGCGACAAGCTGGTCGGCACCATGCCGGTGAAGCTGGGCCGCTGCCAGAACTGCCCGTCGGACGTCGACCAGGGGCTGCTCGACCGGCTGCGGGAGTGGCGCCAGGAGCGGTCTCGGGGCCTGCGCGTCCCGGCGTACGTGATCTTCACCGACGCCACCCTGCAGGCCATTGCCGAACAACGTCCGGCGGATCGGGCCGCGCTCGTGGCGATCCCCGGTATCGGGGCCGCCAAGCTGAACAACTTCGGGGCCGAGGTGCTCGCCCTGATCAGCGGTGACCAGGCATGATCGAGATGTGACCGTCGTCACTCGAAGTTCTGGAAAATCGGTTGCACGGCCTCCGCAAGGGCCAATAACCTGCAATGGCCGGGCACGAAGTGCCCGGAGAAGTCCCGTCAACTGACGAAGTCGACGCAAGCCCAGGAAGGGGTGATCACCGGTGACCAGCACCTCGATGTCCCCGGCCATGCACCCGAACCTGTGCTCAGGTGTCGAGCTACGTGGGGGAGTCGGCGCGCCTCAGGGCGTGGCCGGCTGGCGTCGTGAGCGGACTTGCACCACCGCGGAAAGCACCGGCTTGTTTACCGGTCCCGCGACTGTTCTGACTACCGCCGCGCGCGTCAACGCTGCCGCCATCACCAAGCCGTCGGTGAAGGCGTACGCCCGTCCCATCGATCTCGTGCAGGTCGACGAGCACCCGTCCGCAGCCTCAGGCTGGAGGACTTGACCCAGTCAAGATCCTCCAGGCGCCCCTGAGGCCGCGGACTCCGACACCGGAGCCGCGGCCTTTTTGTTTGCCCGCCACGGCCCCGCCTGCCACACGGTTTTCCCGGAACAGATGACACTTCAGGAGTTTCACACCATGTCGACCGCCACCGCTCCGCTTACCGGCGGAGCGCTTTCCGACCTGCTCGGCCCACCTGGTTCAGGGGTCAGCGAACTGCTCGACGCCGCGCCGTCCGCGGGGCTCGATCTGCCCTGCCGCTCCAGCGACAACCCCGACCTGTGGTTCGCCGACGCGCCCGCCGAACTGGAGCGCGCCAAGGTGCTCTGCGGGGACTGCCCGGTCCGCTCCGCCTGCCTCGCCTCCGCACTCGCCCGACACGAGCCGTGGGGCGTCTGGGGTGGGGAGATCTTCGAGCGGGGTGTCGTCATCGCGCGCAAGCGGCCCCGGGGTCGCCCGCGCAAGGAGGACCTCGCCCGCGACGCGGCCGAGGTCACCCGCGGCCAGGAGGTCGCGGCATGAACGCGCAGCCGGACACCGCACCGTACGCCTACCAGCCAGAGGGTTCTCCCATAATGTTGATGTATGAAAATCTCGCCCGATCACGAACGCTTGAGGCGGAGCGGACGGCGCACACGCACCGTCTGGTCCGCCGGTTGAGCGCGGCCAAGCGCTGGGAGCGGATCTCCCGATGGGCGGCACGACGCGCCGAGCGCGTCACCGTCGATCTCTGATCCACTTCCTACGACTGGGGACAAGAAGCCCGCCACCGTCCCGGTGGCGGGCTTCGGCCGTTCGGGTGGGAAACGATTCAGCGCCGCCCGCCCAGGGTTACCGTGGGGCTCCCCGTCCTCGACGCGCCTGTGGGGCTGACGTCTGATGCACACCGACGACGACCTGGACACCCCGACCCACGGGCGACCCGCCCGCCACCGCCCACACCCGGCAGCCGAGGAGACCGACGCCTTCGTCCCGGTCACCGCCGCCATCCCCACCGACCTGGCCTCCTGGACCGACGACCAATGGGTCGTCCGCCCCGAGTCCCACGCTCTGGTCCGCCCCTACACCTGGACCGGCGGCCGCACCCACACCCGCGGCGACCTGGCCCTGGAAACCCTCGTCAGCACGACCGACGCCACCCTGGCCACCTCCTGGGAACACCGCGCCGTCGTCGACCTGTGCACCCACACCCGCTCGGTCGCCGAGGTCGCCGCCCTGCTCACCATCCCCCTTGGCGTGGCCCGCATCCTCATCTCCGACCTGGCCACCCTGGGCGCCCTCACCATCCACAACCACCCCCACGCCACCCCCGACCTCACCTTCATGAACCGAGTCCTGACCGGCCTCCGCAACCTCTGACCCCACCCCCGACCGACTTCCCCACCCCCGGCCCGACTTTCACCCACCCCAGCGACAGAAGTTATCCACA
>NZ_KB894468.1 GCF_000374445.1 Actinokineospora enzanensis DSM 44649 | reverse complement strand
TGATCCCACGTCGAGGTGGACACGAACTGCTGCAACCGCTGGTGATCGACACCGAGCCGCGCCGCCATCGGCTGCATCGACTTGCGCTTGCCGTCCAGCATCAACCCACGCACATACAACTCGCCCTTCGCCCGCTGATCACGCCGCGCGAACCCACCGAACATCGACCCGGCGAAGTCCTCGATCACCGGCCGAACCCGAGCCATCTCCTCCGGAGTCACCCAGTAAGAAGATCACACGCGACAGCCAACCGAACATCCCACCTAACAAAGCACTACTAGTAGCGTGTCACGGTGCCGGGGTGGTGGAAAGCGCCACCACCCCGGCACGAAGTCACCCGGCAGCATTCCACCCGATCAAGCGCGGCGGTCGTATCGTGGGGTCGTGAGCGATGACGAGGTGCGGGTCCCTACCGGCGTGGGTATGACCGCCATCGGGGTGGCGGCGATCCGGGCCCACGAATCCCGACGGGACGACCGGCTGTTCGACGACCCGCTGGCGACCCGTTTCCTGGCCGCCGCCGGGTGGACGGCACCCACGGCCGCCGAGATCGAACCCCGGCGCGCCCGGTGGCGGATGTTGCTGGTGGCCAGCATTCCCATCCGCACCCGTTTCCTGGACGACTACCTCCGCGCGGCCACCGACGCGGGCTGCCGCCAGGTGGTCCTGCTCGGCGCAGGCCTGGACACCCGCGCCTACCGGCTGGCCTGGCCCGACGGCACCCGCCTGTTCGAAGTGGACCTTCCGGACATGGTCGGCTTCAAGAACGCCGTGCTGTCCGATGTGACGCCGTCCTGCGACCGCGTCCCGGTCATAGCCGACTTGACGGACGACTGGCCCACGGCGTTGAAAACCGCCGGTTTCGATCCCACCGCGCCGACGGCGTGGGTCGCGGAAGGGCTTCTCGTCTATCTCACCGAGGAACAGAACGAGTCCCTTTTGACGGATATCGCCGCTCTCTCCGTACCCGGCAGTCACCTGGCCCTGACTTCCCTTGACCCCGGCCGCCTGGATGCCATCCGTGAACGCCACGCCGACGGGCCGACGCATTCCGTCGTCCGACTGTGGCGGTCGTCGGCGCCCGAGGATCCGGTGGCCTGGTTGGCCCGATACGGCTGGCGGGCCACCGCGTACGACCCGGCCGAACGAGCTGCGAGCTACGGCCGCCCCAACCTTTTCGACGCCTTCGAGAACCCGCCGAGTTCCAGAGGACTGGTCAGCGCCGTCCGGATCTGAGGATCGGCGGACATCCTGGCCCGCAGGTCGTGGATCCGGCGGTCGGCGAACCGCTCGTATATGGACAAAGCGTGTGTCCAGCAGGCGTGGGCGCGGTGCGGATCACCCAGGGCGAGCAGCGAGGTGCCCATCGCGTCGAGGACGGCGCCGAGGTCCGGTTCGTAGATCAGCTCGCGCGGGACGCGGAGGGCCCGTTCGCCCAGGGCGACGACTTCCTCGTGGCGGTGCAATGGTTGCAGGGCCAGGGCAAGGTGGTAGCGGGAGAAGATCATGCCCTCGTGGTCGGCGGCCTGCTCGCGGAGGCGGATGCTTTCCCGCGCGTGGTGCAGCGCCTCCTCGGGACGGTTCAGGCCCACGAGCGCGGCGCTGACGTTGCAGTGCACGAACGCCTCCTGCCTGCCGCGATCCGTGCCCCGGCTCAGGGTTATCGCGGGCTTGAGATAGGCCAATGCCTCGGCGAAACAACCGGCTCTGACGTGAGCGGTGCCCAGGTCATTGCGCGCATTGCACTCCAGGTAGGCGTCCCCCAGCTCCCTGGCGAGGTCGAGGGCCTGGCGCAGTTCGGTGACCGCGACGGTCCAGTCCCCGACTTGCAGGCGGCACCAGCCGGATCGGGTCAGGAACACCGCGCGAGAGGTCGGATTGTTCGTCCGCTGGGCGGCATCGATGCCCAACGCGCACACCGTGAATGTCTCGTCCCAGTAGGCGTAGTGGAACAGGAACGACTCGACCGTGTGCACCAGGCGCACGACCCAGTCGAACCGGCCTGCCTCGGCGGCGTGTCGGATCACCGCGTGCACGTTGGCGTGCTCGGCGACCAACCAGGCGCGCGCGGAGTCGGCGTCGGTGAACTCCCGTTCGGTGCCGGGCGGTGGCAGTTCCGGGTCCACCCAGTGGATGTAGATCGGGTAGAGGACGCGGTTCGCGACGCAGCCGGTATGCGTGTACCAGGCGAGCAGGGCATCCAGGGCCCGCTCGCGGTCCTCGGGCGGATCGACCCGGCGGGCGGTGCCTGCCGCGTGGGCGCGCAGGAGGTCGTGGAACTGGTACCGGCCCGCGCCTGCCGGTTCGATCAGGTGCACCTCGGCCAACTCGTCCAGCAACCGCCGGGCCTCGGTGGCGGGCACGCCCGCGACCGCGGCCGCCGCGTGGACCTCGATGTCCGCGCCCGGGTGCAGACCAAGGCGACGGAAGAAGCGGGCCTGGTCGGCGGTGAGCTTGCGGTAGGACCAGTCGAACACGGGGCGCACCGCCGTGCGTTCGTCGGGAACCGCGCTCAGTGTGTCCAGGAGGCTGTCGTCGTCGCCCATGTCGGCGAGCAGGTCTTCGATGCTCGACCGGGATCGCGTGGCGATCCGACTGCCTGCCATGCGCAAGGCCAAGGGCAAGCCCGCGCAGCGACGGGTGAGCTCTCCGAGGGCATCGCGTTCGGCGGCCGCCCGCTCCTTGCCGACGATCGCGCTCACCAGCCGGGTGGCGTCGGCGGGCGGCAGGACATCCAGTTCCAGCCGCGTGGCCCCGGCACCGGCCACCAGACCGGTGGGGCGGTCGCGGCTGGTCACCAGCACGAAGCAATCGGCGCCGCCGGGGAGCAACGGGCGGACCTGCTCCGCCGAGTTGGCGTTGTCCAGCAGGACCAACAGCCGCTTCTCCGCCGTCAACGACCGGAACAGCTGGGTCTTGGCACACTCGCCCAGCGGAATGCCCTCCGGCCGGACTCCCAGTGCCCGGAGGAAGCCGTCGAGCACCTCCTGCGGCTCGGCCTGGTGGGCGAGGCCGTAACCGTGCAGGTCCGCGTACAGCACGCCGTCCGGGAACCGGTCGCTCACCCGGTGCGCCCACTGCACCGCCAACGCGGTCTTCCCGACACCGGCGAGGCCGTCCACCGCCGTGATCACCACCGCCGCGCCCGTTCCGGCGTCGGCCAGCAGTGCGTCGAGGGCGGCGAGTTCCCGGTCCCGGCCGATGAAATCGCGCATGGCAGGCGGTAATTGCCGTGGGCGACGGTCGGTCATCTCCGACACGACGACCTGGTGCACCGTGCCCGCCTGGATCAGTGCACCGGCCCGCACCGACCCGGCCCGGTTGTGCACCTCGGCCTCCTGGCCCTCCTGTACGAGCGGGAGTCTCTCAGCGTCGGCGGCCACGCGTCAGGTCATTCCGTCAGTGGACCTTGCGGACGACGAGTTCCGCCTGGCCGGGGTGGCGCAGCCGGACGCGGTCGTCCAGCGGGAAGGCGCGCAGGTGCACGGGGCGGGCCATCCGGCGTGGAATGGTGATCTGCTGGGTGGTGTTCGGCGCCAGCCTGGCCAGCTCCAGGCCGTCGCGGACGCTGCGCGGGGCGGAGCCCGGCTTGGCGATCACCACGATCGCCGGGAGCCCGCCGGGGCCGTGCGCCGACACCACGTGGGTGCCGCTCTCGAACCAGCGGGTGGGCCGGATCGAGTACGACACCTCGGGCGTCGGCCGGGCCCGGACCGTCGCGAGTGGACCGTAGCGGCCGTCCAGGCACGGGCAGACGCCGAACCAGTGCTCGTCCAGGCCGTGTTGCCGCACCTCGACGGGCTCGGCGAGGTAGCCGTCCCTGGTGATGTCCAGACAGTAGGCGCGGGAGTCCGCGGGCCCGGTAGGCGGCGTGCCCACCCGCCACACCACGCGGGCGTGCGTCACCCCGGGCGGCCAGTCCCATTGCAGGCGCATGCGCGCGCCGACCGGTGTCGCGGAGAACCCGGTGATCGACGGCACGGGCATCGCCACGGTGGTGGGCCGGGGCGACTCGACCTGCCAGGGCACCGGCAGCACCTCGGCCTCGGCATCGGCGGGCCCCGGCCCCTTCCCGAACGGCCACCCACCGAAGTGCACCGAGTCCTCCGACCGGAGACCAGCCACCGCCACGAGCGGGACGTCCACCCGCGCCAGCTCGGCCGTGCGGACATCGACCGGTCCGGTGCCCGCGCCCGGCCCCGCGCTCTCGACCGGGGCAAAACCCTCGCCCCGGTCGGTGCTTTCCCCCTGGTCGGTGCTCCCAACCGGGTCACTGCGCTCGGCCTGCTCGTCATCCGGCCTGCTGCTCGCGCCGAGCGGGGGCACGTCGTCCAGGTGGTCGGGGTCCAGGTCGTCGGGGTCCAGGTGGTCGGGGTCCAGGTCGTCGAGGTCCGGGCGGTGCTCGGCGGTGTCGACGAGCATCGGCCGGTCCGCCTCGGCGACCCGGGCCCGCAGCTCGTCGCGGATGGGCAGCCAGTCCGCGGGGAGCGGGTGCAGGTCCAGGATGTCCAGCGCCGCTCGGAGTTCCCCGCTCGCGATGGCGGCGGTGTACTCGTCGACCCACCGGGGTTGTGCGTCCGGGGTCCACCAGGCCGCGTAGGCGAGGGCGTCCGGGTCGGCCACCAGGCCCGCGGCGGCGCACCGGTCCAGGTCGGCCACCACCGCGCGGACCGCCGCGTAGCCGAGCGGGCGCCTGCCGTGCGCCTCGGTGACCAGCTCGTGCCGCACCACGTCCGGCAGGCCGCCCGGTTCCGCGAGCCAGTGGCGGATCAGGGCCAACAGCGTGCTCTCCGCCGTGGCGGCCCGGTCCCGCGCGACCCGCAGGCGTTTGCGGCGGGCGTCGATCTCGGGCACCGACGTGTCCACGCCCGCCAGGCCGGGAGCACCGGTCAGGTAGTCCCACAGGTTCGCGTAGGGCAGGTCCACGAGGCACTCCCCCACCTGCCGCCACCGCTTCGGCACGCCGATCGGGGTCAACGCCGCCCAGTCCCGCTCGTCCGCACCGATCATGCCGAGCGCCGTCGGGACATCCGGCCGCGCCCACCGATGACCGGTCTCGGCGATCAACGCGGTCACCGCGGTCGGAGGAATCGCGGGGGCGCCGTGCAGGCGGTGGCGAAGCAATTCGGCGAGCACACCCAGGTCCTTCTCGATCTCGGCTCGGTGCGTCTCGCGCCGCCCGGGATCGCGCAGCACCTCCTCGGCGCCGGAACGCGCGGCGCGCAAACGTTCGCATCCTCTGGTGTGCACGCGGATCTCCGGTAGCCCCCACTGCCGGGGCACGGTCGCCACCGCTTCGTCCACATCGGACTGGACCGCGTCCGGGTCGAGCCCGTAGACCCGGAACAGGTTCCGCGACGGCGACCACCCGCGCTGCACGGGCCGCACCACGTCCTCGACGTACCGCGCCGGGTCGAGCGCGCTCACGGGCGGATCCCGGGCAGCGGCGGTCCCTCCTCACCGGCCGGGACCTGGCCGTTGACGTGCAGGTCCACCGACAGCTCGGCCCCGTTGCCCGCGTACGCGCGCACCCCGAGGATGCCATCGCGGCCGAGCTCGTAGTCCAGCCGCACCTCGTAGCCGCGCGGGATGCCCGGCGGCAGCCCGCGCAACGTGCCGTGCCAGAGCGGGCTGTGCTCCTCGACCTCCTCCGACAACGCGTCGGTCATCGACTCGTACACCCGGATCGCCATGTCCCGCTGGTCGTCGCGCACGGTGAACAACGTCCGCGTCACCCGGGCGGGCTTGACGTCGTTGGGCCTGATCAGCCAGGTCAACGCCCGGCCTGCCGCCGGTCGCCCGGGATCCCGGGCGATCTCGACGCCATAGCCCTTGGACGTGACATCCGTGATCGCGGGGAGGTCCGCCCACCCGTTCCCGACGGCCGACCCGCAGGCCGGAGCCTCCATAGTGGACACACCGGGGCCGTCGGGTCGGGGCATGGCCGCGGACCTCGGATCATCCACCCGCGACGGCAGGGCGGCCCCCGGTCGAAGCGGCACCGAGTCGACGTCCCGGACGGGCCCGGTGGACACCACATCGGCGACCGGCGTCGACGGGAGCGGCATCGACAGGGGCGACGTCGGGCCGTCCGAACCGACCACCGCCGACCCGCCCGCCGCGACCCGGGCGGCGATCCGCGCCGCGCCCCTGGCCACGATGTGCTCCGCGTCCCGCGCGGGCCGGGCGGGCGGCAGGTCCGGCAGCATGGCGGCCAGCTCCCTGGCCACCGCCGGGCCGCGCGCCATCCCGCCGACCAGCAGCACATCGTCCACCCGGGTCACCCCCAGGCCGCGCGCCTGGTCGAGCAGGTCCCCGGTGAACTGAATGGTCCGATGCAGGAGCCCCGCCGTCGCCTCCTCGTACTCCGCGCGCGTCACGGTGACCGGCACGGGTTGCCCCGAGGCGTCCCGCACGGTGAACGTGCAGCGCTCCCGCGCGCTCAAGGCGATCTTGACCCGCTCCACCTGCTGCCGAAGCCCGGTCAGCAGCTCCGACTCGGCGCGCAGGTCCGCCACGTCCACCCCGACCCCGGCCACCCGCTCCAGCACGATCTCGGCCAGCTCGGCGTCCCAGTCGGCCCCGCCGAGCCGGTGGTCCCCGCCGGTCGCGACGACCCGCAGCTCGGCGGGCGACAGCCGGACCAGGGTGACGTCGAACGTGCCCCCGCCCAGGTCGTAGACCAGCACGGTGCGCTCCCCCGCCGCACTGCGCAGACCGTGCGCGACCGCCGCCGCCGTCGGCTCGTTCACCAGGTCGAGCACTTCGAGCTCGGCGAACCTGCCCGCCGCGACCGTGGCCTCCCGCTCGGCGGACCCGAAGTAGGCGGGCACGGTGATCACCACGTCCGCGATCGGCCCCTCCACCGGCACCGGCCTGCCCAGGCCGATCAGCGCGTCCTCGACGACCTTGCGCAGGATCACCCCGGAGACGTGCTGCGGGTACCAGGACCGGCCGTCGACCTCGACCGTGTGCCCCTGCCCCATCTCCCGCTTGATCAACGTGACCACCCGGCCGGGATCGTCGCCCAGCCGGGCCAGCGCGGACTCGCCGACGGCCGCCATGCCGTCCGCGGCAAGGTAGACCGCGGACGGGGTGGTCAGCCCGCCCTCGGCGTTGGGCACCACGGTGCCGGACGGGTCGTCCGCGACCACCGCAACGCACGTGTTGGTGGTGCCCAGGTCGATGCCCAGCACCGCCCGCGGCTCAGCCGTCCGGATCGGCATCGGGGATCACCTCCGGGTGACCGCGCTCGATCCGCTCGGGCTCGGTCGGGATGTCGATGGTCCAGCCGCCCTGGCGCGGCGGCGGGGTGCGGTGGTCGCGGATGAGCTGGGGCAGCAGCAGCGGGGCGACCGAGGAGCTGTCCGCGCCGGACACGATCACCTGCGGCACCGGCGCCTTGACCATGATCGCCGCCTTGCGCTCGTCGGCGCGGTGGTCGCGGCCGAACAGCTTGATGAACGCGCGCTCCTCGGCCTCGATGCCCTCGGTCACGATCTCCAGCTTGCGCCGCTCGATCTGGTTGATCACGTCCTGGCTGGCCAGCTGCTCGGTGAGCTCCCGGCGCCGCTGCCGGGCGGCCACCACCTTGCGGAACTGCTGGTCGATCTCCTCGGACTGGAAGGTGAACGAGCTGATGGTGGTCAGCCGGGCCACCACGCCCTGCTCGTCCAGCGCCCTGGTCACCTGGTCGGTCAGCCTGGTCTGCACCGAGTCCAGGCCCTCGATGAACTGCTCCACCGTGCGCTTCACCGACAGCTGGGTGAAGTAGCCGTGCACGACCGGGCCCAGCACCCGCTCCACCAGCCGCTTCACCGCGGCGGCCTTGCGGTGCCCGGTGTCGCCGTCCTCGTCGGCGTCCTCGCCGAACCGCTTGACCAGCAGCGGCGCGGTGCGGGCCGGGATGGCCAGCGTCTGGGTCAGCTCGACCCGGATCGGCACCCCCTCGATCTTGAACTCGATCGGCCGGAGCGCCGAGTCGTAGCGGTCCGCGGCGCCGTCCTTGACCTGCCAGGACAGGATCAGCTCCCGGGTCGGGATGTGCACGACCCTGGCGAACAGCGGGTTGATCGCGTAGGTGGCGCCGCCGGGCAGCGTCTCGGTCTGCGGGCCGACGCGGCCGCCGTTGGCCAGGAACATCCAGGGCAGCTGGAAGTGGTCGTGGCCGGGCACCACCGGGGCCAGGTCGGCGCTGGTGTCGGTCCAGGCCTCGTCCCTGGCCCGGCTCTCGGTCACGATCACCACGCCGACGTCCTCGCCGTCCACCGACTCCAGGCGCAGGTCGTCGGGGCGCAGGTCGAGGTTCTCCGGGACGGTGTCCACGGTGTACACCTCGAACATCATCGGATTGATCGCGTAGCTTGAGCCGCCGGGCAGCACCGCCTGCTGGATGCCCTGCTGGCCGCCGCCGACCAGGAACGCCACCGCGTTCTGGAAGTGGTCGCACTCGACGTGGTCGGCCAGCGTCCGGCCGGGCGGCATGATCGTGCCCACGTTCGCCTTCACCAGCCCGATCGACCGGGCAGGCACCACCACCCTGGGCACGACCCGCACGCTGAACAGCTCGGGGTGCAGCGCGTAGGTGCCCGCGGGCAGCACCTCCGCCTGCGGGCCCTGCTGGCCGCCGCCGCGCTGGAACGCCACCACGTCGCGGAACCCGGCGCAGCGCACCGGCCGGGCGATGGACTGGTTCATGGTCAGCGGCCGCCCCAGCCGGGCGTGCACGACGCCGACGCAGTCCGGCGGGATGACGATGTTCTCCACCACGACCACGTCGTAGAACCACCACGGCACCCAGGTCAGCCTGCCGCTGTCGATCACCCGCACGGCCGAGCCGACGGCCACCGGGCCGCTGCCGATGCGGCCGAACCGCCGGGTGACGATGGCCGAGCGGTGCAGCGGCACGTTCACCAGGCCGCGCACGAACACCATCACCGCGACCACCAGCAGCGCGATGAACACCACCAGCAGGATGACCCCGCCGTCGCTCACAGTCGTTCCCCCCTCAGTCGCCGGTGCACGGCGGAGACGGTCTGGTCCCAGCGGTCGAACCAGCGGCCGCCGACCTCGGCCGCGCGCAGGGTCGGGAAGAAGCCCGCCGGGAAGTCCGACCGGCGCGTCCAGCGGTGGTAGTCGGCGGGGATGACGCGCGGCTCGCCCCAGCCGAACGCCCGGGACAGGGCGCTGAGGTCGAGGTCGCCGTCGGCCGGGTAGAGGTCGCGCTGGGCGCGGAACCCGTGCCGCCGCTCGGTCTCGTCGTGCCAGATCCGGGCGCAGGAGCGGAGGAACTCGGTCTCCACGGTGTCCAGCCGCTCGGGATCGGCCCAGCCGACCTCGGCCCCGCCCGCGGCGGTGAGCAGCAGGACGGTGGTGAGCTGGTCCGCCCCGACCAGATCACCCCGGGCGAGCGCCTCACGGACCGGTTCGAGCACGCGGTCCGGGTGCGATTCCGGCACGGCAGGTGCTCGGGGAGCTCGGACCAGTCTGCGGAGCTCACGCAGTTGTTCACGTCCGGGCAACTGGTGGACGCGGGCATCGAGGAAGACATCGGCGGCGGCCTCGACCCCGACCGCGACGGGCAGCACGGTCACACCCCGGCGGACGGCGGCGGCGCGCATGTCCGTGATCACCCGGTCCGGCCGGTCGTCCTCGACGGCGAGCAGCACGGCCGCGTCGGCGAGCACGTCGGGGTCGCGCGACACCCGCACCGGCAGGCCCGCGTCGACGAGCACGTCCCGCAGCCGGGCCGTGTAGCCGTCGGTCCCGCACAGCACGAGCGGCGCGGCGACCGCGTCGAGGTCGGCCAGGATCTCCGCCACCGTCGGCCGCAGGCGCGGATTCTTGGACAACGCGGCGGCGACCAGCTCGCGCACCGAGCCCGGCACCGCGCGCACGTCGGCCTCCTCGGTGCGGATCCGGTGCACCAACCGACCGGTGTCGCCGATGAACGGTTCACGGCCGGTGGCGGCGTAGTGGACCAGGCAGCCCCACGAGTACACGTCGGACGAGTACGAGGCCTGGTCCGTGCCGAACAACTCCGGGGCGAGGTAGGGCAATGACCCGACCACCTTGCCGGTGCTGGTCACCACCCCCAGCTCGGACACGTGCGCGGCGATCCCGAAGTCGATGAGCACGGCCCGGTCCCGGGCGACGATCACATTGGACGCCTTGAGGTCCCGGTGCACCAGCTCCACCGCGTGCGTGTCGCGCAACGCCGCCGCTGTGTCGCGGGCCAAGGCGACCAGGCGGTCGCCGGTGAGCACGCCCGCCCGGTCCAGGGTGGCGCCGGAAACGTACTCGGTGACGATGAACCGGGGCTCGGCCTCCAGCTCGTAGTCGACCAGCGCGGCGGTGAACCGCGACCGCACCCGCCCCGCGGTCGCCACCTCCCGCGCGAATCGGGCCCGGTAGGACCGGTCGGCCGAATAGGCGGAATGAATCTTTTTCACGGCAACCCGCGCGCCGGTTCCCTTGTCCTGGGCCAGGAACACCTCACCCATGCCGCCCACGCCCAGGCGTCGCAGAATCTCGTAACGACCGAGGCGATCCACCGATCCCCCTTTCGGGTCGATGGCCGCACTATATCGAGAATCAGCGAATGGCCGCCCGCGTGTCCGAAAGATGTCAAAGAAAATACGTACCGGCCCGCTGTCCACGTTTTGTCATGGCCACCACCGATGCACGTCGTGTACCGCCGTTCGGGTGTCCTCGTCGAACTCGTCCCCGCCGAGCGCGCGCAGTCGCGGCAGCGCGATCGAGAGCAGATGCAGGCACTCGACCCGGTCCACCGACCACAAGGAACATCGGAGCACTCCGAGGAAATCCGCATCCGATCCGACCACGTCCCGCGCCCTGGTCACCACGAGTACACGCAGGTCCCGATCACGCGGACCGAGCGTCTCCAGCGTGGCGGCCAGCTGCGCGGCGGTCGCCAGCGCGGGCACCAGCCGCGCGAGCGCGCGGGCGGTGTCGGCGCGACTGTCGAGCACAAGCGCCAGCGCACGCTCCACATGCCCGCTCGGCAGGTGTGGGACGAGGCCCGCCAGGGAACGGGCCCGCCGGTCGTCGTCCGGCGCGGACGCGAGTCGCGCGAACAGTTCGGCCGCCACGGTGGCCCGGGTGCCGGGCGGCACCAGGACCGCCTCCCTCGCGAAGGCGCGCACGCGGGTGTGCACGTCCTCCACATCGACGCACGGTGTGGACACTCCGGCCTCGTCCGTGTCCCCGAGCAGCACCGGCACGGCGGCGTGCGTGGGGTGCGGGTTGGTGTCGAACAGCGCCCGGTGCCCCCGCGTCGCCCCCGTACCGGTCGCCGCGGGGTCCGAACGGGCCAGTGCCAACGCGAGCAGGGAACCGCCGGTCTGGATGGCCGTGGTCGCGCTCAGCGCGGCGCGCACCGCGATCCGCTCGGATTCGCCGGACAGCGACGACGCCAGCCGGACCAGGAGGTCGGCGCGGCGCGGCAGGTGCCACAGGTCCTTCACGTCGGCCAGCGCCAGGTCGGCGTACCCGGGCACGTGTTCGGCCAGGCTGACCAGCGCGGCGGCGCGGTCCGCGGCGCCCAGCAGAGCCGTCCACTCCGACAACCGGCCGACCGACGCGTCCCGTTCGGACTCCCCGACCAGCGGCAGGGCCGCGGTGACCAGGCGCACCCGGTCGGCAAGGTCGTCGAGGTAGGCGCACCAGACCTCCACCGCGCGGCCGCGCTCCCGGTCGGGCAGCAGCGGCAGGACGGCGCGGTAGGCGTCGACCCGGTCGACGTCCTCCTCGATCCGGCACGCCATCTCGACCGCGAGACCGCGCCAGTCGACGGACGGTCGGATACCCCGCGCCAGCGCCTCGACCAGCCGGACCGTCGGTAGCGCATCCGGTGCGGCGTCCCGGATCGCCTCGGCGACCGGCTCGGCGCGCACCGAGGGCAGGTATGGGAGCACCGCGCACAGTGCCTCGACCCGGTACCCCGGATCCCCGACCTTCATCGCGACCGCCAGCACCTGTGCCGGGGCGGTCGGGGCGAGATCGGCGAGCAGCCGGACCCGGTCGCCCTCGTCCACCACCCGGGACACGGCGGTGACCGCCTCGGCGACCGATCCGCACTCGTCCGCCGACCGGGACACCAGGGCGACCAGCACCCGGGCCCGCGCGGCCGTCGTCATCGTCGCGGCCAGCTCCTCGACGCGGTCGGCGTCCAGGTAGGGCAGCAGCTCGCACAGCGGGCCGACTCGCCGGTGGTCCTCGGTGGTCTCGGCCAGCGCGGCGAACGCCCGCTCCGCCGCGGGCCGCCGTTCGTCCTCGGGCAGGTGGGGCAGCACGCCCGCGATCGCCTCCGCCCGGTGGTGT
This sequence comes from Actinokineospora enzanensis DSM 44649, assembly GCF_000374445.1. Classification (GTDB taxonomy): domain Bacteria; phylum Actinomycetota; class Actinomycetes; order Mycobacteriales; family Pseudonocardiaceae; genus Actinokineospora; species Actinokineospora enzanensis. Next base: position 2,745 of record NZ_KB894468.1, on the reverse strand, counting down.
CCGGTGACCAGGTCCGCCGCGTCGAGAATGTCGGTGATCACGGTGTCCTGGTAGGGCAGCAACGCCGTCAGCGCCCGGTACCGCTGGTTCACCGCGAGCCGACGGGCATGCTTGACCGCGCGCGTCGGGGGCCACACTCCCGCTTCCACCAACGCCACCAGCAGCTCCGGCAGGATGGCGACGGCGCGGCTGGTCAGGGAGCTGCCGACGAGGTGGTAACGGAGTTCGTCGGGCAGCGTGACAGTCGGATCACCATCGGCCAGGGCCTGGTCGGTGCGGGACTGGACGTCGCGCAGGGCGGTCGCCACGTCCTGGAGGTAGTCGTCGAGCGTGTCCGCTTCATCGTGAGCGGTGAACCAGGTGTTGTTGTCCTGTCGCGATAGTGCCAACAGGCGATGCAGGTCGTGCACGCGATCTGCGTCCACCAGATGCCGGGCCAGGTGGCGTAATGCGTAGCCGGGCACGGGTTCGTCGTCGTGCTCGACCACACGCAGGTAGTGGTCCACGATCCGGTGGCGAGCGGTGGTGGTGGCCGCGCGCAAGGTCTCCATCCACAACCACTCCGCGTCGGGGGAGTCCGGGGAAGGTGTGTGTCCGGTGAGGAACTCGCGCAGGCTCGCGTGGTAGATCTCGAACGCGCGCGTGTCCGTCCCCTGGGCACTGAGGAACGGGCGCAGCGCGGTGTGACACCAGTCAAGGGTTTGCGTGTGCCCTGCACCGGCGAGGCTCGCGAGCGTCGCGGCGTCCAACGGTTCCCTGGCGACGGCGAGGGTGGCCAGGACCGGGAGCAGGTCGTCCCACCGGGGATCGGCGCGCCAGCGGTCGAGGGTGGCGCCGTAGTAGACGGTCAGGTCGGCGGGCAGGTCCTCGATGTTCTCCCGGATCCCCTGTCGGAGTTCCGCGAGGACGTACCTCAGATATATCCACACGCCACCGCACTTGTCGGCCAGGGCGTCGGCCTGGTCGGCGGGCAGGACCGAGTGGAGATGGGCGCGTAGATCGTCCATGTTGTCGTCATCGTCGGCGGCCAACCGGATCACCTCGCGGGGCGCGCCGCAGCGGGGTGGCGGGCTGCCGGTCCGGTAGGTCCCGATGATGTGGACACCGTCGGGCAGGTGGCCGGGCAACCCCCAGGGCTGCCCGTCCACCTCGGCCTCGTCCGCCCCGTCCACCACCAACACCACGGGCCCGCGCTCGGCGGCCCGCGCCAACAGCGTGTCGAACCCGTCGGGCGTGCAGGCCTGTTCGGGCAACATCCCCGTCTCGGCCAGCCCGAACCGCCGCGCGAGCCGACCTGCCAGGTTCGCCAGCCCGACCCGCACCGTCCCGCCGCGCGGCAGCCGGGCGAAATGCCCGACCCACTCGCGCTCCCGGACCAGGTACGCGGCGAGCGCGGTCTTGCCGACCCCCGCGTCGCCCTCGATCCACAGGTAGCCGCAGCGCCGGTCGCGCAGGAACGCCTCGATCCGCGCCAGCAGCCAGGCCCGCCCGGTGAACCCGTCCCGCAGCACGTCGGCGATCAACGCCCGGTCGTCCCGCACCGCGTCGTCGACCGCGGGCGCCCCGACCCGCCCCAGGTACATCGTGCCCGCCTGGTACACCGACCCGTGCACGCCGACGGCGACGTTCTCCACCTCCGGGGTCACGACCCCATTCTGACTCAGGCGGGCGTGCGCGCGTAGGTCACATGCGTGACAAACCCGGTGTGCCGGGCCTCGACCACCTGCCACTCGGTCCGCCCGACCCCGTCGAACAACCGCTCCCCCTGCCCGAGCATCACCGGCGCGACGTGCAGCCGCAGCTCGTCGATCAACCCGGCCGCCAGGAACTGGTTCACCGTCGCCGCCCCACCCGTGATGGAGATGGACCGGTCCCCCGCCGCCGCCTTCGCCCGCTCGAACGCCTCCCCCATCCCCCCGGTGACAAAGTGGAACGTCGTCCCACCCTCCTTCTCGACCGATTCCCGCGGGAAATGCGTCAACACGAATACCGGCCCGTGATACGGCGGCTCCGCGCCCCACCACCCGGTCCACTCCGGATCCCACTCACCACGACCGGGCGTGAACATGTTGCGCCCCATGATGTACGCCCCGGCCTCGGTGATCCGCCGAAGCTCGTCCGCGTTCTCCTCGGCCGCCTCGAACATCCACCGATGCAACACCCCCTCGACCCCGTCCCCGAACGGCGCGTCGAACCGCTGGTTGAACCCGGCCACGTAGCCGTCGATGGACATCGCCATGTCACAGGTCACCTTGCTCATCACTGCCTCCTCACACCCGGACCTCGCTGTCACCGACAAAACGGAGCCACTCCCGCCCCTTCTACACCCACCTCGTGTGACCCGCACCACAACACCACTCCCGGGCGATCGCGCAGGACACGCACCCAGCCCCAGCCCCAGCCCCAGCCCGACATCGACATCGACATCGACGACGCGATCGCCCCGACCCAAAGCAGGCCCCGCTTGACCTCAATGGGTCGATGCGCCGCCTGTGAGATGATCTTCATGGGTTCATGAGTGATCGGAGATTGCCTCGGTGGCGTGTCGTGTGGTGTTGGGTGTGGAAGAGCGGGAGACGATTTCGCGGGAATTACGCGCGGGAAGATCGTTGCGGTGTATTGGCCGGTTGTTGGGCAGGCATCATTCGGTGATCGCCCGGGAGGTCGCGCGTAACGGTGGTCGCGAGGGGTATCGCGCGGCCTCGGCTGTGCGGCGGGCGCGGCGAACGTGTCGCAGGCCGAAAA
>NZ_KB894467.1 GCF_000374445.1 Actinokineospora enzanensis DSM 44649 | reverse complement strand
ATCAGGGCAGCGAGATGGCCGATCACGCGTACTTCACCATGGCCACCGGAATGCCGGTCTATTTCTGTGACCCGCACAGCCCATGGCAGCGGGGCACGAACGAGAACACGAATCGACTGCTGCGCCAGTATTTTCCGAAGGGGACCGACCTGTCGGTCCATTCCCAGGCTCACCTCGACGCGGTCGCCCGGGAACTCAACGGCCGTCCCCGTGAGACCCTCGGCGGCTACAAACCCGTCGAGAAGATGAACGAACTCCTGCTCAGACACGGTGGCGCAATGACCACATGAGGTCAAGGACCCCTTCGCGGTTGTCCACAGGGGTCTCGTCCTATCCCCAGACCCGCCGATTCCCTTGACATGCCGATGTCGCCGCGCCTGTCCACAGGCAAGATCAATACTCGCGCGAAACCCCGACCAACCCGGGTAGAATGGAAATAGGGGGACCCCTTGGGCTTGTCCACAAGGGGCCGGATTCATCCCCAGGCGGGCGGCTACGGTTGACACGGGAGTGCGGGCCCGAGTTGTCCACAGGCCGGGTCGACGCATAGGAACGTCGCCGTCTGCCCAGGTAGAATGGATATTCGGGGGATCCCTCGCGGGTTGTCCACAACCGAGCAGGCCATCCACAGCCGCATCGACGCCCTTGACGAATCACGCACGGTGGGTGAAGGCGGGCGTAATCCTCCACAGGGGAACTGGTCGCCAGGCTGGGACAACAGGTGTCCAGGCTCGTGCGGGACGAGCTGGAGCTGGCCAAGACCGAGCTGAAGGAGAAGGCCCGCGACGCCGGGATCGGTGCCGCGCTGGGTGGCGCGGCCGGGGTCGTGGCCTGGTTCGGGGTCGCCGCCATGGTGGCGGCGGGCATCGGCGGGCTCGCGCTGGTCGTGCCGGTGTGGGCCGCCGCGTTGATCGTCGCGGGCGCGTTGTTCCTGGTCGCGGCGATCCTGGGGGCCACGGCCGCGCGGCGGGTGCGGCACGCGGTGCCGCCGATCCCGGAGCAGGCGGTGGCAGGCGCACGGCGCGATGTCGAAATCGTGAAGGAGAGTGCGCACCGATGAACGGGGACAGGCAGGTCAAGGACGACACGCTGCGCGCCGATATCGAGCTGACCAGGCAGGAACTGGCGGGCACGGTGGACGCGCTGGTCGCGAAGACCGACGTCAAGCGGCGGGTGGGCGAGCGCGCGCACCAGGTCAAGGACAAGGTCGACGAGGCGTCGACGCAGGCGGTGGAGTTGGTGCGGCGCAAGCCCGTGCCAGTGGCGGCTGTCGGTGCCGGGGTCGCCGCGCTGGTGGTGGCACTGTTGCTGCTGCTGCGACGGGGTAGGTGAGCCTCATGCGATTGGTTCACCGGCCGTTGAGCATGCTTCGGGGTGGTCAAGGCCGGTGTGGACCGGGCGGGCGCCAAGGGGTTCCACCGCCTCACCGGCAAGCACCTCGATGATTGACACTCAGTTCTCCGACTCCTCCGTCTCGGCGTACACCTCCTCCACCGGGATGGGTTCACGGACGTGTTTGTGCGCGTAGTCGTCCAGGGGCGTCTCACTGCGATCGAGGAGGTCGTCCTCCTCGGGGTCGTTGGTCACCGTCGGGGGGGTAGCCCGCGATCGCGTCCGCCACACCCGTGCGGGTGATGTTGCGTGGCGCCCGCCCGGGGTAGAGGCTGTCCGCGGGCGGGCGATCGCCTGGGACACGGCGGCCTGAGGGGGCACGGAACTGCACGAGATGGACCCCGCGGCGCTCGCCTTCGAGTCGGCCCCGGCGACCATGTGGCTGGTCACCGGGCCGGATCACCGCGTCCTGGTGGCCAACCGGCTGGCCAGGGCGAGCACCGGCCACCGGGCCGACCTGGTCGGGGCACCGATGCGCGAGTTCGGCGGCGCGCACCTGCTCGAACTCCTGGACGAGGTCGCCCGGACGGGTCAGCCGCGGCTCGGGGTGGAACGGCCCGAGGCGGGCGGCTACTTCACCTACAGCGTGTCGTGCGTGCCGTCGGCGCTCGGCCCGGTGCTGCTCGTGCACGTCGTCGAGGCCACCGAGTCGGTGCGGCAACGCCAGGCGGCCGAGGCCGAGGTCGCGGACGTGCGGCAACGGCTGGCGGCCGAGCGCAAAGTCGCGTTGCAGCTCCAGCGCAGCCTGCTGCCCGCGGGTTTGCCGTTGCTGCCGGACCTGGGGTTGAGCGCCGCGTATGTGCCTGCTGGGGAGTGGTTGACCGCGGGCGGCGACTGGTACGACGTCGTCGTGATGCCGGGCGATCGCGTCGGGCTCGTGCTGGGCGACGTTGTCGGCAACGGTCCGATGGCCTCGGGTGTGATGGGGCAGCTGCGCGCGGTCGCGGCCGAACGGCTGGTCCGGGGCGGCACCGTCGCCGAGGTGCTCCGCGCGTTGGACACCATTGCCGCGATGTCGGTCGACGCCCGGGGCAGCACGGTGTGCGTGGCCGTCCTCGACCGATTGACCCGAGTGCTCGAATACGGCAGTCGGGGTCATCCGAGGCCAATGCTCCTGGGCGCCGGTGGCGACGCCCGTTTCCTGGACGGACCGATCGGGCCGCCGCTCGCGTTCACCGATTCCGACTCGCCGGTCGCCTACGAGGAACTGAAGCCCGGCGAGACGCTCGTGTTCTACTCCGACGGCGTGGTCGAGGCACCCGGCCGGGGTTTCACCGAGGGCCGCGACCTGCTCGTCGACCGGCTGGCGCAGGTCGCCGCGGAGCACACCGACCAACGCGAGCTGCCCGCCGTGGTGTGCGCGTCGCTGGTGTCCCTGGTGGACAACGAGACCTCGCGCGACGACGTCAGTGTGCTCGCGGCGACCGTACTGACCGAACCGTCCCCTCGCCTGTGCTTGGCCCTGCCCGGGGCCCCGGAGCAGCTCGTCGTCCTGCACCGTGAATTGAACGCCTGGCTGGACGCATTGTCCGCGCACCGGGACGACCGGACGGCGATCGCGCTGTGCGTGGTCGAGGCGGTGACCAACTCGATCGAGCACGGATATCGCGACCACAGCGGCACGGTCACGGTGCTGGGCGAGCTGGACGGGGCGGGTGGCGTGACGGTGACCGTGTCGGACACCGGGACCTGGCGGGAGCCGGTGGTCCGCAGTCCCTATCGCGGCCGCGGGATGCTGATGATGCGCGAGTGCAGCGACGTGCTGCACGTCGACACCGGGGACGAGGGCACCACTGTCCGGATGCGACGGTCCGTTCGCCGTCCGCCGATCCCACTGCCGGAAACCGATGTGCCGCACCGGGAAGCGGTCACGTACGAGATGCGGGCGACGATCGAGGTTGCCGGGTCGACGGTCCGGGTGACTGTGCTCGGAGTGGTCGACTCATCGAACTCGGTTCAACTACGCGGAACCCTGCAAGACGCGGCTCGCAGCGGTGTCGGTGCATGTGTGCTGTTGCTGGACGGCATCGATCTGCTGACGAGCGCGGCGTTGCAGGTCCTGTTCGAGCAGGTGGTCGATCTGCGCGCGGCGGGCCGTGACCTACGGTTGGTGGCGGCCGCGGACAGTCCGGCAGGCGCGGCATTGACCGCGAGTGGATTGGACCAAATCCTCCCCGTGGTGACCTCGGAGTAATCAGGTCACTGTCCCATTGCTGCGGCCATCGCCATCGGGTTCTGGTATTCGCGCCAGTGCACCACCAGCCCGTCGCGTGTGGTCAGCACCCCGATGAACGGCGCCGACGCCCGGCGACCGTCCCGGTGCAGCCGCGCGACCAGTTCGTACTCGACGATGATCACGTCCGGATCGGCGGTCCGGTGGACCACGACGTCGCGGCTCTCCTCGATGCTGAACGGCAGCGCCGCCCGCCCCGCCGCGGCGAACTCCACGAACGCGGCCCGCCCCTCGATCCGTCGCGCTCGCCCGGCGGGCGCGAACGGCATCTCGACGACGACGTCCTCGGCGAGCAGGTCCCCGATCGGCTCGCCGTCGATCCATCGGCGCTGCATGCGCTCGAACATCGCGGTCATCGACATCCCCTAACATGAGTGGCAACTCAACTTGTGTCGGACGATAATGAGTCGCGACTCAGGTTGTCAACGAGAACGGAGCCCGATGCCCGCCCGCGCCGACGCCCAGCGCAACCGCGCCCGCATCCTCGCCGCCGCCGAGGAGGTCTTCACCGAACTGGGCCCCACCGCGTCCACAGAGGAGGTCGCGCGGCGCGCCGGGGTGGCGATCGGGACGGTGTTCCGGCACTTCCCGACGAAGCGGGACCTGCTCGTCGCGATCGTCAAGGACCTCATGGCCCGCCTGGCCGACGAGGTCGCGGCGCTGGCGGCCGAGGGCGACCCGGCGACCGCGTTCTTCGACTTCTTCACGCGCGTGGTCGACCAGGCCGCCGCGAAGAAGTCGGTGGTCGACCTGCTCGCGGAATCCGGCATCGCCCTCGACGTCGCCGACCCGCTCGACAGCCTGGGGCAGGCGATCGGCGCGCTGCTCGCGGGGGCGCAGGCGGCCGGGGCGGTGCGGGCGGACGTGCGCCTCGACGAGGTCATGGCCCTGCTCACCGCGCTCAGCCAGGCCGCCCTGCGCGCGGGCTGGGACGCCGATCTGCGACGGCGAACCCTCGCGGTGATCCACGCGGGCTTCCGTCCGGTGGCTGGTGTGTCCTGATTGGACTTTGACGGGTGCTGGGCGGGTTGTCCGATTGCGGCTGCGGCATGGCGTGTGTGGGAGTGGGGCCGCTGCGGTCGGTTCGGGGGCTGCTGGTGTCCGCCGGCGACGGTGGTCGGGGTTTCGGGAACGGGTTCGTTCGGCCGATGCAGCGCGTCGGGGCGAGATCGCCCACCTGACTCAAGATCGACTCTCCCCCGTCGGTCCCGGCACCAAAACCCACCGCTCCCAGGGGGATCCCCCTCGGCCATTCTACCCGGTGGGGGTGGCAAAGGATCTTGGTTCGGCGGCTGTGAGGGGTGGGGTGTGGATATCTTTTCGACGCTGTCGCCACCTGGGGGTTCGCGGCAGCCAATGTCGTGACCTGCGGGTTCTTACTGGTTGATGCCGATTGCTTCCGGCTGGTACCTGACGTCTGACGGCCTGTGGACGGCCTGGGCGTCGGTCGGGAACGGCCTGAACGGCCTGGGGCTCGCGCGCGATCTGAGGTCCGTGGGGTGGTATTCGCTCCGGATCGAAGGCTGTGCGCGAGCCTGTTCCACGTTCCCGTGGTGCGATCCGCGCTACGGACGGCAGCTCAGATCAACGTCTGCGCGGATCGTGCCACGGGTGCCAGGGGTCCAGGGGCGGGCGCCCCTGGTACCGACCAGGTTGGCAACGCGTCCTGACCGCCTGAGGCCACATTGCTCTTTATGCGAAGGTCGGTCTCGGGCTAGAACGGCGGGCTCGTTCACCCGTCAGCGCCGGTGAGGCGCTGGAAAAAGTCTTCATGGGACAGACCGCAGAACATCGCAAGGGTCGCGACCTCGTCAGGTTCGAGTGGCACCACGGGCGTCTTGGAGTCGGCGATGAGGCGATTACGTGCCCACCGTCGTAGCGGTTCGAGTTCTGGGTCAATTCCCGCCATGATCACTCGCAGGTCGACCGCGCAAACCAACTTGTGCGGGGGAACCTCTGTCTGCTCCATTGCATCTTTGAGGACGTCCAGGGCAGACACGCCCAGCGCCTGACAGATCGCGACGAATCGGCCTAGCGTGCATTGCCTAGTCCCCTGCTCATATGTCGCCAAGGTCTGTACGTGCAGCTCGAACTCGACCCGCTTGACCACCTGAGACCGTGTCCATCCCAGGTCTTCTCGGGCATTTCTGAGCTGTCGGCCAACGGAGCGGAGCAGCTCAGGCCGCACTAGCGTCCGGTCAGTGTCAACCATCGGTCCTCGTCGGTTTGCATCGGCGCCGCCCGTGCGGTGTGGTGCGTCTCGACCCGGTGGCAGGCTGTGCCGCGCGCCCGCGCGGGCGAAGCGGAGCGGGAGCCCGCGCTGTGGCGCGATGGATACGGACCGGCCTGCCACCAGGACAGGCACACCGCGCCGCGCCGCGCGGGCGGCGCGGCCTTGATCCCATAGAGCCAGATTCAGCAGCAACCACGAACATGCAGGGCCAGCGGCGCGCCCCTTGTCGGCATCTCGGGAAGGTCTTGACTGGTGCGGGCTGGGGGGTGAGACGGCGGGAGCGACGCAGGTTGCCCCCGCTGGAAGTGCGCAAAAGGTTGGATGGGCTAACGGCCCAGTCTGGGGATCACGCGATCGTCGCAGGTGACGAGCGCGCCTCAGAGGGCCTACGGTGGTCGATGTGGATGAGCGTTGGAGTCATAGCGGCAGGAATGCGGATCTGAAAGGACAGGCGGCGTGATCGAGCTTGCCTTGACAGAGGAACGCCGGAAGGTGTTGGCGGCGTTGCTGAATGACGAAGAACGCCTTCGGGTCGAATATCCGAAAGTTGATGACTATCTGAGTACCGCCCTGGGATTGCCAGGAACAGGCGATAATCGGATAGACAACGCGTTCGATCTACGCTTCGTTCATTATGTGACGGGCGGGCGCACGGAAAGCGAGAATCCGTATTGGGACATCGTTTCGCCCTTTGTGCATGAATGCGACGGGCGCAGGCTAGTAAATGCTGGCCATTCGAACGGAAGTGGCCGACTTGCGTATGCCCAGATGCTCTTACAAGGAATATTTGCATATGCGATCCCGTCTCCGGAAACCATAGAGTGGATAGCCGCGTTCTGTGCAGGTAGGCCGATGATCGAACTCGGAGCGGGCCGGGGCTACTGGGCGGCACAGATCACCCGCGCGGGCGTGAGTGTCCAGGCGTACGACTCATCACCCCCAGACAAGGAAGACAATAGTTCCTTCTCGCCTGCGACCGGGCAGATTGAAACCTGGCATCATGTCGGGAATATTGAAGAGTTCGACAGGGATGTAGCCAGTCGGCCGGGCTATGTGCTGTTGCTCTGCTGGCCTCCAGGTTGGGGTGCGCCCATGGCATCGGAAGCCCTGGCAGCATTTGAGAGAGCAGGCGGCGAGCGTCTGATCTTCGTTGGGCAGCACAAGGGGGGAATGACCGGAGACGATGCGTTCTTTGAGGCGTTGTCGAACGGCTGGACACTGGAGTCGGAGGATTCACGACACGTGTCATGGTGGAACATTCCCGATGTCGCCGAGGGGTGGGTACGCCGTTGAAAGTCCGGGCCGGACATCGGTCAGGATGTCCGGCCCAGGCAGGCGGGATGGCCAGCAGTCTCAAGAATCAGGATTGAGATTCATTCTGAACACAAACGCGTCGTAACGGTCTTGCGGGTAGGAGATGTCGGAGATCATCAACATCTGCCCGTCTACCGCGCGGAACTCCTGGCGTACCGTCTTGACGAGGGCTCCCACGGGCGTGCGCAACCACTCCGCATGGACCTTCGTCGGCATCTTGTCGGCAAGGGTTTCCTCTAGAACGGTCGCGCCGGCCGCCCCGTTCGCGCCTACCCGGTGATAGGTGTCCGAGATCGACACAGGATGCCCGCCGCTCGAAACGCGCGTGATGACATAGACAAGCTCGTCCCCAGTCTGAACTCCGAAGATGTCCGCAAGTTCGTCTGTGGCGGAGACTTGCGCGGTTTCGCGGTGAACGTCGACCGACTCTTCGGATTCTGCTCCGAATGACACTTCCGGGCTCTGCATCTGGCGTTCCGGCGAAATGCGCACGAGGTTGGCACGGTCTGCGACGAAGATGCCACGACGGCGAACGGTTCGGACCAGCCCCTGACTCCTGAGTAGCTCCATAGCCTTACGGACCACGATGTCCGACACGCCGTGCTTTTCCGCCATCTCGGCGTGGCTGGGCAACTGGATCCCGGGCGACAGGTCTCCGCCCCGGATGAGCCGCGCGTACGTGCCCGCGATGGAGACATAGGCGGGCTCCCGCACCGGTCCCGGCCCTCCCTCGGTGTCCACCGTGCCACCGCCTGGCCCTGATCCCGTCATCGATCCCGATCCTCCTTCGGTGTCGACCGCGCCACCCCTGGTCGTGATGGCGCGGGGGAGGCGTAGCAGCCTTCGTATACGCACCACTTGTGCGTATACGAAGCTACGTATACGATGGTTTCACGAGGGGGTAGCGCCCCACCTGACGACCAGCGAGAGGACTGCCTACGCCATGGCGATCAGCAAGGGACACCGGTTCCCGATCAACTTCGATGACGCGTTCCCGCAGGGCCTCGTCCTTATCGGCGAGGTTGCTCCGGACACGGAGTACCAGTCACGGGAGGACAGGGCGTCCGGTCGGCCGGTTCGCCAGCGGGTGGATGAGGAGACCGGACAGCGGCAGTGGAAGGCGAAGGTCACCGACCCGGGCGAGCCCAACGCGAAGCGGGCGTCGTTCGAGATCACGTTTCTGGCGGACGTGCAGCCGGTCCCGTCCACCTCGGAGGTGCTGCCGGGTATGCGGCCGATCGAGCTGGCGGGCCTGACCGCTGAGCCGCGTGTGGCGGGCAGTGGGGAGTTCAAGTACCAGTCTTACGTCTACCGGGCCAAGGGGTTTGCGGGCGCGAGCCCGGCCGCCGGTAGTACTCGGGCGGGGAAGTCCGCGAGCGAGGCACCAAACAAGGCCGCGTAGGCACTGGCGGGAACCCCATCGCCGTCGTCCCGTTCTCGGAGTGGGGTGACCGGAACGTGCGCTTCGGGCAGGCGTTCGAGGGCGTGCGGCACGAAAGAAACGACGCCCGACTGGCTATCGTAAGCAGATTTCGCTTTTGAGGGGGCTTAAGAGGCGCACAGCGTCGAACGGTCCATTGCCGGGAAGCCTTGAAAACCGTTCGCCGCCGCGTCTTCCACTGAGCGGAAGAGGTCAATCATGTCACAATCTATCACACGGGGGTCGGGGGGAGAAGTACAGCTAGACCCGATGAGTGCGGACATCCTGCGGGATGTGCATGTGGCGTTAGTGCACGTGCGTCCGCATGTGCAGGCTTCGGCCAGGGAGTGGTTGAGTTTCTTCGGTCGGAGTGCGCGAGCCTATGAGCGGATTGCCGTTCAGGACCGTGGCCACCAGCATGAGGCCCTTTACTGGGCTGCTCGTGAGCGGGAGAAGGCGGAGACTGTTCCGGCGTCCATTCCCAGTGAGGTGTTGGAGAATCGGCCGAATCTGGTTCCCGCTATTCGTGTGGGTACCAGTGTGGATGCCATCCGATCGTTTGCCCTGATCGGTGCGCGGCTGCGAAACGTAGCCGGTGTCAAGGGATTGTCGATCGAGGGTCAGGCCGCCTTCTATGCCGCGTGTGCCGAGTATTACCGGATGGTGGCGGAGATCGACCGGTTTCATCACCACCAGGCGCTTGGCGAGGCAGATCGGTGTTCCCGGCTTGCTGCCGGGTTGGTGGCCGCAGGCCGTGCGGGCAGGTCGACGTCCGACGTGACGGCCAAGGGATCGCAGAAGCGACAGAAGGCAGGTTCGCGGTGAGGGCGTTACGGGTGCCGATCTGGGCGTTCGGCTATGTGTCCGGTGTGGCCGGTGCGAGTCTGTATCGGCGGTGGCGTCGGCGGCGGTGGTTGCTTCGGGCCGCTGGGCCGTTTCAAGGGGACTGCAACTTGTGGACCGATAAGGATTGGGAGTATTACACCTTCTTCGAGGATCGGCGGAAGCGCCTGTGCGCGTGGCGGCAGATGGCCCGGTATCGCGTCGCGGCGGCGACGTACGGGTTGTATCGCCCGGAGAACCTCGACGTCGCGAACCCGTTGTCCGTGCGGGATGCGGCCGATTCCTCCGAGGGGGCGCGATGACCCGGCGGCGGTGGGTCTGGGGCCTGGGCTACGTCTGTGGTGTGGTCGGTGCCAGTGGGTACCGGCGGTGGCGGCGGAAGGCGTTGGCGAACAAGGCGTGGCGGCCGTTCCAGGGTGACCCGGAGAAGTGGACGGAGGTGGATCACCTGGAACACAGTCGGTACGAGAACTGGACGGCGTTCGCCGCCTCGGTTCGGCGGGCCCTGGGCATCGTGGTGGCGAAGACCACGCACGGCCTGTACCGGCCGGAGCATGCGGCCGACCTGGACGCGCATTGGTACCGGCGACACAACTGGGGCACGAAGTGGTCCGACGCCGGAAAGGCGGCGGCGCGGGCGGCGGGAGTCGCCTTATCCAAGCTCACCCACGGCGTGTACCGGCCGGAAGACCTGGACACACCAACGAACGGGAACGTGAACGCGGACGATCATTGACGCTACGGCGGGGTGATTATCGATAATTCGCACGCGGGTCGTGTGACGATTCCGCGCGCCTAGGGAAGGGCTATTTCGGGTTAGGTCACAGGAACGGGTCAATGGTTTGGCGGCCTCGTCCCGTTCCTGTGACTGTCCACTCGGGGGAGTGAACGAAAATGATGGTAAGGGATAGGCGTACCCGTCGCGCAAGGGGGGTCACCCTGGTTCGTCGGACGCGGTGCGGTCAATGCGGGAAATACGCGCGTCTGCTGCCGGGGGATGTGGAGTGCGCGGCGTGCGCGGGAATGCTCGCGCTGATTTTCGACACCATTTCGGTGCCGTCGCAGGCCACGGCTCGGGGTGCGTGGTGAAGGGCGGGAACGGCCGGTGGATCGACCCGGCCCCGTTGGAGGTCGCACGGCCCCGATTGCCGTGGTGGACCATGCTGCCGGGCAAGGCCAAGCTCGTGCTGTTGCCGGTGGTGCTGGTCTGGTTTGCGGTGTGGGTGACGGCGAAGTTCGTGCGGATGAGCTGGTACTACCCGCTCACGGTCGCCTCGGCGGTGTTGGGTCTGCTGGTCTGCAACGTCGGTGGGTGGTGGTTGCTCGGCGGCCTGGTGGTCCCCGTGGTCGCGGGGTTGGCGGTGTGGTGGTGGCAGGCGCCGGATGTGTTCACGCGTCGGATGGCGTGGGCCAGGTCGGAGTTCCGTCGGGTGGCGGTGTACGCGTGGCAATGGCGCACGGTAATGCGCCTGGCCTCGCTGACCGGGAAGGCCGGTCGCCGGGAGCACCTGCCCAAGCTCAAGCGGGTGCGCTCGGAGTGGTGGCGCGACCGGGTGCGGGTCCGCATGGTCAAAGGGCAGGCGCCGGAGCAGTGGGAACTGCGCGCGTCGGGGCTGGCCCACTCGTTCGGCGCCGGTTCATGCCGGGTTCGGGTGGTCAAGCCGGGGCGGTTGGAGCTGGACTTGATGCGGGCCGACCCGCTGGCCAACCCGATCCCCCTCCCGGCCCTGGACACGGCCGCGACGGTCAATCTGAAGAAGGTCCCGGTGGGCCGCACCGAGACCGGTAAGCCTTGGTGCCTGCGGCTGCTGGGCGGCCACCTGCTCACGGTGGGGGCGACCGGTGCGGGCAAGGGCTCGGTCCTGTGGGCGTTGGTCTGGGCGTTGGCGCCGATGGTCAGGGCCGGTGTGGTGCGCCTGGTCGGGATCGACCCCAAGGGCGGTATGGAGCTGGGCCAGTGCCCGGAGGTGTTCTCCGAGTTGGCCTATGACGATCCCGAGGAAGCCGTGGAGCTTCTGGAGAAGGTCGCCAGCGACGTCCGGGCACGCGCCACCCGGTTCCGGGGTGTCCGTCGCACGTGGACCAAGGACAGCGGTGTCCCGTTCACGGTGTTGATCGTGGACGAGTTGGCCGCGCTGATCGCCTATCTGCCGGACAAGCGGCTGCGTGAACGCGCGCAGGCCGCGCTCCAGGTCATCACCTCGCAGGGCCGTGCTCCCGGGGTGTGCGTGGTCGGGTTCGTGCAGGACCCGCGCAAGGAAGTGGTCCCCTTCCGGAACCTGTTCCCCACCCGGGTCGCGATGCGCCTGGACGAAGCGGCCCAAGTGGACATGGTCCTCGGTGACGGCGTCCGCCAGCGCGGTGCGGCGGCCCACGAGATCGCCGAGTCGACTCCTGGTGTGGCGTGGGTGAAGCACGACGGCCAACGCGAACCCGTGCGAGCGAGGGCGTTCCTGGTCACCGACACGAACCTGATCGAACTACGGAACGAGATCACCGGCGGGTCTGCCGTGATCGTCCCGTTCCCCGACACAGACGACTTCACCTCCGGAGGAACAGCAGCATGAACACCACTACCCTCGTGTACGGCAGTCCCACGGCGCTCGTGGACATCCCCGACTATCTGTCCATCATGGACTCTCTTCGTGAGCACCTGGTGGTGTTCGCGGACCTGCCCGTTCCGGCCTACCTGTGTGTCTCCGGGTACGCATCCGGCGACGATACCCACATCAGTGTGCAGTTGCACGGGGGCCGGTTGATCGACACCGTGGGAGATCTCGTCGAGTGGTCCGACACCTTGGTGGACTGCGTGGTGTCCGTGTGGCGGCCGGACAACGACGAATCGGCACACGTGGCGGTCATCGGCACGCTCACCGACGGCCGTGCACGGGTGAGGGTGTGGGCGGGCGTGGACGGCACGCTGGGCATGGAACCCCACCAGCGCAGGACGTTCGGTTCGGAACAGCTCCACGTCTGGGGCGGCGGGTCACCGATGGACGTGACCCCATGACCGCAGACATCGTCGACATCGCCACCCGGACCCGGGGGCCGCTGGCGCGTGAGGTCGTGCGTGTCACCGCCGAACAGCACGGGGTGTGCGTGCGGCCGTTCACGATGGAGGTCACCGACACCACCGATGGCGCGGTCCGCTATGTGGGTGTGCCGTGTGGGTCCACGGTCGAGTCGGTGTGTCTGCCGTGTGCCCGTAAGGCGCGTGCGTTGCGGATCGCCCAGTGCCGGGAGGGGTGGCACCTGACCGAGGAACCGCAGACGCGCGACACCGCCCCGACCGGGGATCACACGGCGTTGGTCGAGCTGCGCGCGGACCTGGTGGCCGCGTACCGGGACACCGCCGGGGCCGATGCGGACGATCTGCGGGAGGAGATCCGCTCGGTGGATGCCGAGCTTCAGCGGCTCGGTGTCCGGGGTCGGTTGCCGTCGCCGGACACGGCCCCGGTGAAGAGGGCGCCGGTGCGCTCGACCAGGCGGCGGCAGGATGCCCCGAACCTGCCCCGGCGCAAGGTCGAGAAGCGCACTGTGGGCCGTGAGTTCGCTGGGCGGTTCCGGCCCTCGATGTTCGTCACCCTCACCTGCGACACCTACGGCCCCGTCCGCTCCGATGGTTCCCCGGTCGACCCGGGCACCTATGACTATCGGCGGGCGGCCCGGGACGCGGTGCACTTCGCCTCGCTGGTGGACCGGTGGTGGCAGAACCTACGCCGCGTCGTCGGGTGGGATGTGCAGTACTTCGCCACGGTCGAACCCCAGCGCAGAACAGCACCTCATTTGCACGCGGGAATCCGCGGGGCCATCCCGCACGACACGATCCGACAGGTAACGGCCGCTACCTATCTCCAGGTGTGGTGGCCCCCGCACGACGAACCGGTCTACGGCGGCGACAGGCTGCCGGTGTGGGACGCGCACACTGCCGCGTTCGTCGACCCGGAGACTCGGAAACCGCTCACCACCTGGGCGGACGCGGTCGACCTGGTGGACGAGCCCGCCCACGTCGCCACCTTCGGCGCCCAGGTGCACTCCAAGGGCGTCCTCGGCGGCACCGAGGAAGCCGGACGCCACATCGGCTACCTGACCAAGTACCTCACGAAGTCCACCGGCGAGATCATCACCGCCACCACTCCCGGCCAGCGTGACCACCACGAACGACTCCACGCCGAACTCGCGATCACGCCCTGTTCGCCCCGGTGCGCGGTGTGGCTGCTCTACGGCGTCCACCCCCAGGGCACCACCTCCAGGACCATCCCCGGGCACTGCAAGGGACGCGCTCACCGACGCACCACCCTCGGCCTGCCAGGTCGGCGGGTGCTGGTGTCCCGGAAGTGGTCGGGCAAGACGCTGGCCGATCACAAGGCCGACCGGGCCGCGTTCGTCGCCCAGGCCCTGGCGGCGGTGGGGATCGTCAAACCCGCCCGGGATACCTCGGCCTGGGCCTGGCGGAGGCTCGCCCCCGGCGACCGTAACGCCCCGCCGAGAGACCACCTGATCATGCGGGCCATAGCCGAACGCGTGACCTGGCGGGCCGAATACGACACGGCGTTGTTGGCCGCTGCCGGGCCACCAGGCGGGCCGGGTGTTTCAGCAACCGCGACTGCGGCGTGACCGGACTGGGGGGATAGACCATGGATGATAGCGGATTACCGACCCGATTGTGGACCACGGAAGAGCTGGCCGAACTATTGCGGCTGCCGGAGAAGACGCTGGCCGAATGGCGCCACAAGGGCACCGGTCCGGCCTTCGTGCGCATGGGCAAACATGTCCGCTATCGGCCGGAGGATATCGCCGCATGGCTTGACGCCAGCACCGAGGGCCAGCTAGCCGCCTGACCAATATTTCAGCAATCACGACGAAAGGAAAACGGGGTACTCCCATGGCCGGACACGTTGAGGATCGCTGGTACAAGGACAGGAAAGATGCGACCGGGAACGTCATTGTCGGAAAGAACGGCCGTCCCCTCAAAGACAAGACCGCGCTGCACGGCACGGGTATGCGCTATCGTGTCCGCTACTACGCAGACGGCAGCGAGCGGTCCAAGAGCTTCCCGGACCGCAGCCTGGGTGAAGCCGAGAAGTTCCTGGCGTTGCACCAGGTAAGCCCGCTTGTGAAGCTGCTGCCGGCCTCTAAGCCTGAGGAGAAGCCGGAACCGAAATTGATCACCTTCCGGGACTACACAACGGAAGTGCGCAAAGGTCGATCCAAAGACCCGATCGCCGTGGCCAGTGTGGACACCAGGTTGAACACCATGGTCCTGCCCTACCTCGGCGACGTGCCTGTCCAGCACTTCACAACCAGCACTATGCGAGAGTGGCTGGACTGGTCAAGCGGAAGAGGCGTAAAGGATTCCTACCGGGCGCAGATTTTCGACACGATCTCGGGATTTCTGCAAGCAGCCGTCTTTGACGGGTTGCTCGAACGAAACCCTTGCAAGGCTGACAGCGTCCGCAGGCCGGTTCCCGAGGAATACCGGCCGGAGCCCTGGCCTCGGGAAAAGTGCCTCACTATCCGTAGCGGCCTCCCTCCGGAGTATCGACCATTGATGGACATCGCCCTGCGTGCCGGACACCGCCAAATGGAAGCACTCGCATTCAGCCCGGACGACATGGACCGAAATAACCTCAAGCTTCACATTCAACGGCAAATCCGCTGGATCAACGGGAAGCCCGTGTTCGGACTGCCCAAGCGGCGCAAGACACGCGAAGTCTTCATCACCGAGGACTTCATCACGATGGTTGACGACCACACCACCGCTCACGAACCATATGACGTCACCCTGCCGTGGCTGGTCCCGGATGGAGACCTCATCACCGTGCGACTACTCGTCCCCGGACCTCCGCCGTCGCAACGCCACCCCTTCCCGCCCCCAGTGTGGCGCGGGAACAACTTCGCCCGGGACATCTGGGTACCCGCCTTCCAGACCACCGCCACCCCCTACCGCAAACGCATCGACGGCTTCCACGCCCTACGCCACACCTTCGCATCCAACCTCCTGGCCCACGGCGTGAGCCTCATCGAGCTGGCGAACCTCCTGGGCCACCTTGACCCGGCCTTCACCGCCCGCACCTACACCCACCTCATCCCCGAAAGCCCCCACCGCATCCGCCGGGCCATGACTGAGGCATGGCTGCCAAGCCCTCATCTCACGGCCTGAGGACGGCCCACGGTGATCACTAAACGCATCTCCCCAGTTCAGGCGAGGTATCGGAAAGAATGTGGATAACTTCTGTCGCT
>NZ_KB894466.1 GCF_000374445.1 Actinokineospora enzanensis DSM 44649 | reverse complement strand
CTAGATGATTGATTCCATGGGGTCAGTGGTCGTAGGCGGTCAGTGATCGCTTGACGGGTTGTCCGGTCTTGTCGTTGTGCCAGATGGCGGCGGTCAGGGCGAGGATGCGTTGCAGGACCCGGACGATCACGCCGGGTTTGGTGCGACCGCCGTGTCGTTCCAGGTCGAGTTGGGCCTTGAATGTCTGGTTGATCGACTCGATGACCTGGCGCAGCGGCTTGAACAGTGTCGCGCCGGGTCGTTCGGCCTCGCGTTTGCGGGCAGGTCGTAGCAGCACGAGGCCGGCCTCGGCCAAGGCGTGTTCGAAGTCGCGGCCGTAGTAGTTCTTGTCCGCGATCACCGTCTGACCGGGGCG
The DNA here is from genome assembly GCF_000374445.1 of Actinokineospora enzanensis DSM 44649. Lineage (GTDB taxonomy): Bacteria > Actinomycetota > Actinomycetes > Mycobacteriales > Pseudonocardiaceae > Actinokineospora > Actinokineospora enzanensis. Next base: position 15,541 of record NZ_KB894466.1, on the reverse strand, counting down.
TCGCTCGACCAACGCGGGGTCGGTGTCGAGAATGTCGAGCAGGGTGGTGCGCTCGTCGGCCTTGGCGCCGGTCAACGCGAACGCGATCGGCAGCCCGCCGGGGGTGCAGACCAGGTGCAGGCGCAGGCCCCAGAAGAAGCGGGTGTGGGAGGCGCAGTAGCCGTACTGGGCCCATCCGGCCAGGTCGGAACGTTTCGTGGTCTGGCGGGACCGGCCGCATTCCACCGGGGTGGAATCGAGCGGCCACACGTCGTCGGTCCACAGTGTGGTGTCCGCCGCCAGGAGGCGGATCACGGCCTTGACCAGACCGGCGGCGTTACGAAGCCGCTTGTTGTAGCCGGATTGGCCGGGCAGGTAGCGGAACAGATGGTGCAGGCGGGCGTGGGCGTGGCGCAGGAACCGCGCCTCACTGGTGAACCCGAGCAGGGCCTGCACCATCGCCAGGGTGACCAGCTCCGCGTCGGTCAACCGCGGCTTGAGACCGACCCGCGGCCGCCACGGCGCCAGATGCGGCGCGTCCTTCAGCAGGTCGTCGGTTCTGACGTAGAGTGCGGTCGCGAGGGTGTCAATGTCGGTCGTCACAACCCGTACATCGACACCCTCGCCCCCTGTCTCCAGACGTCTACCCCTTGGACTTACCCATCTAGCGCGCGGGGTGCAGGGTCTTGGACCAGAGCGAGGTGCCCTTGCCGTCCCGCAGATCCACCGTCAGATCCCCGCTGCGCCCGTTCACGTTCACCTCACCGAAGTGCTGGAACCCACCCATCGGCGAGGTGTTCGCGGCGGGTGGCGCGTGCACGAACACGGCCTCCGGCCCGAACGTCGGGTCCAGCGTGTTCGGCCCGAACGCGCCCGCGTGCAGCGGCCCCGACACGAACTCCCAGAACGGGTCGAAGTCGCCCACGGCGGCCCGATCCGGTGAGTAGTGGTGCGCGGCCGTGTAGTGCACGTCGGCGGTCAGCCACACCACGTTCCGCACCCGGCGCCGCGCGAGCTGGCGGAGCACCCAGGCCAGCTCCGACTCACGCCCGTTGGGCGCCCCCGGCAGCCCGTTCGCCACGCCCTCGATGCCGCCGCCGTCCGGCACGATCAGCCCGATGGGCAGGTCGTTCGCCACGATCTTCCAGGTCGCCTGGCTGCGCGCGAGGCCGTCGACCAACCACCGGGCCTGGCGGTCGCCGAGGATGTGGCCGGGCTTGGTCTGGTCGGCGGTGTTGGCGTCCTTGTAGGTCCGCATGTCGAGCACGAACACCTCGACGTGCTTGCCGTACCCGAAGCTGCGGTAGACGCGCCCGTCCTGCGCCATCCGCCGGTCGATCGGCTGCCACTCGTGGAACGCCTGGCTCGCCCGCGCCGCCAGCACGTCCACCCGCTTCTCGGTGTACTGCGGCAGGTCCAGAGACGTAGGGCTACTGAAGTTCCAGTAGACGGCCCCGCCGGGTGCGCGAACACCCGCTGACGAGGCCTGGACCAAGACGCTGGAGGTCCCGGCCGTGCACCGATCTTGTCATGCCCACAGCTCCACGGTGGTGACACCGTGAGTGCAATCCCCTCGATGGCCCACATGTGGCACGTACGCGGTGAGCGGTGGGAGTCGATCCCGCACCGCGTGCTGCGCGACAAGCGCCTGACGTTCCGGGCGCGTGGCCTGCTGTGCTATCTGCTGAGCCTGCCCGACGACTGGCAGACCAGCGTGCACCGGCTGCGCGACCTCACCCCTGCCAAGGAGCCCGGCCGCCCGGGAGGCGCTGGAGTCGGCCGTGCATGAGCTGGAGGGCTGCGGCTACCTCTACCGGTGGCCCCGGCGCAACGAGCGCGGCCACGTCGCCGGCTACGTGTGGGCCTACTCCGCCGATGTCGAGACACTGCGAGCGACGCTGGAGGAGGTCGCGCCGGAGGTCGTGCAGCGTGCGGCCGTTTCCGGCTCACCCGTCAACGGCTCACCCGTCAACGGCTCACCCGGCGACGGTGCCGACCAGCCGAAACAGGGTGAACCTGCAGGTCGGGCCGTTTCCAGGTCAACCGTTGACGGCTCACCCGTCAACATAAGAAGGACTGTCCTTAAGAAGAACGAGAAGAAGAACGAGCCGAGGGCGCTCGGCCGTGGCCCCGGAATGCGGCGAGTGCGACGCCCGACCGGGTGACCCCGTCAGCGCCCGCGTGGTCTGGCAGGACGAGGACCGCACGCTCTCGACGCCGTGCCCGCGCTGCGCGCCGCAGCGGAGCGGGGGTGCCCGGTGAACCGCGTGCACCTCACCTACGCCGAGCCCTCCACCCTGGCACACCCCAGCGGCTGGACCTCCCCCGCGCACTGCCTGGAGAACCGGGAGGCCGCCGAGCGACTGCGCGACGCGACCAACCTGTTGTCCGGCCGAAGCGCCGCCGCCCGGCGCACCTGGCGCATCGTGGACTGCCCCGGCGGAAACTGCGGGGTGCGGCGGCACCCTCATCCCCTTCCCCGAGCCGAGCGACGAGGACGTGCAGCGCGCCGTGGCCGAGTTGGAGAGGTACGTCGCCGGGCAGGCTCCGGCCGTACCGGACGTGGTGCCCGTCGATGTTCCGACGGACACCAGGCGGGTCCGGGAGTTGCGCGCCGAGGTGGACGAGGCGCGCGCGCTGCTGGAGTTGCAGGCCGACGCCGCGCCGCTGCTGCTCGACACCGACCGGGTGCGCCGCAGCCGCAAACGCGCCGCCGAGGCCGTCCGGCTGCCCGCGCCTGGCAGGCGGCGCGGGTGCGCCTGGCGCTTACCGTCGTGGCGCTGGTGGCGCTGGTCGGTGCGTTGGGCTGGTCGACCACGGGCGTGCACCACACCCTGACCCGGTCGATGTCCGAACGGGGCGCGGCCTGGTGGGGCGCGTGGGCGGTGGAACCGGTGATCTCGGCGGTGCTGCTGGTGGTCGTCGGCGCGCGGGCGTTCCTGGCCACCCGTGGCCGGGTGCTGCGGCACCTGCACCTCACCGCAGTCGAGTACGGGGCGCTGTTGGTGACGCTGACGTTGAACGTGTGGCCGTACCTGCCGTGGGTGTCGGTACCGTGGGCGCGGTTCGACGCGATGCAACTCCTCGCCCACGCCATCGGCCCGCTGGTCGCGGTCGGCGCGGTGGCGGTGCTGCCGGTCATCTGGTCGGCGTTCGCGGACCTGGACCACGGCCTGCCGGTAGGCCCTACCGCCGCCCCTACCGGCACGGAGTACAGGGAAACGTCCCCGAGGCGGGGGCTGCACAGCGCGGGGCTACCGACGACCGGGTGGCCCTACTGGTGAACCGCGCCCGGCGGTTGATCGCCGCCGGGCAGTTGCCCGCCGACCCGGCTGCGGGAGGCACTGGGGTGCGGCACCGACGCGGCCCGCGAGGTCCGCGACGCCCTGCGTGGGGGTGCGGCGTGAGCCTGACCGAGCAGAAGGACGACGTGGCCGGCGAGCTGATCCCGTTCCCGAACGCCGCCGTGTCCAGCGGGGCGGACGCCGAGGGGACGAACGTGGTGCAGGCTGCGCCGGTTCTGGACGGTGAGCTGATCACCAAGGCCGAGTACCAGCGTTCCCGCGCCCGCCGGCTGGCCGAGTCGGCGGTGTCGCGGCTGCCCGCGCAGTGGCAGACCGCCGAGTCCGCCCGCCAGGCCGGAATGGAACTGGCGAGCCGGGCGGTGATGGTGCCGGTGCGGTACCCGGCGGCGGTCGGGCGCGGCCTGGCGGTGACTGTCCGGGCGTGGTGAGTGTGGGTGCGGGTGGCCGACTTCCACGAGGCGTCCAAGGCCGCCGACCGGCTGGTTGACAAGTGGCAGGAGATCGCCGTCGTGCGCCGCCGCCGGGGCGTGATCTCCATGGTCGGCGCAGGCACGACCGGCCTGGCCGGACTTGTCACGGAGCTGACCGTCGGGCCGCTGGTGGTCGCGGGTGGCGCGGTATCGGTGGCCCTGGCGGTCGCCGGTCGGCGCAAGGACGGCGCGGGCGGCCGGAGGACGCAGCTCGGTTCCCGGTCGTTGGCGTGGCTGATGAACGGCGACCACCTGGTGACCGCGTTCCGCGACGCCAGGCTGATCGGCCGCGATGAGTCGTTGATGCTGGTCAAGGCCCCGCGCCACGACGGCGCCGGCTGGGCGCTCACGCTCGACCTGCCACCGTCACGCAAGGCGTCGGACGTGATCGGCAAGCGGGAGGCGCTGGCTTCGGCATTGGCGGTGGACGAGGTGCGGCTGATCGTGGAGCGGGTGCGCGGCGACGACGGCCACGCGGGCAGGCTGGCGCTGTGGGTGGGCGACGCCGACCCGTACGCCGCCGAACCGGTACCCAGCTCGCTGGCGTCGGCGGCGTCGTGGGACCTGTGGCGGCCGGTGCCGTTCGGCACCACCGCCCGCGGCGCAGCCGTGAACCTGCCCGTCGTGTGGACCTCGTTGCTGATCGGCGCGATCCCCCGCCAGGGCAAGACGTTCGTCGCGCGTCTACCGCTCACTGCCGCCGCGCTCGACCCGCACGTGCGGCTGATCATCGCCGACGGCAAGGGCGGCAAGGACTTCCGCCCGTTCGAACAGGTGGCACACCGGTTCATCCGGGGCTCCCGGGAAGCCGACGCCCGACGGCTGATCCGTGTGCTGGAGGAGTGCGCGGCCGACGTCGCCGACCGGTTCGACCGGCTGTCCGAGATGGACGACGAGCTGTGCCCGGAGTCGAAGGGGACGCCGGAAATCACCCGCGACCCCGCCTACGGGATGCCGCTGACCATGATCGGCATCGACGAAGTCCAGAACTTCCTCGGCCTGGACGTGCCGCTGGACGCCGACAACCCCAAGGGCAAGAGGATCGGCGGCCGGATCTGCGAGCTGCTGACCTACATCGCCAAGACCGGGCCGGCCGCCGGCTACTCGCTGATCCTTGCCACCCAGAAGCAGGACGCCCAGGTCATCCCCGACGGGCTGCGCGGCCAGCTCGGCACCCGCTTCGCGCTGAAAGTCTGACCTACCAGGCGTCCGAGACCATCCTCGGAGCGGGCACCTACAAGGCCGGGATGGACGCCTCCAAGCTCCTAACCAGCCACAAGGGCGCCAGCCTGCTGCTGGGGGCGGACGGCGAGACCGAGCTGTCGGCCGGGGACGCGGTGACCGTGCGGACCCATCTGCTGCACATCGCCGCCATCCGCACCGCGTGCGAGCGCGGCCGGGCACTGCGCGAGGCAGCCGGGACACTCACGGGGGACGCCGCAGGAGCGCACGACCTGACCGCCCTGGACCCCACCGTGGCCGCGCGCCTGGCCGACGAGGTAACCGCGACCGCCGGGCCGGAGCCGGTGGACGCCGAGCTTGTGCACGAACTTCCCGAGGTACTAACGCTGCTGGCCGACGTGCTGAATGACGACAAACACGGCGTGGTCCCACGTCGGAGCTGGCCGGTCGCATCGGCTGGGACGCCAAGCGGCTCGGGGAGGCGCTGCGCGCAGCCGGAGTGCCCTCGGCTGGCAAGCGGCGCGTGGACGGCTACCCCAACCCGGTATCTGTGGTGGACCTGGCTGCCGTCCAGGCCGTGATCGCTGGCTGAGGAAGGTCGGAACAACAGGGGTCGGAACGGGTGTTCCGACCCCTGCGCCTTGTTCCGACCTCACCGTGGCCACGCGAACAGCCGTTGATCTGCACGAATAAGCCGCGTTCCAGCCTGGGCCAGAGCACCATGGCTTCCTTCTCGCCACCCCGCACAGGCCCGTTCAGAGCCGTGTTCCGACTCCTTGGCATACCCACCCGAGCGCCGTCGGCTGCAGCTGGCACCCGGTCTGGACGAGGTGACACTGGTCGCGCGAATCGAGGCGGGCGAGGCCCTGTTGCGCGCGGCCGGGTTCACCTTCGTCTCGTGCCAGTTGCCCTCAGCGCCCGCCGAGGCCCAGTCGAGGGTGCGCGAGTGTGCGGCCAGGGTCGTTCCGGGCTGAGATGGTCGGGACGGACGTGCGCATGGCACCTGAGCACATCTTGCTGTTCGAGCGGCTGGTCAACGTGCTCAACGAGATGCGCGTCGACGACAGGCTTCGTTCGTGCTCGACACTATCGTGAGACACTCGACTGGGCAGTCACGGTTTGCAACTGACCTGTAACATACAGTGACATAAGGGATGGATACCGCAGAATGGATAGGTCACCCGCACGCCTCGCCGCGGACTCGCGGCCAGGTTCTGGTCTCGACGCGAGCAAGGGGGTGACGGCGTAATGGCCCTCAAGAAGTCGGACCTGCACAGCTCGCTCTGGCGGAGCTGCGACGAGCTGCGCGGCGGCATGGACGCCAGCCAGTACAAGGACTACATCCTCACGCTGCTGTTCGTGAAGTACGTGACGGACAAGGCCAAGGCCGACCGAACCTCATTGATCGACGTTCCGATGGGCGGCTCGTTCGACGACATGGTCGCCCTCAAGGGTGACAAGGAGATCGGCGACAAGATCAACAAGATCATCAGCAGGCTCGCCGAGGCCAACGGGCTGGAGAAGGTCATCGACTTGGCCGACTTCAACGACGAGGAGAAGCTCGGCAAGGGCAAGGAGATGCAGGATCGCCTCTCCAAGCTTGTGACGATCTTCGCTGACCTGGACTTCCGTGGCAGCCGCGCTGAGGGCGACGACCTGCTCGGCGACGCCTACGAGTACCTGATGCGGCATTTCGCCACGGAGTCAGGCAAGTCCAAGGGCCAGTTCTACACTCCGGCCGAAGTCTCGCGCGTACTCGCCAAGGTAGTCGGTATCGGACCGGGCACTCGGCAGGACCATACGGTTTATGACCCTACTTGCGGGTCGGGCTCGTTGCTCCTCAAGGTGGCTGACGAGGCGCCACGAGGCATCACGATTTACGGCCAGGAGAAGGACAACGCCACCTGGGCACTAGCCAAGATGAACATGATCCTTCACGACAACGAGGACGCCGACATCCGCAAGGGTGACACGATTACCAACCCGCAATTGATCGCGGGAAATCAGCTACGGAGCTTCGACTTCGCCGTCGCCAATCCACCGTTCTCGATCAAGTCGTGGAACAATGGCCTGGAGAATGAGTATGGCCGCTTCGAGTTCGGTCGGCCACCCGAGAAGAACGGCGACTATGCCTTCTTGCTGCACATTCTTAAGTCCCTCAAGAGCAACGGTAAGGCTGCGGTCATTCTGCCACATGGCGTCCTTTTTCGCGGAAATGCCGAAGCGAGTATTCGTAAGGAGCTCCTGCGTCGCGGGTACATCAAGGGAATCATCGGCCTACCCGCCAACCTCTTTTACGGCACCGGCATCCCGGCCTGCATAGTCGTCCTCGACAAGGAGAATGCCCAGGCGCGCACCGGCGTGTTCATGGTCGACGCGTCCAAAGGATTCATTAAGGACGGAAACAAGAACCGCCTCCGCAGTCAGGACATTCACAAGATCGTTGACGTCTTCAACAGGCAGATCGAGATCGAGCGCTATTCACGCATGGTGCCGCTCCACGAGATCGCCGACCCGAAGAACGACTACAACCTCAACATTCCGCGCTACATTGATTCCTCCGAGCCGGAGGACCTCCAGGATCTTCACGCTCACCTGCACGGCGGGATCCCTGAGCGTGACCTAGACGCGCTCAGTTGGTACTGGGAGGCGTTCCCGAGCCTTCGTACCACGCTGTTCAAGCCAAACCGCCCCGGCTACAGCGAATTGACGGTCGGCGTGACCGAGGTGCAGCAGACCATCCTGGACTCTGACGAGTTCCGGAAGTTCGCTACCGATGTGCGCAGCCAGGTTGGCGACTGGTTCGCCGCCCACCGCCCTATCCTGCAAGCGATCGACGCTACAACCGTCCCGAAGGACCTGATCGCTCATATCAGTGACGATCTACTCGCCAGGTTCAAGGAAACTCCACTGCTCGACGAGTACGACGTCTATGAGCAGCTCATGACGTACTGGCATGGCGTCATGCACGACGATGTCTTCCTCATCATGAACGACGGCTGGCTCAACGCGGCAAAACCTCGCAAGACCATCGAGGACAAGGAGCGCAAGCTCTCCGAGACACCGGATCTTGTCGTCGGGTCGGGTCGCGGGGCCACCAGATACAAGATGGACCTCATCCCGCCCGCGCTCATCGTCGCTCGCTACTTCGCAGACGAGCAGGCCGAGGTTGATATGCTGAACGCGGCAGCCGAAGAGGCTGGCCGCGCCGTCGAGGAGTACATCGAGGAGCATGCCGTCGAAGACGGCCTGCTTGCCGAAGCAATGGACGACGGCAAGATCTCTAAGGTGCTTGCTTCGACGCGACTCAAGGTAGCCCGGCACGAAGGAGCTGACTCGGAAGAGATCAAGGCTCTCCAACACCTGATCAAGCTGTACAACGACGAAGCCACCGCCAAGAAGGCTGTCAAAGAAGTCCAGGCCGCCCTCGACCTGGCGACTCTCAATAAGTATGGCGACCTTACGCTGCCAGAGGTCAAGCAACTCGTGCTCGACGACAAGTGGCACTCGACGACCGCAGATGGCGTTGACCAGGTGGTCAACTCGCTGACGCTTGCCCTGGTCATCCGGATCCAACAGCTCGGTGAACGGTACGCCGAGACTGTTGGAGAAATTGAGAGTCGGATCATGCAGCTGGACCGTCGAGTCGGTGCTCACCTAACAGCCATGGGGGTCGTGTGAGCCTCGACACAGCATCAATGGTTTGGCGAACTCAACGTCACCTCCAGAATTTGAAGGCCAAATGGAACTAGGGCAGCTTTCCGAACAGACAAGAATGGATGCGCTTCCACATGGCTGGCAAGAATATACCATTGATCAAACGCTAACACTTATCAACGGCCTAGCATTTAGGCCGAGCGAATGGAAGGCTCACGGCACTCCGATTATTAGGATCCAAAACCTAAATGACAACAATAGTCCCTACAACTACTACGATGGCCCAATTGATGAGAAGTATCGTATTCGGGCAGGTAATATCCTCTTCGCGTGGTCCGGCACAACCGGAACATCGTTCGGAGCTCGTGCATGGGCTGGCCCAAATGCAGTTCTAAACCAACATATATTCAAGGTGGTCCCAGACAAGACGAAGGTCACTTCTTACTATTCGTTTCTCATACTTCAGAATGTACAGAAAGAGATCGAGAGGCAGGCGCACGGGTTCAAGTCATCATTCGTTCACGTCAAGAAGTCTGACTTGGTAAAAGTTTCTCTTCTAATTCCACCCATCTCCGAGCAGTGGGCCATTGGAGAGGCCCTCTCGGAGATAGATGAGCTTATCGCGAACACCAGGCGGCTGGTGGAAAAGAAGCGAGCGATTAAGCGTGGCATGATGCAGCAGCTTCTCGCAGGCGAGGTCCGCCTCCCTGGCTTCAGCGAGCCTTGGTGCGAGATGCACTTTGAGGACCTCGCTGCGCCGACGCGGGAACGTGTTGATCCCCGGAGTGTCTCTGCTGGTACGAGGCTGATCGAGCTTGAGCACATTGGCGCGATGTCAGGCCGCCTAACGGGATATTCAACCGCTGCCGAGGCAGTGTCGCTTAAGACAGTCTTCCGTCCTGGTGACGTACTCTTCGGCAAACTTAGGGCCTACCTTCGCAAATATTGGCTCGCTGACTCCGAAGGACTCTGTTCGACAGAGATGTGGGCGCTGCGCGCCAAGAGAAACGCCGTCGGCGCATTTGTACGGTACGTAGTGGAAACCGATCGATTTGCCGAGGCCGCGAGCGGTGGATATGGCACACACATGCCGCGCTCAGACTGGAGCGTCGTTAGGAAGCTGCCCGTCTCTGTGCCTCCGCGCGATGAGCAGGAGGCCATCTCACAAGTGCTTCGCGATGCTGATACCGAGATAGCTGCTCTTTATGGGAGCATTGAGAAGACTGTCGCTGTCAAACAAGGCATGATGCAGGAGCTCCTGACTGGGCGCACCCGCCTTCCGGGCAAGGAGAGCGCGGCATGAGTAATGTAGGTCAACCAGAGCGCAAGGCTCAAGATCGCGTTGTCGCGCTGTTCCGGAACCTGTTGGGTTACGATTATCTCGGTAATTGGGAATATCGCGAGGGAAACTCCAACGTTGAGGTTGAACTGCTCGCACAGAACCTCCGTGTTCGCGGCTACAGCGACAACATCATCAACAAGGTGGTCGACAAGCTGAAGAGCGACGCCTCGCTCGGTGGCGGCCGTGACCTCTACGAGGCGAATCGTGATGTCTACGGCCTGCTGCGCTACGGGGTGAAGGTCAAGCCCGGCATGGGCAAGCAGACGGAGACGGTGCGGCTCATCGACTGGACACACCTGGAGGCCAATGACTTCGCCCTGGCCGAGGAAGTGACGGTACTCGGGCAGCACACCAAGCGCCCGGACATCGTGCTGTACGTCAACGGTATCGCCTTAGGGACAATCGAGCTCAAGCGCTCGAAGGTCGCCGTCTCCGAGGGTATCCGGCAGAGCTATGGGAACCAGCGACCCGAGTTCATCCGGTCGTTCTTCACGACGGTACAGCTCGTGATGGCTGGCAACGACGTGGAAGGGCTGCGCTACAGCGTCATCGATACGCCGGAGAAATACTGGCTGGCGTGGCGTGAGCCGTCCGATATCGCCGACCCGCTCGATCGTTCCTTGACGCAGCTCTGCTCGAAGAAACGCCTGCTTGAGCTAGTCCATGACTTCATGGTCTTCGACTCGGGCCAAAAGAAGACGTGTCGGCATAACCAGTACTTCGGGGTCAAGGAGGCTCAAGAGCGGATTGTCAAGCGCGAGGGCGGCATCATCTGGCACACGCAGGGCTCTGGCAAGTCGCTGACGATGGTGTGGCTAGCCAAGTGGATCCGGGAGTCTCAGGCTGGGACAAACCCACGAGTCTTGCTGATCACCGACCGTACCGAGCTGGATGATCAGATCGAGAAGGTGTTCGGCGGGGTCAACGAGTCCATCTACCGCACCAAGAGCGGCGCTGACCTCATCGCCACGCTGAATGCGAGCGAGGAGTGGCTGATCGGCTCGTTGGTTCACAAGTTCCGCAGCTCGGAAGGCGACTCTGCTGGTGACCAGGCCGAGAGCGAGTTCATTCGGGAGCTGAACGCAACCGTCCCCAAAGACTTCCACGCCAAGGGCAACATCTTCGTCTTCGTCGATGAGGCCCACCGAACCCAGTCGGGCAAGATGCACGACGCCATGAAAGCGCTCATGCCGGGTGCGATGTTCATCGGCTTCACCGGCACACCGCTGCTCAAGGCAGACAAAGCCACCACCATCGAGAAGTTCGGCAGCTTCATCCACACCTACAAATTCGACGAGGGTGTAACCGATGGCGTCGTGCTCGACCTGCGCTATGAGGCGCGCAACATCGACCAGGAGCTAACATCGCCCGATAAGGTCGACAAGTGGTTCGAAGCTAAGACCAAGGGCATGACGGACCTGTCTCGGGCCGAGCTTAAGAAGCGCTGGGGCACCATGCAGAAGGTTGTAAGCTCCGAGCCACGTGCCCGGCAGATCGTCGACGACATTCTGCTTGATATGGAGATCAAGCCGCGCCTGTCGGATGGCCGCGGCAACGCGATCCTCGTCAGTTCGAGCATCTATCAGGCATGTAAGTTCTACGAGCTGTTCACCCAGGCTGGCTTCAAGGGCAAGTGCGCCATCGTCACGTCCTACACACCGCAGGCTGGAGATATCGCCAAGGAGGACTCCGGCCACGGTGCTACCGAGAGGCTGCGCCAATACGAGATCTACCGGCAGATGCTCGCCGATCACTTCAACGAGCCTGCCGATAAGGCGATGAGCAAAGTCGAGCAGTTCGAGAAGGACGTCAAGGACCGGTTTATCGACCATCCGGGCCAGATGCGGCTGCTTATTGTCGTCGACAAGCTTCTGACTGGATTCGACGCACCGAGCGCGACGTACCTGTACATCGACAAGAAGATGCAGGACCACGGTCTGTTCCAGGCAATCTGCCGGGTCAACCGCCTCGACGGCGACGACAAGGACTACGGCTACATCGTCGACTACCGAGACCTATTCAACTCCCTTGAGTCCGCCATCACCGACTATACTGGCGGAGCGTTGGACGGCTACGAGAAGAAGGACATCGAGGGTCTGCTATCCGACCGCATCGAGAAGGCCCGCGAAGACCTTGACGAAGCGCTGGAGAAGATCCGAGCGCTGTGCGAGCCGGTTGAACCGCCGAAGAACACCTTGCACTATCAGCAGTACTTCTGCGCCCGCGAGCAGGGCAATGCCGAGCAGCTAAAGGCAAACGAGCCCAAGCGAGTCGAGCTCTACAAGGCAGTGGCGGCTGTAACCCGGGCGTACGGCAACCTCGCCAACGAGATGGGCGCCGCTGGCTACAGCGATGCCGAAGCCGCAGCGATCAAGGACGAGATCGCTCACTACGCCAACGTGCGTGACGAGGTCAAGCTCGGAGCTGGCGAGGACGTCGACTTCAAGCAGTACGAGGCTGGCATGCGCCATCTGCTCGACACCTACATCAGCGCCAAGCCCTCCGAGGTGGTCTCCAACTTCCAGGACACCGGGCTGATCCAGCTCATCGTCGAAATGGGAACTGGTGCGCTCGACAAGCTTCCCTCGGGTATCAAGAAGGACCCCGAAGCGGTAGCGGAGACGATCACCAACAACATGCGCAAGCTCATCATCGACGAGCGCGCCATGAACCCGAAGTACTACGACAAGATGTCCGAGGTGCTCGACGCCATCCTTGAGGAGCGACGTCAGGGAGCTCTGGACTACAAGGAGTACCTGGCGAAGCTGCTGGAGCATGCGACGAAGCTCGGCAAGGGTGAATCAGATACCGAGTATCCAGAGTGGGCCAACAACGGTGCACGCCGCGCCCTGATCGACTTCTGCTGGCCATCGGCCGAACTGGCCGTCAAGATCGACGAAACTATGTGGCATACCAAGCCCGACTCATGGGTGGGTAACCCGATCAAGGAGAAGAAGGTCAGGCGCGCACTCGCACTGGCCCTACCTGATGACTTTGAGCGTCTCGATGAACTGTTCGAGCTGATCAGGGCACGTCATGAGTACCGCTAGTGCGCACCTGACCATCCGCGGCATCGACGTCGACATCCTTTACAAGGACATCAAGCACCTGCACATCGGTGTCTATCCACCGCTGGGACGGGTTCGCGTCGCCGCCCCGGACCGGCTCGACGACGAGCAGGTCCGGCTGGCTGTCATCCAGCGGCTGCCGTGGATCAAGCGGCGACGCGAGGAGCTTCGCTCCGCTGCACGTCAGTCCGAACGCGAGATGGTCACAGGCGAGTCTCACTATGTGTGGGGAACTCGCTACCGGCTGAAGGTCATCGAGCGCCCTGGACGAGCTCACTTCGAGACAGACGGCGAGCGGCTGCTGCTGTATGTACCAGCGGGTACCACAGCCGAACATCGACGCACACTGCTTGATCGATGGCACCGAGAACAACTGCGACAGGCGATCCCGAGCCTGATTGCCAAGTGGGAACCACGGCTGGATGCGTCAGTGCCAAGGTGGACTATCAGGCGGATGAAGACCAAGTGGGGATCATGCAACCGCGAAACCGGCCACATCTGGTTCAACGTCGAGCTCGCCAAGAAACACCCGGACTGCCTGGAGTACATAGTCGTCCACGAGATGACGCACCACCTCGAACGCAACCACGGCCCGCGCTTCACCAAGCTCATGGACACGTTCATGCCGAACTGGCGAACCCTCCGCGATCAACTGAACAACGCCCCCCTTACGCAGGAGCAGTGGACATAACCGCTACAGGAGCGGATGCTTCCACGCCGCTACCGCGGCTTGGTGCCTCGGGGACATCGTCGCGGCCGCCTTGGTCCTCCTCCATCGCGTGCTCCGCCGGGCCACGCGATCAACAAAGTTGATCACCCAACGTCACAAGAAGTTGCACGGAAAGCCTCATTGCTCCTATGCAGAGCGTTGTTCTTCGGGCAGCAGAGCCGAGTGGCGTTCACGCACTCGGGCGACGGCTTCCTCTTGGCTGATGTCGTAGCGGAGTTGCTCGCGGTAGAACTCCAAGCGTTTGGCCGCGTCGTCGAGCAGTCGTCCCCACTGGGTCACGTAGATGTCGTAGTCGGCTTGTTTGGTGACGTGACCCCACTCGCGGTCGGTTTGGTTGACCTCGTCTTCGATCTCTTCGGAGATGGAGGCGCCGACCAGCCAGAAGGTCCACTTGCCCCGCCCGGTCGCCGCGTTCTTGCTCAGCGCTCGTGCGTAGCTGCGCACCTGACGCAGTTCCTTGTCGCCCAGTGCCACCTTCGGGCGCTTCAACTCGATCACCAGCCGGTGCTGGAGGTCGGGCGTGTGGATCGTTCTCTGGAGCACTAAGTCCAACCGGCCAACACGGCCGTTGTCACGGAGAACCCGACCTCCTGATGCGATGAGATCCGCTTCGAGCAGGACGTCGTCGCGGAGGACGTCGCGGAGGACGGTGGTCAGCCCAGGTTCGCTGCGGCTAAGCCGCCACCCTTCGCCGAACAGCCACGCGTTGTCCTTGACCAATGGGTGCAGCTGGTCGACCTCACGCATCCGCCTGCGCATGTCGCTGCCGTAGATGGCCTGTCGCAGCGCCAGGATCAAGTCGACGCGCTGGGTGACCTCGGTCGCCGCGCCGACGATGTGGCCGAGGGATGACTGGCGCAGCATGTAGGCCAACTGATCCCTTTCTTCGTGCGACATCTCCAGCGTGGCGGCCAACACGGTGTCCAGGCTCTCCGAGCGCTCCTCCAACGCCAGCTTGATCAGTCGGGAGTTCATCTCCCGCTGCTGGCGGTTGCCACCGGTCAACGTGCCGCGGGCGGTCACGGCGACAAGGTCGAACATATCCCGCTCGACGCTGAGGATCGGGTCGTCCACCCGGTCTGTCGGGTACGGGTAGATGCCATCGGCCTGTATACGGGCGACGACCGTGGCCGTGGTCGCGCCGAGGCGCTCGCGTACGTGCTCCTCGTAGACCCTGGTCGCCTCCTCCAGGAGGTCGTGGTGGTGCACGTGGGCGAGCGCCAGGTCGGCGGGCGAGTCGACGAATCCAGACCAACACAGGTAACCGGTCGATTTCACCGCCGGATTCGCCTTCGGGCGATCCGCAGCCACCAACGCCATGCCGTTCTCGTTGCACAGCATCAGTGCCGGGACTCTGCCCATGCGGTCGGTCCAGTCCACGATCGTCAGCTTCGGCACCTCATGCCCGCCAAGTTGCCCGGCCGGAAGCTGGTCCAGGGCAACGTCGAACGGTTCGCCTTCGATCAACCCCACCGGGTCCAGAGCGAAACCGTTCACTCGCTGATCGCCTCCACCGCGCTGGCTTTGGTGTAGGTCTGTCTCCCCAGGAAGTCACGTCCTGTGTGCACCGGTTTCCACGCCATCCGGAGATCCTGCGTGAACAGTCACACATCCGCACGCACAACCACCCGGCTGCTGAACCGCACCGGGAGACTTGGAGGTTCCGAAGCTATGGGAGAATGGATCCGTGCCCGCACCCAAGAAGTACCCCGACGAACTGCGTGACCGCGCTGTCCGACTAGTGTTCCAGATCCGCGAAGAACGCGGCGGCGGTTACGGGGTGATCCCTGAGGTGGCCCGCCGACTAG
>NZ_KB894465.1 GCF_000374445.1 Actinokineospora enzanensis DSM 44649 | reverse complement strand
CACAGCCCGGACACCGTGCTGATCGTGGACGGCACCCTGGTGCCCACCCACGACCGCACCATCTCCGCGTCGTCGAAGAACTACCGGTACTCGGTGAACATGCAGGTCGTCATCGACGCCGACACCCGCCTGATCGTCGCGGTCGGCGACCCCACCCCCTGGCAACCGCAACGACTGCCGCGCCTACACCGACTCGCGCGTCGACCGGCAGTGCCGGGGCGCGAACGTGATGGCCGACGGCCGCTACCAGCGCAACCCCGACGTGATCATGCCCTACCGCACACCCCGCAAGGACCAGCCGCCTCTGCCACACTGGAAAGAAGACCTCAACACCGTCCCCAAAAGCGTCCGCGCACGAGTCGAACACGCACTTGCGCACATGAAGCCCTGGAACATCCTGCGCAACTGCCGACGCAAACGCGACGGCGTCCGGCACGCCACCCGAGACATCGCCCAGATACGCAACCTCGCCATGACCGACTGAACAACCACCGCCCGCAAGCGACACCACTGTCACCCCCCTTGTCCCGTCAACACTCTTGATCATTACGGGACAGCCTTTAGCCGGTCAGAACCCGGTGATCCACCTACGCCGCACACCAGAAAGCCCGATGTGGCGCCACTACATGGAGTCCTTCGACCGCGTGTGGGCAACATCAACAGAGGAGCGCTGACCATGGCACGAGTCGACTACTTCAACGACCCCGCAGCCCCACCTGTAACCTCAGTGACCGTGGCCATCCGTGACAGCAGGCCCGACGGCAGTGTCAGGCTGAACTTGCCCGGGATGACCTTCGGGCCGACCTTCGGCGGGTGGGTGGTGTCGGGGAAGTCCTGCACCTGACGGATGTGGTCGAGTACCTCGTTGTAGCCCTGGTTGTACCGGTAGATCAGGTGCGGCGTGACATCGGTGAACACGCAGGCCCGGCGCGTGACGAAGTAGGCCGCCGAGTCGCACCGGATCCCAGGCCGTGTCTCCGACGACAGTTCGATTTCGTGGTCGAAGTCGTCGATGGCATATCCGCTGAACGAGAACAGGTTCCGCAGGACCTTCTCCGGCATCTGGGTGGCGACGTTCTCGTCGGACTTCAGATCCCACCGGTACCAGTCGCCGTCATCCCAGTCGCCGATGTCCTGCGTGACATATCCCTGGTTGGCCGTGCACCCCACGTCGGCGAGCCGTACGCACTCGACCTTCAACCCCAGCGTCGACCACCCGGAGAAGCTGTCCGAGGTGTGGTAATCGTCGCCGTGAAACCACACGTGCACCTGACGGTCCGCCGGGTTGGCGAGCGCGAAAGCACGGTAGGGCAACGTGAAGGAGCCTTCCTCCTTCCCGGTGGAGGTGTTGATGTAGTGGCCCTCGACCTCGTTCTGCCGGCACCACACCGACCGGTTGAGTACCACGCCACCGACCTTGTCGGTCCCCGGTTGACGCAGACACTCCTCCAAGACCCGTTGCGGCGGCTCCGGATCCCCCGCCGCCGCGGCCAGTTCCGCAGCGAGGCGTTCCCGCGCGGACAGATCGGATGCCTCCGTTCCTCACGTGTTCCCGGTCCGAACCGCGATCCGATTGGCCTCGGCCACGCTGCCGGTACGGACCTCCGGGCGGACCGTCGGCCCGAACCCCGGCGTGCTGGACACGATCCCGCCGAGCGGATCGCGCACGGACGAACCCGGCTCGGCTCCCGCCATCGGCGTACTGATAGCCGACACGCCGATCGCAGCGATACCTGCCAACGCCACAATCATTCGCCTCGTCCCAGCCAGTGAGCAGCCGTTCGAGGTACTCGCGAACGCGGCTGTCCTCAGCGAACTCGGCGGTGAGGCCGTAGCGCGCGTCGCGCTCCCGTTCGGCCGCGCGCGCCAGCGGGACCGGCACGAGCAGACAGAGCGGGACCAGCACCCATGTCATGAGCGCGAACCCGATCCCGACGGCGATCAGGCCGCAGGACGCCTGGACGATCGCCACCGCCGAGGACACCAGGCTGGCGGAGTGCACGCGAGAGGCGAAAATCGCGCGCTGGAGCCGGTTGTAGAAGTCGGGGTCGTCAAAGGCGAGCAGGTCCGCGTCCATCGCCGACCGGAGAACCAGCGCGATGATGTGCCGGTCCACCTTGACCGCGAGAACCCGCTGCCACGACTGGGCGAGGCCGCGCAGCGCCCGCCGACCGAGAGGACGACGGTGACCGCCATCAGCAACGGCATCAGTTCGGACCAGAGGCCCCTGTCCGCCGCACCGAGGCCGCCGAGCAGCTCCCGCATGACCAGCACGACCAGCACGACCAGCACGAGCGAGACCGCGGCGAGCAACTGGTGCACCAGGATCGCGGTGCAGCGGCGCCGGTCAGCTTCCCAAACCAGGCGTAGCGCGAACAACGCCGTCCGCACCGAGTCGCGGGTGGACAGCTTGGTCGCGGGCCGCGGTTCCCGATTTCCCTCGCGCGGCACCGGTCACCGCCCGCCGAGCACGTGCGCCAGCCAGTCGGTCTGAAGCCGGTGCAGTCGCTCGTGGGTCTCGCGGTACCGCTGCCCTGACGCCGTCAACGCGAACGGCTGAGAGGTATACTCGCTCTGTGTCGGCCGATGATCCACGCCGAGGCGAAAGGACCGAGCAGACCCCTTCACCTCTGGCGGATATTCTCTATTGGACGTTTGTCAAGCGGTTGACCGAGTTCGTCTCCACGCCGCTGGCCGGTTCCGCTTATACGGTATGCGGAGTGGTGCGTCCCCAACCGACGATTGCGCGGGTCTTCGTCTTCGACGGCGACGACTTGACGACGGCGATCGGGATCGACTGCTCCTTGCTGGACGCCGGTGGGCAGCAGGTCAACCACTTCCGTCACGTCACTACGATCAGGCTCGTCCTGGAGGCGGTCGCCTGCGGTGCGGAAGCCGACTGGAGCGTCGACGGGCGCGGGGTTCGCGTGGTCGACGCCCGGATGTTCTCAGGCAGCGGTGAGGATCCCGCGGCCGGGCTGGGCGAGGCGATCTACGGGGCCATCGGCGGAACGTTTACCCGGTTCGACGACCAGCCGCCCCAGGTCGGGGCGCAGATCGTCTATCCGGTCGGATTCCTGGCGCAGAGCCCCGAGGTCGTCCGGGTCTATTTTCGCGATCCCGGCACGAGCGAGGTCTGCGGCTACGATGTTCCCATCGCCGCCGAAAGTGGGCTCGTGGTGGCCGCGGGCGGTTTCCTTACCTCGCGGATTCGCGAGCTTGCCGGGACCGGATCACTCGCGTCTCGGGAGATCGCGTCCGATCCCTACTGTGTGCGCGCTTATTCCGTGCGCTGAGAGCGGCGGGCCTGCCGCATCAGCTTGGGCTCAGCTCGGCGTCCATCTCCCCAACGAGGACCTCAGCGCCTGTGGCGAGGCGGACCACGTCGCCTGCACCGCCTGTGCTGGTCGAAAATGCTGTCACTGGCTATGAGCTGCGGGTTCATGCGACTGATTGGTAGTGGTTGAGTAGTCCGGTGAGTCGTTGTGTGCGTGTGGTCCGGTCGGTTGGGGTGGGCCAGGGGATCACGTTCCGGTGGTCGTCGGGTGCTCGTAGTCTCATGCTGTGGCCTTGGCCGCTGCGGTTGGCGTTGTGATGCTCGACGTGGGCGTCCGGTACGTGCTGGAGGTGGTGGAGGTGGTGGCCGCCAGTGATGAGTAGCCGGTTGGCGAGTTCGCGTCGCAGCAAGCTGAGGTCTCGGCGAGTGCGTTCATCCGCGTGAGGTTCCGAACTCGGCGCCCGTCTGCCAATCATCGTAGGTGACGTCTCCCGACCCACGCCGATGACTGTCGCTCTCAGGCCAATATGGGACACGGATGGCGGTTGACGATCGAAGGTTCGCCTGTCGAGGGCGACTAAACGGCCGAGGGTTGGCTGGGATCGGTCTTGAAGCGGTTTGGTGTGCGGATCGTGAGTTTCTTCTCAGCGTATCGTGAACAGCGCAGGATGACCTTGGTCGGCTCGACACATTGCGTGACGGCGTCTTGTGGACGGTGGTGGCGGAAATCCGCTGGCCAGGCTCTGTATCGCCAGGAAAGTTGCCTGGTTGGTTCCAACATGTCCGACAAGGTCGACAAAGTAGCGACGGTTGGAGATTTTCGAGATCAGCGTTCGGCATGTTTTGACGATCTTTGCGGGTTACTGGTAGCCATCTATCGTTGACACGAAGTGTCCGGTGCGTCACCCAAGGTGCGTACGGGAGTAGCCGGGGGAGTCACTTGATGGTGTCTGGTAGAGCGCTGCTGTCCGCAGTGCTGTCGTTATCGATGTTGGCGGGTGTGCCTTCGATCGCTCAAGCGGCCGGAAAGCCGGTCACTCCAGAGTCGGCGGCGCTTGCCGCGGCCGGGGAGAGTGGGCGGCCGGTGTCGGTGGTGGAGGAGACCACCGAGACAGCCGAGGTGGTCGCCAACCCTGACGGGACGTTGACCAGGCGGGAAGGTCTGGAGCCGCAGCGGGTTCGGCGGGATGGGAAGTGGGTGCCGATCGATCTGTCGTTGGAGGTGCGGCCGGATGGGTCGGTGGGGCCGAAGGCGGCCGCGGTCGATGTGCGGCTGTCCGGTGGTGGGGCGGGTGATGGGCTCGCTGTCGCGGCCAGGGACGGCAAGGAGATCGGGATCGGTTGGAGTGGGGTGCTTCCCGCGCCTCGGCTCAGTGGGGCGTTGGCCACCTATCCGGACGTCATGCCCGGTATCGATCTCACCGTTCGGGTGACGGGCAAGGGGTTCAGTCAGCTCTTGGTCGTCAAGAACCGTCAGGCGGCCTCGGATCCGCGGCTCAAGGAGATCTCGTTCCCGCACCATGTCCGTGGTGTGACGCCGCGCGCAGGAGCGGAAGGGAAGATCGAGGTCGTCGACGACCAGGGGCAGGTTGTCTTCGGGGGTGACGCCTCGCGCATGTGGGACTCGGCCGTGCGTGTCGCCGCCAACTCGGTGGGCAAGTCGGCCGATCAGGTGTCCACTATGGATTTCGAGGTTACCCGCGAGGCCACGGTCATACGCCCGGATCCGGGATACCTTACCGCGCCCGAGCGGGTGTTTCCTGTGCTGATCGATCCGGAGTACTGGTGGGCCGGGACCAAACTCAACCATGCGGTGGTGCAGAGCGCGTGGCCGGATGAGCACAACTTCAACAGGACCGGCGGTGACCTCGATGACCTGAAGGCGGGGTATCAGAACGGGTACATCTCCCGCTCGTTCTTCAGCTTCGACGTCTCCGCCATCCGAGGCAAGGTCATCTACCGGGCCAAGGTCCGGCCCCGCGTGGTGCACTCGTGGAGCTGCGCGGGCGGTCCCACCGAGCTATGGCACGTCTGGGGCTTCGACTGGGGCACGACCTGGAACAACCAACCCTTGATCAGCCTGAAGCAGGGCGATATCACCAAGGCCAACAACGCGGGCCACTGTCCGTCCGACGGTGCCACCGAGGTGAACGTCGATGGCATCGTGCGCCAGGGCGCGAACGAGTTGTGGCCCACTGTGTCGTTCATGTTGCGTGCGAGGGACGAGGCCCGGCAGGAGGACTGGCGTCGGTTCGCCCTGGACCCGGTGCTGGAGGTCGTCTACAACAGCGTGCCGCTGCCGCCTGCCGAGCTGGGGATGGAGGACGGGCTGATCCCGTGCGCGTCAGGCGTGAACCGGCCGTTCGTGTTCACCCAGGTCCCCCGGCTTCGTGGTCGGATCAGCGACCCGGATGGCGGCATGGTCAACGCGCACTTCGCGCTGCACAAGGGTCCGATCGCCGACAGTCACGCGGTGTGGCACGGCTACCAGGACAACGTGCCATCCGGCTCGTTCTCCGAGGTTCAGGTGCCCACGGGCATCATCGAGAACAACAGCGTCTACAACTGGTCGCTGGTCATCACCGACGGTGGGAACAACTCGATCTGGGTCGGGAACTGCGAGTTCGAGGTCGACACCACCGCTCCAGGCGTGCCCACCATCGCCTCCACCGACTACCCCGGCGGCGGCAACACCCCCGCGGGCGGCATCGGCCAGACCGGCACGTTCACCCTCTCCGCCAACGGGACCGCCGACACCGCAGCGTTCTTGTGGTCGGCGACCGACCAACAGAACGACGACCCGAAGACCCGCGTCGCCGTCGACGCCCCCGGCGGCACCGCGATCATCCGGTGGACGCCGACCACCGAGGGTCCGCTGAACCTGTTCGTCCGCTCGGTCGACCGCGCGGGCAACCTCTCATCGATCGTGCGCTACTCGGTGTTCGTCGCGCCCGGCGACCCGCTCACGGGCGGCCTGGTCGGGCACTGGAAACTCGACGGCGACCTGACCGATTCCGCCGACGGCAACCACCCCCTCACCGCCGAGGGCGGCGCCGCTCCGACAGGGGCAGGCTACAACGGCCAAGCCGTCGACTTGGCCTACGGAAAGCACCTGCACACCTCCGGCCCGGTGCTCGACACCGGCCGCAGCTACTCGGTGTCGGCGTGGGTGCGCCTCGACCAGCTCGGCTACTGGCCCGACGCGGTGTCCCAGGACGGCGTGCGCACCAGCGGCTTCCAGTTGCAGGGCACCCCGGACGGCCACTGGGGCTTCGTGATGTTCAGCCAGGACGTCGACGGGGGCGGCAACAACCACGCCCGCGTCGTCTCGCCCGAGCCCGCTCAGGCCGGGGTGTGGACGCACCTTATCGGTGTCTACGACCAAGGCGCGAAGGAACTGCGGCTCTACGTCAACGGCGCCTTCTCCGCCAAGATGAGCTACGAGAGCACGTGGTCGGCATCCGGCCCGCTGCAGATCGGTACATCGCTGTGGACCGGCAC
Organism: Actinokineospora enzanensis DSM 44649; assembly: GCF_000374445.1. GTDB lineage: Bacteria > Actinomycetota > Actinomycetes > Mycobacteriales > Pseudonocardiaceae > Actinokineospora > Actinokineospora enzanensis. Next base: position 9,497 of record NZ_KB894465.1, on the reverse strand, counting down.
CCGGGTGGACTTCTTCCCCGGCGCGGTCGACGACGTCCGCGCCTACCAGCGGGTCCTGGTTCCCAGTGAGGCCGCCGCATTGTCCAACGAGGCCATCAAGCGTGCGCACTACCCGATGGCCGAGGGCGCTGGAACCACCACGAAGGATTCGGTGACCAACGCCGACGCCACGCTGTCCGGACCGGCTGCGTGGACGACCGTCGATGGCAGGACCGGCGTGAACTTCACCGGCGTCTCCGGCACGGTCAACGGACCGCGCCCGACCTTGCGCACCGACCGTTCCTACACCGTGTCGGCGTTCGTGCGGCTCGACGCGACCGGCACGCTCGGGCGCACAGCGGTCAGCCTGACCGGCGCTCGCAACTCGCCGTTCATGCTGCAGTACCGCCCGGAACTGCAGAAGTGGGCCTTGCAGGTCTCGCACAGCGAGACTCAAGACGGCGTCTGGTGGATCCCGGCGAACACACCGGTGGAAACCCGGAAGTGGGTGCACCTGGCCGCCGTCTACGACCACGCCAAGCACGAGGCGCGGATGTACGTCAACGGCGTCTTCGCGGGCACACAGTCCGGCATCACCGGCTGGAACGGCGCCGGTGAGCTGATGATCGGCGGCGGCGTATGGCAGAACGGGAACGTGGATCCGTTCCTCGGCGCCGTGCGCGGGGTCCGGATCTATTCCGGGACCCTCACCGATGAGGCCATCGGCCAATTGCCCGTGCAGAACTGAAATCCCCGCACCGACAAGTTGAGATGACCGTTGGGGGTCAGGCATGTCCAGAAGACGCCTGGTACCCGGGATAGCGCTGTGCATGAGCGTGGTCTTGACGACCACGCTCGTGCAGGCGCCTCCCGCGGTGGGCGATCCGAGCTATGTGAACCTTCCCGCACTGCAACAGGAGAAATCCGTCCCGGGGCTGCCGGTGCATTCCCGGCCGCTGCCGCCCAACGAAGTCGACCAGGCCATCGGCAGACCGTTCGCGCCCGCCCAGTGGCCGGGCACCTCGTCGGCCGAGGTCGCCCTGGCGGGCAAGCCCGCGGCAAGTTTCCAGAAGGCCGGGAACCTGCCGATCTCGGTCTCCGCACCTGCGGCGTTGGCGGCGAAGTCCGGGTCGAAGGTCAAGATCTCGACCTTCGACCAAGCGCATTCGGCGAAGACAGGCGTGACGGGCCTGGTGTTCGCCGTGGACGATGCGGGCGGCGCTGCGGGTTCGCCGTTGTCGGTACGCGTCGACTACGGCGGATTCGCCAACGCCTACGGCGGCGACTACGGCTCCCGGCTGACGTTGATACGCCTGCCGGATTGTGCGGCGACCACACCGGAGAAGGCCGAGTGCCGCACCGGTTCGCCGGTGCACTCGTCCAACAACGTCAAGGGCCACGCGGTCACCGCCGAAGTCACCCTCCCCGCGACGCAGAAGTCCGCCACGGCCGTCTTCGCGGTCGCGGCAGCACCTTCGGGAGCGGGCGGTTCGTTCGGCGCCACCAACCTGTCCCCAGCGGGGCAGTGGTCGGCGGGCGGCTCAAGCGGTGACTTCACCTACTCCATCCCGCTGCGCGTCCCACCACCGACCGCCGGTATCGCACCGAAGATCGGCCTCGGCTACTCCTCGGGAACCGTCGACGGCCGCACCAGCTCGTCGAACAACCAGGCCGGGCTTCCCGGTGACGGCTGGGAACTGAGCGCGGGCGGCGGGTTCATCGAGCGGCGCTACCAAGCCTGCGCCGACGACCTCGGCGGCAACAACGGTCAGCGCAAGACCGGCGACCTGTGCTGGAAGACCGACAACGCCATCATGTCGCTCAACGGCGTCTCCGCCGAGCTGGTACGGGTCGCGGGGACCAACACCTGGCGGCCGAAGAACGACGACGGCTCCAAGATCGAGCTGCTGACCGGCGCCGCCAACGGCGACAACAACGGCGAGTACTGGAAGATCACCAGCAGCAACGGCACCCAGTACTTCCTCGGCCTCAACCGGCTCCCCGGCTGGTCGGCCGGGAAGCCGGAGACCAACTCGGCGTTCACGGTCCCGGTGTTCGGCAACCACGCCGGTGAGGACTGCAACCAGGCCGCGTTCGCCAATTCCTGGTGCCTGCAAGGCTGGCGGTGGAACCTCGACTACGTCGTGGACACGAACGGCAACGCCGCCACGTACTACTACGACGTCGAGAAGAACTTCTACGGCCGTGACCAGGACGCGGGCAAGCAGACCGAGTACGTCGCGGCGGGCAACGTCCGCCGCATCGAGTACGGCCTGCGCTCGACCAACCTCTACGCGCCCGCCCCGTCGCGCGTGTGGTTCGACACCGCCGAGCGGTGCCTGCCCACCCCCGGGTTCGCCTGCAATCCGGACCAGCTCACCGCGGCCACCGCGGCATCGTGGCCGGACGTGCCGTTCGACCGCATCTGCAAGGCGGGCGACCGGTGCGAGAACCGCTTCTCGCCGTCGTTCTTCACCCGCAAACGCCTGGTCAAGGTGCTGACCCAGGTCCGCCGCGACGACGTGACCGGGGACGCCCAATGGCGCGACGTCGACTCCTGGGCACTGAAGCATGAGTTCCCGGACACCGGCGACGGGCTCTCGCCCGCGCTGTGGCTGGCGAGTATCACGGTCAGCGGCCACGTCGGCGGCACGGTGTCCCAACCGGACATCATCTTCCACGGCCGGTCGATGCCCAACCGCGTCGAGGCCGGGGACGGGTTGCCGCCCATCACCCGGTTCCGGGTCGAACGGGTGCGCAACGAAGCCGGTGGCATCACCGAGGTCAAGTACTCCGACCGCGAGTGTGTGTATGGCAGCAACATGCCCGTCAACCCGGAGTCGAACACCAAGCGGTGCTACCCGAGCTGGTGGCTGCCGGAGTTCGGCCAAGACCAGGTGCTGGGCTGGTTTCACAAGTACGTGGCGACCGACATCACCGAGGACGACCGCACCGGTAGCTCGGTGCTGAAGAAGACGCACTACGACTACCTCGAAAACCCCGCCTGGCACTTCGACGACAACGACTTCACCGACCTGGCCCACCGCACGTGGTCGCAGTGGCGCGGCTACGGCAAGGTCCAGACCACGGTCGGTGAACCGGGAACCACGCAGGGCGTGACCGTCGAACGATTCCTGCGCGGCATGGACGGCGACCGGTTACCCGGCAACGGCAAGCGCACCGTCACGGTCACCGACTCCGACGGCCGCGTGCAGACCGACAGCGAATGGCTGGCGGGATTCGCGCTGGAGTCGCAGAGCTACAACGGCGCGACCCTCGACTCGGTGTCGATGAAGGTCCCCTGGGTGCGCGGCCCGACCGCGACCGCGGGCGAAGACAACGCGTACATGACCAACATCGGCGCGGTCCACGGCCGCACCCTGCTGAGCGACGGGACCTGGCGACGCACGTCGGTGGTCAACAGCTTCGACGACCACGGCAACACCACCAGGGTCGACGACGCGGGCGACACCGCCGTCACCGGCGACGAGACCTGCGCGACCACCACGTACGCGGTCAACGAACAGGTGTACATCCTCACCCGTCCCGCTACCATCCGCACCATCGCCAAGCCGTGCGCGAACCTGCCCGGCACGGCGGCGGACGTGGTAGCGGAAAGCCGAACCAGCTACGACGGCCAAGCCTTCGGCACGACCCCGACCAAGGGCAACCTGACCGCCACCGAACGCTGGACCGGCACGGCATGGCAGCTCACGCAGAAGACCACGTACGACGACCTCGGGCGCCCGGTCGAGGTCGAGGACTCCGAGGGCGGGAAGTCCAGGACCGCCTACAGCCCGGCGGGCGGCGAGTTCGGCGTCCGCACGGTGACCAAGACCGATCCCAAGGGGTTCACCGCGGTCACCGAGATGGACCCGGCCCGGTCGTTGGTGCTCGACGAGACCGACATCAGCGGTCGCCGCGCCGACATGGAGTACGACCCGCTGGGCAGGCTCCTGCGGGTGTGGGCACCCGGCAACCCGAAGGGCCCGAACACCCCGGCGAACTCGGTCTACGAGTACGAGTACAAAGTGGACGCGCCGACCGTGGTGACCACCAAGTCGCTGCGCGAGGACGGCAACTACAACACCTCCTACACCCTCTACGACGGACTGCTGCGCGAGCGGCAGACCCAGATCCCCGCCGTCGGCGGCGGCCGCGTGCTCAACGACTGGCACTACGACTCGCGCGGCCTGCAGGTCAAGGTCAACGGCGCGTACTACAACCAGGACGAGCCGACCAAGTCGGTGCTCGACGCGCTGGACAACTCGATCCCCAACCAGACGACCACCGAGTTCGACGCCCTCGGCCGAGAGACCGAGGTCATCTACCGCAAGCTCGGCGTCGAGCAGTGGCGCACGTCGTCCAGCTACGGCGGTGACCGGACCACGGTCGTCCCCCCGCCCGGCGGCACCACAACCACCGTCATCCGGGACGTGCACGGCCGGGCCACGGAGAAGCGCCAGTATCACGGGCGCCAACCGACGGGCGCGTACGACTCGACCAGGTACGCGTTCACCGCGCGCGGCCTGCAGGACACGATCACCGCCCCGGACGGCTCGCAGTGGAGCTACGAGTACGACGCGCTCGGTCGTAACATCGCCGAGCACGACCCGGACTCCGGCACCACGAGCTACACCTACAACTCGCGCGACCAGCTGGAGACGAGCACCGACGCGCGCGGGATGTCGACCAGGGCCGAGTACGACGTGCTCGGCCGGAAGGTCGCCGAGTACGAGCGGCGCGGTCCAGGTCAGCCCGAGGCCAAGGTCGCGTCGTGGGGCTTCGACGCGGTCAAGCCGGGTCTGGCCGACACCGCGACCCGGTACGTGGGCACCAAGGCGTACACCTCGCAGGTGCTTACCGTGGACGCCTCCGGCAGGCCCACGAAGTCCAAGCTGACCATCCCGGACGGTGAGGACAAGCTGACCGGGTCGTACGAGTTCGAGTCCACTTTCGACAATCGGACGGGTCGGCTGCTGTCGCAGATCGATCCGGCGGCGGGCGGTCTCGACGCGGAGGCGATCTACCACAGGTACAACGAGGTGGGCCTGCCGACCGAGACATACGGGGTGAGCAAGTACGTGCCGGAGACGCTGTACTCCAAGTACGGCGAGGCATTGCGGCTCACCCAGGGTACGGGGTCCAAGTCGGTCTACACCTCGATGTTCTACGAGGAGGGCACCCGGCGGCTCTCCGCCGTCGACGTGCAGCGCAACCTGCTGAACAGCGCGTACCTGGCCAAGCGCGGGTACACCTACGATCCGGCGGGCAACGTCACCAGGTTGACCGACGCCCCACCCGGGACGGCGGCCGACACGCAGTGCTTCGGCTACGACTACCTCAAGCGTATGACCCGCGCGTTCACCCCGGCCGACGGCGACTGCGCCCAGCAGCCGACCAACGCCGGGCTCGGTGGACCCGCGCCCTACTGGCATGACTACGAATACGACATCGCGGGCAACCGCACCAAGGAAACCGAACATGCGGCGGCAGGCGACACCGTCCGGACCTACGCCTACGGAGGCCCGAACGGCACCCAGCCGCACACCTTGCGGTCGGTCACCCGCACCGGCCCCAGCGGCACCGCACAGGACATCTTCGGCTACGACGCCACCGGCAACACCACCACTCGGACGGTGTCCGGGTCGACGCAGCAGCTGGAGTGGGACCCGGCAGGCCGCACCGAGAAGGTCACCGAACACGACGGCCGCCAGTCCAAGTACCTCTACGACGCGGACGGCGGCCGCCTGATCAAGCGCGAGGCGGCCACTACGACCTTGTATGTCGGCGATATGGAACTGGTGCTCTACAACGACACCAAGACCCTGACCGCCCGCAGGTACTACAAGCACGGCGACTCCGTCGTGGCAGTCCGCTCCACCGGCCCCAAGGCCGGGTTGTTCTGGCAGCTGGGTGACCACCAGGGCACGACCTCGATGACCCTGAAAGCCGACACGCTGGAACTCAACCAGCGCAGGCAGGACCCCTTCGGCCAACCGCGCGGCACCCAGTCGTCGACCTGGCCCGACGACAAGGGTTTCGTCGGCGGCACGAAGGACGACACGGGCCTGACCAACCTCGGCGCCCGCCAGTACGACCCGGCCACAGGCAGATTCACCTCGGTCGACCCGGTCCTGGACACCGACGACCCACAACAGATGAACGGCTACGCCTACGCCAACAACTCCCCCGTCACCAACTCCGACCCGTCCGGCCTCTACTGGAAAACCATCTCGGTAGCCGAACGGGTCGCCGCCACGACCTTCCTGACCACCACCTACATCATGGGCCTGTTCTTCCCCGTGATCATGTTCGTGCCGGTCATCTACTGGACCGTGCAGATCTTCGCCTACCGGGTCTGGATCGACCCACCCTGGACCGGGGTACGCAAGAAGGACGTCCTCAAAGAATCCGGGATGAGCGCCCAGGAATACGAGGACGCGAAGAAACTTGCCGCCGACAAGCGCGGCTGGGTGGACGTCGCCCTCCAGATCGCGGGCGACACCCTCCAGGAGATCATCGGCGTCAAGGGCATCATCGACAGCTGCATCAAAGACTTCGACCTCCTCGACTGCGGCATCGAGATCGTCTCAGCCCTCCCCTGGTACAAACTCCTCAAAGCCGGGAAGATCGTCGACAAGATCATCGACGCCTTCCGCAGCGCCAAAGACTGGCTCCGCCGCCGCGACCGAGCCATGGCCGACCTCCACCGCGTCGAGGATGTCGAGGAGCGTCTGGCCTCGGCTGGTTGCAACAGTTTCATCCCCGGCACGCTCGTATTGCTGGCAGACGGCAACACTCGGCCGATCGAGCAGTTGAAGCTCGATGATCGAGTTCTTGCGGTGGATCCGAACACGGGCAAGAAATCCTCCCGCGTGGTAGTCGCGACGATCGCAGGCCAAGGCGATAAGCACCTGGTCGACATCACGCTCGCCAATGGCGGAGCCATCACCGCTACGGATGGCCACCCGTTCTGGTCGGCCACCGCCGGACGCTGGGTCACTGCGGACGATCTACTGCCTGGAGTCAGGCTGCTCGACTCCTCCGGTCGTTCGGTCGAGGTATCACGAATCCAGCACCGAGCCGCCAACCTCCAGGTGCATAACCTCTCGGTCGATGCCGACCACGTCTACTTTGTCGTCACCGGAAGTACCTCCGTTCTCGTCCACAACTGCACCCCTATCGAACTGAAGTACAAGGACGGGTGGACCGACGAACAAATCGCGCAAGCGGACGCAAAGGTGGATGCATTGAACAACAATCCCGGTGGCCTGGTGGTGACCAAGCCGGACAGAAAGACGAGCGCAGTGCGCACATGGACCAAAAGCGGCAGAAAGTCTCAGCCAGGGTACGACGTCGACCATACCATCGACCTTCAACTGGGCGGTGCGGACGATGTATCGAACATGCAGTTGCTGGACACCTCGGTCAATAGAAGTCTGGGGAGTCAAATAAGTGCTCAGATCAAATCGAACGGACTGCAGCCAGGTGATAGGGTGTGCAGTGTGACGATCAGCGTATGTGGGAGATGAGCCATGGACCAACCCGAACTGGACGTGCGACACATCGTCAAGACCGACTGCGGGTTGTGCGCGTTATGGCAGCCGGAGTGGTTTGCCAGCGTCACCGACCAGGACGCTTGGGACTCTCGGCTCTCTGAGGACCAAGCCTTGGAAGGCCACATCTCCGCAGGCGTGTTCGTGCCCCTCAACGTAGGTGGTGATGGCGTCTTCGACGTGGTCGTGCGCACCGGGGGGCGAACCGACCGCGAGAGTCGGTACACCGCGGTATCCTCGGAGCCGTATCTTCTGATCTCCCGGGGCACTCTCGACTTGGGCGGATTGGAGAACGTCGGATCCCACATCGGTGACGCCGTGGTGATTCCATTGGCGGCAGGCAGGTATACCGTGGTCGTGCACCTGATCGACTGGGCCGACGAACCGGGCGCCGTCGATGCCGATGGCAATCCCACCGGTGTCGAGTTGTGCGATTTCATGGTCGAGATCGCTCCGGAAAAGGATCCCGCTCCGACATACCGGTCGAATATTCTCACCTTCGACCACCCAGACTCAGACTGATCGGATGCCGCGACTTGGTGGTGCGCCGCGAGACAATCGCGGCGCACCACTTTTCCGCGTTGGCCAGCTGTTGCCGACCCCAAGCGCGCCGGGAGGATGTCGTCGCGCCTGCACCACACCCGTCCGAGTTCCGTTGTCGGCTGTCAAGCTGGCCCGTGGAGGGATCGAACCAGCACGGTTCCAGGGTTGCGTCGTCAACATCGACGGGGTCTTCGTCGCCGTCCACGCCAACTTCGACGAGTGCTACCTCGCCCGGCTCGCGTAATCCATTGGGCAACACCGCCGGACGGCCGTGTTCAACCGCCAGTGGCGATCCTCGGTCTCGACGGCGCGACGCCATCACCCGAACCTCGGTGACTGTGCGAACATGACCTTGTCCGGCCTGTTTGTCGCAGGATGATCAACGCTCGGCCAGGTATACCGCTCGAACGGCCAAGGCGCGCTCGACCTCGTCGATGATCGGCGCGAAGAACTGCTGCCGGTGCTCCACATCGCTCATGAAGGTGATCTCGAAGTACATGCTGCCGAACGCGGCGAACAGGGTGGCATTGCGCAGCAACGCGACCGGGATACCGGGCACCAACCGCGAGGATGTCGAACAACGCCTCGCCTCCCGCGGCGGCTGCAACAGCTTCGTCCCCGGCACTCTCGTACTCTTCGAGAGAGGACAATCCAAAAAAAGCGGGTGCCGGGATTGCCGGATGACGCGCAGGTCGACCATCAAATCCCCAAGTCCGCAGGCGGGCATGGATCCGAACATAATGGGGCGGTCGCCTGTAGGGAATGCAACAACAGCAAGGGCGACAAGCCCCTATCGGTGCGGGACTCGGAACTTCGAGCTATTTTGGATGACGAATGAGTGTTGACCCTGAAGAGAATCGACGAGTATTCCGAGTCACCTTTGACCTGCCAGAGGAAAGTCCGACCTGGCCTCCGGTTCGCTACGAGCGTCTCTGGGCAGAAAAGACTGACACCAAGCTACATCTGTCGTTGCGAAATACGCCATTCTATTGCATTGGTGTGGCGTTCGGGGATATCATCGCTGTGCGTCTTGACCATGAACGTCGGGAAGTCGTCTTCGACAAGTTCGTCTCCGAATCGGGGCATTCTGCCGTGCAGATCCTTGTCACGTCCCCGAGTTCCCGGAGCGCCCTGGACCAGATGCTTTTGAGCTTCGGTGCGGCCTGGGAAACGATGAGCGACGCGACCTACTATGCGGTCGATGTCAAGCCTGATACCGACTATGCGGCGCTCAGGTCAGAGTTGATAGCAGCCAAGGATCGCGGAGATATCGAATTTCAGGAATCAGCGATTTCGAAGCCTCACCAGGCTCAACTCCTATCGTTTCCCTAGCGCGAACCGCTCGAAATGTAAGCATGCAGCCGTAGTTGGATCGGCCTCTATAGTCTGCCGGCAATTCAAGGCGGGATCATGTGA
>NZ_KB894464.1 GCF_000374445.1 Actinokineospora enzanensis DSM 44649 | reverse complement strand
GCACGCTGTTCGGTCGGCACTACCGGTGATTCATACGACAACGCAATGGCCGCATCGGTGATCGGCCTGTACAAGACCGAACTCGTCCGCAAGAAGGGACCGTGGAAGACTGTCGACGAACTGGAAATCGCCACCCTGGAGTGGGTGGACTGGTACAATCACCGCCGACTCCATAGCGCGATCGGCAACATCCCGCCCGCCGAATACGAAACCCTCTACTACACCCAGAACAAATCTGCTACAGTCACCAAGACGTTAGTAACCTGATCTCCAAGCACCCCGGTGCGGTTCAGCGACCCTCGCTTCGGGCGGTACGTTTACCGTGTCACAGACTGCCGTGGTGAGAGGCCCGAACGTCCGCGGTGGTTCGATTGAGCGAGAAGTTTGGCTGAAAGTTGTTGGCCTTCAACCGAGCACTTGGCAGGAGATCGACCGCCAAATTGTGACTCCACTATCGACGCTAGTCACACTTTGTGTAGGCGAAGTCAACGAACTCAGTGCTATCGAACTGACTCTTGATGGTGAGAGTTGGGTTACCCTGGGGGCGAGCTACATTCGTCATGCAGAGGCACACACAGAGCGGCTTGACAAGCTCGCAAGCCTTTCTGATCTAAAATTTCGTGGGGTAGCCGCCTGGCTGGACAAGGTGGAACGGCTCGGACCTCTCCCACCCGTGGTGGCGCGATTCTCTGCGCGTCAAGCCACCATGAGACTTGAGACTGAGTTGCTTGAGATGACGACCGTCGCAGAAGGCCTCCATTCGCGCCTCTTTCCAGAGATTACTCGTCTAGAGGTCGCGGTCTGTGATGAGGTAAGGAAGCGAGTCCTCGCTGCGGTAGCAGACATGGACGCGCAGATTACTGACATCCTGCGGGGCATGTTGACACATCTTCACGAACCTGGATACCCGTACCGCCTGAAGGGGTTGGCGCAAATAGTCGCGAGTGCCGCTCCTGAAATTTGCGGAAGGGTTAATAGGTGGGCGAATGAGGTCTCTGAAGCAAGGAACAAGTACGCTCATCGCACGGCTGGCTTCCTGGACGAGGGCAGTATAGACAAATTGGCGACCGTTGTCGAATCTCTGAGGTGGTTGCTGCGATGCATTCTCTTGCTTGAAGCTGGTTTGGAGGCATCCGTGATGACGACACGCCTTCGTGACATTAGTGGGTATCGACTGTTTCTCGAACGTGCCGCCGATGGGTTGCCTACGGTGTACGGCAAGTAGTGATTCCCTGACTGCACGGGATTGATCGTGTCCTGTGAGATAATATGGAGGAAACGAATCGAGCAAGGTTGGAAGAAGGTATGAGCGTCAGCGACAACGAGATAGCACGAATGATGTTCGCGGATCTACGCGACCACGTCGACGGCCGCCTTGGTGCGGAAGAGTGGCTGACTTTGTATCGGTTCGATCCGATGGACGCGAAGACCTCGATGACCTATTTTTGCGCCCTGGCCCAGCCGGATTATCTGTCGCAGACGTTCGCCGATGCAGACTGGGATCTGCTGGTAGGAGACGGTGGCCCGGGCTACGAGAGCTACGGTAATGGGGATACTTTTCGCTTTATCAGGATAGGTGACAAACCTGTCGAGCCGTTCGTTCACTGTCGGAGCTTTCCCGGCGCTGCAGCCTCATACATCGAGCTATCTGAAGAGTTTCGGCTGTTCCACAATCTGTGCGTTGACTCCAGGTCGGGTCGCCACTTTCTCTTTGACGAGGCAGGCGATGAGATCGACGTGGCACGGGTATCTCCTGACCTCGTTCAAGTTCGCCTTCGGTATATCAAAGAGTACTTGGCGGCGCGCGACTTGTGTCTTCTGATCTTCTTTGAGTACACTCGCACGTCGGAGTCGTCGCCTCAGGAGCTTGGTGTTGAGGGCGAGGGCAGATGGACAGTCGTCACAGACGATTACATGTACAACCAATTCCTCCTGCCACCTTGGACGTATATTTCCGCCTATGCGTCGGCTAAGTCGATCGGCTGTCTGCGTGGCAAGAAGGTCGTGCGCGCGAGCGCTCCCAGGCCTGATCGCAAACCGTGGGATCGGGATCAACGCTATGAAGAGTTCATTATTGGCACAGACGAGGACGGGCATGAGAAGCTCTTTACCTGCGACGAGGAGAACCTCTCGAACTACTTCGGGAAGAATGCTGGCGCTCCGCATTTCTTGACGCCCGTCTTCTTTCGAAGGAACGTACTCGGCAAGTACTACAACGAGGCGCGCCGATACACGGTATCTGATAGTTATGTCTCGTGTGCTAGTTCGTGGGGACTGCGAATTGATAACAACCATCCCACGTATGTGACTGTCTTCCTTGGTGACCTTGGGAATCTCCCACACAAGGAACAGGTCTATTGGAAGAGCTTCAATGTCGTGCCCGATGGTAAGATCAGTGCTACATACTTTGGTCGAAGCATCCTGGGGCAGTGGCTAGAGCCCGAAGCCCCAGACCTTCTTTTCAAGTCCCGCTATGAACAGTTCGGCCAGAAATGGCACGATGAGTTCGGGTGGTATTTCTTCAAGCCGCTAAAGGCTGCTGACGCGCACTACTTCGACACTCTACATCTCCCCGAAGACGGCAATCAGGCCGAGTTTGATTCTCAGGTCATGGCGCTGGCCAAAGTTTTGATCGAGCGCATCAACGAAAAAGAGATTAAGAAGTATATTGAAGTTGAAGAGCGTGAAGCTGGGATTAGCAAACTGGAGAAGTATCTGGCGGTCAGAGATTTCCTTGCATCTGGGGAACGACTTCCCTTACTGCGCAATCTCCAGGATCTCAGAAGCGGGCCTGCGCACGTCAAGGGTGAGAAGTACGAGCGCGCACTCGTCTACTTCCGAGTCGAAGAACTTGGGTACAATAGTGCGTTCGGAGAAATCTTGACCGCAGCGATCGAGCTGTTGCGCAGCTTGTCGACTCACTTTGGCATCGATGACGAGAACCCTGAGGATTTGAGTGATCTTAAGGAGTCTCTCACCTGATGGCAGATGTTGGGGACCGCTTCACGCCGTGCTTCCGCAGCTTCTTCTTGATCGTCCCCACATGCACTCCGTACCGCTCGGCCAACGCCTTGGCTGTCGCTCCCTGTCGGTAGGCTTCGATCAGCTCCGTGACGTCCTGCTCTGTGAGGATCTGCCGCACGTGGTCAGGAGAGGCTGTCCTGCCCTCGATCGTGGTGACGGTCTCGTGTCCGTCCTGGTCCGCGTCGTTGATCCGGCGCAGGACGTCGACCAGGGGGCCCACGAGGTCAGGACGGTTCGAATAACGGCGGAGAAGCTCCACCAGATTGTTCACGCTGGTGAGACGGCCTGTCGGTACCTGATACCGGCGGGCCGTTCGGCATTTCGGCCGCTTGTTGACCGCAGTTTGATTGTTCGATCTGCCGCCGGTGTTGCGTGTTGTGCCTGGTCAGCGACGGAAACCTCTTCGCGGGTCGTCTCGGTGAACTCGCAGCCACCCGGTTGGTTGTCACGTTCCTCTCCGAAGAGGTTCGCTCGGCTGTTGGACCTCGACGAGCGCACCTACGAGTACGGAGCCCATCGCCATGCCGGTGTGGCTCGCGACCCGGGCCTCGGCCGGTGTTCGACGGTGATTGTCCAGTTTTTGGCCGATATCGCCGGGCTTGACCACTTTTGCGTCTTTTTCCGCCGCCGTACCACTCCCTACGATTTCGTCCGTGTCCGGCTACAAATACGATGTGTTCATAAGCTACAGCCGCAAGGGGAACGCGCAGAAGTGGTTGTTGAACCACTTCTACACCCGGCTGGTCGAGTGCCTGGCCGATCAGATGTCGCCCGCGCCGACGGTGTACATGGATCGGATGTCGATTCCCAAGGGTGCGCACTGGCCGAGTGATCTCCAACAGGCCCTGCTGCGCAGCAAGGTCATCGTCCCGCTGTTCGCCCCAGCCTACTTCGAGTCTCCATGGTGCATGGCGGAGTTCCGCAGTATGCAAGAGCGGAACAAGAGGCTCGGAATCGGTGGTGGACGGGTTCCGGAAGGACTGATCTACCCGATCCTGTTCGCCGACTCCGATGACTTCCCACCTGAGGCGTGGGAGTTCTCGTGGTGGAACTTCAAGGAAGTGTCCAATCCGGACATGGTGTTCCAGATCACGCGTCGCTACGCTCAGTTTCACGACAAGGTGGTCGAGTTCGCCACAGACCTGGCGCAGAGGTTGCGACGAGTGCCCGAGTGGCAACCGGACTGGCCGCTGGTGGTCAACCCCGACCCGGTACTCCGGCCGCCGCCACCCATCCCCAGGTTCGGTGAACCGGTGCGGCCTACCGACCCGGAGCAGCCTGGTGACCAGGGCCAAGTGGACGACCGATGACCGGCACCGTCATCACGTTCTACTCCTACAAAGGTGGCGTGGGGCGCAGTTCGACGCTGGCCAACGTGGCCGTGTTGTTGGCCCGTTGGGGTCGCAAGGTGCTGGTCGTCGACTGGGACCTTGAGGCACCGGGTCTGCACCACTACTTCCACTCCCTACTGCCCACTCTGCCCGAAGGTGGCGTGATAGACCTTGCCTACGACTTCCTCACGGGCGCGGAGTCCCCCAGGCAGCACATCGTCAGCGTGGACATCGGGGACGGCTCCCTTGACCTGCTGGCCGCGGGCGGGCTGGATCCCGACAATCCGCGTCGCACGCACCCGTCCTATCTGAGCCGGATGCAGCGGATCGATTGGGCGGACCTGTACGAGCGCGGCTTCGCGCCGTTCCTGGAGCGGTGCCGGGAGAAGTGGGCCGAGGACTACCACTTCGTGCTGATCGATAGCCGCACCGGCATCTCCGACACCGCAGGCATCTGCACCGCGCACCTGCCGGACCGACTGGTCGTCGTATTCACCGCCAACGACCAGAACCTCGCCGACGTGGTGGATGTCGCGGACCGCGCGAACACCGCCAGAGACAAGCTGCCTTACGACCGGCCCCAGCACATGGTCCTGCCGATCCTCTCGCGGTTCGACAGCAGGGTGGAGTACCAGCGCGCGGAGGAGTGGCACCACAGGTGTGCCGAGGTCGTCGCCCCGCTGTTCGCCAACTGGTTGGCCAAGAGCGTTCCCGAAGAACTGATGCTGCGCCACCTCACGCTGCCCTACATCTCGTACTGGAGCTTCGGGGAGCAGTTGCCGGTACGGGAGGAGCTGACGCCCACACCGGAGCAGATCGCGTACGCGCTGGAGACGGTGGCGGCGGTCATCTGCCAGCAGTTCGACCGCACCGACCTGCTGGTGGACAACCGGGACGCCTACGTCGCCGCGGCCAGGTCCCGCCGTCGCGAGTTCGAACTCGACCTGCTGGTGTCCAGTCCTCGCTCGGCACAGCGGGTGGCCACCGAGCTGATCACGGAGTTGCACGCTCTCGGCGTGCGGGTCGACCAGTCGCTGTCGGCGAACGTGGATTTCCTCGACAACGCGCGCGAGCCCGCCAAGCACCTGTGCCTGGTGGTCGACGGCGAGGTGAGCCGGTGGCAGATCACCGAGGCGGAGCGGTTCCTCCGCCACGCGCTTGACCCCGACGGGGACGAGCGACAGCTGTTCTGCGTGCTGACCCACGGCACCGATCGAGCGCAACTGCCGGGGTTCCTGCGCAACCTGAGGCCATTGGAGCTGGCACCGGCCACCCGGCCGGTGGATGTGGCGCGCGAGTTGCACGGCCTGATCGCCGGGGGACCAACGCCCGCGACCGACAACGACCAAGACGTGCTGCGCCAGGCCGCGGCCGCACTGCGCGCCGTCCCGGTCGAGATGCCCTACCCCGCGCAGTTCGCCTTGGTCGAACAGGTCCTGCAAGACATGGCGGCCGCGTTGGACAGCGGTGAGCTGTCCCTGTTGCGCGGGCTGTCCACCGGCCTGGAAGGGCTGAACAAGTTCCGCGTGAACGGCGGTGGGGCAACGGTTCCGCCAGACCTGCGGGCGGGGATCGCCGCGCTGCGCGAGCGGATCGACCGCCGTATCCGATCCTTCACCGAATGAGAGGTGGCACCATGTCGGAGAAATACCTGGCCATCGAGAAGGCCGCGTTGATAGCACTGATGATGGCGAACAGGGAGGTCAGCAACACGGAGTTGAAGACGCAGTATGGGGTGCCGCTGGACAAGCCCGGCCGCGAACGGTTGAACAAGGACGGGCTGCTGCGAAGCCGGACCGATCGCAAACCGTTCGTGCACGAGATCACCAAAGACGGCATCGCCTGGTGCGAGCGGGAATTGGTGCGCATCGAGCCTGCCGCGAAGTCAGGTCTGGCGCGAGTGGTGCTCGACTTCACCAGAGCGGTGCTCGATCAAGTGCTCGCCCAGGGGTCGATTTTCGGTTTCCTGCACCCCGGGGTCGCACACCCGGACGATCTGGAGTCGCTGATCGTGCGGGTCTACCGGGAGTTGTCGGTCAAGCCGCAGGACTGGGTGCGGTTGGCCAAGTTGCGGCCCGCGCTCAACGGGGCGGACAAGGCCGAGGTCGACGAGGTGTTGCTGGCGATGCTCCGCGCGGGCGGCCTGCACCTGGCGCCCGACTCAAACCGCAAGGCGCTCGTCGATGTCGACCACGCCGCCGCCATCCGGATCGGCGGCGAGGACAAGCACCTGATGGCGATCGAGGAATCATGAGTGAGGAATTGCGCGAGGCGCTGGCCGCGCTCCGCTTCAACTCCGTCGAGGCGCCGGACGACGTGTGGCGCACCTCGCCTTCGCACGTGGAGGACATCCACGTCAAAGTCCAGCACCGGATCCGGGCCAGTGTCCTCGACGCGAAGGCCAGCACCGGCCCCAGCCCGATCGGTGTGGTCCTGCAGGGGCAGAAGGGTGCAGGCAAGACACACCTCCTCGGTTCGGTGCGCAACATGGTCCAGGCCGTGGACGGGTACTTCTTCCTGGTCGAACTCACCACCGGACCTGCGTTCTGGGACGACGTCGCCAATGCCATGCGCGGCGAGCTGCACCGGGCGGGAGACGATGGTCAGACCCAGATCATCCGGTTCCTCCGGCAGTTGTGCGCGGCAGCCGATGTGCCGACCTCGGTGGCGGCTCCGGTGCTGGGCGAGGTACCGCTGACTCCCGACCACCTCCGGGACTTCATCGGCTGTTTGCGCAGGGTGGATACCCGAATCGCGGTCGAGTGCGGTGACACGATCCGGGCGCTGGTGCTCTACGCCTCCGAGCACGCGCATCTCGGCAAAACGTTCTTGGCGGGCGGCCACAGCACCGAACTCGCGGAGTGGGGAATCCACGCCACGGAGACGGCGCCGAGGCAGCTGGTGCGCGACATGTCGCGGGTGCTCGCGCTCACCGGTCCGTGCGTGGTGGCGATCGACCAGCTCGACACCCTGGTCAACATGGCGCAGGGAGCCACCGACGAGCGGGTGAGCGGTCCGGAGCTGAGCCTGCAACTCGCCCTGCTGGCCGACGGGATGATGCAGCTGCGCGAGACGACGCGACGCACCCTGTCCATCGTGGCTTGCCTGCCCAACACCTGGAAGATGCTGCACTCGGCCGCCAGTGACTCGTTCGGCGACCGGTTCACCGAGGCGCCGATCCTCGGTTCCATCGCCGATCCGCGGGTCGGCACGACGTTCGTGCAGCGGTGGTTGAGCGTTGTCTACCAGCGCATCGGGTTCACCCCACCGCACCCGACGTGGCCGGTGGCGCCCACCGCGTTCGGCGAGGACACGTGGACCAGCTACACCCCGAGGCAGCTGCTCATGCGTGTCCACGCGCACGCGGAGTCCTGCCTGCACGGCGAGATCCGGGAGTTGACGTCGTTCGACGAGCAGCGACCGGCGGTGCGCGAGCAGGTCGTCGTGCCCGAACTCGACTACTTCGACGAACTCGATGCCCGGTTCTCGCACCTGCGGGAGAAGGCCGACATCCGCGCGGCCGAACTCAAGCAGCACAACGAGGACGACGTGATGCCCAAGCTGCTGTACGCGGGCTTGGAGGCGTGGATCATCGAGGTCGGCAACGACGACCTGCGGTGGTCGGTCAAGGCGCTGCCCGGCGGCGACGAGGTCCACGCGACCCTGCACCGGACGATCGACGAGCAGTTGGACGTCAAGCAGCGCTGGTCGTTCCGGCTCATCGCCAGTGCGCACGGCAACCGGGTGCTCAAGCGCTTGCGCGCGGCCCGCGAGTCGGGGGGGATCCGGCCGGGCGTGGCCAACCGGCACCTGATCGTGATCGGGAACGGCAGGCAGGGGTGGACCGGCGCGGTGACCAGGAACGAGGTCGCCGCCGTCATCAGCGCGGGTGGCAGACGGGTCGAGATCACCGATGACGACCTGCGCACGTTCAGCGCCCTCAACGTGATGCTGGCCAAGCAGTCGCACCGGCTGTTGGCCTGGCTGGCGGCACGCAAGCCGGTCAGCACGACCACGTTCCTGCGGGAGATCCTGCCCGGTCTGGACAAGTCGGCCCTAGGCCACCAGGAGACCCGCCCGCCGCCCGCGGCGGAACCGTTGTCGCCCGACGAGGTCGCGCTCGACCTGGGTGGTGAGATCCGCGTCCGGCTGGAATCGCTGCGCAAGCACGTGATGATCATCGCGGGAAGCGGGAGCGGGAAGACCGTGTTGCTGCGCCGGATCGTCGAGGAGTGCGCGCTGCGCGGGGTGTCGGCGATCGTGCTCGACCCCAACAACGACCTCGCTCGGCTCGGTGACGCCTGGCCCGACCCACCCGAGGGGTGGCGACCCGAGGACGCCCGGACGGCCGAGGAATACCTCGCGGGCACCGAGGTCGTGGTCTGGACGCCAGGCAGGCAAGGTGGTCGACCGCTCAGCTTCCACCCGCTGCCGGACCTCACGGAGGTCGGCGCGGACTCCGACGAGTTCACCGCGGCGTTGGAGGCCGCGGTGGCGCGGCTGGCACCACACGCCAAAGTGGACGGTAAGACCAAGTCAGCCGCACGCGGGAAGGCGGTATTGCGCGAGGTGTTGCGGCACTACGCGCGCACGGGCAAGCGCGACCTGGCCGAGCTCGTCGAACTGCTCGCCGAGCTGCCGGAGGGTGTCAGCAGGCTCAAGACCGGCGTCGCCACCGCGGCGGACGTGGCGGAGACACTGCGGGCCGCGATGGTCAACGACCCCCTGCTGGGTGGCTCGGGCGAACCGACTGACCCGGGAATGCTGTTGACCCCGGGCCCGGGGTACCGGGCGCGCGTGTCGGTGATCAGCTTCGTCGGGTTGCCCGCGGAGGAGCAGCGGCAGGGGTTCGTCAGCCAGCTGCAGCTGGAGGTCTTCGCCTGGCTCAAGCACAACCCGGCGGTGGACCGACCACTCGGCGGCCTCCTGGTGATGGACGAGGCGCAGATGATCGCCCCCTCGGGTGGGACCACCGCGAGCACGGAGAGCACGATTCTCCTGGCTTCCCAGGCCCGCAAGTACGGGCTTGGGCTGGTGTTGGCCACGCAAGCACCCAAAGGCGTGCACAACCAGGTCACCGGCAACGCCACGACCCAGTTCTTCGGCAGGCTCAACAACGCGACGCAGATCGCCGCGGCCAATGAGGTCGCCAGGGCCAAGGGAAGTGCGGTGGCCGACATCGCCAAGCTGGACAGGGGTGAGTTCTACGTCACCGGGGATGGCATCGGGTTCCGCCGCATGCGGGCACCCCTGTGCCTGAGCCACCACCCACCCAGCCCGCTGCGGTTGGAAGAGGTGCTCGACCGGGCGCGCGACAGTTGTCCGGAATAGACGCGAGAACGGGCGTGCTCCCCGCCTTGGTGAGGCGGGGAGCACGCCCGTTCTCGCGTTCGGTCAGCGCACGGTGGTGGTGATCACCTCGATGAGCCGCTCCCAGAGCGCGGTGAACAGTTCCTCCTTGGGCAGGGTGCGGGTGGTGGAACCACCACCGAGCAGCGAGAGGTCGCGCAGTTCGAGGAGGGCACCCGCCTCCGCGTCGTACACAGGTCGGGCCCAGCCGTTGCTGCACGCGCTCCCCGCGTCGTGCCTGCCCAGCACGAAGTTCACCGTCTCGTCACCGCCGATGCCGCCACGCTGGATGTCGAGGGCGAACACGGGGTCACCCGCCTGCTCCACCCGCACGGCGATTCGCGCGTCGCCTGCGTGCACGGTGCCGGTGAATCGGTGCCGGTCGAGGCCGGGCAGCGCGGCGGCGAACTGGGCACCCAGGTAGCGCAGCGTCGCGTCCTGTTCGGCGTACCGGCTGAAGGTCACCGGGGTGCCTGCGGAATTGGCGTGCTTCTTGACCCGACCCAGTAGGTCGACCAGCCGTGTCCGGTCCAGGTTGGCCGCTTCCGCCGCCTCGACCCTGGTGGCCAGGACGTCGACGCACCGGTCAGCGTGGTGCTCGTCGGCGCGCAGGTAGGTCACGTGCGGGTGCAGCAGCTCAGCGGGCACGGCGACGTCGCCGACGAAGATCGGCAGCACGTATTCGTCGCCCGCCTTGACCGCTCGCAGTGTGGCCTCGGTGAACTCCTCGACCGCCGACACGAGCGGCACGAAGTACCGGACCCGTGCGTCGGGCAGATCCGTGCTCGCCCACCAGTCGTGGGTGTAGTCCGGCCTGTGCAGCACGGTCAGCCCGCGCTGTTCGCACGCCTCGACCAATGCCGCAGCCGCGCCCTGCCGCCCGTCGGCGAAGGAGATCGCGACGTCGAAGGCGCTGCTGTCCGCGTTCGGGTCCTCGACGGCGCTGATCCGGTCGGCCCTGTCGTGTGTGGCCAGGTCTGTCACTCGATCTCCTCGGGTTCTCCCGCCATGGCGGGTTTGACGGTGTACCGGGGCAGCATCGGGGTGACGTGTGGACCGGAGGTGGATGAACTGTGGATACCGGGCAGTGACCGGTGCCCACCGCGCCGGGAAACGGGAAACACCTTGTTGGCCGTTCGGGCAGGCTGAATCCTTGAGGTGGTCAGCGGGAACATCCCGATCGCCTCAATCACGCACAATTGACTGAAGGATTCGCCATGTCCAAAACCGTGTCCACTTTCCTCGCCGCGCTGTGCTTGGTCCCGGCAACGCTGTGCCTTGCCGTCGGCGGCGGTTCGGCCACCTTCGCCGACGACGAGTCGAAGGTTTCACCGCCCACCACGACGACCATGGTCACCACCGAGGGCAACCCCTGGCACGGCTGATGGCCTGGGCTCGATTGCCTGCCGGACCACCTGGGTCTGCAGGCAATTGCGTCCGCCAAGTCGCGATGGTGTACTCGGGGTGGCTGAAAGTGGGGAGGAACGGTGACCGAATCATTCGCGGAGCGGCTTCGAGAATACCGCACCGCGGCCGGGGTGTCGCTCTCGCAACTGGCGAAGCGGGTCAATTACAGCAAAGGCTACCTCAGTAAGATCGAAAATGGCCGGAAACCGCCGAACACGACGCTGGCCCGGCTCTGCGATGCCGCGCTCGACGCGGACGGCAAGCTCATCGAGGCCGGGGCGACTGGACCACGTGACGTCGCGACGACGCTCGACCGCAGGCAGGTACTGGCCGCGGGCACCGTGCTCGGCCTCGCGCTGGTGGGTGGGCCGCGGCCCGCGGTGGACGACCAGGTCATCGACGGGATGCGCGTTTCCTTCGAGCACCTGCGTGCGCTTGGCCAGCAGGCCAGCCCAGCCATGGTGCTGCAGCCGCTGATCGCCAACGTGCGCACCGTGCACGCGTTGGCCCGGGAGAACGCCGGGCCTGCCAGGACGCGCCTGCTACTCCTCGCGGGCCGGATCGCCGAGTACACCGGGTGGATGAGTCAGGAGGCGGGAGACGAGCGGAATGCGCTGTGGTGGACCCGGCACGCCGCCGAGCTGGCCCGCGTAGGCGGCGACGACGAGATCGGCAGCTACGCCTTGGTCCGCGAGGCCGGGCTGGCGCTCTACCGACAAGACCCGGTTCGCACCATCGAACTGGCCAGGCAGGCCCGAGAGGTCGGCAGACCGAGCCGACGTACCCTGGCCATGGCTTCCCGGCGCGAGGCCCAAGGGCACGCGCTGGCCGGTGACCGAGACGCCTACCTGCGGGCGTTGGACCGCGCGGTGGAGCTGATGGCCACCGCCGAGTCGGACACCCGGGCGTACCCGCTCCTCGGTACGACGGCGGCGGAACCCGTGGAGTTGGCCAGGGGCTGGTCACTGTGCGATCTCGGCAGGGCAGGGGAATCGGCAGCGGTGCTGGACGCGGCGGTCGCCGTCCTCCCCGCCACGTCCCGTCGTTCCCGCGCCCGCTTCGGAGTCCGCAGCTCGCTGGCGCATGCCCTGTCCGGCGAGATCGACCAGAGCTGCCGCACCCTGGCCGAAACCCTCGACGACGCTGCCCACGTGGACTCCGCCACGATCCGACTGGACCTGCGTGACCTGGCCAGGACCTTGGCCCGCTGGCGTAACCACGGGGCGGTCCGCGAGATCTACCCGGACCTGGGCAAGGTGCTGCACCAGCACTGACGACCTCGACGCGGGAGACACCGGACCCGCCGGGCTGACGACAAGCAGCCTGGTGGATCCGGTGCCCGTCGTCCGTCGGCTGATTTCCCGGACCGCTCCGATAGCCGAACTCAGGCGACCCTCGGGTGCCGCTCCGCTGTCGGGCATGTCGATCAATCCGGCTGGTGGCAGGCGCAGTCGAAGACGGACCGCGCCGCACGGATCTCCGCCTCCTCCGGTTGGCCGAGGTCGGCAAAGGCGGTTTCGGCGTGCCGCCAGTGGATCACGGCGTCCGCGTGCTTCCCGCTCAGGTGCAGGGTCCGGGCGAGGCCATGATGGGCGTGGGCCTGGTGGCCGCGGTTGCCATCGGAGTCGGCGAGGTCGAGGGCGGCGGCGAAGTTGCGGCGCGCCTCCACGAGGTTCCCCATGGCCAGGGCGGTCTCGCCGCGATCGTGGTGCAGGCGGGTGCGCAGGTCGGCATCGGACAGGTCGGCCGCGACGGCTTGGGCGAGCGAGTGGTGGTGTGCGGCCTCGGTCAGGTTGCCTTGTGCCCGGTGCACATTCCCGATGTAGTTCAAGGCGTAGGCCGCGGTGCAGCGGTCGCCCCTCTCCTCCGCGTGTTCGTAGGCCTCCACATGGTTGTCCAACGCCTCGCTCGGGAACCCGAGTCGCAGTTGGACCGTGCCGAGGTTGTTCAGCGCGTGCGCCAGTCCCTGCACATGACCGACTTCGCGTAGGAGCGGCACCGCGGCCTCGTGCCTGCGCAACGCCAAACGCAAATCGCCGCTGAGCTCATCGATGTGGCCGAGCATGCTCAACGCGTGCGCCTGGCCACGCGGGTCCGCGCACTGTTCGTACTTCTTCAGCGCCGTCTCGAACTGTCCCGTCGCGGCTTCCTGCTCGCCGAGCTCCATGGTCGGGATGGCCAGCGCGCACAACGTGGCGGCCTGACCGCGCACGTCGCCGAGGCGCTCCCAGGCCACCAGTGCTTCCTGGGCCAGGCCCCGGGCCTCCGCGATCTGCCCGAGCCGGTCGTGCGCGGTGGCCAGCCGCAGCAGTACGTGCGCCTTGCCGTAGTCGTCCGGGCGGTCCGACACGATTTCCCTGGCCAGGCGCAACGTGTTGACCCAGTCCTCGAACTGGTTGCTGGTGTGGAAATAGCGCCACAGGAGTACGGCCAGCCGCCAGGCGTGTCCGGGCAACCCGTTGGCCGCCGCGTGGGCGATGGCGGCCACCAGGTTGTCACGTTCGGCGACGAGCCACGCGAGGGCGAGACCCGCGTCCACGAACGAGAGCGCCTGCGGGCTGCGGCGGTCCGTCGTGGGTTGGAGGTCGCGGTCGAACGGATACGCCGTGCCCACCGCCGAGGTCAGCGTGACCAGGTAGTAGTCGTGCAGGCGCACCAGGGCATCCCGTGGCTCGGTCGGTGCGATCGGCGACGGTTCGGCGGCGGCGAACTCCTTGAGCGGGTCGAGCATCTGGTATCGCTCCGGCGCGACCTCCTCCACCAGGCACACCTCGTGCAGGTGGTCGAGCGCGGCGCGGGCGGCCCTCGGGGCGCAGTCGGCCATGACGGCGGCTCCCACCACGTCGAGATGTGGCCCCGGCAGGTGACCGAACAGGCGGAACATTCGCTGCCGGGTGCTGTCGAGCTGCTGGTAGGACATCCGCACCGCGGCCGCGAGGTCATCGCCGTCGGTGCGCCACGGACCGCTTTCCGCCAGCAGGCCCAACAGGTGCTCCAACGGCCAGGTCGTGTGCCTGCGCAGCTGCGCGGCCACCACCAGGATCGCCATCGGCAGATACCCGCACCGCTTGACCACGGTGGCGAGCTCGGCCGACCTGCCACGCACCCGCAGCGGGTCGACCATGCGTCGGAACAGCTCGACCGCCTCGTCTGGCGGCAGCGGCGCGAGCCGGATGTGCTCTCCCGTGTCCGGTTCCCC
Organism: Actinokineospora enzanensis DSM 44649; assembly: GCF_000374445.1. Taxonomy (GTDB): domain Bacteria; phylum Actinomycetota; class Actinomycetes; order Mycobacteriales; family Pseudonocardiaceae; genus Actinokineospora; species Actinokineospora enzanensis. The sequence continues at coordinate 2,935 of NZ_KB894464.1, read as the reverse complement.
CATCCGCCTGCTGGTCACGATGACGAAACAGCCAGGAGCCTGGGGCAGCAACGCGCGGACGTGCTCGGCGGACTCGGCGTTGTCCAGGACGACGAGCCGCTTGGAGTCATGCAGCAGCGCCTGGTACAGCGCGCATTTCCGACCGAGGGTGGCCGGTACCCGCTCGGCGGGCAGGCCCATCTCCACCAGCAGTTGGGAGAGCGCGTCCTCGGTGGTCATGGTCCGCACGTTGGGGGCGTGGCCGTTGAGGCGTACCAGCAACTGCCCGTCGGGGAATCGGTCCCGCATCCGGTGCGCGACCTCCACGGCGAGACCGCTCTTGCCGACGCCGGGCGCGCCACTGACCCATACCACGCCCCGGCCCATGGCCGCGGCGGCCTCGATCTCCGCGAGCTCCTCCTTGCGGCCGGTGAAGCCGCCGGGGCGTGATGGCAGAGAGCTGACCGGCTCGCCGCGCTCGGCCAGCGCGACGAGGGTGCGCAGCACCGGGTTGAGATCCTCGCCGACGGCGGCCTCGGTCTCGGCGAACACCGACCGGGCACCGCGGTGGTCGCCACCCGCGATAAGCGCGCGCATCAACAGGGCGGCGTGCCGCACCTGCGTCGGGTCCATCCGGGTCGTGCCCCGCAACCGGTCCCGGGCCGACCGGTGGTCACCGGTGTCGAGCTCCAGTTCGGCCAGGTCCCCCACGGCGTCGAAGTACGCCTGGTCCGAGAACACGACGTCGGATCCGCCCACCCGGTCGATGTCGATGTCCTCCAGGAACCGACCACGCCGCAGGGCCACCGCGGCGCGCAGGAGCTCGATCTCCCGTGCACGGTCGCCCGCACCGCGCGCCGCCTCGCACAGCCGCTGGAAGTGCGTCACGTCCACCTGCTTATCGGCGACTCGCAGAACGTAGCCGGTGGGCGTCTTCTCGATGGCTACGTCGTCGGCGTCGCGGAAGGCGGTACGCAGCCTGCTGATGTACTGGCGTACCTGTGACACGTACTTTGGGCGACCGGGCCAGATGACCTCGGCCAGCCGTTCGGGGGAGAGTGGTCGGTTCGCGTGCAGCAGCAACACGACCAGGAAGTACCGCTGCTGCTGGTCACCAAGCGAGACAGGTTCGCCGTCGTGCCACGCCTCCAGCGGTCCCAGCATCCGAAAGTCCACTCCGCCTCCCCGCGTGCGAGCTTGACCTCTCCGGGGACATCGCGCAATCGGCCGCCCGGGTATCGGCTCGTCCACATTTCGTCCACTTTCGGTCGACGCGGGCCGGAGAGGATCGGGGAACCGAGACGAGGAGGACGGATGCGTACCGAGATCTTGCCGTGCTATGTGGTCTGTGACGTATCGTCGTCGACGACCGATCACCTCGACGAGTTGAACGCGGGTCTGCGCGAGTTCCGCGACTCGGGGACCGACACCGACGTGCTGGTCCGGGTCTGTATCGTCAGCTTCGCCGGTGCGCCACGGTTGTTGCACCCATTGCGCCCCCTCGCGGAACTGCCGGAGGTGGCCGCACCGCAGCCGAAGGTCGGCTCCAACTTCGGACCTGTTTTCGCATTCCTGCGCGACACCATCGACCGGGACATGCGGGTGATCGAGGCAGGCCGCTCTCCGGTGCGCCGTCCGGTCGTGTTCTTCGCCTCCGACGGGAGACCGACCGACCCCACAACATGGCACACCGCGTACGACGCGCTGGTGGACCCCGGGTGGCAGGCCAGTCCGAGTGTGGTCGCGTTCGGCATCGGGGCGGCCGACCATCTCGTCCTGTGTCGGATCGGGACGTCCGGCGTGTTCCTCGGTCGTGACGGCGTCCGGATGGGCACCGCCCTGCGGGTGTCCATGACCTCCTCGGCCTCGCCGCGGCACGGCTGAGCCATCCACGATCTGTCCACTTCCGGTCCACACCGCCGCTGCAGGCTGCCCACGACGGTCCACGAGGGAGGGAACCATGACCGGACACGTGAGCCTGGTCCGCGAGCTCAAGTCGCTGCGCAAGGGCCGCGGCGTGCTGGCCAGCCGCATCGAGGACCGCGTCGGCCCCGCCCTGCGCGCCGTCTGCGCGATCGACACCGGCGATAGCAGGCCGGTGATCCGGCGCAAGGTGACCAGCACGCTCACCGAGTTGGCCGATCGTCTCCCCGAGGACCTGGCGGTGGCCGCCGTCGCCGCGTTCGCCCTCGGCCAGGAGGTTCGGCAACCGCTCTACCAGGATCGCGTCCAGTGGGCCGCCAACGAGGAGGACTGCGACACCCGCACCATTCGCCGGCGCGTCGACGAGGCGATCGGCCACATGGCGGAGATGGTCGACGAGGCATCGGCCACCGCCCCGCCGCCGGGCTGGCACACCGCCGAGTCGCGGATCGCCCTGTCCCTGGACGAACCCCGACCGGAACTGCTGGAGCAACACCGTGTCATCGCCACCAGTGATGGTCTGAGTGAACTGGACATAGCGACCACGCAACCCACTACCAGCCTCCGAGTCCTCTACGGCGGAACACTCACCCCGGACGGTCGGCTTGTCCTCCCCGCCCTGTTGTCCCGGCGTGAAGTCCACTCCTTCGCTGTCCACGCGCAACTCTCGGAGCCCCCGCCGCGCATGATCTTCATCCCCGTCCGACCCTGCACCGTCCTGGATCTGTGCGTGCGTTTCGCCAAGAACAACGCGCCATCGGAAGTACGCGCCGTCCGAGGTCTCAGCCAAGGTGAGTTCGTCGAAACCACACACCACCAGGTCGACAGCGCGGGCGAAATCCACCTCCGGTTCCACTCGCTGAACCCTGGCATGCCTTATGGCGTCCAGTGGGCAACCTAGTGGTGCGACCCAGAACGCGTGTATCGGCGTGGCTGGCGGTGCCGCCGGGACGGCCTCGTACTGGATGTACTTGGTCGTTTCCGGCGGTGCCGTCAGGCACGTCGTGGGCGGGTCGAGACATGGTCGACGTTC
>NZ_KB894463.1 GCF_000374445.1 Actinokineospora enzanensis DSM 44649 | reverse complement strand
GAACGCGAGACCCGCGACAAGCAGATGCGCGACGAGCGCGATCAACGCGACACCGAACGCCGAGCCGAGATCGCCGCACGCGACACACAACGAACCGCAGACGCCGCCGCACGCGACGCCGACCGCCGCCGGGCACGGCTTGAACAGCTCAGCGAACGTGCCGAACGAGCACGCCGAGGGGTCAACGACGCCATCCACGACCTCACCGAAGCCGAGCGCCACCTAGCGTTTCTCCGGTCGCAGTCGGACACCGCCAAGCGTGACCACGACCAAGCACGAGGAACGAGCGCACCAGAGTGGGAGATCCGCCGACTGCGCGACACCGCCCACCGCGCGGCAGAACAAGCCCGCCAAGGCGCGGCCACCGTCGAGAAGGTGAGCAGGCGCGTCGAGACGACGACCGCGGAGTACGACCGCGCGGTGAACGCCTTCACCCAGGCCCAAGCCGAGTACGACGAATCCCTTACCACCCCGGACGCCGAAGCCCCGGACGCCGAGTTCCGCACCACCGATCCAGAAGCCGCAGAAGCCGTCGAAGCAGCGAAACGGGTAGTCGTGCCGGACACTCCTCGCACCACCGGCCCCACCACTAACTCCCCCGACCCCCGACCCGCCGCCGCCCCGGACAGGACCCACACCGACGAGCGTCGGAAGTCCCGATGAACACCGGACGCTCCGCCGCCAACGACGCCAGCAAGGTCCTCTCCCCCGGCGCCAACTCCACCAAGCCGCCGACGAACACCAGCGCCGACGCCAACGAAACCGAGACGCGCCTTGCCCGGCTCGAAGGCGACGTCAAGGCACTCCAGGTGACGGTCCGCACCCTCGAACAGCGGCTGCGCAAAGCGGAACGAACGCCCAAGGCCGGGTGATGCAGCCCGCATCAACAACGCGGCGAACCGCCTCCATGCTTGCCGGTGAGCACCCACGCTCACCGGCAAGCCTCCACTCCCCCAGGTCCCGTACGGTGCTCCTGTGAACTTGAGTCACGGCAGGGGGCGCTGATGGCCACCAACCACCGGCCGGTATCCGATTGGGCCGACGGAGAAGGGCAGGACGGGCGTCCGCAGTGGGGCTTTGAAGAATCGGTGCGGATGTGGGGAGACCTCCACCGAGCCCCGCTAGCGGACTGCCTGACCGCAGCAGGCGCGATCCTGGCCGAATACGCCACCCGCCCGGTCGCCAACCTGGAACGGGCTGTCGGCAGTCGCCCCGACACCGGTCCCACCCTCCCCCTCGACCAGGTCGTCCTGCTCACGGCAGCGATCTATCAGGCGGGTGTCGACCACGCGAGCCGCTTGATGGCTGAACGTGACTCCCTGCAATCGGTCTTCGACGTCGATGTCAGCGACGTGGTGGCCATCCTGGAATCCGACGATCTTGCCTGGGCGCTCACCACCTTGGAACCCGGACACCCCGCCCCCGCCTACCACGACCCGCGAAGCAGCAACGTGACCGAACTCCTCGCTGCCGTGCGCGCCAACGGGCGTACACCGCAATGGCAGCAACTGCGGGAGACGACGCTGGCGATACTGATCGAGATAGCCAATCGGAACACCCGATCGAGACGGCGCCCGCTGCAACACCTCGCGAGCCTGTTTCACCACTGGGGAACGATGGAGTGGTACGACACCTTCCCCGACCCGCCGCGGCCCCGCTGAACCGCCATGCAGAACTTCTTCACCCCGCAACGGGTCTGGTCACAGCGTCAACTGCCGCACATCTACTACCTGCCGGCACCCGGCGCCCTCAATCCACTGACCACCGCCTACGCCCCCGTCCTGACCAACTCCCCAGCGCTGACACCGGTGCCGGTGGACTGGCTGCACGCCACCCTCGTCAAGATCCGCAGCACGATCCCCCTCCACGCGCGAGACGAGCTCGTCGCCGCTCTTACCGCGACCGCAGGCACCCAACCCGTCATGACCATGACCGCCGGACCGGCGATGGCCAGCCGCTCCGCTATCGTGCTCGACCTGGTGCCCGACCACCTGTGGAACCAGGTCCGCGCCGCCCTCGCAGCCACCGTGGAGACCGTGCTCGGTCCTGGCAGCACCAGCCTTGGCGAACGCCCCCACATCACTCTCGCCTACGGCCGCGCCGAAGCCGACTCAGGGCACCTGCAAAGCCGCCTCCGCCAACTAACCGATCATCGCGTCGAACTGCACATCGACAGCGCGCACCTGGTCGAGGTCACCCAACACCCGGACCTCGGGGGCTACCGCTGGGCCTCGCCGACCACTCCCCTGGCCTTCGCCACAGCGCACAACTCCCCCTGATGCAGCCTGCATCAGGGGGAGTTGATCCTCACCGTCGTGCAGCTCCGCCCGCTCGGGTTCGCGCAGCCACTCGGTTCGATGGCTAGCTCTCCACCGGAATCGGGTCCACCTCGTAGCCCGGGGATAGGACGTGCCTCGCCCGACTCGGATCGGTGCCCGACCGCGGGATGCACGCCGCGAACGGACCGGACTCCCCCAGCAGTTCCCGCAGCATCGGATCCAGGTGATCACGGTGCCAGACCGACAGACCAACCCCGCCCTCTGCGGCCAACTCGCCCCACGCGCGATGGCACGCGGCGAACCGCACCCATGCCTCCGCGTGCGCCCACCACCGGCTGCACCACCGCATTCCCGGTCGCCCAAGCGGCCGGAGATAGACCGGAAACAAGGTGGACTCCAGCCACTCCACCAACTCCCCCGGATCCCACTCCGGTTGTGGATCATCCTGATGCACGCTGCATCACTGGCCCTGCTGCGCCAGCCGATCGGCCAGCTCGCTTCTGGTCCGGGCAATCGACTCCCCCACCTGGTCGCGGAGAGGCGACTCGTAGTGCGGAACCAACCGCACCATCACCGGCCGCCTGCCGGTCACCATCACCAAAGCGGTGCCTTTCGGCAACGCGCGGACGGCATCCGGAGGAAGAAGGTCCCGCTGCTGGTTGCCGACAGTGTCCGAGCGACCACCAGCGCCGTGAGTGGTCGTCCGGTGCGCGACCTCGTGCTGACCCACGTGCATGGAGATCCGCCGCGTCAGCGCATCGTCGTCAATCCCGGCACCGAACACCTTCACGGTCACCGCACCGAACATCATCTCCATCCCGTTACGTCCCCACACCCGTTCCCCTTGAGCCCACGACTGCAAGATCGCCGTGATCGAGACGCCGATCGACCCCGAGAAGGAGACCACCTTGGGCAGCCTGTCCCAGGGCGCGATGTTCCCAACCTCGTCCAAAACGGCCGTGATCGGCACCGGCAACCGCCCGCCGTGCCGCTCAGCCTCCGCTTGCCCAGCGTCGAAGAGCTGATCCAGAAAGCCCGCCAGCAAAGGAGACGCAGCACCGGCGGTGTCCCGCGACATGAGGTACACGGTGTCGGTGGACACGACGAAGGCGTCCATATCGAACTGCGGCAACCCCGCTTGCGGCGTCACCCAAGCGAGAATCCGGGGATTTCGCAGGCAACTCGCGCCCGTCCGTGCCGTCTGGAACACGCTGTCCCGCGTCTCCGGATGGAGGTTGATCACGTTGCGCAGGCCCTCTGCCACAGGCCCGTAGTCCGCCTCGTCCAGCAGCCGCACCGGGTAGTCGTCGGTGGAACTGTTCAACCACCGCCACACCTCGCGTAGCGACTCCCCCTCGAGCGCGGCCGCCAGGAAAAACGCGGACAACACATCCGCCGCCGCGTTCGCCCAGAAGGGATCGCCGCCGTTCGGCGCGATGGCTTGCGTGAACTGCGCCGCGAGCTGCCGCGCCGACTCGTCATCGCGAACCTTCTGCAGCGGGTTCCACCAGAACTCCTGGACGGAGTGAGCGACCTGCTGAGGGTCGAACCGCCACACCCGACCCACCCGCGACCGGGGCAGCCAGGTCGCGGCGAAGAGATCCGGCTTGTTCGCCGTGCCAACAGCGGGACCAGGCGCGGCCAGCATTCGCGGGATCGCCCGCGCGGTCGTCTTCCCCGACCGCGGAGCCATGAACGCCACCTCCACGTCCTCCCAACCCACGAACACCTCGGGACCGGACGGCAACACCACCCCCAGCACGTCCGGACCCACCGGACGCCCGGAGACCCGAGCGGCCAATCCGGGATGCAACCGAGCCGTCTCGCGCTCACGGCTCCGGGCGTCCATGCCGCTCACGTCCGCGACGGCGTTCACCGCCTCGACCGCGGCCCTCTGCCGCCGAGCCCGGAGCCGCCGCCTCAGCGGTGATGCAGCACGCATCACCACGACAGCGACCGCGCACAGCAACACAGCGAACAACGCGAAGGTCAAGGCTCGCCGGCCCCCAGGCTGGTCGACTACCAGCGCCGCCAGCGGGCCGATACCCCACCGAAAAGCGGGAACCTCTCCCCCGGACACCACCGCCGAACCCGCTTCCGCGCACCACAGCAGCCCGGCGACCGCCTCGAGCGCGACGACCAACCCGAGAGCCGACCAGGCCAGCACAACGTCGTCACGTAGCTCCCCCGTGCTCACTGCCGCCACGCCTGGTCGGTGTCGTGGAAACGGCGTTCGGCAGCGGCAAGCCTCATCCGGACCGGCAGGCCCAAGCGCTCCCGGGCCTTGATCATGAACTGCCCACGACCAGGATGCTGACTGCCGGCGCTCCACGTCGGAGGAGCGGCCCACGACCTGATCAGCGCCATCTCGTCGGGGCTCAGCGGCACGATCGACGCCAACGCGTCCAATTCGGACTGTGGCTGTGCGGCCACGACGGCTATCGCGCAGCGCGCGACCATGCCCTTGGCCTTCGCCCGGTCCTCCTCCGTGGGCAGCGCTCGGAAGTCATCGAGCGAGTGCGTGGCCAGGATCGACTGCACCCCCCGATGGCGGCCCAGCCGAGTCACCTGGTCGGTCAGCTCCACCATGCCCGCGCCCGCGCGCAGTACGCGCCAGTGCTCATCGAACACCTGAACCCAGGTCCTCCGCCTGCCCGACTCCTGCCCCGCGTCGATCAACGCGGCGGACCACCCCCAGGCCGCCAGCATCGCGACGGCCACGGCGGTGTCCTCGGCATCGGACGTCAGGCGGGACAGGTCCAAGCAGACGCCCGGTGTGTCAGCGTCGATGCTGAACGTCGACTGCCCAGCGAAAAGACCCGCCAGAGGCCCCCGCAGCAGAAGCTGTAGCCGAACAAGCAGCGGCCGCAGCAGCCGCGCCAGCTCGACCTCGTCGGCCGCGTGCATCGCGGCCCGCACCTCCTCCGGAGCCTCACGCAAGATCGTCACCAGGTCCGCCAGAGTCGGAGTGTCAGCTGGCCGTCGACGGGCGTGCAGCTCGTAGGCCAACGCCAACCCGAGCCGTTCGGCATCATCGAGGGGGCGACCCGACGCGATGGTCAACCCGCCTTCCGTCAAGGTCAGAGCCCGCGACTGGATCTCTTTCCGAAGTCGATCCTGTTCGGCGGCAGGAACCTCATCGACCACGCTTCCGAGCGGTCCCGGGTCGAGCAGGTTGATTCGGTGGAGCCCGCGGCCCAGGGTGACGCACGTTCCCCCCAGCGCCTCCACGAGCGCCCGGTGCTCTCCCTTGGTGTCGGCCGGGACCAAGACGCCGGTCCCGAAGGCAGACAAGCCCCACATCAGGCGTCTCGCAATGGTCGACTTGCCGGTGCCCGGCTCGCCGGTCAGGTAGATCCCGGTGTTCGTCACCAGCCCGGATCGAAGCCATTCCCCGGCGTCCAGGCCGACCGGCTCCAGCGTGAACTGGTGCTGCCCGACCGGAACCCCCGGCGGAGCCCCCGCCGACAACACGAACGGGTAGAGGCCCGCGAGCTGGCTGGTCGGCGCGACCCAGCGAGCCAGCCCAGGCGTGAACGGTGAACGCCCCGCACCAGGTTTGCGCCAGCCCAACGCGGGAGGCACGGGCTTGTCCCGGGCGGTACGCCACTCGGCAGGCAGGTCGGCTTCCGGCTGCGCGGTCATCTGCTGCGCCGCGAACCGCGCCAAGGTCTCCCCCGCGAGCGCGTCCGCCTTGCGCACGGCGTCGACGGCCGCGGAGTCCGGTGATGCAGCCTGCATCACCGGAGCCTCCCCCGAGTTGGTCCGGGCCCTCACTTCGCTGGCCCTGGGGTGCGCGCGGCGAGTTCGTAGGGATCGACCCCCACACCCATCGCGGCGGTGAAACCCAGCAGTTGCGCCCCGAACAGGCGCACCAAGCGCAGCCGACAACCTCGAGCTCTGGTCTCCACGTCGGCACACGCCGCCGCCAACTCGTCCCGATCGGTCACCGTCACCGTCACCACGATGCCCGGCTCCCCCAGGCCGGCGCCCCGCGCTTGCTCCACCGCCGTGGCCGTGGCCAGTGCCGAATCCAGTTGCTCCCGCACCGAGTAGTCGCGCCTGGTCTTCCTCGCGGCCACGCTGCGCACGGACGCGGCGTTCAGCTCCGCATCCACCACCGCCGCCGCGACAGCGGCCGGGTACGGCCGATAGAGCAGAGCAACCCGCCGAGGCCATTTACCCGGTGCAACCAGCCGCCGAAGTACGTCATGGCGCACCCGAGAGGCAGGAAGATCCCTTAACGCGTAGGTCACCGACCAGCCTGAATCGTGCTGGAGGTGGTCCCACTCCTCGACCATCGCCTGCGGCCCAGCCTGCTGCCAACTCAGCGCGGCTTCCCCGTCGAGCTCACGCTCGATCTGCCCGCGGGTCCCGGGATCGAACGCGGCCCGCATCCGCGCCGCCGTCCACGCGGGGGTGGCTCGCCCCAACACGCTCACGCCGCCGCCGTTGAGGGAATCGGTAAGCCCCGCCACCGTCACCGAGGCCTCAGCCACCGCCTCCTGCATGGTGGTCGGGGAGCCCGGCAGCCGACGAGGGTCGAGGGTGATCGCCAGCCACTGGTGCACCTCCGAGGTCTGGCCCGGCAACTCCTCCAACACGCCGTCCATGAGCTCCCGGGCAACCGGAGGTGCGTTGTCGGCGACGTGCGCCAGGACGTAGTCCCGCACTCGTGAGCCTGCCGATGGGGCGGTCTCGACCACGACGGCCACCGACCGGATCCCGGCGACGTGGCCCAGATTCGCCTGCCAAGAACCCCAGCTCTCCACCCACGAGTCCGCGTCCTGGGGCCGTGCGAGAAGCGTCCCGGTCGAGGAGAGCCGCACCTGGGAAGTCAGGCAGCCGGACCTCCGGTCCCACAACCATGAGACCCGCGATCCGTTCACCTGCTGCGCGGCCAGCAGTTCCACCGGCGCCAGCGGCCCAGGGAGGTAGGTCGGTCCCGGCAGCTTGCTCACCAGCTCGGACCGGTAAGTCGTCATGCCACGGCGGTAAGCGCGCGCCCAGAGCCAGCGTCGTGCGAGAAGGACCACGACCGGCGTGCCCCCGGACCGGATCAGCACCGCAGCGGCCACCAGCCCACCGGGGACCAAGGCGACGAGACCGGCCGTCCAGCTAAAGAGGCCGATCAACAGCGGCAGGCACACCGCCGTCATGACTGCGGCCAGGTGCCCACCGGGCAGGCCCATCACCTCGAACCCGCGTCTCCTCCGCCAATCCCCAAACGTCGGCACTTCAACCCCCTAGATCGACTGGAAGGCTGATGCAGGCTGCATCAGCGTCACCGCGAAGATCGGCGTGCTTCACGAGGAAGGGCGGTCCGGACCGGTGTCGGTCGCGTCCTCCGCCGCGCTCTTGGTGCTTTCGTGAACGCGTTGCGCCACCGCGACGGCGGGATGCGCTCCCGCCGCTTCACCGCCCGCCGCTCCCCCACCGCCGGACGCGGGTTTGTCCGCCCCGCCAGCGCCAGCGGTCCCACCGCCTCCAGCGGTCCCACCGCCTCCAGCGGCCCCACCGCCGACCCCGGGGGGCTGCGCCCCGCCTTCTCCTCCGCCCGCACCGGATTCCGCCGGTGCCGGAGGTCCGGCTGCACCGGCAGAGCCCGGACCCTGACCGGAGTCGGCAGGGCGGTCAGCGCCTTGGCCTCCCTGCAACGAGCCTGCCCCGCCCGGGGCCATCTCGCGGGCGTGTTGACCGGCCAGGCCGCCATCGTTGGGGCCGCCTCCACCGCCAGCACCACCACCGCCTCCACCCGCACCCGCCGTGCCTCCGCCACCGTCCGCACCGGCGGCACCGCCACCGTCCCCACCGCGCCGCAGCATCAGCAGGCCGCCCAGGCCAGCGGCGGCCGCGAGGCCGCCACCTCCGGACGCGGCCATCGACGGAGCCCAGGCGAACAACTTGACCAGCACCGGAAAGGCGACCACGGCCATGATCAAAATGACGGTCCCCTGCAACAGGGTCATCAACGTCTTGCCCTCGGAGATCGTCAGGATGCCCTCTGCGTAGACCGTCGCGCCGATCGGCTTGTAGAAGATGATCGCGCAGCTCCATCCGATGATCTTGTTGCGCGAGTCGCTGCGCCCCTGCACCACCGACGCGGCGGCCGCCATCGGCAGCGCGCCAGCCATCACCACCAACGCAGCCATCCGGAACAGCATCAACATCCACTGAATGAAGGCGATCACGATGCACAGCAGCGAGATCATGATGATCCCGAAGGCCCCGCTGTAGCTGGACATCGCGGCAACGGCGAAGCGATCACCGAGGCTGGTCCCGCTCTTGCTCAGGATCCACGAACTGTAGGAATCTCCGGCAGCCTGCAAGGCCGCGAGGATGCCCACCCCGGCCGCGGTCACGATGATGAAGCTGAACAGGTTCGCGGCCAGGTGAACCAGCGGCTCACCCTTGCGTGCCAGGGCGGTCTTCGCGCCAGCGAGGATCACGCCGAGGGTCAGCATGATCAAGGTCAACGGCATCGTGTAGGACTGGACCGTCCGGATCGCGGGTGAGGCGAAGTCGACGGAGCCGTTGTACGTCCACCACGTCAACGACGCGGTGATCAACTGCCCGGCCGACTGTCCGGCAGACTTTGCCGCGCCTTCCAAGACGTCTCCGGCCACGGCCTCCACACCCATGCCGATCAGGTCGCCTGTCCACTCGAGGACCTGGCATCCACCCAGCGATAAGACGTTCGCCCAGACCGCGCACATTGCTTCCCCCTTGACGCCGCAGCGGCGTTCCTGATCCGTCAGTGGGTGATGCAGCCTGCATCACCGTTGGGCTAGCGGTTGGCCAGCCGTTGACCCGGCATGGCCGAGAACCCCGGCGGGATCTCCTTGACCTGCTCCCCCGCGCCCGTCGGCACGACGAGCTTCCAGTCGTCCCCCACCCACCGGACGTGAAGCGGTCCCGTGATCAGCGCCGTCAAGGACGGATTGGTGGGGTTCGCCACGCGCGCCAGGATGCTGAGCCGCACATCGTCGGCGGTGCTTCCCGGATCGAGCCGATACCCGATGATCAACGGAGCCGCCCCGCCGCCTCGCAACTCCTGATAGTTTCCGGCGATGGCGGTGTAGTAGCGCTCAACGTCTCCGGTCGTCTGCGTTCTGATCGTGGGGCCGAACACTTCCTCCCCGCCCGCCATCCCGGAGGTACGGGTCGAGATGTGCACAGCGGCCAGCACCGCGCCTTGAGGGGTATGGGCAAAGCCCCGCGCCAAGTCCCCGTTCTCCCGGGGGCCATGAGTTCTCGACACGGGCACCTGGGCACCGTGAACCCAGTACCAAGTGACCTCGCCCCATTCCAGCCCCGACACCGGCGGTGACCCGGTCGGCGCCGGAGTGGAGGCCGACTCCCGGTCGGAATCGGCGTAGACCAAGGCCGCGATTGCCAGCCCCGCGAACACCAGCACGAGCAGCAGCAGCACTACCGGCCAGCGACGCCACCGCGGCGTACGCGCGTCCCACGTCATCGCGCGCTCACCCGCCCAACAGACCGGTGACGATCCCGGCCCCACCAGCGATGATCAACGCACCGGCGATCACCCAGGGCACGCCGATCATGCCCTGAGCAGCCATCTCACTGCGGTTTCGCCGCCCGACCGCCATCATGATCGCGCACATGATCAGGCCCACGAAGATGGCCAACATGCCACCCCACTTCATCCAGCTCACGATCGAGTTGCCGAAGTTCTCCAACCCGGGAGGTGGTGCTGGGGGCGGGTCCGGGACGTTGTATCCGGGCTGATTCATCGACGCCTCCTCTTCTGTGCGGGAATCGGTGCGAGACCGAATACCGCCCGCAGTTCGTTCACTGCCTCCCAAGCCCCGCCCACGGGAGGAGTCAGCCCCCCGGGACTCGCGCACGCGCGCCAAGCGGGGATGTACGGCAGCGTGCGGACCTCTCGCGTCAAAGGACGCAGCATCGTCAGCAACGCCCGCGCGTCCGCAGGCGGACGTCCCCGCCCGTCGCTCACCACCACCAGCACGGGACGACCCGCCAACGTGGTGAGCGCTTGGCGCGCCCTTTCCATGGCCTGCATCGACACGCCGGTGATCAACGCCGTCCCCGCGGGCAACGGGGAAGACCAGTCAGCACGCCACACTCCGGCGTCAAACCCATCGAGCATCCGGGCAACGGCCGAGGTGCCGACCCCGCCCGCCGCCCCCACGACGACCACGCGCCCCGGTGATGCAGGCTGCATCACCGGCACCGGTCGACTCCGCGAAGTCATGCCGCCCCCACCCGCACCGCCATGGGCATCAACCCGGGGCCGTCCGCGCTGTAGGGCCGCTGCCGCACCGTGAGCCCGTCTTCCGGTGCCTCGACCAACACCCCCGACGCAACCACCATCGCGACGTGGTGGATCGACGCCGGGTTGGACCGGTCATAACCCCAGAAGAGCAGGTCACCCGGCTGTGCATCCGCTACCGCGACCTGAATCGACCCAGGGGTGCTGTACTGCGCCCGGCTGGTCCTGGGCAGTGTTCGATAGGGGCCGAAGGCATAGAGCATCAGCCCCGAGCAGTCGAAGCCCGGCGACGACGATCCGCACGGAGGAGGCGACGAGCCATCCCCCGGGGTAGGGCCGGTGGACGAACCGCCCGCCCAGCAGTACGGCTTCCCGAGCTGCGTCAAGGCCCGGCGAACCACCTCGGGCAGGTTCGGACTCACACCGGCAGGTGGCGGAGCACACGGCGAAGGCAGATTGCCGACGCGGGCACGCACACCCGCGATCAACCGTTGGGCGGGCCACTCCTGCGGTGCGTAGCGATCCGGGTACGCGGACCGCTGAACGGTCTGCGCTGCAACCCCGGGCGGCATCGTCTCCCACCCGGACACCACCACGAGCGCGTCCAGGAACTTCCCCGTGGCGTAGACAGGGTCCATGATCTGCTCCGGCGTTCCCCATCCCTGGCTGGGCCGCTGCTGGAAGATCCCGAGCGAGTCACGATCCCCGGTCGGAAGGTTGTGCAGGGTCGCCTCGACCAGGCTCGTGGACACGGCGATGACCGCGGCCCGGTCCGGCAGCGAACGCTGCTGCACCACGGTAATGATCACCTGCACGGTGTTGAGCTGGTCCGCGTCGAGGTCCTGGTCGCCCAGGTGCTGAATCAGCCTGGCGTCGCACTCGGACCCCGCGCTGCCGCCGACGAACACCACGGTCGCCAGCACACCGACCACGGTGATGAACACGATGCCGAGCACCGCGCCGACAATGGCCCGCCCCAAGGTCTCAACCCCCGACGACGGCCGCGTCGACCAACCAAGTGCCCCCGGTCAGGACGACCCGGCGGTCCTCACGCCACGTGGCGGAACTAGCCCCGGTGTCGCTCTGGACCGTGCGGGTGGCGGTCACCGAAACGTGAACCGCCGAGGAGTCGCGCGGGCCGGCGGACAACTGCACCGTCCACGCCGCGCAGCTCGCCAGCTCGTGACGGTCGACGACCTGCTGGCGCCAGACCTCCGGATCCGTGACCGGAAGCGCGGCCGCAGCAGCGGACGTCATCAACCCCCGCGCGATGTGTTCCCTGTTCCCCCAGGGCTGCCGCCAATCCCACGGACACCAGGCTTGCGCCCACGCCCGAACCGCGACCACCGCAGGATGCTCGTCCGCAGTGCCCACGGGCGCCCGGCTCGAGGTGGGTGATGCGGGCTGCATCACCGCTGTGGACGTTGGCGCCGGCGGGTTCGGCGCCCCGACGGAACACCCCGCCAGCAACACGCCCGCGAAGCAGGCCACGCCACACAAGCCGATCAAGCGCATGACGCCCCCCGGTCCGCGCCGCACATCCCCCTCCCCAGGGCAATCGCGGCTCTGCTGAGTTCAGACGCACTACTCCCTAGAGCCTAGGCAAAATGGCCTAGATGTCAACTGAAGTCAGCACGAACAAACCCGGACCACAACTTGGTGGCCACCGCCCGTGATGCAGCCTGCATCAAAAGGGGCCGTGAGCTCGCCCCCTTGCGAGTCCACGGCCCCCTGGTGGTCAAGGTGGCGCTTGGCGACTACCCGATCACCGTAGGGTGGCCAGGAACAGATCGAACGTATGCGGCGACACGGAGAGGCCACCAGCCCCGATGGCCTTGGAGTCGCGCACGTCGACCTTCTGTTGACCGCGGGCCACTTCCACACAGTTCTGGTTCGGCTGACTGCTCGTGGCCTTGCGGAAAACGGGTTGGACGGTCGTCATCGGGCTCCCTGTCTCAATGGTTGGGCTACTGGTCACGGAACTCCTTTGCCACCTGACGGAGGAAAGTCCGCGAATCCTCGAAACTCAGCGCTGCGCTGGTCAGTCGCGCCCACGCGGAATCGTAGTTGTTAAGCGCCTTCTCATCGTCGTGGAAGCGAAACTCGCCCTCGTTCTCGACGTAGGCCATCTCGAGCGGCCCCGCCATGCCGCTCCACGGCATTCGCAACAGAGTGAACGTGTTATTGAAGGACACTCGACGCCCAACGGGGACTGAGAAGGGCATGATCTGTAGCATCACATGCTCACGCTGCGAAAACTGGATCAGATAATCTATCTGAACGTCCATCACCGCAGGTGAGCACCACATGCGACGGAGACAAGACTCCGACAGCACGAAGTGCACCATCGGCGGGTCGGCTCCCTCGAAGATGTCTTGACGTGCCACCCTTGCCTGGATCTGTTCGTCGCGGGAGAGGCCGTTCACCTCGGGAATGCCTTCATAGAGCGCATCAACATAAGACCGATGTTGCAAGAGCCCGGGGATCACTTCCACCTCGAACTCTCTAATTCTGTCAGCATGAGATTCGACGTCCACGCGCATACGAAGCTCTTCGCTATAAGCGCGCCGGTATCCGGTGCTCCAGAACCCGCGCTTGTGGTTCTCGTGGCGGAGGTCGAACAGCGTCGCGTGGTAATCGGGGTCGGTGAACCCCAGATGATTGGCCAAGCGCTCCAGATCACCGAGCGACATGGCGTTCTTGCCGTCCAGCACTCCAGCGATCTTCGACTGACTGGTACCGAGGATGCGCGCGACGTCGGCCTGAACCTTGCCAGCCGACCGCATCATGTACGCGATCTCCTTGCCCAGGATGTACTTCTTCGCCGTCCGACTCGTGGCCATGCCGCCGCCTGCACCCTCCGCTGTTGGTGGATCGACCGCACCAGACTCGCCCACCTGCACTACTTACAGAGCGTATCGCGCGGAACCACCCGAATGGACCCCAGGGCTAAGGTAGATAATCTACCTTAGATAACGCATGATAGCGTTGTCATAAGTTGGACATGCGGATGCTACAGGCAGCGGAGGCTGGTCAAGGAGGCACCGATGGCGGCTCTACACCCGTCGTTTTCCTGGCTTGGGACGGCGCTCGTCCCGGCCCTGGTGATAGGCCTGCTCGTGGTCGCGGCCAGGAGCAGGCCGTGACCAGGCACCCCGATCCGGCCGGTCGGACGGCGGCAGGTGATGCAGGCTGCATCACTTCGCACCCGGCACAACGACACCGCGCCCTCGCCGAACCGGTCGCCTGCCGAGGAGTCTTCCGAATTCGCAGCCACCGACTCCCCCCGCGTCCGAGCGTCCACCGCTTCCGCGGCCCCCACGCCGAGGCCGCCGGTTGGGGCGGCAAGCCCTACACCTTCGCCGTCTGCGGAGCGCCCTGCTGGCCCGGCCCCGGGGCACCCCGCTGGCCGCCGACACCCCACGACCGGGCCGACCAGATGTGCGCCGCCTGCTGGCCGAACACCGGCACCCAGAGCCCGGAATGAGCATCACCCCGCCCAACCGCCACACCCTTCGCTGGCCCGACGAGAAGGACCTGGCCAGAGCCGAGGCCGCCTTCGTCGCGGTCGCGCACGTCGGTCCGGACGACGACTTGATCCTCTCCCGCGTGCTCATCGGACTCAGAAGACTGACCTGGACGACCTGCACCACCCCACCCGGCTGATGCAGCCTGCATCAGCCGCCAAGAACCCCCTGCGACCAGCAGGTGGAACCCAGCAACAAGGAGCTACAGCATGAGCGCACCCACCCTCGCGCCCCCCGCCGCGCCGATCGCCGCCACGCCGGTCATCACCCCCGACCCGTTCGCGCTGACCTTCACGACGGTCGTCGACGTCCCGAGCGGCCAGGCCGCCGCGGCCTGCGCCACCGACGACGGCTGCGGCTCCACCTGCCCCTCCGCCTGCTCCGGCAGCTCGGTCTGACCCCACGCTCCGGGGCTGGACACCACCCAGCCCCGGAGCCTCACCCACGGATCGGAGCACGGTGAGCGCCCCCCTCTACACCCCCACCCCCGTCGCGCTGCTGCGTGCTGCGACCTCTCCCTTGGCAGCCCTCCCCCACGACTGGCCCGACCTCACCGACCTCGACTCCTGCCGCGCATGGCTCGACCGGGTGCTCGCCGACGACCAGTTCGCCACCGCCGTGACCCAGAGCACCGGCCTGGCGCACACCCTCGCCCGCCTGCACACGGACTCGATCGGCGCCAACCGGATCCGCCGAGCAACCAAGACGATCGCGCGCTTCCTCCTCCGGGCCAGCGGGCGCCCCACACCCCACAGCACCTGGGCCGGTGTCGCCCCCGTTGACTCCGGGCCCGCCGCCGTCCGCTGGGGATCCCAACACCGACTCACCGCCCGCCCGGACGCCGATTGGCTCCGCGACCTCATCACCACCCTCGAAACCTCTCCCCTCCTCGAGCACCTCACCGTCGTGCGAACCGACCTGCGCACCATCCGCGGCGACCAGGTCGAGATCCCCAACGGGCAGAACCGCGTGCAACTCGGCTACAGCCCGGCGGTGAAGTACATCGACCAGCTCACCCGCCACCCAACGCGCGTCCACGACCTCCTCGACGCGCTCACCCAACGCTTCCCCACCGGGGACCGCGCAGCCGCGCGCGCACTGGTCAACGAGCTGATCCACCACGGCCTCCTGATCACCAGCCTGCGGGCACCAAGCACCGTCACCGACCCACTCGGCCACCTGATCACCACCCTGTCCGCTGGCCACCCGGACCCCGGACCCGGCGACCTCCTCACCGACCTCACGGCGATTCACGACGCACTCACCCAGCACAACGCCGTCAACGATCCCGCCGAACGAGCCGCCCTCCGCCAAAGCCTCACCACACGAATGCGCGTCCACTCCGCAAAAGGCCGATCCCCCCTGGCCCTGGACCTCCGGCTGGACTGCGATCTCCGCATCCCCCGAACCGTCGCCCACGACGCCGCACGGGGCGCATCGGCCCTGCTCAGGCTCAGCCGCCACCCACACGGACACCCCATCTGGCGGCAGTACCACCGCCTCTTCTGCGACCGCTACGGCCTGGGCACCGTGGTACCGCTGGCCGACGTCCTGTGCCCAGCGGCAGGACTCGGGTACCCCGCCTCCTACCCCGGCAGCGGGATCCCCGAACCGATGCAGCCTGCATCACCGCGCGACAGCCGCCTGCTCGCCTTGGCCTGGTCGGCTTTCGCCGAAGGCGACCACGAGATCGTGCTCACCGAGGCCTCGCTCCGGGCGGTCACCGGCAACCCCGAGATCACCCCGCCCCCTCACGTGGAGATCGCGGTCCGCATCCAAGCGGAAAGCCTCGACGCACTCGACAACGGGACCTACACCCTGGCGATCTCGCCCGCCAGGGCCGGGGGAACCCTCACCGGCCGGTTCCTTCCCCTGACCGGGCACGACCTCGACACGGCATACGTGGACCTTCCCCCGTCGACGGCCGACGCGGTCCGCGCGCAGCTCAGCTTCGCGCCGCGCTACCCCTTCGCCGAGAACATCAGCCGCGTCCCCGCCTACCTCACCAAAGTGCTCCCCCTCGGCGAGCACCCAACCGCCGCGACCACGGACCCGATCGAGCTGGGCGACCTGGCGGTCACCGCCACCCGCGACCGGCTGCACCTCGTCAGCGCCAGCTCGAGCCGGGTCGTGGAACCCGAGGTCCTCCACGCACTCGCACTCGACAAACAGCCCCCGGTGATCGTGCGCTTCCTGGCCCACCTGTCGCGCGGCTACGACACGACGTGGACCCGCCTCGACTGGGGGCCAGCCGCCGCGGACCTCCCCTTCCTGCCTCGAGTGCGGTTCGCCAACTGCGTGCTCGCTCCCGCTCGCTGGCGGATCACCGGCGCCGACCTCCCACCCGCACAGGCGGATCTTGATGCAGCCTGCATCACCGTCGACAACTGGCGCCGGAAATGGCGTTGCCCCATAACCGTCGAGCTGCACGACGACGACCGACCACTCCGCCTGACCCTCTCCATCCCCGCCCACGTCGCCCTTCTCCGCGACCACGTCGAGCAGCACGGCCACGCCGACCTGACCGAAGCCGTGCAAGGCGCCGACCTCGGATGGCTCGGCCACGCACACGAGATCGCCATCCCGCTGCGCTCCAGCCGCCCCTCGGCACCGCACCCCGTACTCACCACCGCACCCCGGCTCACCAACCGCGGCGGTCAGCTCCCCGCCGCCCCGGACGCCCGATGGCTCTCGATCAAGGTCTTCACCCACCCCGAGCGAATGAATCACCTCATCAGCAACCACATCCCCGCTCTGCTTCGCGCTCTCGGCGGCGACCCCTCGTGGTGGTTCATCCGCTACCGCAGTGAGCACGAGGCCGACCACCTCCGCCTCCGGATCCCGTCCTCCCCCGGCAACCTCGACCGCACCGCCCGATGGGCAAGCCATCTGCACGACCACGGGCTCACCGGCCGCGTCACCTTCGACACCTACCACCCGGAATCCGGGCGGTACGGGGAGGGCCAGGCCCTCGACGCCGCCGAGCAGGTGTTCGCAGCCGACTCCATCGTGGCCTTCCACATCCTCGATCAACTCGCCCAGGTCCCGCCCCCCGCGCTCGCGGCCGCGGGCATGATCCACACAGCCCGCGACTTCCTCGGGCCGACGTCCGGGGCGCGGTGGCTGACCAGCCGCCGCCCGGTGATGCAGGCTGCATCACCGGCACGCCTGGACCCGGCACTGGTGGTCGCCACCACCACCCTCTCGCGGGTCGACCCCACCACTCCCCCGCCCGAGTGGTCCGACGCCCTCGCTCGAGCATGGCGTGAACGTGGTCGACTGCTTCGTCAGTACGCTGGCACCCTCCCCGGGCCATCCACGGACAACGCCTTGGAGTCCCTGCTGCACATGCACCACAACCGCGTTGTCGGCGTCGACCCCGACAACGAACACCTCGCACGCCGCCTCGCACGCCAGGTGATGCAGGCCGCCCAAGCCCGGTGCGAGGTATGACGTGATCCCCGACGCCCTCACGCTGCCCCCCGCCGAAGCACCGTCGCCTCACTGGCATCAAGACCTCGCGGTCGGCGCCCCCGGGATCGTCCTCCTGCACGCCGAACGCGCACGCGTCACGGGAGACGACCACACCCTGCACCGTTGGGTCAGCGCGATGATGGCAAGCCCTCTACACGCCCACCAGCGCACCGGCCTCTACCAGGGCGCTCCCGCCGCGGTCCACGCTCTCCACGCAGCCACCTGCCCCGGTCAACCCACCCACCAGGCCTACACCACCGCGTCCGCCGCCCTCGAACACCAAGTCGCCCAGCTCATCCGCGACCGCCTGGCCCAAGCGGACGACCGCCTTGCCCGAGGTGAGCTCCCCACCTTCCGCGAGTTCGACCTCATCAGCGGCCTGACCGGTCTCGGTGTCCTCCTGGTCCATC
>NZ_KB894462.1 GCF_000374445.1 Actinokineospora enzanensis DSM 44649 | reverse complement strand
TCGCCGGACTGGCCGGAGGGTCGGTTGGCCGGGCGCTGGAAGTGGCCGGAGGCTTGCGGTTGGTCGCCCTCGGTGAACTGGGCGGCCGGGCGGGGTGTTGGGCGCGGTCCGGGGTGCGGGGCGCGACCGGAGGACTGCGGGTGCTCGCCGATGGGGTGATCGTCGGCGAACTGGCCCGCGGGCCTGCCGTTCGGCTGCCGCGGCGGCTGGCCGTTGGCGCGGGGGCCCGGGTGCGGGGCGTGGCCCGAGGACTGCGGCTGTTCGCCGATGGGGCGATCGGGGTGCTCGCCGGGGCCTGGCTGTCCGTTGGGGCGGCCGTTGGCCTGCCGGGGTGGCTGACCGTTCTGGCGCGGTCCAGCGGGCTGCGGGTGCTCGCCCGTGCCGTTGAACTGGCCAACCGGGCGACCCGGCGCCGGGCGCGGGCCGGAGTTCTGGTTCCTGCCGTCGGTGGGCCTGCCGTTCGCGACGGGGAACTGGCCGGACTGGCCATTGTCGTTCGGGCCGGGGCGACCGTCGGCCGGGCGCGGGCCGGAACCGCGGTCGGCGGGCCTGCCGTTGGCGACCGGGAACTCGCCGGACTGTCCTCGATTGTTCGCGCGGGGACCTTGCTCACCCGAGGGTCGGCCGTTTGCGGGGAACTGGCCTGGCTGACCGTCGCCCGCGAAACCGTGCGGGGGCCGCGCGGGGGGCTGGGATGCCTCGGGGCCGTTCGCCGGGAACTGGCCGGGGCGGCCCTGATCGGGGGCCGGGGCGGGGTCGACGCGGGGTCGGCCGCGACGGCCAGGGACGCGGCGGCCCGCGTTACGCGGGTAGTCGGCGTCGCCGTCGAGCGGGAAGTCCGGGGTGCCGGGGGCACGGGCGGGGCCCTGCTCGCCTGCCGGGACGTGCCGGGACGGTGGTCCGGCGGGCGGCGGGTTGTTGCCGGGCAGCATCGCCTGCGCCTCGGCGCGGCCGCGCTTGGCGGACTCGGCGAAGGACTCGCGCTTGGCGCGCTTGCCGACCGGGGTCGGGCCCGCGGCCAGCATGTCCAGCACCGACCGCGGCATCGCCTCCTCGGCGGGCGGGGCGACCCGCTCGGGCGGGCGCTGGTTGGTCGACTGGGCCAGGACGTCGGCCGGGACGTTGTGCGTGCCGGTGTTGGCGGCCGGGCGGCGCGGCGGCTCGACGGGCGCCGGGCGCGGCGGCGCGGGCGGTTGCGCGTCGTAGGGGTGCGGCGCGGGCGGCATGGCCCGGCGGCCGGTGGCGATCTCGTTGCGGTGCGCGGCCGGGTCCGGCTGGTCCTCGTCCGCCTGGCGGCGCCTGCGGCCGGTGCGCGGGGCCGGGCCGGGCGGTTCCTCGGCGGCCCGGTGCGAGCGGGCGGGCGCGGCGTGTCGGGAGCCAGGGTCGTCCGGAGCGGTGTGCTCGACCGGGTCGGGCGCGGCTCGGCGACCGGTCGCCGGTGGCTGGTGTCTCGGTACCTCGTCCGGCTCGTCCGCCGCCGGGACCGGCATCAGGTTCGACCGGGAGCCGCTATGCCGCTCGACCAGGTCGGAGACGCTGACCCCGCCCGCCCCCTCCATCGACCGGCGCCTGCGTCGCGGCTGCTCGGTCGGTTCCGGGGCACGGCGTTTACCACCTGACGAGGAGCCCGGGTCGCGGTCGTGATCGTGGGGCACCCGTGCTCCTTCCGCGTTGCTGACCGGTGTGAACTCGGTACTCATCGGGTCTCGGTGCTGCGTGAACCGTTGTCGGTTGGTTATCAACACGTTGCTGTGCCGCGCTCGGTTGCTTACCCGATCGTGTCACGCTGCCGGAGCGATAGTACGGATGGCAGCCGCTCGTGACGACGGCAGTCCGAGGTTTGTTCACTATCAGTACGGAGTTTCGCGGAATGGTCTAGCCCAATCGGGCTAGTGTCAACCCCGGCCGGGCGTCACCTGGCCGAGGCTCGCGGGGCCCGCACCG
The DNA here is from genome assembly GCF_000374445.1 of Actinokineospora enzanensis DSM 44649. Classification (GTDB taxonomy): domain Bacteria; phylum Actinomycetota; class Actinomycetes; order Mycobacteriales; family Pseudonocardiaceae; genus Actinokineospora; species Actinokineospora enzanensis. The sequence goes on along the minus strand of NZ_KB894462.1, from coordinate 16,274 downwards.
CGCGCCTGCCCGCCGCCGCTCCGGCCAGGTGGGGCGTGCCGTCGAGCAGATACGCGACCGCGTTGCGGCCGGACTGCTTCGCCGTGTACAGCAGCGCGTCGGCGTCGCGGAGTTGACGCTCCGGCGCCGTGGATGTGTTGTCCGCCACTCGAATGGCCGGTTCATGCGCCAGACCGATGCTCACCGTCACCCGCAGCCCGAGCACCAGGCTCGACCACGCGTACCGCTCGACCCGGTCCCTGGCCGCCTCGGCGAGGTCGACAGCGGCGCTCCGGTCGACCCCGGGCAGCACCAGCACGAACTCCTCGCCGCCGTAGCGGGCGCAGAAACCGCCCTCCGGCAACCCTTCCTGCAGCAGCTCGACCACCCGCTGCAGCACCCGGTCCCCGACCAGGTGGCCGAACGTGTCGTTGACCTGCTTGAACCAGTCCAGGTCGACCAGCGCCACGGCCAGGCCGTCCGTGCTGTCCAGCTCGGCGACCAGGTCCACCAGCCGCTGGTCGAGATAGCGGCGGTTGTAGCTGGCGGTGAGGCTGTCCCGGATGCTCTGTTCGTGCGCCTCGGCGTGCTCGCGGCGCAGCCGGTCCACCTCGCGGCGGAACTGCTCCGGGATGCGGGTCGGCGTGCCCAGCTCGGACACCAGGTCGAGCGCCGAGCGCAAGTGCTGGTAGGCCTGCCGGTACTGGCCGCGGGAGGCCAGCAGGGCGGCGATCTGCTCGTGCAGTGCGATCAGGTTGGCGGCGTCCGCGGGCGGGTCGTCCGGGTGCTCGGCGCGCTCGGTGATCGCGGGGTGGCGCAGCGGCATGGTCGGCTCGCTGACCCGTTGGTCCCGCCACGGGCTGTCCCGTTGGTCGGGGTCGGGCTTGGCGACGCCTCGTCCCAGAACGGCCACCGCGGTCACCTCCCTACGTACGTGTGTGTCGTCTCGAACGACGCCACCCTTGAGCGCACAGGACGCGCGGACGCAGGATTTCCCCCTACTGGTGGACGCTAGGCTGCTCCAAACCAGTGACGAATCCTCAGGTCGGTCGCGGTCCGCGTCGGCGGCCGCTCACCCGAATGGATCAGTCGGTCGGGCAGGGCGTGAAGCCGTAGGCCTTGCCGTCCAGCACCACCACGCGCTCCGAGCCGATCTGTTCGGCCAGTGTCGCGGTGTCCCGCCGGATCCGGATCGACACGCCGACCACATACACGGTGCCGCGCGGGCGTTTCGCCGCTTTCGCGGGTTTCCACTTGGCGTCCGGGCGCAGCGTCGTCAGCGCGGGATCCACGCGCAGCGTCAGTCCGCCCAGGTCGCAGCCGCGGTCGGCGAAGTCCGGGTGCTGGGTGCGGCGCAGGAACTCCCGCTGCACCACCGGGCCCTCGTTGCCCGCCTCGTTGAGGTCGGCGAAGTACTTGCCGATCAGGTCCCGCTCCTGGCCCGGCGCCGAGCCCGCGGCCATCGGCGTGCCGGGGATGGTGGTGGTGCAGCCCGCGACCGCCAACACGGCGACCAGGACAGTCGTTGTCCGGTGCATCCGCCCCCTGAACATCAGCCCCCCGAGTGCATGACTTCGGCGCCCACCGGCACGGCGGCGTCCTCCGGATCGTCCAGCCACCCCTCGGGCAGCACGACCCGGCCAGGCGAACCCTGCCTGCCGCGCGGCCCCTCGGCGTCGGCGGGGTAGGGCGCGTCGGCATCCAGCTTCCCGATCAGGTCGGCCAGCTCCTGAAGCGACGAGATGAGCGCGAACGCCTGTCGCAGATCCGAGCCGATGGGGAAGCCGCGCAGGTACCAGGCCATGTGCTTGCGCAGGTCACGCAGGCCCTTCTCGTGGCCAAGATGATCGGCGAGCAGCGCCGCGTGCCGATGCAGGATGGCGCCCACCTCGCCGAGCGACGGGCCCGCGGGCACCGGCTGACCGGTGAACGCGGCGTGCAGCTCGCGGAACAGCCACGGCCTGCCCAGACAACCGCGACCGACGACCACACCGTCGCATCCGGTGCTCGCCACCATCCGCACCGCGTCGTCGGCGCTGAAGATGTCGCCGTTGCCGAGCACGGGGACGGTCGTGACTGCCTCTTTGAGACGCGCGATGTGTGACCAGTCGGCCTGGCCGGAGTAACGCTGCGCGGCGGTGCGTGCGTGCAGCGCGACCGCGACGGCACCCTCGGCCTCGGCGATCCGGCCCGCGTCCAAATAGGTGTGGTGCTCGTCGTCGATGCCCACGCGGAACTTGACTGTCACGGGGATGCCCGCTGGTTCGGCGGCCCGCACGGCCGCGCGCACGATCTCGGCGAACAGCCTGCGCTTGTAGGGGAGCGCGGCGCCGCCGCCCTTGCGGGTCACCTTGGGCACCGGGCAGCCGAAGTTCATGTCCAGGTGATCGGCCAGGCCCTCGGCGGTGATCATCGTGACGGCGTCGGTGACGTTCTTCGGGTCGACGCTGTAGAGCTGCAACGAGCGTGGGTGCTCATCGGGACCGAACGTCATCATCTCCAGCGTCTTCGGGTCCCGCTCCACGATCGCGCGGGCGGTGACCATCTCGCAGACGTAGAGCGATGTTGGGCTGCCGAACTCCCGGCACAGGGTCCGGAAAGCGACGTTGGTGATACCCGCCATCGGCGCCAGCACCACCGCAGGCTCGACCTGGTAGGGGCCGATCCAGAGAGGCTGCGCGGACGTTGTCACGTGCCCCATTGTGACTGCCGTGTCTCTGCCGTGACGAGCCGGGCGAAGGGGGTATTGCCCACATGCCCACTTTTGTCTACACTGGTTCGTGTTGAGAGGAGGAGGGATGACCACGCTGGAGGGATTCCGGCCGGTTGCTGAGGTGACCGCCGATGAGCGTGCTCGCGTGGCTGTCGGCAAAGCGGGTGCGAGCAAGAACGACCGCTACGCCGTCTCCATGAACGACGACGGCATGATCCTGCTGGTCCCCCTCGCAAGCATCCCCAAGCGGGAATTGCTGGTCTGGGAGAACGGCGAACTGCGGGCGTCCCTGTTCCGTGGATTGGCCGACGCTGCCGAGGGCAACGTGCGGCGGCTGGACTGGTTGACCAGTGACGACGAGGATGACGAGGAGCCCGAAGGCGCGTGAGCGCTCCACCGTTTGTGCTGCTGTATGCACGAGAAGCCGAGAAGGTCATCGAAGACCTGAGGTCCAAACAGCAGTACGCGACAAAGTTGAAGAAGGTTCGAAAGGCTCTTCGACTCTTGGAGCAGGCCGGGCCGCGCCATCCCGGTCTTCACTCGCATGACTATCAGTCGGTGCCCGGGCCGGGTGGCGTCACACTGTGGGAGTCCTACGTCGAGAACAGGACTCCTTCTGCGTGGCGAATCTGGTGGATCTACGGTCCTGATGATGGTCAGATCACCGTCGTTACGATCGGCCCGCATCCCTGACCGTCGGTTGTCAGCGTGTTGACTTCGGGCAGCCGAAGTTCATGGAGACGATCGCCGTGCTCGCGGACCCTGCGACCCGAGCCGATCTGGCCGAGTCCGCCGCGACAGCGGACTACACCTCCGAGGAGGACATGGCGCAGATCATGCGGAACCGCCTCGGCAAGGCGCCGCGTGAGTGAGCGTTGGGAAATCAGGTACAAGCCCGCCGCCCGTCGAGCGCTCGCTGACGATCTCCCCCAGGAGATCGCGGCGGCGGCGTTTGAGCTGATCACCGGAGCGTTGGCCGACAATCCCCATCGGGTCGGCAAACCACTCGGCGAGCCGTACGAGGGACTGCACTCGGCCCGACGGGGGACCTACCGTGTCCTCTACCGGATAGATCCTGGCTCGCACGTCGTTGAGATCCTGTGTTGTTGGCTCGGCTTCGCCTCGCGGCGGGATGCTTTTGAGCCGGTCTCTTCCCACCCGATCCCGTTCGGCCCCCCAGGCCGCACGGGATCGGGTGGGAAGAGACCGGCTCAAAAGCATCCCGCGTGGTGGGTGAGTTGGGGGTGGGGGGCGAGTTGGGGGGCAGGGGTGAGGGGTCAGTGCTGGAGGTCGGAGTACCAGTCGGACAGGGCGTGGTCGGTGTCGGTGGTTGAGGAGTCGTCGGGGCCGCAGGTGTCGTAGCCGTCGTCCATGCCGGAGTCGTCGGTGCCGGTGTTGTGGTCGTGGTCGCCGAATCCGTCGTCGCTGTCGCTGTCGCTGTCGGTGCCGTGGTCGCTGTCGTGATCGGTGGTGTGCTCGTCGGTGTTGGTGTCCGTGCCGGTGTCGTGGCCGTCGGTGCCGTGGTCGTTCTGGTGGTCGGTGCCGGTGCCCTCGTGCTGGTTCTCGAAGCCGCCGTCGCGGTCGTTCTCGTCGGTGGTGGGGTGAGCGGGCGGGAGGTTGTCGGGGAAGTCGGGGGCGTCTTGGGCGTGGTCGCCGGTGGTGGGCTGCTCGGTGGGGGGCTGGTCGGCGGGTGGGGTGGTGGCGGGGTCGTGGTGGCCGCCCTCGCCCTTCTCGTTCCAGGTGCCCAGGCCCGTCGGGTCCTGGTAGGCCGACTCGGCGGTGCCGTCGTCGTTGTAGTCGAGCAGGGCGGTGTCGGCCACGCCGTCGCCGTCCGAGTCCCACATCCGGTCGTCGTAGCGGCCGTCCCCGTCGAAGTCGACCGCGATGGCGTCGTTGGTGCCGTCCCCGTCGACATCCACGTTCGCCTCGCCGTGGTAGACGTGCGGGTCGGTCTCGCCGGTGCCGAAGCGGTACTCGATGTCGGCCATGTCTGCCCCCTCTGGGATTTGAAAGTCGTGGGATAGACGTGCGGACCACCGCCCCGGTTCCGCCTGGCAGGGCGGAAATCAGTCATAAAAGGACGGTCGGGGCAAAGCAACCAGCAGGTCCCGCGGTGCGTCCGCGAGCACCCCGGGAGCGGCCGCGATGGCCCGGTGGAAGACCAGGGCGCGGGCGATTTTGCCGAGCCTGCAGGCCAGTTCGAGATCGGCGCGCAGCTCAGGCAGGCGGGCGAGGTGGGTGAACGGTTCCAGGTAGGCGGCGATGACCTGCTCGCCGTGCTGGCGCAGCGGCACCAGGAGGGAGGCGAAGGGGTGGGCGACCACGCTGTCACCCCAGTCGTAGCAGCGGCCGCCGGGTAGCAAGTTCCCCACGTGCAGGTCGTTGTGGTCGATGCTCACCGGGATCGGCGAGGCCGCCAGCCGGGTGGACCACTCGGCCACGGAGTCCGCCATGGCCTCGATCTCGGGAGCCTCGATCTCGGCGAGTGCTTCGCGGAACCGGTCCGGCATGGCCGCGGGGCGCATGTCGGGGAGGCCCGCGGCGAGCAGGTCGGGCACGTGCGGGGCGAGGTCGAGCTGCGCCTGTGCGTATCGGGGGAGGATGTCGACGAGGGTGGCCGGATCGGTCAGGCGAGGGCCGCCGTCGGGCAGTACCAGCCAGCCGCGGGCGGGGTCGGTGGCGATCGGGGTGAGCACGAGGTCGGGTACGGCCGCGGCCAGGATGTCGTAGAGGCGGGCCTCGAAGTGGGCGGCGGGGCCGTTCGCCTTGAACCACACCGCTCCGGTGGCGGTGGGGATCCGGCAGGTGGTCGACCACGCCCGGACGCGCGGTGGTTCGGGCGGGCCGACGCGGGTGATCCCCGGCTGGTGGTCCAACCAGTGCAGTACCGTGTCCCACCAAGCCGGGTCGACCATCTACTGTGGACTGTTCAAGGTGAGTACGACACCCTGCTGGTCGAGCAGGTCGAACCAACGGCGGGTGGCATCGGGGGTGTCGACGGCGCGGTGCAGGCCCGGGTTGAGCCTGCCTGCCAGGATGTCGAGGACGCCCGCGGCCAGCGGGGTCGACACCAGTTTGGCCATCGCGCTCTCGGTTTCGGTGCCGGTCTCGTCCAGGACGTACTCGCCGACGTAGCGCGAACCGTTGTCGCCGTGCACGCTCAGGGCCACGGCCAGGACGACCCGGTCGCGGTCGGCGTCGGTGGTCGGGTACTCGGCGGCCAGTTCCGTGGCCAGGGCGGTGATCCGGTCCGGGTCGGGGTCACGCAGTTCGGCGAAGACCGGGGCCCACGCGTTCAGCCAACCGTCGAGGCGGAGGGTGCCGCGGACGAAGGTGTCCAGCCGCCACATCTCGGGAATGGCGTACTGGCGGATGAACGGCAGGCTGTCCCGGTTGGGGTAGGCCTCGAACCGCTCGTCGCGCAGCAGGTACTCGGTCGTGGCCTCCCACGGGCGGTTCGCCACCGTCGCCTCGCCGTCCGCCAGGTAGCGGGCCTCGGACAGCAGGGCGGTCAGCACGCCGCGCGGCGCCCAGCTGAAGCGGTAGCGGAACTCGTTGGGCTCGGCGGGGACGCCGCCGCAGTACGAGGTGAACTTGACCGTCGCCGGGCCCACCACGGCGGCCTCGGCGCGCGCCACCAGGTCGTGCGCGAGGAGGTGGTCGATGCCCGGGTCCAGGCCCGCCTCGGTGAGCAGCACGACGCCCGCCTCGCGTGCGGGCTCGGAGTATTCGGCGATCTCGTCGGAGACATAGCTGGTGTTGGCGAAGTGCGCGCCGGTCTCCAGACACAGCCGCAGCAGTCGGATGTGCTCGGTGGCGGGGAGCATGGAGACCACGACCTCGCCGCTCTCCGGCGCCAGGTCGGCCAGCGCTCTCGGCGTGGCCTTCCCGGTGAGGCCAAGGCGGTCCAGACAGGCGGCGGCCTTCTCGACCGTCCGTCCATAGAGGACCACATCGGTGCGGTCGGCGAGGATGGCGACACCGCTGCCGGTGGACAGGCCGGTGCCGACCCAGTGCACGGTCTCAGGCATGGTCGATCTCCTTCACGGCGGTCTCGAACCGCGCCGCGGCGCGGGTCCACTCCGGCCCCTGGTCGAGGGTGCGCAGCAGCGGGGTCAGGTCGGCGGAGAAGCTCTCGCTGGCCTCGCGGGGCAGCAGCGAGGGCAGGTTGTCGATGGCGATCAGGTCGACCGGGCGGTCGGTGCGCAGCCCGCGGGCGGGCTCGGACCATTCGGTGACCCGGTCGTAGATGGGCAGCACATTGCACTCGGAGGTGACATCGCAGGTGACGTCCGAGATCACCCGCAGCCTGCGCGCCGGGTCGTCCAGGTCGGCCTCGGTGACGAACGGGGGCACCGGGTCGACCGTCAGGACGGCATTGATCAGCAGGTCGTTGGCGAAGAGGGCGGGCTTGTCGAGGTTCCTGGTCTCGGCGAGGTCCCAGCCAGTCGGGTCGAGCCCGGCCGTGGTCAGCGCATCCACGGCGCCCCGGCCAGAGCGGCCCAGGGCGCCGATGACCAGGGCTTTCGCGTCGTTCGTGCCAGTCAGCTCGCGGTCGAGGTCGGCTCGGGTGGTGGGCTGGAGCGGGGTCCGGAGCCTGCCGCGCAGGTGCAGGATGGCGAGCGCGGCACCGAGGTAGCCCGCCCAGTAGCCGAACGCGGCGAGCCTGCGGCCGGTGTCGTCGGTGAGGTACTCCAGGTCGAGCAATGCACCGCCGCCATCGGAGAAACGTCGGAGCAGGTCGCGGGCGCCGTGCTGGCCCTTGTACGCGTGTCCGAAGTAGACATGGCGGTGGCGGAGCGCGGCCGGGGCGTCCGGGAGTTCCTTGAGCCCCAGGACGAAGGCGTCCGCGGGCGCGTCGACCCAGCTGCCCGGGGCGGCGATCGCGCACCCGGCATCGGAGTACTCCGAGGTGGGGAACACGCGTTGCGCCGAGTCCTCCACCGTGACCGAGATCCCGGCGGCGACCAGGGTCCGCGCGTCCGCGGGCACGACCGGGGCGCGGCGCTCGGTGGGACGCACCTCGTGCCGCAGCCAGAGCGCGGTCACCGGCCGGTCACCAGCGCTTCGGCCTGCGCGTAGCTCATCGCGCCGGTGGTCAGGGTGAACGTGCCGGACTCGGCGATCTCCTGCGCGGCCAGCACGGCGGCGGTCAGCGCGGCCCGGTGCAGCGCGGACCCCAGGCTGATCCGCTTTGCCCCGAGCTCGCCCAGCTTCTCCACCGAGCAGCGGGCCGCCGGACCGCCCGCCAGCACGTTGACCGGCTTGTCGACCGACGAGCAAACGGCCTTGATCGCGGCGGTGTCGGGCAGCCCGGGAGCGTAGAGCACGTCGGCACCCGCCGCCGCAAACGCTTGCAACCGGCGGATCGTGTCGTCCAGGTCCGGTCTGCCGTGCAGGAAGTTCTCCGCGCGGGCGGTCAGCGTGAACGGGAACGGCAGCGACCGCGCCGCCTCGACCGCCGCCTCGATCCGCGCCACGGCGAGCCCGAGTTCGTAGATCGAGTCGTCCGGCCTGCCGGTCGCGTCCTCGATCGACCCGCCGACCAGCCCCGCCCCGGCGGCGGCCAGGATCGTCTCGGCCGCGTCCTCCGGCCGGTCGCCGTAGCCGTTCTCCAGATCGGCGCTCACCGGCAGGTCGGTGGCGGCCACGATGGCGGCCGCGTCGGCCAGTGCCTCCGCGCGGCGCACGAGGTTCGCCCCGTCCGCGCGGCCCAGCGTGAAGGCGTACCCGCCGCTGGTGGTGGCCAGCGCCGGGAACCCGAGTCCGGACAGCACCCTGGCGGTGCCCGCGTCCCACGCGTTGGCCAGGACGAAGGCGCCCGGACCCCGGTGGAGCTCGGCGAACGCACGCGCGCGCCGGTCCTGCTCGGTTGCCGAGATGGGCATCGGTGGCCCCTTTCTTGTGATCTCGGTGGGGAGCCCCAAGCTAGATCACTTTCGAGTGCTACGCGCCGGTGTGAGCCCGAACGAGTGAGACCGGTCGGTCCTTGGTCTGGTGCGGGACACGGCGACACCCGCCAGACAGAGCGCGCCACCGACGAACGCCAGCGGGCGCGGGACCTCGTCGAGGAAGATCCAGGACAGCAGGACCACGAGGGCGGGGACGACGTAGGTGGTGGTGCCCATCCGGCCCGCGGTGGTCTTGGACAGCGCGAACGCCCAGGTGTAGAAGGCGAGCGCGGTGGGGAACAGGCCGAGGTAGACGACGCCCAGGATGGCGCCGGTGGGGGCGGTGCCGAGGTCGTGGACCAGCTGACCGGAGAACGGGAGCGTGACGACCGCGCCGACGACGCAGCCGTAGGTGATGATCTGCAACGCGGACCCGTGCTTCAGCGCGGGCTTCTGCCCGACGACACCCGCGGCGTAGGTGACGGCGGCGAGCAGACACAGCAGGATGCCGGGAAGCGACGCGTGGTTGCCACCGGAGGCGGACAGGCCGACCACGATCGCCCCGGCGAACGAGACCGCCATGCCGATCATCAGGCGGGGCGGGAACCCCTCCTTGAGGAGCCAGCCGCCGAGGAGCGCCATCAGGATCGGGCCGATGTTGACGACCAGGGCGGCGGTGCCCGCGTCGACCATCCGCTCACCCCAGTTGAGGGCGACCATGTAGATGCCGAACCAGAGCACGCCGGAGATGATGATGCCGGGCCAGGCCTGCCTCGGTGGTAGCCCTTCGCGGCGGAAGAGGCTGAGAGCGAGCAGCGGGATCACCGCGACGAGCAGCCGCCCTTCGGCGAACGCGCCCGGCGCGAAGAACGGGCCCGCGTCGCGGATCACCACGAACGCCGACGCCCACAACAGGACGGTGATGATCGCGGCGCCCAACGCCCGCCGGTCGATAGCCGAACTCTCCCCCATGCCGTGCGTCTCCCCAGGTCGGCGCCGTGTGCCTCGGCCGGAGCCTCACATCCGGGCGCGGGCCTGGTCAAACCGATTCATGGTCCGGGTGGGCGGGTGGCGGGAAGTTCACGACATCTGGCGGGAGCGGACCTGGCTGTGGTCAGCCGCTGACGCGCAACGACCAGCCCCCGATGCCGTTGTCGCACCTGGCCGAAGTCCAGAAGGTCGCCTCACCCGCGGTCGGCAGACCGTTCCAGCCCGCCTGTACGCAGGCACTCATCGGGTCGCCGATGGCGTCGAACATGGAGAAGGTGTGGATGTAGGCGTCGTTGAACGGCGCCCAGCCGGGCAGTGCGTACAAGGTGTAGCCGCCGAACCCGAGGTCGCACCGGTATGCGGAGAAGACCCCGTTCGCTGTGCCGTTGGTGCCGCCATCCTCACACGCGGACAAGGGGAACGACTGGTAGATGTACCGGGTGCCGAAGGCGTGCGCGGGAGCGGTGTTCAGGGTGATCGCGGCCGCTGTTGTGGTGATTACGACGGCGGTTCTCTTGAGTAGCGAGAGCATCGCACTGCCTCCGACATGTGGTAGTGACTTCGGCATTGGCGCCTGGTGAAGCTCGCCCGTCGAGACATTACCGTGCGATGATCATCTGCAATAGGTCCACCAAGTGGTGGGTGCTGGACCGCTATTTCGGCGAGTTGGCTGGTTCGAATGGCCGCAATGGACTGTTTGCCGGTCGGACGCATTCCCGAATAGACAGGCACCGCCCATCCGCGTGGTGGGCAGGCGGACGGGCGGTGCCATGTTCGTCATCAGCCGGTGACGCGCAGGCTCCAGCCGCCGAAGCCGCTGAGGCAACGGTAGGAGTTCCACTCGGTCAGCTCGCCGGGGGTGGGCACGCCGTTGTTGCCTGCGGCGTTGCACGCGGTGTCCGAAGAGAACAGGTGCACGAACACGTCGTTGAAACTCGTGGCGGTGGGCAGGGCGTGCAGGCTGTAGCCACCGAACCCGCTGTCGCAGGTGTAGCTGGCGAAAACGCCGTTGGCCACGCCGTTGTTGCCACCATCCTGGCACGCGGCCAGCGTGTCGACGTAGATGAACCGCCCGGTGAACGCACTCGCGGGCGCACTCGCGAACGCGACGGCGGCCGCCGCGGCCCCGACAGCGATAGCCGCCTTCTGGAGCAACTTGGACATGGCAAAGCCTCCAACATTTGGTGTGTGGGTTCGGCATCGGCGAACTTTGGTGAAGCCCGCCGCCTTCAGGACGTTACCGGTCGACGATTGGCCACAATGGACTCTTTGGAAGTATCCGAAGTGTACTCGACGTAATTCCACGCGATTCGGACACGTCTTCCCTCGAACTGTTTGGCAGTCCCTTTTCGCACTTCCTGGATCCGGTTCGGCCGCACCGTTCCCGATCCGGTCCACAACAGGCCAATCTCACCCACACCACACACTGTCACAACTGTGACCTCAGTCACTTTGTAACGCGTACGAACCCACACCGCCAACCGGCCGCCCAACCACCGCCGGTCGGGCGCACGCCAGCCGCTACACTCGGACCGCCAGGGCCGTTAGCTCAATTGGTAGAGCTGCGGACTTTTAATCCGTAGGTTCTGGGTTCGAGCCCCAGGCGGCCCACCGTGCTGGCTGGTCACGTCTGTGGCCAGCCAGCACTCATGATCGAAGTCTCCACTTACTCGCCACTTCGCCCGAGCACACCGTCGAGCGTGTCCGCCGCCGCGCGGCTCGGGCCGCCCCGCCCCATGTACATGTCCTGGGTCATCGAGGGCCGGGCATGGCCGAGGAGGTCCGCGACCTGGCGGGCCGTCAGACCGGCCTCGTCGAGCAGCGTGGCGACGGTCTTGCGGAAGGTTCGGAACGTGACCCACTCGAAGCCCGCGCGGACGAGGAATGGGTTCCAGGCGCGGTTGCGGATGTTGCTCGCCTCCCCGGAAGCTGTGCGCGATCCGGCCCTTGTTGTTGGCGTACGGAGTGATGGTCAGCCCCTCGAACTCCACCGCCGCGAACGGGAAGCCGCCGGCCTTCTGCGGCGGTATGGGCTGGCGGTCCGCGACGATCTTGACCTTGAACTCCGCCCCGAACCTTGCCGCCTCCTCGTTCGCGTCCAAGGCCCGGACGGTCCAGACAAGCCGACCCGTTTCCTTGTCCGGTTCCTGCTGCTTGGGCGCCCCCGGCGTGTCCGAGAACGCCATGGACGGCTCCACTCCGAGTACGAACGCGCCCAGCGGAAACACGTCCCCGAACTCCACCGCGAAGCGCGTGGGGATGACCGGCATAACCGTCACCTGCCGAACTGGACTAGTCGAGCTGTACAAGTTGGACGATAGGCTAGCTTGTCTAGACATGTTAATCGGGTGTCATGTCGTTCGATCGGGGAAGCTAGCTCGCTAGGTGAGCTAGACAGGTTTGTATGTTTGCATACAGACTTGGGGCATATGCCTCACGCATATGCGTGAACAAGGATGCCCAGGTGGGAGCATGCAGTGGCACTTGATCCGGACGACCCTCGACCGCCATACGTGCAGGTGGCGAACTCTCTGCGAGCGGCGATCCTGACCAAGAAGTTCGCCGCGGGGGACAAGCTGCCGTCCCGGAACGAGCTGGCCAAGACCTACAACGTCGCCCCCATGACCGTGCAGAACGCTCTGCGCGAGCTGCGTGACGAAGGTCTGATCGTCTCCCGCCAGGGCTCCGGCGTGTTCGTCCGCGAGCGCACCGAACGCCCCGTCGGTCTGCGCCCCCATCTGGAACGAGCCTTCGAGGCCGAGCACGTCACCGTGGACTTCGCCGGGTTCTCCGGCGAGACCCTGCACGGCGCCATCCAAGAACCCCTCGACAAGATCCGCGCTGGCCGCCTGCGCCCGGAGTCCATCCACGTGCGCATCCTCATCCCCGACACCACGGCCCCACTGGCCATCCCCTGCCGGGTCGACGACCTCACCGACAGCCCCGAGTTCCGGGCTCGCGCCACCGCGATCATGCACCGGCACATCGGCGCCATCACCGACACCGTCAACGAGCTGGGCTCACTCGGCCTGATCAAGGAAGCCCGCGCGACGGTCCGCGTCCACCACGCCGCCCCGCTGTTCAAGCTCTACATCATCAACAACGAAGAGACGTTCTTCGGCTTCTACCCTGTCCGTGAACACGTCCTGACCTTCGGCGACACCCCCACGCCGATCTACGACCTGATGGGCAAGGACGCCATCCTCTTCCACCACTCCACCACCGACGACGACACCAGCACCGGCAGCCAGTACGTCGAGCAGGCCCGGACGTGGTTCGACAGCATGTGGAACACCGTCAGCACCGAGTTCACCCCATGACTCCGGTCGACGACCCGAACGCTCTCCGCCAGATCCTGGCCAGGACCGACTTCCTGCTGCTCGACTTCGATGGCCCGGTCTGCTCGGTCTTTGCCGGTTTCCCCGCCCCCGTGGTCGCCGACCAGCTCCGCCATGTCCTCACCGACGGAGGTCACTCCCTGCCCGACGAGGTCACTGCGGCTTCCGACCCGTTCGACGTCCTCGCCTACGCCGCCACCCTGGGCCCGGACGAGGTTCGCTACGTGGAAGCCGCCTTCACCGCCCATGAAGCGGAAGCGATCGCCAGCGCCGTCCCCACACCAGGCGCACACGACCTGATCGGCGCCTGGCGCGGGAACGGCCTCCCCCTCTCGATCGTCAGCAACAACAGCCGTACGTGCATCGAGGCATACGCCGCCCTCCACGGCATCAGCCCCCTCATCACGCACATCTCCGCCCGCGAAGACGCCCAAACCGACCTCAAACCGAGCCCGTACCTGCTCAACCAGGCCCTAGACGGTCGTTCCGGCACGGCGGTGTTCGTGGGCGACTCCCCCTCGGACATGCGAGCCGCCCAGGCCGCCGCGGTGACCTTCATCGGCTACGCGAACAAGGCCGACAAGATCCACGCTTTCGCTGGCGCTACTGCTATCGCGACGTCGATGACCATGTTGTGCAAGGCTCTCTAGCCCGCGTTCGCGGTCAGGAAGCCGAGCACGTCCTTGCCGAGCTGGTTCCCGTTGAGGCTGGCAACGTCCTCTGCGGAGAGCGGGGCGGTGACGGTCACTGCGGTCCCGTCGAGGAAGCGCCCGCACATGTTCACATTGGGCTCAGCGGGGTCGTCCCCGGTCTGGAGGTACAGCGACGTGTTGGTCAGCGTGTCCCGCCAGGCCAGCAGCCGCGCGCACGACTCGTCGAGTTCGCCCGACACGTAGATGTCCACCCGACTCGACGGCATTCGAGTGGTGAAGAAGTTCAGACTGCTGATCCACAGCCCGTTGTGCTCGTCAACGTGCTGGCGCACCGTGTCTTTCAGACGCGCCATCTCATCCCACATAGGGCCGTCCGTATTGCAAGTCATCGCAAGTCAAACCTTCTCTAATTCGGGTATTGATGGATTTGCAACCACCGGCACGCCTCGATAACCCGATGCGCGGTCGAATCAAGGTTGTCCACTTCCAGCCCGTGCCCAAGCGTGCCGCCCGCCAAGCAGCCCGATACTTGCCGGGCGTACTTCACCAGGTCGTTGAGGTCGTCTACCAGCGACGGAACCCCAACGGGCCAGGGCTCGTCCGTGATCCCCTTGGCCAGCACCTCTTCGGTGGTCTGCGGTCGGTGGTTGAGCAGGATGTAATCGCCGAACGGCCCCTTCAACTCCGGACGCTCGTCGTCACTCACCACCATCGCCGCCTTCCCTTGGCACGTCTCGGTGCGGAACAAGAATTGCCAGCAAGTACAAGCTTGGCTGACCAAGCTAGGCGAGTGCGAGTCGTCAGATAGGTTTATGCCCGGTTATCGCGACCAATAGCCGCTTCTGATTTCGTCCTGCTACTTACATAGAACGGATCACCGGCTGATATGCCCGGCATATCGGCCGGACTTATCAAGCGTGACCCCACACCCGAGTCTTGTTACCTTGAGTATCCAATCGGCTACCCGCGCGCGTAGAAAGTCGGAGCCCATGACCACGTGGGGCGATCCCATCGAGCGACCCAACCCAGAGATCTGGGACCTCCCAGCCATGCGCACGGCCCTGGCTTCCCACGACATCACCACGGTCTTCACCCTCCTCCGCCGCCACGGCATGTCCCAACGCCGCATCGGAGCCCTCACCGGCCAGGCCCAACCCGAGATCTCCGCCATCACCCGAGGCCGCCACGTCGTCTCCTACGACGTCCTATCCCGAATCGCCGATGGCCTGGGCATCCCCCGCGGCCTGATGGGCCTCGCCTACACCCCCACCGACCCACCCCCACGAGAGGCGGCCCCCACCATGCCCGACCGCCGCGAATTCATGGGCCTACTAGCCAAGATCACCATGGGTGCCACCCTCACCACCGCGGACCTGGCCCTCCTAGCCACCCCGGCCGTGGCCACCCCGACCCCGTCCCGCATCGGCACCACCGAGGTAGACCAACTCCGCGAACTAACTCGCGTCCTCTGGACCCAGGAGAAGCAACTAGGCGGAGGGGCTGTTCGAGACGCCGTCCTGGCCCAACTCGGCTGGGCCCGCTCCCTCCTCACCACCACCCACACCGACGAGGTGGGCCACCAACTCCGAGCCGTCCTCTCCGACCTCCTAGCCTTGGCAGGCTGGTCCTCCTACGATGTCGGCCTGATCGGCCCCGCCCTCCGCTACACCGGCCAAGCCCTAGGCCGTGTTTCAGATGTGGCGGAGCCAGATGTTGATGCTGGCGATGGTGATGGTGGCGGTGTAGCGCAGGGCGAGTTTGTCGTAGCGGGTAGCTACTGCGCGGTGTTGTTTGAGCAGGTTGATGCCGCATTCCACGGCGTGGCGCTGCTTGTAGATCTCGGTGTCGAACGCGGGTGGCCGTCCGCCGTGGGAGCCTTTGTTCTTGCGGTGGGCGGCTTGGTCACGGGGTTGTGCGATGGTGGCCTTGATCCCGCGTCGACGCAGGTAGGCCCGGTTGGCCCGCGAGGAGTAGGCCTTGTCCGCCAGCACACGGTCCGGGCGGGTCCTGGCTCGACCGGCACCGGCCCTGGGCACCCGGATCGCCTCGATCACCGCCGTGAACCGGGGGCTGTCACCACGCTGCCCGGCAGTGACCAGCAGTGACAACGGTTTGCGGCCCTGCTCACAGGCCAGATGCAGCTTCGTGGTCCACCCGCCCCGCGAACGCCCCAGGGCGTGGTCACGAGGCTCGACCCCACCGGCGATCGTGTCGGGTGGTTCGACCTGGAGATCCCCCTTTTCCTCGCCCCGGCGGCATGATGATGCGCCCGCGAGATCGTGGAGTCCACACTGACATCCCACACCACCTGCCCGCCGGCATCGGCGCGGACCTGCAACGCGGTCAGGATCCGTCGCCACACCCCGGCCCGCTGCCATCGACGGAACAACCCGTACACGGTCTGCCACGGCCCATACACCGGCGGGACATCCCGCCACGGCGCACCCACTCGAACCCGCCACCGGATCCCATCGATCAACCGACGCTTGCTCCACTTCGGTGGACGGCCAGGCTTACGACCCACAGGCAACAACGGGCGCAACACGGCCCACTGCGCGTCGGTCAGATCACCCCGGCCCGTCGCCGCTACGCTGGCCACGAGGTCTCCGGTCGGACAGGTTTTCTTGGTCGTTAACCCGTCTACCGGAGACCTCGCCCCGTCTCAGACACCGACACACCCAAGATCCACATTTGAAACACGGCCTAGCCG
>NZ_KB894461.1 GCF_000374445.1 Actinokineospora enzanensis DSM 44649 | reverse complement strand
CCCCGCCGCAGACCTGGGAGAAGCCGCCGGACGACCCGGATTCGTTGCCAGAGCTGAACTTGTGGTCGCTGATCACGCAGGTCGGTGACCGGCATCCGACGGTGTACCTGCTCTCCCGCGAGGGCGAGGGCAGCGGCCGTCCGGTGGTCGCGGCGATCGTCGGCGAGCTGATCGAGGTCGCCGTGCAGGCGGCCAGTGCGCGCGGCGGGCGGCTGGATCCGCCGATCACCCTGCAGCTCGACGAGTGCGCGAACATCGTGCGCCTGCCCGAACTTCCGTCGTGGATGTCCTGGTTCGGCTCGATGGGCCTCATGGTGACGGTCGTCCTGCAGTCGCGTGAGCAGGGTCGCAGCGTCTGGGGTAAGGAGGGCTTCGACGCCCTCTGGAGCGCCAGCACGATCAAGACGATCGGCGCTGGTGTCCAGGACAGCGACTTCTGCGAGGACCTCAGCAGGCTCGTCGGCGACCACAAGATCGAGGAGACCTCGACCTCCTACTCGCCCGGCGGGCAGTCCGTCTCTCGCAGCCTGCGCACCGAGCGGATCTTGACCGCGGCCGACATCGCCGCGATGACCCGCGTCAACGCCCTGCTGTTCACCAGCGGCCGGCGCCCGGCGCTGCTCAACCTGCACCCCTGGTACGCGGAGGCCGACGACGAGAAGGAGCAGATCACCGCCTACTCCAAGCAGGCCACCACGGAGGTCCAGCAGGCCGCGATCGCCTACCTCGGGCCGGGCAACCCGGTCGCCGCGGCGCTGATGGCCGAACTCGCCCAGCCCGCCGGAGGCGGCCAGTGACCGCGCCCGACGTCCTGGAGACCCTGCAGCGGCGGATGACCGCGCTGGAAGCCGAGCACTTCGCGCTCGTCCAGCAGCTGCGCAAGGTCGCCGACACCACCGAGCGCAACGCGAACTCCTTGGACGACTTGGAGGACGTGCTCACCGACGTCTCGGTGAACGCGGCCGAGAACGCCGACGCGATGGCCGCCGCGATGGCGCAACGTCAAGCCTCGCTCGACAACGAGGGCGCCCCCGACCCCGCCGCTGCCGCGCCGTCCGCACCGACACCCGCCGCCGGTGGTCAGCCAGGCGGCGGGCAGGGCGGTGGGCAGGGCGGTGGGGGTGTCGAGGCGCCCGAGATGGACGTCCTGCACGCCTGGGTGGAGGACCACATCGCGCCGATGGTGCGCAAAACGACCACGACCGGCGAGGGCGGCGGGGTCCGCTGGTGCCGCCAGTGGTGGCTGCACGTCGACGCGGTCGAGAGGTTCATGGCGCTGTTCCTCGCCTTCCAGGAATTGAGCGTCGACGAGTCCGCCACCTGGCTCTCGGTGTACCTGCGCGACCACCTCGACCCCCATCTGTCCACTCTGACCAGCCCTTACGGCCCGTTCTATGCCTGCAGCCCCCGCAAGCACAGCGACGCCGTCGAGGCCCTCGGTACTGACGAGCGGCCCTCGACCGAGCACTCGGGGAGCACGCCATGACCGCGCCAGCGGACACACCTGCCGAGAAGTCCGCCCGCACCGGGCCGATCACCCGCGCCCGCGCCAGCATGGCCGCGCTGGAGGTTCTCGACCGGCTGCGCGAGGAGCGCCGCGACGCCACCGCCGAGGAGCGGGATGTCCTGCGGCAGTGGTCGGGGTGGGGGCCGATGGCCAACGCCTTCGAGCCCGACCGCAAGGCGGGCTGGAAGGACATCGGCGAGCAGCTTGAGTGGCTGCTGCCGCCCGAGGACCAGATCGAGGCACGCAAGGCGACCCCGAACGCCTTCTACACCCCGCCGGAGATCACCGAGGTCTGCTGGCAGCTCCTGCGCGGGCTCGGCTTCGACGGCGGCCGGATCCTGGAGCCGGGCTGCGGCGCCGGCGTCTTCATGGGCCACACCCCGTCCGACCTCGCCGGTGAGGTGTCGTGGCTGGGCATCGAGCGCGATCCCTCGACCGCGGCGATCGCGCAGGCGATCTACCCCGACGCCGAGATCATCAACTCCAAGCTGGAGAAGTCCAAGCTGCCCACCGCGTCGGTGGACGCGGTGCTCGGGAACGTGCCGTTCGCAGACACGCTGATCTTCGACCCGAACGCGCCCGAAGCCGTCACCAAGAACCTGCACAACTACTGCATCTGGCGCTCGGCGCAGTCGCTGCGGCCGGGCGGGGTCGCGGTGCTGATCACCAGCCGCTACACGCTGGACTCGGCCGACCGGGAGGCGCGGGAAGCGCTGTACGCCAACTGCGACCTGATCAGCGCGGTCCGGATGCCCAACGTCGCCTGGCGCTCCGGCGGCACCGAGCCGGTCGCCGACATCCTGGTGCTGCGGCGCCGCCGCCCCGGCGAGGAACCGGGCGACGACACCTGGCTCGACGCCGAGAAGGTCGACGCGCTGGACACCGAGGTCAACCGGCTGTTCCTGTCCCGCCCGGACCTCGTCGTCGGCGAACACGGCCGCGACCGGGCCGCCCAGTTCGGGCGGGTGCTGCGGGTCGATCTGCCCGAGGGAGCGGACTGGGCGGCCGAGTTGCGGTCCAAGGTCGAGCCGATCAGCCAGGAGGCGCTGGGCCGCGGCCAGTTCTGGAACGTCGACGCCGCGCCGGAGCCGATCTCGGCGGAGAACACGGTGCTCGCCGACGCCGAAGGCCGCAAGGAGGGCTCCTTCCACCTGGTCGACGGCAAGGCACACGAGGTCCGCGACGGTCTTCTGCGCCCGGCCACCAAACGCCAGAAGATCAAGGGCACCGAGGACGAGTACGAGCAGGTCCCGCTCAAGGGCAAGGAACTCGCCGAGATCACCGCCCTGATCGGGCTGCGCGACACCACCGTCGGCGTGCTCGAGGCCGAGGAACGCGCGGTCACGCAGGAGAAGGCGATCCGCGACGCCGACGACACCATCCGCGAACAGCGCCGCGAACTGGCCAGGCACGAGGCGGCGCTGCGGACCGCGATGAAGGCCGAGCCGGGCGCGGACCTGCAGACACTGCTGTTCACCGCGACCCACCAGACCTGGGACGCCGAGCCGAACGTACTCGCCGAGGCCCGCGCCAGCGCGGAGGCGTGGCAGTCCGCCGACCAGCGGCTCACCTCCGCCGAACACACCCGCGAGCGCGCCTCCGCCGTCATCGGCGAGATCAACACCGAACTCGGCGGGCTGCGCGGCCAGCTCAACAGCCGCTACGACAACTACGTCGGCAAGTACGGCTTCCTCAACCGCTGCACCATCGTCGAGGGCAAGCCGGACGAGGAGACCGGGCAGGTCACCATCCAGCGCCGGCGCCCGCGCATGGGCGGGTTCCGCACCGACCCCGACTACTTCTCGGTGCTGGCGCTGGAGGACTGGGACGACGACACCCGCTCGGCGACCAAGGCCGCGATCTTCTCCCGGCGGGTCAACCGCGCCCCGCAGCGCCAGGAGCGGGCCGACAACGTCGGCGAAGCGATCGCGCTGTGCCTGGACGAGCACGGCAAACTGCACCTGCCGACCGTCGCCAGGTTGCTGGACATCGAGGTCGCGGCCGTGCCCGAGGCGATGGGCGACCTCGCCTTCGTCGACCCGTCCACCGGAGCGTGGGGCACCGCCGAGGAGTACCTGTCCGGCAACGTCCGCACCAAGCTTGACCAGGCCCTCGCCGCGGCCGAGACCGAGCCGGACCTGTGGACGCGCAACGTCGACGCGCTGCGCGAGGTCCAGCCGGTCGAGCTGGGCCCCGGCGAGATCCACGCCCCGCTGGGCGCCCCGTGGATCCCGTCCTCGGACGTGCAGGACTTCCTGGTCGAGCTGCTGGGCACCAGCCGCCCGACGATGGTGCGCCGCGAGCCGCTGACCTCCACCTGGGAAGTCAAGGTCGACAAGCGGGACAAGACCACGCCGGAGGCGACCGCGGAGTGGGGCACCGAGCGGGTGCACGCCGCCAAGCTGGTCGAGCTGGCCCTCAACGGCCAGACCCCCACCGTCACCGACACGATCCGCAACCCGGACGGCACCAAGGAGACGGTCCGCAACATCGAGGCGACCACGGCCGCCGAGGAGAAGCAGCGCCAGGTCACGGCCCGCTTCCTGGAGTGGATCTGGGAGGAGCCCGAACGCGCCGACCGGCTCGCCGAGCGCTACAACCGGCTGTTCAACTCCACGGTGCTGCGCCGCTACGACGGCGCCCACCTGACCTTCCCCGGCCTCGCCGAGGGCTTCGACCCGTACCCGCACCAGCGGGACATGGTCTACCAGGCGATCTCCACGCAGACCGCGTTGTGTGGGCACGCCGTCGGCGGCGGCAAAACCACGATCATGTTCATGACCGCGATGAAGATGCGGCAGCTCGGCCTGGTCACCAAGCCCATGATCGTGGTGCCCAAGCATCTTCTGGAGCAGACCGCGCGCGAGGGCAAGCAGCGGTTCCCCGGCGCGAAGATCCTGGTCGCCGACGAGAACGACATGTCGGATGCGCGCAGCCGCAAGCTGTTCGCCGCGCGGTGCGCCACCGGCGACTGGGACGCGGTGATCGTCACGCACCCGGCGTTCACCCGGATTCCGATGCACGAGCGCAACGAGGCCGACTACCTCTCCGAGCTCGCCGCGAAGTACCGGGCG
This sequence comes from Actinokineospora enzanensis DSM 44649, assembly GCF_000374445.1. Lineage (GTDB taxonomy): Bacteria > Actinomycetota > Actinomycetes > Mycobacteriales > Pseudonocardiaceae > Actinokineospora > Actinokineospora enzanensis. The sequence continues at coordinate 14,636 of NZ_KB894461.1, read as the reverse complement.
TCGCTGGCCGCGGTGATGGCGAGCGAGGACGCCGAGGACGACGAGTTCTCCAAGCCCGGCCGACGCACCAAGCAGGTCGAGAAGCTGATCGACTCGCTGGAGGCGCGGGTCGAGTACCTGCTGGAGCACTCCCACGACGACGGGGTCCGCTTCGAGCACCTCGGCGTGGATCACTTGTTGGTGGACGAGTTCCACTACTTCAAGAACTTGATGGTGCCCTGCCACACCGAGGGCTTCTCCATGTCCAGCAGCAAGCGGGCCACGGACATGGACATGAAGCTCACCTGGCTGCGCTCGCGCTACGACCGGGTCGGCACCTTCTACACCGGCACCGCGGTCAGCAACAGCCTGCTGGAGCTCTACATCGTCCTGCACTACCTGATGCCGGAGCGGCTGGAAGAGATCGGCATCGACTCGCCCGACGCCTGGGCGGCGTGGTGCGTGCAGTTCGAGACCAACGTCGAGATCGGCCCGGACGGGGTCACCCCGCGCCTGAACCGGCGCCCGTCGACGTTCAAGAACGTCCGCGAGTTGTTGCAGCTCTTCGCCGAGCGCTCCGACATCCGCACCCAGGAAGACCTCGGGCTCAAGGTGCCCGAGGTCGAGCACGAGAACGTCGTCTCCACCGCCTCGCCGATCCAGCGCGCCTACATCCATGACCTGGCCCGGCGCGCGGAGAACTGCCGGGGCAGCCGCGCCGAAAAGGGCGGCGACAACATGCTCAAGGTCTGCACCGACGGCCGCAAGGTCGCTGTGGACCCCGCGCTGGTCGGCTTGGGCGACCCGTTCCCCGGCAAGATCGACGACGTCGTGGAGAACGCCTCGCGGATCTTCCACCAGACCGCCGAGCTGCAGTTCCCCGCCGACTCCAAGCACGCCGCCGACGCCGAGACCGGTGTGCGGGGCGCGTTCCAGATCGTGTTCTGTGACCTGGGGACACCGGGGAAGGAACGCGGTGACCAGGTCTACGGCAAGATCCGCGACGGCCTGATCGCCCAGGGCGTGCCGCGCGAGCAGATCCGGTTCATCCACGACGCGGGCACCGACGCGCAGAAGGCCAAGCTGTTCGCCGACTGCCGCTCCGGCAAGGTCTCGGTGCTCATCGGCAGCACCGACAAGCTCGGCGTCGGCACCAACATCCAGTCCCGCGCGGTCGCGCTGCACCACCTGGACGCCCCGTGGCGCCCGGCCGACGTCGAGCAGCGCGAGGGCCGGGTCCGCCGTCCGGGCAACCGGATGCTCGCCCTGCAGCAGGAGCGGGCGCGACGGCTGGCGGCCGGCGAGGAGGTTCCGGCGAGCTGGCCGGAAAAAGTCCAGATCTTCCGCTACGTCACCGAGGGCAGCTTCGACGGCTACATGTGGCAGACCCTGGAGCGCAAGGCGCGTTTCATCGCCCAGGTGCTGTCGGGCAAGATCGCCGCCGGGCAACGGGAGATCGACGACATCGGCGAGGTCACCCTCAGCTTTGCCGAAGTCAAGGCGCTGGCCACCGGCAACCCGATGCTAATGGACCTGGCCAAGGTCAAGGCCGACGTCGCCCGCCTTTCCTCGCTGGCCGCCTCCCACACCCGCACCCAGAAGCGGCTGACCAACAACATCTCCCGCGACCAGCGCGAGATCCGCGACAACGGCACCCTCGCCAAGGCGCTGGAAGGCATCACCCGGACCGTCGAGCACGCCGTCGGGGAAGCGCGGGTCGAGCAGCGCCGCCTCGACGGGCAGCCCCCGGCCGACGACGACGAGGTCGTGACGCCGTGGACGACCCAAGCCGGGAAGGTGCTGGGCGAGGACAAGGACATCGACACCGCGCTGGCCGCGCTCGCCGCGCACGCGGTGAAGACCAAGCGGCACTCCGAGGCGTGGCTGAACTGGCGGGGGCTGCGCGTCGGGTTCGAGCTGCGCGACCAGGGCTGGCGACGGCAGGTGCTCTCCGCCGTGATCAACACCGGGTCGTCTCCGCACCGCGGTGAGCACCGGGTCGAGGTCAACGCCAAGTGGCTGGCCAAGGGCCAGCAGTACCGGTTCCGGCAGGCCGTCGTCGGCGCGGTCGAGTCCGCTGCGACGCGGGCGGTGGAGCTGCGGGAGACCAACGAGCAGTTGACCAAGCGGATCGAGTCCTCCCGCGCGCAGCTCGGCAAGCCGTTCACCCAGGCCGGCGACCTCAACGCCGCGCGGGAACGGCTTGAGGAGATCAACACCGAGTTGCGTAAGTCCACCGAGCCGAAGCGGCCAGAGACCGCGACGCCGGCGGAGAGCGTCGTCGAGCCGGACATCGACCTCGACCTCGAGGACGACGACTTCGATCCCGAACTCGCGGCGATGGTCATGCACGACGCCCAGGCGATGGCGGGGATCCTCGGCGACGACGTCCAGGTCATGGTCAACGCGCGGCACGTGCCGCGCGGGTACGACGAGGCCGAGGCCAGGGCGCACTACCGGGACGCGGCGGAGGCCGAGGAAGAGCTGTCCGCCCTGACCGCCCAGGTGATCAACCTTCCCCAGGACTACCCCGGACACGAGCAGGCCGTGACCAGCCTGGTGCGCGCCAAGCGCCTGCACGGGTTCGCGCTCACCGTCGACGAGCACCTCGACCGCAGCGTCGCGGTCCCGATCCCCGGCCTGGGGACGTCGACGAAGGTGTCCGGCGCCGAGGTGCCCGGTACCTTCGGCAGGCTCGCCGAAGCCGCCGCGCGCGGTCAACGGTCCGGGCACGTGGTGTGGCGCGGCCTGCGGATCGAGATCGGCCACCGCGACGAGCAGTTGCTCGCCGCCGTGAGCATCGACGGCGACCCGGAATACCCCAACCCCGTCGTCTTCGAGGACGTGCCGCTGGAGGAGGGCTGGGCGGAGCCCGACCAGCACTGGCAGATCCTGCGCGCGCTGGACCGGTTCGTCGACAGCGCCGCGGACCGCTCTCGTGCCGAGCGGCGCCGCGTCAGCGGGGTCCTCGAGGAGCACCACGCGGCGGCCGGGCAGACGGCGACGTCGTCTCCGGAAACACACAGCGAGATCAGCGACGCGGCCGAGGCCGCCGACGATGTGCAGAGCAGCCCGGCCGCCACGGAGGAGGACGTCGCCCGGCCCGCACCGGAGCCGGCCGACCGCGGGATCGACCCGCTGACCGACGCGATGATGGAGGCGACGGACCTCGCCGACCGCCTGCTGCACCTGGCCGAGGACGACCCGGCCAACCAGGCGTTCAGCGACCAGGGCCTGGAGATACTGCGGCAGGCCGCTGTTCCGCTGGGAATCGCGGTCGCCGCCGACCAGGCGCCCGGTCTCGACGCGACGCGTTCCGGACCGCCCCCGGCGCACGTTCCCGCCGACCAGGTCGACCAAGTGCTGGCCGAGGTCGCCGGGCAGGCAATCAACGATCCTCGCCAGGCCGAGCATGTGCTCTGGCGTGGGCTGCGGATCGAGTTCGGGTTCCGTGACGACCAGTTCGTCGCGGCTGTGTCACGCGACGGCGACGACAATTACGACAGCCCCGTGTGGTCGTCGGGGGCGAACTTCCTGGCTGTGCCGCTGGAAACGCGGTGGGCGCACCCCGCGCGACACTGGCGCATCCGCGCGGCGATCGACGAGGTGGTGCGGTCCGCACCCGAACACGCCCGCGCCGGACTCGACCAGGTGGCCGCGTTGCTCGCCGAGCACGACGCCGCGTCTCTGACGCCCGAGCTCGTCGACCAGATGCTGCTGGGTTTCCGGCCGGAGACCGCCGAGGCATCACCGGACACCCCGGACCGGGCGCTGGCCGGGCAGGATCTGGTGCAGTTGCTCGGGCTCACCGCGCCGCAGGCGCAGTGGCTGCACCGGCAGTTCGTCGCCCTCGCGCAGCACGTCGATGTCCGGGACGCCGAGCGCACCGTCCCGGAGGCGATGCCCCGGTTCTTCCAGGGTGCCCTCGACCTCAAGCTCGACCAGCCGATCCGCGCGGAGCGCTCACCTGGTCGCGAGCAGCCCGACCCGGTCGGGTTGGAGGTGGCCCGCCGCTACGCGGGCGACCGCCCGTTCGCCGCGCTGGTGAGCGAGGTCGGCATCGAGCGGGTCCGCACGATGATCAACCGCGACTTGGTGGCCGAGCTGCCCGAGCTGGTCGACAACCTGTTCGCGGATCTCGCGCTGCAGCACACCGACCAGGACGCGGAGTGGATCCGCCGCTGGATCATCGACGCCGCGGCCGACCCGAGGATGCTGCAGTCGGCGCGGGTCAACAGCGAGGACAACTTCGCCCAGGTCCTGGGCGATCACCTGATCGACACCGTCGTCGCGGCGATGGACGGCGACAATCCGCCGAACGACACCATGCTCGACTACCTGCTCGACAACGACTACGTCGGCCAGCGGTGGCGCGACCTCGCGCGCAGCGTCGTCTACGACATCGCCCACGGCCATGGCGTGCACGCTCCGCCCGAGCCGGCCGCCGCTCCGGCCACGACGGCACCGGCCGCCGATCAGGGCGAGCAGCCGCAGACCGGGACGCCGGACGACGAGCGACTGGACGACGACCAAGAGTTGGCCACCGAGCCGGATCCCGCCGACGCTGCCGCACCGCGAGAGCCCTCGGCGTCACCGAGCACCGGCGCCGACGACGCTCAGCAGCAGGTCGTGCGGACGCTGACGTTGCACTACTCGTTCGAGCGCGGCGTGATGCTGCTGGGCACCGACCGCGGCGACGGCATCGCGGACCTCCTGCGCCCCGACCGTGCCGGATGGAAGTGGCGCCGGGTGGACACCCCGACCGGGGAACCGGGCGCCTGGCTGCTGCCCAAGACCCTGCGAGTGCAGCGCGACGCGAGGTCGATGACCAGGTTCCACGAGCGCCTGATCGCCCGCCTGACCGGTGCCGGCGACCTGCTGACCCGAGCAGGTTTCGCGGTGCGGCTCGATTTGCACGACCTGCCCGACGCGACCGCGCGCAGCCTGCACGCGTGGGAGAGCCGGACTCACGTCGCTGCCGCGCAGCCACAGCCCGAGGCGAGCCAGGACACCGGCCTGGCCGCGTCCGGCGAGACTCGTTCGTCGCGCGCCGCCACCGCGGTCGCCGGTGAGCCCACGGCGGCAGAGAACGCCGCAGATCAGGACGAGGCGGGATCAGAGATCCCGGCCAGTGGCGGAACCCGCCTGGCACCTGAACTGCTGACGATGCTGAACGACCACGGCTGGGTCGGGAGCGGCTTCATCGTCGAGCACGGCCAGTACCCCGCGCCGATGCCGCACAGCTACTCCTCGGACTGGCAGCGCGGTCAGCAACGGCTGCAGATCACCTGGTCGTCGACGGGCGAGGTCAGCGAACTGCGCCTCAACGGCCGCGCAGTGCCGCTCACCTTTCCCGCGCTGCGCGACGCGGTCACGTCACAGGGCCCAGCGGCATCCACGGAGGACGCCGCCACCGCGGGGGAGACCGCGACTCCGCCGGATCCGGTCGCCTCCGACGACCTCAACCGGGAGCTGCTCGCGCTCTACGAGGAGATGCACGGCGAGCTGGCCGCGGCCGGCTACACGCACCGTCGCCTGGACACCGTCTCCGAGCACGGTGTCGATCACAGCGCCCGGACGGTGACCACCGATCCTCGTCTGCCGCTGGCGCAGGAGATGACCGCGCTGGCCGACCTGGTCGACGTGGTGCGCACGCATCGACACCAGCTCGACGTGGGCACTCACCGCCAGTACGCCGACGCGATGCGGGCGGGCCTGGCACCCGACGTCGCCGCGCGGGCCAACGATCTGCTGGGCCGCGCGGGCGAGCTGGACGCGCTGGCGCGCAGGACCGCGACGGCCAGCCGCAGCGAGCAGCCGTTCGTGATTCCGCGCGAGCGCGGGATCATGGCCCGCCAGCTCAACGAACAAGATCTCGCGCCGACCTTGCTCGGGTTCGCCCGCGCCGCGCAACGTGGTATCTCCCCGCAAACCGTCCTTAGTGGACTGATTCCAGCGGATCATCTGACCTGGCGCGGTGCCAAGGTCTGGTTCGAGACGGGCGAGGCCGGTCTGCAGATCCAGCTCGCCTGTGCCGCTGAAGGCGGCTTCGACACCATCGCGGTGCCCGAGGAGTGGCTGGGCCGCGACGACGGCGGGCAGCTCCTGGTCGACGCCGTGACCGGGGCGGCGTCCTCGGCGGCCGGCCGGGCGGACGAGATGCGCGCCGAGCTGGCCGTGCTGCTGTCCGCCGACGACCGCGCGGACGCGCTGGAGAGCGGCCCGCAGATCGCCGCCGCCACAACGGCGGTGGAGCTGCCGACGCTGCGCGAACTGCGCGCCGTGGCGACCGAGCACGACTTGCAGGTGCGGGTCGTGCGGGTCGCGGACGCTGCGTTCGTCGCGGTGCACGAGCCGTCCGCGCCGAACCCGTCGGTGCTGTGCTGGCCGGTGGGCTCGGCGCAGGCCTTCGACGGCGCCGGGCGTCCAATGCCGGTGGAGTCGGCCGCCGAGCACCTTGCCACCTACCGCGGCACGGTCGCCGCCGAGCTGTTCACAGCCAGGCCGGGCCTTCAGGACTGGGCTCGCCGCCTCGCGCAACTGACCCCGCACATGCTTCCCGGTCCCGAGCAGCGCCCGGAGGTCCGCCAGCACGTCGACGAGGCGCTGGCCCTCTCGGGCGCGGACCCTCGGGAGGCCGAGAACCTGTTGCGCCGCGCCGAAAACGTCGCGGGCCCCCTGGCCCTGACGCCCGAACGCGAAGCACAGGTCGTCCGCGAGATCCACGACCACGCCTCGGGCTACGCCTGGGCCGGGGACGTCGGCCGCTACCTCACCGATCCAGGCCACCTCGACGGATCCACGCAGGAATGGGACTGGATCACCGCCTACGTCGCCGACCACCCGGAGGTCAAACAGGGTCATCCCGATCACGACGGAATCCAGGCGCGCAACGCGGCCGAGCGCGCCGAGCAGGAGCAGCTCGGCGCCGCGCTGTCCCGCGAGGCCAACGTCGCGTTCCGGGTGGGCGAGTTCGAGCGGGCCTTGGACCTGCTGGACCAGGCCGAACTGGCCTATCCCGGCAATCTGCCGCGCTGGGCCCACGCCCGAAACGTCGTCACCGACGCGATGACCGCCGCCCAGCCCGCGCAGGCCGAGCAGGGGGAACTGCTCGACGCTGCGGCTCTCGACCGGACCGGCTCGGCCCGGTCCCGGCGCGGCACCACGCGAGGAACCAGGCGGGGAACGCCGTCGCCGGTCCTCGGCGAGGCGGGACTCGCGGTGTGGCAGGCGTTCCACCGCGCCGCGGCGGAGGGCACCGAGCCGCCGACCGTGACGATTCCGCGTCGCCGGATCGACGGCGAGATCACCGTCTCGCCGGGTCACCGGCGGCTGATCGTGGACGCGGGCTGGCCGCCGCCCGGTGAACGCACCGCGCCGCGTGGCCCGCTGACCGAGGCGGACGTCGCGCTCGCGCTGTTGCGGGTGGCCTCGCTCGCGCCGAGCGCCTTCGGGCAGGTCGTGGCCCAGGCCGCCGATCCGGGGGACTGGGGCGGGCCGGGGTTCATGCAGGGGCACCGTGCGACTGCGCGCGGCGAGGGCGAGCCGGACATCGACCAGACCGACCGGGTGATCGCGTGGGGCACGCACGTGGAGGTCGAAGTCGGGCACCTGCGCGCGGGCGCGGTGCGGTGGGACGAGCTGGCGGCGTGGCTGCGCCCCGGCCTCACCGAGGACCACACGGAGTTCTTCGCCCAGGCCATCCCCGTCTGGCGCCGGTTCCACCAGCGCCACGACGGCGCTGTCCTGTCCCCCGAGGCGCAGGCAGCGGGCGAGGAACTGCTGCAGGTGCTCGACACCGTCGTCGCGGAAGTCCTCACCAGCGCGGTGCGCGCCCACTTGGCGCCCGGCGACCAAGGGGAATCCGCTGTCGCCTCGGTGGTAGCGCAGGCACGCGAGCGCGTGACCGCTCTCGCCGAGGCAGCCCCCGCCGACGTCAGGCACGCTGACGTCGCGGCCGAGGAGGCCACGCCGCCGGCGCCAGCCGAGCAGGAACAGGGCCTGCCCACCGCGGTCGAGCAGGCGGCCGACCCGACGCTGATCACTCCGGAGTACCAGATCGCGCTGCACGCGCGAGTCAACGCCGAGGCCGTGCAGTGGTACGACGACCAGCTCGACGCCTCACCGACCGCGCAGCGCTACGTGCGGGACCGGCTCGGCACTCAAGCCGCCGTCGACCAGGTTCGGCGCCGGGCCGGCGCGGACGGCGGGTTGGCGATCGGCTTCGCGCCGAACGGGTGGACGGGACTGGTCGAACACCTGCGCGGCAAGGGTTTCCGGGACCAGGACCTGGTTGACGCCGGGGTCGCGTCGGTGGTGCGCAACGGCCCGCGCCAAGGGCAACTGATCGACCGGTTCCGCAACCGGATCATGTTCGGCATCCGCGACGGCGAGGGCCGGATGGCCGGGTTCATCGGCCGTGATCTGTCCGGCACCGCGGACGCCAAGTACCTCAACTCCCCGGCGTCGGCGCTGTTCGACAAGAGCTCGCTGCTGCTGGGGCTGTACGAGCAGCGCGACCTCGCCGGTCACGCCGTGCCCGTGTTCGTCGAGGGGCCGTTCGACGTCGCCGCGATCATCGCGACCGCGCGGCCGGACCGGCCGCTGATGCCGATCGCGCCGTGCGGCACCGCACTGACCAACGGACATCTTGACGCGGTGGACGCGCTGGTTCCCGTCGACCGGCGCCGCGTGTTCGCTCTGGACGGCGACGAGGCCGGACGCAAGGCCGTGCTGGCCAGGGCGGAGGACGCGGTCCGCCGCTACGAGGACCTGGACATCACGACCTTGCCGAACGGGCTCGACCCAGCCGACTTCGCCAAGACCGTCGGTGTCGAGGAGCAGGTCGCGGCCTACCTGGGGGCGCCCTACAGCCTTCCCGCGATGGAGGTGCTGGTCGAGGCCCGGCTGCGGCTCTGGGACGAGCAACTGCAGTGGGTCGAGGGCCGGGTCGGCGCCGCACGGCATGTCGCCGCGCTGCTGGCCACGGTCGAACCCCAGCGGATCACCGACCTTGCTCTGAACGTGGCGATCCGCTTGAACATCGAGCCGGTCTACATGGCGGAGTACATCCTCGAGGCCCGCGAAGGGCAGGGCGAGGTTTCGACGCAGCGCCCGACGTTGTCGAGTTCCATCGCGACCAGCGAACGAGAACGCCGCGACGAGCGGCCGGGCGCGGACTCGCCCACGCAGCAGGCACCGGACACCGGCGTCGAAGCAGCGCCGGCGGAGCCCGAAGCCGACAGCGCCGCTGCGCGCGACAACGAACGTCCAGCCGAGCTGGACGGCCAGCAGGAACCGGCCGAACCGCCGGTCGACCAGCGCTCCGCCGAGACCGTCGCGGCGCGCAGCGCCGAACCGCAGCCCGAACCCGAGGCCACCGATACGGCCGCCGAACCGGAGGTAGCCGTGGCACCGGAACCTGACACGCCATCGTCCGAGAACCGAGACGCACCGAACGTCAACCAGCCGGGTCCGTGGACTCGGCGGATCGTGATCGAGGTGTCCGGCAACACAGCGGTCGTGTCGGGCACCGCTGGCGGCGACCCGAAGGTGCTACGCGAAACGTTCAAGGACAACGGGTTCCGGTGGCGGCCCAATGAGGGCCAGGTCTGGAAGTTTTTCCCTCGTCGCGGCGGGCCAAGCCGGGACGAGGCGGTGCAGTCCATCCGGGACGTGCTGGCCGACCTCGACGCGAAGGCGGCGGCGAAGGCGTCCCCGGCACCGAGCTATCCGCCGACCCCGCAGCAGCAGGCGATCATCGACGCCTGCCTCGACGGCCGCGACGTAGCGGTGCGGGCGCTGGCCGGAACGGGCAAGACCAGCACAATGCGGATGGTCGCCGCCCGGATGCCGGACAAGAAGATCACGTATGTGGCGTTCAATCGCGCTATCGCCGACGAGGCTCAGGCCGCGTTCGGACCGAACGTCACCGCCGACACCTTCCATGCCTTCGCGCGCAAGGCATTGCGATCCAATCCGCGCTATCAGGCCAAGCTCGGGAAGATCGACAAGAACGACGGATTCCCAGAAGAGATCGCCGCTGTTCTCGGGCACGACCGCTACGACGGCGTGCGCTACGGCCCGCAAGGTACCGAGGAGATCGAGGTCACCAGTCTCGTGCGGCTGGCGCAGGGCACGGTCAAGCGGTTCCGCGAGAGCGCCGACGCCGAGATCGGCTTCCGGCATGTCGGCGAGTCCGCCGCGGCCGACACCACCGGGCTGAGCACCCTCGTGCTCGACTACGCCCGCCGGATCTGGGCGGACAAGACCGACCCGGACGGGCAGTTGCGCTTCGTGCACGACGACTACCGGAAAATCTGGGCGCTCGGGAACCCGACCATCCCCGGCGACGTGATCATTTTCGACGAGGTCCAGGACGTCAACGAACTGCAGGCCCGCCTGGTGCAGGCCCAGTCGGCGCAGACCATCGTCGTCGGCGACTCCTACCAGAGCATCTACGGCTTCACCGGAGCCAAGGACTTCCTGCGGAACTGGCCGGCCGACGTCACCCTGCCCCTGACGCAGAGCTGGCGGTTCGGCCCGAATGTCGCCGAGGTCGGCAATCAGTTTCTCGGCCTGCTGCGCGCCCGGCTCACGCTGGAGGGCAACCCAGGGCTCGATACCCGTCTGGAGCAGGTGCCCGATCCGGACGCGGTGCTGTGCCGGACCAACGCCGCGGCCGTCGCCGCGGTGATCGACGCGATGGATGACGGCAAGCGCGTGGCGCTGGTCGGTGGCGGCGACGCGATCAAGGACATCGCCAAGGCCGCGCAGGACCTTATGCGAGGACGCTCGACCAAGCACCCCGACCTGGCCATGTTCGGTACCTGGGGGGACGTGCGCGAGTACGTCAACCAGCACGAGGAGGCCCAGTCGCTCAAGATGCTCGTCCGGCTTGTCGACCAGCACCGGCCGGAGGGGCTGATCCAGATGGCCCAGGACCTGATCGACGAGGACGAGACCGACCCCGATCTCAAGGCCGACCTGGTCGTGTCCACCGCGCACAAGGCCAAGGGACGCGAGTGGAATGCCGTCCGCATCGCCGATGACTTCCGTGGCCCCACCGAGGACCCGGAGACCGGTGAGGAGATCCTTCCCCAGCCCGAGGAGTTGCGGCTGGCCTACGTGACGGTCACCCGCGCACAGCGGCGCCTCGAACTGGGATCCCTGGAGTGGATCCTGTCCTACGGCCAGCAGGCCAGCGCCGAACCTGCCTCCGCGACCACCGAACAGCGGGCGGCGGAGGTGGACCTCGACGTCGTCCAGACCCCCGAAACACCCGCGCTCGTGGCTTCGCAGCCCAAGGCAGACAACGAACTCGCGCCGGCGGAGGCCCCGCAGGCCGCGCCGGAGATCCCGGTCGCCCTGCCCGAGCAGGTCGCCCAAGTCGAAACGGCGAGCACGATCACCGAACAGCCCGTCGGTGCCTTCCCGATGGAACTGCAGGCCGGCGACCTGGACAACCGAGACGCCTTGCTGCGGCGACTGCGGGAGTGCCTGGAGAGCTTGCCCCGCGAGATCGACGGGGTACCCACGGGCCCGGTCCACCTTGCCCTGGCAGTCGCGGGGAGCGCGCTGACCACCGGCGATGCCTTCCCCGTTCGCACAACCGTGCTCCGGGTCACGGGCAACGACGAGTTCCCGCTGCTCACCGCGCACCGGCTCAGCCAGTTCGCGGACCTGATCGACGCTGCCGTCCCGGACCTCACCCAGCAACGGAACGCCCTGGGCTTCTACCAGGACGACCGGAGCCTCGCCGGGCACCTGCGGGCGATCAGCTCCGAGATCGAGCGGGTCGTGAACGACCCGGTGGCGCTGGCGCGGGCGCGGGCGGCGAAGTTGTTCGACTCGTTCACCGTGAATGCCGTCCGCTCGGTCCACGGTGCGATCACCGTGGGGGACTCCGACTCTGTGAACGAGTTCTTCGGTCCGACGAGTCTGCGCGGCCGGTTGATCGAACCCGCCGCGTTGCAGGTGCTCCGCGACGCCTTCGTCGCGCAGGCCACCAGGACGAGGTTCGAGCCCGGCCAGCGAGGGCAGGCCGAGGTCGAACTGGGGAATGGACTCGACACGGGCATCGCGTTGCAGGCCCTCGCGGCGGAGGCCCGCAACCGGGCGCGATTCGCTGACGCCACCGGCCGTGTTCTGCGTGCGGCCGGCATCGCCACGATCGCCGACAACCTCGACGCCGTCGCCGGGAGCATGGCGACCGCTGGGAACTTCGTCCTGCCCGACGAGATCAACGCGGAGCCGCAGGACACCGACCAGCCAAGCGCGGACAATGTCGTGGGCGAGCAGGCTAACGACCGGCCGGGCCCGCTGCTTCCCTACGACGTCGCCTTCATGCTCCGCAACATGTCGGGCGGGGAGTTCGCTCGCGTGGTCCGCACCATCGGCGACGACGTCACCTCGTTCTCGCGCGGCGGTGAAGGCGGCTTCCAAGGCGCTCGTGGGGACGACGAGCCCGATCCCGGTGCGCCGGTGCGCGTGCGCTACAACACCAAGGCCGTAGTGATCGAAGTCGACGCGGGCGAGGAACCGCGGGCAGGCAGGATTACCTGGAAGCGCCTGCAGGACTGGATTGCCGTCGGCCTCACCCCGGCAACGCGGCAGGTGCTTCTCGACGCGGACGACGCGCACAGCGCGTTCGCCGCCGCCCAGAAGGGCTTCATCGCCGCCGGCGAGCGCGAGCTCGCGCAGGCCGCCCGCCAGGAGCTGGGCGGCTATCGCGACGAGGCGATCACCGCCGTCATCGGCGCAGCGCTGGCCGAGCACGAGAAGGGCGGTCGGGCGCGGCGTCGTCGCGCCGCTGTCAACGCCGATGCCTTGATCGCCGTCGACGGTGTCGCAGGCGTGTCCGAGCAGCAGCGGAGTGTCCTTGACCGGATCGCCGCGTTGACAGCCGTGCTTCCGGTGGATGTCGAGACGCTCAAACGGTTGTCCCAGATCGAGGTCGGGGACGTCGTCGAGCACCCCGGCTACCTGTTCAGCCCGTTCCGGATCACTGAGCAACCGGTCGTGCACGAGGACGCCGTCGACCTGGTCGGCGACCTGCTGGACTACAACCGCCGCGAACCCGGCCCCACGACCTGGCAGTTCTCCACCGCCGGGGAAGCCGACCCCCAGTTGCGCATGGTGCCGCGCCCGAAGTCGCTGGTCACCTTGATGACGCAGGAGGACCAGGCGCCCGAGCAGGCCCTGCCATCCGCAGGCCCTGCTGTGGAAGTCGAGCGCATCGAGGTGCCGGAGGATCTCGATCTCGCGGAATTCGGGTGGGAGCGGGTTGACCTCAGCTACAACGAGCACGGCCCGATCGAGCGGTGGGCTCGCGACTCCACGGAGCTGACGCTGGGTTGGGAATCGACCGACGATGACCTGCTCTTGGCCACGCCGATCGTGCTGAACGGCCGTGAGCACCCGATCAGCTCGATCGAGGAGTTCCTCGTCGTAGTCCTCGAGGCAGGCCAGCACGGCTTCGCCCGGCCCAGCGGCACCACGTGGACGGTGACCGCCACGCCGACCGCCGCTTACGCCCACGACGTGGTTGACGGCGGTGAGCTGCTGCGCCTGGTCACGCTGGATGCCCAGCAGGGCTGGGTGTTCGTCGAGTCCGGTGAGGCAGTTCAGCTCGCGGACCCTGCGCAGACCGCGTCGCGCTCTCGCCCAGCGGCTCCGGCCCGCCCGGCAGCACCCACGCCTGTGCCCGAGGCCGAGCAGTTCAGCCTCTGGGACGCGCCCGAGGAACCAGAAGCCGCCGTCACCAGCGCCCAGCCGGAGCCCGAGATCGAGCCGGTCGAGGATGTTGCCCAGGAGGAAACGATCGAGGCGGACACGGCAGGACCAGCACCTCAGCCTGTCCCGTCACGTCCATCACGGGAACCTGCGCGCGGTCTGGCCATCGAGTCAGTGCGTTTCGTCCCGACCGGATCGGGAGACGATCTCCCAATCGCCGATCAGATCGCGGCGATGGAGATGCCCTCGGCTGTACGCCTGGACGAGCCGGCCCGGCTGGCCTTCGTTCACGCGCAGCGTGCTGTTCGCGAACCCACCGTGACCCCGGCGCAGCGAGCCACCATCGTCAACAACATCAGTGGAGGCTGGTCAGGAGAAGCCGCCGCCGTGGCGGAACAGATGGACGCGCTGGCCGCGCTCGTCGACGCCTCCGGTCAGGATGACCGGATTGAGGATGGCGAACTCGGCCTGGCCGAACACCTTCGCGCGACGAGCACCGAGATTCGCCGCCTTGCCGGTGTCGACCCCGCCGATCAGCCTGCGGCGCTGCAGGTCACCGAGGCTGCTGCCACGATGCCGGAAGAGCTCGTCTCCGAAACGTCGCCGTCCGAGCCACAGCAGGGCGTGCCGGTACCCGCGGTCATCGCCGACGGCCCTCACCCGGACCCGACCATGAAGTGGGCTGAGCTGGTCGACCTGGCGAAGTCGCTCGGATTCACGGTCGTCAAGACTCAGTCAGCGCAGCAGGTCGCCACCAACCACGACCTGAACACGATCGCGGTGCCGTGGGAAACGGAGAGCACGAACGCCACTGATCTACTGTTCGACGAGCTTGCACGCCTGACCGGGCTTGCCGGGCTGGAGCCCGAACCGGCAACCGACGACCCGGACGAGCGTCAAGCCGAACTCGACACCCGAACGGC
>NZ_KB894460.1 GCF_000374445.1 Actinokineospora enzanensis DSM 44649 | reverse complement strand
CCCCCGCCACGATGACCTCCTCCGCGCCATCCTCACCTACCTCGTGCGCCTCACCCACCCGATCACCATCGACGGCCAGGCCTACCCCGGATGGTGGTCATCCACCGCCCCCAACGCGCAGCCCTCCCCGCGATGGCCGCACGGCCACGGCAACCTGGGCATGGCCCACGGCATCAGCGGCCCCCTGGCCCTCCTCGCCATATGCCATCGCCGAGGAACAACCGTCCCGGGGCACCTCGACGCCATCGGCCGCATCCTCGGCTGGCTCGATGATCACCGCATCACCACGGATACCGGGACGTCGTGGCCGGGTCCGATCCCCCATCCCCGACTCACCGACCTCGCCGACCTCCGGCCGGAAAGACCCTCCTGGTGCTACGGCACCCCGGGCATCGCCAGAGCACAGCAGCTCGCCGCCCTCGCCTGCGGCGACGACGCCCGCCACCGAGCCGCCACGAAGGCAGTCGTCGCCGTCCTCCGCGACCCGGGGCAACTCGACCAGCTCCCGGACAGCTCCCTCTGCCACGGCTGGGCGGGCTTGCTCCTCACCACCTGGCGAATGGCCGCCGACGCGCCCTCCGATGAAGGCCTCGACGTACTGATGCACCGCCTCCGCAACGACGTGGCCCGCTACCTGCGCCGCAACCCGATGCCGGACGGCGGCCTGCTCGAAGGGACCGCGGGCATGTCCCTCGCACTTCACACGACCCGCCTGAACTCCCCACCCCTCACCGGGTGGGACCGCTGTTTGCTCATCGCCGAATAGGCACCACCCACTGATGCACGCTGCATCACCCGGGGGAACCGGGAGCACGAAAGGATCACATGACCACCATCGAACAGCAGGACGCGGCGGAACTCCGGGCGCGAATGGTCGCCGGGATCGACGAGCTAGGACTGGGCTACCTGCGGCTCGCCCGCGTCGGCGAAGCGATGCTCACCGTCGAGCGGCACCGCTTCGTGCCGCACGTCTCCCTGGCAGATGCCTACGCCGACCGCGCGGTCACCACCAAACCCGGACAGCCGGGTCAGCAGCCCCAGAGCTGCGCCTCGCAGCCGAGCATCGTGGCCATGATGCTCGACCAGCTCGACCCCAAGCCCGGCGGCCGCATCCTCGAGATCGGCGCGGGCACCGGGTACAACGCCGCGCTCCTGGCCGAACTCGTCAAACCCGCCGGTCACGTCGTCACCATCGACGTGACCCCCGAGGTCACCGCTGGCGCCCGCGCAGCGCTCGACGCGACCGGCTACGACCGCGTCCACGTCGTCACCGGCGACGGTGCCGAGGGTGTCCCCGAGTCGGCACCCTACGACGGGATCATCGTCACGGTCGGCCCGTGGGACCTCCCTCCCGCCTGGACCGCTCAACTGGTCGAGGGTGGGCGCCTGGTCGTACCGCTGAAGTTCCGGGGAAACTCCCGCGGCATCGTCTTCGTCAAGGACGGCCAGATCCTGCGCGCCACCTCCAGCAGGCTCTGCGGCTTCATCCCGATGACCGGCCCCAAGCAGGACGGGGAACGACGCGGCCAGCTCGACACCGAGGGGGAGATCACCCTCACCTGGGACCTCGACCAGCAGATCGACACCGCCGAGCTCGCCGGGGTCCTGGACCGCCCCGCCGGGGTCATCTGGACCGGGACCGTCATGCGCTACGCCTCGCCCTTCGACGGGCTCTGGCTGCGACTCGCCGCCGACGAACCCCGGGCCTGCCGCCTCACGGTCGGTAACGGCGCCACCGCCGTGATCGAGGCCCCGGTGATCCCCGCGCGCACACCGGCCGTCGTCGGCACCGGCTCGCTCGCCTACCTCGTGCAGCGGGAGATCGCCGCCGACGTCGACGGCACTCGCCGGTTCGAGCTGGGCGCAGCGGCCTACGGGTCCACCGACCCCGCCGAACGGCTCCGCACCCACATCCAGGCCTGGGACGCCGACCGGGACGCACACCCGACGATCTACGCCTACCCCGCCGACACGCCCACCGAAGACCTCCCCTGCGGAGGCCTCATCGACAAGCCGAGCAACCGCCTCGTCATCTCCTACTCCTAGAAACGACCCAGGGGCGAGGTGATGCAGCCTGCATCGCCTCGCCCCCGTGGGCGTCAGTCGCAGCCCTCGAAACAAGGCTGCACGTCGCCAGTCGGCTGCGCGTCCTCCGGTCTCGGAGACCACGGCCGTCGACCGCTCGGGATGACGACCCGCGCGACCTCGGCGTCCGCCGTCTCCTCATCGCCGGCGCCATCCACGATCCGCATGATCAGCTCCGGCGGCAGATCCGGCATCAACACGCGCAACGTCGCCACATCCGGCCGAACCGCACACCCGGCTCCCGCCTCGCCCGCCAGCTCACCGGGTCCGCCGTGCGTTCTCAGCTCAGCCACAATGCTTTCCCATACGGACTGGTACTGACCAGTCCAGATTCTTTCCCCCAAGTTGGTAACTCCCTGATCGTCGGTCCTGCCGCCTCCCACCGGCATGACCTCCCCGGCCACGCCGTGATGCAGGCTGCATCAGCCGAACGGCAACGAGGCCTATCCCCTCCCGCCGTTTCGCGCAAGCAGCAGTAGTCCCGGCCACGCCCTGAACCACGGGATCGGGCCGCATGACAACCGGTTCGACGGTCATCACTCGCCGTGAATCCTATACAAATGCATCTGCACGTGTCCTCTTTTTGTCCACTCGATGATCAAGGTAAACATTCACAGGTGAACGGTCGGTAGTTTCGACGTCTTGCCTGGTGGTACACGTGCGTTGGTCCGGCTGGCGGCATACAGTCGGTACGTGTCAGAGGAATTGCCCGGGACCTCTCCAGTCGGGGAGCGCAGTGAGTCATCACCAAAGCCGTCACAATCCGTAAGTGATCGACCGCGCGGCGACGTGACAGAGATAACGCCCCGACGCGGGCGCGGTCGCCTGCGCCACCGCGGGCACTGGGTCCTGGTCGACGCCAACGCGCGCCTGCTCGCCATCGGCTCCCGGGCGTACCCGGGCCTGTCCGCCGTGTCCGGCCTCGATCTCGTGGCGCGGCGTCTACTCGTGCCCCTGCTCCGCACGGCACTGACCACCGGCAGCCCAGGCGCCAACCGCGCCTGCGTCGATGGGCAGCCCTGGTCGGCTCGAGCCGTCCCCCTGCCTTCCGCGTTGACGACCGCCCCCGTAGCGGCCCTGGGGATCTACGAGCATCCCGACCAGCCACCCGCCACCGCGCCGACCGTGGGCACCTGGGAATGGGACCTGGACCCGAACCGAGGCCGGTTCCACTGGGCTCCGCAGACCTACTTCCTGCACGGGCACGCCCGCACAGGAACCGACCCGATGACCTGGCCCCGCTGGCTGGACGAACACCTCGCCCTCGGCGATCGGATCATCGTTCGGGCCCTGTGCGACGCCGCCGCGCGCACGCAGTCCCCTCAAGCCCAGTTCGCCGACGTCATCGCGATCACCGGCGACACGACCATCCCGGTGAGGGTTACCGCACGCGGTGTGCGGCGCCCGGGGCGCACGGTGCTCGTCGGCACCATCATGCCGCTCTCCACTCAGCCGGTCCCGACGGCGAACCAGTTGCCTGCCCTGCTATCGCTCTCCCGCGACCAGGTGTACTTGGTAGACCCCGTCTACGAAGTCGTGTACCTGACCGGTCCTCAGCAGCACGACTTCGGCCTGCGATTACCGAGGTCCCGCAGCATCCCGCAGTTCAGCCACCCGGACGACCTGGCCCACGTCCGCAGTCTGCTCCGTCGAGCGGTCGAGTCACAGATTCCCGTGTCGAGCACGGCGCGGTTCGCTGGCATCGAGGGCTGGACCCGGGTTGATGTCACCGCCGCGGCCGCCCCGCTCGGCGCGGCGACCTCGCATGTCTGGCTGTGTGTCCGCCCGGCGACCTGATGCAGCCCGCATCACCCGGACGAACTGCGTCGCCGCGCCACGGAGTCCAGCAGTTCGCCCGCCATGCGCAGATCGTCGCCCTCGAGCTCCAACAGCAGCACCAGGACCTCTCGCAGAGCCGGTCGGCTCCCCACCGCCCGGACCACCTCCGCCACGAACGGCACATCCGCCGCAGCGGTGCGCAGGAGCTGCACCGCCAACGCCCGGGTGTTCTCGTCCCGCAGCACCACCGCGAGCTCGATCTGCTCGGCGATCGACGCCGAGTGCTCGTCATCGAAGAAGTACGCGGGCGGCACCTGGAAGAAGGCTGCCAGCCCCTCCAGCACCTGTTTCGTCGGGTTGTCGCGTGTCCCGTTGCGCAGCGCGGAGATGTACCCCCGGTCCACAGACCGGCCCACTCGCGCCTGAACGGCCTTGGCCACCTCGTCGTTCGTGTGCGGACGGCCGTCCTCGCGGCGGACCGACTCGAACAGCAGGGCGAGCCGATCCGCCAACGACTTCGTCGTTCCCTGGCGGGGGCCCTGTGAGGTTACTGAATCCACGTGACGCATCCTCCCCTATCGAAGCCGGGTCCGGGGGTTCTACCCACCGGACCCCACTCACGCAATGCTGACTTCAGTTGACATTGACGGGGACTCGTCTATTCTCTGGCTCAGATGGTAACTGAACTCAGCTTGTTAGACGAGGCCCAGTTGATCATCACGGGGTGACGTCCTCAACGCCGCCCCAGCACGGCTAGCCGAGAGTCGCCACGGGGGAGGTGTCGACCTCGGTCGAGCCTGCCCAGCGACGCCCCGCGGGCAGGCTGCGCCGGTCGGGGCTCCGGTCCCCCAGACGGGACCCCGACCGGCCGTGGGCCACCGATGCAGCGTGCATCACCGACGGGCGACGCATTGGGGGAACACCATGGCATCGCTTACCTGGCACCACGGCGACCAGCTCGCCGTGCGCGTCGGATCCCGGATCGACCCCGTCCCTGCCCCGCTCGACTACCTGCTCGCCTCCGCCGAGTTGATCGAGCTGACCGCCGACGCGGCCGTCGACCTCATCCAGCTCGACGCCCGGCTCACGGCCCTCGCCCAAACCCTGCGACGAGACGTGGACCAGGCCGAACGCGCGCTCCGCGACGCCCGGCACCGACACGCCCAGCCTCACCCACAGCACCAGCGCCCCCGGTCGCTCAGCGACCGAACCCGAGATCACACGCTCGAGACCACGCTCGCCCACCACAACCAGGCTGCCGAACAGCTCGACGATATCCGCACCGTGACTGAGGTCCTACGCGAGTTCGTCAACGGCCTCGACCTCGCCGCGGGCCTGCTTCGCGACGTGGCCGAGGGATGGAACCGCGACCCCGCTCCCCCCGCCACCGCGCAGATCTACGCGGACGAGAGCACCTTCGTCACCGTCGACACCCGCCGCGCTCGACACCAAGGCTGGGGCACTCCCACCATCGACGGAATCGAGTTCGGAACCGGCTGGCGACGGGATCCCGACGACGAGTTCACCGAGACCGAGCCCACCTACATGTCCGGCACGTGGACCTTGGGCTATCTGGCCAGGACCGCCGAGGTCTACGCCGTCCGCAGATCACCGACCCGCCCCAGTGCCGTGTGGGTGCTCGCCACCCTGCCCACCGTCGAAGCCATGAACGCCGCCGTCGACCCGATCCTGCCCCGGATGCGCACACCCAACTCGATGAGCCTCGCCGCAGCGACGCTCCACCAGGCGCAGACCGCGCACGCCACCCGCGCCGCGCCCGCCTGATGCGCGCTGCATCACCCCGATAACCGCACACCACCAGACCACCGGTCGACGGCTCCACCGCCGACCGGGCGGCCGAACGCGCCCCGAACCGGGCGACCGGCCACCACACAGCAACCAGAAGGTTGCTGCGCCATCACGTGTTCAGGGGAGGAACACCAGTGAAGACCAGCACCAACCGACGTACCCGATTCGGCATCGCCGCCGTCACCGTGGCGGCCGCGACGCTCACCACCCTCGGTGTCGGCACAGCCAGCGCGGCCGCCGCACCGCCCGCGCACCAGGCCGCGCCGGTCGTCGCCGCCACGGCCAAAGCACCCATCAAGGTCAGCCTGGCCGCGCCCGCGAAGACGGCCGCCATGCCGGTCAACTACGTCAAGGTGTCCGACGCCCTGCTCCGCTCCCAACCGAACACGAGGAGCACCAAGCTGGACGTCAGCCAGTACGGCAGGGGTGTCGACCTCTACTGCTGGGTCGACTACACCGACACGTCCCGCTATGTGTGGTTCTACGTGCACCCGTGGGGCAGCCGGTACACCGGCTACATGCGCGCCGACCTTATCCACTGGGGCAGCTACCCCAACCCCGGCCGCTGCTGATCAGCACCGCGGGCAGGGCTGTGGTGATGCAGCCCGCATCACCACAGCCTCCCGCCCACGGTCGTCACGCCGCCCTACCGCGCATGCGGACCGGCGACACCTGACCTGAACCCCCACAGTCCGGGGACCCCCAGCAGGAAGGAGGTCCGGCCGGAGGCGACGCCTGGCCCGCTCACCAGCCGACGCGGTCACCACCCACCCCGACCGCCCGGCCAGAGCCGGCGCCAGGCGTCGCCGCCCCGCCACCTCCCGCACCCCAAGGCCAGCCTATGACCGTTCCGCCGCTCTCCGCCGACGTCCTCACCGACGCGCGCGACCAACTCGCCAGGATGGTGCGCACCGCACCGCGCTTCATCGACGCCGTCCGCGTCTGGGCAGGCTTTCCCCTCCACGGTGTCCGTGCCCGCTCCGCCACCACGGTCCCCCTCGCCGAGCACGACGCCGCCCTCCTCGACCTCCCCACCGCCACCCCCGTCCTCCGCCGCGAGATCCACCTGGTCGCGAAAATGGTTGGACCAATCTTCGTGGCGGCCTCGATCACCGAGCTGGTCCACGAACCGCTTCTCGGTGCCGACATCACCGCCCGCCGCGCCCTCCGAGACGGACCCCAGCCCACCGACGCCATCCTCGACGGCCTCCACCGCGCTGTCTGCCTGGTGACCCGCACGGACTCCGACCCCGGCACCGGCACCACCGCCCTCATCGCGCAGACGATCCTCAGCGGTGCCGGTCGCCCGGTCGCGCTCACCGCAGAAGCCGTCCACTGGGGACTGATCACCCACCGCACCCCCGACACCATCCCCCACTACGCCACCCAACTCCCCCGCACGTCCCGAGTAGCGCTATGACCGAGCAGAGCAGGCTCACCCCAGCGACCTTCGTCCTGGCGGTCGTCACCATCGCCTGTGGAGCAGCCAACTACGCCGTGCCGGGGCTGCTGCCAGCCTTGAGTGATCACCTGCACCTCACGATCCCGGTCATCGGCCAGAGCACCACACTGTTCGGAATCGCCTCCGGTGTGGCCTCACCCGTCATCGGCGTGACCACCGCGCACTGGCCGCGCCGCCGCGTCCTGTCGACCGGTCTCGCGCTCACCATGGCCGGGAACCTGCTCGCCGCCGCCGCCCCGAGCTTCGCCGCCCTGCTCGCCGCCCGGCTCATCACGGCCTTGGGAAGCGCCAGCGCCATGACCGCCGCCTTGGGCCAGGCCGCCGAGATCAACACAGCCAGCCGACGCGCCCGCGCGATGGCGGTCCCCATCGCAGGACTCACCCTCGCGCTGGTCGCGGCCCCGCCCACCGCAGGCCTGTTCGCCCAGCGACACGGCCCCACCGTGGTATTCCTCGCCCTGGCCACCCTCAGCGGAGCCGCCCTGCTTGCAGCCCGCATCACCCTGCCCGGGGAATCACCGCCCAGCCCGCAGAGCTCACTGCGTGAGCGTCTACGCGTGGCGACCCACCCCCAGGTGCCCGCGACCCTCACGGCCAAGTTCGCCGCCGCCACCGCCGCGTTCGCCTTCCACACCTACGGTCCTACCCAGACCGCCCACCCCGCCATGCTGTTCACCGCCTACGGCATCGGCGCGGTGATCGGCAACCAAGCCGGGGGCCGGGCCGCCGACCGGTACACCCCCCGCCTCACCGCGACGGCCGCCACCACGGTCCAGCTCGTGACCTTCGCCGCCTGGCCGTGGTTGTCCTCGAACACCGTTGCCGCCACGGCCGCCGCGTTCCTCGCAGGAGCCGCGTTCTGGTCGATCCAGCCCGCTCTCGCCCGCAGGCTGGCCGACCTCGCACCCCACCAACCCACCCCAGCGCTGGCCCTGGACACCTCCGTCGTCTACCTCGGCATGGGCTGTGGCGGTGCCGTAGGCGCCCTCACCACCGTTTCCGCAGGTCAGGGCGGTTTCTCCGGTGCCCTGATCGTCCTGTCGGCCGTCTCGCTCACCTGCCTGGTTTTCTCCGGAAGAAACGTGATCAGATCGCGCGTGTCGGAGTCGTTTTCTCCGGAGAAAACCGATAGAACTTCCCCCATGGGAAGACCAGCGCTGGGACGTGACGCCTCCATCGAGGCATTGGTCACCCCCGAACTCAAAACGCGCTTCCGCCACCTATGCGCCGTGCGGAAGCGCTCGATGAGCGACATGGTCAACGACCTCATCGAACGAGAGCTGTCCGGATGCGAACAGCAGCTCGAACTCGAGGTCACCCCAGCCACGGACCACGACGAAGCCCCGGAGGACCTGAGAGCCGCTAGCTAGAGCGCCACAGTCAACAACCGAATAGGGGCGTTACCAGGCACGAAAAGACCGAGGGTCCGCCACGCCCGGCGGACCCTCGGGAAGATCGGGAAGACGTAGGGGCCTAACCTGCCGTCTCCCTGGTGCCGCCCGGGATACCCAGGAGGCTTAGCGGTGGAACGCTGCCCCCAGGGTAGCGCACACCCTGAGTCGGACACCACGTTCGGCGAAAATCCCCCCGTCCGCGTGTCGCCCACGCGGGCACCCGGCGATGGTGCGTTCGTCGCCGGACCTGAATTGGTTGAACAACTCGATATCGCCGACCTCGACGCGGCGCTCTTTGATGCGCCCTACATCGCCATCAACGAGCACAACCGCGGGGTCGGCACCGCCGACGCCCCAGCCGCCGCGTGGGCGTTGGTTCGCCAGCACGGCGCGGCATCGCTCGCCGGCACCGCGCGACCCGGGGTTCAGGTCATCGACATTGACCCGGCCGACACCGAGGCCAGCCCGGAAGCCGGCACCGCCGCCGCCGAGAACATCCGCGACTGGTGCGCCGGATTCGGCTTGCCGTACCTGCTTCGAGCCTCCGGCCGTCCCGGGGGACACCACGTCATCGCGGTGGTCCCGGACGACCTGGTGGCGATGTTGGTCGGCCACGTCGCCGCCGTGGCCGAACACCAAGGCGTCAGCGTCGAGCTGCGCAACACGCTCCGGCTGCTCGCCGCGCCCCATCGGCACGGCCTTCCCTCGCCCCTGCTCGAGGGCACCCTGGTCCCCGCCGACGTGCCCCGGGCACCGAACAAACCGAAACGGCGATCGGCAGCACCTCGCCGCGCGAGGGCAGCCCGCCCCCGGGGAGCCACACCAAGCCGTTCGGAGCGGGAGTACGGCCGCACGTGCGCCGCGATCCGCCGAGGCCTCACTTTCGGCCAAACCTGGGACCTCCTCAACGGCAGCCAGGTAATCGAACGCGGTCAGGTGGATTACAGGAAATACATGTGGTTCCCGGCGGTCACCGAAATCGCGGCGGAACGTGGACTTGACGAAGACGCCGCGTGGACCTTGGCCCAGCGCGCCAGCACCGCCCGCGCGCACGCCCTAGGCCGTCGAGCCTGGCGGCAGCGCTACTGGCTCCCCGCCATCGCCCGCGCGGCCGACCCGGCCCGCGCCCGCCGCCGAAGGCTCACCGACGAACCCGCCCAGCCCGAGCAGCCCGAGCAGCACACGGCCGCCCCGCAGCAGCAGGCCGCCGAGCACGAACGGGTTCGCGCAGCGATGCACGCCGCAGCCACCGACCTCCTGAACGCCTTCCGGCCCCAGCGGCAGAAGAGCATCCGGGCGGTGATCGACGCCCTTGCCGTTGTGCTCACCAGCAGCGCAGCAGGCAGCATCGACGTCCGAACGTTGGCGGAACAAGCCTGTGTGTCCAAGGGCGTCACCATCCAGGTGAAGGCCTCGCTGGAGGAACACGGTGTCATCGCGGTCTCCGAACGCTATGCAGGAGGAGCCGACGACTGCCACACCTACACCCTTGGCACCCGCACCGACCAGGCACTTTCGGAAACAGAGACCACTAGGTGGTACACCCCCACCCCCGGCCCCCCACCCAGCGCTCCCCGCACCTACGGCCTCGCCGACCCCACACGGATGCGCCTACGCCACGCCCGGGAACGCAACCGCTGGAAGCTTCGCTGCACCCTCGTACAAGCCACCCAGTCCACAGGAGAGCGCTGGGCCACCAGCCAGCACCCGGCAGCCAAGGCCGCCAGAAGCCTATGGGCACAACGAACTCGCTGGTCAACGCTCCCCCCGGAAGTCCAAGCGGAACGTCGCCGCCGCCGCCGCGCCTACCTGGGAACCCTGGGCAAAGCCGAACGACAGGCCTGGTTCGACTGGCTGCGCCGCCGCGATGATCTCGCGCAGGCCGCCGAACGTGCACGACGAGGTCCGGTCGACGCTCACGACCGCGGGCTACTTGAAGCCGCCCCGCCGACCGTCCACCTCGGAATGCGCGATCGAAACTGGTTCGGCGGCCGCCCCCGTGGTGCCCCCGTCGACGGCCAACTGCCTCTACTCGATCGACGGGCCGCGTGATGCACGCTGCATCACGCGCGCACCAGGTGCTCACCGAGCTGCCCGGCGACACCGTGCGGAAGCAGCTCGCCGGACGCGTGCAGGTAGCGCTGCGTCGTAGTGATGGACGCGTGCCCGAGCAACAGCCGGATCTCCTCGATATCGGCACCCGAGACCCGAGCCAGCTCCGCCGTGGTGTGCCGGGTGACGTGCGGACTCAACTTGGCGACGATCTCCTCCGGCAGCCCCGCCAACACGGCGACCCGGCGCAGCAACCGAAACACCTCGAACGTGCTGATCGGGTTGCCCGTCCTGGTCATCAGCAACGGAACCCGTGCCCGCCCACCACGTTGCCCCCGCACCGCAACGATCTTGAGGTCCGGCCGACTGTCCAGATAGAGCACCAGCCGGTCACCGGCGATATCGGCAAGCGCCACCCGGCGATGGCGGCCGCCCTTCCCCCGAACCTGGATCAACCTCTGGCCCTGCCGGTCGATCACGTCCGACGTGCACCAGGCGCAGAGCTCGCCCACGCGAACCCCGGTCGTGAGCAACAGCGCCACCACTGCCGAGTGGCGCAACCGCATCGGGCCGGGGATCTCGTCCGCCGCCAGGATCATGGCCGCGGAGTGCTCCGACGAAAGCACGATCGTCGGAGACGTCATCGGGGGGTGAATCCCCTGCTTGGCAGCAGAGACCGTCCCTGCCGGGGACCGCTCGACCAGGCGCGCAGCCTCAAGCCGGACATACCAGGACCGCACCGAGGCCAACGCCCGAGCCCTGGTCGCCGCCGCCAACCCGGCGTCACCCAACGCGTTCAACCACCGAATGACGTCGATCTCGTTCGCCTCGAGCGGATGCAGCGAGTTCGCCCGCAACCAGTCCAGCCAGCTACAGCCACCCAACAGCGGCGACCGTGGCGGCCCCTTCTCCGGGTGCTCCACCGGTAGCCGAAGACCAAGATCGCGCGCGTAGCCGCGGCGGGTGGCGGCCGACGGCTTGCTCTCCAGCCACTCCTCCGTCTCGCGCACCAAGCGCACGCCGAGATCGTCCTCCCAGGACCGGCCGTGTTCAGCCGAGCCGAGAACCACCGCGCCAGTAGCGTCCACTCGTCGCGCCTCGCTTCGCTCCGCCCGGTGATGCAGCGCGCATCACCGGAGCCACCTCGTCCAGCCCGTTATGCCACCCCGGACCGCCAGTCTCGCCACATAGGGTGCCAGATGTTCTGGCAATACTCATTATCAGAACAACTTGCGTCGTGAGCTCGCGGACGCCCGCTCGACCTCGCGCAGGCCCTGCTGATCCACGAACGATCCACATCCCGTCCACGAGGTTGTGCAGGCCTCAGCTCACCCGGCGGAGATGTCGCGGCTCGGGCAGGGTCCGACGGACTAGCCGTACCAGGGCGGCGAGGGTGGCCGCGCGGTGGTCGACGGTCACCCTCGCCGAGAAGCAAAGCAGGTCCACGGCATCAGCCGCAGTCCTCGGTGCTGGGGGCCTGGTCCGGAGTTTCCGCAGTCGCGGTCAGCTTGAGGTGGCCCGTCGCGGTCAATTCAAGTACGTGCAGATGGATTTCCCGCTGCGCGGGATCATCCGGCATGGAGAAGCCACGCGCCCGCAACTCATCGCGGTAGTACCCCACCGCAGCGTCGCGATAAGCCCCTTGGGGAAGCACCGCCACCACGTCAGCCGCCGCCAACGCCCGAATAGGAACGGCGGTAGCCGTCAATTCCGCGCCGAGTCCTGGGACCCACACCGCAGGATCAGCGTTCGTGGGGTTGAACGTATTCCTGGGAAGGTGACGAATCACCTTGACCAAGTCGCCATGGTCGACATTTACCCATGACGTTCCCATATCGCTCGCGGTCGGGAGAAGGTCGCTGGTGCGCGTTTGAACGAACTCCCCGGCAGGTACGGTTTCACCTTCGCGCCACATCACAGTGTAGTCGGTCAGCTCCCGCTCCCATCCGGTCGGTGGATGGCCACACCGGCACCCACCGACCGCACACATCGGGATCGGGTCGCCCTCGTCGTTAATGTCGTGACTGTAGCCAATGTGCCCGCACAGATAGTTCGGACAACCATCCTTGTGCGGATTCACCGCTTCAGCCGCCGCGCGAAGACCTTCTCCCTCTTCGCCGACAAATCGAATACCGAGGAAGGCGGTCCGTTTTCCGTCACTAGCAGTCATGATGCTCCAGGGAATGGCCTGATGCTGTGGGTGATGCAGCCTGCATCACCCACAACCGGCATGTCGTACAGTCGATGTACTGCGGTGTTGCACAACTTGAACATGCTATTGCAGGTCATGCAACGCTCGGGTATGCTTATTCCGGCGCGGCGGATGCGCCGGTGGGCGCGTAGCAAGCAATCCGGGGTCACCCCCGCGTGTTGCGAAGGATCGTTACGAAGGATCTTCGCCCCCAAGAGCCTGAGCTCATTCGTCAGTCCCGGTGAAATCGGTGGCGATTTCACCGGGGCGACCTCATTCGGCGGTCCGTTCGTGCTCAGTCCTCGCGAGAGTCGACCGGCGGCACCAGATTCGCCGGATCCACCAGCGTTCCCGGACCGTACTTCGCGGCCTCCTCGGCGTTGACCGGGGTCGGGCCGTGAAGAATTCGCGGGCAGTCCTCGCAGGCATCGCGCCCGGAAATGGACATGCCGCGTCCGCAGGTCTTGCATTCGAGCACCTCCAGCCCGAGCAGCCCGACTTCGTGCATCGGGTACAAGGTGGGGATGCCGTGCTGCACCCTGATCCTCGCAGCCAAGACCTTGTAATAGTCACCGGTCATCTGCATGGCTTTCTTCACGGTGAGGTCGTCGTAGTGCTGCATCAGGTACGTGTAGGCCGCACCCAGGTTCGCGTTCGCCGCCGCCCTCTGGTACGGGTCCTCGGACTTGAGGTACTTCTCGGCATCGCTAATCATCTCGTTAATGAGTTCGATCCTCATGAATAGCGCCCACTTTCGCCGTTGTCAATTGGAGCTACATCCACAAGATATCCCCTATCGCGCCCGTGCGGAGCGATATTTCCCGAGGGGAATCTATCCACCCACATCCGTCACGGTGACGAAATGTTCGGTGGAGCACCATCCGGACGATCGGCGCCCAGGTGATGCAGCGCGCATCAGCCGAGCGGCGGCTCGACCCGGATCACCGGGATTCGCGCGGCGATCAGGTCCGCCGTCCCCAACATGTCGTCAACCAACTGATCGTCCAGCTCAACCGGGAACAGCGACCCGGACACCGGCCCCGCCACGGCCAACAGCCCGACAGGATTGATCGTCGTCCGCACCAACCACGAGGGCGATGCTAGGAACGGCCCGTCGAACAGCACAAAGTCGCCACCATCGTGAACTCGCGCGTGAACCGGATCGACAGGCTCCGCCCCGGGCGTCAACTCGATCCGCCAGCCAAGCGTCCTTCTGCTGCCCTCTACGGAATACTCCCAGCCGCGCTCAGCCAGCTCGACGCCGAGACTGGTCGCCCACGACCTCGGCCCTCCCTCACGGCCTTCCACGATCCCCACGCATTCCAGGCTCAAGGCAGGGAGGTCTTCGTAGTAGTCCCCATGAGCGACGAGCGCGAGGACCCAATCCGGCCCGGGTGCCGGCCCGAGTCGATCCGGGATCCGCACGTTGTAGCTGTCCGGACCCGGGCCGCTGTGGTCCATGATCAGCCGGGCCAAGCTAGGGGGAGGCGTCGACCCCATCGAGGCCAGCAGAGGATCCCAAGCGACGGCGTCCGCCGCGGCCAGCTCCTCGCGCGTGGGCATCGGGTAGTCGCGCAGCAGAACCGTCCGCGCCCGGGAATAGGTCTCCTCGGTCACCCGCTGTCGTGCGCGAATGCGCGACTTCACCATGTCGTTCTGCGTCATGAACAACCTGTCACCGGTACGACCCCACGCCCCGCACCTACAGATCGGCACGACAGAACAGACTCTGCGGGGACTTCCTCGCGCGATCTAAGACCTTGGTCGAGGTGTCACCGACGGCGTGGACGTCGATGACGCGACAACGGGCTCTGCGCCAGCCACTGCGTGTGATCATAGCGCGGGGCGCAACCCGGACCACAACCCTCGATGCGGGCTGCATCACCCACCCCGGTAAAACCCGGACCACAGGCCCGGCATGATCGACACCCCCGACACCCGGAGGTCCCGTGAAGCGCGAACTGGTGACAGCGCCCGACGTCGCCGAAGTCCTCGACCCCGAAGCACTGGCGCAGTTGGCCGCGCGCGGCCAGGAGATCACCTCACCGTGTTGGTCCTGTAAGAAGCCCATCCCCGACGACGCCCTTGCCACCGTGAGCATGTTGCGCCTGCCCGCGATGGGGATCTATGCCCCCCGGCAGGTACCCGCGTTGGCGCACCCGGGATGTTCGCCGTCCCGAGTGATCGAGCTGACCGAAAAACAGGCTGCGAGCTTGTTCAGCCAGTACCTCCCCGCCCAGGAAAAGCCCGAGGACGACGTCGACCTCAGGCTCACCGCCTTCCCCCTGGCCGACGCGGACGCCACCTACCCGGTCCTCCTGGTCAGCTACCACGAACTCGCCACCGACCCGCAGGCTCCGGAACCAGTCGACTCGACCATCGCCTACCTGCTCGGTTCGGGGTACCAGTTGATCACCGGCATCGACAAGCAGGGCGCGGCCCAACCGGGCCCTGGCGGTGTTCTTCTCCGCTATACCGCGATCGACGACACCGCGGGCCTGGCAGAGCTCATCAACCCCGCCGGGGTGATCGAGACCGTCGCCGAAGTCGAGCCCACCGAGGGCTGGTTCCGAGGAGTCGCCCGGACCAACCGTACGGTCGTGATGTTCGGGCACCGCATCCTCGACAACTGGAACCAGCGCGGCCGCCGCGACGTGCGTCGGGCAGCCCGCGCCGGACGCCTGGTGGGCGGCATCATCCCGGTGATGATGCTCGGCCAGCGCCACCACGTAGGGCCCTGATCACAGCCCTCCGCCACGAAACCCGGACCACAACCCGCGTTGATGCAGCCTGCATCATCCCACCAGGTAAAACACGCAAGGACTAGGCTGCTGCGGTCGCGGACGCGAGCTCATCCGCAGAGAGCATCGCCAACGGCGCCAACACCGCCAACTCTTCCTTGTCGCGGAACGTCAGGAGGGTCGCTCGCCCCTCCCTCGCGGCGTTCACCACCTTCCGAAAGTCCGTCCGGGCCTGCCCCGACAGGCACCGGTCGACATCGTCCGGCATCAACTGTGCGTCGACGGCCCGCCGCCGCCAGCGAGACACCGATAGCAGCACCGCTACCGGCTTGCCGTGAGCCGCGATCACCAAGACCTTGTCCTCGAACCTTGCCTGATCGAGAGCGGCACTCCAGTTCTTCCGGAACCAGTCCGTCGCCTGCACTTCAAGGGATTCTCCAGCCACGACGTCAAAACTTACATTTAGTACGGTTCGTGCGCAAGTAGGCGGGAATCTCCAGGCCCGCGGGGTATCGCGGGGCGCTCGCCGCCCCCGCACCCCAGGCAGGTCTCTGGAGAGAGGGGGACGGCCTCGAACCCGCCGGTTGGGTGGGGGGTGGGGTTTCGGTGCTCTCTCCGCCGGCCCGCAGGGGTCTACAGGGTGGGGGTGGGGGAGCGCAACCGAAAAGCGTGGTTGCGCTCCCCCACCCCCACCCTGTCGAGTCGACCCCAGGCCGACGGAGAGAGCACCGAAACCCCACGTGAGCGGGGGTGCCCGCCCTGCCCGAGTGACCCACGGCACAGCCAACCGGCTTGTGTATGAAACGTACGAAGTGTAATATTTGAGATGTGAGGGAGAGCCCCACCGAGACGAAAGGCCCAAGATGCCCACCAACGAAGCGGCCACGCTGGTCGCTGTTGCACTCGCGACTGCGGAGCAGTCCGTCATGGCCTCGGCGGCCGCCGTCGCGGAGCTGCTGGCGGAACAGGGCTTCACCACCCACCCGAACAGCCCCCGGCTCTGCGTCAACGAGGTCACCGGCATGACGGTGGTCACCGCGCCCCATGAGATCCAGGTCAGCTTTCGCGCCCCCGCGACGGCCCGGGGCATCGGCACCCTGTCGTTCCCGACCGGCACGCACTACACCCTGATCACGCAGGTCACGGCCGCCCTGGTCGCCGCGTACGACGACCCGGAAGCGGTGCGACGATGATGCAGCCCGCATCACCGCTGTGGGCGGTTCTCGTGTTCAACGCGCTCACCGACCACGGCAGCGACGCCACCGGGGTGTACGCCGAACTCGCCGCCAGCGGCGCGCAGACCCTGTCCGACGAACAGGAGAAGCTGTTTCACCGACTCGCCGACGAGTACGCCAGCAAGGCCTACGCCTACGCCGACGCCAACCCCGGTGGGCGAGACCGGAGCCAGGTTTCCGCCGCCATGCTGGTGATCCAGTCGGGTTGCCACGCGGCGGAACTGGTGGACACCCGCCTAGGCATCCCCGGCAACCCCTCCGATCACGGCATGTGGGCCTTGAGCCGGGCACTGATCGCCAGCACCACGTGGTCACTCATCGAACGGGGGACCGTGGACACCTGGGATCGCATTCACCGGGTGGTGAACAAGATCCCCCGCGTCTGACCTCCATTTCTCCTCAGTCCGTACGAAACGTAATAACCTGGGGGGCGGGTACGCACCCGCCCCCCAGGGGGAAGGGACACCATGGGCCGCAAGCGCCAGGCCTACACCCCTGAGCAACGCGCCGAACGCGACGCCATCGACGCCGAGCACCGCGCCCACGCCCGGGACCTCATCGCCGACCCCGAAGCCCTAGAGCGCATGGTCACCACGCTG
Source organism: Actinokineospora enzanensis DSM 44649 (assembly GCF_000374445.1). GTDB lineage: Bacteria > Actinomycetota > Actinomycetes > Mycobacteriales > Pseudonocardiaceae > Actinokineospora > Actinokineospora enzanensis. The sequence continues at coordinate 2,306 of NZ_KB894460.1, read as the reverse complement.
ATCGCCGCCGGTAGTCCGCGAGTGCTGCACTACTCTCTGCGAAATCAAGGGCTTTTGGCCTACCAAGCCGCCGCGCGCGGAATGACGCTCACCGATGTGGATTCCCTCAAAGGTTGGCGCGACCGGGGACGCGGGGTTCGCCGAGGCGAGACAGGGCTACGGATCACCTCCTACAGGGGAACCGATCGAGCAGGGGAACACGAACCCGACGCGGAAGCCCCCGACGAGGTCCCAAGCGACCAGGAGCAGGGAGGAGAAGACGGCGGGAAGCTACCTTCCCGATTCCGAATGACGTCGGTGTTCGACATCTCCCAGACGGAGGGGGTCGACCCCTTCGCCGACGGGTTCAACGCCTACGTTGCCGAGGACCCCGCCATTTCCTTGCGACAAAGTTTGACCAAGCAGCTTGAACAGTTCGGCTACGAGGTATTCACAGGCAACGTCGCCGCCGCCCAGGTGGACGACGGGCCGCCCGCCACGGTCACCGTCCCGTTCGGGACGGCCGGGGTGACGCAGCTCGCCCAGGTCCTAGGGGCCATCCTCAGCCGCCCCCGGAAGGAACGCCCGGAATGGCGAGCGCTTCCGACATCCGGTGATGCAGCCTGCATCACCGACCAGACCCCCAAGCCTGGACGCGTCGTACTCACGTTGGGCGATGACAGCACGATCACCGCGCATACCCGCGTGGACTGGAACAGCGGAACCGTCGTCTACGCGGTACGCGGGCACCGCGTCCGAGGCTCGTTCACCATCAGCAGCAGCGACCCAATCAGAAACGCCGAGTTCCACGCGGCACGCGTGCAATTCGGCGATTGGTCCGGAGGCGACTTTTTCCCCGAAGGAGAAGCGCCGGACCTGCCGGTCGTAAACGGTGTGACCGTAGTCGGTGGCAACAGTGGGCTTACGGCGGACGACATTCCCACCGTGACCCGCCGACGCGTGGGGGTTTACCGAACCAACAACAAATACGGCAGAGACGCACCCGCGAAGACCAGCGACCGCACGGCCGACGTGGTCCGCGCGATCCTCGCCCACTGGTTCACCCGGGACGACCTCTCGCAGCTCCACACCGCCCGCGCCCGCTACATCGCCCCCGAACACCGGATGCACGCCGCACACCAGGCAGCACAGTTGGACGATCACATCCGGCGACTGACGGCCGACCGCGACCAGGCAGCCGAGCAGGCCGAGAAGTTCGCCGCCATCGCCGATCAAGAAGTGATCCAGGGCACACCCTACTAGCTTGTGTATGAAACGTACCAACTGTAATATTTGAGGTGTCGGAAGACGAAGAAGGAAAGGAAGGTGGAGAAGATGGAGCCCCCCGCGGCCCATGACCATTTCGTGACCACGGCCGTCACCCTCGAGTGCGGCCACATCCACACGCAACGGCATTCGGCCGACACCATCGCGGGCAACCCGGTCTACGCCAGGCCCGACGTGCAGTGGCGTTGCTTCCCGTCGTGCGGGGACGGGGTCCCCCCGAAGAGGTTCGCCGCCGGCTTCCGCCACCGGTACGGGTGCACCGTGTGCGCTCCGGTGGACCCGAAGGACGCACCGCCCCGGCACGCCGCGTTGCCGACCTTCCGGCCCTTCCGGTACGGCCACCTGCACGGGTTTCACGACGTGGCGGGGTGGGTGGTCGTGCGCACGACCACCCACCCGGGTGGGCGCGTCGAGGTCGCCGACGCCCGCGCGATCGTCGGTCCGGGGTACTACGCGCACGCCATCGAAACCGTTCGAGAGTTGGACGCGCAGGCCGCCGCCGAGGTCTGCCACCGCATCGTGACGATCTACGCGGACGGGTGCCGAAACGACAGGTTCGGTGATGCAGCCTGCATCACCGAGGCCGACGAACCGGTATGGCCCTAGCGGGACGTGCGCCAGGTCACACCTTCAGACTTGCGTATGAAACGTACTAACTGTAATATTGAATCAGACGGGGAACGGTTCCACCAGCAAGTCGAGCGACACCCCGGGGGTCTCCCCGCCCCCGGACCTCAATACATGTAAAACATGTCCCAGGAGTGAGCAGAGAGCATGAGCACCGCCACCGTTGCCACCGACGCCAGCGAGGACACCGCCGCTGTGACCAGCCAGACCGACCAGGCCGCCACCACCCCGCCCGCAAACAGCACCCCGGCAGGAGGCACCGCCTCCGGCCGCCCCGTCCGTACGCGGCAGCCGAAGAACCGCAAGTCGGGGCGCAAGCTGCACACGGACGGAGGCGGAAGCGACCAGGCGGAGTTTCCGATCCCGGACCCGAGCGACGACCAGGCCGCCGACGAGCCGCAGGCCGAGGTCCC
>NZ_KB894459.1 GCF_000374445.1 Actinokineospora enzanensis DSM 44649 | reverse complement strand
GGTGTGCCACAGCGGGTTCCCTCAGCCTACCTGCGTATTTGACCGCCCACGACCAGTCGCGATAAGAGCGGGCCAAATTCCAGCTAAACGTTGAAGCGGAACGTGCAGTTCACATGACAACATACCTCCTACCAGGGCGTACGGGCATCGGTGTTGGCTGGACCCAGCACCGATCCAGCACGGGGATACTCACGCGGCCGTCGCTGCTGGCTGCCCGAGTGCTAGCGCAGACTGCATGATCGCGAGGAACCGGTCCACGGCATCGGGGACCAGGTGCCCGTAGATGTCCGCGGTTGTCTTGAACGACTTGTGCCCAAGCCACCGCGACACCTCCAGGATTGGCAGGTTGTTGGCCAACGCGGTAGAGGCGAAGAAGTGACGTAGGTCATGCGGCGTGTACTTGTGGATGCCGGACGCGGTCACGAGCCCGCACGCCTTGAGGGCCTTGACCCAGTGGTAGCCGTAGGTCACCGCGGTGGGCATGACACCCTTGCCACGCTCCCTCGGCGCGAAGAACACCTCCAGCTCCTTGTCGCCGCTGACGAGCGGTGTCGTCCCGAAGTCCTCCAGATGCCAGTTGATCTCTTCCTGGATGAGCGGCACCATCGGGATGTCGCGGTAGTCGCCTTCCGCCCGGTGTTTCAACGGGACGAGCCTGGTCTTGCAGTCCTCCCGATTGGCTTTGGCACTGATCTGTTGCGAGATACGCATGAAGTTGCCGCGAGGACAGCTCATGTTGAACGCCAGAGCCTCACTGACCCGCAGGCCAGCACCACTCATGAGCCTCACAGTCAGCTTATAGTGATCCGCGATGGCATCGTAGATATCCTCTACCTCTTCAAGCGAAGGTATATCGTCCTCATTGACCGCGACTGCGACAGGCCGCGGAAGGCTGACACCTTCGCAGGGGTTAGTTCTAATGCGTTCCGCCCGGATCGCGGCGTTCAGCATTTTGTAAAGAATGTCGTACCGGTCGAGAATCGTGGAGGCCGCTAAACCCGCCTCTCGCATCCTAGCTGGCACGGTCTGCACGTGCTCCGTCCTAAGCCCGGACAGCGTGTAGTCGCCGATGTTGGGGATCACCCAGTTGCGAACGAACCCACTGTAGTTCGAGTAGGTCCCAGGGCCAATGTTCAGGTCCTTCAACCACTCGTTAGCCCACCAGGTAACGCTGACGGCCCCACGCCTGGGGTCTAGATAGATTCCTTCATTCTTTGCGTTCTCAACTTTGGCCGCGAAGGCGTTCGCCTCTTTGGCGCGCGGGAAAGACTTCTCGCGTTGTCGACCAGTGCGTCCACCCGGTTCACGGTACCGGACAGTCCACTCGTGGCCGCAGCGAGCCTTTTCACACGGGGGGTCCCATTCGTCTTTGCACCGCTGAAATACTTTCGCCAATCCCATCCCCTTGAAGCCCGACGGAGATGATCCTCTTGGCCTCGTCGGTCAATTGCCCCCCGGCTCGTCCCTTGACGGCTGTCAAGAGTCCGCGGTTCCGAGCCTCTTTTAGGTGCGACCTGATCGTGTCCGGCTGTCGCCGGACCACGTCTGAGAGGTGCCCCGTGACGGAGTCGACGCCAGCTTCAACGAAGGTGACGTACGCAGTTGCCAGCCAGGCCAGATACTCATCAGTGAGTCCGTCATTGACCAGCGGCCGGATGATCTTGCTGAGGTCATCCGCCGCGCTCGCGATCGTCCTGAGTCTGTCCACCTCGCTCGACGGAGCGCCGCGAAGGCGGCGCCAGGCGTCAGCAGCTTGACGAAAGTCAACCTGCCGAAGCACCGTCGAAGAGATGCCGCCCACGGCGTCCTCGGGCGCCGCAGTCGGGTCCACTCGGACCTCCATGTACCAGGGTCCACCCTGGTCGGTCCCCTTGGGCCAGCGGAGGCTGACCTGCCAGGGGCCTATGGTCTGGAGCACACCCAGCTCTTCAAGCCTGGGCAGCTCCGTCTCTCTGTCTCGCATGGACCCATCATGCATGACATACCCAGGGTTGGCAACCCCAGGGTTGACAACCTAGGGGCGGACCGTGTCTCCTGGTCCCGGGGCAGAGCCCCGGCAGCCATAGGAGGCAGACCGAACGAATGACAAAGTTGATGACCGTCGATGACGTTGCGGAACATCTGGGAATCACCCCAAAGACCGTCTATCAAAACTGGCGGATGTGGGAGATTCCGGCCTTTCGTATCGGAGGCGGCGAGAACGGCCCACTGCGGTTCAAGCGGAGCGATATCGAACTAGCCCTAACGCGGTGGACGATAGGGAGCGCAATGACGTCTAGATGATTGCAACCTAATGCGCGGGAGGCTGCCCGACTCTTGTTGGCAAGGCTGCTACGCTGATGCGCGGTACCGCCACTGGTCTCACAGGAGGAATGTTGACGCATCGAGTTGAGTGGGGAGTTCTTCTTGTAACCCTTGCGGGCGAACTCCGGCAGATCGCGGACAACGTGGAGGTAGCTGCAAACCGCGACAATGCCATTGGAGGGATACTTGCCCGGTTGGATGACGTGGTGGATTCGCTCTCGGGTGTACCTTCGCCGTTGGACGGCCAGCCGACGCTAGACCGAATGGACACCCGCATTCTGGCCTTGGCGGCCGGGATCAAGGCGAGTAGCGGCGAAGAAGACGAGGATGCCTTCTCGATCGAGTCCAGTGCGGCGTATGTCCGGGAAACCTGGCGGGGTTCGCAAGCGCCGAACAGTCTCGTGGAGGATCTGGACACGATGATCGCCAGCCTTCAAGCGATCCGTGATACTGCTGCCAAGTACGAGCAGCGGTAGAACACCCCTAAACGCAGAAGAGCCCCCTCCCGGTCAGGAGGGGGCTTTTCCTATTACAGCTCGTTCTCGGGCACCAGGTAGCTTGCCGCGAAAGACAGGAGCACGGTGACGGCTGCGGCAACATCGGCTGGGATCTCGACGCCGAGTGAGCCGGCGATCCAGACGAGGACGACGGTGATGGCGCCGACAGCGGCGCCGGCGCCTACCTTGCGGGTGGGGGCGTTGGATGTAGCCATATTCAGTTTTCCTTGACTGTGCTTGAGGTTACGCGTTTCAGTGGTGTGGTTAGAGGCCCATTGCCGCCCAGGTGCGGGGGCCGACGATGCCGTCCGCGGTCAGGCCCTTCATGGCCTGATAGCGCCTGACCTTGGCCTCGGTGGCGGCTCCGAACCGCCCGTCGACGGTTAGCCCGAGCCACCGTTGGAGGGTCTTGACGTGGTCGCCTGTCGATCCTCTTCGGATCGTCGGACGGCTCCCGCTCGAAGGCGGAGCTGGAGGAGTGCCGCCCCCAGGGCGGACAGGCCCAGTAGTACCCAGTCCAGTCGAGATCCGTGCCCACGTGGCGGGTCCCACGATCCCGTCCGGGGCGAGTCGCTGACCGGTCTGGTATCGGCGTACTGCGGCCTCGGTGACAGCACCGTAGATGCCGTCCGCAGGGGTGACGGCGAGGTAGCGCTGGACGAGGGCAACGTCGGGGCCTTGGCTGCCTCGCTGGAGGGTGGGGCGCCCGGTGGGGGCGGGGGTAGGAGTGTTACCGCCGCCCGCGAGGCGGGCCGCGACTGCGGCCACGCGGGGGTAGGCCGCGTCGATCTCGAAGTGCATCGGGTCGGGTCGGCTCCAGTCGCCGCCCCAGCGGACAACGTTGTCCACTTCTGCCAGGATTCGGCGGATCTCGGCGACCTGTGCGGGGGTGAAGGTGCCGGTTGCGCCGAGCGGATGACGTGTGGAGTTCACATCGACCGCGGTGGCTGACGCATGGTTGCTGGTCTCGGTGCTGCCCCGGATGGGGCGGTCGGCGTGGCCCCAGTCGTCCAGCTCTCCCCGGGTGCTGTTGAGGTCGATGTCCTCAACGCGCTTGTCGATCTGCTCCAGTACGTGGATCAGCACATCGCCCGCGGGGCCGTCCGCGACGGTGATGCGGACGGTGGTACCGGGGACCGTGCGGAGCGTGCGGGGTGGGTTGACGGGCCAGCCGTTCTGGCTAACGCTCACTATGCGGATAGCGATGCGTTCGAGCAGTTGAAGCGATCCGTCTCGATCCTCACCGGTTGGACACAGGAGAGATCGGCAAAGCTGATCCTGGAGGATCGCGTTGCCGACGTAAGCGACAAGCTCACCGGTCTGCCTATCCGGATCAACTACAACGCGTCTCCCACGCTCGATGTGATTGAGTCGCAACTTGAGGCATACCAGGAGGTCTACGGGGACTACCCGGACCTTGTGGTGATCGACAACGTCACGAACGTGAGGTTCGACCGGGCGAACGGTGACGACGATCCGTTCTCGGGCCTGGAGTCCTTGATGGACTATCTCCACAGCATGGCGCGGGAGACCGAAGCCTGCGTCATCGGCCTGCACCACGTGACCGGGCAGTTCAACGACTCCGCGAAGCCCATCCCGTTGTCCGGGGTCAAGGGGCAGATCACCCGAGTCCCGGAACTCGTGTTGACCCTGCACAAGAAGCCCGGCAACGACTACATACCCGACACGTTGTGCGTCTCGACGGTGAAGAACCGGGGCGGCAAAGCCGACCCGTCCGGCTCGACGTTCGTCGAACTGGATTTTGACGGCGAGACCATGACCATCCGCGATCGCGTTTTCGACTAGGAGCCTGAATGACGAACACGATTACCGAGGAGCCGGAGCCCGCGGAAGTGGAGTACGGCGGCTGCGATTGCTGTTGCTGTACGGGCGACTGCTGGCCGGACGACGAGCCCACCGGGTCGGACTGCGAGTGACCATGGACGCGCGCATCGCGGCGCACTGGGCGGACGCGCTCGACTCCGGCGTGTTCACCCAGGGCACAGGCCGCCTCAAGTACTCGCACGACGGCACCGTGTTCCACTGCGCGTGGGGAGTGCTCTGTGAGCTGGCAGTGCAGGACCGGGTCATTCCGCCGGCGGTCTACATCGACGCGTGGGAGTGCTTCGAGTTCGACCACTCGTCGGTCCAGCCGCCCAAGAGTGTCCTGGACTGGGCCGCGGTCGACTATGACGAGTTCGGAGTGCCGGAGGGGCCGGTGCTGTCGGAGCTGGTGGACCTCAACGACCGAGACCGCCGCACGTTCGCGGAGCTGGCGTCGGTGATCCGAGACCGGTTCGTCACGGCGGGCACGGGCTGACCGCCACGCCACGCAGGTGCAAGGACTGTCCGCCCGGTGCTCGTCGACGCCCGGCGCCCTATCCGGGCCCGCGGTGTGCCACTCATCAGCGGGAGCGCACACGGGCGACCCGCGAAGCGGCCAGGGAGCGGCACGTCCAACGGACCTATGGTCTGTCTCCCGCCGAGTACGACGCGTTGTACCGGGCGCAGGGCGGTACATGCTTCATCTGCCGACGCGCCCGCGGTACCGGCGCGAGACGACTGTCGGTCGACCACGACCACGGGTGTTGCCCCGGCCCGGTGAGCTGCGGCGGCTGCGTGCGGGGCCTGCTGTGCCGCTCGTGCAACCGGGATGTCCTGGGGCACCTGCGGGACGACGTTGACGCGCTGCTGCGTGCCGTCGACTACCTCACCGATCCACCCGCCGGTCGCGTCCTCACGTCGAACAATCGGGCCGAGGGCGCCGTCCGCACGACGATGTGAGTCCACTATGGACGCAGAGATCACACGCGTGATACACGCCTACTACCCGGAATGGGCGCCACCCCGCGACACCGGGCGCACCTGGATCAAGTGCCTGTGCCCGTTCCACGCGGAATCCAGACCGTCCGCGTCCGTGAGCTACGAGTTGGGCGCGTTCAACTGCCACGGCTGCGGAGTGAGGGGGACGCTGATCGGGGTCATCATGCGACAGGAGGCCATCGCCTATGGCGCGGCTGTCAGCCGTGCAACGGAAATACTTGGTGGACGCTACACGCCGGTATCACGCAAGCCTGCCGGGAAGCGCGGCAGAAGAGCATTTGGCGACGCGCGGGCTGACGGCCCCGAGCGTGGTCGAGAAGGTCGACCGCTTCCGCCTTGGCTACGTGGATGACCCGCTCCCCGGACACGAGCAGTACCGGGGAATGCTGGCCATTCCCTATCTTCGTCTGAGCCCTGGCCGTGAATGGTCGGTGGTCAGCCTGCGGTTCCGTTGTATCGACCCGGACTGTGGCCACGAGTATCACGGCAAGTACAACACGATCGCCGGAGATCGTCCGAGGCTGTACAACACGATCGAGATCATCCGCAACGATGACGTGATCGCGGTAGTCGAAGGCGAGATCGACGCTGTCACCTCGTCCATCTGCGGTGTTCCCGCGATCGGGGTTCCCGGCGCCGACGCATGGCGCCCGGTGTTTCGTGAAGCACTACTCGGGTTCGAGACCGTGTACATCATCGCCGAGGGCGACGAGGCCGGGCTGCGGTTCGCGAATACCGTCGCCGCGGACCTACCGAACGGACGAATCGTCCGCCTGGACGACGGGCACGACGTGAACTCGACCGTTGTCGACCAGGGCGCGAACGCTTACAAGAGAAGGATTGCGATCTGAGAACAGCTATGCCGGAACCTGATCCGATCAACCGGTTCGGGCTCTCCAGCGATGACCTCGCCCGCCTGGTCACCGACACGGTGAACCTGGCCAACAACCGGGTCATCGGGGTGGGCAACGCCCAGTATGCCCGTGGCGGCGAGCAGCGTTTCGAGCGCCTGACGATCGACGAGCTGTTCACCATGCTCGATGAGGAGCTGTTGGACGGGATCGTCTACCTCGTGATGCTGCGCCACCAGCTCAACGGCAAGCGGGCCATTCACAGCCAGTTGGCGCGCGCCATTGACGAGGCGATTGCTTGACCAAACGCTACGTCATCATCTCCGACACGCAGATGCCCTATGAAGATCCGCGCGCTCTCAAGGCGGTGCTGCGCTTCATCGGCGACTACCAGCCCGATGAGGTAGTCCAGATCGGCGACTTGATGGACTTTCCGCAACCGTCGCGGTGGTCGAAGGACACGGCGGCTGAGTTCCAGGGCTCGGTGTTCGAGGACGCCGACTACGCCAAGCGCCGGTTCTTCGCACCCTTGCGGGAGATCTACTCGGGGCCGGTCGGGGTGATCGAGGGCAATCACGATCTGCGGCCGAGAGCCTATCTGGCCAAGTACGCTCCCGCTCTCGCGGAGTCCGGTGCGTTCAACTTGGATGTGATGCTCGACTTCGACGGGTTCGGCATCACCCTGCTACCCGACTTCCATGCGTTCACGCCCGGCTGGGTCATGACGCACGGGCACCTGGGCGGGATCGGGCTCAGCGCGATCGCCGGAAACACCGCGCTCAACGCCGCCAAGAAGTTCGGCCACTCCGTGATCATGGGCCACACGCACAGGATGGGGATCGGCTCGCACACGGTCGGCTACGGCGGTGACACGTCAAGCACCGTCACCGGCATGGAAGTCGGGCATCTCATGGACATGAAACAGGCCGGTTACCTCAAGGGCGGCACCGGGAACTGGCAGATGGGCTTCGCGCTTGTCACCGTCACGGACAAGGTTGTCGAGCCGCACCTTGTCATGGCGCAGGGCAGGAAGTTCGCGGTCGAGGGGAACGTGTACCGGCTTTGACCATTCACACGACTCCGCTTGAGTCGATACTGGCGGATGTTCACCGGGTCGCGGCCGAGGTCGCCGCCGGATGGTCGGATCTGATCACCGCGGACGATCTCGCTCAGGACATGGCGGTCGTCCTGCTGGAACGCGACTACGTCGACCGCACCGCGGGCCTGGCTCGTGGTGCCCGGCGTCGGGCGCTGATCCGTATCGCCCGCCAGCTGGTGTCCTCACTGCGGGACGACTACGAGGTGTTCACCGGCAATTGGCACTACTGCTCGCAGGAGGTCCGCGAACTGCTCGGCGACGGCGTGCTGATCGAGCAGGCCGTGACGTTGAGCGCGGAGCGCTTGGACGTGTTCGACGGGCTGTTGTCGCTCAATGCCGTCAGCCCGCACTACGCCCGGATTATCGCGGAGGTCTACCTCTGCAACGAGCCGGCCGACTCGACCAACCGCCGCAAGGCGTTGCAACGCGCGGTCGACGCGCTGACTCGGCACATGAACCGGGTCTACCGCGAACGTCAGGCCGACTACGACGAGGGACCCGGCAGTCGTGAGGTCCTGAGCAACGACCAAGCGCAGTCCCAAACCAAGCACGATCTCTGACAAGGAGTTCCGCACCGGTATGACGTTCGATCCCTTCGCCGACACCGACGCCGACGAGGCTCAGACCGACTTGCCCTCCACCGGGCCGTGGGAGGAGCCCGCGGAGGTGCAGATCCCCTCTCCTAGGGCGCCGATGGACAACGGCCACAAGGTGAGAGTCACCCTCAAGGGCGGGTCGGGCTATGAGGACCCCTGGATCACCGTGGACGGCGCCGACGTGGCCGACGCCGCCGACCAGCTCTCCGACGGCCCGTCCGTGGACAAGCTGGTCAAGCTGACCAGCACCGTCGCCCGCCATTTCCACAAGACCTACGGCGCGGGCAAGCCCGCGACACAGGCCGGGGGCGCCCGCCAGGCGGGCAAACCGACCGGGGCCGACGAGGCACCAGGCGGTGAGAAGCGCTACTGCGAGCACGGCCAGATGAAGTTCATGTCCGGAGTCTCGAAGAGTTCCGGAAAGCCCTACAAGGGCTTCTTCTGCACAGCGGCTGACCGCGCCGAGCAATGCAAGCCCCAGTTCCTCAAGTAACCCCCAACGAGCAACAGCGGCAGACGGGGACGGCGCGAATGCCGTCCCCGCCGCGTTGAAGGGCAACACGTGTTGACTGTCGTACCCATCGCGTGGACGCGAATCGCTCCACTCGGAGTCCTGGAGGGCACCGACCACCGACCTCACCCTGACGGCAGCGTGAGCGACGCGGACGAGCTGGCGGAGATCGCCGACAGGACCCGCCACCTGTCGTGGCACGCCCCGGACCCCGCGACCACCGACAACATGGACTACCTGGACCACCTCATCGAACACGGCGACCACGGTGCGCTGGAACACGCGTCGATGACCGTCGCGGTGTCCGGGGCCTCCTGCGCGCTGCTGGCGGAGCTGGCTGGCCACCGAGCCTTGGCCTTCTCCGTGGCGTCCCAGCGCCACGTGGAGGCAGACCGGCTCGCCGTCGTCATGCCCCCTCTCGTGGACGAGCTGCCCGAGAACGACCAGGCGGAAGCGGAAGCCATCGTTCACGGGGAGGACCACTACGCCCGAGCCGCCTACAGGCGCCTGGTGGCCCTGTTCGAGACCCAGGGCCACGAGCCCGCCAGTGCACGGGAAGCGGCTCGTGCGGTGCTGCCGTCGAGCACCGAGGCGCCCATGATCGTGACCGGCAGCATTCGAGCCTGGCGTGAAGTGGCCGTGACCGCGGGCGCTGTCGGCGGCGAGGGGCAGAGGTTCGCCGCCGCAGTGCTCCACCATCTCCGAGCCATCGCACCCAACTCCGTGCAGGACATCCCCGACACCCGGTTCGGTGGCTGACGTGCCCTTGGTCATCGTGCTCGACGCGACCGGCTGGGTTACCTCATTCGAGGACGCGGAAATCGTCTTCGCCGAACAGGAACTCGTCATCCAAACCCCACGCTGCCGCGCGGTGTACGCGCCCGGCATGTGGGTCGCCTACCAGGAGACCACAGCCTGATGCCCGTCGTTGTCTTCTCCACCAACCAAGACCCGTTCACCGCAGTCCAACGGGAGCTGGACGAACTGCGGACCAAGTACCTGGAGCTGCTGCGTGCTCACGCTCGGCTCAAGAGCCAGACCGACAACCGCAAGAAGCTGACAATTGCCGAGGTGTCCCGCATCCGCCGTTTCGCGGCGGAGGGAAAGAGTCAGCGTTGGATTGCCGACCGGTTCGACATCAACCGGGCGACGGTCAGTCGCATCGTCCGAAACCTGTACCACGCGGCCTAAGCGAGGCTGATTGCGAGAACAAACCTATATCGTTCAGGGCGAACGCGTCATCGTCCGTACCGTGGAGAACGACCGGGACCTGCCCGCGTTCCGGGACTTCATCCGTGCCAACCTCAGATGCCTTGCTGTCGACTCCGAGACCACTGGGCTCGACACCTACACGCCGAGAAACCGATTACGACTGGTCCAGTTCGGCACGGAGACCGAAGCATGGGTACTTCCGGTCGAACTCGGCGGACTGATCACAGAGGACACTCGCCGCGCGCTTCTCGGCGTGGAGAAGCTGGTCATCCAGAACGCGTCCTTCGACCTCGGTGTGTTCGATCGACACCTGGGCATCCGGCAAGAACAGCTCTGGCCCAAGGTCATAGACACGCAGATCTTGGCCAAACTGGTCGACCCGCGATCACGCGATGCCGGGGGCATCGGCACCTCGCTCGAAGAGCTGACCGCACACTACATCAGCGAGGAGATCGCCGAACAGGTCAAGGGCCTGATGCGGCGCCTGGCCCTGGAGCAAAAGACCACCAAGTCCCGGATCTGGGGCCTGATCGACCTGTTCCACCCCGAGTACAACCTGTACGCGGGCATGGACGTCATCCTGGCGTCGCGTCTCGTCGGCGTGCTGGCGGCGCGGGTACCCGCCTCCGCCCGCCCGCTCGTGCCGTTCGAGCACCGCGTCGCGGAGGTCTGCTCGTACATGGAGCGGACCGGCCTGCTGCTCGACGTCGACTACACGATCAGCCTGTCCGCGCGGCTTCTGCGTGAGGAAGAGCGCCACACCGCGATCGCGGAGACGTTCGGATGCCAGAACGTGAACTCCACGGACCAGGTCGCCGACGTGCTGGAGTCACGCGGCGTCAAGATCCTGGGCCGCACCCCGAGCGGCAAGCGGCGAGTGGACAAGACACTACTCGATTCCTTGATCGACTCCGGGGACCCGTTCGCTATCGCGGTCAAGGAAGCAAAGCGCAGTCGCAAGTGGAGGACCACGTGGGTAGACCGATTCCTCACGGAGATGGACGACCAGAGCCGCTGCCACCCGTCGATCAACACCTTGCAAGCCCGCACCGGCCGCATGTCGATCACCGGAATCCCGGCCCAGACACTCCCCGCGGGCGACTGGATCATCCGGCGCGCGTTCCTCGCAGAGGAGGGCCACCGGATCGCCAGCGTGGACTACCAGGCGCAGGAGCTGCGGGTGCTCGCCGCGCTCTCCGGAGACCGGACGATGATCCGCGCGTTCGCCGATGGAGCGGACCTGCACATGATGACAGCGCAAGCAGCATTCGGTCCTGATGCGACGGACAAGCACCGGAAGATCGCGAAGACGGTGAATTTCGGCAGGGTCTACGGCGGTGGCGCGAAGACCGTGTCGACCCAAACCGGCATCGACATCGAGACCGCCCGGAAGGTGGTCGCGGCGTTCGACGCCCGGTACCCGGGTGTCGCGGCCTACTCCCGCAAGCTCGCCCGCCTCGCCGCCACCCACGGGTACATCGTCACCTCCACCGGACGACACCTTCCGGTCGACCCCAGCCGGTCCTATGCCGCGCTGAACTACCAAGTCCAGAGTTCCAGCAGAGACGTGACGTGCCGGGGGCTGATTCGCCTGCACGAGGGTGGTTTCACTCCCTATCTGCGGTTACCGATCCACGACGAGACCCTGTCCTCCCTCCCTGCCCGGAAGGCCGACTGGGGAGGTAGGCAGATCGCCGGGTTGATGGCCGAACGCATGGGACCCGTCCTGATCGACACCGATCCCGAGATCGGCGGGCGGTCCTGGGGATCTCTGTACATGCCCAACGAGGCCGAGGACTGGGATCTCTACGATCTGGCCGCCTGAAAGGAACACAGCACGCTCGACGTACTTACCGCCGGTTCCCTCTGCACAGGGTACGGCGGACTTGATCTAGCGATCACCGAGGTATTCCGCGCCGAACTGCGCTGGTGCGCCGACAACGCCGAGGAAGCGCGGCGCGTCATGGCGCATCACCACCCGGACCTCCCCAACCTCGGGGACATCACCGCACTCGACTGGCAACGGGTTCCCTCGGTCAGCTTGTTGACCGCGGGTTACCCCTGCCAGCCGTTCAGCCTTGCGGGCCAACGAAGAGGAGAGCACGACGAGCGGCACTTGTGGCCCTACATCGCCGAGGGCATTCGCGTTCTACGACCCGCGGTCGTCGTCCTGGAGAACGTCCCCGGACACCGGAGCAGAGGGCTCTCGACCGTGCTCGGCGATTTGGCCTCGCTGGGGTATCGCTCAGCATGGGGCAGCGTACGAGCTGCCGATGTTGGAGCCCCCCACGCACGCGAACGTCTGTGTGTCGTTGCTGCCGACCCCCGACACGGGCACCTCACCCCGTGGACACGGCCAGCGGGGCGGGCGCTGGGGCAACGGCAGACAGAGCGGCAAGAGCCTGCGGGCCTTAGTGAAGCACCTGCACGAGCTGAACAGGTCGACTGGATCGAGTTTGCGTCCGCGGTCGAGCACTGGGCCAACGTCCTAGGCCGACCAGCCCCCGTCCCGTGGACCGTCACGGGGCGGGGCTCGATCTACCCGAGCCCCGAGGTCGGGGAATGGCTCATGGGCCTGCCCGAGGGGCACATCAGCTCGGTCCCGGGGCTCTCGATCCAGGACCAACACCACCTGATCGGCAACGGCGTCGTCCCGCCGCAACTCGCGCACGCGATCCGCGCGCTCGTCGCCGTACTCGACTCCCACTTGGAGAATGTTGACTGACCCCATCGAGTTCCGGCCCTGGCCCAAGACTCCGCGCCTGCGTCGGCAAGCGTGGATCACCGAGAAGATCGACGGCACGAACGCGTGCGTGATCATCCGCCGATACGCGTTCGGAACCCATGTGGACGGTGTTCCACGGTTCGCCAGCCTGGTGACCGGCCCTGTTGATCCGGAGTCGGGGGTCCCGCAGTCGGAATACCTGATCGCGACGCAGTCGCGGCGGCGACTGCTCACCCCGTCCGACGACAATTTCGGGTTCGCCCGATGGGCACACGAACACGCCGATGACCTCGTTTCCACGCTCGGCGAGGGCTACCACTATGGAGAGTGGTGGGGCCGGGGAATCCAACGCGGGTACGACCTTCCCGGCAAGCGGTTCTCGCTCTTCAACACTCGCCGCTGGTGGTGGAACTTCCCGGAGGACAACCCTCTCGGCGACCAGCTCGGTGTGGTGCCGGTCCTGGCGATCGGCGACTTCTCCACCTCCGCGGTCGACGGGGCGCTAACCCAGCTCCGAGAGACCGGTTCGGCCGCCGCACCCGGGTTCATGGACCCGGAAGGCATCTGCATCTACCACGAACAGGCGGGTCAGGTCTACAAAGCACTGCTCGACCGCGACCACCTCAGCAAGACGGAAGCCGGTCGGGCGGGAGGTTGCGAAGGGGGAGGCGACGCCTCCCGCACCGATCACACCAGAACAGGGCGAAACGGTCACGTTCGTCCTGTGTGGAATCGAGGAGACCATGAGACGTCAGGAACGTTTCCCGGACAACGTCTTTTGCGATGCAGATCGGTTGAAGCTCTGGGCCGCCGTCGTGACGGCGGCACTCGTCGTCGTCACGTTCACGGCCGCGTACCTCACAGCATGAAAGGCAACGCTTGAAGAAGAAGCTGGCCATCGCCGCGCTCATCGCGGCATCCGCGCTCGGACTCGCAGCGTGCGTGAAGCAGGTCGACGCTCGTGCAACGAACGCGCAACCCGTTGGTGGAGTGGGGAATCTGTCCCGCTTCTGCGACGGACCGGTCTTGATCTACTACTCCGACTGGGACGCCTCGGACGACCAGTACGAGTGGTTCTGGCCAGGCGGCTGCGAATACACCGAGGGTCGCTGGCGCTTCGTGAACACCGTCCCGACCGGCGCGCCGATCCCCAACGGCGACAGCACCGACGACAACTAGAGCTCCCCGTCAGGGTACGGAGCGATCTTTGTCCGTTATGGACAATCGACCGAATGGAACAGTATGTCCAGCCCCAACAATGACAGCCTCGGATTCCTCTGTGGCCTGACCGCGGTCTTCGTCGTCCTCAAGGTCACCGGAAACCTCGCCTGGTCATGGACCTGGGTCACGTCACCGCTCTGGATCGTGCTCGCCTTCGGCATCGGCTACGCCATCGCCACTCACCGAGATTGAGGCTTGTTGCACCTGCACGACCTGTTCTCACAAGATGACCTGGACTGGCATCTCAGCAACGGATACGTGCGGTTCCAGCTCCACCCGGACCAGCCGTACCTCATCCTCAACTACACCGAGAAGACCCAAGCCACCCGGCACTGGACCCCCGTGACCCGCGCCTGTCGCGGCCTCATCATCCACGACCTGTCGCAGGAGATCGTCGCCAGACCGCTCGCCAAGTTCTTCAACTATGGCGAGGAGAAGGGCGGGAAGGGCCTCTACGACCCGTCCGCGTCCGTGGTCGTGTCCGACAAGATGGACGGCTCACTCGGCATCCTCTACCCCAACCTCCCTCACATCGGCGGTCACTCGATCGCCACCAGGGGAAGCTTCACCAGCGTCCAAGCCGAACACGCCACCCAGATCTGGAACGAGCGGTACGCAAACCGCTTCACGCCGCCCGCAGGCATCACGATGCTGTTCGAGATCATCTACCCGGACAACCGCATCGTGGTCGACTACAACGGCCTGGACGACCTGGTCTTCCTGGGCTACGTCGACAACGACACTGGGCTGACGTTCGGCCCGCACAGCCTCCCCGGATGGCCGGGCCTGCGGGCGAAGGTCTTCGAGTTCGCCACGCTCCGAGACGCCTTGGACATGCCCCCACGCCCCAACTCCGAGGGCCTGGTGGTCCATTTCGTCAACACCGACCGGCGAATCAAGCTCAAGCAGGACGACTACACCCGTCTACACAGGATCGTCACCGGGCTAAACGAACGATCCGTGTGGGAGACGTTGAGCGCGAGCGGCAACGTCGACGACCTCATGGAGACGCTGCCGGACGAGTTCCACACCTGGGTCCACGAAGTGGCAGGGAACCTGTACGCAAGTTTCAACGAACTGGACCAGCAGGTCCGGACCCGGTGGGCGGACCTCGACCACCGCGGTCTGGTCGACGGGGATCGACGCGAATACGCCCTCGCCATTACCGACGAGTCCCCGCTGCTGCGGGCCTGCCTGTTCGCACGTCTCGACTGGCGGCCATACGAACACCTCATCTGGAAGCACATCAAGCCGCGGGCTACCCGATGACCCAGGAACCCTCTGGCGATCTCGCCGTCGCCCGCGACGGAGACCAGCTCGTGGTGGTCTCCAACGGCGGCACAACACGCGTGGAACTCGACAACCCCGACGCGGTCCGAGCGCTCGGACCGCGGGCGCGCTCGGCGTTGCGGGCCTTCCTCGTGCACGCACAGCTCCCGCTGAACGAACCGCCCCCTCCCCTTCCCCGCGCACCCGAGGACACCGCCTGAACAGCCCCACCCTGTACATCCTGAGAGGTCTGCCCGGATCGGGAAAGACCACCACCGCACAGGAACTACAGCGCACCCACGGCGCATCCATCACGGGCCGAGACCACATCCGCACGATGCTGTTCGGCCTGGAGAGCTACACGCCCGACGCCACGAGCGAAGCGCTCGTGACCCGGGTGCAGACGGCGATGATCCAGGACTGCCTCCTCGCGGACCGCAGTGTCGTCGTGGACGACATGAACCTTCGATCCCGCTACGTCCGGCGCCTGCTCGACATGGCCGTGACCCTCGACAAGCCCTATCAGGTCATCGACCTCACCCACGTCCCGGTGGACCTCTGCGTCGAGCGTGACGCTCAACGACTCGGCGGAGTCGGGCAGAAGGTGATCGAGGGCCTGCACACGAGGTTCCTCCGCGGGCGTCCGAGCCCGCTTCCCGTACCGGAACCCAAGGCTACAGCGACGTTGCGGCCGTACGAACCGGACCCGTGGAACCCCCAAGCGCTGGTCGTCGACATCGACGGCACCGTGGCGGAGATGGTCGAACGCGGCCCGTTCGAGTACGACAAGGTTCTCACCGACCGCCCCAAGCCTTCGATCGTCGCCCTCGTACAGGCCGCTCAGCGCAGCGGACACCAGATCGTGTTCGTCAGCGGCCGGAAGGACACCTGCGAAGAGGACACCCGAACTTGGCTTGACCAGTACGTCACCACCGAGTACGAGCTGCACATGCGCGGCGCCGACGACAACCGCGACGACGCCATCGTCAAGGCCACCATTTTCGGCCAAGTCATCCGCGACCGGTGGAACGTCACCGCGGTCTTGGACGACCGCGACCGCGTCGTGGGAATGTGGAGAGCGATAGGGCTCACTTGCCTTCAAGTGGCGCCGGGTGACTTCTAGCAGAAGCTACAAAGAGGCCCCATCCACTGGATGGGGCCTCTTTGTGTTTCTAGCGCAGAGCGGGACCACTCGCGGGGATTGCCACTGCGTTGGGGCTTACTCCCCGCGCGACTACAGCTTGCTCAGCAGGCTTTCGCCTAGTGGTCGCAGTGACGGTTCCAGTGCGTCGGCGTCGCTGCCGCTCCCGATGTGGGCCAGGTAACGCACGACTGCGAACAGCAGCGCGAAGTGCCCGGTGGGAGTGTCGAGAACATCGGCGAAGGTGTGTTGGACACGCTCTGCGATGTTGGGGATGAGGAGGCTGTTGCAGTACAGGGTCGCGGCGTCGTAGCCCGCTGGGGCTCGTCGCCACGACTCCCAGTCCAAGATGGAAAGCTCCGGCCCGACCAGATTTCCCCAATGCAGGTCCGCGTGGGAGGTGACCCACACCAGGTCTCCGAACTGCTCGGGGTCGAGTTGGCGATCAAAGTGCTGGGCGACCCCACGGGCAACAAATCCGATGGAGTCGACCGGGTCGTCCTGCGGTACCGGGTGAGCGGCCAAGGCCGCAAGCCCGTTCCGCAGGTCGGACCACCACGTGTCCGGCAGCTCGGGGTCGGTGAAGAGCACGGCGTCCGGAGAGACCGACCGACCCGGCGCCAAGGTCATGACCTCGGCCCGGACACGGCGGCCTTTGAGGTAGTCCTCGTGGTTCTCCCAGTCCTTCCAGCGCAGGACACGCGGTTTGGGCACACCCGTGATGGCGTTCGCCTCCACGTTGCCCTCCCACCGGCAGGCAGGCTGGTAGTCCAAGTCCTCCACGACGACACGCAGCCACACGTCTGCGTCCCCATCGCTGGCCACGGTTCCCGCCGAACGCATGTCGTAGGTGTTCACCACGTCACCGTTCGAGGGCTCGACACCAACCAGTCGAGACCCGACTGCGAGTTGTTCCGACAGCCACATCCGCCGCTCTTCAACGGCCTGCTCTACCTCTTCGTCGGTCAACGCCGATCAACCTTCCACCTTGGTCCGCGGCGGTCTACTTCTTGAAGAACACGCCGTCCTTGTGGTGAGTACCGCCCGAGCGGCCCCACTCTGCCATCCGCACCCCGGTGTCGTTGGTCGGCACCTGGTGCCGGGCGATCAACCGCGCCAGGGCGGGCGGCTTGGGCCTGCTAACCAGCTCGTCAAGAACGGTCATAGCTATACCTATCCCTCTCGTAGTAACTCGGCAAGCGCCAGTGCGGGCGCTTGGAACGCCACCTGACAGTGGCTCGTCTCTGTGGCCGCGAAGGAGCCGTGCTCGAAGTAGCGGTCTCCCGCATGGGCGCCCTGGCAGTAGTTCCAGAACTGGCAGGACTGCTTGCAGGCGTTCAGTCCGTCAAGGAACTCCCGTACGTAGGGGACCGTCGTCACGTCTGCCAGCAGCGCTGACAGCGGGGTGTCGACCACGTTGCCCACGACGAAGTCGTTGTGCCGCGCGTCGTGAACACCGAGAAGTTCGGGCGACAACAGCACAACCTTGCCATCCCAACTGATCGTCGGAATCAAGTCATGCCGACCATCAACCGTACGCAGGTCCGCGTCGTACGACAGGAACTTCGCCAGGCTGTCAACGTCTCGGATCGTGACTTCCGGGTGCTCTGCGGCCCACTCGAACGCGTCCCGCCAGAATCTCTGTGCCTGGTCGATCTCCGGCGTGATCCCGTTGACGTTGGCCGCTTCTTTCGCCTCGATGTTGAGCCCGACCCAGTGGCAGCCGAGTTCGGCGAAGAAGTCCAGCGTCTCAACCGCCCGGGTCGTTCCCTCGATCGTGACGACCGCGAGCGTGGTGAACGGCAGGCCGTGTTCTTTCAGCTTCTCGATGCCCTTGACGGCGCGATCGAACGTCGGTCGACCGCCACGGTCGACCCGGTTGCGATTCGTATGCTCCGGGCCGTCGATGCTGACACCGACGTCGATCTCGTAGCGTTTGAACAGGTCACACCACGCGTCGGTGATGAGGATGGCGCCGGTCTGGACCCGCTGGACGATCTTGCCCGCCGCTCGCAGCGGCTCGAACGGCTGTAGCAACTCCTCGAACTTATCGACCCCGACCGCCAGCGGCTCCCCGCCGTGCCACACGACCTCGACCGGCTTGCCCGTGAACCAGTAGTCGGCCATGCCCTGGACGATCGCCTCCGCCGTGGATGCGGACATATCCTTCTTGCGGTGCCGGTTCGGCAGGTAGCAGTACCCGCAGTCCATCGGACAGAAGGTCGTCGGCTGGATAATTACGGTGTTAGGACTTGGGGTCAACCAAGTCTTTGCCAATTGCCGATATCGGGTTGTTTCCCCGGTCTCCATCGGGAGCGCACCTTCCCTGATTTCAACTTCATGCCTACCTCAACGAAACTCTATCTGACCTTACGTCAGATCCTCCACCAAGCAGGAACGGCCCCCAATTCGATCAACGGACATCACTGCTCATCTTCTCGAACCGTAGCGCCTGCGTACGACCGGCCACAAGGGCCGAATAGCACGCACTCCGACATATCGCCGCGAGGGTAGTACCGTGCACGGCCTTCGTACTCACTGAGACAAGCGGGAAAGTAATTCGGTACCGCCAGGCCGATCACCTCAACGCGCCTGTGCGCTTCGCAGCCAAGCTCGACTCCTGGCAGTTTCAAGCTTGCCAGAAGCGCGCCGTCCATGAAGTTGACCGTCGCGTCCAGCGTCTCGATTCCGTGCTCGGAAAGCCACAGGCGCAGCTCTGTACCAACCCCTCCGAAGGTGTGGCTGTACAAAAACGACACACTTTGTATGTCGGAGTCGTACAGTATCCATCCGCGCCGTTCCCAGGACAACACGAGCGAGCTGGCGCGCTCAACGAAGCTCACGGTCTCGCTCAACTCTGCGCGATGTCGGGGTCATCCCGCTTTATAGAGCCGCCCTTCTGGAGGTCGACAAAAGCGGCTCGTGCATCGCGAATCAGACGCTCCAGGGCGTCCAACCCCTCCTTATCCGCGCAAACAATCACTTGATGCGGCTCTTGATCGAACGCGAGCTTCGCGTACTCGTGATCGAGTTCGTACGCCATGTGCGTGTTTGCCGGGATGGTTACGTAGACCTCGATCAAAGCGTGGCCACCCTTGAAAAACATCAACGCTTCCTCGATGAGCAGTACGAATGAAATTTGGGGCGGCTCGTCGGATCGCCGACTGGGGGTTTTCAGACGACCCGACGAGCCGCGCGGCGCCTACCCGGGCTCCGGTTGGGTAGTGCCGAGGAAGGGATAGCCAGTCGCCGATGCCAGCCCAGACACAAGGTGTCCGGCCCTGGGGGTGGGTAGCGGCACCGTGACAGCACAGGCGGGGCGCTGCTTGACGACTGGCGACCCAATCCGCCCGGAGGTTCCCCTACTCCTGACGGATTGTCTCCGACGACCCGCGCTGCTCTTGGCCGCGGTTCGCATAGTATTCCTCGATGTCAATCATCATCTTGGCTGGCAAGCGGGGCATCCAGCGGATCGGTGGTGGGGCCACCTGCGGATCGCCGAAGTAGATTCTCGCCGATCGTCCTAGCGTGAACCTCGCATTCTCAGGAAAGAGGTTGGTCGGCTCTTCAAGTTCGCGTGGCTCCGGCTGGTCCAAGATGTAACGGAGCGCCCAGTTGCTGTCTGTGTCCACGGCGTATAGCCATACGACCTCATCCGGCGCAAGAGAGTCCGCCTCGCCACGATCCGGACGCCGTCTAACGACGCGGTAACACAGAGCACTCTCGGGGCCGTATAAGAGGACGACGTCCGAGCTGCCAACGGCCCAGCGACGTTCGATGGCCACGGCCTCCAGGTGGCTCCATGCTTTGCCCGGCAGGTAGAAGACTGCTCGCGTCCGCCAAAGTACCGAAAGGAGGTAGTCCCGCTCTTCGTCTTTCGACCTGCCGTCCAGGTATGGCGGGTCAAGCTCTACCGGCAGCGACATGGTCACAGGTCCCGATCCTGAGGACGGTGGGAACGAAACCCTGCCCAGATCACCCCGACGACCAGCGCAGCCGTCCCAACGATGGCGATGCCCGCCCAGATCATGGCCGGGCGTCCGTCCCGCTGATCGGCAAACCGCAGATGTATCCGGTCAGCTCGTTCGCGGTCTCCATGGGGATCCTCCGCCTGCGCCGCCACCGCGGCGCCGAGTGCTGGACGAGGTCGAGACGCGCTCGGGGCTGCGGCTCCGGCGGGCTCGGGTCCTGCGGAGTAGGCGGGTAAACGTGAGTTTGCGGAGGTGCGCCGGAACACCCCTTCCGTGGGAACCGACGTGGCTGTAGCGCCATGAGTGGGCCTCTCTGTTGTGCAGGGTGGTGCCCGGCAGGGCAAGGGGCGAGGCTGCCGCCCTGCCCTGCCGGTGGCTCTGTAGGCCAGCGGGGCGGATGGGATCTGCATCGGAGGAGATGAGCCGGTGCAGAGCCGCCCCGCCAGCAGTTGCTACCGTAGCCTTTGAGAATCTCAAATGAGAAGTGCAAACGGGTGAATGTTGGGTCGTCGCGCGCTACAGAGGGTGGTTAGGGTGATCCCATGCCGGTAGGAACGACGCGAGGCAAGCGCAGGCTGGGGAAGTACATCCTGCCGATCTTCAAGCGCTCCGGGCTCACCTTTGACCAGGTGGCCGAGCAGGCGAGGTGCTCGGCCCACACGGTGCGGCGCCTGATCGCTGGGGACAACCTGCCGCGGTGGAACAGCTTCGTGACGATCTTGGAAGTCATCGGGGCTACGGCCGAGGAGCGGGAGACCGCGCAAGCCCTGCACGCCGTTGCCGACACGTCAGCCGTGACCATCGCGCGAGCCGATGATCTTCCACATACGTACAAGCGTCTGCGCCTGGACGAAGGCGAAGCCTCTCGCGTCCGGACCTTGGATCGAATCGTGGTGCCGGGCCTCCTACAGCACGAGCGGTACGCCCGCGCAAACGCAGAGCTGTACGCGCCACTGAGTCAGGGCGCCTGGGATGCCGATGCAGAGGCGGCCGAGCGTCAAGAACGGCAAGCGCTACTGAGCCGAACCCCAATACGCTGGTGCTTCACGCGTTGCTTGATGAATCCTTGCTCTACCGGGAAATGGGCCGTCCGGAGGCCCTCACGGACCAACTCGACCATCTGATGATGATGGCTCTGTTGCCGAACGTCACAATCCAGGTAATTCCTTTCGATTGCGGGCGCGGCGGCCCAACCGGGCCGATCGTGCTGTTGGAGTTTCCTGACGATGATGAGTCCTCCGCAGCCTACCTGGAGTACATCACCGGTCTGGTTGTGGTGGAGGACGAGGACGAGATCTTCGCTCTGTCTGTCGTGTGGGACGACGTTGCGAGCAGAGCGTTGTCGGCCGATGACTCGGTCCGACTCATCCAGGAGAGAAGGAACGCGAGAACCACGTGATGAGCACACGTACTTGGATCAAGAGTAGCAAAAGTCAAAATAGTTCCGGCTGCGTGGCGCTATGGATCAAGCCTGACTCGACAGGCGTGCGTGACAGCAAGAACCCCGCCGCTGGGGAGTTGAGATTCTCACCGACGGTGTTCGCGACGTTCTTGCGTGAGGTGAAGGAGAGCAACAGCTCCGCCTGAGCCTTCGCCGCATGAAGACGAGTCAGAGTCCTGGGACCCGGGGCTCTACTCCATTCTGGCGGGATGTCACCCGACCGAGCGATAGACCCGCCCACGCGAAGCGCGTGATACTAGATCACGGCACAGCTATGCCCAAATCCAAGTAATCTTTCCGGTCGTCACACACCGAAGGTCCTCGTCAGCGCGACGGGGGCCTTTTTGCATGTTCAGGTTCTACAGGAAGGACAGGTGCGTGTTGCTACACGAACGGGTCACTTGGGCGGTGGCCGAGATCATCAAGCAAGTGACGCCTCTGCGTAACGCGCTAGACCCGACCATCTCCAGCACCGAGGCGCCCACGTACTTGGTAGAGGGCATCGTGGCAGAGGTGCTCGAAGACCTTGAGGCCGCAGACAGTGACCCCTCGACCGTTGAGGTCGCGGAGATTCTCGGCTTTAACGAGCCCACGTACTTCGAGTTCCGCGACTTGTCGGCGTTGACCGCTGCCGCCGTCAAGGCCGCGGCCATGAGGTCTCGGGACTCGGTCGAAGAAGCGTACTTCCTGGGCGTGGCGCGTCGCGCGGTGACGAAGCTCCTCACGTGGCCCGCAGCCACCGTGGAAGAGGTCAGCCACCTCACTGGACTCCCTGCCAGCCTGATCGCCAAGCTTGCCCGCAGGCGTGGAAGCGCTCGTGGAGGGCGCAAGATCCCGACCATTCCGGGGTACCTGGTACGCCGCTTGCAGCGGTACACCTGAGCAGGTTCGGGTGTGCGGTCCCGCACGGCTCCCGCGCAGCCCTGCGGTTGCCGTACTATCAAGCCAACTCTCTGTACGCCGAATGTAGGCCAGTGTTGCACGCACGTTCCCCAGCAGCCTCGTCCCGCTGGAAGCCGGGCCGCGTGCGACAGCGAGAGCCGCCGGGAAGGCAATCGCGCGACTATCCACAGTGGAATAGAGCTAGCGGTCCGACCCAGCACCAACCCAGCACGGGACCGAGAAACAGCGGGAACCCCCCACCACGACCGGGATACGTGATGGGGGGTCCAACGCGTTCTACCTGCGAGTTTGACAGAGATGACCAGCGATGATACGTCAGCGCCTCTCAGGCGCTAAACGTTGAAACGAAACTCGACTACGTCCCCATCAACCATGACGTAGTCCTTACCCTCCATGCGAACCTTCCCAGCCGCCCGAGCCGCAGTC
>NZ_KB894458.1 GCF_000374445.1 Actinokineospora enzanensis DSM 44649 | reverse complement strand
AGCCGCCGCTGCAGGAACCGGCGCCGCCACTTGCCCACCGTCTGCGGCCAGATCCCCAACTCGACCGCCACCTCCTGGTTGGACTTGCCATCGGCACAGCCCAGCACGATCCGGCACCGCTGCGCCAACGCCTGCGACGATTTCGCCCGCCGCGCCCAACGTGTCAACACCTGACGTTCCTCGTCCGTCAACACCACCGCGGCCACCGGCCGACCTCTACGAGCCACCCGACAACCCTACAATTCATCAACGAACTTCAGACGCAGGACACTAGTGGTGCGACACGCTGCTAGTGGTCATCCGTCGGGCAAGGCCCCGGTGATCTCGTCCACCCCGGTCTCCCCGTCGACGGTTCGCCGATACTCGGGGTGGTCGCGGTCCATCAACGCCGCCAGGTGCACCGGCGCCGGATACCGGGTTCGCCCGTCCCAGGACACCGCGTGGTCGCACAGCCGCGCGGCGGCCACGGCATACCGCAGCGGGTCACCATCCGCCCCGACAACCACTATCTCGGTGTTCGTATGCACGTACCAGGTGCTCCGGTTGAGTCCCGGGCTCGCCGACCAACGTCCGTGCTCGGCACCCGCCCGTCGCGGGAACCCACCGTCGAACTGGCGTGGGACATTGGCCAGCACCCATGTGTTCACGGCGTCATCGAGCTGGTAGAGCGACCGGGTCTGCTTGATGACCCGCCGCTCGTGGTCCGGCGGCGCACCGAGGTCGTGGACCTCGACCGGGCGCGGCAGGTCGGGTGTACCCGAGGTGATCCGGACGACCGCGCGCGGACGGTTGCGGAGACCGGGGTTCCACCCGGGTAGGGCGGGGCGGTCGCCGATCCGGCCGGTCGAGTCCGGTGCGAGGTCGAGGTTCTTGTTCGCCAGCAGCGGCCATAGCGACCGCGAACTGTCGCCGGACACCATCAGCACGTATCCCGCGTCGTCGACCAGGTGCGGCTGCAACTGGCCGAGAGCGATGTCGATGGCGACGACCAGGGTCTCGTCGTCGCGCTTGCCATCGGGCAGGGGGAGTGCGCGGAACGCGGCGTTCGCGGTGAAGTAGTCCCGCCACCCCGTCCCGCCGCCGGTCACCGGGTGTGGTGAGAACTGGTACGCGAGTGTCCGCCAATGCGCTCCCTCCGGCACCATCGCGACCAACGACCAGCTCAGCTTCGGTCGGCCCTTGGCCCACGCCTGCCCACGCTGCTCGCGCACATGCAGACCGACGAACGCCAACGGCTCTTTCGTCCCGAGGCGACCGTAGGCCAGCGCGCTGGTCAGTCTCGGGTGGACCAGCCCTGCCGCGCGCAGCAGGTCGGCGATCGCGTTGTGTCCCGCGTGGTCGGCAGAGACCACGTTCACGGTGATGCACTCGTCAGCGTCGCCGTCCGCCGGTGCGTTGTCTACCTGCTTGGTCGGCGGTGCCGTCCGCAGGAACTGGGCCAGCACGCCGCGTTCGGCGAGCAACCGGCGAACGATGTGCTTGCCGTCGCCCTCGGGACTGTTGCCGTCATACTCGGTCTCGCACAGTGCCAGCACCCGCGTGCCCGGCGGTGCGACGAGGTGGGGGATCCGGTCCCGGTGCGCGGCCCGCTCGCGGTGGTCGCCATGGGCCAGCAACGCGGCCGCGTGGTGGACGACGATCTCGACGCGCTCGCCGACCGGGACCGCGATGTCCTCCGGGATACCGTCGGCGAGGCTCGCCTGGTCGAAGTGGTGGGCGAGGAGACGTTGGACCCGGCCGCGCGTCTGTTGTGTGGTGTAGAGGAGCAGTACGCGGAGCCGTTCGGCACCCGTGGCGGTGATGATCGCCGGGAGCCCGTCCCGATCGAGCAGGTCGGCGTCCCGGCCCGCTTCGGTCTTGCGCCTGGACTGCAGCGAGAACCGGTGCCCGGCCACCTCCCGGGCGGACACGTTCGGCACCCCGAGCACCTCGCGGGCGTGCCTGCTCAGCTCGCGCAGCGTGTACATGCCCACGCCCCGGCCGACCGGGAACCGGACGGACTTCGCCACCAGCGCCCGCAGCCTGCCGGGAACACCGGTGAGGTCGTGGTCCTCCGGGCCGAGCAGGTGTTCGCCGCGCAGCCGGTGGGCCACGGTGAGGGCGATGCCGCTGGTGCGCTCGATCCGGCCGACCCGTCCCCGCCCTTCCACGGCAAGGCACAGCAATGGGTCGCCGTTGTCGCGGGGCGCCAGCCAGGCGTTGCTGCTGCCGTTCAGCCAGCGGCTCAACCGCGACACCGCCGGGTCGAGTACCAATACGGGTGTCCGCATGCCCGGTACCGTCTTCATCATCAGCCGGACCCGCAGGGTCGCGTAGGAGCGTTCGGCCTCCGCCCGCCAGGAACCGGACCACAGCGTCCGCTCGTCCCAGGCCACCAGGTTCCCGTCGGTGTCGGCGCGCAACGTCACCTCCCGCCCGTCGACCTGCCACGGCCTGGCCGCCAGCAACCGGGCCGCCTCCCAGGTCGCCGCGTCGTAGACCCAGTTCGGCGCGTCGGGCTGGCTTCCGCTGTGCCGCACCTGGTCGGCGAGCGACACCGGTTCGGCGGGACTGCCCGCGACCAGGTCGGCGAGCTCGCTCGGGTACCCGAAGGTGATCTCGTCGTCCGGCACGCCGAGCACCGCCTGTTCCCACAATGCCACCGCGTCGCGGACGTCGCGCGGGTCGAGCGGCCTGCTGGACACCATCTGCCGCGGCGGTCTGTCACGGCTGGTGGGGAACAGGTTCACGCAGGCGTTGCCGTACGCGCGCAACGCGGTCGCCAGGCCCGAGTACGGGAGGTTGACCCGGTGGTGCACCAGATCCCGGTACCGGTCCACCAGCCCGTCCCAGACCTCACCGACCCGATCCGGGAACCTGTGGACCCACACCACACCGTGCAGCACGTCGGTCAGCGGGTACGCCAGGAGACGCAGTTCCTTCACCCCGGTGGTCACCGGTCCTCCTTGTCCTCGATACCGGCGAACTCCAGCCAGGACACCAGCGTCGAGCCGTAGATGCGCCGCAGCTCGCGCCGCGAGCCGACGGAGAGGTTGTCGTAGTAGTAGCGGAGCAGGCCGGGGATGTCGGTGCCGAGCTTCGTGTCGTGGAACGCGCCGTCCACGAGGAACAGCCGCACGGCGGTGCCACCACGTCGGGCCCGCCCGCCGAGCTGGATCATCTGGACCAGCATCCTGGCGACCGCCTCGGCCTTGAGCGGTCGGCTGAGCCTGCTGAAGCGGGGATCGCTGGTGAGGATCAGGAACAACCTGGAGAAGGCGCCCTCGCGCTGTGCGGTCAGGGCGGCCACCGGGTCGTTGCCCGGCCCGCCTCGGCTCAACGCGTACGCGTTGACGCTGGCGAACATCTCCGCGGAGTCCGCGATCTGTGTCGGTGGGCGCACGCACACCCACACCGAGGCCAGCGCGGAGCGCTGATCACCCGGGACCAGGATGTTGAGCCCGCGGGCGACGAGACCGAGCGGCGCGATGCACACCTTGACCGCGGGGTGCCGGTCCGGCAACGACTCCAGGTCCTCGGCGGTCATCGTCACGACCCCGTCGGGGAGCACCACCGGCGACGGCTGGGCATGACCGGGCACCACGACGGCCACCCAGCCGGGGTCGGCCACCTTGCCCGCGATCCCGGCGGCGAGCAGCGCGGCATGCCGGTAGGAGTTGCCGACGAGCATGCACAGTTCGCGTTCGGGCGCGGTCTCGGCGAGCTCGCGAAGGTGACCGTCGATGTGCTGGCTCCACAGGAACGCGCCGAGCGCGCGGATCGCCTTGTCCTTCCCCGACTCGGCGCGTCCGGCGATGCGGATCGGCTGTTGCCCGTCCAGCGCCCGGCCGTCCTGGGTCGTGAACGCCCCCGGTGTGGCATCGGTCATCGCGTAGGTGATCTCCGACCGGATGTGTTCGCGTGCGGCGCCGGGAAAGAACGCGGTGGCGGACAGGCCGAGTACGACGCGCTCCACGCCCGCGGCCGCCAGCGCGACCGTGCCGCCGAACTGGGCGACCGTGGTGTGCGGGTCGCCGCCGATGGCCTGCACGGACAGCGTGCCGCCGGGTCGGGGATCGTCCACCCGGTCGATCCGGAACCCGAAAAGCAGGTAGCCGAGCGGGCCGTACGGGATCGCCTGCTGCTGTGCGACCGTGCCCAGCTGCTCCGCGAGCACCCGGGCGGCGGGCAGCTCCGTGCCCGGTGCGGCGACGGCGTAGGTGAGGCGGGTCAGTGCCTGGTGCAGTGCGCCGAGCCAGGTGCGCACCAGCAGGGCGTTGACCACGTCTCGGCGTGCCCGGGCGTTCGCGACCTGCTCGACGAGCACCTCGTGGAGCTGGTGCCGTACCTCGCGGATGCGGTCCTGGCCGCTGTCGTTGCTGACCGACGACCGCAGCAACTCCGCGACGCCGTGCTGCCACCGCGGCTCGGCCGGGTCGACGGTCTGTCCCGTGTCCGGGAACAGCGCGTTGAACCGCTGGTAGACCGCGACGGAGACTGCCTCGTCCGGGTTGCTGTCGTCGATGGCGAACAGGTACGTGAGCAACATCCGGTCCTGCGACCCGGGCAGGTGCCAGCCCGAACCGGCACTCCCCGTATCCGCTCGGCGTGCTCCCGGCCCGGTCGGGTCGGGATCACCCAGCCAGAGATCGCCCTCCAGCACGTAGTTGAGGAACTGGTCGGCCAGGAACCGGGTGCGGGTCAGTGGCGGGACGACCGCGCGGTCCTCGGCGGGCAGCAACATGGTCCGCTCGTTGTCGAGCCGGACGAGCGGGAGCTCGACGCCCGAACCGCTCGCCGCCAGCTTCAGCTGGCGGGCGCCCGCGTCGAACATGTTGCTTTGCAACAGGTCCACCTCGTCGACGAGCACGACCGCGCATCGGCGCAGGAGAAGCTCGCGAACCGGGAGCCTGCCCAGGTCGACGCCGTCGACACGCACCGGGACCGGCACCGTGCCGTGCACGAGGTTGTGATGGTTGGTGACGACGATGTCGGCCGCCGCCGCCGCCCGGAACCCCTGGTGGCGCCCGCACGACCCCGCGTACGGGCAGAGGTGCCGAGGCTCCACGGCCCGCTTGCGCTCGGGCACGGGTTCGACCTCGGCCCGCAGCCTGGTGCACGGCTCGTCCGACGCGTTCGGTTGGGGACCGTCGACGACCGACGCCGCGAGCGCGCAACCGTAGGCCAGGGCGTCGAATCGGTCCCACTGCCCGCGTGCCGCCGCCTGTTTGCTCTTCCCGGCGAGGCGTTGGGGGGAGACCAGCGCGGCGCAGCGCTGTGGCATGCCCAGTGCCAGGAGGTCCTGGGTCAGCTTGTCGGCGGTGTTCATGGCCTCGTTGATGGTGCCGACGACGATCGCGACCGGGATTCCGCACTCGGCGAGGTGCAGGGCGAGGACTCGGATGAGCACCGACTTGCCCACCCCGGTCGGGGCGTTGAGCAGCCGTATCCCGCCCGGTCGCAGGAGCAGCTCGCGCACCGGCAGGTCGGTGTCGTCGCGCAGGCCCGCGAACAGGCCGTCGAGAACCCGGACCTGCCAAGGGTCCTCGCCGTTGCGTTCGGCGACCTTCGCCGCCAGTCGCCGCAACCGGGCGGGGGTCACCGTGAGATCGCGTACGGGCGGGGTCGTGTGCAGCTCGATCGGTTCCACCTCCGCGCCCGCCACGGTCATCGGAAGCTCCACCACGGACTGGCCACGCCAGCCGAAGGTCCATCGACCGGGTCCGGCGACCGGCAGCGGACGCCTGGTCCTGGCATACCTGGCCTCCGCCTCGTCGACCAGGCGGGCGGCCAGGTCCAACGGTCGCTGACCGTGCCGGGCGACGACCGTGACCGCGTGGCCGTCGACACCCTCCGGGACCGTGTACGGGCCGTCGGCGTCCTCGTGCAGACCGCGGACCGCCTCGACGAACCGACGCGTCGCCCCGATCTCGTTGGGCCGCACCCGCAGGAACCGGCCTACCAGGCGGCGGGTCGACTCGGGCTGCGCGGCCCAGTCGTGCCACAGGTCCAGCCGCCCGGACGCGATCAAGGCCGCCGCGTCCACCGGGACGGCCGTGCGGTCGTCCGCGTCGGGGAACCCGAAGAACTCCTCGGCGAGGGCGCAGGCGATCCGGACGGCGAGCCCGCTTGGGCTGGTATCGGCCGCGGTCATGCCGCCACCGCCGCGGCCCTGGTCAGCTCGGTCTTCAGGTCCTTGGCTGTCAACACCCGGTAGCCGGAGCCGCCGACCAGGTGCCGCAGCAGCTCCAGGCTCGGGCGCTGGTGGTCCGGGACGACGATGAGGAGTCCGGGCGCGGCGGGTCGGGTCCCGCGCAGTGCCTCGCCGAGGGCGACCGGCGACGCCCAGGCCTTGGCATCCACCCGCCACACCTGTTCGCCGAGCGTGACCGCCAGGTCGTAGCGGTCCCGGTGCGGCCACATCACCACCTCCGCGCCGAGCCGGAGAGCGTGATCGCGCACCCGGCACTCCAGCAGCCCGGGCAAGGTCACATACCGCCAGACGACTCGACGCACTGCCAGGGACTCCCGGGTAGCGGGCTGCCCGGCCACCTCGGGGGCGCGGCGCCCGACGGGGCGCAACTCGGGCGCCACGCCCGCGGGGCCGTCGGTGCGGCAGGTGTAGGTGATGCCATGTCGCGCGTGCGCCTCGCAGCGCACCTCCACGATGGTGTCGCCGTCGACCACGCGCATCGGCCAACGGCAGTCGGGACAGGGGAAGTACCACCCGCGGACCTGTCGCCATGGCCACTGTGCGATCGGCTCGTAGAACTGTGACAGCGAACCGTCGCAGACGCGACGCAACGACCGGAGGTCACCCACGGGCTCATCGACCAGATGGGCGCGCAACCGCGCGTACTCCGCCTCCGGCAACCTGCGCAGCACCTCGTAGACGCGTCGTTCCTCCTGCTCGGCGGCCACCTGATGCCAGGGCCAGTGCTCCTCCAGCGCGGCGGAGGGCACCAGGAACTCCGCGCACAGGTCCTCGGCCTCGTCGGTGAACCGGCCCCGGTCGTCGAGCAGCACCAGGTCGCCGATCCCGGTGATGTCGATGTCGCGAGGCAGCAGATCCCGTAGTGGTCCGCGCAGTCCGGCGCGGAAGCGGGACATCGTGGGGGCCGTGTCGATCCGGTGTGCGGCGGTGAGCACTCCGAGGCAGCTCATCAGCGCGTCGGCGCGCTTGTCCTCGGCCAGGTCCGGGGCACCCGCCACGGCCGCCGCGAGACAACACGCGGTCACGGCCTGGTCGCGGCGGCGCGTCTCCGCGGCCGCGCGCGTGGGCAGGACTGATTCGTCCACGATATCCACCACGGGAAAAGACCTTTCTCGGATTGGAGGTCCGCCTGCCCGGTCAAAGGACCCGATCACGCGGAAAATATTCGTCGACCGATCGGGATGGGCGGGCGCCTACGTGTCCTCGACGGTGCGACAGGCAGCAAACCACAGGAGAAGGTCGCCCGGCAAATGCGCCGCCGCGCGTGTTTCGACAACTTCGTGACAAATAGATGACAGGCTCATGCCCGGTTTCAGGACATCGGTTCCGCTGTCTAATCTGTCGCCCGGCACACCCATCGGGCAGAAAGGAACGGGCATGCAGCAGGACCCTGACATCGAGGTCACGCTCGCACTCGTGGACAACACCGGCCGCCGGATCGACGACGGGCCCGCGGAGGTGGCCGTCGGTCAGGTCCGCCTGGGTCGGTGGCAGGTGCACTCGGTGACCGGTGCCGGGGCGGCGACCTTCCCGGGCAAGGTCGCGCACCTGGTGAAGATCGGCTACGACCTCCGACTGCGGCCCGACGCGCCTGTCGTGCGCTCGTTCGAGGTCGACTTTTCCCTGCTGGGCAGGGATTCCGCGGTCGTGGCCGCGGTGCCGGAAGGTGCCGCCGTCCGCAGGCCCGCCACGTCCTACGCGCTCAGCCGCGTCCTGGAGTTCGTCCCGGTCGCCGATGTCGCCGACGCCGACGTGCACATCCCGCCGACCGGGGGCCCGGTGCACGTGTACGGCACCGGGGGCGACTCGATCCGGTGGCGGCACGTCGGCCAGGGGAAATCCGGTGTCCACCCCGGATCCTATTCGGCGTGGATCGTATTGCTCGCGCCGGAAGGCTCGACGACCCAGGGATTCCGGGTGACCGCGCGCTTCGACCCGGAACCGGACGGGGAGGACGACCTGCGCCCGACGCCGAAGTCGGGCGAGTTCGAGATATCGCTGGCCGCTTCCGCCCAGTCACCTGCTGTGTCCGCCCGGAATTCGGATATCCCCGGAATCGCGCTTCCCGACTACAGCCCCCAGGTCTTCATCTGCTATGTCCACGAGAACGAATCGTGGAAGGAACAGGTCCGGTCGTTCGCCAACCTGCTGCGCTCGCATGGTACGGAACCACGCATCGACGAGGAGCAGGAAGGCCCGCGCACGGAATGGGATCAATGGGCGCTGCGGGAGATTCGCGCCGCCGACTTCGTCATCGTCATCGCGTCACCGACGTGTCGGGCGGTCGGCGACGGTACGTACGAAGGAGCCGGTCACCCCGGCATCCGCAGCGAGCTCCGCGTGATCAGGAACCTGCTCCAGCGCTACCCGGACTGGGAGGCCCATGTCCTGCCGGTGGTGTTGCCCGGCGCCGAGATCCACGACATCCCGATGCTCCTTGGGCCTTACACCCTGGACCACTACATCGTCGAGGCGTTGATCGGGTCCGAATTGGAGTACCTGCTCAAGGCGATCCGCTCGACCCCGCGATGGAGAGGCTGGGACGAGGCGTGACCTGTACCTTCCATGGGCTCTTCATCGGCATCGACACCTATCGCGACGCCGCCTTCCCGCAGCTGAAGTTCGCCGCCCGGGACGCTCGGGTGCTGCACGCCCTGTTCTCCGACAACGTCGACGGCAACTGCGTCCTCGTCGAGGACGCCGCGGCCACCCGGGCCAGGATCACCGCCGAGCTCCGCGCCATCGCCGCGGTCAGTGATGACGACGACATCGTCGTCATCACCTACTCGGGGCATGGGACGCGCTCGCGGGAGCTGGCGACCCACGACGCCGTTCGGGGTCGGTTCGCCGAGACCGCCCTGCCACTGGCCGACCTGGTCGAACTCGTCAACGCCATCCGCGGCCGGATGGTGGTCGGTATCCTCGACTGCTGTTTCTCCGGCGGCCTGCTGGCACGCGCGTTCTTCGAACCCGACGACGGTGCCGGTGCTCGGTCCGACGGGAGCGACGCGTGGGACGCCCTGAAGGCGGTCAGCGGTGCGGGCCGGGTGTTCCTGGGGGCCGCCTCGGCCGACGAGGAGGCCTTCGAACAGGCCAGGTACAGGCACGGCATCCTCACCCACCATCTCGTGCAGGGGCTGATGGGCGCGGGCGCCGTGCTGCGGGAAGGTCGGGTATCCCTGGCCGCTCTGGTGGACTACGTGCTGGATCGGGTCGCCGACGAGCGGATCGGCTACGACGCCCGCAGACAGCATCCCACCTTCGTCGGGGCGATGTGTCGCATCCAATTCCCGCCGCTGGTACCCGGTGCCCGCTACGCCGCGCTCGGTGGTCCCATCGAGCCGCCGCCGGTCAACAAGGATGTGCTGTCCCTGGTGCCTTACGGTGTCCCCGGCTCCGTCGCCGAACTGTGGCGGGACCGGATCGGCAAGCTCAACGACGTGCAGGTCGCCGCGATCAACCGAGGCGGCGTGCTCCGTGGCTGTGCCGCCCTGGTCGTCGCGCCGACCGCGGCGGGCAAGACGAAGATCGGCGAGATCGTCGCGTTGCATGCCGCGGCGCAGGACCGCAAGACCGTCTTTCTGCTGCCCAGCCGCGCTCTTGTCAACGAGAAGTACGAGCAGTTCACGGCGGACTACGCCGAGCTGGGGCTCAAGGTCATCCGGGTGACCGGCGAGCTGCGAGACCAGATCGGGGACCTGCTCTCGGGCGAGTACCGGGTGGCCGTGCTGACCTACGAGGCCTTCCTCGGGTTGCTCACTCGGCGACCGTCGATGATCGAGCGTGTCGGTGTACTGGTCGTCGATGAGATCCAGTCCCTGCTGCTACCCGATCGGGGACCGCGCCTGGAACTGCTGTTCACCCGTCTCCGCCGTGGTGTGGGAATGGGCGCCCCCATGCCTCAGCTGGTCGGGCTCTCGGCCGTGCTGGGCGACCCGGAGGAGTTGGCGAGCTGGTTGGGCGCGGAGCCGGTGAGCATTCCGGACCGGGTGATACCGCTGTCCGAAGGTGTGCTCAGTCCCGACGGGATCTACCGCCATCGGACCCATGGCGGCAGGCAGGAGAGTGCCGTCGACGACGAACGACAGCTGCTGACCACATCGGGCCTGACCACGGGTGACGATCTTGTGGAGCGACTCGTCGAGAACCTGGTGGCCGAGGGGCGTCAGGTGATCGTGTTCCGGTCCCGGCGCGCGGGCACGCGCACGTTCGCCCAGCGGTTGGCGGGCAGGCTCGGCCTCGCCGCCGCGGCGACGGTGCTTGAGGACCTGCCCGGTGAGGATGTCTCCCGCGTGGGGCAGGTGCTGCGCGCCTGCCTCGGCCGCGGTGTCGCGTTCCACAATGCCGATCTCCGCGATGACGAGCGGAAAGCCGTGGAGCGCGGGTTTCGTGGTCAGGCCCGCGAGATCCGGGTCGTGGTGGCGACCACGACCCTCGCGCAGGGCGTCAACCTGCCTGCCGACACGGTCGTGCTGTGCGAGCTGGAGCACCCCGGACGGCAGGGCAGGCCGTACTCGGTGTCCGAGTACAAGAACATGGCGGGGCGCGCCGGTCGCAACGCTCAGGGGGTGGGCCCGGCGCAGGCGATCGTCATGTCCGCGGGAGGGCTCGACGCCGAGCGGATCTGGCGCGACTATGTGTGCGCCGATGTCGATTTGACCAGGTCCGCGTTGCTCGCCCGCGACCTGGACCTGCACACCCTGGTACTGGCCGTCCTCCAAGGACTCTCCGGCGCGGCCGAGTGCACGGACGCGGCCGCGGTGATCGGGTTCCTGGCCTGGAGTTTCGGGGCCTTCCAGGCACGGAACACCGGCGAGAAGGACCCATTCCCCGCGGAGACGGTGCGGAAGGTGATCGAACAGCTGCGCGCGTGGGATTTTCTCGCCGGTGCGGAGGCCGGATACCGACTCACCGAAATCGGTCGGATCGTGGTCCACAGCGGCCTGTGCATCGAGTCCGCGCGCACGCTTGTCGCCACCTTGCGGGCGGTGCAGCCGGGTGAGCTGACCAGCATGACACTGTTGTGCGTGGCGCAGTTGGTGACCGAGGTAGGCGACGGCAGGTTCGCGCGACGCGCCGCCAACTGGCAGCGCGAGTACGACGAGTTCGCCCGGACACTGGCCAAGCACCGGGTCGCCTCGTCGGTGATCACCACGCTGCTGGGGCCGCGCAGCCAGGACGGGCACCAGGCGGGCCGGGTGCGCCAGGCGATCGCCTGCCGGATGTGGTCCACCGGCCAGCCGATCGCCAAGATCGAGGTCGCGGTGACGCTCCACCTCGCGCCGCAGGACGGCATCCGCGAGGCAGGGCCGATCGAGCAGGCCGCGCGGCACACCGCGGACGTCATCGGCACGGTCATCGCGATCGCGCGGATCCTGCACCCCGACGCCGATCTCGGTGACCTCGCCGAGGCCCTGCCGGTACAACTCGCGTTCGGTATCACCAAGGGCCTGGTCCCGATCGTCCGGCATCTCGACCGCCCCGTCGATCGCGCGGTCTACCTGCGCCTCATCCGGGCTGCCTTCGACACCCCCGCCGCCGTCGCCGCGGCCGAGTCCGCCCGCCTCCGCACCTGCGCGGGTGACGAGGCGACCGCCGCCGCCCTCCTGGCGGCTGCCGAGGCCGCGCTTGTCGAGGCCGACCAACCCACCCTCGACGATCTGCTCGACCCACCGGAGGACTAGCGCAAGCTGCTCGATGCCCGATACCGACCGGCATCGGGCACCGGCATGCGGTCGTGTCGCCGAGGCCGGAGTCGCAGGGGCTGTCGCACGGCTATTTGTCGCAGGCGGTGCCGTCGCCGTCGCCGTCGAGTTGGGAGCGGTAGCCGGGTTGGCCGCGGTGGATGGGGGCGGCGCCCGCGGCCTTGGCCGCGGCGCAGTTCTTGTAGTAGACCTCGGCCGGGGGCGGGACGTCGGTTCCCGGGTCGGGGAGGTCGGGGGTGGGGACGTCGGGTTCGACCGGAGGCGGGGCCGGGGCGGTGGTGGCGGCCGTTGTGGTCGGGCGGGGTGTGGTGGTGGGCTGCGGTTTGTCGACCCGCAGGACGATCCGTCTGGCCCGGCCCTCGGTGGTGTCCTCGACGGCGGTGACGGTCCAGTTCTCCGGGATCACGACCGTGCGGCCGTCGACGGACTTGTAGTCGACGGAGGTGATGCCGAGGTCGGTCAAGGTTTTTCTGGCCTCGGCGGCGTTCTTCCCGACCAGGTCCGCAGGAACTGCGACGGGAGCCGCCGCGGATGGCGTCGTCGGGGCCGTGCCGGGTTGTTGGCGGGGGCTGCCGACGATTCCGGCGACGATGAACAGCGCCAGGACGGATGCACCCACGATCCACGGCCACTTACGTTTTCGGCCGTGCCACCACTTCACTACCCCCACCGGTACCGCACCTTTCACGTGAAGATCGGGTTCCCCGGTGGGTAGTGTGCCGGCCGGGGTCAGGGGCGGTGCGCGGGGATGATCAAGCCGGTCTCGTAGGCGACCACCACGGCCTGGGCGCGGCTGGTCAGGTGGAGCTTGTTCATGGTGCGCTTGACATGCGTCTTCACGGTCTCCTCGCTCAGCACCAGCCGGTGGGCGATCTGCGTGTTGGTCAGGCCGTTGCCGACCAGTCGGAGTACCTCGACCTCGCGGCGGGTCAGGACGGTCAGGCGGTCGTCCGCGACGACGGTGCGGTGGTGGTCGGCGTAGGCCTCGATGAGACGGCGGGTGATGCTGGGGGCGATGAGCATGTCGCCCGCCGCGACCGCGTGCACGGCGGAGATGATGCGTTCGGGCGGGGTGTCCTTGAGCAGGAACCCGGACGCGCCGTCGCTGAGTGCGGTGTAGACGTACTCGGGGAGGTCGAAGGTGGTCAGCACGATGATCCGGGGCGGGTTCTCGACCGCGGTGGCCAGGATCCGGCGGGTGGCGCTGATGCCGTCGAGGGCGGGCATGCGGATGTCCATCAGGATCACGTCCGGCCGCGTGCTCTCCGCCAGCGCCAGGGCCTGGGCGCCGTCCGCCGCCTCGGCCGCGATCTCGATGCCGGGGGCGGCGTCGAGCAGCGCGACCAGGCCGGTCCGGATCAGCGGCTGGTCGTCGACGACCAGGACGCGGATGGTCATCGGACCTCGCCCAGGGGCAGGCGCAGGACCACGGCATGGCCTTTCTCCGTCGGACCGGCGGTGATGACGCCGCCGTACAGCGCCGCGCGGCGCCGGGTCGTCTCGAAGCGGCCGGGACCGGTGCCGGTCACCGCGAGGGTGAGTGTGCACCGACCGTAGTGCACGTCGATGTGTGCCGTGGTCGCTCCGACGGATTCCTGCGCTGTTCCAAGGGTTTCCTGGAGCATTCGGTAAGCGCATAGGTCCAATCCTGGTGGTAATGCACGGACTTCGCCGGTGATTGTCACGTGCACGGGGAGCCCGGCCGTGCGTGCGCGCCGCACCAGGTCGGCCAGGCCTGCGAGGCCCGGTTGCGGGGCGCGGTCGGCGTCGATCCGGAGGATGTCGTGCAGGCATCGCAACTCCGCCAGAGCTTCCCGGCTGGCGGCACCGACGGCGTCGACCGCCTGCCGGGTGCTGGTCGGGTCTTTGTCCAGCAGGTATCGGGCCAATCCGGCTTGCACCGAGATGGCCGACAGGTGGTGCGCGGCGACCTCGTGCGACTCCCTGGCCGCGCACACCCAGCTCGGAGCAATCGCCTGTCCGGCACGGCATTCCACGCGCCGCCCCCAGCACCGCGTGCCCTCGCCCAGCAACCAAGCCCCGAGCAGCGCAAGGACGCCTTGGACGTCCGCGTGATCGGCGACCAGCACCGTCACCAGGAACATCGCCGCGGCCACGCGCGGTGGTCGGAGCGATGCCACGGTGAACATGCCGACCAGCAGGCCCAGACCCGCCGCGGGCTCGCCGTAGCCCAGCAGGCCGCACACGGTCGACAGGCCCGCGACGACCGTCGTCGTGATCACCGGCGCGCGCCCGCGCAGGGCGAGTGGTGCCACGGTCGCCGCGGCCAGCGCGCATTCCGGCCAGTCGCCCGCCGCAGCGGGCCCGGCCGCGGCGAGGCCGGTCAGCAGCACCGCGGGGAGCACGTCCACCACGTCGAAGCCGCACGTCACGGGCACGACACCGGACGCTAGTGGCGCGACCGGCCCGCGTCGCCTCCCCGTGGTGGTATCCGCCGGTACCACCAGGAGGGTAGGCGGAACTGCCATCGTCGGGCGACGTCCGACACCGCCCGGTTTCCTACCGTCGACATCGTGACCCGAACGAGCGCGTGCGATCCCGTGCGAGTGAGCCTGCCCGTCGACACCGGTCGCCGACGCCCGCGGACCCGGGTGGCCGTGCGGGCGACCGACCCGTTGACCGCCCACGGCCTCGCGAGCAGCCTCGGCGCCCGCCCCGAGGTGGTGCTGGCGCCGGGCCCCGCCGACGTGGTCGTCGTCGCCACCGACCAGGTCTCCGCCGAGACCGTGGCGTTGCTGCGCGCCACGGCGGCGGAGTACGGCAGCCCGCAGGTGCTGGTCACCGGCTCGCTGAACCCGACCGACCTGCTGACCATCGTCGAGTGCCGGGTCGCCGTCGTGCTGCCCCGGGCGACCGCGACCGGCGACCGGCTGGTCGGTGCGATCGAGGACGCGGCGGCCGGGCGCGGTGCATTGCCCTCGGACCTTCTCGGCGACATGCTCCGACAGGTCGGCGCGCTCCAGCGCGAGGTCCTGGCCCCGCACGGCCTCAGCCCGTCCGGGCTCGCCGCCCGCGAACTGGACGTCCTGCGGCTGCTGGCCGACGGCT
The DNA here is from genome assembly GCF_000374445.1 of Actinokineospora enzanensis DSM 44649. Classification (GTDB taxonomy): domain Bacteria; phylum Actinomycetota; class Actinomycetes; order Mycobacteriales; family Pseudonocardiaceae; genus Actinokineospora; species Actinokineospora enzanensis. The sequence goes on along the minus strand of NZ_KB894458.1, from coordinate 8,962 downwards.
GCGACACCCTGGAGGTCGCCGTGCGGCTCAGCTATTCCGAGCGGACGGTGAAGAACATCGTGCACACGATGATCACCAGGCTGAACCTCCGCAACCGCTCGCACGCCGTCGCCTACGCCATCCGCACGGGCGCGATCTAGTGGCGCGACCCGGAACTCCGACCATGTCCCGACCTGCCCTCGACGCCCCTGGTGGCAACGCCGATACGCGGACGACGTCCTGGGCCGCACCGTTGACGGCCCGACCGAGTGTGCGACGGACCGGCAGGCGAGGATCGGCTTCCCGCCACCGGTCAGTCCGATGGTGCGTGGTCGACGTCATCGCGGCCGGGCTGCGCGGGCTCGGTCATCGGCAGTTCGGCGGCCACGACGAAACCACCGCCCTCGGCCGGGCCCGCGCTGAACGTGCCACCGAACAGCTCGACCCGTTCGCGCATGCCGCGGATCCCGTGCGAGTCCGGCCCGATGCGCAGCGGCCCCGCGCCGACCCCGTCGTCGGTGATCCTGAGCAGCAGGGCCCGGTCGCCGTAGTCGAGCCCAATCCGCGCGGTGGCCTGACCCGCGTGCTTGAGCACGTTCGTCAGCGACTCCTGGACGACCCGGTAGGCGCACGTGTCCGGCCCCGGCGGGAGCGCGCGGGACCGCCCGTGGACCACCATCTCGACCGGCAGCCCCGCGGCGCGCATGCGGTCCACCAACTCGGTCAACGAGGCAAGACCCGGACCGCTCTCCGCCTCCCAGTCGGTGTCCTCGGTGTGGTCGACTCGGAGCACGTCGAGCAATCGGCGCATGTCGGTCAGCGCGGCGCGGCTGCTGTCGCCCACGGTGTCCAGCGCCGTCCGCGCCGTGGGCGGATCGGTGTCGAGCACGTACCGCGCCAGGCCCGCCTGCAACGAGATCACCGACATGTGGTGCGCGACAATGTCGTGCAGCTCGCGAGCAATGCGTCCCCGTTCGTCGGCGACCGCCCGCGCGGACTGCTCGGCCAGCCGCTCGATCCGCTGCCCCCACCGCTTCGTGCCCTCGCCCAGCACCCACGCGCCGAGCACCACGAGGATGCCCCGCGCCCCCTCCGGCCAGCTCACGCTCCCGGTCGAGCGGATGTTGGCCAGCGTGACGGCCACCGCCGCCACCCACGCGACGGCGGCGGTCGACCGCGACCGGAGGGTGGCCACGGTGAACACCCCGATCAGTACACCGACCCCACCACCGGGGAAGTCGTGGTACCCCGACAGGCTGTACGCGGCCACGCTCGCCAGGATCACCGCCAGCGTCCCCACCGGCGCCCGCTGCCGTACCGCGATCGGCGCGGTCGCCAGCGCCGCGAGCAGGTAGGTGAGCGGCGGAGTACCGGTGCCGAGCAGGTTGACCATGGTCAACCCGGTCAGCACCACGGCCAACAGCACATCCCCGAGGAACAGCCTGCTGTGCACCGACACATACACACCGTAACCGCCTACCCCCGACAGCGGGACCCGACCAAGCGCGGATTCCCTTGCCGCACGCGAGGATCCGACCACCGCCGCCTGCCCCTCGCCGCCGTGGTCGTGCCGAGACCCACGAGGTGACATCGGCTACCCGATCGGATGGTTCACCGCGTTCCACGCTGTCGGCCGCGGGCCGGTGGGGCATACCCGGATCGGCGCGCCGCCGCCGGGGCGGTGCCGACCCGGGAGGTCCAGCGGTGAGGATATTCGCGGTTATCGCGGCAACAGTGGCGCTCGTGGCCGGAACGGCCGCGGGCCCGACGGCCCAGGCCGGAACGCCGAAGGACCACGTCTCCGGCGTCTACGTCGTCACGGCCGAGGACGGCTCGGCCCTGGTCGAGCGGGACGGCAAGGTCGGGCTCGGCGCCCCCGCCGAGGCCACCCGCTGGCGGCTGGACCGGTCCGGCGACGGCTACCTCGTCCGTACCGAGGACCGCGCGCGCGGCTGGGTGCTGGAGGGCGTGGAGCCCTTCAGTCCCGTCCTGGTCAAGGCGTTGAGCCCGAGGCCGCCGCGGAACGAGCAGTGGCAGGGGCACCTCGTCCGGCACACCCGGGACGGCGCGGTCGTGACCATCACGTCCGCGTGGAACGGGTGGACGGTCGTCCCGGGCGGCGACTACGACCCGCACCTCGTCGTGGTCCCGGAGACGTTCGCGCCGGTCACCTACACTGCCACCAGGGTGGGCAAGTAGCCGTCCCGGGATCAGCGGCCGGTCGCGCCGTCGACCAGCTCGCGCAGGATGTCCGCGTGGCCCGCGTGCCGGGCGGTCTCCTCGATCATGTGCGTGAGCGCCCAGCGGAGGCTGGGGGAGGGGCGGCCGGGCAGCGGCGCGCCGGGATCGGTGCATCCGTCGAGCACCTTGTTCGCCTGTTCCACCGCGTCCCGGTACCGGGTGACCACGTCGGCCACGGTGTCCGCGGGCGCGGCCCGGAACGTGGCCTGCCACCTGGTCACCTTGCTCCCCAGGAACATCGACCGTTCCACGAAGGTCAGGTGGTTGAGCAGGCCGAGCAGGTTCGTCCCGGACGGCACGGCGGCCGTCCGGGCCCCGGGTTCGGGCGTGCAGTCGACCTTCGCGGCGATGGAGCCGCGCAGGTAGTCGAGGAAGCCGCGCAGTACCTCGATCTCGGTGTTCCCGGTCCGGGGCGGCGGGGCGTCGTTGCGCATGCGGTGTCCTAAGTCGTCAGTCGGCGGATGACGAGCACGTGGTCGGTGACCTCGGCGGTCCGGCCGTCCGGTCCGGTCGCGATCCGACGGGGCGCGTCGGCCCGCTCGACCGTCCACTGTGCTGGGTCGAGGTCGATGCCCGCCGCGACCTCCACAGGAGACGGGAACTCGGCGTCCTGGTCCCACGACCATGGCGCGACCGAGCCGTGGTCGACGATCAGCAGGCGTCCGCCTGGGCGCAAGGCGTGCGCGGCGGAACGCAGGACCGCTGACCTGTCCAGATCGAACGGTGTGTGTAGATAGTGGGCGCTGACCAGGCCGAACTCGCCCGGCGGGAACGACTCGGCCAGGTCATGCCGGACCGCGACGACACGCTTGACCGAGCGGGCGGCCAACCGCGCCACCGCCACGGCCGAGATGTCGACCGCGGTGACCTGCCAGCCCTGGCAGGCGAGCCACAGCGCGTCGCCGCCGTTGCCGCAGCCGAGATCGAGTGCGGCACCGGGTGGCAGGCCCGTGACCGTCTCCACGAGACGGTCGTTGGGGCGTGGGTCGAGCACTGGGCGGTCCGTGTAGACGCTGTCCCAGAACGCGGTCATCGGGACTCCTTCCGTCGCGTCCCAGTCTGTTTCATGCTGTCCCGTTCTGGCACGGAAACTTGCGGTTCTGGCAAGATACGCACCGTGGACCCACAGACGGACGACGTCCTCGCCACGGTGGGGCCCCGGTTGCGCGCACTGCGCCGGGAACGCGGCATCACCCTCGCCGACCTCGCCGCCACGACCGGCGTCTCGGAGAGCACCCTGTCCCGGTTGGAGAGCGGTCAGCGCCGGGCGACCCTGGAACTGTTGCTGCCGCTGTCCCGCACCTACGACGTCCCGCTCGACGACCTCGTCGGCGCCCCACGCACCGGCGACCCGCGTATCCACCTCAAACCGGTCCACCGGTACGGCATGACCTTCGTTCCGTTGTCCCGGCGACCGGGCGGGGTGCAGGCGTTCAAGATGGTCATCCCGGCCACCAGGGAACCGGTGGAACCGACGCCGCAGACGCACGAGGGCTTCGAATGGCTGTACGTCCTCAATGGCCGCCTGAGACTGGTTCTCGGTGAACGCGACCTGACGCTGCCGCCCGGCGAGGCGGCCGAGTTCGACACGTCCCTGCCGCACTGGCTGGGCAGCGCCGACGGCCGGGCGGTCGAGCTGCTCATCCTCTTCGGCCTGCACGGGGTGCGCGCACATGTCCGCGGCACCGGTCAGTAGACCTCGCGCAACGCGGCCAGGAACGCGTCCAGCGTCGGGCCGAACGCGTGCTCGGCGGGCGTGGTGAACCCGACGACCAGGCCCTGGGGATGCGGCCCCTCGGACACCCAGTAGTCGCCGAGCACCCCCAGTTCCACACTGTGCCGCCGGGCCGCCGCGAGCACCGCCTGCTCGGACGCGGCCCCTTCCGGCAGGGACAGCAGGACGTGCAGGCCTGCGGAGATGCCACGAGGCGTCAGGTAGTCGGGCATCGCCGCCAGCAGCCGGTCCCGGCGGCGCCGATACGCGGCCCGACAGCGGCGGACGTGCTGGTCGTAGCCGCCGGAGTCGATCAGCTCGGCGAGCACCAGCTGGTCCAGCGCGGGCTGGTGCCACCCGGTCTCCGCGATCGCCACCCGCATCGGCTCCACCAGCGCCCGGGGCAACACCAGCCAGCCGATCCGCAACGACGGCGCCAACGTCTTGCTTGCCGTCCCGGCGTAGACGACCCGTTCCGGCGCCAACGCCTGCAACGCCCCCACCTGCCGCCGGTCGAACCGGAACTCCCCGTCGTAGTCGTCCTCGACGATCAACGTCCCGTTCCGTCCCGCCCGGCCGACCAGTTCCGACCGCCGTTCCGGCGCCAGCGTCGCCCCGGTCGGGAACTGGTGCGCGGGCGTCACCACCAGGGCCGGGCCGTGCACCGCGGACACGTCGATACCCGACTCGTCCACCGGGACACCGACCACGCGATGCCCGGCCGTGGCCGCGACCCGGCGCAACGACGCCAGTCCCGGATCCTCGAACGCGATCTCGTCGATCCCGAGGTTCCGGAACGCCCGGCACAACAACGCCATGGCATGGGAGAAACCGGCACAGAGCGCGATCCGCCCGGGACTCGCGACCACGCCCCGCGCCCGCGCCAGATACCGGGACAGCGCGGCCCGCAGCGGCAATGGTCCGAACTCGTCGCCGTAGCCGAACAGGTCCGACGGCGAGGTCCGTTGCATCACCCGCCGGGTCAGCGTCAACCACTGTTGCCGGGGGAACGCCGACGGATCGGGACGGCACGGGCGCAGGTCCCACCGTGCCGTCGCGGCCGGGACAGCCGGAACAGGCGGAACGGCGGCCGGGGTGTGGTGCAGCGACCGGACCGTGGTCGGCGCGCCCTGGCTGGTCCGCAGGTAGCCCTCGGCGGCCAGCTGCGCGTACACCCTGGTCACCGTGCCGCGGGCGATGCCGAGGTCACGGGCCAGCACCCGGGTCGACGGGAGGGCTGAGCGCGGGCCGAGCCTGCCCTCCCGGATCGCCGCCCGCAACGCGTCGGCCAAGCCGAGACGGCCGCTGTCCGGGTGCCAGTCCAGGTACAGGTCGCTGCCCGAACTGGACCATGAAACACGCACGATACTGGATCATATCCGTGTTCCGGTCGGTTCTAGGCTGGTCCCATGACCGGCCGAATCAACCTGACCGACGCGCTCCCACCCGCGTTCCGGCAGTTGCAGGAACTCCGGGACACGGCGGAACAGGCCGCGCGGGACGCGGGACTCGACCAGAAGCTGGTGGAACTGGTCCAGATCCGGGCGTCCCAGCTCAACGGCTGCGCGTTCTGCGTCGACAAGCACGTCCGCCAGGCCCTGGAGGCGGGCGAGGAACAACGACGCCTGCACCTGCTCGCGGCCTGGTGGGAGACCGAGCTGTACACCGACCAGGAACGCGCCGCGCTGCTGCTGACCGAGGCGTTGAGCAAGCTGTCCCAGACCCAGGACGTGTCGGACGAGGTCTACACCGAGGTCACCGCGGTGCTGTCCAAGAAGCAGTACGTCGCCGTGGCCTGGACCGTCAGCGTGGCCAACACGTTCAACCGGCTCGCCGTCGCCAGCCGCAAACGGCTGCCCCGGCTCCGACAGGAGGGCACCCCGTGACCCAGCGCCGCCTGCCCAGGCCCGCCGAGCTCGCCCAGCTGCTACGGCCGAAGAAGTTCGTGCTCAACCCCACCGACCGCAGACTCGCCGCCGCGCACACCATCGCCGACCTGCGCGCCATCGCCCGCGCCCGCACCCCGCGCGCCGTGTTCGACTACACCGACGGCGCGGCCGAGCTGGAGGACAGCCTGCGCCGCGCCCGCACCGCGTTCCGCAACATCGAGTTCCGACCCAACGTGTTGCGCGGTGTTGCGGATCCGGACACGAGCGTCGAGGTCCTCGGCAAACGCAGCACGTTGCCGTTCGCGTTCGCGCCCACCGGCTTCACCCGGATGATGAACCACGAGGGCGAGCGGGCCGTGGCGCGGGTGGCCGAGCGTGCCGGGATCCCGTACACGTTGTCCACCATGGGAACCACCTCGATCGAGGAGGTGGCGGAGGCCGCGCCCGGTGGTCGCCGGTGGTTCCAGCTGTATGTGTGGCGGGACAAGGGTGCTGGGCGTGAGTTGCTGAGCCGCGCGTGGGAGGCGGGCTACGACACCGTGATGCTGACTGTCGACACACCCGTGGGTGGTGCGCGGTTGCGGGACATCCGGAACGGGCTGACTGTTCCACCGGAACTGACCCCGAGGACCTTTGTCGATGGGGCGCTGCATCCGGCGTGGTGGTTCAACTTGCTGACCACGGAACCGTTGACGTTCGCCTCGTTGAGTTCGTGGGGCGGGACCGTCGCGGAACTGATCGACTCGATGTTCGACCCGACCCTGAACTTCGACGACCTGGACTGGGTGCGTGCCGCCTGGCCGGGCGCGCTCGCGGTGAAGGGCATCCAGAACGTCGATGACGCGGTCGAGGTCGTGAAGCACGGCGCGGACGCGGTGCTCCTGTCCAACCATGGCGGCAGGCAGCTGGACCGTGCGCCGACGCCGCTGGAGTTGCTGCCCCGCGTGGTCGACCAGGTCAAGTCGGACGCGGAGATCTGGCTCGACACGGGAATCCTGTCCGGTGCGGACATCGTCGCCGCCACGGCCATGGGCGCTGACCTGTGCCTTGTCGGCCGGGCATATCTGTATGGACTGATGGCAGGCGGTGAACGCGGGGTGCAGCGGGTGGTGGAGATCCTGCGAAAGGAGGTCGTGCGGACGATGCAGCTCTTGGGCGTCAGTTCGGTCGCCGATCTCCAACCGAGCCATGCCAAACTGCGCTGACTGGTCGGTGTGAATCCTCAGTCTCTCTTCATGATCGTGACGGAGGGTCATCGCCGGGTGATATCGGTGGACCCTTGATCGCGTGATGATCGTGCTTTGTGGCCTGTTCGAGTGCGGAGAGTCCCAGATTGTTCACCGGATCAGGCGCTGTGGACACGGAACTTTCCCCGGCGTGTCGTTCGTTGCGAGTTGAGGTTGTGCGAGCGCGAGGGGAATGAAATGCGACGGCGCGGGTGCCTGTGGATGGATTTGCGCGGGGTCGGGCGCGGCGGGTGAAGATGGTGCGGCGGCGGAGTGTGGGACGCGGCTAGGGGAGCGGAGAAGAGGACGGGGCAGCGGACGACGGCGTGGAGGGTGCGGCGGATGGGAGTTCCGCCTCGGGGCACGCTCCGCCTTCTCAGGCCGCCTCGGGCGCGACGGTTCGGAGGCCGTTCGAGGACGTGACGCATGGCGGATGGCGCCTGATTCGTGGGGGGTGTCCCTATGGGGTTGTCAAGCCGCAGCCGGGGCGGGAACAGGCTCGGGTGGCCGGTAGTGGGTCTTGTTGCGGAGCATGGCGAACAGGACGTCGCAGCGGCGACGGGCCAGGCAGATGAGCGCGGCGTTGTGCTTCTTGCCTTCGGCTCTCTTGCGGTCGTAGTAGGTCCGGCTGACCGGGTCGGACAGGGCGGCGAACGCGGCGAGGAAGAAGGCTCGTTTGAGCTTGCGGTTGCCGGTGCGGGCGGGGTGTTCGCCCTTGATGGAGGACCCGGAGCTGCGGGTGACCGGGGCGATCCCGGCGTAGGCGGCCAGATGCGCCGAGGAGGCGAAGCTGGAGGCGTCGCCGATCTCCAGAAGGATCCGGGCGGCGGTCCTGACGCCGATGCCGGGCATCGACGTCAGGACCCCGGCAAGAGGGTGCGCATCGAGTATCCCCTCGACCTCGGCGGCGACCTGTTTGCGCTGCGCGAGCACGGTTTTCAGGCTGTCAGCCAAGCGGGGCAGCACGGTGTCCGCTGCTGCGGTGCCTGGAACGATGACCGCCTGTTCGTCCAGAGCTGTCAGGATCGCGGTGACGAGCTTGTCGCCCATGCGGGGCGCGTGTGTGGTGGCGATCGCTGTGAGTTTGCGGCGCCCGGCTTTGGCGATGCCGGTCGGGCCGCCGCAGCGGGAGAGGATCTCCAGCACGGCGGGGTGGGCGATCTTCGGGCCGATGGCGCGTTCGAGGGCGGGGTGGACGCCGGTGAGCAGGCCGCGGATGCGATTGGACAACCTGGTGGCCTCGCCTGCCAGGTCGTCGTCGAACCCGACCAGCACGTCCAGCTCGGCCAGGGCGTCGTCGCCGACGTCGACCGGGCGCAGCGTGTGCGGCAACGACCTGGCCGCGTCGGCGATGATGAACGCATCCCGGGCGTCGGTTTTCGCCCGCCCGGGATAGAGGTCGGCGATGCGGCGCATGGCCAGGCCGGGCAGATAGGCGACCCGGTGGCCGGCGGCGCGGGCGACCGCGACCGGCAGCGCGCCGATCGTCGCGGGTTGATCGACCACCACCAGCAGCGAGCCATGCTTGGTGAGCTTGTCGAACAACGCTCTCAGCTTGGGCTCGCTGTTGGGCAGGGGCCCGTCATGCAGCCGCTTGCCGGTCGGGTCCAAGCCCACAGCGTGGTGGGTGCCCTTACCGACGTCCAGGCCGAGGAACACCCCGAAACCGCTGCTCATCCAGTATGCCGTTCGTTCGTCGCGAATGGTCGCCGGTCGAGCATCGATGGCCGGCACCCACGTTACGACGAGACCTACCAGGTTGGCGGCCGTGTCCCTATCAGCGGTCCCTCGATGCCACCAGGCCCGGTGACACCACCCCCCGGATCATGGGTTCGACTGGGGGCGTCAGTCATGCCGGACCTGGCGACCACAACTCCTTGATCAGGAGCTACGAAGAAGGTAACGGGGGCAGG
>NZ_KB894457.1 GCF_000374445.1 Actinokineospora enzanensis DSM 44649 | reverse complement strand
GTTTTCGGCCTGCGACACGTTCGCCGCGCCCGCCGCACAGCCGAGGCCGCGCGATACCCCTCGCGACCACCGTTACGCGCGACCTCCCGGGCGATCACCGAATGATGCCTGCCCAACAACCGGCCAATACACCGCAACGATCTTCCCGCGCGTAATTCCCGCGAAATCGTCTCCCGCTCTTCCACACCCAACACCACACGACACGCCACCGAGGCAATCTCCGATCACTCATGAACCCATGAAGATCATCTCACAGGCGGCGCATCGACCCATTGAGGTCAAGGTGCGCCGTTGTACTTCTCGATGATCTTTTGTATTTGATCAGTGGCTTCGCTCAAGGCGTCGCCTTTCAACCCGTGTTTCTGCCTTAGGTATGGTGCGACGCTAGGCAGCCCCTTTGGGGGCGTCACGCCGATGAAGGCGAAGGCGTCAGCCTCATCCAGTTCGAGTGTGTGCACGAGGTGCTGCACGTGCTCTGCGGATGGGCTTTCAACTTCGTCGTGCAGGATGCGCCTAATGGTCATGAGATTGACGCCGCTTGCGGCTGAAAGCTGCCGCAGACTTAAGCCTGCTTCTTGCCTTCCCTGTTCGAGGTATTGACCCAGGGTGGTCGGTTTCTTTGCTTCGTTCATTTAGGTTTTCCCCTTACAGAAATAACTATAAACGAAGTGTGTCTATTTCGACACAGTGGAATTGACAACAATCAAGGATTATCGCTTTCATCTCTGGAATTGCGAAGAGTTCGCAGTATGTGGCTTGCCCGGTCGCTGCTGACGTGCAGCACCTTCCGCAACTCATCGCGTGTGATCGGCTTGCCGTGCTCGGCACGGTGCGCGTTGTCAGCGGTGCGGGCGGCCTCAATGAGGTCGTCCTCGCCGGCGTCCGCGGCGACCTGGTGCTCGGGCAGCTCCGTACCGAGTGGCTCGGCTTCGTCCTCGTCGTCCTGGCTGCGCAGGACGGCCAGGTGCGAGAGCAGTCCGAGGACGGCGGGCGGGACGGCTCCTACGAGCACAACGATTGGCCATGTCACGGTGAGCACCTTCGCGGCGATGAGGTGCCACGCCGCATTGCCGACCAGCGATAGCCCGATAGCCCCGATGGCGTTCCAACGGGCGAACCGACGAGCCGCTACTGAGCCAGTGGCCTTGGACAGCCACACCCGCGTTGCGGTCATGGCGTAGGCGTCGATCGTGAACGGCAACAGCGGCGCCAGAGCTTCCGGCCAACCGGTCGCCGCTGCCAGCGAGTGCAGACCGGAGAAGCTACTGACGGCCGCTGCGCAGGCGGTGACGGTCATGCCCGTGACCACCCACCAGTCGCGGGACTGTTGCCTACTCATGAGGGGTCTCGCTGAGTTCCGCGGTGAGCCAGCCCACGGCCTCGTCGTGCAGCACCACGGCGAACAGCTCGTCGGCCGGAGCGGGCAGCTTGGCCAGCACAGCGGCCACCACCTCACGCCGTTCCAGCGTCGGCACGGTGACCAGGACGCGCGGTACGACATTGCCAGGACCGAGCTTACCGAGGTTCACGAAGTCGATGTACGCCAGGAACTTGCCGCGCAGTGTGGGGGTAGCTTCGGTGGCGAGATCGACCTCCACCCACCAGTGGTCGGTGAACTCGCCTGCGGAGATCGACAGGTAGGCGTCGGGCTTCATCCATCCGCCGGCCCCGTTTGGCCACCACGCGGCGGGCTCGGCCTGGAAGTCGTCGAGTGCGAAGCTGTCGACTTGGGATCGTTCGACCAGCTGCACATACAGCTCACTCGTCGCCAGCGTGTGCGCGACGAAGCGATCCCCGATCGTCCCCGGCCGCCGGATGCGCTCCTTGGACTGCGACAGGTCGCGGCGCAGGCGAAGCAGCCGTTCCCCGGCAACGTCAAGCGCATAGGTGAGCTGGGCCGAACCGCGGAGACTGCCGCCCACCCGACGCGCCAGAGGCATGAGGGCCTGGGCGTCGACCAACCGCTTTAGTACCCGCCAGCGCACGACGGATCGGCTCTTGCCACTCAGGTCGGCGAAGTGCAGGCGTTCGAGCTGGAGGCCGGTCACCAGCCGGAGCCGGTTGACCGCTTCGAGGATCAGCCAATCGCGTTCGGTCAGCGTTTCGGCCAGCGCGACGACGAGCGCCGACCGGACACGACGGCCGGAGGACGGAGTGGGCGGGAAGGCGCGAGGCGTCATGCCGAGTCCTCCTTGAAGAGGAGGAGGCATTTCGTTGGCGCTATCGGCCTGGCCGTGCCGTCTGACATCGGTGGCCGCGAAAGGAGGTGCCAGGCGACCCCAACGCCGAAACCAACACGCCGCAAGGCCAGGTTCATGACGAACCCCCGCGCTTCGCACGGCCGATGCGCGTACCCGTTGGCGTCTCGATGCGGGAGCGCAACGCCGCTTCGACGTCCGCGCGAGGCGTGCCGTAGCGGTGGCGGCTCTGCTCCGAGAGCACGGCGACATCGTGAATTGGCGGGCTGAGTGGGCGAGTCACACCGGTTGCGGGCAGGCGAGTCTGCCCGCCGACGCTTGCACGTACGGCGACCTCGTAGACCGGCAGGCCCTTGAGGTCGGCGGCCGTCATGGCGGGTGCGAAGCGCTTCTCCAGAGTGCGGGCGTCGTCGTGATCAAGCTGGAAGGCCACCTGCGAACGCGCGGTGCCGAGAACAGCTGACTGCACCTGGCGGGGTAGCTGGTCGAGGTACTGGTGTGCGAGCGTCAGCCCGAGGCCAAGCCCGCGCGCCTGGGCAAGCATGTCGGCAAGCTCGTTGTCCGAACCCAGTCTCAGCACGTCCTGGAACTCATCGAGGTAGGCCCACGCCGGACGACGCTTCTCAGCGGGAACGGCAGCCCGCCCTAGGGTGGCTTGCCAGAGCGCGGCCATGAGAAGCGAGCCAAGGAGATGCGCCGTCTCGGTGCCGACGACTCCCTTGCTGAGCGGTACGAGCACGATGCGCCGCTTGCGGAACACGTCCGCCAGGTCGATGCCCTTGCTCTGGCCGAGCATCAGGCGAAGTGACGTGCGGGTGGTCAGGGTGCGCAGCTTGTTGAGGCTTGGCCCGATGACCTGTGCGCGTTCGCCCTCGCTCATGTGCTCGTAGGCGGCCCAGAAGCTCCGCACCGTGTCCGGGACGCCGGCCTGCGCCGTGACGAACTTGCGGAAGGTCGGATTGAGCAGCAGTTCGGGAACCTCGGTGAGCGCGAAGGCCGAACCGTCCGCGGCCCGCGTGTGAGTCAGCGTCAGCAGGCAGTTGCGGAGTACGTCGCTCGTCCTCGGTCCCCAAGACGAACGCCACAACTCCGAGAAGACGTGCACGACGTGGTCCACGACAAGCTCACGTTCGTGCTCGCTGCGACCGACTTGCAGGACGTTGAAGCCGACCGGGAAGTCCGTTGCGGACGGATCGAGGACGATGACGTCCTCCGTCCTGCTGCTCGGTACGCGGGACAGGACGTCGGCCACAAGATCGCTCTTGGGGTCAAGGAGCACCAGGCCGTCACCGCGCTCAATGTCCTGAAGCGCCGCGTTGGCGATGAGCGTGGACTTGCCCACGCCCGTCGGCCCGATGAGGTGCAGGTGCCTCAAGCGGTCTTCAGTCGTGAGGGTGAGCGGCCGGTTGAGAGCGCCGGGGAAGTTGCTATCGGCCAGCACGAGTCCCTTGCGCGCCATGCCTTCCGGGGGCGGAAGCTGCCGTGAGCGGCCGAGCTCCAAGCCGGGGAGGTAGACGTTGCCCAGAGGGATGCCGAGCAGTCCGGCGGCCTCGTTGGTGTTCAGTCGCATCGGCCAGACGGTCAGCGGTAGCGCACGCTTGTAGAGGCGTTCGGCAACAACCGATGCGCCGAGGAACCCTCGCGGCAGGAAGGACACACCGGGCGCGTCCAACATCTTGAAGGCGTTGGCGACGCGATTGAGCAGGCTGATTGCCCTCGCCCTGTTCGATGCGCTGATGGCGACGCGCGCCACTCCGTTGAAGACCGGCGCGGCGTTCTTGGCGCGTACTGCGCGGGCCAGCTCGGCAGCGTCGTCCTTGCCCGGCAGGAAGGTCCGCGAGCCCGAGAGAATCCACTGAATGCGCACGGCCTCGCTGGACGCGAGTGGGTGCAGCCCGGACAGGAGGGCCGTGACGGCGGACTCCGCTCGGTCGTGCCCGAGGGGTCGTTGCAAGTTGGTCAGCTTGTACTCGCTCGCCACGCGAACCGCGGAACGGTCGGTGAGGTAGTCCGGGGCCTCTTCTGTTCGTACTCCCGGCAGCGCCGAACGCAGCCGTGCGAGCGTGCTGGCCTCCTGACCAAGCGGGACGAGCAGGTAGTAGCGGATGCCTTGGTGGGTTGCCTGCACCTCGAAGCTGACCGGCCAGCGACGGGTGTCAGCAGCGAGCACGCCGAGCCACCCGGTGATCTGGTCGGGGGTGAGTCCGCTGGGCAGTTGCAGGCGGTAGGCGACCAGCCGAGTACGCCAATATCGGGACTCCAGCCAACGGGCCGCGAGGATGAGCGATAGGATGAAGAGGCCGCCAGCGGCGGTCAACAGCGCCAGGATCATGACGCCTCCTGGCCGGGGTCCGGCTGTGTGGCCGGACGATCGGGCTTGGCGGCGTTCTCGCTCAGGCGGTGCAGGGCGAAGGTGATGAGCGCGTCAGCGAATCGTTCGAGGTCGAGTTCGGCGCGGCGTTCGCCAACGACACGAATTTTCTTTCTTGGTTTGTCCATAGGGAGCCTTTCCGTTGGTTATGGCTGCATGAAGCAGCCGAGCTTGCGAAAACACGGATGCACTCCCTTCTTGTTGTTATGGAGCTGACTGGCGGCGCGGTCGAGCCGTAGAAATTACAGCCGCCGAGCCGCCAGAGAGGCGGCTGTGAATTCCGCAGCGCTTGAAGTTCCAGTCAGCGCCGACGAATACCGCGGAAGATGAACCAGTAGATGACTCCCAGAGCTACCGCTGTGACAAGGATGGGGACGAGCGGCGCGAGCAGCCAGTAGGCCACCCGCGCCACCCCAGCCACCAGGAGCACGAGCAGCAGCGCACCGAACACGGCGGTTAGCGCCTTGCTGAACCTTCCTGGGTGCATGACCCGTCCTAGCGGTAGTCGTAGGTTTCGAGGTCCAGCACGCGCAGCTCCTCAAGCAGATGCCGGCGGCGGGACCGGTGACGAACTGTCGCCCCGTCCTCGCTCTGGCGCAGCCTGCGCCATGACTTCATGACGACCTGGTAGCGGCGCCCGTGGACTCCTCGGTACGGCTGGTAGCGGCTCATCTCGGCCGCCTCCTGCGAGCAACGCGGCGGTCGTCGCGCTCTTCCTGGGTGAGGTTGTCGGGCGTGCCGTCGTCGGCGAACCACTTGCGCCAGACGGCCAGGCCGACCAGGCGCATCGTGACAGCCACGAGAATCAGCGAGCCGAACAGAACCAGGAACTCGGCCTGCTCCGGGGTGATCTGACTGTTCATGTCTGCTCCTCGGGATCAGCCCCGATGTCCGGGAGGGCGGGCAGGTTGGCGGGTGCGAGCTGGCGCGCGGCGATGCGGCGCTTGGCCGCTGCGGTCTCCTGCTCGCCCTCTCGGATGATCTGGAAGAGCTTCACGACCGGCGGGCCAACCAGCAGCGTCAGCGTGACCAGCTCGACCGTGAGCAGGGTGTAGTAACCGGTCAGTGTCATTGGGTGATCCCCTTTCGGAGGTGGTAGGCGCGGGCGAGTTGTTCCATCTCGGCGCGCGACTTCTCGTACTGCGTGTTGGTGCGCTCAATCGCCTGCGCCGCCTGAGTGCGGGCCTGCCGCAGCTCCCACCAGTGGCAGAACCACGACCAGCAGGCCCACGCGCCGAGCGCTAGACCGGTGAGAGCGAGAACGCCGAGAAGAACCCAGCTCGCCAGCACGAGCAGGAGCTGTCCGTAGCGCTCGAGGAAGGCGACGGCGTAGGCGAGAATGACCGTCCCGATGAGAAGCCCACCGATGACCCGCATCAGGCGTCCTCGGACTTGGACGGGTTCTCGGCGCGGCCGGCGAGGTCGACAGCCCACGTCATGCAGGTGGCCCCGATCTCGGCCAGTAGGTGAGCGAGCTTGTCGTCCAAGGCGGCGACGCGCTGACCCATGATTTCCGGGTCGATGGCGTCCATCTAGTACCGCCGGTACATGGAGCGCTGCTCGCTGACAAGGCACAGCACGAAGCCGACTTCGACCTCCATGAGGAGGTTGTTCAGCGTCTCGTCACCGCGGGCCAGGATGCGACGCTGACGGTCGAGAGCCGTCAGGTTGCCCATTGCCTGTTCGGTGAAGGCCGCCAGGCCGTCACCCTTGGCCAGGCCGACGCTGGTTGCTCGCCGCACCGTGGAGAGGTCGCGGGCGAGCGCGCGGCCTCCCGGCGTGAGCATGGACGGCAGGTTGCTGCCGTAGGGGTCGAGTTGGGTCACGGGATACCTCCTGGTCAGATGGGTTGTTCTCTGTCGCGAGAGACACAATGCTTGGCAGAGGTCGTGCTCGTTGAGTGGCGAGCAACGAGCGAGCAAGCAAGCGCGCGAAGATCGAGCGCAAGGGAAACGGGAGGCCCCGTGGGAGTGCCGAGGAGCGCGGCGCATGTCGTCTTGGGTGACTACCTGCGCACGGTGCGTGAGGCGTCGGGTCGCGTTCAGCGGGACATGCCCTACAGCAGCGGCCACGTCTCGGCTGTCGAGAACGGTTGTTCTATGCCATCTGTCGAGATGCTAAGGACCTACGTTGACCTCGGCGGCGACTACAAGACCATCGCCACGTTCTATGCCGCAGCACGGAAGGCGACCGAAAAGAAGAAGCGGCAGCAGAGGGCCGCTCAGCGCAAGTTGACGAACGTGGCGAGCAATGAGGCCGACGACATCCTCACGGAATTTCAAAAGACCATCAGAAAGATATCCGCCAAGATTGGTGGATTTTCGCAAACGAGCTACGCCCTCATTGGACAACTGGAAGAGCGACTAGAAAAGCGGCAGGCTGAGTTGGATGACGACGACCCGTTGCTGACCCTCTTGAAGAACGGCTCTGACGATGAGTGGGCGGGCGGGTTCTAGCCATTTCTGCTGATGACGAAAACAACCCGACGCCTTGATCTGCCTGCTAAGAGTTCAGATCGAGACTTCGGGTTGCTTGCCGACCTATTTTTTCTCCGGGTCGGCGGGCGGATGAGCACGAAGTCGTGCGGTACGAACGCGGCTCTAGGGCTTCGGCAATGGGTCGGGGTAGATCGAGAGGTGGTCCCCCTCGTCCCCGTTGAGCCTGAGCCCGAATTCCTGCGCCGTACGGTCGCCCTGACTTGCCAGGAACTCCGTAGCTTGGAGTTCACCGACCAGGTGTTCCACCATCGAGGCGTTGCCCAGGCCGATGACCCACAGCAGGTCCGCTGCGTGCCGCTGCGCTTCGGTCAGTACCACCACAGACTCCGAACGGCTGTCTTCCAGCTCCGCACGGAATGATGTAGCGATCAGCTCGCCATCTGTCGCTTGGGAGATCATCAAGCCCTCGTCGCCGAGAGCGAGATCTCCACGGACACGGATGGCGGCTCGGACTTCGGCGAGCGCACGGCGAACACGGGGTTGCGCAAATACCTTGGTCAGGTATTCGATATTCGCAGCATCCATTTGTTGTCTCACTTCCTGGGCAGGATATCCACCCTCGCGTGGACCGCAAAGAATTGCGATGCAGGCGAGAGGGGTAACCTGGGAGGGCGCCAAATGGATATGAATAGATTAAGACAGATTTGTTGCAAAATGTCAATATCCAACAATCGCCCTCAACTGTGTAGCCGCACGAGAATTTCACTCAATTCCTGATATTCCTGACTGCCGGTAAGCCTGCGCAGCTTCTCCCGATCCTGTGCATTGCCGTGCCGCTGGACGTAGCGAGCCATTGGAAGTGCTGCCGAGAGTAGGGCCGACAGGAGGAAAACGGCCCGGTCTTCTACTTGGGTCTTTGCCACAACAAGCCTCCGTCTAATTCTTGGCGAACTGCGCTGCCTTACAGCCCTTCCAGTCCCTCAAGCACGCGCTGGAGTAGCTCCCGATCAACTGACGCCGCCGGCCTCCGGGTGGTGTCCACAGCCTTCGTCCGAATCCGTTTCGGGAGGCCGATCGCGGTCAACTCGTACAGGGGCGGCTCCAGCTCGCACCACACCACCCGACCCGCGTCGGTTCGGTAGGAGTTCCAGCGCGAACAGAGCGACGTCACGGCATCGGCCCACGTCGGCGGTTGGTTGTGTCGGTCGGCCACCTCGACAATGACGCCGGTCTCCAGGAGCACCAGGCGCACGCGGATCAGCGCGAGGTCGGTCAGTTCCGTCCAGCGTGGAGACGGCTCAGGCACTCCTGTTGACGCCACAGCTTCCGAGATCAACGCGGAGAGCACGGCTTCGCCGTTGTTGCCCAGCTCGTCCCGCTGCCACTCCGTGAGGGTGCAGCGCAGGAACATCACACCGACGCTCGCCGCCGTGGACGTGGCGGCCAAGGTGAGGTCGGCTATCGCCTTGGGGCGAGGCTGCTCAACCATCGACCGCGGGGCCGGGATGGTCGGCCGGTTCGACTGCTCCGGCCGAGAGCCCAGGCTGTCCGCTACCACCGTCATCGACAACGCCTCCTTCAATGACCATTCCGGCTGTGCTGTCCGCACGCTGTTTGATGTGCTCGGCCAACCTCACGAGCCGCAGGGCAAAGACGATCTGGTCTTCGCGGGAGATGTCGTCGCTCAGCAGACCCGCGACGAACTGACCAGCGTCGGTGTTGATGCCTTTGAGCTGCTGGACAATCGCCATGCTCAGGTCGCGCCGATCCACTACGCACCGCTCGGTGTCAGTACGTGGGCGTTAGCGTCCGCTTCCAGGCGCGTCATCATCTGTCCACACAGGAGTCGGTGGCCCGACAGGTGATCCATAGACGGCACGACGACATGCCGTGCTTCGGCGCGCCTGAGTTCGGCAACCAGTTCCTCGAACGCCGCGCGTGAGCCGTGCTGGTGCTCGAAGAACGTCGTTGCGTAGCAATAACCCTCGGTCTCGGAAAAGCGCTGCATCTCCGCGACCGCGCGGTCAAGATCGTCGTCCGACACATCGTCGGGTGCGCGCATGTAGCCGTACATCAAGGGTTTCACGATGTTCTCCGCACAGCTGGGGGCCAGACCGGCGACGGGCACGCAGGCTCACCGTCACCGGTCTGGCCGACTGGGGTGGCGACTCCTCAGAGGGTGAGGTTGTGATCCGCGAGCACTGCCCGCTCACACGGGAAGGCGCAGCCGCACACGGCGCATAGGCCGAGGTCGTTGGCGTGCTCGTTCAGCACGACCGTGGCGAGCTGGTGCAGAGCTTCGACTTCGCTACCGATGTCGGCTTCCGTGATCGTCTCGACCATGCCCGCTCACCCCGCAGCCGGAGCGAAGAAGGTCAGCAGCCGGTCACGGATGAGCGCCGCGGACTGCTCGGGAGGTTGGCGGTTCACATCCACTCGCAGCACGTCGAAACCCGCTTGAATCAATCGCTCCGTGGCCTGACGGTAGAAGTGGGTCTCAGCGTGCGAACTGCCCGGCGAGAGCTGGAAACGGTTGTGCGGCCCGCGCTCGCTGAGTCGTTCCGAGATGACCTCGGGGTCGGCTTCAAGGATCACGGCGAGGTCGGGCCGGTCAGCCTCGGAGTTCAGTCGCCAGAGGAACACCGGGTCGATGCCGTCGAACCGCTGCATCACTAGACCTGACGGGATGTACCTGTCGCTCAGCACAACGCGGCCGGCCTCGGTGTGGGGACGGACTTCGGCCTCAAGGTGGTGGTAGCGATCGGCCGCGTACAAGCAGGCGAGGGCGTGACCGGTGGTCGTCTCAGTCAGTTCGCGGCACAGGGCGCCGATAGGGCCTTCGCTCGGCTCAGCCGTGACGTGGACATCCTCGCCAGCGGCGACGAGCAGTTGGGCGAGGTGCTGGACAATCGTGGACTTCCCGGCACCGCTTGGCCCGTCGACGCTGACGAACAACCCACGCTGGTGGTCAGAGAAGGGCCTGAGACTCATCTTCGCCCGGCTTCTGGCCGGTGGTCGCCAGCTCGATAGCGGTCATGGCATCGGGGGTGAGGCTGATCTGCTCGGCCGCCAGGTTCTCGCGGAGACGTGCACTGGAACTGGTTCCGGGGATCGGCACCATCACGGGCGAGCGGTGCAACAGCCAGGCGAGCGCGAGCTGTGCCGGTGTTGCGCCGTAGTCCTGAGCGATCTGCCCCAGGGCATCGGAAGTCGCCAG
Source organism: Actinokineospora enzanensis DSM 44649 (assembly GCF_000374445.1). Classification (GTDB taxonomy): domain Bacteria; phylum Actinomycetota; class Actinomycetes; order Mycobacteriales; family Pseudonocardiaceae; genus Actinokineospora; species Actinokineospora enzanensis. The sequence goes on along the minus strand of NZ_KB894457.1, from coordinate 16,289 downwards.
CGCTCCGGCCGCGAGGGGCGCGTACGGCACGAAGGGGATGCCAGCCATCTCGCAGTGCTGGAGTACGTCTGCTGACGCCCGGTTGGCGACGTTGTACTTGTTCTGGACGGCAGCGACGTCAACCAGCTCACTGGCCGTGCGGAGCTGTTCCAAGGTCACCTTGGACAGCCCGATACCGCCGATCTTCCCTTCGGCCTGCATGTCCCGCATCACGGCGAGCTGGTCTTCCAAGGGAACCGCGGGGTCGATGCGGTGCAGGTAGTACAGCTCGATCTGTTCGACCTGGAGCCGCCGAAGACTCATCTCGACGCACTGGCGCAGGTACTCCGGCCGCCCACACGGTGCCCACCGGTTCGGACCTTGGCGAGTGACACCACCCTTGGTGGCGATGACCAGGCCCTCGGGGTAGGGAAGCAACGCCTTGCGGATGTACTTCTCCGCAGTGAACGGGCCGTAGGCGTCAGCGGTGTCGATGTGCGTCACGCCCGCGTCTACAGCATCGCGGAGCACCTGCATGGCCTGCTCCGGGTCGTCCGGTGCGGCCCAGTGGCCAGGGCCGGTGAGCTGCATGGAGCCGAAGCCAATGCGCCTGCCGCTAGAAAAGAGCATTCTCGTCGCCCTTCTCGGGAGGCTGGCCGCGCAGTTCTTCCAGGCTTGCGGCCTTGGTGGCGAGCAGGACGAACAGCCGCGCGGCAACCAGCGCGTCATACGTCGCCCGGTGCGGGTTGAGGTCGTCGGGCAGCCCCTCGGCCAGGCTGTACGCCTCGACCAAGTTGCCGAGCCGGTAGCTGTCGAGGCCAGGCACGAGCCGCCGCGCCAGCTTGAGCGTGTCGAAGACCTCCGGCGACTCCCAGTCGGGGAGCTTGCGCTCAAGCACACCGAGGTCGACGTGGGCGTTGTGCGCAACGAGGGCGTCAGCGTCCAGGGCGGCGAGCACGTTGCCGGTGATGGCCTCGAACGACGGGCAGTCGGCCACGTCCTTGTTGGTCAGGCCGTGGATGCGCGTGGCGAAGTGCTTGATCGGGCCGTTCGGCTTGACCAGCCAGCTCAGCGGCTCCCCGATGACCCCACCGACCACGGGCACGGCGGCCAGCTCCACCAGGTCGGGCGGCTGCTGGCCGTTGCCCTCGACGTCCACGACCACGAAGTTCAGGCTCGTCCAGTCAGTCATCTTGCGTCTCGCCCTTCCAGCCGATGTCGGCACGGCCGTGCCGCCGTTCACGGTGCGGGTGGCGCACGTCGTGAACCTGGAAACCGAGGGTGTGCTGCAGGTAGTAGCGCGGCTGCTCGGTCTCCAGGCCGGACACCACGGCCGCCCGCTCGGTGATGTCCACGACCACAAGACCACGAGCCTCGGGCAAGCGTCCCGCGACCTCCCGCAACCGCTCGGGTGACGGTTGCGTGTGCGCGTTCCGGCAGAGTTCGAGCTGACTCAGCGGGCAGATGTCGCACAGCTCCGGGATGCCGATGTGACCGTTGTAGTCCGGCAAGCCGTGCGCGTAGGCGACCGCACAGCTCGTCTTGCGGAACAGCGGCGTGGCGGCGTCGAAGGTGGCGAGCACCCGCTGTTCCAGCGTCTCGGGCACGATCTTGCGCCGGGCGGTGTCCTCGTACGGCTCGGGCAGGCCGTTGGCCTTGTAGTACTCCGCGATCTCGTCCCGGTAGAACAGGCCGGTGAACACCGTGGCGTCGGCGTGCTGGGCGAGCTGGTAGGCCGCGTCCAGGTGTTCCGGCGAGTCGTTGAGACCGGGCACCAGCGGACGCCAGTAGAGAACTGTGCGGTACCGGCGCCGCGCCGGCGCGCTCATGAGCTTCAGGGACTCAGCCGCCACGGACGACGGGTAGGGCTCGATGTCCTTGTTGTCGATGCCGCTGTACGTGAACAGCAGCGTCAGCTTGATGTGCTTGAGCTGGTTCAGCCGCTCGATGTCCTCGGGCTTCATCTGGTGCCGCGTGATGACGAGGACGTGGTTGGTCAGCTCGCGCTGATCCAGGTCCTCTAGCACGGCGAGGGTGTGCGGCCGGACGACCGGAAGGAACGGGTCGGTAGCCCGGTTGAACACCTGCACCGGGGTCACGTGCGGCTGGAAGTACCGGTGAGTCACCAGCTCTTCCACGGCCTGGGCGTCGGACATGAGCGCCCGCGGTACGCGCTGATCCCACAGGCCATAGGTGTGCCGGATGCAGTACGCGCAGTCCAGCGGACACCCTTGAATGTGGTTCAGGCTGAGGCCGCTCTTGCGGTACTCCACGACTTCACGGGCGCGGTCGGGAAGCTTGTCGATCTGATCCCTGCTCAGCAGGGCAACACGGGTCGCCACTGGCTACTCCCAAGTCCCTTGTGGGCGGACGCGGTTCGGCGTCTCCATCCGGAGAGTAGAGAGGAAAGACAGCGGTGAATAGAAAGTTTCTTGGTATTTCTCGAAACGACACGAACGGGTGAGGCGTCAAGAAATCAGAAGGTCCAAGGGCAAGGGGGGCTTGCAAGTACCGCCCATAAACACCCGCAGCTTCAGTGACTTCGGCCGAGGACTGGAGAGATGTATTGTCCGACTCGGACGTTGCTCCATCCGCCTAGCCCTTGTCCTAGGCTTTCGTAGATGTGCTGATTGAATGGGATCAGATCACTCGGCACTCCAGCGTAGCCCCCGAACTCCTTGAGCTGTTCGTCAGTTGCATGATGAATGGCCCAATTGAACTTGTCGTAGAGCGGTGCCTCGTTGAACAGGAACCAGAAGTACGGCACTGTCGCTGGAACTGCGCTGGTTGCAGCACGAAGGGCGGCCGTGGCGGGATCGGCAATGTACTTCTTTGGCGATGACTCGAACAGCGTTGCTAGCTCGTCGAGGATTCCTGCAAGCAAGTAGCAAACGTATGAGTACGCCAGCAAGCGGGAAGTCTGCGTGTAGTCATACTCCATACCAATCATCGGTGTGCCAGAGTGCCAGTTGGAACGCTCGTGTAGGTCACGCACCGCATTATTGGTGGGGTGCAGGAACGTTCCGAGGAAGGTGTAGTGAGCTTCGAGACGATGACGTACCGCTTCGTCAATCAGGCCGTTCAACTCAAGGCACATAACCAGTGCGTCGTAGCCAAGGAAGTGCCGGTACTTCAGGTGGGCTTCCTGGCGGTGTCCTTTCATCGCCTTCTTTAGGTCAGCTGGACGTTCGTAGTATTCGAAGTAGTCAGCCTCATCGAGCCGCATGATCTCGGGCCGGAACTGCTCGAAGTGGAAGTAGTACATCGACACCGGCAACTTCTCGCCGTCCTCAAACCTGATGCCGTCGTACACGAGCATGACGTGGCGCGCAGCACGAGGATGCTTCCGGAAGTCTACGCAGTCGGTCTTTCCGTCCGCACGCTCCTGCTCCCAGGCGCGCTTCCGTTCATTAAAAAATTCAGCGAACTCGGCTGGAGTCTTGTTGCTGAGATCCCAGACCTTGAAATACTTGTCACCACGACAGATCAGAATAAATAGGAGGTAATGCTCAAGTAGCGAGCGGCAAAGCCCTAGCGCGTCTCCGATCCGGTCAGCCTCGATAAGTTTCAGACAGCTGTCCGCAGTCTCCATCCGGAAGTTGACGAAATCAATCACATCGCCATGCGTTGCGAGGTGAGTCTCTCCCGTCTTCTTTTGGGAACCCCACGAGACGTAGGCCCGCATTAGCTCTCGGGCCAGATTGGCAACGCGCTCGATTTCGGCTTCAAGTTCGGGTGTTCGTGCTGGATTAATCATCGCACCTCTTATTATATATCGCCTCAGCCTTGATCTTTCTGGTCATCTTCCGCCGCCAACTCAGTGATGACCTGGTTAATGATGGTGCGAGCGCTGCGCCCGTAGCTAGCAACAGCAGCCAGGTTGTCGAAGATGCCACCGTACAGCGCCAGCTCCTGCGGCTGTGCAAGGTTCAGTTCGGCCGAGAAGGTCTCGACCATCACGCGGTCAGCGTTGAGAATCCAGAAGCCGTGAGCGGGCGCGACTACGTACGCGGTCTCAAACCCGATGATCCCGAGCTTCACGTTCGGCAGGGCAGTCAGGGAGACGAGGCGGTCAAGCTGCCCGAGCATGATCTCCGGCGGGCACAGCCGGTAGCGCAAGGCGGCCTCGGTCAGCACGAAGTGAAACCGCTTGTCCGGCCGGTACAGGATGTCCTGGCGCTGCACGCGGGCAGCGACCGCTTCGTCAATGTCGTTGCGCACCTTGAACACCGTGATGCTCTGGGCGAAGCGGTAACGGGCGTACTCGGCGGTCTGGAGCAGGCCCGGGATGAACGTGGACTCGAACGCCCGGAAGAGCCGGGTCTTGGCGTCGAGGTCGGCAATCTCCTGCTGATGCGGTTTCAGGCCGACACGGAGCTGTCGTTGCCACTCGGCGTGCTGGACTTCGAGGGTATGCAGAGAAGCAAGCAGTGCTTCCGTCTCGTTCTCGCTGCTGGTCGCTCGCGTCCAGTCCCGGATGTCGTCGTCAGTCGGCGTCTGCTTGCCGTTCTCCAGCTTGCTGACCTTGGAGGGCGGCCACGACAAGGACTCCGCGAGTGCCCGCCCGCTCAGTCCGGCGGCGGTGCGGAGCTCGCGGAGTCGCTTGCCAAGTGCATCACGAGCTTCATGAACGCTGGTGATGCCGGTCGTTCGCTTCGGTGGCAAAGTCGTCCCGTCGTACGGCGCGGTGCCAGGCAGCATCGCGCCAGTAGTTGTGCTGCACAATCTCGGCGGGATCTTCGATCAGTTCGCCGCCCAGGAAGTTCTCATCGCTGTCGAAGTGCATTCGCACCAGCTTGCGCGAGTCGAACAACCAGTAGTCGTAGTCCGGCAGGCCGGCAGCGTCGTGACGCGCGAGGTAACGAGTGACCTCACCGACCCTATTGGTGTAGCCCGAGCAGTAGATGCCGAAGCGGCTGTAGGTCGTGAGCGGCATGGTGACCACCCGGACACGGGTGAACAGTCGCCCTTCCGCGGTGGCCTCCTCGATCATGCTCAGCCAGTTCTGGAACCAGCCCATGTCCACCGGCTCACCCGCCGTGAACTGTTCGAGGGCCTTGGCCTCGTTCGCAGACTTGTAGAGGTCGCGCGTCTCCAGCCGGAAGGCGGTGTGCTCGAAGCTGCGGAAGAGCTGGCCGAACTCGGGGCCGGGTTCGATCATGCGGCTCAGCGCTGGCCCTCCTGCTCCAGGTAGCGGAGGGCGTACATCTTGAGCACGTCCTCCGGGATCTCGATCAGGGTCTCATGGTCGGGAACCTCGCCCACATCAGCGAGCACCTGCGGATCGGTGACCTTCCAGCCTTGGGCGATGTACGTCACCCGGTCGGTGCGATCAGTGGCGAACAGGGTCGGGGACTGTCCCTCCTGGGACTCCGGGTCCTTGCCGAGGAACTGTGCACGCATCGTTGCCTCCGTTGCGAGAAACTTGGCGAACCGTTCTCGACCATCGTGGCTCAGGGGTGGCCACCCGTCAACGGGGTGCCGGTTGGTGCGCGCGAGGAGGGGCCATCTGAGCTACCTGGCGTGCGGATGCCAGTAGGCCACGGAGTAAAGCCAGACATGCAGAATGCTTGCCAGAATTACGGCCGCCACGAGGATAACTCGTCGCTTCCGAGTCGTTGCGAACTTGGCTCCAAGCAAGCAGATAAGGATAACAACAGGTATGAGCCATTTTAGACGCCCGAAGCCGTAGATTGTGTCGTGCTCAAGCAGTATCGCCGACTCCAGGAGGGGGAATGAAGCCACAAAAACCACCCCCGAAGCAAATCCGTGGAATCGTCTTTTCATAGCTAATGTGTAAGCGATCAGCATGTAGCCGCCGTAGTCCACCAGCATTGTGGTGAAGAATCTCCACAGCATTACGGGGAACGTCATAGTCTTCGCTGCAATGGTGCGCGTCTGTGCTCGGTGAGCGACTATGCTGAGGTAATCTCCCAGGCTTGCGCCTGTCGCCATGAGCACCTGAAGTACGATCAATAGTAATGCCAGAAGCATACCGCCGAGCATGAACAGGTAGTTCAGATAGGCCCGCTGCTTGGTTGTGACGTACTTGTAGCCTCCGTAGAACAAGAAGCCGACCGTGCTCACGACCCCGGTCCATGCAATCAAGCTCATGCTGAGCCCGAGGCCCAGGCCTTCCCACCATTTCAGTTTTCCCTGGCGCCGTACGAACACGATCAAGGCGGTGAGGAAAACCGGCATGAGCAGCTGATGTGCCCAGTACACGTTCATGTGGTACCAGAGCGCGCCTGTGGCGAACAGGTAGATCGTCGCACCCAGTACCCCGATCAGCCTGTCCCGCGTCAGCAAGCGACACAAGTAGTACATCAGTAGGACGGAGACCAGATGTATCGCAAGACTGAAGACCTGCATACTCATGAAGGTTGCTGGCGCATCGAACACGCGTAACGCCCCGTAGAGCGCTATGAACATTGCGGGTGAGAACGATGTATAGACGGTGAGTTCTGGTGCTGCCGCATTCGCAAGAAACTGAGGATCAGTCCCGACGTAAGGCAAGAACTTGTGTACCGCCACTGGATACACGTCGTAGATGTCGAGGACGTACTTGTCGTGAAGCCAAACCTCGGTATCGGTCCACTGTCCAAAGTCGGTATAGACAGCCGCCTTGACGGGGTCGATATTGAATGAAGGCAGGCGGATAAGAACCGATATGCCGAAGAGCAGGATGAGTGTAGCCAGGGGCCACCATTTGGAGAACAGATTTCGCAGCAACATAAGCTTTGTGATAAGTATAGTTGAATGGTAGGTAAGTGTGAATGCCGATGCTGCGTTTCTTTCGAGGTCGGGGGCAGGTCCGTGGACCCGCCCCCGACGCTCGTTGTCACCCCTTCGCTGTGATCAGGCGGTTGCCTTCCCATCCGCTGTCGGCGTTCCACGCCCGGACCTGGTTGAAGTCACCGAATCCGTTGCCGTACCAGATGTCCATGTCCAGCACGCCGTTGTCGTGGTTGAAGAAGATGGCGATGTCCGGCTTGCCGTCGCCGTTGTAGTCGCCCGCTCCGATGGGGATGAAGCGGTTGCCGTCCCATCCGCTGGAGGACCACGGCCCGCTCGGTGTTCCCGACACCCTGTTGGCGCTCCCGTACCAGACGCGGAGGTCCACCAGGTTGTTGTCGTGCCGGAAGAACATCGCGGTGTCCGCCTTGCCGTCCCGGTTGTAGTCAGCCACGCCAGCCTGGATCAGCCGACTGGCATCCCACCCGGAATCGACGTGCCACGGGCGGTCCAGCGTGAAGCCGCCGGAGCCGTTGCCGTACCACACGTTCTGGTCCACCATGCCGTTGTCGTGGCGGTAGAACGTGCTGATGTCCGGCTTGCCGTCGCCGTCCAGGTCTCCGACACCAGCGGGGATGATGCGACTGCCGTCCCAGCCGACGCCGGTCCACGGACCTGCGGGCTCGGACGGGTAGCCGTTGCTGGCGCCGTACCAGACCCTCAGGTCCACGAGGTTGTTGTCGTGGCGGAAGAAGGCGGCGATGTCCGCGCGACCATCACGGTTGAAGTCGCCGGAGCCGGCCGGGATCAGCCGACTGGCATCCCACCCGTTCGCCGTCCACGCCCTGACCTGGTTGAAGTCGCCCAGTCCGTTGCCGTACCAGATGTCCAGGTCGACGATGTTGCCGTCGTGCCGGAAGAAGGCCGCGATGTCGTCCTTGCCGTCACCGTTGAAGTCGTCCCGGCCTGCCGGGATGATTCGACTTCCGTCCCATCCGACGCCGTCCCAGGAGCCGAACGGCCCTGGGGGATAGCCGTCACCCTTGCCGAACCACTCCCGCATGTTCACCAGGTTGTTGTCGTGGCGGTAGAACGCCACGATGTCCGACCGGCCGTCGCGGTTGTAGTCAGCCTTGACGGGACATCCGTCCGCGGACCGGCCGAAGACGGTCGGGCAGCGGTCGTGGTTGTCGTCCACACCGTCGCCGTCCGTGTCCGGTGGCGGCGGAGCGGGCGTGTCCTCGATGTCCCTGAAGTGGATGTAGCCAGTGGGACTGCTCTTGTTGATGGTGCGCCGGTTGTAGTTGCCGTTGTAGTCGTAGTTGTACTCCTGGATCGTCACCGTCGTGTCACCGACGGACTCGACCCAGGCGACGTGACCGTAGCCACCACCGTGACTGCTGTCCCACCACGCGACGGAACCCTTCTTCGGGCTCTTGTCGACCGCGTAGGTCGGTTTGGCCCAGACGCCCCAGTTCTCGGCGTTGCCGATGGCTCTGGGCATCTCGAAGCCGTTCCGGTCGTGGAGCGCCCAGGCGACCCACGAGGTGCAGTACCGGGAGTAGTAGCCCCAGTCGTCCACCTTCGCGCCGAGTGCGTAGTCCTTCCACTGCGACGGGTAGTTGTCGCCCTCACCGGCATGAGCTGCCGGAGCGGCCACCAACATCGCGGCGAGGAAGGTCAGCACTGCGACGACGCTGTGAACCAGCGTTCTCGTTCCGCGTCCTTGCGCGGTCGTGTGCGTAGTACGCACATCAACTCCTTAAGAGGAGGGCTGAATGCGCGACCAGGCGATTCGCCTAATCAAGGTGCGAAATGCGCTTGGGTAAATTGCGCGCACCTTAATCACTTATAAAACATATTTCAAGGAGAAATTCAATAGACAAATTGAATTCCAAGAAATGGCAACAGGGGTCGAAAAAGAAAACGGCTCCGTCCCGACCGCTTATGTAAAGGGTCGGAACGGAGCTCTAAGTCGCGCTCGCCACTCACGCGCGTGGGTTCAGAGCGCGAACACTGCTCAGTACGTCAGCGCCTGACACTGCGCCTTAGTCGCGGCCAGCAGCCGACGAATGAGCCTTGCGAACTTGCCCTCCTCGATTCTCGGTTCCAGCGTCATGGACTCGAACGCGATGCCGTGCCGGATGGTCAGCCACTCGTCACCGCCGTCGACCTGGTTGATGAAGCACAGATCGCGGTAGTAGAAGGCGGTGCCGATGGCCCAGTTTCCGTTTCCGATCCGCTCCAGCTCGTCCTCGACAGCCTGCTTGGTGCGGGTCACCCCGGCGCTGGCAACCTTGGCAGATGGCTTACGGCGCATCACGGCTCCATATTCTGCTGGAATGGGCTCGGCAACCGTTTGCACCAGAAGCTGCCGTCATCGTCCTCAATCTCGTACTCCTCGCCCGGCAGTGTCTCGTATAGCTCTGAGATGCCTTCTGCTGTGTCCGCGGCCTTGCAGCGCGCGCCATCTGGCCCGGTGTGGATCAAGTAGGCCATGGGGCACTCGCACGCCGTCCCAAAGGCGTAGAACCGACCGTGCATCGCCTCGCCGACGAGGGCGGCAGGGTAGTACACGATGTGCTTGCCGCAGATTGTCGGCAGCTCGACCATGCCACCGACAGCGTGGCTCGGCGTCAACTCAGTTGCGGGCTGCCACGGTTGCAGCTCGATGTACTGCTCGGTCGAGCGGAAGTCCTTGCCGCCGGCGAAGCCCAGGAACCCGTCATCTTCGAGAGGCTGTCCGCTCGGCCAGGTGACCGGCCCCGCTAGCGGCCAGAACTGAGGCAGCCGAATGGACACGCGGACCTGGAGGCTCGGCGTCGTGAACCGCACCCCCTGAAGCACGAGCTGTCCGAGCACGATGGTCATGGCGTAGGCCTGCGGCCGGTCGGGCTCGGGCAAGCCGTCGACGCGCACCGCCAGCGGCGTGACCCGGATCGACCAGCTGCGAACTCCTTCGTATCGTCCGGCCCAGAACTGGCTTGCCGGGAGCGGCGTTAGTTCGTCCCGGAGCAAGTACAACTCGTGGTACTCCGAGACCGGGAGCCCGTAGCCTCTGTCCCGATCCGCCTCGGAGGACACCAGCATCGCCGTAAGCGCGGTCTTCTGTACCCATGCCGCGATTGCCCCCTGGTCCGCCGCCTCGATGCGGCCAGGCTGGCCCAGGACGAGCGGGGTCAGGACGCGCTGCGCGACGACTTCGAGGCGGCTCATCCAGCCGTGGTTGCAGTCGCCGCAGACGTCCCGGACTTTCTGGCGGAACGGCGGGCGCACGCCGAGTTCGCGCCCAATGCTGTTCAGCCAACCAGCACCGTGCGGCACCGGATCAAGGTCAAGGCCGATCTTGCTCAGCCAGTCTCCCAGCACATGCTCGCCGGTAAGGGTATCGGCGGAGCCGCAGAAGACGCAGGTAGCGGGCATGGATCAGCCAGCCTGGGTTGGGTCCGACGCGACCCAGGATGGGGGCGATTGTGTGCATGCGCGCAGGAACCGCTCGACGTCGAAGCGGTGCTCACGCAGTCGCCGCTCGGCCGTCTCCAGCTGCTCCTCGGTGAACAGCTCCCGATACCACGGCAGCAGCACGAACGCCTCGACGCTCATCTCCAGTCGTCCGTGCTCCCAGAGGGTGGTGAAGCCGTCCGAGGCGTCCCGTCCGCGCAGCAACTGGCGGGCGGCTTCGGCGCCGCCCAGTTCGCCGACCATCTCCATAAAGCGGGTCGCGTTGTAGCTAATCTCCCGCTTGAGGCGTGCCACGCCGAGCACCATGGCGCGGTGGAACTGCCGCTCCGCCTCACTGCTCACGACGCTCCCCGGATGCTCTGGAGGAACTTCCCGGAGCCGTCGTCCAGCATCCAGAAGGACCAGCCGTTGCGGTTGGGACTGACCCCAGGCTTGTAGTGCGCCACCACGGCGCGAGCGGCACCGGTCGGCGTCTTGAAGCTCTGCCCACTGAGCGGCCCCGACGTGATGTCGATGCGCGTCGTCCTCGGGTCGTACCTGCCCTGCGTGCGGTGGCCTTCGTAGTCGGCGTAGATCGTCACGCCGCTGGATTCCTCCCGTTGCTTCGAATCCTCCTCGGCCGAGGGCGCCGGCATGCTGGCTTCCGCCACCAGCCGGGCCACCACTTCGCCCGCCGTGCAGCCGCTGATCCGGGCCGCGAACTCCAGCGACCGGTAGGTCTGCTCGTCCACCTCAACTGTCGTCGGCAACGCGTCTCCTCTCTCTAAAGGGAGCGTAGCAACAAGGGAGGAGATAGAGCAAGCAAGCGGAGAGAACGGAGCATGCTGGAGGTCGGCGGCAACCAGCCACGGGGATGTGCACCGCCGGTCTGGCTCCACGGTGCGCCCACGGCGTCGGGCCGTGCGCCATCCCCGTGACTGTCAGTGGTGGTCCGTAGAATCTCCCCGTGAGCGATTCAGACAAGTCCCAGCTGACCGAGACGGAGATCCGTACCCGGTACATCACGCCTGCCCTGAGTACCGCCGGTTGGCCCCTGACATCGCTCCGCGAGGAGTACTACTACTTCTCAGCTGGACGCATCCAGGTGGTCGGCAAGAAGGGTGTGCGCAAGAAGCCCAAGAAGGTCGATTACCTGCTGGAATGGCGTCCTAACCTCCCGATCGCCGTGGTCGAGGCCAAGGACAACAACCACGAGCCGGGCGACGGGATGCAGCAGGCGATCGAGTACGCCGAGCAGCTTGACGTGCCCTCCGTCTTCACCAGTAACGGCGACTCGTTCATGTGGCACGACCGCACCGGCCTCCGGCCGGAGGTCGAGGTCGAGATCCCGCTGGAGCAGTTCCCCTCTCCCGAAGCCCTCTACCAGCTGTACAAGCAGTGGAAGGGCATAGAGGACGCCGACGAGCCGGTGATCGCAGGTCAGTTCTACGACGACGGCTCGGGCCGCCGGCCGCGCTACTACCAGCGCATCGCGATCAACCGGACGCTCGAAGCGATCGCCAAGGGGCAGCGCCGGCTGTTGCTGGTCATGGCCACCGGGACGGGCAAGACCTACACCGCCGCGCAGATCATCTGGCGCTTCATGGAGTCCTTCCGGACGATCAACCCGGGCAAGGGCCAGGCCCGCGTCCTGTTTCTGGCCGACCGCAACATCCTGATCGACCAGACCATGATGAACGACTTCGCCATGTTCAAGGGCCGCATGGCCAAGCTCAGCGCCTCGCGGGGGACCATCTCCAAGGTGGCGAATGCCGATGACCCGGACGGCGCGGGCAGCAAGGTCGTTGACAAGAGCTTTGAGTTGTACCTCTCCCTGTACCAGGCGGTGACCGGTACCGAGGAGATCGACAACGTCTACAAGCAGTTCTCGCCCGACTTCTTCGACCTGATCATCGTCGACGAGTGCCACCGCGGCAGCGCCCGGGAGGACAGTGCCTGGCGGGGCATCCTGGAGTACTTCGATTCGGCCATCCAGCTCGGTATGACGGCTACGCCCAAGGAGACGAGGACCGTCAGCAACATCGACTACTTCGGTGACCCGCTCTACACCTACTCGCTGAAGCAGGGCATCGATGACGGCTTCCTGGCCCCGTACAAGGTCATCCGCACGGCGCTCGACGTCGACACCTTCGGCTGGCGCCCTGAGGAGGGGCAACGTGACGACGCGGGCAACTTGATCCCCGACCGGCACTACACTGGCGAGGACATCGATGACTCGATCGTCTTCCCGGAGCGCGACAAGCGGGTTGCCGAGCGGATCACTGAGTACCTGAAGAGCACGGATCGCTACGCCAAGGTGATCGTCTTCTGCCAGGACATCCCGCACGCCAACCGCATGCGCCGGATACTGGCCAACCTCAACGCCGATGAGGTCCGTAAGGACTCGCGCTACGTCATGCAGATTACCGGCGACGACCAGCAGGGCAAGCAGGAACTCGACAACTTCATCGATCCTGAGATGCCCTACCCCGTGATCGCGACCACCAGCAAGCTGCTGGCGACCGGCGTGGACGCCCAGACCTGCAAGCTCATCGTGCTCAACAGCCGGGTCGAAAGCATCACCGACTTCAAGCAGATGATCGGTCGCGGCACCCGGGTGCGGACGGACTACGACAAGTGGTTCTTCGTAATCATGGACTTCAAGAACGTCACCAAGCTGTTTGCCGACAAGGACTTCGACGGCGATCCGGTCAAGGTCTACGAGCTCCCGCCCGACGGCGACATGAACGATGCCGTCGAAGAGCTGGACGACGTCGACGAGACCGCGGGCGAAGGCGAGGACGACGAAGGTCCGGAGCAGTGGGTCGAGCGGCCGGGAGCGCGCAACGTCCGGCGCAAGCGGATCGTGGTCAGCGGCCAGGCCGTGACGATCATCGGCGAACAGGTGCAGATGCTCGGGACCGACGGCAAGCCCCTCACCTCCAGCCTCAAGGAGTTCGTCCGCAGCGGCCTGCTGGAGCGGTACCCGACCGCAGACGCCTTCGTGAGCGCCTGGTCGGCTGCGGATCAGCGATCGGCTCTGCTCGACGAGCTGGTGGACGCCGGCATACCGCTGGAAGACCTGGTGGAACAGTCAGGCCTAGCGCTTGATCCATTCGACATGGCCCTCGACGTTGCCTACGAACGTCAGCCGATCGAGCGTCGGCAGCGGGCAGCAGCAGTCCACGCGAACGGCTACCTTGGCAAGTACCAGGGCCAGATGCGCTCCGTGTTGGAGGCGCTACTGGAAAAGTACGTCGAGTCCGGCGTGCGCTCGTTGGAGGACATCGGGGTGCTGCGGGTGGAGCCCTTCCGCTCGATGGGCGGCCCCATGGAGCTCATACGATCCTTCGGAACCCGCGAGACCTATTTCAAGGCCGTGCGTGACCTTGAGCAGCAGTTGTACCAGGAGGCGCAGTGATTTCGTCCACGCTCATCAAGTCCATCCAAGACGTCATGCGGCAAGACCAGGGTGTGGACGGCGATGCGCAGCGCCTCAGCCAGCTTGTCTGGATGATCTTCCTCAAGATCCTGGACGACACCGAGCAGGAGCTGGAGCTGATGACCGACGGCTACGTGCCGGCGATCCCAGCGCAGTACCAGTGGCGGGCCTGGGCGGGCGACGAAGAAGGCCTCACCGGTGATGGCCTCAACGACTTCGTCAACAACGACCTCTTCCCGGCGCTGCGCAAGCTGAGCGGCGGCACCAACCCGCGGACCCTGATCGTGCGCGAGGCCTTCGAGGACTCGTACAACTATATGAAGAGCGGCACGCTGCTGCGCCAGGTGATCAACAAGATCAACTCGATTGACTTCACCGTCCGGGCCGACCGGCACCAGTTCAATGACCTCTACGAGAAGCTCCTCAAGGACCTCCAGAGCGCTGGCAACGCCGGTGAGTACTACACGCCGAGGGCGCTAACCCAGTTCATCGTGGAGATGGTGAACCCCCAGCTCGGCGAGACCGTGCTGGACCCGGCCTGTGGCACCGGCGGCTTCCTGGCCAACACCATCGACCACCTGCGTGGGCAGGTGAAGACTCCGGACGACGAAGCGCTCCTTCAGGCCTCGCTGCGCGGCATCGAGAAGAAGCAGCTGCCGCACCTGCTCTGCCTGACGAACATGATCCTTCACGGCATCGACGCTCCGACCGCCATCCGCCGCGCCAATACCCTGACCCGTCCGCTCCGTGACTATGGCCCTGCCGACCGTGTTGACGTGATCGTCACCAACCCGCCCTTCGGTGGCGTCGAGGAGCCAGGGGTTGAGCAGAACTTCCCGCAGAACGTCCGCACCCGGGAGACCGCCGACCTGTTCCTGGTGCTCATCATGCGCCTGCTGAAGCCGGGAGGGCGCGCAGGAATTGTGCTACCAGATGGCACATTGTTTGGAGAGGGGGGAGCTAAGGAGCGCATCAAAGAGCAACTACTCCGAGACTGCAACTTGCACACGGTCGTCCGCCTCCCAAACAGCGTCTTCTCGCCGTATACCAATATTGCCACAAACCTGCTTTTTTTCACGAAGGGCGAGCCGACAAAAGAAGTCTGGTTCTTTGAGCATCAGTTGCCGCCGGACATGAAGGCGTACAACAGGTCTCGGCCTATCCGCGTGAGCGAGTTTGATCCGGAACGAGCGTGGTGGAACGAGCGGGTCGAATCTCGACGAGCATGGAAGGTCCCGATCGGAGATGTTATTGACAGAGGCTACAACCTTGACTTCAAGAACCCCTACTCTTTCGATGCTGAAGAAGAGAGTACGGGTGAGCTCTTTGAGCGATGGCAGGCGAAGCAGAACTCCGTCCGTGACATCCTAGTCACTATCCGTGAAACCCTGATGAGGACTTTGCGTGACGATTGAGCAGAAGTTGACGAGATCCGCCTTCAAGGATCTCGCCGAGGGGAACAGCCAGTTCGCGCTTGAGCACATGTGCGACCTGGTCAAAACGGCTGAGGATGTCGCCCCCCTGGAAACCGCGATCCTGCAGTTGGCAGTGACGGGGCGGTTGACTCGATCAACCGAGCAAGACGAACCAGTAGAGGAACTACTGCTCCGCATCAAGCCTGAGGCACTTGATTCTTGGCCTCTCGTGGACGCCAAGGGAAACCCAAAGCCCGAACCGTATGCGCTACCTGTGCAGTGGCGATGGGTCATGCTTGGCGCTCTTCTCACTAATATTGAGGCAGGCTGGAGCCCAAGCGCTCAAGCTCGCCCCAAGGAAGGTGACGAGTGGGGCGTGCTGAAGGTGAGCGCTTGCTCTTGGGGTGAGTTTCGACCTGGTGAAAATAAGGCTCTAAAGGAAGGTCAGCTTCCCCGGACGGAGCTGGAAGTGCAAACCGGTGACTTCCTTATTTCGCGAGCGAACACAGCGGAGTTGGTTGCCCGAAGTGTCGTGGTCGCGGAAACGCCTCCCCATTTGATGCTGAGTGACAAGACTTTGCGACTCAAGGTGGGAGACGGTTGCTGTCCGCGCTACCTGAATCTGGCCAACCGTGCTGCAGTCGCGCGGGCGCATTACGAAGATGAAGCAAGTGGTACGAGTAGTTCAATGAAGAATGTGTCGCAACGCGCTATTAGGCGTACGCCCATCCCTCTCCCCCCTCGTGAGGAGCAGGACCGGATTGTGGCGATCGTTGACGAGCTGATGGGTTTGCTGCTGAAACTGCGTGTGGAGATGGCGGCGTAATCCACCCCCAGTTGGACAGAGTTTGGGAAAAGGTATGCGCCCGCCTGGCAGAACACCATGTCCGTCTCCTTCTGCGACGTGCTAGGCACCGGGAAGCGATGCGACTGTGGCCACCTGTATCCGGCGGGGAGACGAAGGGACTCGGCGCTCCCCGACTAGTGTTCCGTGATTCTGGTTGTTTTACGCAGGTCTGATGGATCTTGGTGTTGGCTGTGCCGGTGGAGTTGACGGTGGATCAGCTGGGCGAGTTGCGGGCACTGGTGAACAGGTCGGACGTGTCCGGCACGATCGCGACCAGGGCTCGGATCGTGTTGTGGTGTGTGGAGGGCAGGCGGAAGAAGGAGGTCGCTGTGCTGGCCGGGGTGTCGCGGCCGACGGTGGACCTGTGGCTGCGTCGCTATGCCTCGGACGGAGTGGCGGGGCTGGGCGACCGGTCTCACGCGGCGCCGAG
>NZ_KB894456.1 GCF_000374445.1 Actinokineospora enzanensis DSM 44649 | reverse complement strand
CGAGCGGATGCCGACGCCGCGCAGACGAGCCGCGCACCGGGCGGTCGCGACCGAGCTGGACCGCGTCGAGGAACGGTTGCTCACCGCGTTGGGGGTCTAGGCGCTGTCCGGCAAGTCCGGCACACGCTATCCGCGCCCGCGCGGCCTCCGGCCGCACGGGCGGAAAGCCCAAGTACAACCCGGTACGTGCGGCTTCCCGCCCGCACGCCCAGAGACCACGCGGATCACGAATCCCGCGCACCAGACTTACCGGACAGCGCCTAGGCGCTCGCGTCTGATCAGGTTCTTCCCGGCGCCCATGCTCGAAGGGGCTGGACAGCGCCGCATACCCTGTTGGGTTGTGCCCCCCGGTCGAGTGACACCGCCTCGCGCTCCGCGCGTGCTGCGCGGTGTCCTGCTGGGCGCGGTCACCGCGGCACTCGCGGTGTCGGCGCACGGTATGGCCGGTGGTGGCGTGCCGGACACGGCGGTCACGCTGGCGCTCACCGGCCTGGTCGGCTGGGCGGGCACCGCGCTGGCCGACAGCCGCGCCGGGCGCGTGAGTGGCCCGCTGACCACAATGGCCGTGCTCGGTATCAGCCAGCTCGGCCTGCACGTGCTGCTCACCTATGTGCTGGGCCCGCACGAGGCCATCCACGCGGGGCACTCGGCACCGCCGGTAGACGCGCGGCTGATGGTGGCCACGCACGTCGTGGCGACCGTGCTCAGCGCACTGCTGCTGACCCACGCGGGCACCGCGCTGACCACGACCGCGGCCGCGGTCACCGGCCTGATCAGGGCACTCGTCCCGCCCCCGCGCCCCATCCCGCACCGCCCGGCGGCCCGGCCGGTGGACGTCACCCCCGGGCATCTGCTGGCGGTCGTGTTACGCGAGGTGTGCGCGCGCCGCGGTCCGCCGGTCTTCTCCTGAAACCCCCAACACCCCACACGGACCCGGCGACACGGGTCCGTCCCTTCGCGTTCTTCAGGAGAACCCCTTCATGTCCGCACACCGTTTCGCCGCGCGCGCGGCCGTCCTGCTCACCGCGGCGGGCACCGCCGTGCTGCTGGGCTCGGGCGTCGCGTCCGCGCACGTGACCGCCAAGGTCATCGGCGAGAGCGCCGCCCAGGGCGGCTACACCAAGATCACCTTCCGGGTGCCCAACGAGGACAACACCGCGGGCACAGTCAAGTTGGAGGTGCGCTTCCCGCAGGACACCCCGGTCTCCTCGCTGCGCACCACGTCGATGCCCGGCTGGACCGCGGCGATCACCAAGACCAAGCTGGCCACCCCGATCACGGTGCACGGCGCCCAGGTCACCGAGGCCGTCAGCACCGTCACCTGGACCGCCGCCGCGGGCACCCGGATCAACCCGGGCGAGTTCGCCGAGTTCGCCGTCTCCGGCGGCCCGCTCCCGCAGGCCGACCAGCTGGTCATGCCCGCGATCCAGACCTACGACAGCGGCAAGGTCGTGGCCTGGGACGCGCCGCCGCCTGCCGCGGGCGCCGACGAGCCGGAGCACCCGGCACCGGTGATCAAGCTGAGCAAGGACGGCGACGACGAGCACGCCGCGGTCACCGCACCGGGTGCCGCGGGCGGCACGACGGGCACCGACACGCACGCGGGCGCCGAGGGCGGCGGCACGACCGCCGCACCCGCGGCCGCAGGCTCGGACAACACTGCCCGCTGGCTGGGCGGTGCGGGCCTGGTCGTCGGCGCGCTCGGCCTGGGTCTGGGCGCGGGCGCCACGCTGCGGGCCCGCCGGGCCATCGCCGCGTCGAAGGCGGGCGAGTAACCGATGCGGGACCGTCGGGCGCACAGGCGGGTGCTACCGCGCGCCGCGGCCGCGCTGGTGCTGGCGGTTGGCGCGTTGATCGGGCTGGCAGGCCCGGCCTTCGCGCACAACCAGCTGATCTCCAGCGACCCGGCCGACAAGGCGGCACTGGCCACTGGGCCTGCCGCGATCCAGCTGACCTTCGACCAGCCGGTACAGGCGGGCGACGGCCTCAACTCGATCGTGGTGGTCGGCCCGGACGGCCAGGGCCAGTGGCAGAACGGGAAGGCGGCGGTGGCGGGCAACATCGTGTCCGTGCCGGTGCGCCCGCTCGGCCCGGCGGGCGCGTACAAGATCGGTTACCGGATCCTGTCCGCCGACGGGCACCCGGTGTCCGGCGAGCTGGCGTTCACCCTGACCACGGCGGGCACCGGCACTCCGGCACCCGCCGACGCCACCGCGCAGAACCCGGCCGCGGGCTCGTCCGCCCCGGGTGACGACGGCGGCGTGCCGGTGTGGGTGTGGATCGCGGGCGCGGTCGTCCTGCTCGGCGCCGGGATCTTCCTGGCCATGCGGGTCGGCGGCACCGAGTCGTGAACCGGACCCGGACCACCACCACCGCTCGGCCGGTCCCGGTCGTCGCGCTGGTCGCCTCCGCGATCGTCGGCGTGCTCGTCGGCCTCGCGATCACCGCGACCGAGCCGATCCCGGGGCTACCCGAGCCGGGGGTGGTGGTCCGGGTCGGGCTACCCGTCGTACGGGTGCTGCTCGACCTGGCCGCCGTGGTCACCGTCGGGCTGTGCCTGCTGCCGCTGCTGGTCGGCTTCGACCGGCCGAAGATCGCCGAACCGGTACTGGCGGGCGCCCGGCGGGTGGCCATGGCGGGCGCCCTGGTGTGGGCGACGACCGCGCTGGTCGCCCTGGTGCTGCAGACCGCGGAGCTGCATCCGGGCCGGGAGGTGTCGTTTACCGCGGTGCGCGAGTACATCGGCACCGTGGGCGCGGGCAAGGCGCTGCTGTTCGTGGCGGTGTTCGCGCTGATCAGCTTCGCGCTGTCGCTGTGGGCGGTACGCGTCGGCGAGTCGGTGCCCGCCGAGCTGCGCGCCGCGGTGGCGCTGTTCGCACTGCTGCCGCTGCCGGTCACCGGGCACGCCACGAACTGGCGCTGGCACGACCTGACGATGATCTCCATGGAGCTGCACGTGCTCGGCGCGGCGGCCTGGACCGGCGGGCTGGGCGCGGTGGTCGTGCTGCTCGCGGCCAACCGCACGCTGCTGGCGCACGCGCTCCCCCGGTTCTCCAAGCTGGCCACCGTCTGCCTGGGCCTGGTCACGCTCACCGGCCTGGTCAACGGCCTGGCCGAGCTCGCCTTCAACCCGACACGCACGCTCTGGGCGGGCCTGGCCACCGGCTACGGGGTGCTGTTCCTGCTCAAGATCGGCTGCCTGCTCGCGCTGGCCGGGCTGGGTGCCCGGATCCGCTGGCGGCTGCTGCCCGCCATCACCGAGCACCGGACGACCGCGCTGGTCGGCTGGGCGGCGGTGGAGCTGGCGGTGATGGGATTGGCCTTCGGTTTCGCGGTCGTGCTCACCCGAGCCCCGCTTGCCTGACCGCACCGATCACCGACGGTGAACCCGAGTTATCCACAGGCTGTGGACAAATCGGCGGAGTTATCCACAGGTAGTCGGCGACAACTGCCCTTCATCGCACCGCTCGGCCGTTCGTCGTACCCATGGGACGTCAGGACAACCGAATCACCCGGCGTCGATACCCCGAACGGGCCAACGCCGAGTGGTCAGTCCTGTTCGGTGAGGTGCGCGGTGGCGAGCCGGGTGGCCCGCAGATCGGCCAGCCGCGCGGTCGCCGCCCGGCCCCGCCGGTCCAGCTCCCGCCGGGAGATCCAGCCGAGCGCGTACCGCCGGTAGTCGCGCGCCAGCAGCACCAGCTCGGCGAGGTGGTCGGCCGAGTGGCGGCGGGCGTCCTCCGGCAACCGGGCCACCTGGGCGAGCTGCCCGTCCACGGCCCGGTCCAGCACCTCAGCCGAAGCCATGGCACGGCGGGCACGTCCGCTCAGCAGGAGCGCGGATCGGCGGAGAACGCGCACAGGTCACCTCGTCCCGGAGGGTTGCTCGGACCACGGCCGGACCAGGGGTGGCACCGATGGTCGAGCGGGTCGTCCGTTGCCCCTGGCGTCGTTCACAATGCGCATCCTGTTACCCGCCGCGATACCGCCATCCGGTGGAATCCCGACCGCTAGCGGTAACGCGACCACCGCGCCGAGGTATCGCCCATGCGGAAGTCGCGCAGCCGTCGCAGCAGCTCAGGCCGCACCTCGGGACTGCTGTTCATGATCGGCAGCACGCTGGTGGTGAGCTTCAGCTCACGGACCTCCCGGAGTACCCCGAAGCCAGCCCATCGGGTGACGTCGAAGCCGTAGCCGTCGGCCAGCTCCCGGTACCGCGCGGTCGGCTCGCCGAACCGGCTCACCCCCACGGCGAGCGGCGTCAGGTCCCACTCCGGCGGGCCGAGGCAGCTGGAGTCGAAGTCGCAGAGCACCGGACCGCCGGACGCCGGGATCAGGTTGCCCAGGTGCGCGTCGCCGTGCACCAACGCCCGGGGCAGCGGGAACTCCAGGTCGCCGAGCAGGTGCGCCACCTCGTCGCACTTCGCGCGCAGGAACGCCAGCTCCTCGCCGTCCAGACCCTCCGCCTCGCTGAGTCGCCGCCGCACGTCGTCCAGCGGGTCCCAGACCGGCAGCCCCGGCGGCGGCAGCGCGTGGATGGCGCGCAGCAGTCGGGCCAGGTCGGCGGCCCGCGGCTCGGTGTCGCAGTCCGGGACCGCGTCCCACACCGTCGCCGCGTAGTCGCCGACGAAGACCGGCTGCCGCACGCCCGCGGTCAACCGCACCGCCGGGATGTCGTTGTCGGCGAACCACCGCGCCACCCGGACCACCTTGCGCACCCGGTGGCGCAGCGACACCGACCCCACGATGCGGACCACCACCGGGTCGCGCGCCATCCGGAACACCGCGTTGTTGGTGAACCGCAGCAGCCGCGCACCCTCGTGGTCCACCCCGATCCGCCCGCACACCGCGGCCAGCGCGACGCGCAGGTTCTCCCTGGTGAACAACCCCTCCGTGGCCATCGGTACCCGTTCGCCGGTGATGGCCGCCGGGAGTCCCGGTCAGGCCACGCTCAGGTTGGTTATCTGCTCGGCCAGGTCGCGCGCGTCGGCGTTGTTGCGCCGCTTGCTCGCCTCGGCCAGCAGGGGCTTGAGCCGGTCCTTCACCCGCGTCGACTTCAGCGTCTCGGCCAGCTCCACCGCGGCCCGGCCGACCCGGGCGCCGTGGTCCACGTCGCCCTCCAACATGTGGTTGGTGGCCAGCGCGCTGAGGTTGAACGCCTTGCTGCGCAGGTAGTCGTCGCCGTAGGCCTCGATCGCCTTGGTCAGCGCCGGGATGGCGAACTTGGTGTGCGACGGGTCCGAGGTCTGCGCCAGCACCGTGTGCACGGTGCCGATCATCGCGTAGACGTCGGTCTCGTTGAAGAACTTCACCCAGTCCTCGGCCTTGGACACGTCCGCCCGAGAGAACTCGTCGCGGGTGCGGTTGATGAGCTTCATGGTCTGTTCCTTGTGCCCCATCAGCGCGTAGGCCCACGCCTGGTTGGCGCAGATCACCGCAACGGCCAGCTCGGAGCCCGACTCCTGGGCGGCGATCTGGCCTAGCTGGAACATCTTCAGCGCGTCGTCCGGGGACTCCTTGTGCAGGTAGACCCGGCCCATCCGGTACAGGATGTTGGCCACCAGCGGCTCGCTCTTGCCCGCCTTGGCCAGCTCCAGCGCCTTGCCGAAGTGGTTGCGGGCGGAGTCGGTAAGGCCGATGTCGAACGAGGTCCACCCGGCCAGGTTGTGCAGATCGGCCAGGGCGACGTGCAGGCGTTGCTTGACGTGCTCAGGTCCGGACGCGCCGAGCATCTGTTGTCCCCACGACAGCTGCGCGACCACGGCGTCCCGGCAGAAACCGCCGCCGTACTGGTAGTCCAGCGACCGCAGTGCTCTCGTCGCTGCCTCGACCTGACGGACGTCCGTCATGCCGATGCGACCGGGCGCGGGTGTCTGGACAGGGTTGGCGACCCACGACCCGGAGTTGCTGCCCAGCACGTTCGCGCCCACCGTGACGGCGGCCGCGTGTGCCAGGAACTCCCGACGCTTCACCTCTTCGCTCTCCTCAGGCTGCGACGCCTCACGCGTCACCGCCACCCGAACAGCGGTGACCTCGTCATAGGCGAGACCCATGTATCCCCTAGGGACACCCAGCCCATCGGCGATCCTGGCGAGCACGTCGTAAGCCATCACCTGACGACCCTTGAGGATCTCCGACACCTCGGACTGCGACTGGCCGGTCATCGCCGCGATCTGGCGCTGCGACACGCCAGTGCGGCAGAGCAGCCGATACACGGAGCTGACCTCCCGCGCGGCGAGCGCGGCCCGCATCTCGGGTTCCTCCCAGGTGTCCGAAGAAATGGGAGAACCCCCCGATCCGATGGAGTTCATTCCGCCCCCTCTACCGTCCGCCGGGCGTCAAACGCAGCGTAAGCGCACTTCACGAGCAGCGAGAAGGGTTGATCGGTGAACCTGATCGGTCCGACCGAACTCCACTGACCGCTCACCGTGAAACCACCGCCGATCGGCGCTGTGACGCTCCAATCTCGTTCCTCACGCATCAATGTAGTTCGTGGTAAGCGTACGAGCACGGAGGGAAACCGAGAACGTGGAACTGGTTCGGTCGGCTCCCAGCCCGGTGGCGACAGCGGCCCGACCGGTCGCGCACCCTCGCCGGGTCGACTCGCGCGGCCTCCCGCGCCCGGACGGCGTCCCGCACGCCGTCCGCGGTGAAGCACACCCCGCCTTCCATTCGGACCCGGCCAGTGAACTCGGTGGCCTGCATGGCACCGTCGGCGAGCGGCGCGTATGGCGCATCGCCTGCGGCGATGTGATCAACCGCGACCGGTGCCTGACCGTGCTCGTGGAGAAGGACCGGGTGGTCCTGGTCGGCCCCCCCGGAGAGACCGCGGTGCTCACGGCAGGCCAACTCGGCCAGCTGCGCACCGCCCTACGCGAAGCCGCCGAGCAGGCGGAAAGGTAACGGTGACGTTGAGGTGGACGAGATACTCGGCCAGGTCCTGCGCAGTGCCGTGTGGGAACGACTGGACATGCTCACCGAACTGGCGAACCGGGCCGACGCCCCGTCGCTGCTGTCCGTCGCCCGGTCTGAGCTGCCGCGGTTGACCGAGGGCTGGCGCGCCATGCTGGCCGCGCACGAGCCGGACGAGCGGGGCAACTGCCCGGTGTGCTCCGGCCGCTGGCGGCAGCAGAAGGCGCCGTGCTCGGTCTGGCGCGCCGCCTACGAACACCTCGTCGCCGGTGGCCTGGCGCCGCAGCACACCGCGCGCCGCCGCCCCGAGTCGGGTGGCAGGCGGTCGCGCAGGTTGGCCGCGGGCGCCCGCTGAGCAGGCGGCCCGGGTTCCGCCGTTCCCCCGGACGTTCGCGGAGCCCGGGTCGTCGACGTACCTCGCTCGATTTACCGCCGCCTGCCTGGGAAAACTCCCCGCCAGGCGGCCCAAGGACACCGCGGGCCGGTGCTGACGAGCTTGTCGCCAGTCCCCGAACCGGCACCGGTCCGCGGTACCAACATTCGGTTACCCTCAGGTAATTTGTGAATTCGCTTCCCTAAGTAGGCCGCGGACCGCTTCGTGCGTCTCTTTCAGTCGTTGGACGGGCAGATCTACCGTCGCGATCAGGAGGAGACGCTGTGGCCAGCCCTACCCCACTCCGCCGTCAGCCTGTGCAACAGCGCAGTGCCAAGCGTGTACAGCGGATGCTCGAAGCCTGTGCGGAGCTGGTCGACGAACTCGGCTACGACGGCGTCACCACCACGCTCATCGCCGAACGTGCCGGGGTGGCGGTCGGGTCGCTCTACCAGTTCTTCCCGGATAAACGGGCCGTGGTGCAGGCGCTGACCCAGCGCAACCTCGACCAGTTCATGACCGAGATAGCCCGGCGGCTGGACGAGTCGCCGCTGCAGCACTGGTGGGACGGCGCCGACCTGATCTTCGACAGCTACGTGCGGATGTACCGCGAGGTCCCCGGGTTCAGCCGGATCCGCTTCGGCGACGTGGTGGACCTGCGGCTGATCGACGGCGAGCGGGACAACAACACGGTGATCGCGGAGAAGATGGCCGAGTTCCTCGCCGAGCGCTTCGAAATCCCGGTCGAGCGGATCCGGCTGCCGGTCGCGGTGGCCAACGAGATCGCCGACGGCATCCTCAACCTGGCCTTCCGGCGCGCGCTCTTCCCCGAGGAGACGGTGATCGCCGAGGCGAAGATGGTGGTGCGCGGCTACCTGTCGGGGCAGATGGAGTCTGCTCGCTAACCGAAGCTGCGGCCTTCGCCGCGGTAGGTGGGCACGATCGAGGTCACCTGATCGCCCTCGATCACGTGGTACGCGGTGAACCGCTCCGCGAGCTCGCCCGCCTTCGCGTGCCGCAGCCACACGCGGTCGCCGACCTTCAACGCGTCGGCGGCCGCACCGGTGACCGGTGTCTGCACTTCCCCCGCGCCTTCCAGAGACAACAGTCGTAGGCCGTCCGGCAGATAGGGCTGGGGCAACCGGGCCCGGTCAGCCGGACCGGAAGCCAGGTAGCCGCCCGAGAAAAGTGTTGCCACACCGGGCGCGGGCCTGCGCACCACCGGCGCAGCGAACAACACGGCGGGATCCGGCGCGAAGCGGGTGTAGTGGTCGAACAGCCGGGGGCCGATCAGGCCGGACCCGGCGGCGATCTCGGTGACCGACGGGTCGGCCCGGGTGATCTCGATGCTGCCGGTGCCACCGCCATTGACGAACTCCAACGGTGCCAACGCCGACACCGCGCGCACCGCATCGACCCGCCTGCCGACCAACTCGCGCGCCGAGCCGCGCTGCACCCACCGCAGGACCGCACCGCGCACCGGGTTACCGGGGTTGTCGCCCATGCCCGCGATCTGACCTTCGTAACCCATCACGCCGACCAGGCGGAAACCCGGCCGGGCCACGATCGCGGCGGCGAGCCCGGCGGCCTGCTCCGGAGTGAAGACCGGGGAGCGGCGGGCGCCGATGTGCACCTTGCCGCTGCCGCGGACCGGCCGCCAGGACACGTCGAGCTCGACGCACACCCGGATCTCCGGGTGGTCCGCGCCGAGCGCGGCGTCCACCAGGTCCAGGTGCGCCACCGAGTCCACCATGATCGACACGACCCGCCGGGCGCCCGGGTCGGCGGCCAGCGCGCGCAGCGCCGAGTGGTCGGTGGTCGGGTAGGCCACCAGGATGTCGGTGTCCGCGAGATCGGTGTCCGCCCAGGACCGGTGCAGCCACAGCGCTTCCGGGAGCGCGTAGCTCATCACCCCGGCGAACCCCGGTTTCCGCAGCGCCCGCTCCAGGAGGTACCGACATCGCACCGACTTGCTCGCCACCCGGATCGGCCTGCCCGCCGCGCGGCGGACGAGGTCGGCGGCGTTGCGGTCGAAGGCGTCCAGGTCGACCACGGCCAGCGGCGGTTCGAGGTCCGCGGTGGCCCGGTCCAGGCGGTCGCGTGCGGTCGTCACGCCCCCACCGTACGACATCCGGTCTTGAAAAGTGAATGCCGTTCACTTAGCGTTCCTGGCAAGGAGGTCCGATGGCACGCACACCCGCACTGGCCTGGCGAAACTGGGCCGGGACCGAATCCGCGACGGCCACCGAGGTCCGCACCCCGCGCAGTGCCGCGGAGATCGGCGCGGCCGTGGTCTCGGCGGGCGAACGCGGACTGACCGTCCGGGCTCGGGGCAGCGGCCACTCGTTCACCGCGGTCGGCGCGGCGCACGGCGTCGCCCTCGACCTGTCCGGGTGGACCGGGATCACCGCCGCGGACCGGGAAACCGGCGAGGTGACGGTGCGCGCGGGCACCACCCTGGCCACGCTCAACACCGAACTGGACCGGCTCGGCCGGGCCATGGCCAACCTCGGCGACATCGACGCGCAGACCATCGCGGGCGCGATCGCCACCGGCACGCACGGCACCGGCGCCCGGCTCGGCGGCATCGCCACCCAGGTCAGCGCCCTGGAACTGGTACTCGCCGACGGCACGATCACTCGCTGCTCGGCGACCGAGCGACCAGACCTGTTCGCCGCCGCCCGGGTCGGCCTCGGCGCGCTCGGCGTGCTGAGCACGGTGACCCTGCGCACCGAACCGGCGTTCGTGCTCGCCGCCGAGGAGCGCCCGGAGCCGCTGGACGCGGTGCTGGAACGGCTGCAGGCGAACTGCGCCGAAAATGATCATTTCGAGTTCTACTGGTTTCCCTACGGGCGACTGGCGCTCACCAAACGCAACAACCGCGTCCCCGCGGGCACCGAACCCCGCCCGTTGGGGAAGTTCCGGAAATTCGTCGAGTACGAGGTGCTGGAGAACGGGGCGTTCGGCACGCTGTGCCGGATCGGCCGCGCGGTTCCGAAACTGGTGCGGCCACTCAACAAACTCTCCGCGTCTGTTCTGTCACCCCGCGCGTATAGCGATGTCTCACACAAGGTTTTCGTGACCAGCAGGCGAGTTCGGTTCGTCGAGTCGGAGTACGCCATCCCGCGGGAATCGCTCGGCGAGGTGCTGGCCGAACTCCGCACCCGGGTCCCCCCGTTGGCCGATCCGGTGATGTTCCCGGTCGAGGTGCGCGTCGCCGCGGCCGACGACATCTGGCTGTCGACCGCGTACCGACGGGACTCTGC
Organism: Actinokineospora enzanensis DSM 44649; assembly: GCF_000374445.1. Classification (GTDB taxonomy): domain Bacteria; phylum Actinomycetota; class Actinomycetes; order Mycobacteriales; family Pseudonocardiaceae; genus Actinokineospora; species Actinokineospora enzanensis. The sequence continues at coordinate 16,603 of NZ_KB894456.1, read as the reverse complement.
CTACATCGCCATCCACCAGTACCGGGGCATGCCCTACCGGGCGTACTTCGACCTGTTCGAGTCGATCGTGGGCGCGGTGGGCGGCAGGCCGCACTGGGGGAAGATGCACACCCTCGACGCGGAGACCCTGCGCGACCGCTATCCCCGGTTCGCCGACTTCGCCCGCGTCCGGTCCGAAGTGGACCCAGAGGGCCGGTTCCGGAACCCTTACTGCGACCGGGTTCTCGGCCCGATCACGGACTGAACCGCCGCGTCGACCGGATCCGGACCGGCGACCAGCTCCAGCGTCAGCCCGACCGTGCCCGGCTCGTCCACCATGGCGAGCAGCACGGCGGCCACATCGGCCCGGCTCACCACGCCGTACCCCACGGTGGGGCCGAGCGCGACCCGGCCGGTCGGCGGGTCGTCGCCGAGCCTGCCCGGCCGCAGGATCGTCCAGTCGAGATCGCGCGAGCGCAGATCCCGCTCCGCGGCGTCCTTCGCGCGCAGGTAGGCGGCGAAGACCTCGTCCTCGACCACGCGGTCCAGGCCCATCCCGCTGATCTGCACGTACCGCCGGACACCCGCGAGCACCGCGGCATCAGCCAGCAGCGCGGACGCGGCGCGGTCGACGGTGTCCTTGCGCGCGATGCCACTACCCGGTCCGGCACCAGCGGCGAACACGACCACATCCGCGCCGGTGAGCACCACGGCGAGCTGTTCCGCCGTCGCCGCTTCGAGATCGAGCACGACGGCGTCGCCACCACGATCACGCACATCGACCACATGCTCGGGATTACGTACTACACCGACGACGGTGTCGCCGCGCGCGGCGGCGAGTTCGGTGAGCAGCAGCGCGATCTTGCCGTGCCCACCCGCGACGACTAGGCGCATCGCTCAGGCCACGCCCGCGCTGTCGAGAATCTGGTCGTAGGCGAGCTCGCTGATCCAGCGGTACAGCGCGTCCATCTCCGGGTACGCGCGCTCTTGGCGGCCCGGCAGGTCCAGCTCGACCGCGGCCTCGGGCTCGGCGCTGAGCACCGCGACGCCGTAGGCGCGCGCCCGGGGCAGGCAGTTGGCGAGGTAGTCGTGGGTGAGCACGGCCGAGGTCGGCAGCACCACGGCGGCGTCGCCGTAACGCAGGAACGGCACCGCGTTCGCCAGGCCGGTGCGCCAGTGCCGGGCGACCGCGATGGCGCCGACGATCCGCACGGCGGGCTCCGGCACCCGGCCGGTGAGCTCCGGCCAGGCCCAGGTGGACACACTGGCGCGGTCGGTGACCGGCTCCTGGCCGAGGCAGATCCGCTCGGCGTGCACATCGGCCTTGAGATCGGCGACCAGGCAGACCCGCCGCCCGTGCAGGGTCATCTCCGGCAGCACGGTGCCCGACCAGCCGAGCGCGGCCGCCGCGCGCACCGCGAGCTCGTGGACCCCGGCAGGGAGTTCGACCGGTGGCGTCAGCTGCGCGGGCAGCGCCTTCAGACTCTCGCTTACCGCCGTGCGCCCAGGAATGCCGGTCACGAACTCCGCCCTTCTCTTCCACCGCGCGCCCGCCGCAGCCGAGTTGCGTGCTGATCACCGAGGTGTCGATTGGTACTTCAATGGAGTACCAGGCAGGACGGGACGATTAAGAGGGCCCGAACCCCTTCATGCGACCGGCGGCGCTGAGCGGTCGGTAACCGGTCGACGACCGGTACTCGGACTTCGGCCCGACTGTGCGGCCGTCCGGGTGACCCACAAGACCACCGGTCTCGCGAAAAATCACCCTACGTCTCCCCCAACGCCGCGAACGCCCCCCGAGTTCCCCAACGACCGCCAGGTCACACGCGGCGAAATGTGCGCTGCGCCACAGCAGCACAACAAATATCCGAAGATCGAAGAAACTCTCCGTTCAACATCAAATTCGGTGTCGACGTGGAAAAAGACCGCTCGCGGCCCGAACCGGACCGCGAGCGGCGGCACCCGGCCTCAGCAGCTGAGCGTCCCCTTGCGGAGCGCGTGGCCGCTGTCGTTGCTGTCGTCGGCCCAGTAGACCGGCTTGGTCCCGCCGACGCACTCGGCGGAACCGCTCACCGCGTAGCCCTCGTTGTTGTAGTTCGGCATCCCGCTGGGTCGCTTGTAGACAGCGGTGGTGGCGAACGCGCCGAACCCGTCGACCTTCATCGTCCGGTGCTCCCCGTCGCAGTTGTCATCGCAGACCACCCACAGCCGCGACGCCTGCGGCTCCCACTGCAGCTCCATCACCCCGTCCATGCCGGAGTCGATCGAGGCCACCCTGGTGAACGCCCCCGAGTCCTGCAGGACGAACCCGTAGACCATCGCGGTGTCCTCGACGCCGACGAAGAACACGCCGCCGGTGTGCGCCCCGTAGCCGCCCGGGTTGTAGGCCGCGCCGGTCGACTCGTCCCGGAAGCCCGCCGCGGTCAGGCTGCCGTCCGGCACCCACGTGACCGCCTCGAACCCGCCGTTCGAACTCACCGACGGCAGGTTCGACGTCAGGTTCCACTCCTTCGTCGCGGTCAACGTCGTCGAGCTGCCGCTGACGTCGTACCGCAGCACCGACAGCCTGCTCGACCCGGAACCATTGCGTTCACTGGCGACGAACACCCCGCCCGAGGCCCCCGCCCCGGTCACCGTCACGCCCTCGCTGTCCGGCGTCCCCGACCCACCCGGGAACTTCAGCTTCTTGCCGGACGACCACCCGTTGGTCGTGTCCGGCTTCCACTTCCCGGCCCCGTCCGGCACCAGCCGCCACAGCTTCCCGGAGTTCTGCGCGCCCCACAGCACGCTCCCCTCCAGGTACAGCCCGCTCAGGTCCGACCCGAACACGTTGGACGCGTCCGCGTTGGACACCGCGCTACCGCCCGGCCAGGTCACCCCCGCCGCCCCGGCCACACCAGGCACAACCACCACACCCAACGCCGCGGCCACCACCCCGGCCACAGCCCCCACCCGCCACCGACGAACACGTGAATCAGTCACGATTCCACCCAAGGTCGATCCAACAGGCCAACCAGTGACCTTCACGACCGCACCCGAACACCCCCACTCCACACCCCAACCCCCAGATGAACCCTCCCCAAACCCCACCCCCGCCAGAAGAGATCACCACCGAAAGATCACGCCCCCACCAACGTCACCAGTCTGGATCGGGAGATGCCACACCGTGAGGCTCTGGGCTCAGCCCCAGATGTCACCACGCTGGATCGGGAGATGCCACACCGTGAGGTCCTGGGCTCAGCCCCAGATGTCACCACGCTGGATCGGGAGAATCCCGCACCGTGGGGGTCTGGGGGCTCGGCCCCCAGATACAATGACGAGATCCCCCCTGCGAGCGCTTTTTGCGAGCAGGAGGGATCTCGGATCGAGTGGGCGAGGGGGGAGTTGAACCCCCACGTCCTTTCGGACACACGGACCTGAACCGTGCGCGTCTGCCATTCCGCCACTCGCCCGAGTGGTGGTGTCCCTCAGCGGGACGAGCAGAACTCTAGCACGGCCCGAAACCGGGTTCGCACATACCCGTGTCCGGCACGGCGCACCCGGATACGATCGGTCCAGGAGCACGGACGGGAAGGAGGCTCATGGGCATCGGACAGCGGTTGAACCGCAAGCTGGAGGACGTCGTGGGCAACACCTTCGCGCGCGTGTTCGGTGGCAACGTGGTGCCCCAGGAAGTGGCCCAGGCGCTGCAGCGCGAAGGCGAGGACAACGTCCGCGAGCTGGCTGGTGGGAGGCTGTTGGCGCCGAACCACTACGTGGTGCAGCTCGGCCCGGCCGACCACCAGAACTTCTCCGACGACGAGAGCCGGATGAAGGCGCTGCTCGCCGACTGCGTGGCGGAACATCTCGCCGAGCACGGCTGGGATACCTATGGCGACGTCGTAGTCTCCCTGGAGCGCTCCGACGCGCTGCACACCGGACAATTCCGAACCCGCTCGTCCGTCGACCCCGACGTGGAGGCCCAGCCGCAAGCCGGCGGCTCGGGCCGACCGGCGGGCCGACGGCAGGCACAACCCCGCAACGCAGGAGACCGATCCATGAGCCAGCCTCCCGGCTACGGCCAGGCGCCTGATGGCGACCCGTACGGACAGCAGCAGTACGGGTACGGCCAGGGCCAGTACGGCAACGATCCCAACTACGGTCAAGGCTACGGCCAGCAGCCGCCCCAGCAGCACGGCGGCGGTTACGACCAGGGTTACGGCCAGCAGCAGGGCGGCTATGACCAGGGTTACGGCCAGCCACAGCAGGGCGGTTACGACCAGGGCTACGGCCAGCAGCAGCAGGGCTACGGCCAGCAGCAGGGCGGCTATGACCAGGGTTACGGCCAGCCACAGCAGGGTGGCTACGACCAGGGCTACGGCCAGCAGCAGGGCTACGGCCACCAGGGCGGTTACGACCAGGGCTACGGCCAGCAGCAGCAGGGCTACGGGCAGGACCCGTACGGCCAGCAGGGCTACGCGCCGCCCGCGGTGCAGACCGGTCCGCGGCAGCTGTCGGCGAGCCTGCAGCTGGACGACGGCTCGAACCGCAACTACTCGCTCAAGCAGGGCGGGAACGTGGTGGGCCGGGGCCAGGACGCCGACTTCCGGCTGCCGGACACCGGTGTGTCGCGCAGGCACCTGGAGATCACCTGGGACGGGCAGAGCGCGACCCTGGCCGACCTGGGGTCGACGAACGGCACCACGGTCAACGGCACCCCGGTGCAGACGTGGCAGCTGGCCGACGGCGACGTGGTCCGCATCGGCCACTCCTCGCTGGTCTTCCGCACCCAGGGCTGAGCGGCGGTCCGCGGGTCGGTGTCCTCGGGTCGGGGAAGCTCCAAGACACCACGCAAGGCGGTCGGCACGGGCCGCCGGAGGGCGGCGAGCGAAGGCAACGTACGAGGTCGACCAGACGTCCTGAGGGCTGTCCGAGCGCGTGCCCGGACAGTCCTCATGTCGAGTTGGACACCGTGAGAAGCACAGGAGCGGTCACAACAAGTGCCTGAGTTGGTGATGCAGCTGACCAGAGCGGGATTCCTGGCCCTGCTCTGGTTGTTCGTGCTGGCCGCGCTGCGGGTGGTCCGGTCGGACCTCTACGCGGCGTCCGGGCTCCGCGTGGCGGTGCCCGGCTTCCGCAAGTCGGTGGCGGGCAAGCGGGGCAAGGTGCCGCGGCAGCTGGTGGTGACGCACGGCGCGCTGGCCGGGACGCGGATCACGCTGGACGGCAGGCCGATCCTGATGGGTCGCGCGGACGACTCGACGCTGGTGCTGGACGACGACTACGCCTCGACCCGGCACGCCCGGCTGTCGCTGCGCGGGACCGACTGGTACGTGGAAGACCTGGGCTCGACGAACGGCACCTACCTGGACCGGGCTAAGGTCACCCAACCACTCCGGGTGCCACTAGGTGTCCCGATCCGTATCGGCAAGACGGTGATCGAGCTGCGCTCATGACCCTAGTTCTTCGTTACGCGGCCCGCAGCGACCGGGGCCTGGTGCGTTCCAACAACCAGGACTCCGTGTACGCGGGCCCACGCCTGCTTTCCCTGGCCGACGGTATGGGCGGCCACGTCGCCGGTGAGGTCGCCAGCAAGGTGGTGATCGCCGCGCTGGCGCCGTTGGACGACGACGAGCCGGGTGAGGACCTGCTCGGGTTGTTGCGCGAGGCGACGCTCGCGGGCAATGGCGCGATCGCCGAGCTGGTGGCGGGCGACCCCGATCTCGACGGCATGGGCACGACGCTGTCGGCGATCCTGTTCGCGGGGAACCGGATCGGCCTGGTGCACGTCGGCGACTCGCGGGTCTACCTGCGCCGCAACGGCCAGTTCTCGCAGATCACGCACGACGACACGTTCGTCCAGTCGCTGATCGACGAGGGCCGGATCACCGAGGACGAGGCGGCCACGCACCCGCAGCGCTCGCTGCTGCTCAAGGCGCTGACCGGGCACGAGGTGGAGCCGAGCCTGACGATCCGGGAGGCACGCCCGGGAGACCGCTACCTGCTGTGCTCGGACGGGCTGTCCGGGCCGGTGAGCCACGAGACGCTCAGCGAGGCGATCCAGATCCCGGACCCGCAGGAGTGCGCGGACCGGATGATCGAGCTGGCGCTGCGCGGCGGTGGTCCGGACAACGTGACCGTGATCGTGGCCGACGTGGTCGACATCGACTACGGCGACAACCACCCGATCATCGGCGGCGCCGCGGGCAACGGCATGGACGAGACCCCGCCGCCGGACTCCCCCGCGTCCCGGGCGAGCGCGATGACCACGCCGCGGCCGGAGCCGCGCAAGGTCGAGCAGCCCCCGCCGCCGGACCCGCGGATCAAGCGGCGCAAGCGGCGGCGGCTGGTGATCGGCCTGCTGCTGCTTTTGGTTCTGCTCGCGGCGGGCGTGGTGGCGGCCAAGATCTGGGTCGACAACCAGTACTTCGTCGGCGAGGGCGATGACGGCGAGATCGCCATCTTCCAGGGCGTGCGCGGCAACGTGCTCGGCCTGTCGCTCAACAGCCAGAAGCAGGGGTCCTGCGATCCCACGCTGACCCGGTGCGACCGGTTCTACGTCGACGACCTCATGCAGTTCGGCAAGGAGGAGGTGCGCTCCGGCAACAACCACTTCACCAGTGAGAAGGCCGCGCGCGACTTCATCCAGGAGCTGCGCCGCACCTACGGCCTGCCCAACTGCGACACCCTGAACACGCCGCAGACCACCACCCCGGCGCCGACCACGACGACCGTCCCCGAGGCCACCACCGCGCCCGTCACCACCACACCGATCACCACCACACCGATCACCACCACCCCGATGACCACCACCGCGCCGGTCACGACTTCGACCGAGGGAACCCCGGGAACAACCACCGCACCGGGCACCGCGTCATCCTCTGTCGTGGAGACTCCGCAGCCGGGTGTGAACTGCCGCAACCCGCACACCGAGGACAAGGGCGGCGGCTGATGTCATCTCCGGTCCAGGGCGCGGTTGGTCCGACGACCGGGCAGAGCAACGCGGGTGTCAACCCCGCGGCGGCGCCCACCCGAAGGGGCACCGAGTTGCTCCTGCTCGGGTTCGCCGCGATCGTGGTCTCCGCCGCGCTGATGCTGGTGGAGGCCAACCAGGAACAGCAGCTCACCTTCCGCATCTTCTGGTACGGCCTGGCCTTCCTCGGCCTGTTCGGCATCGCGCACGTGGCGGTCCGGCGGTTCGCGCCATACGCGGACCCGCTGATCCTGCCGTGCGTGGCGCTGCTCAACGGGCTGGGCCTGGTCATGATCTACCGGATCGACCTGGCCATGACCGAGGTCGCGCTGCGCGCGGGCAAGCAGATCAACAACGACGTGCCCCGGCAGATCCTGTGGACCACGGTGGCGCTCGGGCTGTTCCTCGCGGTGCTGGTCGTGGTCAAGGACCACCGCACGCTGACCAAGTACCACTACACCTTCGGCCTGGTGGGCCTGGTGCTGCTGGCACTGCCCGCGTTGCTGCCCAGCGCCATCGCGCCGACCATCAACGGCGCCAAGATCTGGCTCAAGGTCGGCCCGTTCTCGCTGCAGCCGGGCGAGTTCTCCAAGATCCTGCTGCTGGTGTTCTTCGCCGCGTTCCTGGTCGCCAAGCGCGACCTGTTCATGGCCGCGGGCCGCCGGGTGCTGGGCATCGACCTCCCGCGCGCCCGCGACCTCGGCCCGGTCGTGTTCGCCTGGGCGTGCTCGCTTGGCGTGCTGGTGTTCCAGAAGGACCTGGGCACCTCGCTGCTGTTCTTCGGCACCATCCTGGTGATGCTCTACGTGGCCACCGAGCGCGGCATCTGGGTCGGTCTGGGGTTGACCCTGTTCGTCGGCGGCGCGGTGGTGGCCTACAAGCTGTTCACCCACGTGCAGCAGCGGGTGGCCAACTGGTTCGACCCGCTGGCCACCTACGCCCAGGCGGGCGGCGGCTACCAGATCGCGCAGGCGCTGTTCGGTCTGGGCACCGGCGGGGTCGGCGGCACCGGGCTGGGCGCGGGCCGCCCGGAGCTGGTGCCGTTGGCCAACACCGACTTCATCGCCGCGGCCATCGGCGAGGAGCTTGGCTTCATCGGCCTGGCCGCGCTGCTGATGGTCTACACCGTGCTGGCCCTGCGCGGCATGCGCAGCGCGCTCGCGGTGCGCGACACCTTCGGCAAGCTGCTCGGCGGCGGCCTGTCCTTCCTGCTGATCATGCAGGTGTTCGTGGTCGTCGGCGGGGTCACCAAGCTCATCCCGATGACCGGCATCACCGCGCCGTTCCTGTCCTACGGGGGTTCCTCGCTGCTGGCGAACTACGTGCTGGTCGCGATCCTGCTGCGCATCTCGGACGCCGCGCGCAGGCCGCAGACCGGCTCCCGCCCCCGCCCCGTGCCGCAGGCTCCGATCGCCGAGGCACACACCGTCATGGTGGAGCGGCCGACATGAACACTCCGCTGCGCCGGGTCGGCCTGGCCATGCTCGGCATGATCATCCTGCTGCTGGCCAACGCCACCTACATCCAGATCATCAAGGCCGACGACTACCGCAACGACCCGCGCAACAAGCGGGTGCTGCTGGAGGAGTACGCCCGGGAGCGCGGCAAGATCGTCACCCCGGACAAGAACAACCAGGTCAAGGTGCTGGCCACGGTCCAGCAGACCAACGACCGACTGCGCTATCTGCGGGTGTACAACGAGGCCCCGATGTACGCGCCGGTCACCGGCTTCTACTCGGTGCGCTACGGCGCGGGCGGCCTGGAGCGCGCCGAGGACGAGATCCTCAACGGCTCCGACGACCGGCTGTTCGTGCGCAGGCTCTCGGACCTGATCACCGGCCGGGACCCGCGCGGCGGCAACATCCAGCTGACCATCAACCCGGCCGCGCAGGCCGCCGCGTACAACGCCATGGACAAGGCGGGCTTCGCCGGGTCCGTGGTGGCGCTCAACCCGAAGACCGGCGAGATCCTGACCATGGTCAGCACCCCGTCCTACGACCCGAACACGCTGTCCGCGCACGACACGGAGGCGCAGGCGGCGGCCTGGAAGACCTACAACGACGACAAGCGCAAGCCCATGCTGAACCGGGCGATCTCCGAGACCTACGCGCCCGGCTCCACGTTCAAGCTGGTGATCGGCGCGGCCGCGCTGACCGACGGCAAGAACAAGGACACCCAGCTGACCTCAACCGACAAGCTCGTGGTCGGCGGCTCGGAACTGCGCAACTACAACCGCGGCTACTGCAACGGCACGCCGGACGGGGTGACCATGGAGGTCGCGCTGTCGCTGTCCTGCAACACCTCCTTCGCCCAGCTCGCGGGCGACCTCGGTTCGCAGAAGGTGACCGACCAGGCGGCCAAGTTCGGCATCGGCGAGGACGATCTCACCGTGCCGATGCCGGTCGAGCAGTCCTGCCTCGGGCCCAGCTCGTCCTGCCTGAACGTGCCCGACAAGGCCGCGCTGATGCAGTCCGGCATCGGGCAGCGCGACGTCCGGCTGACCCCGTTGCAGAACGCGCAGATCGTGGCCACCATCGCCAACGGCGGCGAGCGGATGAAGCCGCAGCTGGTGCGGTCGATCCTGGCCCCGGACCTGTCCGAGATCTCCGGCTTCGACGCCGACAGCCTCGGCCGGGCGATGAGCCGCGACTCCGCCTCGCAGCTGCGCGACATGATGGTCACCTCGGAGTCGAAGACCGGCGGCGACGGCAAGCGCGACGGGCTGACCATCGCGTCCAAGACCGGCACCGCGGAGACCGGCAACGACCCGAAGAACACCCCGCCGTTCGCCTGGTACGTGGCGTTCGCGCCAGCCGACAACCCGAAGATCGCGGTGGCGGTCGTGGTGGAGAGCAAGGACGTGGCCGCCACCGGCGGCAAGCTGTCCGCCGCCATCGGCCGCGCCACCATGACCGCGTACCTCGACGGGGGTGGCTGAGCCGTGCTCACCTCCGGCCAGTTGCTCGCCGACCGCTACCGGCTCGCCCGCCGGATAGCGGTCGGTGGCATGGGCGAGGTGTGGGAGGCCGCCGACACCCGGCTGGACCGGCTGGTCGCGGTGAAGGTCCTCAAGCCGGAGCTGTGCGGCGACGCCGAGTTCCTGCACCGCTTCCGCACCGAGGCGCGCACCACCGCATCGATCAACCACCCGGGCATCGCCGCCGTGCACGACTACGGCGAGACCGCGGCCATCGTGGACGGGCCGCAGGACACCGCGTACCTGGTGATGGAGCTGGTCGAGGGCGACCCGCTGGCGGCGATCCTGGCCAAGGAGGGCAGGCTCCCGGCCGAGCGCACGCTGGACATCCTGGAGCAGGCCGGACACGCGCTGCAGGCCGCGCACGAGCGCGGCTACGTGCACCGGGACGTCAAGCCGGGCAACATCCTGATCACCCCGGCAGGCGTGGTGAAGCTGACCGACTTCGGCATCGCCAAGGCCGCCGACGCCGCCCCGGTCACCCGGTCCGGGATGGTCATGGGCACCGCGCACTACATCGCCCCGGAGCAGGCGCTCGGGCACGAGGCGGAGCCTGCCAGCGACGTGTACTCGCTGGCAGTGGTCGGCTACGAGTGCCTGGCCGGGCGCAGGCCGTTCCTGTCCGAGAACGCGGTGACGGTCGCGATGATGCACATCCGCGACATCCCGCCGCCGCTGCCGCCGGACATCCCGCCGGGCGCCCGCGCGGTGATCGAGGCGACTCTGGTCAAGGACCCCCGGCAGCGCTACAGCAGCGGCGGCGAGTTCGCCGCCGCCGTGGCCGCGGTGCGCGCGGGCAGGCCGCTGCCTGCCCCGTCCGGCCTGGCCATGGCGGTCGCCCAGCACGCCCCCGCCACCCCGCACCCTGGCCACCCGGTGCCGCACGCGACCGGTACCCACCCCGGGCTGCGGCCGGTCGTGCCGCCGGGGCTGCCGCCGACCTCCGGGCCGTTCCCGATGGGCGGCTCGCCGCCGCGCCGCTCCGGCCGCGGCCCGCTGTGGGTGGCGATCGTGGTGCTCACCCTGGCGCTGATCGCCGCGCTCGCCTTCGGCCTGCCCGCGATCCTGCGCTCGGACGACCCGGGGGACCGCATGCCGGGCACCCCGTCGCCGCGCACCACCTCGACCCGCCCGCAGAGCGAAGAGGAACCGGGCGGGCCGCCCGCCGGGCAGCCGACGACCACCCGGCCGAGCCGTACGGTGGACCCGCCGGAAGTGGACGAGGATGGGACCATCACCCTCATCCCCACCCGGTACGTCAAACACCCGGCGTACGAGGTCGAGGCCCGGTTGCGCACCCTGGGGCTGCCACCCCAGGTGTTGACCGAGTCCGGGGTGCACCCGGACGATTCGAGCACGTGCCTGGTTGTCGAAGTCTCGCCGATCGGCCGGGTCGAGCGCGGCACGCCGGTCACAATCACGTGCAGGCCGCAGATCGGGCCCCCGGGATGACCACGACCACCGGGCCCCGGCACGGGGCCGACAGCGCGGGACCCTGCCCGATCCGCGCGCGGACAGCAGGCATGATGGGACAGGACTTGACTAGGAGCGGGACAACGCACCGATGACCACACCGCGACTGCTCTCCAACCGCTACGAGATCGGCGAGACGATCGGCTACGGCGGCATGTCCGAGGTCCACCGCGGCCGTGACGTCCGGCTCGGACGCGAGGTCGCGGTGAAGGTGCTGCGCCAGGACCTGGCCCGCGACCCGCAGTTCCAGGAGCGCTTCCGGCGCGAGGCGCAGAACGCCGCCGCGCTCAACCACCCGGCGATCGTGGCCGTCTACGACACCGGCGAGACCCGCACCGAGACCGGGCCGCTGCCCTACATCGTCATGGAGTACGTGGACGGGCGGACCCTGCGGGACATCGTCAAGTCCGAGGGACCGCTGCCCGGCCAGCGCGCCATGGAGATCATGGCCGACGTCTGCGCCGCGCTGGACTTCAGCCACCGGCACGGCATCGTGCACCGGGACGTCAAGCCAGCCAACGTGATGATCACCAAGACCGGCGCGGTCAAGGTGATGGACTTCGGCATCGCCCGCGCGGTCGCCGACGGCCAGGTCGCCGTCACGCAGACCGCCGCGGTGATAGGGACGGCCCAGTACCTGTCGCCGGAGCAGGCGCGCGGCGAGGCCGTGGACGCCCGCAGCGACGTGTACGCCACCGGCTGCGTGCTGTTCGAGCTGCTCACCGGGGAACCGCCGTTCACCGGCGACTCCCCGGTCGCGGTGGCCTACCAGCACGTGCGGGAGGACCCGAAGCCGCCGTCCGCGCTCAACCCGCGGGTCAGCCCGCAGCTGGACGCGATCGTGCTCAAGGCGATGTCCAAGGGCGCGGCCAACCGCTACCAGTCGGCGGCCGAGATGCGCACCGACATCGTGCGGGTGCTCTCCGGCCAGCGGCCCGCGGCCCCGATGGTGATGACCGACGACGACCGCACCGCCGTGCTCGGCGGCCCGGCCCCGAACCGGCCGACCGAGGTGCGCGGCAGGCACCGGCCGGAGGTCGTTTCCGACGACTACGACAGCTACAACAACTACGACGAGGAAGACGAGCGCAGGCGCAAGCGGCGCAAGAACTGGCTCATCGCGCTGGTGGTGCTGATCGTCCTCGCGCTCGTCGGCGTGCTGCTCATCCTGCTGTCCCGAGACCAGGACAAGCCCTCGGGCAGCGACTCGTTCGCCATGCCGGACGTGCGCGCCCAGGCGGTCGCGGACGCGGACTCGACGCTGAACAAGCTCGGCCTGCAGGTGCAGCGCGAGCCGGTGATCTGCGACCAGACCGGCGACAGCCCGCCCGCGGGCACCTGCACCGCGGACTCGATCGGCAAGGTGGTGGACACCAACCCGGCGCCGAACACCACGGTCCGCAAGGGCGACCGGGTGACCATCAAGGTCGGTACCGCCCCGGGCAAGGTGCCGGTGCCGGACGTGAGCGGCAAGACCCCGCAGGACGCCACGACCATGCTGCAGCAGGCCAAGTTCACCGTCGCGCCCACCACCGACGAGTCACCGACCGACGACCAGAACCAGATCGGCAAGGTCGTCGGCACCAGCCCGGCGGCAGGCCAGTCGGTGGCCCCGGGCACCCAGATCAAGCTGATCATCGGCAAGGGCCCGGACGCGGTGGACGTGCCGAACCTGGTCGGCCAGGACTTCGACACCGCGTCCAAGAACCTGACCTCGGCCGGGTTCAAGGTGCAGCGCAAGGACGTGTCCTCGGACCAGCCAGCGGACCAGGTCGTCGACCAGTCGCCGAAGAGCGGGAAGCTGGCCAAGAACAGCACGGTCACGCTGAACGTCTCCAAGGGCGACAAGATCGAGATCGAGATGCCGGACCTGACCGGCAAGTCCCGCCAGGAGGCGGAGAACGCCCTGCGCCAGCGCGGCTGGAGCGGCACGCTGAACGCGGTCGAGCAGTGGACCAACGACCCGGACGAGGTCGGCAAGATCATCGAGCAGCAGCAGCAGCCCGGCGACAAGATCGACAAGGGCGCCACCATCGGCGTGGCGATCGGGAAGGCACGCAACCAGCCCACCATCCCGACGTTCCCGACCAACCGCTAGCCGCTGAACGTGAAGGGCCCTCCCGGTTCCCCGGGAGGGCCCTTTCGTATCCGTCGGCTCAGGCCAGCGCGCGAGTGAGCTCCCGCATGGCGCGCTCCAACTCGGCGACCCGGGCCTCGGCCACCGGGTGCCCGGCCGCGGCCATCCAGTTGGCCAGCATCCGGTGCCCGCCATCGGTGAGCACGGACTCGGGATGGAACTGCACCCCCTCGACCGGCAGCTCGCGGTGCCGCATCCCCATCACGACCCCACTCTCGGTCCGACAGGTGACCTCGAACTCGGCATCCGGAATGGTCTCCGGCACCACGGTCAACGAGTGGTAGCGGGTGGCCGTGAACGGATCCGGCACACCGACCAACACCCCGTTCCCGGAGTGGAACACCCGACTCGTCTTACCGTGCAACAACTCCGGCGCCCGATCGACCGTGGCCCCCCACGCCACCCCGATCGCCTGGTGCCCCAGACACACCCCGAGCACCGGCACCCGCGCGGCCGCACACCGCTTGATCACCTCGATGCTGTGCCCGGCCCGCTCCGGCGTACTCGGCCCCGGACTAACCAGCACTCCGTCAAACCCGTCGAGCACATCGTCGGCGAGCAGTTCGGGGGCGTCATTGCGCCGCACCTCGCACTCGGCGCCGAGCTGGGCCAGGTACTGGACGAGGTTGTAGACGAAGCTGTCGTAGTTGTCGACGACCAGGACGCGCATGGCGCCAACCTACCGCCCACCCCGACGAAACGCCCCTGAGTTGTCGCCTAACCGACTCGCTGCCGCAACCGCACCGCTGGCCGATCTGTTGACCGTCGCCGGATATCCCGCGCTCACCCCGCTGGTTCGGATCGGCGCGGCCGCCGCGAGCCTGGGCGCGCTGCTGGCGTTGATCGCGGGCATCGGTCGCACCACGTTGGCGATGGCCCGCAATCAGGACCTGCCGCCCTTCCTCGCCGCGACCGGTGGACGCGGGGTGCCGGTGCGGGCCGAACTCACCGTCGGGGCCTTGGCCTCCGGGCGGCTACTGCTGGGTCGTCACCTGGTTGAACGGCAGCTTCGGCTCCACCCACGGGAACACCACGAACATCAACAGCGCCACCACGCCTGCCACCAGCACCACCGAGGTGAGCACCCGCACCATCGTAGGCCCCGGCAGGTGCCGCCAGATCCACCCGTACATCAGCTGGTCTCCTTCAACTCGGGTGGCGTCTCGCCCGGCTTGGCCGGGTCCTTGGCCCATTGCTTCACCATCACCGCGTGCACGATCAGCCGCTGGCGGTCGGAGAAGCGCGGGTGGCAGGTGGTCAGCGTCATCAGCGTGGCCCGCTCGCCCGCGCTGGCCGCGGCGCCCGACTTGCCCGGCACCGGGGCGATGACCTCGCCCTGGGTGGGACGGACGATCTCCTGCCCGACCAGCCCGGCGTACGGGCCGCCGAGCGGCGCCACGCCCTGGCAGCGCGGGTCGGCGGCACCTTTGCCCGCGGCCCAGCCCTGGACCTCGTCGCCCTTGGGCAGCACCCGGTAGATGAACCAGCTGTAGTGCGTCTCGACCACGATCGCGTCGCAGGAGTTCAGCAGGTCGATGTCGTTGAACGGGGCACCCTTGCCGACCCGGTGGCCCGCGACGGCGAAGTTGCCCGGCTCGCCCGGGTAGGCCGTGCCGCGGTAATGGCCGGGGCCGATCTCCAGGGATTTCTCCGTCGTTCCCTCGATAATCGTGAAGTCGTAATCCGCGCCGAACGCGGGGATGTACATCTTGGCGAATCCCGAACCCTCGTTCAGGCCGTTGAACCGCTCGACACGCTCCGGGCCGGGCACGGTGTCCACGCCACCGCCGCCGTCCTTCCAGGTGTCGTCCAGCGCCGCGGTGGCGTCCCGCTGCTTGCCCGCGGACACGAGGTCGGTCACGTAGACCTCGTAGACGACGAAGAGCAGCACCACCAGACCCGCCGTGATCAGCAGTTCACCGATGCCCCGCACGACCGTGCGCACGCGTTCCGGCCGCCGGGGCGGGTCCTCCGGGCTCAGCAGCCCGTCCGCTGGCGGGCCGCCGGTGTCCAGGGTGGTCACGCGGGCTCCTCTCCGACGTGCGGAATCAACATCGTTGGCGACTGGTGATTCGCCGCACTACTCAGCTACGTTAACGTGTTGCACCGGCGGTAGTTGCGCCATGCCAGCTCGACCGCACCCAACGCATCACGTCAGGCGAGGACAGCATGCCGAAGTCCAAGGTCCGCAAGAAGGCCGTGTACACCCCTCCGGCCGATCGCCGCACGCCGGTCAAGGTGAAGCCCGCCGGACCGTCACACCCGATCTACATCATCGTGATGCTTGGCATCATGCTGATCGGCTTGGCCTGGCTGGTCGTGAACTACATCGCCGGGGAGAAAATCCCATTCATGATGGATCTCGGCAACTGGAACTTCGCGATCGGGTTCTCCCTGATGATCGCGGGTCTGCTGATGACCATGCGTTGGCGGTAGCCCGACCGGGGGTCACCACGCAGCGCAACGGGTACTGGTCCGTTCAGCGGATAGTGACTGAACCACACGGATGTAACTCATCCCCATTGTGGATAACTCCTGTGGATAAATTCCGGTGACTGCTGAGAACACCCCCCGCGAGTGGGCCACCGAGCCCCGCGTACTCGTCGTCGGTTGGCTGCTCGCGACGGCATCCGCCCTGGTAGCGGTGCTGATCGAGGACACGAGAGGCAGGCTGCTGCTGATCTTGGCGGCAGTCCTGCTCGCTGCCCTGTCGCTGGCGGGCACGCTGCTGCGGCCGCGCTTGGCGGCCGACTCGATCGGGATCACCGTTCGAGGGATCGCCGGGCGTCGGCAGTGGCGGTGGGACGAGGTCCGGGTCCGGCTCGCGGTCACCCGCAGGCTGGGCCGGGAGACCACCGCGGTGGAGATCGACGCCGACAACGCCGAACAGCCAGCGCTGGTGCTGCTCGGCCGCCTCGACCTGGGCGCCGACCCGCAGGACGTCGTCCAGGACCTGCTCGGGCTCCGCGCCTAGGCGCTGTCCGGTAAGTCTGGTGCGCGGGATTCGTGATCCGCGTGGTCTCTGGGCGTGCGGGCGGGAAGCCGCACGTACCGGGTTGTACTTGGGCTTTCCGCCCGTGCGGCC
>NZ_KB894455.1 GCF_000374445.1 Actinokineospora enzanensis DSM 44649 | reverse complement strand
CCTGCTACCGAGCCCACGACTTCGCCACCGTCCTACGCGGCGCCCGCCACCAACGCATCACCCCCTACACCCCACGCCACAACGGCAAGGTCGAACGCTACAACCGCATCCTGACCGAGGAATTCCTCTACACCCGCGCCTGGACCAGCGAACAACAACGCACCGACGCCCTCACGGTCTGGAACGTGCACTACAACTACCATCGGCCCCACACCACCGCCGGAAACCGACCACCAGCCACACGGCTCCACACCGGCGTCACCAACGTCATGGCCTCATACAACTAGCCTGTCGAATGGACCTGCCTCGCCTGGCCGATGGTGCCGCCGGGCGAGGCAGGATTCATCTGTGGCAAAGGTCAGCAGACTCGCCAGGTTCGGGCGTTGGGGCGGGTGCCGACGCCGGTGTCGTTGATTTTGGAGAGGGCTTGGTTGGCGTTGAGGATCTGGCCCGCCGAGTTGTAGAGGATGGTTTGGGTGTTGTTGGTCTGGTTGTTGTGGATCGACCCCGTGCTGGAGGTGAACGGGGCGGTCAGTGTGATCACGTCGCAGGTTGTGCGCGACAGCCGGGTGCCGTTGTAGTTCGTGTCGCTCCACAAACAGGCGTACAGGTAGGTGCAGTTGGCCGTGCCCAGGGCGGTCATGGGCTCGTCGACGGTCCGCGCGGCGGGTTCGCCGGGTAGCGGGAAGGTGAGGAGGGTGCGGCCGTCGTCGAAGGCGATCTGGTTGACCCGCACCTGTCTTCCGGCTCCGTAGTCGTGGAGGTGGGTGTCGATCAGGGCCTGGAGGGCCTGCAGCTGGGCGGTCGTGTAGGTGGGGGCCGGGGTCGGGGCGGGTGGTGCGGCGGCGCTCACCGCGCCGCCCGCGGACACCAGGGTCAGGACGGCGACCATGATCGCCGCTCGCCAGGGGATTCGCATGGTTGTTCGCCCTTTCTTCGCGGGTGATCCGCAATCACGGTGGCCCGACCGGACGCGGGCGGCAATGGCATACCGGCGGTGCGACCGCGATGGGCCACGACGATCGGCGCGATGGGTGAAGTGGCCCCTTGGCGGCGGACCGGGCGCGTGCCAGGATGGAATCCGATGTGGAGGGTCGGGCTTTTCGGCGGCGCGGGATTTTGATGGTTCAACCTGGGCGATAACGTTGCAGCAGTGACGTTATCAGGTGAATACTGGGTGTTTTGGCCCCTTTCTGCGCGACCCTCGCCTGCGACAGGCTGGGCCGATGAGATACGCCCACATCGTGCACGTCGCGTTGGTCGCGACGTTGTCGTTGGTGACACCCGGTCAGAATCCCGTGAAGCTGCACAGCGTCCTCGCCACCGGCGCCACCGGTTACCTCGAACTGCGCAACACCTCGACCGCCGAGATCGACCTCTCCGGCTGGTCCGTCGAGTCCTGCGTCGGACGGACCACCACCACGGTGGCGAAGCTGCCCGCGGGCACCTCGCTCGGCCCCGACGAGCGGCTCGCCATCGCGGGCATCTACGCCATGCCGGAGGACCCGGCGCAGATCTCCGTGCCCGCGGTCGACGGGGACGGGTACCGGCTGCTCACCAGCCGGGGGGTGCTCGCCGACCGGGTGTCGACCGTCGCGGGGTCGCCGTGCCGGGAGGCGGAGGCGGCGCTGGCCTGTGCCACCGGTCTGGTGCTGACGCGGGACGCGCGCAGTACCGACACCGACGACAACCGGCGCGACTTCGGCTGTGAGCTGCTGCCGTCATGAGGCATGCCGTCGAGGACGGGATACCCCCGTCGCCGGGGGGCGGGGGGCTCGCCGTGACGACCACGCAGCGGTTCGTGGCGCGGTTCGTGGCGCGCGACAGCGCGGCCATCAGCGAGCTGTTCACCGAGCCGGTGGACTGCTGGTGGGTCTCCTCGGTGCCGGGGGCGCCCTGGCACGGACCCGTGCGCACCCGGCGGGAGGTGGAGGCGTTCTTCCTGTCCATGCACGGCGCGCTGACGTTGCGCCGGGTGGTCGTGCACAGCCTGGTGGCCGACCGGTCGGCCGCGGTGCTGCTGGGCCGGATGGACGCCGACGCCGCGACGGGCGGCCCGGCGTTGGTGATCGAGTTCGCCCTTGCCCTGCAGCTGCGCGAGCGGCTGATTCGGGAACTCCGCTGGCACCTGGACCCTTCTCCGTTCACCGAGGGATTCGACCCGCGCGGTGGCTGAATGTACCGCCGGTATCACCGGGACGCTGCTGGTCGTGAATAACCTTCTCCTGCGAGGATCGCGACACGACAGACATGCCCACAGAAAGGCTTTGCCATGTCGCAGGAATCCCCGTCGACCAGGCCGGCCAGGAGACCGGTCTCGATCAGCGACTGCCTGCCGCGGCTGCGGCAGGCACGCGGGATGTCTCAAGTGGACCTCGCGGTGCGGCTGCACCAGGTGTCCGGCAACGACAGCATCACCCGGGAGGCGGTCTCCCGGTGGGAACGGGGCAAGCGGATCCCGGGCCCGTACTGGCGCGGCTGGCTCGGGCGCGTGCTCGACGTGCCCGTGCCGGTGCTTGAGCACGCGGCGACCTCGGCCCGCCGGATCCGGGCCGTCCGCGCGGTGGATCCGGTCGTGACTATTCCCGAATAGGTGGCCAGAAAACCGGCCCCTTTCGGGGATATCGGCCTGCGGACCACAGTTGTCACCGCCGCGATTTCCTCCCCCACTCGCGGCGGGAAATCCTCAAGAGATGACGAAAGAGGTCCAGTCATGCGTCGAATCCTGACCACCGCAACCGTGCTCGCCGCCGTCGCGGCAGCGGTGACCACCGCGAGCCACGCGTCCGCGTCGCCGGAGCAGGCTCCTGGCCAGGAAATGGCCGCGGGCCCCATCCTGGTCAACGAGGTCGCCTCCCGCGGGCCGAACGGCTCGCTGGACGAGTTCATCGAGATCCGCAACGTCAGCAACGCCCCCGTGGACGTGAGCAACTACGTCGTCCGCGTCTACACCGCGACCAACGTGGTCGTCGCGCCCATCTCGCTGGTGGGCATCGAACTGGCCCCGCGCGGCAACGAGGGCGACCTGCTGACCCTGACCGGGGCGTACTTCTCCGGCACCATCGCCTCCGGGCAGACGCTGCCCTACATGCTCCCGAACGTCGAGGGCATCCCGGACAACGGCGGTGTCGCGATCTACACCCTCGCCGGTGCCAAGGTGGACGGCATCGCGTTCTCCAACAGCGTTCCCGCCGCCCGTGAGGGCAGCCCGGCGCAGTCCCTGCTCAGCGTGCCCGACCAGCTCGCGCCCGCCAGCGCGCGGGACATCCTGAGCACCGACACCGACAACAACCGGAACGACTTCACCCGGCACGTCCGGACGCCGGGCGCGCTGAACTAGTCCACCGCGAGTCCGGCTCACCCCCGCGGCGGCGGGTGAGCCCAGGGCCCCGACCGGAACACCGGTCGGGGCCCGTCCGCGCGTGGCGCGTAGTCGCCGCCGGCGACTTGCCGCCGGGGGAAACTGTTCCCGTAGGGGCAATCGTCCGTTCATCCTCGAATAACCCTGCCCGAGGAGGAACGATGAAGCTCTCCCGACACCTGGCGGTCGCCACCCTGGTCGCGGCCTTCCTCGTCGGCCACGACGGGACCGCGGGAAGCGCCAAGGCACCACCTGGCGCACCACCCGGTCCCACCGACGACGGCACCCGGATCACCCTGATCACCGGCGATGTGGTCGACTACCGGCAGGACGACGGTACCGTGCGCGTCGACCCCGCCGTGCGGGCCGACGGCTCCAGCCCCACGTTCGCCACCATGACCACGCGGGACGGCCTGTTCGTCTACCCGTCGGACGCGGTGCCGCTGGTGCGTTCGGGCGAGCTGGACCCGGCCCTGTTCGACGTCCGCGCGCTGCTGGCCGACGGCAGACAGGACGCGACGAGCCCGACCATCCCGGTGATCGCCCGCACCGACGGCAAGGCCACCTCGCTGGCACCCCGCGTGCGGCTCAAGGGCGGCATGGGCACCCGGGTGGAGAAGTCCCGCGCCCCACAGTTCTGGCATTCGCTGACCACCGGCGGGCTCGGCGTCGCCAAGCTCTCCCTCGACCGAAAGTTGCGGGTCGCCGGCGCGGACACGGTGCGCAGCACGAACATCACCGCCCAGAAGCTGGGGCTGGACGGCACCGGCACGCGGATCGCCGTCGTCGACACCGGTGTCGACTCAGGACACCCGGACCTCAAGGACAAGGTGGCCGCGGCGGAGGACTTCACCGGCAGCGGGGACACCGGCGACCACAACGGCCATGGCACGCACGTCGCCTCCACCATCGCGGGCAGCGGCGCGGCCTCCGGCGGTCGCTACCGCGGCATCGCCCCTGGCGCGACCCTGTTGTCCGCCAAGGTGTTCGACGACACCGGCTCCGGTGAGATGTCGCAGGTGATGGCAGGCGTCGAGTGGGCGGCCGGGCAGGGCGTGGACGTGCTGAACCTCAGCCTCGGCGGCGGCGTCACCGACGGCTCGGACCCGTTGAGCCGGCTGGTGGACGAGCTCTCGGCAAGCACCGGCATGCTGTTCGTGGTGGCCGCGGGCAACTACGGCTCCGGCGACCGGACCGTCGCCACCCCGGGATCGGCCGCCTCGGCCCTCACCGTCGGCGCGGTGGACGGCGCGGACAAGCTGGCCTGGTTCAGCAGCCGGGGCCCGCGACTGGGCGACGCGCTGGCCAAGCCGGAGATCGTGGCGCCGGGCGTGGGCATCGTGGCCGCCCGCGCCAGTGGCACCTCGATGGGCGACCCGGTGGACGAGTACTACACCTCGGCCGACGGCACCTCGATGGCGACCCCACAGGTCGCGGGCGCGGCCGCGCTGCTGCGCCAACAGCACCCGGACTGGCGCGGCCCCGCCCTCAAGGACGCCCTGGTCTCCACCGCGCGCGACGTCGGTGCCAAGTGGTACGAGCAGGGCGCGGGCAAGCTCGACATCGACAAGGCACTCAGCCAGGCGTGGATCGGTCCGGCCTCGGCGACGTTCGGCCGGGTCGAGGGCACCGACCCCACCGACCGCGCGCTCACCTACACCAACCAGGGCGATGCCTCCGCCGCGCTCAGCCTGGACCTGCGCGTCGACTCCTGGGACGGCAAGCCGTCCTCGGCGGAGACCATGCGGCTGGCGGGCGGCTCGCTCGGCGTGCCCGCGCACGCGGCGGCCAAGACCGACGTGACGGTCGACCCGGACGCCGGGCGGTTCGGTGTGTACGGCGGGACCGTGGTGGCCAAGGCGTCGAACGGGGCCACCGTGCGCACGCCCGTCAGCACCTACAACGCGCCACCGCTGATGCCGGTCTCCATCCACCTGCTGGACTCCACCGGCGCCCCGGCGCGGCAGGGCATTGTCGAGGTCATCGACGACACGCTCGGCGCCACCCGCCCGAACGACCCGTTCGCCACCGAGGACACCCGCTACGTCGACCTGGTCGACGGCGAGGGCCGGGTGATGGTCCCCGAGGGCGCGTACTCGGCGCTGGGCTGGGTCATGGAGCGCACCCTCACCACGCGCCGGTGGACCGGGCTCAGCGCGGCGGAGGTCCGCGTGGCGGCGGGCACGGACGTCACCCTCGACGCCCGCTCGGCCGTGCCGGTCGACCTGACCACCACCACCCGCACCGACCTGCGCGACCGCACCGTAGCCCTGCGCCGGATCCTGCCCGGACCGAACGGGCCGGACAGCTTCATCGCCGAGGTCGGGGCCAGCATCGGGCCCAACATCGACGAGGTCCGGGTCACTCCGGCGGCGGCCGCCAAGGTCGGCTCGATCTCGTTGCAGGACCACGCCGCGCGCGGCTCGGCGGCGGTCGACCTCGCCGTTGGCGGGACGACGCTGAACCCCGTGTACGACGTGCCGACCGTGACCGCGGCGCTGGCAGGCACGCGAGAGCTCGCACTGGTCGCCGCGGGCACGGCGGACGTGCGGGGCAAGGCGGTGGTGGCCAGGATCGCGGTGCCGCCGGGTTCCGCGGACCCGGTCGGAGCGGTCAACCAGGCCACCACCGCCGCGGCGAAGTCCGCTGCCCAGGCCGGGGCCGCCGCCCTGGTGACCTATGTGGACTCCCCGGGCGCGCTGCCGGTCCGGCTGAACACCCCGCCGTTGCCGGTGTTCTCGCTGACCAACGCCGACGGCACGCGGTTGGGCACGGCCGCGAGGATGTCGCTCACGGTGCGGGCCGTGCCGGAGGCCATGTACGACCTCGACGTGGTCGACGCCAACGGCGTGCCCGCCGATCACGAGCGCCGGATCCGGCCGGACGACCTGGTGGCGACCAAGACCTCCTACCACGCCGACCAACCGGGCCTGACCGGGCAGAAGGTCTGGTACGCCTTCCCGGACAAGAAGTGGCGAACACAGTTCAACCAGGCCGTGAAGGTCCCGCTGCCGGGCGCGTGGACGGAGTACGTCGGCCCCGGGAACGCGGACGTGGTGTGGAAGCGGACGTTGACCGCGTCCGGCACCGGCGCGGCCCTGGCCATGAACCGCTACAACGTCTACCGACCGGGGGAGCGGACCCGCCCGGACGAGCACTGGTTCGACGCACCGCTGCACTCGGCCGCGGTGGAACTGGCACCCGACAGCCCCGGGCGGTACCCGAGCGCGCAGGGTCGGTGGCAGACGCTGTGCTCGCTGTGTCGGGAGGGTGACCTGTTCACCCCCGCTCTACAGTGGACGGACGGGGACGGCTTCGTGAACCCGTACGAGAACAGCAAGTACGGCGCCACCACGACCACCCGGCTGTACCTGGGTGACCAGGAGATCAAGCCGGTGGACGAGGACATGGCCCCGTACCCCAGGTTCCGGCTCGGCGCGGGCAGTGCGGTGTACCGGCTGGAGGAATCCGACGTCATGGCCGGTGCCGGGCAACCCGGCGCACCCAGCACGGTGTTGTTCGGCCACGCCCGCCGGACCGACACCACCTGGACGTTCACGTCGAGCCGCGCGAATGACGCGCCCCCTGCGGGCTACACCTGCCGCAGCGGGTCGAAATGCGCGTTCCAGCCGCTGATCCAGCTCGACTACCGGTTGCCGCTGGACCTCGGGAACACCTTGACCGCTCGCACGTTCGACATCGCCGCCGCGGTGCACACCGGGGCGAAGAACGGCGGACCGGTGGTGGGCCTGCAGGTCGCCACCTCGACCGACGGCAAGACCTGGACCGACGCACCCGTCCAGCCCGCGGGCGGTTCGGTGTGGACGGTGACGGCGCCCGCCTACCCGGGCGGCACCGATGTCTGGCTCCGGACCCAGGCCAGGGACAGCAAGGGGAACACGGTCAGCCAGACCATCCAGGCCGCCTATCGCGGCAGGTGAGCCCTCGCCCCTGCCGCTCGACGCCCGCGTCCGTCACGACGCGGGCGTCGGGGTGTCCGAGGCCCGGTCCTGCGGGCCGCGGTCATCCGGTGCGGTCAGTCGGTGCGGTCAGTCGGTGTCCTCGGGTTCCTCGGGCGCACGGATCCACCCCCGGGCGGCGGCCAGCAGACCGGCCTGGAACCGGGTGCGCGCGCCGAGCACCGTCATCAGGTCGCTGAGCCTGCGTTGGAAGGTGCGGTAGCTCAGGTCGAGCTGCTTGGCGATGCTGCGATCGGGGATGCCGGTGGTGAGCAGAGCGAGCAGGCGCAGGTCCGTGGTCGACAACGCGGTATGGCCCACCAGACCCAGTGGTAGCGCCCGCAACCACAGGCACTCGAACAGGGCGGCCAGCGCGTCGAGCAGGGTGCTGGGCCACACCACCAGCGCCGCGCTCACCTCGCCTGCCGAGGAATCCAACGGGATCAGCCCGACCGCGGCGTCGACCAGGACCATCTTCAGCGGCGCCTCGGGCAGCACGCGCGCCTGTTCGCCCAGTGCCACACCGGCTTCCAGGTCGGCCTCCAAGGAGTGCAGTTCCAACGCGGCCCGGTCGTAGACGCCGCGGAACCGCACGCCGCGGCCGAGCAGTTCGCGTTCCAGTGGGTGCAGCACGGTCGGAGCCTGGGCGTACGGTGGACGGTCCACGAACCGGACCTCCTCCCGCACCGAGCGTAGCAACTGTTCCACCCGGCTACTGATTTCCTTCTCCCCGCGCACGGTCTCGATGAGGCCCGCGTGGTCGTTGGCTTGCGCGGTACGCCGATGGTGCTCCTGCATCTGCACACTCAACGTCCGGATCCTGGCCAGTTCCCGTTCCTTGCGCACCAGCAACGCGCCGAACCCCACCTCGGGCGTGGCCGCGGCAAAGCGGAAAGGCTTACCCGGCAGGCGTTCCACGAGTTCCAGCGCGGTCAGCCTGCGCAACGTGGCGCGCGCGGCCGCGGGCGTTCGGCCCAGCCGCGCGGCCACCTCCGCCGCGGTCGCGGGGCGCTCCAACAGGACCCGGTAGACCCGAAGGTCGTCCGGGCGTGGTTCGTCGTCGCCCGCCGCCATGGCGGTCCATGGTGGCAGACCGGGCACCCCGTCGCCTCACCCGGGTCGGAGTGCCCTTGTCCCGTCCCGCCTGTCGCAGCAGCATCAAGGAACGTGGCGGAGACTAGGGACGCGCTTCTGGTGGCCGCGGCTACGGTGTTCGAGCGGGTGGGCTACCACCGGGCGACCGTGGACCAGGTGTCGGAGCGGGCCGGGGTCACCAAAGGTGCGCTGTACGGCCACTTCGACTCCAAGTACGCCCTCGCCGTCGCGGTGCTCGACGAGCACGAACGGGCGCTCGTGCGGGCGCGCGCCCGGATGCGGATGGCGCACCGGCATCCGTTGCAGGTGCTTGTCGACCTGGGCCACCTCTACTGCGGACAGCCCGCCGCGCGGCGGATGCTGTTCGAGGCTCCGTTCTGCGACGAGCTGGCCACCGAGCGGACCGAGCGGTGGACGCGGATGGTCCGCGACCAGCTGCACCAGGTCCGCACCCGAGGCGTGCTGCGCCCGGACGTCGACCCGCTGGACGCGGCCCGCCGGATCGTGGCCGCGCTGGTCGGCGTGTGCCTGATGGCACTGGTGCTGACCCGGCCGGGAGACGTCGCCGCTCGGGTGGAGTCGCTGTGGCGGGCGTGGCTGCCCAGCCTGGTGCGCCCGGAGGCGGCGCGCACCCTCCGCCTCGGGCCGCCGGTCGAGTGCCGCGGCCCGGCCCACCCGCGCACCTGATCCGCACTGCACGGCGCGCCTCGCCCCGGCGCCGTCGACCTGTGAGGAGATCCACCGATGTCGACCAGCACGACCAGGGACCGGCTCATCGCCGCCGCGATCGACCAGTTCGACCGCCACGGTTACGACGCGACATCGCTGAACGCTTTGTGCCGCCGGATGTCCATGACGAAAGGCGCGCTGTACCGGCATTTCCCGTCCAAACAGGCGCTCGCCGCGGCCGTGGTCGAGGCGTTCTTCGAGCGCCTGCACCAAGTCCGCGGCGAGGTCGAGCGGCACGACCGCGGACCGATGGCCGCGCTGGCCGCGTTGACCGGCCGGATGTGCCGCGCGGCCGCCGAGGAGCCGCTCACCAGGGTGGCGGTCCGGCTGCTGGTGACCACCGAGCTGTTCGACCTGCTGGCGAGCGTGCACGTCATCGGCGTCACGGCCACCGTGGGCGACCTGCTGACCCAGGCCGTGCTGCGCGGCGAATTACCGGGATCGGTGGACCCGCGCGAGGACGCCCACTGCATCGTCGCCGCCATGGTCGGCGCGCAGACCCTCGCCGTACTGACCGCCGACCGCGACCACGCGGGCAAGCGCGCCGACACCTGGGAACACCTGTTCAACGACCTGACCGCGCGGGGCCGCGTGCGCGCGCCCACCGTGCGGAGCGGTGTGCCGGTGGGCGCGGGCAGGCGGGGCTACTGATCCGGACGGCGCATCCAACCACAGTGGACAGTCGGAGCCCATCCCGCCGATCATGGTCGGTTGACGAACCCGCTGCCGCCGATGTGACAGCACCACCGGCTGCGAGCAGGGTGACACACATTCGGTTCTCCGGCGTCGCCCGCACCGCGCTCCGGATCGCGAGGGTGCACGAGCGCGTCCACCCCGGCAACGGCCGCCCGGTCACCCGAATGGCCGCGGGCGCGTTGGTGGCCTGGGCGATGCTGTGCTGCCTCGGGCGGCTCGCGGGCGCTACCGGTGCCTACCGGACAAGGAGGACAAGCCGTACCTGACCCTGTCGGTGTACTACCGGCCCTGTGCGGCGGATTGTGGCGCGGAATGGGTCGTCGATGTCGGGAAGACGATCAATGACGTCGCCACCCGGACCCGCCGCTGGCCGGGCGCGTAACGCGGGCGGTCCTTGATCCGACTCCGGGATGTCACCGGCACCCGTGCCCGTGGTGGAGAGGGGATCTCGCGTGGTCGAGTTGGGGACGCCGCTGCGCTGGTGGTCGTCGGTGTCGGAGCGTGGGCGGTATGTCCACATGGTCGTGGTCGGGCCGCGAAAATCCGGCAAGTCCGCGTTCTTCGAACGCCTCGCCGAGCGCGGGGACGTCATCCTGTGGGACGTCCGGCGGGTCGCGCGGGCGCAGTCGACCCGGGCGGTGTGGGCCGATCTGTTCGCGGCACTGGGGATCGACGCGGCGGGGGAGCGGCCGATCGAGGACCTCGAAGATCACCTGGACACGCTCGCCCGGGGGCCGGTGCTGGTGGTCGACCACTGGGACGAGGCCGTCGACGGCCGGGAGCGGCAGGTGCCCGACCACTGCTACGAGGTGTTGGACGAGCTGAGCCGGTTCTGCCTCGGGCAGGCAATGACCCGGCCCGCGGGGGAGGCCTGCCTGGGCATCGCATTGCTGACCTCGCTCCCGGCACCGTCCGATCTGGAGTTCTTCACCCGGGCGGTGCACCGGACCACCTTCGAGCGGCTGTCCAAGCTGATCACCCGGCTGTTCGTCACCGAGCCGTTCCCGGCCCTGGACAAAGAGGACGGCGAGCGCCTGTTGGTCGCCGAGGGGGTGCCCGCGGCGTCGGCGGGCGAGGTCGCGGACGCGTGCGGTGGCTGGCTGTGGCTGCTGCTGGAGGCTGCTGACGCAGTGCGTGACCACGGTGCCTGGACGGCCGGGGCCGTCGAGCAGGTGCGGGACAGACGGTTGCCCGCGCTGCTGGACGCGAGTGTCGTGAAGTGGCTGGTGGAGCGGCCGCAGGTGGTGGGCCCGCCGATGGACTACCTGGCCCAGGAGTTGGCCGCGGGCAGGCTGCCCGCGGAACTGGGCGTGCCGCACGCGTTCGACGACCCCCGACGGGCTGCGCCGCTGATCCGGCAGTTGCTGACCAAGACGTTCCTCGTGGTCGACACGGAGAACATCTGGGCGCCGTTTCACCGGCACGCGGAGGTCGAACCGGAGAGATATCCGGACGGTGTGGAGAAGTCCGTGGGAGCCTGGGTCGGCGAATGGGTGCGCCGGTTGTGCAAGTACCACGATGTGGCCGTCGAGGACGTGTGGTTGATCGGGCGGTCGCCGGGGAAGATCGACGCCATTGTCGGGCCGGACACGCCGGGGGAGCGGTTCGGCTTGTCCAAGCCGTTGAAGGACAAGGCGAAAGGGCGGGACGGCAGTGACGACAACCTGTTGACCGCCAAGGTCACGCAGCAGGCCGTGCGCAATCCGTTCGCGTCGTTCGTCCTGGCAACCGAGGACGGCGACTCGTCCCATGTGCTGGAGATCATCGGATTGCTCGACCAGGTCGTCGTCTGCACGCCGTGGCGGTCCTCGAAGCGACTGCGGGAACTGATGGCCGACCCGGCGCGGCTGCGGGAGTTCACCTTTCCCAAGGGACGACCGCGCGAGGTGTCGAACGCCGAGATCGACGCGGCACGGGCCCGGCGGGCCGGGAGGGCGTGAGGTGACCGCCCAGGGGCGTATCGCGATGGTCCTACCCGGACGGATCTTCAGTGCCGTGCGGACGCCGACCGTCTCGATCGCCCAGGCCGTGGCTTTCGCGGTCGAGTGGCCGGGCGAGCGCCTGACGGTGATTGATGCCGCCCATCCCGCTCTGCGGGAGGTGTTTCCGGACGAGCAGCCTGTCGAGTCCGCTGTCGTGGTGGAGTGGATGAGCGGCCTGCCCCGGCTCGATGCGGTTCCTGGCCATTGGCAGGTGTCCTCGCCGGAGAGGACGCTCACCGAGCCGGTGCGTGGCGCGGACGAGCTGGCGTTGTGCCCGTATGATCCATTGTGGATGATTTCGGATCAGCCCGCGACGGTCGTGGTGGACATCGACGGACTGGTTGTGGACTACCACTGTGTCGGGTCCGAGACGGCTCGGGACGCGGTGCTCGATCTGCTGGAACTGTTGGTGCCGTTGACGAGGCAGTCCGCGCGGACCGTCGCGGCGGTGAACCGCCTGCTTGTCGGGCAGCCGATGTCCGTGCTCACGCCTGGCGTGGCGGGTTGCCTGCGCCGCACGATGCACCATAAGAAACCCATGGTCGCGGTGTCCCGCGATGACCGGGAGGCGGTGCTCTGGGACCGGCACGACGCGGGTGGTTTCGTGCACCTCGTGGACGCGTCGGCGCGCAGGCTCGCGCGAAGGGTCCACCAGCTGCCGAAGGGACCGGTGGTCATTCCCATCGGCAAGCTCCTACGGGTCGGTGCGGAGATCGTCGAGCCGATGCCGCCGGGTCCGCCGGAGGCTCTTGCCGCGCTCAAAGTGGACGGTGGTTGGTTCGCGGTGCCTGCCGCCATCGAACGGGATGGTCTGCGGTGGACGGTGACCGTCGATCGGGCCGCGCTGCCGGAAGTGCGGATCGAGCGGCTGGTGCTGCGGACCGCCGACCGAACGCTCGTCTGCGACGTCGCACGGAACTGCGACCTGGCCGACGCCATCACCTGGGTGCACAGGATGACCTCAGGCGAGGGCACGCCCAGGCAGGCAGGCAAGACCGCCGATCCGCCGAGCACTGATGCGGAGGTGACGAGCACTGCGGTTGCGCATGTTCGCAGGCCGGTGGTGGTGGACTCGCTGGAGACCGCGGTCGAACGGACCCGGACGCGCGCGGTGGAGTGGCTCGGCGAGCGCCGGGAGCCGGTGGACCGTGACGCGGTCGACCACGTCATGCGGGAGATGCTGCGCTCCCGTCCGGACACCGCCCACGAACCCGCGTTGGTCGAGGCGCTGAGCCGGGTCGGTGTGGAGGATCTTGAGGCGCGGCACTATGGCGCCCAGGCGGTGGCGTTGCTCGTCATCGAACGGGAGCTGGACCGGATGTTCACCGGCTCGAAGTCGTTCAGCATGCAGGTATTCGCCCGCGCGCTGACGGCGTATCTCGTCGCGGTGAACACCGCTTCCTACGAGACGTGGCCGTGGACATGGCAACGCATTGTTCGCTATGTCCGGGAATACGTGTTGATCAGACGGCTCGCGGCGAGTCGGGTGCAGGCGCTGAAGGCCAAGGAGATCGGCGGCGCCCAGGGAAAGCGGTGGAACGCGCTCGTGGGCCTGATCCCATGGGTCCGCTGGCTCGGCGCGGACAACCAGGACCCGCCCGCGGGCGTGCCGCTGGGGCCGACCGACTTGATCGACACCCTGGTGTTGCTCCGACCACGCCAGGTGCCGGTGGTGATCGGCCGGGAGCGCCGGTACTCGCCCGACACCGGGGTGCGGATCGAGCCGGTCCCGCGCCGGTTCTACCAGCTCTACTGCCAGGGCTCCGGCGTCAAGCGGGCCGAGATCGACGCCTTGGCCGACGCGTTGGGCACCCTGCTCAACGATCCCGCCCAGACCGCGCGTAGCGCGCAGGCCCTGACGTTGCCCGCCGCGCTCGCCGCGGAGATCCAGGACCGGATAGCTGTCGCGGTGGAGCGCCGGACGTCGCCCGACCAGGTGCTGGCGGTGCGGGTCGACGACACCCGGTCACCGCGCGCGGTGATGGTCAACCTGTCGGTGGACCATTCCCTGGAGCTGTACCTCAACGACGAGCACGTGCGGTTGCCGCCGTTCGCCGTCGAGCAGCAGGGCGCGTTCGGCTACTGCACCCGACCGCACCGGATCGACCCCGAGACTGCGGTCGTCGTGGGTTCCGCCCGCGTGTCGCTGGTGCGTGATCGCCCGCCGTTGGACGAGGCCGCGAACGTCACCCTGGCCGCCCTGCCCGAAGACCTGTTCCGCGGCCGCGACGAACAACTGGCCCGGCTGCGGCGGGCGATCGCGGGCACGGGCCCGCGCGCGGGCAGCCTGATCTACGGCACCCGACGAGCCGGGAAATCGGCGTTGGCGTATCGGGTGGCCCAGGACGACGGGTTGCGCGGATACCTCTGGATGGATCTCAGCAACGCATCGGAGTCGGCCAGGACCGATTTCGGGGTCTGGAACCAGGCGATATGCCGCCAACTGGCCAGGCAGGCTCGGAGACGTCTCGGCGTGTCCCTGGACACGACCGGCACCGACTTCATCGAGCTGCTGATGGACCTCGACGACCGGCTCGACGGCGGCGATCCCGTCGTCGTGGTCCTGGACGAGCTGGATATGTTGCTGCTCCCGCACCAGGGCAGCGCGGGCCGCCGGGCGGCAGGCAGGCTCGGTAACCTAGCGTGGCACAACCTGGTCCTGATCGGCACGGTCCAACGCTTCCACCGCTCGGTGCACGAGTTCAAGAACTGGTCCACCATCGAATGCCCCGCCGACCTGTCCTGGGCGGACGGCGCCACATACTTCTTCGGCCCCCTGTCCGACCGCGCCCCGGGCCCCCGCACCGAGTGGCTGCGCCGCGCGGGCGTCGGCCCGGAGGACTACGCCAACGAGATCGTGCCCCTGGTCGGCCTCCGCCCCTACTTCTGGGCCCAGCTCCGCGACAAACTCGAAGGCCACACCGCCGACTCCCGCCTGGTCGACAAACAGACCCTCCGCCCGCACCTGGCTTCCTTGATCACCGACGACCCGCACCTCAATGCCGTCATCGACCTGGGCGCCGACCTGGACCCCGACGAACAACGCCGCCGAGACCTCTTCAGCAACGACGAACGCCGCGTCCTGCACCGCTTCGCCGCGCTCGCACCGTCCAAATCGGACATCTCGCTCGCCGAAGCGACCGAGGCAGGCGGCGAACACGCCATCCGCGAACTCATCGACCGCGCCTACCTCGACCTCGTCGCCAACGGCACCCGACTGCACCCCGCCGTCCCGATCTACCAGCACTTCCTGCGCGCCAACGCCAATGCCCTACTCACCCTCATCAACCGACCCTGACCGCCCACCCGCCAACCGATCCTGCAGCGTCGCATGCCGAAACTGGTACACCGCCCCCACCGTGCGCAGCAGATGCCTGCGGCGCGCATCGCGCAGGAACCGGCCGAGCCGCAGCGGTATGCGGTAACGGACACAGAGGACCACCTGGGCGACCGCGGTGCGCCACGATGCCGAACTCATCAAGCCGATCGCCAGGCCGACCATCGTGCTGATCGACAACGTCACCGGCAGGCTGGTCGCCTGGTAGTGGGTCAGACCGACCGGCAGCCCACCCATCAGGCCACCCATGGAACCGAACGTGAGCCAGTACCGCAGGTCCCCGCGCCGGGAGTGACCGGGGTACGGAACTCGCGTCGGGCCGGACACGAGCGCCACGACGAAGGCGGTCGACGCGGCGAGACCGGCGAGCAGGCCGACGGTGAGTCCGCCGATCGCCGAGCCGACAAGGCACACCGCCGATCCGCCGACGAACCCGCCACTGGCCCCGCCCAACAGGCCGAGTGTGACGCCGTTGCCGATACCGGTGGCCGCGGGCAGGCTCCCACCGTCATACGCGGGCCCGCGCGCGGTGCGCAGGCCGGTCGCCAGGCCGACCGTCACACCGAAGACGAGCCCGCCTGCGACTCCGACCGCGGGACCCAGCAGCACGGCGGCGAACGCGGTGTTGACCAGGACGTGCACACTTCGGGGCGTCCAGGTGGGGACATCCCACCACGCCAGGTCGCGCGTGCCGCGTGAATGCAGCTGACGGGCGACGAAAGCGAGCGTGCGACGCGCGGTGGTCGGTGTGCAGGGCGGTCGGGGCAGTCCGGGTCGGACGGTGTAGGCGGCGTCGATGGCGCGGTCGAGCAGGTGATGCAGGACGTCCCGGGGCGTCGGGAAGCGCGCGGTGTCAAGGAGTTCGTCGGGTGCTTCGCGAGGCAGGTCGGTGGAGGTGTCGTAGGTGTCGCGCAGCAACGTGATGGTCAACGGCGTGCCCAGGGCCGCGTGCAGGGGCGTGTTCGCCGTGGACGACAGGGCGTCGAGGAGTCTTCGCCACTCGTGGGGTGGTGGATCGGGCAGGCTTTCCCGCAGGTAGGAGGCGGCCTCGCTGGTGCTGGGAGACTGGAGTTCGAGTGCTACCGCGCCGGTGAGGATCTGCCGCGCGGTGGTCTCGACGAGTTCGCTGGTGCGGGTGAGAAGTATCAGCCGACACCTTGCTTCCCTGGCCAGGGCACGCAGCGCTCCTGGGCGGTGCAGTGCGGGAATCTCGTCGAGCCCGTCCAGGATGACGCTGATCCGCCCGGTGTCGAGCAACACCGCCGCCTGCGCGCGTCCGCGCCGCCCCGGTGCCAACGGGTGCAGTCGCGCGACCGAGTCGACCAGCCAGTCCCGGACCGGGAGCTTGGCGGGATCCCAACCGTGCAGGGTGAACAGGACCGGGACCGGTATCCGGTGCCGCTGGGCGGGACCGGCGTGCTCGCGGTGCCGGAGGGCGTCGAGCAGCAGCAGGATCGCCGCCGAACTCTTGCCCGCCCCCGGCCCGCCCGCGACGATCAGCCGTCCGGACGGCAGCCCGGCGTAGATCCGGTACAGCTCGTCGCTGTACCCCTCGCACAACTGCTCCGGTTGGGTGCGCTCCACACCGGGAACCGGCGCCACGCCGACCCGGGTGCGCACGGCGGTGGCCGCCGCCACGGGACTGGCGACCGGCCCACCGCATCGAGTCCAGCGGATCGCCAGCGGCGCGGGTTCGAGCAGCTCACGCTCGGCCGCCGCCTCGATCCACTGCTGTCGGGTGAACGTGGCGAGCCGGTCGGCGATGTCGTCCGGACTCGCGGCCGCCCGCCCACGCCGACCGGCATGGACGGTCCGGGTGAGCGTGAGCACCAGGCTGACCGCCGCCAGGGCGAACTGGCCGAAGCTGCTTGCCCCGTCCCGCTGCTGCTCGGGGAGCAACGTCACCACGAACACCCACCAGCCGAGACCGACCGCCAGCGCGGCGGCACCAAGGAACATCGGCACCCGCATTGCCCGAATCCACCCCTAACGATCACTCGCCCGCCGCCCATTCCGACCACCGCCCGCGGCCGATTTCGACCACCCGCCCGCGGCCGACTTTGACCACCCGCCCGCGGCCGATTTCGACCACCCGCCCGCGGCCGACTTTGACCACCCGCCCGCGGCCGACTTTGACCACCCGCCCGCCGCCCAGGTCGACCGAGCATCAGCCGATTGTGGTGGTCGCGGACAGGGGGTGGTTGCCACTATGGCAATGGACCTAGTGCCCGAATAGAACACGGCCGGGTGCCTCTATGCGATCGACCGGTTGCGCGCTCCAAGGTCGCAATCGCCTACGGGAATTCTGCGGTCGAAAAGTCGGAACTGCTTGCGCGACAACCGATCGGTGGGCGTGCGAGTTCTGTCGCGAGTCGACCGGCGGCCTTCTGATCGCGGATTTCCGACTACGGGCAGGACGGAATAATTGTCGGCCGGCAACAGGAAAATGCAACGTTCAGTTCGTGGAATGGCGATCATTCGGCACGGTGCAGAACCGGTGCAAATGGTCCGGAATCCACATCGCAATGTTGTCCGCGGTGGTCGGCTTGGGCGCAGGTGACCTGCCCGTGGTCGCCGAGGTCTATGCGAGCGGTTCGCGGCAGGCTTCGTCGCGGCCTGGACCAAGGTCATGGACCGCCACGACCTGGTCTGCCCCGTCCACAGCAGACCGGTGCGGAGTAGGGAAGTCTGGCGATGGCGGATCAGTGCGCCGGACGAGGGGAGTGGCAGTGGACGCGGTGGTGGTCGGCAGCGGTCCGAACGGGTTGGTGGCGGCCAATGTCCTGGCCGACGCGGGCTGGGAGGTGCTGGTGCTGGAGGCCGCCGCCGAACCCGGCGGCGCCGTGCGCACCGCCGAGCTGACCGTGCCCGGCTTCCGGCACGACCTGTTCAGCGCGTTCCACCCGCTGGCCGCGGCGTCCCCGGTGCTGAACGAACTGGAGTTGGCCGAGTGGGGACTGCGCTGGCGGCACGCCCCGGCCGTGCTCGCCCACGTGCTGCCCGACGACCGGGCGGTGCTGCTCGACCGTGACGTCGACCGCACGGCCGAGTCGGTCGAGCGCTTCGCCCCCGGTGACGGCGACGCCTGGCGCGCCGAGTACGCGCGCTACCGGCTCGTCCGCGAGGACCTGCTGGCCGCGCTGCTGCGACCGTTCCCGCCGGTCCGCGCGGGCCTGGGGCTGCTGCGCACGCTCGGCGTCGGGGACGCGTTGCGCGCGGCCCGGCTGGCGACCGTGCCTGTGCGCCGCTTCTGTGCGGAGCGGTTCGACGGCGAAGGCGCGCGGGTGCTGTTCGCGGGCAACGCGATGCACACCGACCTGGGCCCCAACCAGGCGGGCAGCGCCGTGTTCGGCTGGCTGCTGGCGATGTTGGCCCAGGACGTCGGCTTCCCCGTGCCCGAGGGCGGCGCGAGCGTCCTCACCGAGGCCCTGGTCGCCCGCCTGCGGGCCCGGGGCGGCCGGGTCGAGTGCAACCGGCGGGTGACGAAGATCCTGACGGCGCGGGGGAGGGCCCTGGGTGTGCGCACCCCGGACGGCGACGTCCGAGCCACCCGCGCCGTGCTCGCCGACGTTCCCGCCACGGCCCTGTACCTGGACCTGGTCGGCGCGGACCTGCTCCCTGACACGCTGGTCGCTGACCTGCGCCGGTTCGACTGGGACGACGCCACCATCAAGATCGACTGGGCGCTGGACCGCCCCATTCCCTGGACCGCCCCGGAGGCCCGCCGCGCGGGCACGGTGCACCTCGGCGTGGACGAGGACGGCCTCGTCGTCGCCGACGCCGACCTGGGCCGCGGCCGGGTGCCGGAACACCCGTTCCTGCTGCTGGGCCAGATGACCACGGCCGACCCCACCCGCTCGCCCGCGGGCACGGAGTCCGCGTGGCTGTACTCGCACGTCCCCCGTGGCGGCGACTGGTCGGGGGAGCGGCTACGTGAGTGGGCGGCGAAGGTCGAGGGGATCGTCGAACGCCACGCCCCCGGTTTCCGGGAGAGCGTGGTCGGTCGGGTCGTCTCCGGCCCGGCGGACCTGCAACGGGCCAACCTCTCCCTGGTCGACGGCGCGATCAACGCGGGCACGGCGGGCATCCACCAGCAGCTGATCTTCCGGCCGACACCCGGCCTGGCCCGCGCGGACACTGTCGTGGAACGTCTTTTCCTCGCGGGCGCGTCAGCCCACCCGGGCGGTGGTGTCCATGGGGGTGCCGGGGCCAACGCGGCGAGGGCGGCACTGGCGGCGAACGGCTGGTACGGGGCGGGGTACCGGCGTGCCATGCGGGGCGTGCACGGGTTGCTGCACCGCTGAAGGTCTCGGCCTCGCCCCGCGCACGCCCAGCGGGCGAATGCTGCTCGACAGGCCATGCCGATCGCCGCACTCGATGGAGTGGTCTCATTTCGCCGCCGACCGGCTACGGTAGTCGCGTCAATGATTCCGATGTCGGTGATCGTGGCCGTTGTCGCGTCATTCGTGGGAGTTCTTGGCGACATTCGGTGGATATGCGCGTGATCATCGGCGGCGTAGCGTGCGGGTCATGGGAATCGCTCGCGCAATGCGTTTGGCAACGGTTTCGGCGGCCGCTGCGGCGACCGCGTTCACCCTGGCCGGTCCGGTCGCGTCGACGGCTCAGGCGAATGCCGTGTATCCGGCCGACTGCACCGTCACGAACGGTACTCCGCCGCCGACCAGGAACATGACCTGCACGGCCCGGCCTGCCGGGCAGAGTTGGCAGATCATGTTGAACTGCACGATCGGTCAGTCGGACCGGGATGTCGCGGGCACCGTCGTGACCGGTAACGGCACGTCGGTCGGGCACTGCTCACCCAACACCCGGTCGGTGTACGTCTGGTTCCACACGGTTTGACGCGCCCGCGGTGCGCGTGCTCGATCAGCCGTCGGCGAGCACCGCTCACACACCGGGTGCCCACGACCGCGAGCAAGTCGTGGGCACCCGGACCGCGGCTGGTTCAGTGTCGGTGCAGACCGGCGGACAACGCTCGGATCAATTCGCCCTGCGGGGTGTCGCCGTCGAGTGACCAGATCATCGCGCCGCCGAGTTTGCGGTCTCGGATGAAACGGCCCTTACGAGCGAGTTCGGTGGGGTCGTCGTAGGTCCAGAACGTGGTGCCGTCGAACAACCAGGCGTGGCCCGCCTTGTCGTCGCGGTGCAGGGTGTACTTCCCGCCCGCCAGCAGGCCCTTGAGGACGCGATAGTCGTCGTAGCCTGCTTCGTAGGTGGCGGGCGCGGGGCCGGTGGACTGCTGGAACAGGCCGTTCTCCCGATCGGGCAGGCCGGTCCAGCCGCGACCGTAGTAGGGGACGCCGAGGGTGATCTTGTCCCGGGGAGCACCGCGTTGCAGGTGGGCGTCGACGACGATCTCGCCGCTGTCCTTGGGCGTGGTCGGGTCGCCGTCGGGTACGCGCAGGGCGGACTGCTGGTTGGCGGTCTTCTCCCAGGCGCCGTGGTAGTCGTAGCCTTGGACGGTGGCGAAGGTCAGCAGCCGGTAGACCTCGGGGAGCTCGTAGCCGCGGTCCATCGCCTCGCGGTTGGCGGGCAGGAACGCGGTGAGGTCGTAGGTCCGGTGGTCGGCGCGGCCCTGCTTGTCGAGCTGGCGGCGGTACTCGCGCAGGAGTTCGGTGAAGTTCTGCTTGTCCTCGGGCCGCACGACATTGCCCGCGTTGCCCTCGGTCGCGGGCCACTCCCAGTCCAGGTCGATGCCGTCGAACACACCCTTGCCCGCGCCCGCGGGTGCACCGGGAAGGTTGCCCTTGAGCCACAGATCGATGCAGGACTTCACGTGCGCGGCCCGGGACTGCGGCGTCAGCGCGGCATTGGAGAAGTAGGCGGAGCCGATCCAGCCGCCGAGCGAGATGTAGACGCGCAGCTTCGGGAACTTCTGCTTGAGCTGCCTGAGCTGGTTGAGATTGCCCGCGAGCGCCTGACCGGGCCGGTCGGCCTTGCCGTTGACGGACTGCTCGGCCGGGATCGACCGCCGGTAGTCGGCATCGGGGTCGGAACTGACACAGCCGCCACGTTCGTCGAGCAGCCCGAAAGCGTAGTCGAGGTGGGTCAGCCGCGCCGCCGTCCCGTTGTCCACGAGATAGCGGACCGGAATCCCTCGATCCTGGTGACTCCACTGCGTGTAGTACCCGACCGTCCGGACCCCGTGATCACCACCATGCGCCTGAGCGGGTGACCCGACCACCGATAATCCGACCGCCATGGCGCCCGCCGCGACCACGGCGCCCCACCTCTTCCCGGACATGGCCCTCCTCCAACCCGAGTTATGGTCCAGACCAATCTAGGCGAGCGGCCTACGCGGCGATACGCCCGAACGGGGGCGAACCGGACGCCCTCCGGTCGCCTGCGAGTGGCTGGCCGTTCGAGTTGCGCGCCCGCCCGCCAATGGGCCAAGGTCGGCAGCAGCCGTCACCCCACGACTCGGTGGAAGAGGTTTCCCGCTCGACGTCGCGGTAATCCTGCTCGCACCGCACGACGACAGGGAGGGCCATCCGTGGACCATGAAGGTGTCTTCCCAGGCCGCGGCCCCGGCTCCTGGCTGCACACTCGTGCGTTCCGCCCGCGACAGGGCTGCCTGGTGCTGGCCGTCAGCGGCGAGATCGACGGTGTGTCGTTCCCCGAGTTCGAGAAACGCTTGTTCACCGTCATCCGCGCGTGGCGGGTCAGCCGCGTGGTGGTGGACCTGACCTATGCGCGGTTCATGTCCGTGCAGGGTATGAACCTGTTGCGCGAAGTCGCCGACGGCAGGCTGTGTGTCGTCCTGCGGGACAACCATGTCCGTCGCCTGGCGCGGGCGGCGGGCTTGACCGACCGGGCCCGCGAGTACCGCGATCCGTCGATGGCGGTGTGGCACGGGCAGCCCATGGAGTCCACGAACCGCGGTCACACATTCCTGCTCCGCGCCCTCGATGACATCGACAGGTCGCTGGACGCGCTCACCAGGCCGACCGCGGCAGACCTGGCACGCGTGGTGTCGATGGTCGAGCTCGCCCTGGTCGGCGCGACCGCGATGAACACGCCGTCGGTCTTCGGGCATCCGCTGAACCGGGAGATACAGGCCGGGCTCGGCCTGCTCACCCGAGGCCACTTCACGGCAGCGAGGACGGTTTTCGCGGCGGCGAGGGAGGCCGACGTCTCGGCCTCCCTGCACTGAGCCGGATGGAACCCGGCGTTGTTCAGCCCCCGAGGGTAGCGACGCCGAAGTCGTCGTCAGGGCAGCCTGCACGGCGTCGGCTCTCAGCTGATCGGCGCCGCCACCCCGTGCCGAACCGACACCGGATGTCGCCGACGCGCGTCGAAGCCCCACGAATGGGTGACCCCGACGACGTCGCCCTCGGCATCCCGGCGGGGAGACGGTGAAGTCGATGAAGGTCTCGACCGGGCCCAGCTCGTCGTGGTCGTAGTGCGCCCGCAGCTCGCGCACCGAGGCGGGTTCGCCGGTGCGGTAGGTGCGCTCGAAGATCTGGAAGATCTGCTGCTCGACGATCCCGCCGAACACCGACATGGCGGATTGGGCGCTTGCCTGCGGGCGGCACGCGGAACTGTTGCCGTTGCTGGCAGCACGGGTCGAGGCCGATCCGTTGGACGAACGCGTTCGGGCACGTGCGGGTGCCGAAGTGGACACCGGTGGCCTGGTAGGTGTCATTCGTTGTGCAGCACCGCCGCGATCGGCAGGCGTGCCGCGCGGCCCGCGGGCAGGAGTGCGCCGAGCACGGCGATGACGATCCCGGCCAGTCCGAGCAGTACCAGCGTCGGCGCGTGGTAGACGTCGATCACGAATCCGAAGACGTCCGACTGCGCGGCGCGCATCATGGCCGGGCCCACCAGTCGGTGCGCGAGGTACCCGAGTGGCACTCCGAGTAGCCCGCCGACCACGCCCAGCGCGCCGACCGAGGTGATCATCATGGCCGTCACCTGGCGTGGCGTCATCCCGATCGCCTTGAGCATGCCCAGGTCACGGCGGCGTTCGTGGGTGTGGAGCACCACCGTGTTGAACACCCCGAGCGCCGAGACGAGCGCGAGCACGAGGGTGAGGAGCGAGGCGCTGCCGACGAGGACCACCGCCTGCGACGACGTCCCGTCCCGCACGGGAAGGGCTTCCAACCCGGGATCCCGCGCGTGCACGGCACTCACGAACGCCTCGCGCGTGGTGCCCGGCGCCAGCTGCACGGTGTAGCTCTCCGCGCGGCTGCCGGGCGCGAGCACGTCGAGGGTCGACCAGCCGGTGAAGATCGTGTCCGCGTTGTTGGTCAGCGTGACCCCGACGAACGTGACCTGCGTGCGGTTCCCGCCCAGCTCCAGGGTGATCGTGTCGCCGAGCGCGAGTCCACGCCGGTTGAGGAAGCGGGACGGCGCGACCGCTTCTCCCGGGCCCGCCTGTCTGCCTTCGGCGATCCCAGGGCCGAGCGCCGCGGAGTCCCCGCGCGAGAAGACGACCGACGGCTTCTCCTGGCTGCCCAGCAGGTGGACCGTGCGCTCGGCCGAGGCGAGCACGTGCACGGAACCGGGCAGGGACCGCAGCGCCGCCTCATCGCCCGCGTCGGTGAGGGTCGGGGCCGGGTGCGGGCCGGGTGCGTCGGCGGGCAGGCTCAGGTCGCCGCGCAGGCCGCCCAGGAACTCGACCCGATCGGGGTGCACGGGCCGCACAGCGTCGTTGTACGCGTTCACCGAGAGCGTCACGCCGATCGACAGCGTCACCGTCATCACTCCGAGCACGATCGCCGCGAGGGTCAACATGCTGCGGGCCGGGCGGGCGAAGGGCATGCCTAGTCCGAGGCTGACCGAACGCGGCAGTCGCGCGCTCGCGAGCCTGCGCTGGATGACGACCGCGCGTCCGGAACGAGGTCCACTTCCTGCGGTGATCGCCGCGGTCGCGGGCAGGCGGCGCGCCCGCAGCGCGGACACGAAAGCCGCCAGCGCGACGACGAGCGGCAGCCCGACCAGCGCGGCGACATCGACCCACGCGTCGATCCCCGAGGCACCGACCCCGAACGCGTCCGCGAGCACCGGACGGGCGACCAGGTTGCCGCCGATCGTGCCGACCACGCACCCGACCGCCGCGGGCGCGAGCACCATCAGCAGGTACACCGCCATCACCTGGTTCGGGGTGAACCCCAGCGACTTGAGCACCCCGATCGTGCGGACCCCGGACACCACCGCGCCGCTCACCACGTTGGCGACGATCAGTACCGCCACCGCGAGGCCGAGGAACCCGAACGGGACCAGGAACGGCACGTAGACGCCGATGTCCGCGTCGAACCTCTCCTCGACGGTCAGGTACGACTGCTCGCCGAGCACGGCGGCCGCGGGCACCCCGGCCGTCACGGCGGCCCGGCCCGCGTCGACCTCCGCCCCGGTGCCCGCGGTGGTGAAGCGGTAGAGCACCTGCGCCGTGGTCGGGTGCAGGGCCGCCAGCTGGACCGGGGTGACCCACGCGTCGGCGGAGGCGCTCACCGAGTAGGCGAACCCGACGACGGTGAGCACGGGCTCGCCCGGGATCTCGATCCGCGAGCCGAGCGGCACCGGGTCGTCGGAGCCCTGCCGGACGTTCAGCACGATCTCGCCGGGCGCGGCGGCCCAGCGACCCGACCACAGGTCGAGGCGGTCCACCGGCCCCGCCGGATCCGCCCGCCCGACCGTGGTGAGGCTGCCGACCCGGGCCGCGGTGCTGCGCGCGGTGTCCAGCGTGACCTCTCCGAACGGCCCGGCAGCTGCCTCGACACCCGGCCGCGTGGCCGTCGCGGCCAGCTGTTCATCCGAGACCCGGGTGGTGTCGTAGGCGATGACGAGGTGCGCGCCGTTCTGCTCCGCGTGCGCGCGCTGGAACGGCCCCGACGCCGACACCAGCAGGCCGAGCGCGAGCACGCTCGTACCGGTCGAGACCGCGACCACGAGCGCGATCACGGCTGTCTGCACCCGCCGCCGCCCCATCGCGGAGCGCGCGACCCGCCACACGGCGCTCACGGGGTGTGCTCCAGGTCCGATGTGCTCGCGATCCGGCCGTCGACGACGTGGATCACCCGCGTGGCGCACTGCTTGGCGAGCCGTTCATCGTGCGTGACCAGCAGGAGCGTCTGCCCTATCTGGTTGAGGTCGAGCAGCAGATCCATCACCTGCTCGCCGGAACGGCTGTCCAGCGCGCCTGTCGGTTCGTCGGCCAGCAGCAGCGCGGGCCGGTTCATCAGCGCGCGCGCCACCGCCACCCGCTGGCGTTCGCCCCCACTGAGCTGAGCGGGGTGGAGGTTCCGCCGTCCGGCGATGCCGAGCTCGTCGAGCAGTTCCAGCGCGCGCGTGCGGGCCTTCGCGGCCGACGTCCCGGTCAGCTGCGCGGCGAGCGCGACGTTGTCGAGCGCCGACAGGTCGTCGAGCAGGTTGAAGAACTGGAAGATCATGCCGACGCGCCTGCGCCGGAACAGCGCCAGCCCCTTCTCGGTCAGGTCGCCGAGGTCCTCGCCGTTGACCACAATGGACCCGGAGGTGGGGCGGTCCAGCCCGGCCACCAGGTTCAGCAGGGTCGACTTGCCGCTGCCCGACGGGCCCATCACGGCGACCGCCTCACCGGCGGCGATCCCCAGCGAGACCCCGTCGAGTGCCACGGAATCGCTGTACTCCTTGCGCACAGCTGTCAGCTGCACCACGGAGTTGTCGTCATTGGTCACCACACGATCCTGGAACAGTCCCGCCGCCGGGGCATCAGACCAGGGTGGTAACCGCGCGGCGCGGTCATACCAGCGATGTAGCCGCAGGGTTGATGCGGACCACGTGACGGCCTGGAAGAGTCCCGGGGGTGTGGGAACTCTGTGTCGCGTCAGCGGCGTGCCTGGTCGCGGCGGTGCTCGCCGTCCGGCTGGTACGCGCCCAACGCGCGGCCGCCCGCGCGCTGGCCGAGCGTGGGTGGTTGCTGGAGCGGGAACGGGAGAGCGCCGCTCGGCAGGCCGTCGACGCCGAACGCGCGCGGATCGCCCGCGAGCTGCACGACATCGTGAGCCACAACGTGAGTGTGATGCTGGTGCAGGCAGGCGCCGCGCGGCTGATAGTGGAGACCGAGCCCACCCAGGCCGCCGAGGCGCTGCGCGAGGTGGAGACTGCGGGACGCGACACGATGACGGAGCTGCGCAACCTGCTGGGCCTGCTCGCGCCGCCCGCCGACGGTTCGGAGCCGGACGGCCTCGCACCCCAGCCCGGCCTCGCGCGGCTGAGCCCGCTGATCGACCGCATCGCGTTCGCCGGACTGCCGGTCGAGGTACTCGTCTCCGGCGACCCGCGACCACTGCCGTCCGGAGTGGACCTGACGGCCTACCGGATAATCCAGGAGGCCCTGACCAACGCCCTCCGGCACGGTAATGGCGGGAAGGCGGAGGTGACCGTGCGCTACACCGACCACTACCTGCGGGTCGAGGTGGTGAACACCGGCCCGAGCGTGCTGACCGGCGGGCCGAGCACCACGCAGACCCACCGCGAGGGCCGCGGCCTGCTCGGCCTGCGCGAACGCGTCGCGGCCTTCGGCGGCGACCTCGACGCCCGCCGCCGCCTCGGCGGCGGTTTCCGCGTGCGGGCCCGGATCCCGCTGGAACGCCCATGACCGCCCCACGCGTCGTCATCGCGGACGACCAGGCACTCGTGCGCACGGGCTTCCGCATGATCCTCACCGCAGGCGGCATCGACGTCGTCGGCGAGGCAGCCGACGGCACCGCCGCGGTCGACCTGGTCCGACGCCTGCACCCGGACGTGGTGCTGATGGACATCCGCATGCCCACCATGGACGGCCTCGAAGCCACCCGCCGCGTCCTGGCCGCCGAACCACGGTGCAAGGTGCTGATCCTGACGACCTTCGACCTCGACAACTACGTATATTCGGCACTGTCCGCAGGCGCGAGCGGCTTCCTGCTGAAGGACGTCACCCCGGAACACCTGGTCGCCGCCGTCCACCTCGTCGACACCGGCGACGCCCTCCTGGCCCCTTCCATCACCCGCCGCCTGGTGGAACGCTTCGCGCCGACCTCCACACCCCCGGCACCCCACCGCGACCTGAGCACCCTGACCCCACGCGAACTCGAAGTCCTGACCCTGCTGGGCCGCGGCCGCTCCAACACCGAACTCGCCACCGACCTGACCCTCAGCGAGGCGACAATCAAAACCCACGTCGCCCGCATCTTCGCCAAACTATCCCTACGCGACCGAGCCCAAGCAGTGATCCTGGCCTACGAAACAGGCCTGATCACCCCCGGCGACCCGCCACGCTCCGAATAGTCGGCGGTACCGGTTAGTGGTGCGACCCAGAACGTCGACCGCGTCTCGACCCGCCCACGACGTGCCTGACGGCACCGCCGAAACGACCAAGTACATCCAGTACGAGGCC
>NZ_KB894454.1 GCF_000374445.1 Actinokineospora enzanensis DSM 44649 | reverse complement strand
CAACACCGCCGCCGCGGCCAACGCCAGCAACGACCCCACCGGATACCGCACACCCCGCCGATCCCGCGGATCAGGCACCCGAGCCAGATAATCCCGCAGGTCAGCCACCCACTCCACACCCCGCCCCGGCACCACACCCAGGGCCAGACGATCGAACGCAGCAGGCATCAGGCAGGATTCCACCACGGGCACGGCTCTCCAACGATCATGCGACATCAGCAATCACATGATCAACGAGACCGTGCCCGACCCATACACCGGGCAACCGACTTTGCCGACCCCCTGCCCTGGTGGGGCGGGGCCTGCTTGGCGAGCGGAATCGGAGTGGTGCCGTGTGAGCGGGAGAGCAGCGGTCGGGAATCGAGATCAGTCGGAGAGAGAGGCCAGGTGTGGAAGGAGTTCGCGGAGAGCCTGGCCACGGTGGGAGATCCCATCCTTGGCCTCCGGCGCCAGCTCCGCCGAAGTCTCCGCGTGCCCCTCCGGCACGAAGATCGGGTCATACCCGAACCCATTGGCACCACTGGGTTCCCGAGTGATCCGACCCCGCCATTCGCTACGCAGCACCAGTTCCCGGCCATCCGGGTGCACAAGCGCGAGGGCGCAAACGAAAGCCCCGCCCCTCCGCTCGTCCGGAACATCCGTGAGCTGGGCGAGGACCAGGTCCAGATTGGCCTGATCGTTGCCGTGCGTCCCGGACCAGCGCGCCGACAGCACGCCGGGCATGCCGTTGAGGGCGTCGATGGCGATGCCCGAGTCGTCGGCCACCGTCGGGAGGCCGGTTTCGCGGACGGCGTCGCG
Organism: Actinokineospora enzanensis DSM 44649; assembly: GCF_000374445.1. Lineage (GTDB taxonomy): Bacteria > Actinomycetota > Actinomycetes > Mycobacteriales > Pseudonocardiaceae > Actinokineospora > Actinokineospora enzanensis. Next base: position 32,716 of record NZ_KB894454.1, on the reverse strand, counting down.
GGCCTTCGCCAGGGCGTTGGCCTCGAAGGTGGCGCCGGTTTCCGGGGCGTCCGGGAAGGCGGGTACGTCGTCCAGGCCGACGATCTCGACGCCGTCGATGCTCGACGCGGCGAGGATGCGGCGGAGTTCGGCGAGTTTCTTCTTGTTGCGGCTGGCCAGCAGGACCCTGGTCACTTGCTCCCCTTCGGTTCCGGCAGCGTGCCGGGGTAGGGCTGGGCCAGCACCTCGGCCTGGATCCGGTTGAGGTCGGCGCAGCCCGCCAGGGCCAGGTCGAGCATGGCGTCGAGGGTGCTGCGGGCGAAGGTGGCGCCCTCGCCCGTGCCCTGGACCTCGATGAGGGTGCCCGCGTCGGTGGCGACCACGTTCATGTCGACCTCGGCGCGCGCGTCCTCCTCGTACGGCAGGTCGAGGCGGACGCGGCCGCCGACCACGCCCACGCTCACGGCCGAGACCGCACAGGAGAGGGGCTGGGGGTCGGCGAGCTTGCCAGCGGCGCCCAGGTAGGTGATGGCGTCCGCGAGGGCCACGTAGGCGCCGGTGATGGCGGCGGTGCGGGTGCCGCCGTCGGCCTGGATGACGTCGCAGTCGAGGTGGATGGTGTTCTCGCCGAGGGCGGACAGGTCGATGCAGGCGCGCAGGGAGCGGCCGATCAGCCTGCTGATCTCGTGTGTGCGGCCGCCGACGCGGCCCTTCACCGACTCGCGCTCGCCGCGGGTGTTGGTGGCCGAGGGGAGCATCGCGTACTCGGCGGTGACCCAGCCGAGGCCGGAGCCCTTGCGCCAGCGCGGCACGCCCTCGGTCACGCTGGCCGCGCACAGCACGCGGGTGCGGCCGAAGGACACCAGCACCGAACCAGCTGGCCAGTCCTGGTAGCCGCGGGTGATGGTGATGTCCCGGAGCTGGTCGTCGTTCCTGCCGTCGCTTCTCGCCACGGGCGCAGCCTAGTCGGACGCCGTCACAGCTCGTAGACCATGCCCTGCTCGACCGCCTCCACCGGCCCGGGGAACGCCGTCCGCGCCTCGGCGAGCACCGCGTCCCGGTCCGTCCACGGCGGAACGTGGGTGACCAGCAGCCTGCCCGCGCCCGCGGTGGCGGCCAGCTCGCCCGCCTCGCGGCCGGACAGGTGCAGGTCCGGCACGGCCACCGAGCCGTGCGTCCAGGACGCCTCGGACATGATCACGTCGGCGCCGTGGGCCAGCTCGGTGAGCGTGCCGCAGACGCCGGTGTCGCCGGTGTAGACCAGTGAGCGGCCGCCGTGTGCGACGCGGAAGCTGAAGGACTCGCACGGGTGCGCGGCGGGCGCCACGACGACGTCGAACGGTCCGATGTGGAACTTGCCGGTCGTCAACGGACGGAAGTCGAACACATCGGACAGATCCGTGACAGCCCGGTCCGCCTCGTCGGTGGCGTAGGCGTTGACGAAGCGGGACGGCGCCTCGGACGGTGCGTAGACGGCTAACCTGTTCGCGCGCGGATCGCGCGTGGGTCTGGGGTGGTAGCGCAGGAAAGTGGTGAGCGCGGCGAAGTCCGCGCAGTGGTCGGCGTGCAGGTGCGAGAACAGCAACCCGTCGAGCAGGAAGGGGTCGCGGATCGCCTGCAGGGCGGCGAAGGTTCCGGTACCGAGTTCGAGGCCGAGCGCGAACCCCTCGGCCTCCAACAGATATCCGGACGCGGGGGCGTTGGGACCGGGCACACTCCCGGAACAGCCGAGGACGGTCAGCAGCACAGCAGACAGCCTGACACAACGACGGCACACAACACGATCACCATCGAGCCAATGGAGCAAAGCCCGCCATGCCCAGGCCGAGGAACCTACGGGCCAGTCGGTCGAACGGTTCGGCCGGTCCGGTGGCGCGGAACTCGTGCACGGGCTCGGTCTCGGTGTCCACCAGCAGTCCGGTCTCGGTCAGTACCCGGAAAACGTCCTTGGCACATTCCTCCGCACTGGACACAAGTGTGACATCCGGTCCGAGCACGACCTGGAGAACCCCGGTGAGCAGCGGATAGTGCGTACAACCCAGCACGACAGTGTCCACTGCGGCCTGTTGTAGCGGCTCAAGATACGTCTGCGCGAGGCCCAGGATCTGCCTGCCGGAGGTCACCCCGCGCTCCACGAAGTCCACGAACCGCGGGCACGGCGCGCCCGTCACGGTGATGCCGGGGGCGGCCGCGAAGGCGTCCTCGTAGGCGCGCGAGCGGATGGTCCCCGTGGTGCCGATCACACCGACGCGGCCCGACTTGGTGACCGCCGCGGCCCGGCGCACGGCGGGCACGACGACCTCCACGACCGGGATGTCGTAGCGCTCTCGGGCGTCCCGCAGGCAGGCGGCGGAGGCGGTGTTGCAGGCGAGCACGAGCATCTTGACGCCGTCGGCGACCAGCTTGTCGGTGATCGCCAGGGTCAGCTCGCGCACCTCGGCGATGGGCCGGGGGCCGTAGGGGTTGTGCGCGGTGTCGCCGACGTAGCGCAGCCGCTCGTGCGGCAGCTGGTCGATGATCGAGCGAGCCACGGTCAGCCCGCCCACGCCGGAGTCGAAGACGCCGATGGGCGCGTCCGCGCTCAAGCCGCCTGTCCCTCGATCGCGGGTCGCGGCGCCCGGTTGCCCCGACGGTCGACGACCGCGACGAGGTAGGCCGCCAGCACACCGCCGACCGCGCCGAACAGGTGCGCCTGCCAGGACACGTGCGGGTCGCCGGGGAGCACGCCGAACAGCATCGTCCCCCAGTAGAGCAGCAGCGCGAGCGCCACCAGCAGCTGCCCGGCGCTGCGGTTGAACACGCCACGCACGAGCAGGAACAGCAGCCACCCGAAGCACAGCCCGGACGCGCCGACGGTCACCGAGCCGGACGCCCCGGTGGCCCACACGCCGATCCCGGACACCACCCAGATCGTGGCCGTGACCGCCAACCACTGGGCGAGCCCGTTGGCCATGGCCAGGAACGCGAACACGAGCAGCGGGAGCGTGTTCGCGAACAGGTGCCCCCACCCGTTGTGCAGCAGCGGCGAGAACAGGACGCCCCACAGTCCCGACGCCTGGCGCGGGATGATGCCGTACCGGTCGAGGTCGGCGGGCAGCACCGCGTCCACGATCTCGACGAGGTACAGCAGTGCGGTGAACCCGACGACCACGATCGCGGCCTGTGCCGGGTTCGGCGGCAGGATCCGCCCGACCGGCCTGCGGGCGGGCTTGACGGGCAAGGTAGTCACGACACCGAGCGTACGTGCCCGGGTGGGTGGCGGGATCGGGAAGAACCCTGGTTCACCCCCGACTTACCCAGGTCGCGCTCAGGCGGGGGACCACACGCCGAACGGCGTATCCGTGTCCCCAGGCTCTGGGACAGCGACCCGGCAGGCAGACAGGACCCGGGGGATCCGTGGCTCGTAATTCAGTCGACCGCGCCGGTGAGGCGGGCAAGGGATTCTTCCATTCGCCGACCGAACTCCCGGCGGCTCATCGCCCGCATCAACAACGCCGCGAACGCATGCCGGGGCAGCTGAACCGTGCACAACCGCACATCGGTCTCCTCCCCCACCGCCGCCAGCTCGATCCGGAAAACCGACGAGGTCGCGTAACTCGAAGTCGGTTTGCCGTCGAGTCGTTCGGCCGTGTGCTTCCACACCAGCAGTCGAGGCGGCTCGTACTCCACGATCTCCTGGTCGATCTCCGACCGCCGTCGCCCCCACCGGCCATGCTGGGTGCGGAGCTCACCCGGACCGGAACCCGACCGCACTTCCGTGCGATCGGCGAAGCTGAACCAGTCCGGCACCCGGGACGCGTCCGAGACCACGGCCCAGACGTGGTCGATCGGGGCGGGGATCCGCCCCGATCGGGATACCTCGATGGTCTGCACGCAAGCAGACTAGTGGTGCGACCCAGAACGTCGGCCGTGTATCGGCGGGTCCACGGCGTGGCTGGCGGTGCCGCCGGGACGGCCTCGTACTGGATGTACTTGGTCGTTTCGGCGGTGCCGTCAGGCACGTCGTGGGCGGGTCGAGACATGGTCGACGTTCTGGGTCGCACCACTAGTGGCGCCCGCTAGGCCCAGAGGTGGCCGTCGAGGCGTTCGGCGGCCTCGTCGATGGTGCCGCTGTAGGCGCCGGTGGACAGGTACTTCCAGCCCGCGTCCGCGACGATGAACACCACATCGGCGCGGTCTCCCACGCCCGCCGCCTTCTCCGCGACGGCGAGGGCCGCGTGCAGGATGGCGCCGGTGGAGATGCCCGCGAAGATGCCCTCGGTCTCCAGCAGTTGCCGGGTACGGCGCAGTGCGTCGTAGGAGCCGACCGAGTAGCGGCCGGTGAGGACGTCCGGGTCGTACAGTTCCGGGACGAAGCCCTCGTCCAGGTTGCGCAGGCCGTAGACCAGTTCGCCGTAGCGCGGCTCGGCGGCCACGATCTGCACGTCCGGCTTGTGTTCGCGCAGGTAGCGGCCGACGCCGACGAGCGTGCCGGTGGTGCCGAGGCCCGCCACGAAGTGGGTGACCGTGGGCAGGTCGCGCAGGATCTCCGGGCCGGTGCCGCGGTAGTGGGCGTTGGCGTTGTCCGGGTTCCCGTACTGGTAGAGCATCACCCAGTCGGGCTGCTGCGCGGACAGTTCCTTCGCCCGCCGGACCGCCTCGTTGGAGCCGCCCGCGGCCGGGGAGAACACGATCCGGGCGCCGTAGGCCTGCAGGAGCTGCTTGCGCTCCTCGGAGGTGTTCTCGGGCATCACGCAGACCAGGCCGTAGCCCTTGAGCTTGGCGGCCATGGCCAGCGCGATGCCGGTGTTGCCTGAGGTCGGCTCCAGGATGGTGGCGCCGGGCCGCAGCCTGCCGTCGCGCTCGGCGGCCTCGATCATGGCCAGCGCCGGGCGGTCCTTCACCGAGCCGGTCGGGTTGCGGTCCTCCAGCTTGGCCCACAGCCGCACGTTTGGGGACGGCGACAGCCGCGGCAGCCCCACCAGCGGGGTGTCGCCGAGAGCGTGGATGAGCGAGTCGTACCTGGCCACGGGTCCCCCTCCAGGGCAGGTCTAGCGGGCGCCGCCGGCAACCGCGGGCAGGATGGTGACGTTGTCGCCGTCGGCGACCTTGGCCTCCAGGCCACCCGCGAAGCGCACGTCCTCGTCGTTGACGTAGACGTTGACGAACCGGTGCAGCGCGCCGTCCTTGACCAGGCGGGCCTTGAGGCCGCCGTGGTTGGCCTCCAGGTCGTCGATCACCTCGGCCACGGTGGCGCCCGCGGCGGGGACGGTCTTCTCGCCGCCGGTGTGCGTGCGCAGGATGGTCGGGATGGAGACGGTGACGGCCATGGTTCAACCTCCGGGTGTGCCAGTGCTACAGGAAAGGACGAGACCGGCCCGGCGGCTATTCCGCCGGGCGGCGAATGTCACTGCTCGGGGACGTCGTCCGGCCCGGTGTGGGCGAACCGGTAGGACTCGACGACCTCGACCGGCTCCTCGGTGACCACGCCCTCGACGATGCGGAACGAGCGCAGCTCGTGCTCGTGCTGGTCGCGGGTGGAGATCAGCACGTAGTGCGCGAACGGCTCCTGGGCGATCTTGGCGTCGGTCCGCGACGGGTAGGCCTCGGTGGCGGTGTGCGAGTGGTAGATCACCACGGGCACCTCGTCGGCGGCGTCCATCTCGCGGTAGAGCCGGAGCAGGTCCGCGGAGTCGAACTCGTAGAAGGTGGGCGACCGCGCCGCGTTGAGCATCGGGATGAAGCGCTCCGGGCGGTCGGTGCCCTCGGGGCCCGCGAGCACGCCGCACGCCTCGTCCGGGTGGTCGCGGCGGGCATGGGCCACCATCGCGTCCACGAGGTCCCGGCGGATCGTCAGCACGCCACCATCCTACTGGGTGAGTGCGCCCGTCCCGGTGTGTGGGAGACCGCAGTTGGCGGGCCGGGACTCAGCCCCAGATGTCCCGGTAGGCGCGCAGGTCGCCGACTGTCGTGGCGGTCAACGTGCCGTGCGCCACGGCGCGGGCGAACACGTCGGCGGCCGCGGAGTAGAGCGCGTCCAGGGCGACCAGGTCGGGTACGGCGCGCGCGCCGGTGGCGGCGGCGAACACGGTGTCGCCGTCGAAGAGGGAGTGCGCGGGTCGGACGGCGCGGGCCAGGCCGTCCTGGGCGGACATGGCCAGGCGTTTGCACTGGGCCTTGGTGAGCACGGCGTCGGTGGCGACCACGCCGATCGTCGTATTCAGGTCGGTCGTTGTATTGAGGTCGGTCAGTGCGTTGAGGTCGGTCGGTGCGGCGGCGGGTCGGGCGGCCCACCCGGGGGCCGGTGGCAGCTCGCCGGGGTCGCCGCCCGCCCAGAACGCGCCGGTGTCCAGGTCGACGGCCTCGCCGCGGGCGTTGACGACGGCCAGCGCGGCCACGGTGAACTCGCCGACCCGGGTGCTCGCGGTGCCGATCCCGCCCTTGAGCGACCCGACCTGGGCGCCCGCCCCCGCGCCGACCGTGCCGGTGGCGACCGGTCCGGCGGAGGCCGCCTCGCACGCGGCATAGCCGAAATCGGCGTCGGGCCGGTTGCCCCAGGTGGATCGGGGCAGGTCGAACAGGACGGCGGCGGGCACGATCGGCACGACCTCGTGCGGCTCGGTACCGACCGGGAAGCCGCGGCCGCGCTCGCCCAGCCAGCGCATGACGCCGTCGGCGGCGGCCAGGCCGTAGGCGCTGCCGCCGGACAGGCACACCGCGTCCACCCGGTCGACCAGGTTCTCGGGGTTCAACAGGTCGGTCTCGCGGGTGCCGGGCGCGCCGCCGCGGGCGTCGACGCCGCCGACCGTGCCCTCGGGGAACAGCACGACCGTGGTGCCGGTGGCCCACCCGTCGCCGAGCCGGTGGTGGTGGCCGACCTCGATCCCGGGGATGTCGGTCAGGACGTTCACGGTGTGGACAGTGCCTGCACCAGCGACTCCTGCACCCACGTCAACCAGTGGTAGACCGACAGGTGCGGGCTGCGCGGGTCGTCCTCGGGCAGCTCGTCGGGCATGTCCTCGGTGACCTCGATGGCGGTGCCCAGGGCCAGCCGCACGTCGTTGAGCGCGGACAGCCAGGCGTCGGCCTGCTCCAGCGACAGCCGGATGCCGCCCCCGTACATCGGGCAGGTCTCCAGCACGATCCCGGCGACCCCGGTCTTGAGGTCGAGCAGCGTCGGCTCGTGCAGGGAGCGCAGCATGGCGGCCGAGTCCAGGTCGGCCTTGCTGGGGTTGTCGTCGTCGAGCCGGTGGAAGTCGGGCAGCAGCCGGGACAGGATCGGGTCGTCCGGGGAGGTGGACGGGCCGGTGCGGATGCCGGTCAGCTCGGCCAGCTCGTCCTGCGGGGCGTCCTCGATGCGGGCGCGCAGCATGTCGTCGATCTGCGACACCAGACCGCGCAGCACGGCGGCCTCCTGGCGGTCGATGTCCGCGTGCACCAGGTCGCCGCGGCGCTTCCAGGGTTTCACGACGTGTGTTCCATGGTCGCCCACAGGCCGGCGGCGTGCAGCCTCGCCACATCGGCCTCCACCTTGTCCTTGCTGCCCGAGGACACGATCGCCTTGCCCTCGTGGTGCACGTCGAGCATCAGTTTGGTGGCCCGGTCCCGGCTGTACCCGAACAGCTTCTGGAAGACGTAGGTCACATACGACATCAGGTTGACCGGATCGTTCCACACGATGGTCTGCCAGGGCCGGTCCTCGGACACGGCCTCGGAGCCTGCCGGGGTGGCCTGCGTCTGCTCCATGTCGACGGCTGCGGTCATGGGTCAATGGTGGCACGACCCGTTTCGCCCGGACCGGCGGATCTTCATTCGTTCGGAGTATGCGATCACCGATCGTGCCCGACCGGGCCAATCCCGTGTCCGCCTAGGCTCTGCGGCATGGGTGTGCGCACGGGCGCCAGTACGGCGCTGTTGACCGACCACTACGAGCTGACCATGCTCGCCGCCGCGCTGGCCGACGGCACCGCGGGCAGGCACTGCGTGTTCGAGACGTTCGCCAGGCGGCTGCCGGACGGGCGGCGGTACGGGGTGGTGGGCGGCACCCGGCGGGTGGTGGACGCCATCGCCGCGTTCCGCTTCGGCGCGGACGAGCTGCGGCACCTGCGCGAGACGTCGGTGGTGGACGAGGCGACGCTGGCGTGGCTGGCGGACTACCGATTCGGCGGGGACGTGGACGGCTACCCGGAGGGCGAGCTGTACTTCCCCGGGTCGCCGATCCTGACCGTGACGGGGACGTTCGCGGACGCCGTCGTGCTGGAGACGGTGGTGCTGTCGATCCTGAACCACGACAGCGCGATCCTGTCCGCCGGCGCGCGCATGGTCGGCGCGGCGAACGGCCGCCCGATCATCGAGATGGGCGGCCGCCGCACACACGAGCGGGCGGCCACGGCGTCGGCCCGCGCCGGGTACATCGCGGGCTTCGCCACGACCTCCAACCTGGAGGCGGGGCGGGACTTCGGCATCCCGACCTCGGGAACCTGCGCGCACGCCTTCACCCTCCTGCACGACGACGAGCGCGCCGCGTTCGCCGCGCAGGTGTCGGCGCTCGGCGCGGACACGACGTTGCTGGTGGACACCTACGACATCACCCGTGGGATCGAGCTCGCGGTCGAGGTCGCGGGCACCGCCCTTGGCGCCATCCGCATCGACTCCGGCGACGTGGGCGTCCTGGCCCGCCAGGCCCGCGAACAGCTGGACGGGCTGGGCGCCAGGCAGACCCGCATCGTGGTGTCCGGAGACCTGGACGAGTACGCGATCGCCGCCCTGCGCGCCGAGCCCGTGGACGCGTACGGGGTGGGAACGTCGCTGGTGACCGGCTCGGGGGCGCCGACCGCCGGGATGGTCTACAAGCTGGTCGAGGTCGACGGGCGGCCGGTGGCCAAGCGCAGCTCGCACAAGGAGTCCCTCGGCGGCCGCAAGCTGGCCCTGCGCAGGCACAAGCCGACCGGCACGGCCCTGGAGGAGGTCATCTTCCAGGCAGGCGGGACGGCGCCGGAGCTGGGCGAGCACGACCGGCTGCTGCAGATCCCCCTGATGCGGGGTGGACAGGCCGTGGCCGACCTGCCCACGCTGGAGGACAGCCGCGGCCGGGTGCGTTCCGGTCTGGTGAGCCTGCCGTGGGAGGGGTTGAAGCTTTCCGCGGGTGAGCCTGCAATTCCTACTGTCCACTTGGAGCAGTGATGAGCGGATTATCGGCGTTGATCGTCGTGGACGTGCAGAACGACTTCTGCGAGGGCGGGTCCCTGGCGGTCGCGGGAGGCGCGGCGGTCGCGTCGGCGATCTCGCGGCACGTGGCGGCCGGGTCCTACGACCATGTGGTGGCGACGCGGGACTTCCACATCGATCCGGGGGAGCACTTCAGCGCGACGCCGGATTATGTCGACAGCTGGCCGGTGCATTGCGTGGTCGACAGCGCGGGGGCGTCGTTCCATCCGGCGCTGGATGTCGCGGTGATCGAGGCAGTGTTCTCGAAAGGGGCCTACGCGGCTGCCTACTCCGGGTTCGAGGGGGTTGGGCCGGGTGAGGTGGGGCTCGCGGAGTGGTTACGGGAGCGGGGGGTTTCGCGGGTGGATGTGGTGGGAATCGCCACTGACCATTGCGTTCGGGCTACTGCGGTGGATGCCGCTGCGGCGGGGTTCGAGACGACGGTGTTGCTGGATCTGACGGCGGGGGTGGCGGTGGGGACGGTGGAGAAGGCGCTGGAGACGCTGCGGGGGGCTGGGGTCGCGCTGACGGGGGCGCCTCGGGTCGGCTGAACTGCTTGGCCGTTGATGGTGGAAGACGTGCCCCCATCGGTTCGGTGGGGGCTTGGGGCTCCGCCTGTTGTCGGGACCTGTGGATGAATCGGCGGGGCTGTGGACAACCTCCGAGCCGATCTTGACCGTGAGCAACTCGGCAGCACTTGATGATCAAGTCCGGTCAAGCCATCCTGCCCGGCTGTGGATGAATCCCGCGATTGTGGTTCACCGACAAAGCATGGCCGTCGTTCACGGCCTACAGCTCGTTCACCCTGCTGCCGTTCGCAGTCTGGGGCCCGATCCTCCGAAAGCACCGCGACCCCACGCCAAGCCACCTACGCGCCCTCGGCCACGGCCTCGCCTATGCCCTCTACCGCCACACCATCCGCGTCACGGCTTGGCGCGCGGTGTTCCGCCTGGTCCGCGATCAGGCAAAGACCAGGCGGAACACCGAACGAGGCGCGGACAAGCTAGTGGTGCGACGGTGTGCAGGTCACCGATCCGACGGTGATCGCGCCGCTGTTGGGAGCGGGCGGACCGTTCGGGTCCGTGTCCGGGTAGAACCAGATCTTCACCGCGTGCACGGTCAGTGAGCCGTCCGGCGGGTCGGCCTCGACCGTCTCGTTGAACACGATCTTGGCGATCGGCGGGTCGTCCGGGAAGAAACCGGGCACCAGCACGGTGTAGTCCTCCGGGATCGGGTCGGGCAGCTTGACCCCGGTGACGTTCTTGAGCGACACCGAGGAGGTGACCCCGCCCTCGGCGGTGGTGTAGCAGGTCACCTTGTAGTCGCCGATGCTCAGCTCGGGCAGGTCGGTGGTGTCGACCTTCGCCTTCACCGCGAAGTCGGAACCGAGCACGGTCGCCGACACCTGCTCGGTCAACGGGTCGAACACGCAGGTCGACTTGCCCGAGCCGAAGCTGATCGGGCCGTCCGAGGCGCCGGGGGTGGTGCCGATGCCTGGCCCGCCCGCCGCGCACGGGGCCAGTGGTCCGATGTCGACGGCCGTGGTGCCGAACCGCGCCTGTCCACCGCCCACCGACCCGCTGCTGTCGGCGGCCACCTCGGCGTGCGCCGGGCTGACCGCGAACGCCAGCAGGCCGGCCACCACCGCCAGAACCCCGCCCTTGCCGTCGCGGAGTGACATGATCGACTCCCTCCAGTGTGTGTGGTCCGTGGTTTCGAGTGGATCGCGTCGGCCGGGCCAGGGCCAGACGGACGGGCAGGACCACCCGCGAGAACCGGACGGCCACCCGACCAGGCGACACGCGGGCGCCGCGTGGCCACGGCCGGGAACCGCACCGGCGGGCCGGGCTGACGGGGGCCACGGGTACCGTCTGCGCCATGCCCGACTCCCTGCCCCCGCTGCGCGACCTGCTGGCCACCGCGGTGGCGTCGGTGGGCGGGGCGGAGCGGCCGGGCCAGGTCGAGATGGCCGAGGCGGTGTCGGCGAGCATCCGCACCGGCGACCATCTGGCCGTGCAGGCGGGCACCGGCACCGGCAAGTCGCTGGCCTACCTGGTGCCCGCGGTGCGGCACGCGGTGGCCAACGGCAAGTCCGTCATCATCTCCACGGCCACCATCGCGTTGCAGCGGCAACTGGTGGACCGTGATCTGCCCAGGTTGGCGAAGGCGCTGACCAAGTCGTTGGGCCGGGCGCCGACGTTCGCCATTCTCAAGGGCAGGCGCAACTACCTGTGCCTGCACCGGCTGGACGGTCCGGAGGACGAGCCGGAGGACGCGGCGCTGTTCGACCCGTTCGCCGTGTCCAGGATGGGCCGCGAGATCACCCGGCTGCGCGAGTGGGCGAGCGACACCGAGGCGGGCGACCGGGACGAGCTGGTCCCGGGCGTGTCCGAACAGACCTGGCGGCAGGCGTCGGTGTCCGCGCGGGAGTGCCTCGGCGTGTCCCGCTGCCCGGTCGGCACCGACTGCTTCGCGGAGAAGGCGCGCGCCGAGGCGGGCCGGGCGGACGTGGTGGTCACGAACCACGCGCTGCTGGCCATCGACGCGCTTGGCACCGCGCAGGTGCTGCCCGAGCACGACGTGGTGATCATCGACGAGGCGCACGATCTGGTCGACCGGGTCACCTCGGTGGCCACCGGCGAGCTGTCCGCGACCGCCGTGTCGGTGGCCGCGCGGCGCGCCGGGCGGCTGGTCACCGACGAGGTCGCGGACCGGTTGGTCGAGGCGGGCGAGGGCCTGGCGCTGCTGCTGTCCGACGAGCGCACCGGCCGGATGGACGTGCTGCCCGAGCCGATCGCGGCCACCCTGGCCGGGGTGCGCAACGCCGCGCACGCGTGCGTGACCGCGATCGGGCCGGAGCGCAAGGACGACCCGGAGGCGGCCACCGCGCGCAAGCTGGCGCTGTCGGCGCTGGAAGAGGTGCACGACACCGCGGTCCGCATCCTGGAGGCGTTCGACACCGACGACGCGCACCGCCGCGACGTGGTGTGGGTGACCGGCGACTTCGGTTCCGGCCCGCCGCGCCCGCCGACGATGCGGGTGGCGCCGCTGGCCGTGGCCGGGCTGCTGCGCGAGCGGCTGTTCGGCGAGAACACGACGGTGCTGACGTCGGCCACGCTCACCCTGGGCGGCACGTTCGACGCGCTGGCCCGCCAGTGGGGGCTGCCCGGCGAGCAGCGCGCCGGGGTGAAGGCCGAGGGCACCGCCACCGACAAGGAGCCCGGCGACGCGATCCGGTGGAGCGGCCTGGACGTCGGCTCCCCGTTCGAGCACGGCAAGTCCGGCATCCTCTACACCGCCCCACACCTGCCGCCGCCCGGCCGCGACGGACTGCCGCCCGCCTACCTGGACGAGCTGCGCGAGCTGGTGGAGGCCGCGGGCGGCCGCACGCTCGGGCTGTTCTCGTCGATGCGGGCGGCCAAGCAGGCCGCCGCCGAGCTGCGCGAGAAGGTCGAGGTGGACATCCTCTGCCAGGGCGAGGACTCCACGTCGCTGCTGGTGAAGAAGTTCGCCGAGGACCCGGCGACCTGTCTGTTCGGCACCCTGTCGCTGTGGCAGGGGGTGGACGTGCCGGGCCCGTCGCTGTCGCTGGTGGTGATGGACCGCATCCCGTTCCCGCGCCCGGACGACCCGCTGGCCTCCGCCCGGCAGCGTGCCGTGGAGGCCCGGGGCGGCAACGGGTTCCTCACCGTGGCGGCGACGCACGCGGCGTTGCTGCTGGCCCAGGGCGCGGGCAGGCTGCTGCGCTCGATGTCCGACCGGGGCGTTGTGGCCATCCTGGACCCGCGGCTGGCCACCGCCCGCTACGGTGGCTTCCTGCGGGCGTCATTGCCCCCGTTCTGGCCGACGAGCGACCCGGCCGTCGTCCGCGCCGCCCTGCGCCGCCTGGCCGCGGCGAACTGAGTTCCCTCACCGACTGCTCTGCGGAGGACGCGTGTCAGGCAATTCCGGCATCACGGTGGACGACCGGGGCGTGCGCAGGCTGCTGGCCGACGGCACCGAGGAGTCGGTGTCCTGGTCAGACCTCGCCGAGGTCGCCATCCGCACCACCCCGGAGAGCCCGTGGAAGGAAGACGTGTTCTTCCTGCTCATGCGCGCGGGCGGCGGCGGCTGCGCGGTCCCGGCGGGCGACCCGTCCGCCGACGACCTGATGGGACGTCTGCAGTCCCTGCCGAACTTCGACAACGAGGCCTTCATCGAGGCCATGACCACGACGGAAGACGGCCTGTTCGTCATCTGGCAGCGTTGAATCCTTCCCGCCGCCCACCCCCTCATCCCCGCCCGGCATCGTCCCCGACCTGGTGGGCCACGCGCCTCCGGAGTCGACAGTCCCGTCGCACTGCCGGATTCCTCCCGCCACCCACCCCTACTTCCCGCCTGGCATCGTCCCCGGGCCTGACGGGACGCGCGCGCCGAGGCGGCAGTTCCCTATCGCCACTGGGCGATGACGGTGACCGTGCCAGGGGCGACCTCGGTGAAACCGGCATCCCTTACCGCCGTGGACGAGTGTTCACGCCAGGCTCGGTCCGGGTCGTCGCCGGGGTGGATCAAGGCCCAGTGTTCCTTTGTGGCGGGGCGGACGGCGCAGCGGAAGTCCATGGCCTGCCAGGTTTTCCGGCGTTCGTCGCCGGTGCCGTGCAGCAGGGCGGCCAGCAGCATGCTCGCGTGTCCCACCTGGGCGGCTGCCTTGCCGACGGTCATCAGGACATACGGGTTCAGCCACAGGACGGGAATGTCCTCGTCGGGCGGTCCGGGTTCGTCGTCCGGCAGCTCGCTGCCCGAGATCTGCAGGCGTGACAGCACTTTGGGAGTCTCCGCGACCAGGCACGGGACGAACGCGCGGGCGAACGCGCCGTCAACCTCCACTGTGATCCCCGGAACGTCCTGTGCGGCCGTCCAATGCGCACCGCGCGCCCGCCGCGCGACCTTGCGGATACGGCCCCTGATCCACGCGTCGACCTCGCTGAACCACGGTCCGTCCGGTTCGGCCCGTTCGTCGAAACACACCGCCACCGACGCGATCGCCGCCGCCTCCAGCAACGCCGTGCGCGCGGGCAGCGGGTCGCGTTCGATGCGCAGCACGATGGGCATGGCGCGGACGAACGCCGGGTCCTCGTCGGATGTGTCGTGTGTGGACTCGGCGGGCAGGCGCAGCCAGGTGGCGTAGCGGGCGGCGAGGTGGTCGAGGTGGCTCACGCGGTCGATTCTCCCGGACCCGGATCGGTGCGCAGCCGGGCGTGCAGGTGCATGTCGTGCCAGCCGTCCGCGTGCCGGATCGACCCCCTGCGGGTGCCCTCGGCGATGAACCCGGCTTTCTCCGCGACCCGGCAGGACTGCCGGTTGGCGGTGGAATGTTCCAGGTTGACCCGGTGGAACCCGACCTCGAACGCCCACTCGACCAACGTCAGGGTCGCGCGCGCCGCCACGGCCTTGCCCCTGGCGGCGGGCAGCGTCCAGTAGGACACCATGGCGGAGGCGTCGACCAGGTCGATCTCCCGCAGGCCCACCTGGCCGAGCACCTGGTCGTCGGGGTCGACCACGGCCCAGCTGCCCGCTTCCTCGGCCGCCCACCGGCCCGTCCAGCTGTCGATCCAGGCGAGGGCCTCGGCGGGGTCATCGAAGCGGCGCACATGCCAGCGCTGGATAGCCGGGTCGCGGAACGCGGTCAGCACCGCGTCCGCGTCACCGGGTCGCCAGGGGCGCAACACGAGGTCGCCTACTCGGAGGGTGGGACGGTCCAGGGCGCGGAACGTCCCCGTCGGGTGGGCGGGGGTCACCAGCATCGGCACGCCCCCATCATGCCCCGGCTCAGACCCGTTCCGGCTCCAGTCCGTCGGCGATGTCCGCGGCCTCGATCTCCGCCCGCGTCACCCCCAGCACGAACAGCACCACGTCCAGGTACGGGTGCGACAACGCCGTGTCCGCCACCTCCCGCAGCGCGGGCTTGGCGTTGAACGCGATGCCCAGCCCCGCCGTGGACAGCATGTCGATGTCGTTGGCGCCGTCGCCGACCGCCACGCACTGGGCCAGGGGGATGTCGTAGACCTCGGCGAAGCGGCGCAGGGCGGTGGCCTTCCCGGCACGGTCCACCACCTCGCCGAGGACGCGGCCGGTGAGCCTGCCGTCCACGACCTCCAGTCCGTTGGCGGCCTGGAAGTCCAGGCCCAGGTCGTCCACCAGCCGGTCGATGATGGCGGTGAAGCCGCCGGAGACGACGCCGCAGCGGAAGCCCAGGCGCTTGAGGGTGCGGATGGTGGTGCGGGCGCCGGGGGTGAGCTGGAGGGTGTCGGCGACCTCGGCCAGCACCGACACCGGCAGCCCGGCCAGGGTGGCGACCCGGCGGTGCAGCGACTCGGTGAAGTCGAGCTCGCCGCGCATGGCCGCCTCGGTGATCTCCCGGACCTCGTCCTCGCAGCCCGCGCGGGCCGCCAGCATCTCGATCACCTCGCCCTGGATGAGCGTGGAGTCGACGTCGAACACGATCAGCCGCTTGGCCCGGCGGGACAGCAGGTCGCGCTCGACGGCGATGTCCAGGCCGACCCGGACGGACAGCTCGGCCAGCGCCGAGCGCAGGTCGGCGTCGGCCTCGTCGGTGTCGGCAGGCACCGACACGCGCAGCTCAAGGCCGGTCACCGGGTAGTCGGCGACCCGGCGGATGGTGTCGATGTTGACCTCCAGCGCGGCCAGCCTGCGGGCCACCTCGCCGAACGCGCGCGCGGTCACCGGGTGGCCGAGCACCACCAGCACGTGGGTGGAGCCGGGCCGGGTCTGCTCCGGGTCGGCGCCGACCCGCACGTCCACCCGCATCTGCACGGTGGCCATGGCCTGCTCGACGGACTCCTGCAGGCCCTCGGCGTCGTGGTCGGTGGCCACCAGGGCGCCGAGCACCAGCTGGCCGCGGATGACGACCTGCTCCACGTCCAGGATGTCGACCCCGTGCCGGGTCAGCGCGGCGAACAGCACGGACGACACGCCCGGCTTGTCCGGCCCGGTGACCGTGATCAGGACTGGGGTCTGGCGGGGACCAGGTGCGGTGGACATGCGAGTGCTCCCATGACGACGGGCCCGCCGGTCCCGGAGGACGGCGCGGCTGATGGGCGGCTGAGACTGCGGTGCGCTGGACCGCCGCGCCGGACCGGGTCGCGGTCCTCGGCGCGGTGGCTGGGTACCCCGGCCCACCGGCGCGGACGCACCGGGTTCCCGTCGGGGCTGGTGTGCCCCGGGCAGACGTCGTCGGCTGCCGTCGGGAACGGGTCGGGTCGTGGGGCGCGCGGCGGTGCGGCGGGCAGGCGCCGTCGGCTGCCACTCCCCCGCGCTCCCGGGTGGGTCTGGAAACGGAACTGCGGGTGGTGCCAGGGTCGCGTCGCGCTTCCTGGCTCCACCCGCAGAATCCTTCCGCGTATCCGGCTCACCGGCACCCCGCCGCACTCGGTCGGCGGGCCGGTTCGCTCAATTGGGCAACGTCGGGTCGCCCTTGGAGATCTCACCGGGGTTGACCGCGGCCGCCGCCAGCTCGGACGGGGCGGGCTTGTGCCCGTGCCCGCCGAGCAGGCCGACGTACTTGTCCGCCTCGGTGGCCTCCCGCATGTGCGGGTAGTGCAGGTCGAAGGCGGGCCGCTCGGAGCGGATACGGGGCAGCTCGGTGAAGTTGTGCCGCGGCGGCGGGGAGCTGGTGGCCCACTCCAGCGAGTTCCCGTAGCCCCACGGGTCGTCGGCGGTGACGATCTCGCCGTAGCGGTAGCTCTTGAACACGTTGTAGATGAACGGCAGCGTGGACGCGCCGAGGATGTAGGCGCCGATCGTGGAGATCATGTTCAGCGTCTGGAAGCCGTCGGTCGGCAGGTAGTCCGCGTACCGGCGGGGCATGCCCTCGTTGCCCAGCCAGTGCTGGACCAGGAAGGTGCCGTGGAAGCCGATGAACGTGGTCCAGAAGTGCAGCTTGCCCAACGGTTCGTCCAGGAACCGGCCGGTGATCTTCGGGAACCAGAAGTAGATGCCCGCGAAGGTGGCGAACACGATCGTGCCGTAGAGGACGTAGTGGAAGTGCGCCACCACGAAGTACGAGTCGGACACGTGGAAGTCGATGGCGGGCGCGGCCAGCAGCACGCCGGTGAGCCCGCCGAACAGGAACGTGACCAGGAAGCCGACGCTGAACAGCATCGGTGTCTCGAAGGTCAGCTGCCCCTTCCACATGGTGCCGATCCAGTTGAAGAACTTCACGCCGGTGGGCACCGCGATCAGGAAGGTCATGAAGGAGAAGAACGGCAGCAGCACGGCGCCGGTGGCGTACATGTGGTGCGCCCACACGGTGACCGACAGCGCGGCGATGCCCAGGGTCGCGTAGATCAGGCCGCGATAGCCGAACAGTGGCTTTCGGCTGAAGACCGGGAAGATCTCCGACACGATCCCGAAGAACGGCAGCGCGACGATATAGACCTCTGGATGGCCGAAGAACCAGAACAGGTGCTGCCAGAGGATCACCCCGCCGTTGGCCGGGTCGAACACGTGCGCCCCGATCTGGCGGTCGGCGAGCAGGCCGAACAGCGCCGCGGTGAGGATCGGGAAGGCCAGCAGCACCAGCACGCTGGTGATCAGGATGTTCCAGGTGAAGATGGGCATCCGGAACATGGTCATGCCGGGCGCGCGCAGGCAGACCACGGTGGTCAGCATGTTGACCGCGCCGAGGATGGTGCCGAGACCACCCACGGCCAGGCCGGTGATCCACAGGTCCGCGCCGATGCCCGGCGAGTGGATCTTGTCCGAGAGCGGGGTGTAGGCGAACCAGCCGAAGTCGGCGGCGCCACCCGGGGTGAGGAACCCGGTCATCACGATGATGCCGCCGAACAGGTACAGCCAGTAGGAGAACGCGTTCAACCGCGGGAACGCGACGTCCGGCGAACCGATCTGCAGCGGCAGCACGAAGTTCGCGAACCCGAACAGGATGGGCGTCGCGTACAGCAGCAGCATGATCGTGCCGTGCATGGTGAACAGCTGGTTGTACTGCTCCTGCGACAGGAACTGCTGTCCTGGCACGGCGAGCTCCGAGCGGATCAGCATCGCCATCGCGCCGCCCACCATGAAGAAGGCGAACGACGTGACCAGGTACATGATGCCGATCTGCTTGTGGTCCGTCGTGCGGAACAGCCGCAGCAGGTACGAACCCTTGGCCGTCTCGCGGGCCGGATACGGCCGCGTGGCGATCGGGCGCGGGGCTACTGCCGTCACTCCTGCCTCCTGCTGGTGCTCTGCGGTTGTGTCGATGGCGCCTGTCCATCCGAGTCGGACCGTGGCCGGACCGGGCTCGTCTGGGATCGTAGCCCCGTGCGCCCGTGTGGGCGCGCGTGGGCCGAGTGTGCTTCCGGTGACCGTCGATCCCCAGTTGCCCAGGTCACACCGGCAGTACCGCGTACTGGCGGAGGGTCAGGTCGGTGAAGGTGACCGGGCCGCGGGGGCCGGGGACGCGGTCGATGTTGATCCCGGTCTCCGGCACGCCGAGCAGCCGGAAGCCGTCCAGCAGGCGGGTCGGCGCGTTCCAGAAGACACCCGTTCCGGTGTACCCGGCGAGGAACGCGTCGGCGGCCGCGCGGTCGGTGGTGACGATGCCCGCGGCCAGGCCGGAGGTCTCGGTGTTGGCGATCCGCACGGCGTGCCGCAGGTCGTCCACCGGGGCGACGGTGACGGTGGCCTCGCGCTCGGAGTCCAGCGCCCACTCGTAGCCGATGGCGTGCTCGTGCGGCGGCAGCGCGGCCCGCACGCCCGCGGCGTCCAGCGCGGACCGGATGCCGGGCAGCGCGGAGTCGTAGACGTCGCGGTGGACGAGCAGCAGGTTGAGCCGGTTGCACACGCCGAGCCGGTCCAGGCTGCGGGTGATCAGGTCCTGGGCGAAGGCGGGGTCGGCGGCGACGTCGTAGTAGAGGACGCCGCCGCCGTCGGCGTGCGCGAGCGTGCGAACACCGGACGCGGCCGCCCGCCTGCCGAGCTCACGGGTGCTCTCGCCGCTGCCGCGCAGGATGACCAGCGGCACCAGGTGCGGCAGGTCGACCAGCGCGCCCGCCGCCTCCCGGTCCGGGCTGGGCACCAGCTGGATCGCGTCCGCGGCCAGGTCGGCGTCCTCCAGCGCGGGCGCGATGACGTGCCTGAGCAGGGCGGTCGCCGAGCGCAGCGCGGCCGAGCCGGTGCGCAGCACGCCCGCGTTGCGCGACTTGACCAGCTGCGAGGCCACGTCCACGGTCACGTTCGGCCGGGCCTCGTAGTTGGCGCCGATGACGCCGACCGGGCGCAGCAGCTCCACCAGGCGCAACCCGTCGTCCAGCGCGCGGATGTCGCGGGAGCGGGCCGGGTGCGGCACGGCCGCCAGCAGCCGCAGCTGCTCGGCCATGCCGTCCAGCCGTTCCGCGGTGATCCGCAGCCGGTCGAGCAGCCCGCCGCTCATGCCCGCCGCCTTGGCCGCGGCGACGTCCTCGGCGTTGGCGGCGAGCACCCTGGCGCGCGCGGAGGACAGCCGGGCCGCCATCTCGGCGATGGCGTTGTCGATGGTCTCGTCCGAGGCGGCGGCCAACGACGGCGCCGCCGCGAACGCCCTCGCCGCGCACGCGGACACGACCTCGCCGATGGTCTGCTCGTCGGACACCATGGTTCCCTTCGTCCGGCCTGGTGAGACTCGGATTCTGCCGCACCGGCCCCGCTGTCCGACGGCCCGCCCCACTCCGTCTACATCGGACTCCCCGTCAGCCCGCGGTGGACTCGAAGAACCGGCCGACCAGCCGCAACCGCTTCTCGTCCAGGTCGGGGCGCGGGTACACGGCGTTCACGAGCGCCTCCCCGTCGAACATGTGCAGCCCGGTGAACACCGCCGCCTGGCGGATCTCCTCGGGCTGCGCGGCGATCGCGGGCACGCGCAGCGCGGTGAGGTAGATCTCCTTCGAGCAGTCCTCGATGATCGGCACCAGCCGGGCTCTTAACTCGCTGTCGGTCCGGGCCGCCAGCAGCAGCTCGAACCACACGATGTTCAGCGCGGACCGCGCGGCGGCCCGGATGGCCCGCAGCACCTCGACGAACTCGCCGCCACCGGCGAAGAACGGCGCGGTGCGCTCCAGGAAGGTGGCGATCTGCCGTCGGCCGACCTCGGCGGCGGAGGTGACCACCAGGTCCAGCCTGGTGTCGAAATGCCGGAACAGGCCGCCGTGCGAGACACCCGCCCGGCGGCAGATCTCCTGCACCGAGGCGCGGGAGTAACCCACTTCGGACATCGCGGCGATGGTGGCGTCGACCAGCTTCGCCACCGTCGCCTCACGGCGCTCGCGCTGGGTGCGGCGCCGGGGGGTGGGCTCGGTCTGCTCGCCCGGATCGGTCATGGGGACGGCCTTTCGCTCCGGTTGGGTCTCCCGGAAACAACGCGCGAGTGGTCGCCTAGGACACGCACGATTACAGCAAAAGCCATCCGCAGGCGAGAACCAGCGAGCCGAGATCCACCAACGCGAACACCCCGACCCAGAAGAACCCCGGCGCCCCGGTCAACCGCGCGAGCTGGTCCGCGTCGGAATCCCGCGCCCGCCCCCGCCGCCGTTTGCTCTGCAGCTCGGCGATCGGCCGCAGCCCGCCGAACAGCAGGAACCAGGCGATGAGGTAGCCGAAGGCCACCTGTACCTGGTCCGGCGCGTACCAGGAGACCAGGAACAACACGATCCCGCTGGCCACGAGCGAGACGACGCCGTAGAGGTTGCGCACCATGATGAGGACGCCGAAGAGCAGCGCGCCGCAGATCATCAGGACCACGCTGACCTTGTCCCCGGCGAGCAACGCGGCGAACGCCATCCCGAGCAAGGACGGAGCGATATAGCCCGCGAGGGCGGTGCATACCATGCCGGGCCCCTCGGGCTTGCCCCGAGAGAGGGTGACGCCGGAGGTGTCGGAGTGCAGGCGGATCCCCATCAACCGCCTACCGACCAGTAGCGCGATCAGCGCGTGCCCCGCCTCGTGCACGATCGTGATGACGTTGCGGGCGGGCCGCCAGAACGCGTTGATGGAGACGACGCCGAGCGCGACGGCGGCGGTGATCAGGACCATGGCGGGTGGCGGCGTCCATTGGTCGCCGAACAACTCCCGCCACACCTCAGCCACGGACCGATCTTGCCACGCTCGCCTCAGTCGGCGAGCACCTGCTCACGCAGGATGTCGGCGTGGCCGCAGTGGTGGGCCAGCTCCCGGAGAACCTGCAGGTAGACCCAGCGAAGCGTGCGCGGACCGGTCCGGTGTCCGGTGCACACGGTGTCCAGCGGCAGGTCCTTGATGGTCGCGCGGGCAGTGACGCAGGCCTGTCGGTGGGCCGCCGTGACCGAGGCGATGGTGTCGCTATCGGAGAGTCGGAAGGAGTCGTCCGGAGTCCGCACCAGGCCGAGCTCTTCGCGGGGCGAGCCGCCGACGCACTCCTCGAACCAGATCCGCTGCATCCAGGTGACGTGTTTGAGCAATCCGAGCAATGTGGTCGCGGACGGGACAAGGCGGCGGCCTGCTTGTTCCTCGGTGAGGTCGTGGAGAGTGGCCTCGATGGCGGTGCGGTATTCCTCGACGAAGGCGGCCAACTGGGTGCGTTCGTCGTCGAGCGGCACATCGAACGAACCCATCGGAGTTCTCCTCTCCTGCCCCGAGCCCCAACCTACCGGGCCCCCGTAGTCGGGGCGTTCCCCGTCAGGGACCGAACCAGGTGAGACACCACTGGCCGCTCTCCTTGGCCAGACCCATCTCGACCTCACGCGTCGAGCCGGTGAACCTGATGGTGACGTTGGCGATCGCCTCATCGGCGCCATCCAGCCGGACGCCCCCCAGCTCGGCACCCACCATCGGGGAAGGAGCGGCCAGATCGAGCGGATGCGCGGCACCGGGACACGAAACAGTGGCCAGCGCCTGCTCGTCCTTGGCGGCGAACGCGTCGACGATCGCCTGGGCCGCGCCCTCCGGCGTACTGGTGTCCGACCCCCTGGTGAGCGCGACGACCAGGACCACGACGGCGGCGAGCACGAGCACGCCCGCACCCGAAAGCAACCACATCTTCTTCGGCACGCCGAAGATGATCTCAGCCCGGCCGCGGCGACAGGCCCGGTCGAACACAATTCGACCGGTTGGCCGAGGCCGACCGGTGGATGTCGCTCAGCGGGTGCGCTCAGTGCTCCGCAGGCCACAGCTGTCGGCATGGACGCCCGGACCTCGCACCGGCACGGCTCGTCCGACACCCTGATCTTGTTGCCGCACAGTTGATAGGCCCCGCCCTACCAGGGGGCGGGCCCAACGGAAGGGAAGCTAGGCGATCTTGACGGGTGTCAATATCCCCCGACCGTGAGCTGTGGACGAATCCAGCGATTGTGGACAACCTCCCCAGGGGACCCCCGATTTCCATTCTACCGGGCAGACCAGGTCAGCAAGGTTCGGAGCGATCTTGCCTGTGGACAACCCCGTCCCCGGGCGGCTGCCACTCCAGGACCGACACCAGGGACCGCCGGAACAGACCATCAGGCATCAACCGCAGCGCCGCGTCGCGAACCGGTGCCCCCGGCCCATGCACAAGCCGACCGACCATCCGAGACCGACGTGCGATCGACTGGCTCCGGCGGCGGCGAAGTGCGTCATAACGCGGCAGATCGTCCGCGACCATCGCCAGGGTCACCGCGTCCTCCAGTGCCTGGCATCCGCCCTGTCCCAGGTTCGGCGTCATCGCGTGCGCCGCGTCCCCCACCAACGCCACCCGGCCCCGCACATAGGTAGGCAAGTCCGGCAGGTAGTACAGATCGTGCCGGTCAGCCCTATCCGCCGCAGCCAAGACAGAAGGAATCGGCGCAGGCCAGCCGGCAAACCGGCGCCGCAGCTCGGCGAGTTCCCCGGACTGAGACCGCGTACCCGCAGGCGCGGCGGCAGCCGCGTACGCATAGATCCGCCCGTCGGTCATCGGGAACACCCCGAAGACCTGACGATCACCCCAGGTCTCACTACCGTCGAAGGCAGGAATACCCGCCGCAGGCAGCACCATCCGCCACGCGGTGTGTCCTGTGTAGCGCGGCGCCGCGGCCTCAGGCCAGAACGCGCCGCGAACAGTGCTGTGGAGGCCGTCCGCGCCCACCAGGAGGTCCGCCGCCGGGAAGTCCCGCACAGTGGACCCTGGCCGCAACGACTCGGCCGGGACGGCGGACAGCAACACCTCCAGCAGTTCCGCCCGATGAATCAGCACCAGTTCACCGGAGGACCGCGCGAGCCATCGGCCGCGTCGGTCCCGGAAGCCGCCGCGGTCCGGTCGGGCGCCGCGGGCGCGGACCTGGTCGCCGAGGCCGAGAGCATCCAGGGCGCGCAGGGCGTTGCCCCAGATCGAGATCCCCGCGCCGACCTCGGTGAACTCCGGCGCGCGCTCGTGTACCTCCACCTGCCTGCCCCGTTGGGTCAGTCCGGCCGCGACCGCGAGTCCGGCGATCCCGCCGCCCACCACCACCGCTGTGCGCATGTCCCCTCCTCTACATCCGTAGAGGCACTCTACACTTGTAGAGGTGACGGATCGGAAGGCCTTGCTGACGGATGCGGCGATCACCACACTCGCCCGGGAGGGGCTGCGCGGGCTGACCCATCGCGCGGTGGACCGGGTGGCCGATGTGCCGCCGGGCTCGTGCTCCTACTACTTCCGCACCCGGCTGGCCCTGCTCACCGCGACCGTCGAGCGGTTGGCCGAGCTGGATGCGGACGAGCTGGCGCCGGTCACGCCCGTGCCGGAGCGCGTCGACCAGGACCACCTGGCCGCGTTGCTGGCGGGCATGGCGGAGCGGTCCGTCACGGTCAACCGGGAGCGGATGGTGGCCCGCTACGAGCTGTCCCTTGAGTCCACCCGCCGACCCGAGCTGCGGGCGGCGCTGGTGGCGGTGGGCGAGCGGTACCGGGAGCTGGCGTCCACCCTGCTGGCCGCGGCGGGGGCGGCCGACCCGGACCGGCAGGGGCGGGCGCTGGTGGCGTTCCTGGACGGGGTGATCTTCGACCGGATCACGGGCGCGGGCCGTGTCCCGCTGGACCCGGCCGCGTTCCGGCGCACCTTCGCCGAGGCGCTTCGAGGGGTGCTGGCCGGGTGATCGGGATAGCCTGCCCGGCATGGCGAAGCTGACCTGGATCCCGCGCGCCCTCGGGCTGGCCACCGCCGCCTACGGGGCCGCGGTGGCGGTCCGCCCGGCGGTGCTGGCCAAGCCCGCCGGGCTGGTCACCATGTACGGCGAGCCCGCGCGGGGCGTCGCGGTGCTCAGCCGCAGCATCGGCGCGCGCGACCTGGCGACCGGGCTGGCCATGGTGTTCGCGCCCGCGGGCGCGCCGCTGCGGGCGGCCATCGCGGTGCGGGTGGCGGGGGATGTCGCCGACGCGGTCGGGTTCGGCACCGGGCTGCCGGACGTGGCCGCGCGGCGCAAGTCCGCGGTCGTGGCAGGCGGGTGGGCCGTGCTGTGTGCCCTGTCGGCGCTCGTATCCGGGAAATGAGCACCCATCCCGGATCCTCGCCCGTTGTCGGTGGCTTGTGGTTGACTGGCTGTGGTCACCCGGATCGCCCCCGTGACCTGGCCTCCAGCGGGGCCCGGTGGGGTGGGCGGGCGACCGGGGCGGCCGCACCAGCGGTCACCCTCCAGCAGGATGGCTAGGAGAAAAGCATGGCCCAGGGCACCGTCAAGTGGTTCAACGCCGAGAAGGGATTCGGGTTCATCGCTCCCGACGACGGCGGCTCCGACGTGTTCGTGCACTACTCGGAGATCCAGTCGAACGGCTTCCGCACGCTGGAGGAGAACCAGAAGGTGCGCTACGAGGTCGGCCAGGGCGCCAAGGGCCCGCAGGCGACCGGCGTGACCATCGTCTGACCGAACCCCACCGACTCGCGTACGGGCCCCGCTCCGATGATCCGGAGCGGGGCCCGTCCGTGTCCCGCGGCTACCGGGTGCAGGGGTTCCCGGTCGGGTGCAGGGTGGTGCCCTTCAGCCCGACCCGCGACTCGCCGAGCACGACCGTGCCGACCACGGTGTCCAGGGCGAACGCCTGCCGGATGAAGCCGCCGCTGCCGTCGGAGACGGTGGCGTTGATCCGCAGCTGGCCGACCACCAGCGGGATGACCAGCGTGCCGCTGCCGACGGTCACGCCGAGGCCGTTCACCTTCAGCGAGGCCACGTTGGAGCTGGCGCTGAACACCGGTGTGACGGTGCCGTCCGGGTTGGCGGTGCAGGTGTAGGCCGCGCTCGACGTGATCGCGCCGACCTGGATGTTCGCCACGCCCAGCAGGCTGATGGTGGCGCCCGCGACGGTCGCGCTCGACCGCAGGCCGTCACCCGGGGCCGGGTAGGCCTGTTGGTCGTTCGGGGTCAGGTCGGTGGTGGCGGTGACGTCGTCGGTCAGCACGGTCAGCGTGCCCGACGGCATGCTGGCGTTGATCAGCGTCGGCGCGGCCTCCACGCACGGGTCGTTCTGCGGGTTGGCCGCGGCGATGGTGAGCAGCAGCAGCTTGGCCGCGGTGGCCGAGCAGGTGAACGAGCCGTCGCGGTCGCCGTCGATGATCGTGCCGGTGCCGGTGGCCCGCAGGATCGAGGCGCCGGTGGCGTTGGACAGCACGACCTGGAACGTCTCCGTCGGTTCGTCCAGGGTGTCGGAGAGTATCGGGACGCTGATCGTCTTGGACGTGTCGCCGGGGGCGAAGGTGAGCGTGCCGGAGACCGGGGTGAGGTCGGCGGCGGTCGCGGTGCCCAGGACGGTCGCGTAGTCGACGGTGACCGTGCCGGTGGAGGCGGCGCTCAGCGACACGGTGAAGACCGCGTTGCCGGTGCCGGTGCCTGGCTCGTTCACGGTGACGTCGTTGATCGACAGGCCGAGCACGCGGATCGTGGTGGTCTGCACGAAGCCCTGCGAGACGCCGCCGACGAGGTAGTCGACCTGGCAGGTGTAGACGCCGGGGGCGGCGCTCGGGCTGACCGCGATGGTCTCGGTGAAGGTGGCGGCCGAGCCGCTGGTCACGGTGGCGGCGGTGGGGCTGGTGCCGACCGAGATCTCGGCCGGGCAGCTGGTCACCCTTGGCGCGACCGGGACCTTGATGGCGCGGATGCCGTCCAGGATCGCCTGCGGCACCGCGGTGGAGGACACGTTGTTGAGCAGGGTGCCGCCGGTCGCATTGACGAGCGCGGTGGCCTGGCCCTTGGCGTCCAGGCCGGAGGCGTTGACCGCGATGACCCGGATGCCCGCGGACTGCAGCGCCGCGATGGTGTCGGCGAGCGTGTGCCCGTTGCTGGGGTCGTGCGAGGGGGCGTCGCCGAACAGCGCGATCACCCGGGTGCTGTCGGAGCGGAACGCGATGTCGCCGGTGGCGATCCGGTAGAGGGCGTTGATCTGGTCCTCGGGGAAGTCGCCGCCGCCCGCAGCGGCCCACATGGTGGTGCCCGCCTGCACGGCGCTGAGGCTGGTGGTCAGCTGCTGGTTGACCCGGAACGGGATGGTGTCCTTGATGTCCTTGAACTCGGCCACCCCGAACTGGGCGCTGGGCTGCACGGACAGGATGTTGCCGACCAGCGTGCCGATGTTGGAGCGCACGTTGTTGATGGCCGCGGTCATGCTCCCGGTGGTGTCGGCCAGGAAGACCACGTCCGGGTTGTACGGGACCGCGGGCGTGGTGACGACCTTGGTCACCGTGGTGCTCGCCCCCGGCGTGAGCGTCAGGTCCACTGTGGAGGGAACGACGCCCGGCGGCGCGGCCGAGGCCGGTATGGCCACCCCCACGCCCGCGCCCAGCACGAGCGCGAGGACAGCGAGCACGAGCGGTTTTCGCGGTGTACGCACAGATCCCTCCAGTTCGGATGGATGACCCAGCCGGCTACCGGCCCGGCTCGATCGTTAGCGCGGCCGCCCGGCAGCGACAATCCCCCACCGCGCACACCACCTGACCAGGCCGAACCCCGAAACGATCGGCTGAACCCTGGCACCCGCGGTCGATACCCACCGTCGTCCGGACCGCCCGATCCAGGTCCCTCCGGGGAGTGGACGCCCACGACCGGGCAAAGCGGGCGAATCCACCCGATCAAGCTATTCAGTCGCGCGTGATCGCCGACCGCCGCGGCGGGCCCGCGCGCGCCGGGTTGTCCACAGCCGGACCGGTGTTCGCCGAAGTTGTCCACAGGCAGGCGCCCCAGGCTCCCGCGGGTCGGGCCGGTCCGACAGAATGGCGACGCACAGTGATCATCGCGGCGGGGTGCCGCGAGCGGACGGACGGCCGGAGTGGGAGCGATGACAGCGACAGCACAGGGGACGCCCGCGGCGGGGATCCACCAGCGCATCGCCGAGGAGCTCGGGGTGCGGGAGCGGCAGGTCACCGCCGCGGTGGACCTGCTCGACGGCGGTGCGACGGTGCCGTTCATCGCGCGCTACCGCAAGGAGGCCACCGACGCGCTCGACGACGCGCAGCTGCGCACGCTGGAGGAGCGGCTGCGCTACCTGCGCGAGCTGGAGGAGCGCCGGGCCGCCGTGCTGGACTCGATCCGCGAGCAGGGCAAGCTGGACGACGCGCTGGCCGCGCAGATCATGGCGGCCGACTCCAAGGCCCGGCTGGAGGACATCTACCTGCCGTACAAGCCGAAGCGGCGGACCAAGGCGCAGATCGCCCGCGAGGCCGGGCTGCAGCCGCTGGCCGACGGGCTGCTGGGCGACCCGTCCCGCGACCCGCGTGAGGCGGCGGCCGCGTTCGTGGACGCGGAGAAGGGCGTCGCGGACGCCACGGCCGCGCTGGACGGGGCGCGGGCGATCCTGGTGGAGCGGTTCGCCGAGGATGCCGACCTGATCGGCGAGCTGCGCGAGCGGATGTGGGACCGGGGCGTGCTGGCGTCGAAGGTGCGCGAGGGCAAGGAGGAGGACGGCGCCAAGTTCGCCGACTACTTCGAGTTCTCCGAGCCGTTCGGCCGGTTGCCCTCGCACCGGGTGCTCGCGATGTTCCGGGGTGAGAAGGAGGAGGTCCTCGAACTCGCCCTGGAGCCCGACCCGGATGCCGACCAGGCCGCCGTGCCGCCGGTGCGCAGCGACTACGAGATGCGGATCGCGCAGCGGTTCGGCGTGGCCGACGAGGGCAGGCCGGGCGACAAGTGGCTGTCCGACACCGTCCGCTGGGCCTGGCGCACCCGCGTCCTGGTGCACCTTGGCATCGACCTGCGGTCCCGGCTGCGCCAGGCGGCCGAGGACGAGGCGGTCCGGGTGTTCGCGACCAACCTGCGCGACCTGCTGCTGGCCGCCCCGGCGGGCACCCGCGCCACCATGGGCCTCGACCCGGGCTACCGCACCGGGGTGAAGGTGGCGGTGGTGGACGCGACCGGCAAGGTGGTGGCCACCGACACGATCTACCCGCACGTGCCGCACAACCGCTGGGACCAGGCGCTGGCCTCGCTGGCGAAGCTGTGCGCGGCGCACCGGGTCGAGCTGATCGCGATCGGCAACGGCACCGCGTCCCGGGAGACCGACAAGCTGGCGGGCGAGCTGGTCAAGAAGTTCGCCGACCTCACGCTGACCAAGGTCGTGGTATCCGAGGCGGGCGCGTCGGTGTACTCCGCGTCCGCCTACGCCTCGCAGGAGCTGCCGGAGCTGGACGTGTCCCTGCGCGGCGCGGTGTCCATCGCCCGCAGGCTGCAGGACCCGCTGGCGGAGCTGGTGAAGATCGACCCCAAGTCGATCGGCGTCGGCCAGTACCAGCACGACCTGTCCGAGGTGAAGCTGTCGCGCTCGCTGGACGCGGTGGTCGAGGACTGCGTGAACGGTGTCGGCGTGGACGTGAACACCGCGTCCGCCCCGCTGCTGACCAGGGTGTCCGGCATCGGCGCAGGCCTGGCCGAGAACATCGTCGCGCACCGCGACGCGAACGGCCCGTTCCGCTCCCGCCAGGGCCTCAAGGACGTGCCCCGGCTGGGCGCGAAGGCGTTCGAACAGTGCGCGGGCTTCCTCCGCATCCCCACCGGCGACGACCCCCTGGACTCCTCCAGCGTGCACCCGGAGGCCTACCCGGTGGTCCGCCGCATCCTCGCCACCACCGGCGGCGACCTGCCCGCCCTGATCGGCAACACGTCGTCGCTGCGCAAGCTGCGCCCGGCGGACTTCGTTGACGAGAAGTTCGGCCTGCCCACGGTCACCGACATCCTGTCCGAGCTGGAGAAGCCGGGCCGCGACCCGCGCCCGGCCTTCAAGACCGCCACCTTCGCCGACGGCGTGGAGAAGCTGGCCGACCTCAAGCCGGGCATGACCCTGGAGGGCGTGGTCACGAACGTCGCGGCGTTCGGCGCGTTCGTGGACATCGGCGTGCACCAGGACGGGTTGGTGCACGTGTCGGCACTGTCGAAGAACTTCGTGAAGGACCCGCGCGAGGTGGTGAAGTCCGGGGACGTCGTGAAGGTCAAGGTGCTCGACGTGGACATCCCGCGCAAGCGCATCTCGCTGACCCTGCGCCTGGACGACGAGATCCCGGCCCCGGGCACGGCCACCTCCGGCGGCCAACGACGCGAGAACCGCGGCTCGCAGGGCGGGCGCGGTCAGGGCGGGGCAGGCCAGGGTGGCGGCGGCCAGGGTGGCCAGCGGGGTCGGGGGCAGCGCCGGAACGAGACCACCCCTCCCCCGACCGGCTCACTCGCGGACGCCTTGCGGCGGGCCGGGTACAAGGGCTGAGAGCTGTGTGGTCTCGGGGCGCTTCCCTTCCGGGGAGGCGCCCCGAAACCACGTCCGGAACCGCGATGGCGCCTTCTGGTCGTCCAGCGGCCCAGTCTGTCTACTGTGGACAACCGCGATTGTCGGCAGGCGGGCGTAGCTTGGGCGCATGCCTACGCCATCATCAGCAGGTTCGCTGGATCGGTCACCGCATCTCGTCAAGGAGTTCGGCAGCGACGCGGATCGGTTGCTGGCGCACCTCTGTCTCACCTACGCCCCAGGCAAGATCCCCGCTCCCGAATCCACCCACGCCACGGACCTGAACACCGCTGCGGCACTGGGAGACGTCGCGGTCGCGGAGCGGGAGCTGGCGAGGGACCCGGAGGCCGCCACGAGGCTGGGCGGGCCGTTCGAATGGGAGCCGTTGCTCTATCTCGCCTACGCCCGCGTCGCAGGTGGTGATCACACGCGGGTGGCCGAGATGCTGTTGGCGGCGGGCGCGGACCCGGACTCCGGTTACCTGTGGGACGGCCTGCCATCCCCTTTCACCGCTCTCACCGGTGCGTTCGGCGGCGGCGAGCGGGACGAGCCCGCGCACCCGGCCGAGCACGAACTGGCCAGGCTGCTGCTCGAAGCGGGCGCCGATCCCAACGACAGCCAGACCCTTTACAACCGGCAGTTCCGCGAGAACGACAGCCATCTCGAACTGCTCTTCGAGTACGGCCTGGGCACCGGCGACGGCGGCCGCTGGCACGCGCGGGTCGGGGCAGGGCATCACACGCCCGAGGCGATGCTTCACGATGTGTTGTTGTGGGCGGCCGCAAACGGGCAACGGCGGCGGGTCGAGCTGATGTTGGCCCATGGGGTGGATCCGCGGGTCGACCTTCCCGGGCACCCGGTGCACCGGGGGCTCGGGCCGGTCGAGTTGGCCGTGCGGGGTGGGCATCACGACGTCGCCGCGTTGCTGCGGGGTTAGGCGAAGCCGAAGGCCTGGGTCCAGTAGACGCGGTAGCTGCCGCCCCGGTACATGCCGACGCCGATGTCGACGAACGAGCAGTTGAGGATGTTGGCCCGGTGGCCCGCGCTGTTCATCCACGAGGTCATGACCGCGTCGGGGGTGGTCTGGCCTGCCGCGATGTTCTCGCCGCCGCCGTGCGGGTAGCCCGCCGCGGCCATCCGGTCGAAGGGGGATCGGCCGTCGAGCGAGGTGTGGTCGAAGTAGTTGTTGACGGCCATGTCCTGGCTGTGTTCGCGGGCGGCCGTGGCCAGCTTGTCGTTCCAGCGCAGCGGCTTGCAGCCCGCCTCCGCGCGGCGGGCGTTGACCAGGTCCAGGACCGCGCTCTCCGCCGGGGACGCGCCCGGGACCACGACCGGCGTCGTCGTCGACTTGGTCGTCGTCGGCGCGGGCTTCGTCGTGGTGGGGGCCACCGTGGTGGTGGTCGGCGGCGGTGTGCTGGTCGTGGTGGGTAACAGTGTTGTGGTGGTGGTCGCGGGGGCCGTGGTCGTCGTCGTGGTGCCGGGCGGGTGGGGGTGCCAGGTCGTGCGGATCGGGCGGCCGTTGGCCAGTAGCGCGGTGGCCTCGCCGGGTGACTCGGCCGGTTGCGTCGGCTGCCCCAGCGTCATCACGACCGCGGTGACCACCGATCCGGTGGCCGCGCCCGCCAGGACGGCCAGGCGGCTTCGAGCTGTCACGATCAGGGGTCCCTTCGGGTGGCGTCGGGCTACGCCGGTTGGACGGTGGGGTTGCGCCAGGGATTACGGTCTGAGACCCAACGAATGCGAAAATTCTCCGTGGAGGCGGCCGTGCAGCTCAGCGACCCCGGCGACGCCGATCTGGTCGAACGCGCCGGATCCGGGGACGATGACGCGTTTTCCCAGCTCTACAACCGTTACCGACTACCCCTCACGCGCTTCCTGGCCCGACTCACCGGGGACTCGCACCTGGCCGAGGACCTGACCCAGGAGGCGTTCGTCAGCGCCCTGCGGCACCTGTCCACGCTGCGCCGACCGAGCCGGTTCCGGCCCTGGCTGTTCAGCATCGCGCACCGCTGTGCTCTGGATCACATACGACGCGGCGGACCGGTGCTCTTCGCCGATCCGCCGGAACTGGCCGCCGACGGCGACTCCCCGCAGGACGTGGCCGACGCACACGCCGCGACAAGCCTGGTGTGGGACGCGGCGGCAAGCCTGGAGCCGCGACAGCTGGCCATCCTCGAACTGACCGTGCGCGACGAGGTCACCACCGCCGAACTGGCGCACGCCCTGGACGTCCGCACCTCACACGCCGCCGTCCTCGCCCACCGCGCCCGATCCGCCCTCGGCCACGCCGTCCGCGTACTGCTGCTGGCCCGCAACCCCCGCTCATGCAGACGACTCGCGAACCTCGTACCGGAACGCCCGCGCACCCTCTCCCCCGCTCAGCGCGTATCGGTCGACCGCCACCTACGCCGCTGCCCCGACTGCCGCGAACTGGCAGGCCGCCTGACCACCCCACTGGCCGTCCTCGGCGTCCTACTACGCGACCCCACCCCACACGTCTCAGAGGCAGCCTGGGCACTGGTCGACCCCAGCAGACACCTGGTACGCAAGACCTTCGTGACGCTGGCACTCACCCTGGTGCTCACCGCCCTATGGTCATTGATCCCCCACAACACAATCCCCCCCGAGGCCAACATCCCGCCCGGCCCCACCCCGACCACCACCGCCCCCGCAATCCCCGCCGTCACGATCACACCGTCCACAGTGGTCCCCACCCCCCTCCCCACCACACCCCAATTCCCACCCCCCACACCACTCCAATTCCTACCCCCACTCCCACCCCAAATCCTTCCCCCACCCCCACTCCCACCCTCACTCCAAATCCTCCCCCAACTCCCCATCAACCACACATTTCCCC
>NZ_KB894453.1 GCF_000374445.1 Actinokineospora enzanensis DSM 44649 | reverse complement strand
GACCCAGCGCAGC
This sequence comes from Actinokineospora enzanensis DSM 44649, assembly GCF_000374445.1. GTDB lineage: Bacteria > Actinomycetota > Actinomycetes > Mycobacteriales > Pseudonocardiaceae > Actinokineospora > Actinokineospora enzanensis. Next base: position 33,686 of record NZ_KB894453.1, on the reverse strand, counting down.
AGCGATTCGGAATCCAGGCACGCCAACGCGGTGCTGACACCCTCGAAAATCCCGCCCTTGGTCTCCGGCGGAAGCTCCAAAGTGGACCGCAGGCTCGCGGCCTGTGCCACGTACCCGCCGCGTTCGAGGTAGACAGCGGGTTCCTCGGCTCGCGTGGCCACCCACAGCACGACGTCGCGCAGTGTCTTGCCGGAAGTGGTCGCCGCCGCGAGAAGCAACTGCCGCAACGTCTTGGCCGCGGCCGGAGTGAAGAACGGGTCGGCCCGGTCGGTGGCGCCGCTGCCGCCGCCGACCTCGCGCATGAAGTACGACGCCATGCGCGCGGCCGACTCGACGTCACGCACCGACTTCAGCGGATCCCACCAGAAACCCTGCTGCTGGTAGGTGATCCGCTGCGGGTCGAACAGCCAGACCGGGCCGACCTTCGCCCGCAGCATGGATGTCAGGACCCAGACGTCCGGCTTGTTCGACGTGGCCACCACCGGGCCGGGGGCGGCGAGGATGTCGGGGACGACTTTCGCCGAGGTTTTGTTGGAACGCGGGCCGCAGATGACGAGTTCGACGTCCTCGTGGCTCTTGAACAACGTGGCGCCGGAGACGTCGCCGAGCGAGGCGCCGACGTCGCGGGCGGTCAGTTCCTTGGCCTTGGTCCCCGCCAGCGAGGGCCGCAGGCCTTGGGCGCGTTTGGCCATCGCCGGTCGCTGCAGGTCGGCGAAGGCCTTGCGCGAGACCATCGCGCGGTGGCCGTCCTTGGGGCGGCGTCGTTTCGCGACGAGCACCGACACGGTGATCACGGCGGCCAGGACGAGCACCACCTCGCCGATGAGCACCCCGTAGAACAGGGTCGACGAGCCGTCCGGGCCGATCAGCCCCTCGATGCCGTGCTTCTTCAGCGCCCCGGCCACCCCGCCGTAGTCGGGCACGGTGAAGTCCCCGCCGGTCGCGAGTTGCGCGGCCGACCACATCGCGCCGATCGCGACGAAGATCAGCGCGAAGAAGCCGACGATCAGCCACGGCAGGATCGGCATGGTGCCGCTGGCGTGCTGGCGTGCGTTCGGGTTGGTCATGGCAGCCGCACCCGCTCACGCCGCGTGCGTGCCGGGCAGCAGTCGCCCGTCGGCGAACGCTTCCCGCAGCCGCACGATCAGGCCCTGCTCGGCCAGGTCGGGCAGCGCGTGCACGCTGCGGTTGAACACCGGATCCGCGCTGACCTCGATCGCGCTGACCTCGGTCCCGCCGAGGTTGACCGCCTGGTGCACCCAGCCCGCAGGCACGTAGATCACGTCGCCGGGCCCGGTGACGGCCGCGCTCTGCCAGCGGTCCGCGCCCACGGGCATCAGCAGCGTGGCGGCCGTCCCGGTCAGCACCACGACCGTGCGGTCCTCGTCGTGGTGGTGCGGGACGGACTGCCCGCCCACGGGCATCCGGACCCGGCCCGCCGACTGGTCCCGTGCGCCGCACAACTCCTGGTCGGCGATCGGGCGCAGACGCTGCTGTTGGGCACCCAGGAACTCGTCGCCGTCAGCCTGCCCGGCCAGCCCCAGCCGCCACTGCGGCGCGGTGATGCCGTTGCCTTTCATGATCATGTCCCCCCCGAGACAGCGATGCGGTCAAGCACGCCGAAGCCCCCCGGCAACGGCGGTGTGCACCCCGAACAGCCGGTCCACTTCGGACCGGACGCGGTGCGGTGATCGCGCGGCGGACCGCGCTGAGGACGGAAGCGCTCATGCCGCGCTCGCCCTGGCCTGGAAGGCCGAGTCGGTGTTGTAGAGCTCAAGTTCGCGCCGGTTGAGGTGCATCCGCACCGGAAGGCCCGCGCGCTCACCGGCCTTGATCAGGTAGAGGCCGCGGCCGGGATGCCGTTGACCCGGCACCCAGGTGCCCGCGCTCTGCCAGGAGGCGAGCATGTCGGCCTCACGGCTGGACAAGCTCACGGCCAGCGAGGACAGCTCCGTGGCGGGCAGCCCGCCGTAGACGTGGATCGCGCACCGTGACGCGATGCCCCGCGCCTTCGCGCGGTCCTCGGCCGAGGGCAGCGCCTCCAGGTCGTCCATCGAGTGGGTCAAATAGACCGACGCGACGCCTTTGTGGCGGTTCAACCTGGTCATCCGGTCGGACTTCTCGACCAAGCCGGGCCCGGTCCGCAGCGCCCTCCACGCCTCGTCCTGGATCCAGAGAATGTTCTTGCCGGCTCCGGCCTGGCGGGCCTCGATCATCCCGGAGCCCCAGGCCCACGAGCACAGCATCGCCGCGGCGACGACCTCGTCGGTCTCCTCGTCGAGCACGCTGATGTCCAGCGACGTCGCCGGGGAAGCGGGGTCCAGCCGGGCGGTGCTCCGCCGGTCGAAAAGCCCCCGGAGCGGCCCATCCACCAGCAGATCGAGGGCTGAGAGGACCTCGCGCATCAGGTCGAAGTAGCGCTCCGGACGGCCCTCCACCCGCGCCGCGTCCAGCAGGGCCTGCGGCGCCTGATCGAGCACCGCCCGGACCTCCGGGATCGTCGGCTGCCCGTCGTCGGTCGCGTCCGTCGCGACGTCCAGGGCCCGGCTGACCAGGTTGCGTTCGGTGGTGGTCGGCGCCCGGTCCAGCTCCAGCAGGAGCAGGCCCTCCAGCAGCGCCGTCTGCCGCGCCCGGATCGACTCGCGCAGCGCGTCACGTTGCCTCCCGGCCGGAACCGTGGCCAGCAACTGCCCCAAGGGTCCGGGGTCGAGCGGGTTGATCGCGTCGAACCCGCGGCCGATCTTGATGACCGTGCCGCCGAGCCGCGAGATCAAGGGCGAGTACTCGCCCTTCACGTCGGCCGGGACGAACATCATCCAGCCCATCGCGCACAACCCGGTGCCCAGCCGCTTCGCGAACGCCGACTTTCCAACGCCCGGCTGAGCCTGAACCCACATGCCGGTGTTGGTGATCAGCCCGGACTTCAGCCAGTCGCCCGGATGCAAGCCCACCGGCTCGTGCGTGTGCAGGTCGTGCCCGATCGGCACGCCACGGACCCGCGACCCGGACCCGCCGACGAACGGATACAAGCCGGCCAACTGCGTGCTCGTGCCCTGCCACAGGGTCGCCGACCCAACGTGATGGTCCCGGCCGCCGCCGTTCGTGGCCCAGCCGCGCGCCGGTGGAACCGGCCACGAGCGCAGCTCGGCCAGCGGGTCGGACTTCGTCGGCACCAGCCGCGCCGCGGCGTCGGCGACCGTCTGCGGCAGCTCGGACTCGGTGGTGTCCACTGTGGTCGCGACGTTCGCCGCCGGCGCGTCCGGCACGTTCTGCTCCGCACGTGCCCGCTTACGTCGACTCAGCAGGGCCACGTGCCCCACCTGCTCGCTTGCAACATCTTTCCCCCCGGAAAGTTCAAGAACTGCTGGTCACGGACCGGTCCCCGCCGGTCCGGCGCTGCGCTCCACCGGCTCACGGACCCGACCCTCGGGAACCGCCGTGGCGGACGGCGCGACATCTGCGCCCACGCGCCCAGGTCGCCGCGAGCTCGCCCAGGAGGCGGTGCCGGTCGACCGGGAACGTGAGTGGAACGTGCCGTTGCCCGAGGCGCGGAAGTCGACTCATCGCGCCCACCTGCCCCGCTTCATCAGCTCCGGCGGGTACACGCCGACCCCGAGTGACGCGGCGAAACCCGCGTGCTGCCAGCCCCAGCACCTGCGAAGCCGCAACTTCGCGTTGCGGGCGCGACTTTCCACATCGGCGATCGCGTCGGGCAGCTTGCGCGGGTCCTCCACCGTGGTGGTCACGTACATCGCCCACAGCCCGACGCCCGAGCCTTGCGCCTCCTCCTCGGCGGCCTGGATCGCCCGTGCCTCATCGGCGCGGTCCCGCGCGGTGTCGTCGACCCCGCGCCGCCGGCGCAACTGGCGGCGGAACGACGAGCCCGAGGCCTCCCGCGTCACCACGTCCCCGGCCTGGTCGGCCGGGAACGGCTGGTAGGTGATGCAGACCCTGCGGTGGTAGCGGCCCGGAGTGACCAGCGGCGCCAAGATGTTGCTGGTGACGTTCTGGTTGGGCAGCCCCGACATCGCCCACGACACCGACCAGCCGCTGTCGTGCCAGTAGTGATCCACCAGCGCCTCGGCCCGCACCGGCCCGGCGTCCGACCACGCGAGCAGATGGTTCTGCTCGGACAGCCGCCCCAGCTCGCTGCGGGCGTCCGGGTCGTAGGCCGAGCGCAGCCAGTGCGTCATCGTCGCGGCCGTGGCCCGCCCGAGGCTGGCGACCCCGCACAGCGGCAGGTCGCCCTCGAGTCCGGCCATCGCCCGGCTGACCTCGGCCACCCGCTCCGCGTCGTCCTGCGGCGCGGGTCGTGCCCGCATCGGCTGGAACGTCATGTTCACGCGCACCGAGATGTCGGCCGTCGACCCGCGGTGCGACTCGGCGACCTCGGTCATGGTGTCCCGCGCGACCTGCGGCGCGTTCGGATCGAGCCGGTCGGCCACGTAGTCGGCCAGCTCGGTGCCGCTCGACGGCGCGGACTCCACGACGATCGCGACCCACTCGATCGTCGGCTCGTAGCCCAGCGCCGCCTGCCACGCCGCGAAGCTGCCGATCCACAGGTCGGTGCGATCCTGGTCGGCCAGCACCGTGCCGACCGGGGCCACCCGGACGCTGGAGGTCAGCCTCCCGGTCCGGCGATCCCACAGCAGCCCGTACGGCTGCCCAAGACCGTCCTGAGTGGACAGCGGGACGATCGGCGCGAGCACACCGGGCAACTCGTTTTTCCTTGGGTGGCGGGTGAAAACACCCGTCTCCCACTCCGTCCAGCCCTTCCTGCGCGCGGTGCGGGTCCGCATCCAGATCACCGCGGCCCCGCCGAGCGAGGTGCCGTGCGTGCGGTGCGGGATCAGCGTGAGCAGCGCGACCACGACGGCGATCCCGATGGCCACCGGCATGACCAGCAGCGAGAGGCCGAAGGTCGTGATGACCACCCAGACGCCCAGTGGGACGAACACGCAGGCCGCGGTCACCGCCGTCTGCGCCTCGGTCAGCTTGCCGACGCCGAAACCGCGCCTGGGGCGCCATCCCCCGTACATCCTGGTGTTGCTCATCGCGGGCCCCCCGACTCGCCAGCGCCCTCCGTCATCGCGCCGGCAGCAGCGTTGAAGCCCTGCTGGACGCCTTCCTTGACGCTTTCCTTGCCCTCGTTCGCGGCCATCGCGGCGGCCCCGGCGGGATGCGCGGCCATCGCGCCGCCACCGCCCGCGGCGGCCATCTCGCTGCCGCCACCGCCACCGCTACCGACTCCGGCACCCACGGGCGCCTGGCCGGGAGAGCCGCTCTGGCCGCCGGTGGCCGAGGACACGCCCTGCTTGCCTCCGCCCGGTCCGCCCTGCTGGCCGCCGCCGGGACCGGAGGCGGACTGCGAACCGCCATCTCCGCCGGTTCCGCTGGGTCCGTCGCCACCGCCGCCGGGACCGTCGCCCGCGTGCGCCGAGGACACCGGCAACGCGCCGCTGCTCTTCCCGCCGCCGCCCCCGCCGGCCGGGCCGCTCTGATCCATGAACTTGCCGAAGCCGCCGACTCCGCCGCCGCCGAGCGCGGACGCCGCCGCGCCGACGGCCATCGCGCCCCCGGCGCCCCCGCCACCGTTGACCAATTTCTGGCCGCCCCAGTCGAAAAAGCGCAGCATCGTCGGCATCGAGATGACCGCCAGGGCGATCACGGCCATGCCCACCAGCACGGTGGAGATGTCCTGTCCGCTGCCGATGAGCTGCAGCCCGATGGCGAAAATGATCGCGGCGATCGGCTGGTAGAGGATCAGCGAGAGGCACCAGCTCAGCACCTTCTTCAGCCACGGCTTCGTGCTCTCGTTGGCCTGCCCGGCCGCGGCCGTGGGCAGCAACGCGAGCAGGATGACCAGCGCGCCCATGCGGAAAAAGCCGAGCACCCACTGGATGCAGGCCAAGAAGAACAAGATGATGCTGAGGAAGAAGATCGCGCCGGTGGCTACGCCGACCTGACCGATCAGCGAGTCGCCCACGGTCTTGGAGAAGGTGTTGATGCTCTGGTCGAGCACGTCGTTGGCCAGCGCGATCCCGGCCTCGTTCAGCAAGACCGCGACCGTCCCGCCCAAGGTCGACCAGCCCACGAACGACAGCAGGCCCATACCCGTGCTGACCAGCGGATCCAGCTTCCGCTTGTAGATCATCACGAGGCCCTGCCAGATCACGCTGCCCGCGAGCAGCGCGATCCCGACATAGCGCAGCAGGCCCTGGATCTCGGTGATCGCCGGGCTTTGCAACATCGTCGTGCGATCGGTGCGGGTCCAGAAGCTCATCGCCTCGGCCATGAGCTTCGCCGAGCCCTCGGCGATGGTCTTGGTCAGATCGGCGAACCAGCCCCCGGCTATGTCTCCGATGACTTCGCTGGGCGACTTCAGCTCGGTGTGTGTGTCGGCCGTGCCGGTCGCTTTGTGCTCGTTGATTGCCTTGGCGCGCAAGGCTTCGACACGGCGGACGTACTCGTCGGAGAAGGTGTTCCACGCCTCGCACTTGGCCTTCTCGTTCTCCTGCGCGTTGTTGCAGGTGATGTAGAAGGCGTCGCACATCGTGCGTTCGGCACCGAAGTAGCGGTTGTACTCGTTGCCGCGAGTGGTGTTCGGATCCGCCCGGTCGGTGCAGTAATAGATCGCCTGGTGACCGTCTTTGCTGGTCATCCCCCACGGGAAGCCGAACGGCTTCGTGGTGTAGTCCGCGCCGGTCCAGCGCTTCATGTCGTCGACGCAGTAGCCGGGAGGCAAGATCGCCGGAACCTCGGTGGCGAGCTGCCGGTAACCGGCGATGATCGCGTCGCTGCGCGGCTTGTCCTCCGGCTTGGTCTCCGGCCCGAACATGCTGGCCTGGAAGTAGGCGAGCAGGCTGGGCGTGTCCTGGATGGCGTTGGACGTCCAGATCGAGAAGTCGCCGCCCTTGTCCTTGCAGGTGGGCGAGGTCATCCACGGCGAGTTCGCGAACGCCGGCGTGTTCGGGACGTATTTCTGCAGGTCGGCCGGGACGTTGGTGAGGTCCTTGACCGGCGCCGCGCTGGCCGCCGGCCCGGTGAGCAGCGCCAGGAACCCGACGATCAGGCCGAGCAGGACCGCGCGCCACAACCGAGCCGAGCGCGGCGTCGACTGCGGTGTCGAACTAGGTGCGGTGGACATCGTCACCGCCCCTGTCGCTGCGCTGCAGGCGCGTGACCCGGCGGCGGATCACCAGCAGCAGCACCCCGGCCGCGACCAGCACTCCCGCCGCGGCGAGCAGCCCGCCCCACTCCGTGCGGGTCTCGAACGCCGCCGTGGCCATGGCCGGGTGCTGCCCGATCGCGTCGCCGCGAAGCTGCTCGACCTGCCGGACGTATCGGTCGGAGAAGGTGTTCCAGGCCGCGCAGCGGCTCTGGTCATCGGTGCTCTGGGCGTGCACGCAGGCGACGTAGAAGCCGTCGCACATCGCGCGCTCGGCGCCGACGTACCGGTTGTATTCGGTGCCCCGCTGGGCATCCGGCGCGCGGTCGGTGCAGAAGTAGATGCTCTGGTGGCCGTCCTTGCCGGTCACGCCCCACGGGAACCCGAACGGCGTCATCGCCGGATTCGGCCCGGCCCACCGGGTCAGGTCGTCGACGCAGTAGCCGGCCGGGACCGTGCCGCCGATCCGGCTGGCGAGGTCGCGGTAGCCCGCGAGCATGGCCTGGCCGCGGGCCTGGTCCTCCGGCTTGGCCTGCGGCCCGAAAGCGCTGGCCTGGAAGTAGGTGAGCAGTGCGGGCGTGTCCTGGATGGCGTTGGACGCCCAGATCGAGAAGTCGCCGCCCTTGTCCTTGCAGGTGGGCGAGGTCATCCACGGCGAGTTCGCGAACGCCTCGGACCTCGGCACGTACTTCTGCAGCGCGGCCGGGACGTCGCGGAGATCCTCGCCCACCGGCGCCGCGCTGGCCGCCGGACCGCTCACCAGTGCCGCGAACCCGACCAGGATCGCCAGAAACGCGACTCGCCAGCCCTGTTTTCCCATTCCATTTACGGGCGCTTTTTCCCCGCTGGCAAGAATGCGGGACTGGTGCGCCCTCATTGGAGAAGAAACCCGACAAGAGAAGCGGACCCGAGAATCAACGCCAGGCCGCCGACCACCCACGGCAAAGAGACCGCACCCTCGATCGCCATGTTGTTTCGATTTCGTCGGCCGATCGCCATCATGATTCCGGCCGCGATCAGCGCGCCGACTGCACCGACCAGCCCGCCCCACTTCATCCAGCCGAGAAGCGTGTTCGTGGCCGCCGCCAACTTGCCCGGCGGTGCCGCTGGTGGCGGGTCCGGAACCAAAGGTGGTTGCGCCAGCCAGCCATTCAACTCAGTCAAAAGTGCGTGAAAACTCATCGCGCGAAATCCCCCCGAGAAACTTTCTGGAATTCGCGGTCAGCCCCCCTGGCCACCGCGGTGATGAACGACGTTCTGCTGTGGACCGCCCCCCTGCGGGGCCCACCGCTGATGCGGCTGCGGACCGGCGCGCGGCTCCGCCAGGAGCCGGTTCCCCGGAACCTGCGCGGGCGCGGGCATGGGCAGGCCGGGCGCGGGCGTGCGCGGCTGCTGTGGCCGCGGTTGCGGGTACATCTGTTGCAGCGCCTGGGGAAACTGGCGCAACGCCTCGACGATGTCCTTGGCCTTGGCCGAAATCTTGGGTCCCGGCGCGTTCTCCATCTCCAGCCATGACCGCTGGTGGGAGATGTCGAACTGGGCGGTGATGTGCGGCTGGACCTTGCGCAGGTGCGAGCGGGATTCGGCGATGACGCCGGGAACCGTGTGCATCACGACCAGCACCGGCGGGCGCGGGCAGGCGGCCAGCGCGGGCCCGAGCCGGGCGGCCGATGCCGCCGTGTTGGAGGTGACCAGGACGTCGACCTCGCCGCCGCGGTACTCGCGCAGGTCAAGGACGGGAAGGTTGAACGCGAGCTGGAGAAGGCGGGTCCACGTGGACGTGCCCACGCCTCCCGCTACGCCGGCCACTCGCAGCGGCCGAACCTGCCCACCCGTCACCGTGTCCCCCCGACACCGGCTCTGCGACGTCGTCTCCGACGTCGACTCCGCCGGCCGGGTGGGCCAGTCCGACGGTTGTTTGTCTCCCCGTGTTCCCGCCGGTCAGCGACCGGCGGGGTCCTGTCGCCCGTGCTGTGCCAGCACGGGACGGAGGTCAGCGCATCGACCTCCCGCGACCTGGGCCGCGGGAACGGTCAGTGGTCTGGACAGGCCCGGCACCATGCGAGCGGACCGAAGCGGTCCCCTCTCCCCCCAGCCGGGCCCGTCCAGACTTCGCTGCCCCCAGATCGCGGGTACGTGACGCGCCCGTCGTCCGGCGCCGAGGCTCGGTGCGAGCGCAGCCCCCTTGACCTACTCGCATGACACCCCCCTATCGCCGGTGACGCAGGGTGTTCGACGTGCGTCCGAACGGCCCTGTCGCCAGTGTTACGGGTGCCGCGTGGTCGTCCTCGTGATCCCCCGCGAACCGACCAGTTGGCTACGATACGTAACCGCTATCCCCCCTTATGGAGGCCCTTTAGGTCTACATCGTCGCTGACGGTGAACGCCAGCGGTTCCGTAGACGTCAGTTAGGTTACCACTCGAATGGAGTAGCGGGGTCAGTTAGGTTGACTACTTTGCGTCACGCTAGGGGTACTGTCCATTAAGTACGGCGGATTCCGCCGATGTCGGGTACGTCCCGGTCGCCGCGACGTTCGCCGCCGGGTGGCAATGGCCGCTAGCCGGTCACCACAACGTGGGAACACCGGCTGTGAGCTGGGGAAATTGGCGGAGTGTGAGCTGCCGATTGGCTTAGTGTGTGGTGATGCCCGGCACGCGCGCGAAACGGGGGTCCCCGGCAGGCCAGTTGCCTGCCGATGTGACGTCGTTCGTCGGTCGCAAAGCCCAGCTCGCCCAGGCCAAGCGCTTGATGGTCACCGCACGGCTGATGACGTTCACCGGCTTCGGCGGTGTCGGCAAGACCCGGCTCGCGCTGCGATTGGCCCACGACCTGCGCAGGAGCTTCCGCAACGGTGTCCGCCTGGTCTCCCTCGCGCCGCTGACCGAGCCCGAGCTGCTGGCGGGCACCGTCGCCGAGGCCCTCGGCATCCGCGACCAGTCGACCCGGCCGCCGCTGGACGCGCTCATCGAGCACCTGCAGGACAAGCACCTGCTTCTCGTGCTGGACAACTGCGAGCACCTGGTCGACGCGGTCGGCGAACTCGTCGGAACCCTGCTGCGGGCCGCACCGGACCTGCGGATCATCGCGACCAGCCGCACCGATCTCAACGCGCACGGCGAGTACGTGTTCGCCGTGCCGCCGCTGGCCGTCCCGGATCCCGCGATCCTCGAGTCGTCCCAGCCCGCCCTGTCCAGTTTCGAGGCGATCCGGCTGATCACCGACCGGGCGATCGCCGCCAAGGTCGTCGTCACCGACGACAACCTCCCCGATCTCGCCCGGATCTGCCAGCGGCTTGACGGTATCCCGCTGGCGATCGAGCTGGCTGCTGCGCGGCTGAAGACCCTGTCCGTCGCCGAGGTCCTGCGCCGGCTCGACGACCGGTTCCGGTTGCTGACCGGCGGCGATCCCCGCATCGTGCCTGCTCACCACCAGACGCTGCGCGCCACAGTGGACTGGAGCTACGAGCTGTGCGCCCAGACCGAGCAGGTCCTGTGGGCCCGGCTGGCAGTCTTCTCCGGAAGTTTCGACCTGACGGCAGCCGAAGCCGTCGCCACCTGCGGCAGCATCACCATCGACGACGTGCTCGACCTGCTCGGCAGCCTGGGCCGCCAGTCGATCCTCGCCGCCGACACCACGGGAACCGACACCCGATACAGCCTCGGGGAGACGCTGCGCCAGTACGGGCAGCGACGGCTCGACGAGCTCGGGCACACGGCCGAGCTGCGCCAACGGCACCACGAGTACTACCTGAACCAGGCCGTGGAGGTGTCCACGGCCTGGTACGGGCCCGGCGAGACCGAACTTCTCGCCGGGCTGGGCGAGAACCTGCCCGACATCCGCACGGCGATGGACTACAGCCTCACCCAGCCCGGCGCCGCGCCAGCGGGGCTCCTGCTCGCCACGTCACTGGCCCGCGCCCGGTTCTGGTTCTTCTCCGGCACGCTCGGCGAAGGCCGGATGTGGCTGCGCCGCTTCGTCCGGCTGACCAAACAGGACCCCGACGAACTGCATGTGGCGGCCCTGGCCTCCGGTGCCTGGCTGGCGCTGTGCCAGGGCGATCACGACTCCGCCCACGCGATCCGCGCCGGCTACCTCGAACATGCCCCGCGGTTCGAGCACGGGTTCGCCGCCGCCGCCGTCCGCTTCGCCGAGGGCGCCCGGCGGTGGCTGGTCGACGCCCATCCCGACGCGGTGGACCTGCTGCTGCAGGCACGCGACCAGTTCCTGGCGCTCGGCGCGTCCGGCGACGCCTTCATGGCCGATCTCTTCGCCACGATGGCCGCAGGCTTCCTGACCGACCGCGACACCGCCATCTCCTCCAGCACGGAACTGCTGGCCAAGGCCGAGGCCCGCGGCGCCGCCTGGTCGATCTCCTGGGCACGCTGGGCGGCAGGACTGGCCGAACTGCGGTTCGGTAACCCCCAGCGAGCGACCACGATGCTGCGCGGCGCGCTCGCCCAGCAGGAGGAGATCGGCGACCAATGGGGGCCGGTGTGGAGCGTGGAGGCACTGGCGTGGGCCGCCGCGGCGACCGGCGACTTCGAGTACGCGGCCCGCCTGCTCGGCGCGGCCGACCAGATGCGCAAGCTGACTGGCGTGGAGATCGCCGGTCTTCTCCCGTTCGCGGCAATGCGCGCCGAGGCCGAGCGGCTCGTGCGCGCGAACCTGAGCGAGCAGGAGTACACCGCCGCACACGCTCGGGGTAGCGCCCTGAGCTGGGCTGAGACGTTCGACCTCGGCCTGCGACGCCGGTCGTCCGCCCGGCGTCCGGCGAGCCCGACTCCGGCGCCGGCCACGACGCCGGAACTATCCGTGCGGGAGCAGGAGATCGCAGGGCTGATCGCCGAGGGACTGAGCAACCCGGACATCGCCGCCAAGCTGGTCATCAGCGTGCGCACCGCCGAGACGCACGTGCGCAACATCCTCACCAAGCTCGGCCTGGACAACCGGCAGCAGATCGCCTCCTGGGTCACCGCGCGCAGCGGCCGGGACCCGGCGGGACTGGCCTGACGGACCGGCCGCCGCGCGGCAGGAAGAAGGGCCTGTGCAGAAGCTGCTCAGCTTTGCCCACCTCGAGCTTCTGCACAGGCCAGGTCCCCATCAGCCCCGCGGCGCGTCCTGAGCCTCCACACGCCCTGCCCGTCGCGGATGCTCGATCCACGCCTTCCGGCGCCTGCGACGGTCAGTTACCGCGGCCCCCCTGAAAACTATGAGGACTACTACAGCTTCCGCCGCGCCGCCCCGAACGGCATCCGGCACCTCACGTAGGCGACCACGTAGAGCACGACCACGTAGTGACCGCAGGTAGCCGACATCGGACCGAGAGCCCACGAACGGCGGCCACGACTAGCCGACCGGCGTGACGGCGCGGTGCGGGGCGACGGGCGCGAGCACGACCTGGTTGCGACCCTCGTCCTTGGCCGTCTTCATGGCCTGGTTCGCGACCTCCTTGATCGCCTCCAGCTCGGTGCCGTGATCTGGCGAGACCGCGATCCCAATAGAGATCGTGAAGCCGTCGCCGTCGCGTTCGTCCGCGTTGAGCGTGACCTCCTGGCCGCCGGCGGGCTTCTTCACGGTGAGGGCCATCGTGGCGAAACGCAGCCGGATCCGTTCGGCGATCTCCACCGCCTCATCCGCCGCGGTGCCGGGGAGCAGCACCAGGAACTCCTCCCCGCCCCAGCGGCAGACCAGGTCGGAGTCGCGCACGGTCGTGCGCAGCACCTTCGCCAGCGCACCCAGCACCTGGTCGGCGCCGATGTGGCCCAGCCGGTCGTTCCACTCCTTGAACAAGTCGATGTCGCAGAACAACAGGGCGGAGGGACGCCCGGCGAGCTGGTCGCCGTAGAGCTGCACGGCCGCCGCCGGGCTGAACCCGCGGTCGTTAAGCAGTTCGGTCTTCGAGTCGTGCTCGGCGTCGGCGGTCTTCTGCTTCAACTGCTGCTCCACGCGCGTGGAGCGCACCGCGATCGGCACCATGACCAGGACCAGCACCACGACGAATGCCTGCAGCACGCCCGCGCACACGGCCATGAACAGCGTGGTCAGGATGAACAGGTTCGTCCGCCGGTCGCCGAGCAGGTTCGACAACGACCACCTGCCCGTGATCAACCCGCGCGCCACACCGACCAGCAGCGCCTGCGCCAGGAAGTAGATCGCCACCGCGCCGGACAGCGCGCCGACCGCGATCAGCATGTCCATCGTCGGCTCACGCGGCAGATCGCGCTCCCCGGTCAGCCAGGCCCGAAGGGGCGTCGCGGCCGAGAGCGCGTGCACACCCAGCGCGCTGGCCGCGATCGAGGCCGAGGTGAACACAAAGGTGTGCAGCGGCTTGCGGGCGATGAGGTAGCGCTGGACCCGCACGAGACCCACGAGCGCCAGCACGAGTGGCACCGGCAGCACCAGCGCGGCGCCGAAGAACCAGATCGAGGTCTGGTCGACGTGCTCGGTGCGCCGGTCGGCGTCGCGGCGCCGCTCCTCCGGCTCGCGAGTACCCACCAGGTGCGCGGTCGCGCAGCCCGCGAACACCACGAACCGCAGCAGGACCGGCCAGCCGAGCGTGTCGTGGCCCATGAACGAGGCGGTGGCCGCCCAGACGGCGACCAGGACGTCGATGGCCAGCAACCACACGATGGCCCAGCGCGGCTTGCGCCAGAGGCCGGAGCCCGCCATCCGGGTTAGTACCGACCTCGGGCTGTTTCGGAGCCAGGTGCGCCACGGGACACTAGGCGCAACCGAAAGCTGAGTGATCCCTCGAACGAGCGACAGACGGTCCCCTTCCGACCTGCCGCCCTTCTCTCGTGCCGTGGGACTGAGCCCCTCCGGCGGAGGTGATTTTTGTGCGCGGCGACCGCGAACTGTGAACGTCATCCCTTTCCGTGCCTTCCCCCGTGATGAACCCCCAGCAGGAGGTGAGCGGCCATGCGTGGCGACCGCGAGCTGTGACGCCCTCGGCGTGTGATCCCCCGTTTCTTCACGTGCACAAGGAGGTGGCCGCGATGCGTGGCGACCGCGAGCTGTAAGCAGCTCCTCCTCATTCGGACTTCACCTGCCGGGGTCGAAGGGTTCGGTGCCACAGGAGGGCACACCATCCTGTTAGGACTACTCCGATCACTCCGGTCAGGGCGACCGCCAATGCGGCGGACTTCAGGTACTGGGCGAGAACACCGCCGGTAACCACAGCCAGGCCTTGACCTGCGCGGAGACCGGCTCCGATCAGCCCATTCACCGATCCGGCCGCATGGCGTGGAACACGCTCGGTGATCTCGCCCGCCGCCAGGGACAGGTAGGCCGAGCCCGCGCCCGAGGCGACCAGCAGAGCGCCGATGAACACAGGCGACGGTCGCAGTACGAACAACGCCAGCGGCGCCACGCTGAGCAGCGCCAGCGGCGCGATCAGGGCACGCTGGTGATCGGGCGTGCGCGCGGCGACCCATCGCGCGCCGATGATGATGCCGAGGCAGTCCGCCGCGAGCAGCGGCCCGACCGCCCAGGACGGGGCGCCGGACTGCTCGGCCAGCGGCACGATCACCCCGTCCGGCACGGCGGTGAGCCCCAGCAGCAGCAACAGGCCCGACAGCAGCCGCACCGGCCGGTCGGCCAGCAGCAGCCGCATCGGCGAGCCGGTCACGGCTCGCGCCTGGTCGGACAGCGTCGAGCGGGGCGCCGGACGAGCACGAACACCGAACCCGATCAGCACGGCCGCGGCGAGAAAGCTCACGACGTCGATGACCAGCGCGGCCGTCGTGCCAATGCCACCGACCACCGCCGCGGCGCCGGCCAGGCCGACGAGCTGTCCGCTCTCCCGGATCACCGTCAGCTTCGCGCGCCCGGCCTTGTTGTGCTCGGCGCCCAGGACGTCCAGGACGAGCGCGCCCTGAGCCGCCTTGAACGGCGCGGCGACGCCCGCGACCGCCGCGATCGCGACCGCCAGCACCGCCAGCGGCACGCCCGGCAGCGTCATCACCACCACGAACACCGCCTGCACCAGGCAGCAGGCCACCATGACCTCGCGGCGCGGAAGCCGGTCGGCCAGCGGTGAGAGCGTCGGGCCGGTCACCAGCGGGGGCAGCAGGGTCAGTGCGTAGGCCACACCGCTCCACGCGGCCGATCCCGTCCGCTGGTACACAAGCACGCTGAGTGACACCTTCGCGAGCTGATCCCCAGCGACGGACATCGCCTCCGCGACCCACAAGGAGGTGAACTCCCCCCGTGGCAGCGGTGCTCGCCGCGCTCCCCCCACACTTCACCCCGCCTAACTGAGTCTGAGTACTTTCCCCTGCAAGCAGGCTAGGTCAGTTTGGTCTCCCCCATCCGGTGTGAATTTACCTCCACCCGAATGGACTAAACGAGTGACAGTGTGTGATCCTGGACAGGCCCACCACGATCAGCTAACTCTCTATGCACGACACGCGCCTGCTTGCCTGTCCGTCAGTTAGTCTGCGACAGGCAAGTCGAGGTGCGCCAGGGGGACTGAGCCATGCCTGCTCCTACGGGGAACGAGGCGAGCCAGGGCGTGCACCGCACCCTGGCCGACAAGATCACCTTTCTATTCGAGACCGTCCTGCGCGAGGTCACCGACGCCGAGCACGCCCGCGACGTCGCCGCGGCCGACGGCGACGAGACGATCGAGCGCCGCAAGCGGCCCTGGAAAAATGCCGAGGTCGCCACGGAAGTCGGATGCAGTCCGGAGTACATCGGCTACATCAAGGACGGCCAGCGGCCCAACCCGAACATCGAGCTCGTGCGCGGCCTGGCCCGCATCTTCGGCGTCACGGTCTCCTACCTCGTCGACGAGGAGGACACCAGCTCGATCGCCGAGGTCGAACAGCGCCTGGCCATGCAGCACCGGGTCTACGAGCAGGACGAGGACCAGTCGCTGGCTGAGCGCCTCAACACCCTGTTCGACACCGTGCGCCCCGGCGGCGGCGAGGTCGAATACACCGACCAGGAGGTCGCCGAGGCGGTCGGCTGCACCGAGGAGGACATCCGCGCCCTGCGCGACGGCACGGCCGCCGACGTCGGCGTCAAGCGCCTGCGATGCCTGGCGAAGTTCTTCGGAGCTCCGGTCGCCTACCTCGTCGGCGACGCCGAGCCGAACGTCGTGCACGCGGACCGGCAACTGGCGATACTGCGCGAACTGCGGGAAGCCGGCGTCCTCGCGATGGCGCTACGCGCGTCGAAGGTGAAGACCTCCGGAGCGCGGGAGCAACTGGCACAGATGGTCGAGACGTTCATCCAGATGGAAGCGGCGCGACCGGCGCAGGCGAGCACCGACCTCGGCGAGAACGCCGAGCAAGCCCGCTAGACCGGCTTCACCGCGTTCGCCGGAAGCAGCAGGCCGACCTCGCGCACGAGCAGCCCGTTCGACGACGAGAGACGCACCGTTGCCACGGCCCACCAGTCGCCGACCTCGGAGATCAGCCACTCGGTGGTCGTGCCCGGTGCCTCCCGGTCGACCCGGAAACCGCCCGATCGCGCCCACAACGGCGTCTCCTTCCCCCAGCGCAACCGCCGCGGCCCGAAGCAGGACGCCAGATCGACCACAACCGGCCGAGGCGGCGTCAACGGCCGACTCGGCGACCGCTTCAGCGACTCGGACCGTTCATCGAACATAAGTTCGATCGTAGGAGATGGGGTGAGCGAAGGCCACCACGACCTGCCGTCACGGACTCAACCCCAGGGCTGGCGGGCGAGAGTGAGCCCGCGAACGGCGCGGGCGCCGGCCTCGCGAAGTCGGCGGGCGACGGCGTTGAGGGTGTTACCGGTGGTGAAGACGTCGTCGACCACGACCACCACGGCCCCGGCGACCGCAGCGGGATCGAGCACCTGCAGGGCGCTGTAGATGTCCCCGGCCACCGTCAGGCGCTCGCCGTAACCGCTGGTGCTGGCCATTCGCCCGGTCGGACGGGTCTTGACGATGACCGGCGGATCGGCGCGGAAGCGGTAACCGACATCGTCCTGCGCGGCGGCGGACTCGACGACCCAGCCCGAGTGGTCGGTCCCCCGCCGGCTGGTGGTGCCAGGCGGCAACGGCGCGGCGGGCATGGGGATGATCAAGTCGGCGTTCGCGACCGCCGGGTCGTGGGCCAGATACCCCAGCAGCACGCGGGCGAAGATGATGCCCCAGCCCGCCTGTCCGGCGTACTTGTGCTGCTTGATGGCCCAGTCGAGCTCGCCGGTCTTCATCGCGATCGCGTGGTTGAACTCGAAGTATCGGCCTGTGTCGGAACACAGGCGGTTGCTGCAGACCCCTTGGGCGGTGGCGATGCGCTGCCCGCACACCGGACAGTAGTACGGCGCGGCGGGCTGCAGAGTCGCCGCCGCGCACCGCTGGCAGACCGGCGGAGGCCCGGAGGCGAAATAGGCGCAGCGACCGCAGTTCCCGAAACCCGCGGTCGCGGGCAACTCGTAGGCCACCGACGTGGGAACCCTTCGATCAGGCGAAATCCATCACGAGCTGTTCGCGGATGCTGTCGGCCGCGTGGATACGCTCCGGCGGAGCCAAGGCGTCGGCGATCGCGGCGACGTCCTCGACCAGCATCGCGCCGCGCTTGGCCACGTACGTACGTGCCCACTCCTGCTGCTCGGTCAGGCTCCTGATCAAGAAGACCTTCTTGCCGTGCTCGAGTGCGAGCCGGGCCTGCATCTTCGCCCCGGACGTGCTGGAGGCCTCGATGACGACCGTCCCCTGGGCGATCCCGCTCATGGTCACATTCCGACGCGGGAAGGTCCAGGTCGCGCCGGTCGCGTCGGGCCAGAACTGCGAGACCACGGCCCCACAGCCGCCAGTGGCGATCCGGTCGGTCAGCTCGCGGTTCTCGGCCGGGTAGTACCGGTTGATGCCGGTGCCGATCACCGCGATCGTCCGACCGCCAGCGTTCAGCGCGGCCGTATGGGCGGCGGTGTCGATGCCCCTCGCGAGCCCGGACACCACGGTCACGCCCCGGTCGACCAGCTCACGTGCCATCCGTGCGGACCGCGCGATCCCGGTGTCGCTGGCCTTGCGCGTGCCGACAACGGCGACGCTGCGCAGGTCGGCGTCGGTCATGGCACCGCGCACGAACAGGAACGGGGGCGCGTTGGGGATCAGGCGCAGCGTGGGCGGGAAGTCATCGTCGAGGACGGTGATCAGCCGGGCGTCGTCGTGGCGGAGCTTGTCGACCTCGGCCTGGGCCTGGGCCGCGTAGTCCTCGAACGCGCCGCCGATCGGCGTGAGCGCCTCGACGGCCTTGGCCGCATCTGCCGAGGACTCCAGCGGCGAGGCGTTCCACAGACGGTCCACGCCGCCCGGACGCTGCGCCTCACGGGCGATCAGGTACCAGGCGACGCCCTTGACCTTGCACAACGCAAGCAGCCTGAGCTGCTGTTCTGTCAGTCGCATCCTACTCCGATCACGCTTTTGTTCGAATGCGTCAGCACCGCTATTGCAGCACACAGGGCGACGGATTGACACATCCCACCAGGCGTGTCCGGGTGATCAGGATCCAGCTCAGGCTTGGCGCCGGGCGTCTCGTCAGGCCGACTGGATCAGGCCGCGTTCGCAGGCGTACCAGCTCTGCACCTGCTGCTCGGACATGCCGAACGCAGTGCCGACCTCGGCCCAGGTGCTCCCGGCCTTCCGTGCGGCGGTCATGGCCGCCGGCCCGTGCCCGCCGCCGAGCCGGTGGATCCGCCCGGCCAGCTCGACCGCGACCAGCGGCTGAGTGCCGCGCAGCTCGTGCAAGGCCCGCGCGAGGACGTCGATCGTCGCCGCGAGTTCGGCGGGCACGGTCAGGCCGAGCAGCGGCTGCGCGTGGTCGGTCTCCCATTCCTGCCGGGCCAGGGCCTCGGCGCGAGTCGGGAAGGTCTCGGTGCCCCGCCAGTCGCACGAGCAGCCTGCGATCAGGTGGTGCGCCACCGGCATATGGTCGGTCCGCCGGTCCAGGGTGTAGTCCTGCCACGGGCCCGGTGCTTCGACGCCGTCGTGCAGTACCGCGATCGCACGGCCTTCGTGGCCGTCGATCCCGTCGAGAGTGAAAGTCATGGCGGACACTCTACGGTCACCCTCTGTTGATCACTGTGACGGTCCGTGAATACGGCTGCGTTCGGGAAGCCATGCACGTGATGATCGGGATTGTCTGCCGCGCGGGCTCGCCGCAGCGAAAACGGGAAGGGCCGACCACCCTGCGGTGGTCGGCCCTTCCCGTGGTGTTCGAGCGTCAGGCGAACGTGGCGATCAAGGCTTCGCGCTGCCGGGGGCCCAGCCCGCCGACACGTCGCTTCTCGTCGATCTCCAACCGCCCCATCAGCTCGGTGACCTTGGCCTTTCCGTAGCCCGGCACGGCCAGCAGTACCGACTGGATCCTCGTCTTGGTGACGATGGGGTTGTCGGCGGTCTTGAGCACGGCCTCCACGGTCATCGAGCCGTCCTTGATCTTCCCGAGCAGCTCGCTGCGCTGCCTGCGGGCGGCGGCGGCCTTCTCCAGGGCCTCGGCGCGCTGCTCAGGGGTCAGATTCGGAAGTGCCAACGTTTTGTCCTTTCCACAGTGGTCACTCGTCGGTGCAGGTCGTGACCTGGTTGATCGTCATCTTGTCCGGTGGCCCCGACAGAACTGCCGCACCGACTCGCTGTCGGGGCTCTACCGGCGTTTCGGGCGGTGCTCCTGGTAGTAGCGCCCTCATGCGGCCCGCGTCGCGGTCCCGCCGGGCTCGACCACGTCGACGAGCCGGTCAAGAACCTCGTCCTCTGCGTCCTGGTCGTCGTCCGGCCGCCAGCTTCGGGCGTAGCCGACGCCCAGCCGGGGCTCGTTGCCGACCGCGAGCAGCCACGTGGCGATCTCGGCCGGGACGGGAACCAGCCCAGTCGGGTACCAGTGGCGTCCGCGCAGGGTCATGGCACTCCAGCCCTCGACGGAGTTCCACTCGGCCGCCACGCCCTCGGCGTCCAGGTGCAGGTGGCAGTCGGTGATGCCGCAGACGTCGACCTGGACGGGACCCGCGGTGTGCAGGTGCACCGCGGCGGCCACCGCCCGGCCGTAGGAGGACGTCGCGGTGCGCCACGGCGACCGGACGACGACCCGGCCGCCCCGGTCGACCACGTCGGTGTGGTGGCCGAACAGCCACGCCGGATCGTCATCCACGTCCTTGCCGGGGCGCGGGCGGCGGCGAGGGAGGACGGCGAGCAGGAGTTCGCCGAGGATCAGCACGACCAGCGCGGCGGTGAGGCAGACCCCGTACAGCACACCGATCACCGCCAGGATGAGCAGCGTCGCGGTCACGAGCCCGGCGGCGTCGCCGAACTCGGAGTGCAGCCCGTCGTAGACGTCGAGCAGCAACTGCTCGGGGCCGAGGTCGGCGGTCGCCCGCCAGACCGCGATCCCGGCCGCCGCACCGGCCGCGGCGCCGCCGACCTGCGCCAGGCCCTGCTGGCGGAGCCCGGCGCCACGGCGCCGCAGGGCAGTGGCGGCCCGCCGGCCGAGCAGGTAGCCCAGCGCCACGAACGCGAACCCGATCATCGTTCCCCCATTTCGGTGCTGATCCGCCCGTTCATGGCTGCTCCGGGCTCAGCCGCACGAGCAGGATCTGCGGCCACCTCTTGCCGGTGACCAGGGCGGTGTCGGTGTGAGGGATGACCGCGATGCCGTTGGGCACGGCGTCCGGGTCGTCCAGTCCGGCTTGACGGTGCAGGTCGCCGAGGTCGGCCTCGCCGGTGACGAGCCCGCTGCCGACGTCGATGCGCACCAGCCGGTCGGTGGGGAAGACGTTGGCCCAGACCGGCCCGTCCCCCGCGCAGTCGAGCTCGTTGAGCCCGTTCACCGCACCGGCGGCGTCGTGGACGTCGATCTGCCCGCGCGGGGCGAAGGTGTCCGGGTCGCGCACGGTCAACCGGGCGGTGCCGTCGCTGGTCAGGATCCGGGCGCCGTCGAAGCAGGCGCCCCAGCCCTCGGCCGCCGCGGCGAGCGGGAAGCGGCGACGCTCGCGCAGTGTCACGGGATCGCGCTCGATCACCATGTGGTCCTGCCAGGTGAGCTGGAACAGCCGCTCGCTGGTGACGGCGATGCCCTCCCCGAAGACCGCGTCGACGTCGACGCGGTGCCGCACGGCTCCGGTGCGCGGATCCAGCGTGCGAACCGAGGAATGCCCCGCTAGCCCGGTGGACTCATACAGCGTGCCGCCGAGCCCGTCCACGAGCGTCAGCCCCTCGGTGAACGCGGCCGGATCGTGCGGGATCCGGTCGAGCACCTGCACCCGCAGCCTCTGCGGGCCGGGGACGTCGCGGTGCCCGCAGCTCGCGGCCGTCGGGACGAGCAACAGCGTGGCCAGGACGAGCGCCGCGCGGCGCAATCCGTTGGTGCGGCTCATGATTCGACTCCGGCCGCTGGGGTGACCGCGTCGTCGTCGGCCGCGAGGTGCGCGCCGGCCATCCGGTCCACGACGGCCGCGACGGTGTACCGGCGGCAGGCGATCCAGCGCTCGACGCGGTCGTAGTCCATCGAGCCGTCGGGGCGCCGCGCGTACAGCCCGATGTCGAAGTCCTTCTCGCGGGTGAACGCGGCGGCCGGGCAGCCGCACCGCGCGGCCAGCCAGTCGACGGTCGCGTCGATCGGGCCGTCGACCAGCGCGTCGCCGTAGATCGGCGGCTCGGCGGGGTCGTTCTGCTCGGCGACGACCCACATGCCGTCCGGGAACTCGTCCTCACCCACGATCTCGGGCGGTTCCCACCACACGCAGAACGTCTCCTCGGGCGCGACGGCGTGCTCGTCAGGCACGGCGGACACATCCCGCCGGCGTCGCTGCCGCAGCCCGCGAACCAGTTCGCGGGTCAGACCGGCCAGGGAGGCGAGCGCCCAGGTGCCTTCCAGCAGCACGATCCCCGGTTGCTGCTCGGCCACCGCGTTGAGCGCCAGCACGGTGGACCCGGCCGTGTTGAGCACGAGGTAGGGCATCGCCTTCGGCTTCAGCCACCCGGCGAGGAAGAACACGAACGCGATCAGCAGCAGGACCGAACCACCGACCTGCACGACGTGGCTGAGGGTCATCCCGGCTCACCGCGCCTCCGCATTCCGGGGAAACACGGTGACCGGTACGTGCAGTTCGGCGACCTCGCCGCCGGGATGGCACCGGTTGTAGGCGGCGACCAGTTCCCGGTAGCGCGTGGCCACGGGGTCCTCGGCCGCGTCGAGACCGGACAGCCCGTCCAGACGCTGGCAGACCGTGAGGTAGATGCGGTTCGTCGTGTCGGGCCTTCCTTGCCGGTAGCGCAGCAGGGCGCGTTCGCAGTGGCCGCGCAGCCGGGATTCGTGCACGTCCCCGCCGTCGGTGCGAGGCCTGCTCGGGTACTTGTCCCCCATGCCCTGGAAGCGGAGCTCGACATCGAGCAGGCTCGGCACGAACAGCGTGTTCACGACGTCGGTGCCGCTGAGCCCGACGGCGCCGGGGGCGCGATAGGTGTCCAGGGCCGCGGCGACGGAGGCCATCTCGGTGTCGGTAAAGCTGCTCATCTGCTTGGTGCCGCCCACGGCCACCGCGCGTTCCTCGAGTCGGCCGCGGTCGGGCAGCAGCCGGGGGTCGTCGTGGTAGACGGAGCAGGCGATGTCCCACAGGGTCTGGGCCCAGAACTCGAACTGCGCGCGGACGAGCTGCTCGTCGGGGACCTCGACGTGACCGCTGGGTAGCCGCAGGTGGCGGACGTGCTCGATGAGCGCGTCCCCGGCGGCCGGGTCGAACGGCACGCCCTGCTCGTGCAGCAGTCGGATGTCGCTCTGGATGAAGTGGATCTGGGTGGCCTGGCTGCCCTGGGCGTGCCGGAACGAGCTGTAGACCAGGACCTGCAGATGCCGCCGCAGGGACTGCTCCCGGTCGCGCCGCCGCTGGCCGTTGCGGCTGGCGACCGGCGGCGTGGACGAGACGTCGGCCAGGGTCACCGAGGGAAGCAGCCGCGCGATCGACGGGCCGAGCCCGATCGCGAGCAGCACGCTGCCCATCCCGACCGCGCCCTGCTGCAGCGCCGTGACCGGGCCGAGCATCAGCCATCCGGCCGCCAGACAGCCGAGGTCCATGAGCACCCGGACCGTGGACAGCCGGTACCCGCGTCGTCGGTGCAGGAACAGGATCAGCCCGTCGCGGGGAATGGAGCCCAGCTCGGCACCCAGGTAGAGCGCCACGCCGACGGCGAATCCGACTCCCCCGGAGGCCAGCAGCGCCACGCGCACCAGCAGGCCGGTCGAGTCCGGCAGGACGGACAGGACGACGTCGCAGGCGACGCCGGGCAGCACGACCCCCGCGATCGTCCCGGCGCCCGGCCGGATCCGCAGCGGAATCCACAGCGCGAGCAGCACGGCCTGGGTGACGATGATGGCTGAGCCGAGGGACCAGCCGGTGCGGGCGGCGATCGCGGAGTGCAGGACGTCGAGCGGGAGAAGCCCGAGGCGCGACCGCACGACCAGCGCCAGGCTCACGCCCATGAGCGTCGTGCCGAGAGCGACCTGCACCAGCCGCGCGGTCAGGGTGTTCGTCTTCTGCGTGTTTGCTGTCGTGGCGCTCATGGCCGTCCCCCCGGTTCGGCGACCGCGGTCAGCACGCGCGGTCCGCGTGCCGGGCCGGTGCCGGTGGTGCTGGCCGCGATCAGCAGCAGCGCCCCGATCCCGGCCACGATCGCCAGGTGCTGCACGCCCTGCGGTCCGCCGATGATCTGGGTCAGCGCCGCCGCCAGGCCGCCGGCGAGGAACTGCACCGAGCGGTAGATCCCGCTGATCGTGCCGGTGGTCGCGGCGGGCGCGGAGGTGTAGAGGACGAACTGGTTGGCGTTGTTCACCAGCCCGGTCGGCACGCCGAGCAGGGCGACGATCACGACCGCCGCGACTAGCGGGCCGTCGCCGCCGACCAGCATCGCGGCGCCCGCGGCGACGGCGAGGCCCGCGCCGCCGACCAGCAGGGCCCAGCGGGCGCCGATCCGCTCGACGCTCGGCGTGATCACCCGCGTGAGGATCGCGACCAGCGGCAGGGCGGCCAGCACAAGCGCGACCTGCAGCGCGGACAGGCCACGGCCGGACAGCCAGGACGGCAGAGCGTAGAACAAGACGTAGAAGGCGGTGAAGTACAGGCCGTGCCGGATCACGGTGAGCACCAGGTTCGGATGCGCGAACAGCCCGACCGGCAGGAACGGCGCCGGGGCGAAACCCCGTTCCCAGACCCAGGCGAGCCCGACCAGCACCGGCAGGACGGCCAGCAGCGACCAGCGCACCGTGACCGGCAGCGATATCAGCCACACCAGCAGCACGATCATCGCGGTGGAGCTCACCGCGATGCCCGGCAGATCCAGCACCGTCCACAGCCGCCTGGCCCCCGGCCACGGCGCGGCCTGCGCCGGGACCCGCCAGAGCAGGAACGCCAGGGCGAGCACCGCCAGGACGGCGGGCGCCGCCAGCGCGGTGCGCCAGCCGCCGAACTGGCTCAGCACGCTGCTGATGCTCGGCGCCGTGGTGAAGGAGATTTCGTTGGACAGCGCGATCGCGCCGAGCACCATCGGCGCCCGCAGGACGCGGGCCTGCCGCAGGATGGCCAGCGCGGCCGGGAACTGCACCGCGCAGCCAATGCCCAGGACGCAGCGCGCGGCGACCAGCGCGGGCAGGCTCGGCGCGAGCCCCGCCGCCACCGAGGCGACGGTGATCAGCAGCAGCCCGCCGACGGCGACGCGACGGGCGCCCAGCAGATCGGCGATCCTGCCGCCCAGGGGCGCGGCGACCGCGGCGGCGAGGAAGAACGCCGCACCAACCCAGGTGGTCTGCGTTCCGGGAAAGGCGGCCTGGATCGCGGGCAGCACCGAGGCGATGTGCGCGGCGCACAAGCCGTGCAGCAGCGTCGATCCGGCCAGCGCGACCGCCAGGGCGACGGCGGAGCCGTGGCGCGGAGGGTCGATGGCGGGGTCACGATCCGGCGGTGTGCCGGAGGTGTGCGAGACGAGCGTGGTGGAGGACATGGCGGAAGTTCCCTGTTGACGGGCGCGACCCGCCCTCGGGGGAGCCGAAGGGCGGGCCGCTGGAGGAGCAGACGGTCCTCGGGCCGTCAGCCGGTGACGGGGTGATGCCCGTCGTGCGGCTGCGGCTTGGGAGCCGGCTGCTCGGGCTTGGTGTTCGGGTTGGTGCCGGTCGGCTTGGTCGTCGGGTTGCTCCCCGTCGGCTTGCCGGTCGGCGGGTTGGTGGGCTGACCGGTCGGCGGGTTGGTGGGCGGGTTGGTCGTGGGCGGCGTTCCCTTGCCGCACTTGGCCACCGCCACCGTGATCGTCTCGGCCGCCTTGCCCCCGGCGCCGACGACGGTGATCACCGCGCCCGCACCGCCGCCGTAGGAGACCTTGACGTTCGACGACGGAGCGGCCGGGCCGCCACCGGAGTAGGTGGTGACACCGTTGTTGCACTTCGCGCTGACCGGGCCGATCGACACTCCCCCGACGGTCACCTTGGCGACCGATGCCTCCGCGATCCCCGCGCCGGCCTTGACGGTGATGCCGCTGGCCGTGAAGGTTCCGGCCTTGCCGCTCACGCTGCCCGACGCGGTCTTCACCTCGCCCGACGAGCTCACCGACGGCTGCGCTCCCACCGGATCGACGCCGCTGGCCGAGACGCCGAACGCGCTGGAGGTCTCCCCCTGCGCCGCGGCCGGGCTGCCCCCAAGCAGCACGGCCAGCGTCACCCCGCTGGCGAGCGTCGCGCCGAGCGCGGCGGCCGTCAGCGTGGTCTGAACTCGATTTCGTGTGCGGACCACGAATCCCCCTATTTCCTGTGGCCCCGTTGATGGGCCGATGGTGTGTTTCAACTGATCAGCACCGGGGTCCCGATCGGGACCTGTGTGCTGAGAACCCCGAGTGCGTCTGGAGGCACCCGGATGCAGCCGTCGCTGGACGGCTTGCCGTACACGTCCTGGCTGGGCCAGGTGTGGATGCCGACCGTTCCCGGACCGCCGCCATAGCTGGTGTAGGTGTCGCTGTGCGTACCCAGCGGCAGGATGATCGGTGAGAACGTCGGATGAGTGTCCTTAATGGACGCCATCACGAACGTTCGGCCTTGCGGTGTAACAGAGTTCGGCTTGCCGACGCCGACCGTCCAACGGTTGACCTGCCGGTCGCCGTCGAACAGCGTGAGCGTGAATGCGGCCCGGTCGACCACGATCCGGTAGGTCGTGCGGGCCACGCTGACGCGCGGGTCGTCCAGGTACAGCCACCCGGTCGAGCCGCCGGGCCTGGTCGGCAACAGCACCCGGACCCAGCCGGTCTGCTCCTCGATCACCGGCAGCCACGTGTCGCTCTGCAGTTGCAGCGCGGGCAGCGCGGCGATCGCCTTGTCGCCGGGCGCGAGGTAGACCGGCACCGTTGCGGACGGGTGCACGAGCCGCCCGGACGGCGCCGCGGCCGGATTGTCGTCGTGCGGCGCGTTCGCCACCGTGCCGAAGGTGGTGGCCTGTGGCAAAGCGGCGAGATCGGCGTCGCTGACCGGCAGCGGCGCGACCACCGGGTCGGGCTGCTGCGCGCCGAGCGCGGCCTGCCCCTGCCCGGTCGTGTCCGTGGCGGTCGCGGCCGAACTCGCCGAGGAGGGCGTGGGCGTGGTCGACACAACCACCACGCCCACGATCGCGGCGACGGCGGCCAGCACCACTCCGGCGAACGCGAGACCGAACCTGCTTCCTCGAGTCCCGGCCGGGGGCGCGAGCTGTTCGCGCGTGGCCCCGCCCGGCGAGTCGGGCACCGGCGTGGTCTCGGGCTCTTCGTCGTGCCGGCCGTCGTCAGCCACGACGGTCCTCCTCTGGTCGAATCCGGTGATGGGACGAGGTGAGGTGACCCGCGTCGGGCACGCTCCCGAGCGGCCCGGCGGGGCACCTCACCCGGCTCACTTGCCCAGTGCCGTGACGAACCCGGCGGTCGGCGTGCCGATGCCGGTCACCAGGTCCCAGCCGGTCGCGGACTGCAGGCTCTGCGGCTTCGTGTCGAAGTCGACGAGGTAGCTGCCCTGCGCGTTCGGAACGGTGACGTAGCCGAAGGAGGCCATGACCGGCGTCCAGACACCGGCCTGGACCGGCTTGACGTCGCTGATGGACGGGCCGCCGCGCATGGCGTAGAGCGCGTCGTTGAGGAAGCCCATCCGTTCGACGTTCTGCGCCTGCTGCGCGTCGGCGACCAGGGCCGAGATCAACGGCGCGGCCAGCGAGGTACCGCCCGAGGAGTACTCGACCCAGCCCTGCGGGGTCGAGAAGCCCACGCCGATGCCCGTGTAGCTGTCGGCCAGGGCCGAGATGTCCGGCATCGCGCGCTTGCCGTTGGAGATCGCGCTGGGCACGACGTCCTTCTGGTAGTCCGGGGCGTCGTAGATGCTGCTCACGCCACCACCGGCGCCACCGGCGAACCGGCCGTCCTTGTCCTGCTGGGGAGTCCAGCTCCCGCCGTTCTGGGTGTTGCCGCTGCTCTCCCAGCCGGTCGAGAACTTCACCTTGTTGCTGCCGTCGAGCGCCACGCTGGTCCCGCCGACCGCGGTCACCCACGGGCTGGACGCCGGATAGGTGGCCTCGGCGTGGCCGTTGACGGCGCTGTTGTCGCCGGAGTCGCCGGAGCAGAACACGATGGCCTGGCCCTGGATCGCGGCCTGGATCGCGATCGAGTTCATCTGGTCGCGCGTGGCGGCCGGGACCGCCGACTCGCCGGGGTAGAGCCAGGAGTTCGAGATGACCGAGACCTTGTTGTCCGCAACCGCCTTGTTCAGCGCGTTGTAGAGGTCGAGGCAGCTCTTCGCGCCGTAGTAGGTGATCTTGGCGGCCGGGGCGATCTCGTGAATCGACTGCACGTCGAGCGCCTGCTCGCCGGCCCACGAGTCAGGCCCGCACTTGTCCTGGTTGTCGTAGCTGGGCGGCAGGACCGCGTTGTACTGGCCTGCCGTGAGCGCCGGGGCGCCGAACTTGGCCGCCGCCCGGTTGGTGTCAGCCACGATCGAGTCGAGGTGGTACGCGCCGACGATGCCGACCGTGGATCCGGCGCCGGTGTTGCCGGCGGACAGGCCGTAGATGGCGCGCATCTGCGGAGCGGTGTAGCCGCACAAGGCGTTGCTCTGGTTGCCCGCCCCGTACTTCTGTGGCACCGAGGCGTTGTTGGCCTCGCCCCAGTACCGCGCGCAGTTCTCCCCGGCCGCCGCCGCGTCGGCCGCGGGGTCCGACTTGGGCAGCGCTCCGTTCGGCGCGCGCATCGCGACCTGCTGCGTGGTGATCGTGCGCTCCGAGTCGTCGAGCCCGACCACCGCGTTCACCGCGCCGCGCACCTCACGCGGCACCGAGATCGGCGACTCCGGCGCGGTCAGGGTGAAGGAACGCCCGTCACGCGTCGTGTGCTTGAACTTGCCCAGCGAAACCCGGAACGCGCCTTCGAGCTGCCCGGTGTTGGCCGTGACGTCGATGAAGTGCCGGTTGGAACTCACGCCGTCGACGTGCAGGCCCTGCGAGCGCAGCCAGCCACTGACCTTGTCCACCGTCTGCTGACTGGCCGCGAACCGGTCGGTGAACTGCTGGCCGCTGAGGAACTTCTTGTAGTTGGGCGAGCCCGGCGTGGAGACCGACTTGGCCAGCGCTTCGGCGCCGCGCGGATCCCGTAGTGCCAGGGCGATCTGGATGTGGCGCTGCTCGCCGCTGTTCGCCTTCCCCACCTTCGCCTGCGGAGTCGCCCAGGTGGGCGTGCTCCCGTCCACCGTGACGCGATCACCGCCGGCTCCGGCGTACACCTGTGCCGACGCTGCCGGGCCCGCGATCGCCACTAGCGCCGCGCACCCAGCCACCACACCCGCTACACGGGATGGTCGAAGTGCCATTGAAATAGCCCCCGAATCATTCTCTTTTTCAACGTGCGAAACACCAAGGACCGTCCGCTGTTGTGCGCACGGAAATGGGTTTGCGAAGACAGGTCGAGGCTGGGTCGAGAGACCTCTCGGAATGCCCCCACGTCCTGCTGTTGCCATCCCCCGGTGGCGGCCAGCGTCCCCCTGCTGGCCTCTGACCAGCGCCTAAGCTCTGGCCACTCGTCACCCTGCCTCACGATCGACGGCAAGTCAACCGATTCTTCGTGACAAGAAAAACATTTCTGGAGAAGGTCTATTAAATCGTTCTTCGGGCATGATTCAGCGCCCGGACTTGACGGCTAATCCGGGCTACTGGCGGTCGATATTCAATTCTTTTCAGTGTCCGGCGTCGGTCACCTTCTCCACGACGAAAGCCCGGACCGCGCCGCACACCGATGCGCCGACCTCCGGGATGTACCCGGTCACGCGCATTCGCTGCTGGGGTGCCGCGGCGCCGGTGCGCACCTCGCCGAGGTGCGTCGAGACGGCCTGCCCGGTGAGCTGGAAGACCTGGCCGCTGTCGGTCCGCAGAAGCACGCAGCCCGGTGTGCGGCCGACCCAGTTCGCCTCACCGTCGATCGTGATGGCCGGTCCTCGCTGGTCCGGCGGCGGCAACGGCACCTCGGACGGCGCGGACGACGTGCTCGACGTCGGCGGAGGTGGCGCGGGAGGCGAGCCTCCCGAGCATCCGGCGATCACGAGTGCCGCGAGCGCCGCCGCCCCGAGTTCGAGCCGCCGCAACGGTTTTCCCCTGTTCCTGCCCACCCGTACTCCCCCCTTGTCCCCGGTCTGGGGCGCTGGTCCCGCCGGTCCGCCGCTTCGGCCCACCCGAAGTCGACGGACGGCGGGACCAGCTCGGCCGCACGCTTTCGCCGAAGTCGCTGGTGCTGGGGTGCCCACCACGTTCGGCTGCTGCGGCCTGTCCTTTCCTCCCCCAGGGAAACCGTCGGTGCGCGTGCCGGACCGCGTGTGTCCCGTGCCGCCCGCTGGGCGCGGGCAGACGCGAGAACGGTGCCGGGCAGCGACGCGGTCCAGATGGGATCTCGACCCGCGCACCGACGGAAGTCATCAAGCGCTGGCCCGGACACCCGGACCGAAGTGAACGGCCGCGGCCTCCGGCGTGTGCGCGGAACACCCGCAGTCCTTGGCCAACGTGCCGTGGAACGACCAACCCCACCAGGTGTGGATCCAGTCCCCGATCTCCCAGCTCACCGGCCGCACCCGAGTCGGCAGGTCACGCTTGCCCACGACCACCGGCCGCCTGGCCGGCCGCACCAGGCGGCCGATCAGCGCGACGTCCTCGCGCGGTTCGTGCAGCATCGAGCAGCACGTCGTCAGCAGGCTGGCGACCTCACGCCACTCGGCGTCGCTGAGCCGACCGACCACCCCGGCGCCGTACACCGCCAGCGCCAGCTCGCCGTCGACCTCCTCGAGCTGGACGTCGAAGGCCAGGCTCGTGCCGAGCTCGGCGAGAAGCCGCTTGGCCTCCCACAGATCCTCCAGCGCCGGAACCCCGACCTGCTGGCGCCGGGCGAACAACTCCGGATGCTCGTGCCAGATCTGCGCGTAGTCGATGTGCTCGCACACCGTGCGAGCCCGCGCCGACACCGCGTAGGGCGAGGCCGAGGGCCACACGTGGAAGTCGATCCGGTCGGCCAGCCAGTCCGGAACCAGGTCCTGACCTGGGTCCAGCCGCCCGGCGCACGCCCCCGGTTCGGGAAGAAACACGACCGGCGCGGCATCCTGCTGTTCGTCCGAACTCAGCTCCCCGAGTTCGGCCTCGGCAGGCTCTGCGCGAGTGCTCACCTGAAATCCCCCTGTCGATCGTCCGGCCGGAGCCGGATGTCATCTCAGGTGGCGACGACGGCAGCCATCGCCTCCCGCATACCGGGAAATTCCACGTCCTCCCCCAGAGGAAGCCCGCGGTCCCGGTACTCGGTGCTGTTCCCTCCCCAGGGCAGCCACCGGGACGCTGCTGTGCCGGATCCAGGTGTCCGGCGACCCCGCGCGAGCACCCCTCGCGGGGCACTCGGATCGCGTGATCGACGATCACTGTGGTCCGATGTGGACCACCCGAACCGGCTCCTGCACCCTAAGCATGGTTCTGACACTCAGTCACCACTTTCAGGGCCAACGCGGCCATCTTACACACGAATGGCCTAATATCTAGTAACGCAAAGTAGCTAACTGGTGGTTCTCCGCGAACCTAACTGATGCTGGACCAGGTCCAGGGAGCGGCCGGACCGTGGTGCCCCGCCGAGCCCGATCGGCAGGGGCTCGCCCTCGCCGAAACAGGCGTACAGTCGGTTTCGCGATCACCACTTCGGTGTCTGATCGCCACGGCTACGAGCGCGAGACCCGGCCTGTTCGGGGCATCCCGCCGGACGCTCCGATCGCACGAGGTCGGCCCGGCGATCGTCTGGACGATGCTGCGTGGCCAGCTCCCCTCGTGGGCTCTGTCCACGAAACCCCCAAGCCCGGCCTCCCCGCCGGGACCACCCCACGGGGTGGGCTTCGACGTCACGACGTCGGGGCCCACCTCCGAGGGGGATGTGGGTCAGAACGCGGCGAGGCTGCTGTCCAGCTCCGTGACGGCGGTGACGAAGGCGGCGTCGAGCCCGTCCGGCAAGGAGCCGCCCGGCTCGGTCACCTCGATCACGATGCCGCTCTTGTGACGCTCGCGCCGCACGACGAACCGCCAGCCCGACACCATGATCCCCAGCATGATCCGGAACTGCCGTGCTTGCCCGGCCGCCACCAGGTCGTGGTACTGGTCGTGCAGGACCTGCGGGTCGTCGTGGAAGGTCGCGGCCAGTTCGTCGGAGGTGTCCAGTCCCTCGGCCAGGAACGCCGTTCCCGCGTGCACACCGGGCACGGGCTGTGGTTCGCGCGTGCGGATGATCTCCCGCAGCAGCGCCGCGGCATTGTAGGTGCCGGGCGGGGACGCCAGAACCGTGGCCTGGTAACCGAGATCCGGCTGTCCGAACCGCTGCTTGAACCGCATGGCCATGCCGGTGAAGGTGCCCCAGGGCTTGCGCGCCTGCGCGTCGGCCTCCGCCTCCACGCAGAGCCCGAGCGCCTGGTGGACAGTGCGTGGCAGGTCAGGGGGCAGCTCGTCCATCCGGCTCGCGATCAGCACAAGGCAGGACCGTAGTGGACGGCGGCCAGGATGATCGTCATGGACCATGTCGTCAGCCCGTTGACCGTTCAAGTCGAGGCGTCCCCGCATTCCTGGGAGACGCGGTTCGCCGAGTACGCCGCCGCCGCGACGGGATGGATGGGCGGGGACTCCACCTACACGGTCCCGCTGGCCAGCGGGCATCGCCTCTGGCTGTTCTCCGACACCCGGCTTCCCGGCGATCGGTGGATCAGCAACTCGGTGGTGGTGCAGGACCTGGACGGCGACCTGCGCACCGTGCACGGGGGAACCGCGGCCGACCCGGCCGCGCTGGTCCGGCCGACGCAGCCGTGCGGCGAGGACGGGCTGGCCCGCTGGCTGTGGACGTCCGACGCGTACGCGCTGGAAGACCCGGACCTCGCGGCCGACGAGCACCGCCTGTGGATGTTCTGCCAGGAAATCCGCTCAACCAAGCCGAATCCGGAGCGGTCCGAATGGGACTTTGCCTGGGTTCGCACGGTGCTGGCCGAGGTCTCGCTGCCCGATCTGCGGGTACTGGACCGCACACCGCTCGAGGACGGCACTGGCGTGCAATGGGGCGCCGCGCTCCACCGGCACGGCGACGACCTGCTGATCTACGGCGTCGCCGACGAGGGCGAACACAAGCACCTGCTGATGGCCACGGCGCCGGCGCGCGGGCCCGGCCGGGACTGGCGATACCGCACCGCCGACCGGCGCTGGTCCGCGCACCCCGAGCAGGCGGCCCGGCTGCTGACCGGCGTGTCCAACGAGATCACCGTGCTCCCGCTGCCGGACCGGCACGACGACTGGCTTCTGGTCACCTCGGACACCACCACGCCGTTCGGGACGTGGCCGATCGTGGCCTACCGCTCGACCTCCCCCGCCGGTCCCTGGTCCGGGCCTATCGAGGTGTACGACCCGCCCGAGGCGGGCGGCAGCCGCTACGCCTACAACCCGACCCTCGTCCCGGTCGACGGCGAGCAGTTCGTGCTGGCCTACAACGTCAACGACACCTTCGCCGAGGTCCTCGCCGATCCGGCCGTCTACCGGCCGCGGCTCCGCGCACTGCGGATCACGTAGTCCGCCGCCGCCGAGCACCCGTGCACCGCCGCCCCGGCGGCGTCTGGCCAGGAATGTGGCACAACTTGTCACGTTTGTGTCATGGAGTCGGCCCCGCGGGTGCGGTAACGTCGCTCCCGCTTGGTTGATCTCCCCGCCGCGCGGGGCTGGCCCGAACCTCCCGCCAACGCGGGCTCCATTGCAGGACAGCGCATCGACCAGGCAGCGGGCCACGGCACCGACCGTTCCCGAGGATCTCAGCGACACATCGGGTGCTCGCACACCGATCCCCCCACGTTCGCCCCCGGCCATCCCCCCGGCCGGGGGCGACGCTTATGTTCGGGGCGACAGGTCGGTCAGGCCTGCTCGGCCCACTCCAGCAGGTTCCGCACCGCCTGCGAGTACGCGAGCTGCAGCGCCTTCCCGGTGACGGCGGCCAGCTCGGTCCAGGAGACGGATTCGGCCTTGGCGACGTCG
>NZ_KB894452.1 GCF_000374445.1 Actinokineospora enzanensis DSM 44649 | reverse complement strand
ACACCCCACCGTCCGGAAGTGGCTGGAAGCGCACCCGCGCTTCCACATGCACTTCACCCCCACCTACTCCTCCTGGCTCAACCAGGTCGAGCGATGGTTCGGTCTGCTCACCGACAAACGACTACGCCGCGCCGCCCACAAGTCCCTGCGCGCCCTGGAGAACGACATCCGCGACTGGATCAAGACCTGGAACGAGAACCCCAACCCCTTCGTCTGGACCAAGAACGCGGACGAGATCCTCGACCGCCTCGGCTCATATCTTGATCGAATTCCTGGCGCAGGACACTAGGTTCCGGTACTCGCTGGAAGTGCTTCTCGGCGCTCCGTGGTCGATCAGCCCGGAGCGTCTCGGTGTGCCGGCATGGGTGGCCGGTCGGTGAGCTCTCGTCGGCCGTCGCTGCTCAGTGGCTTCCCATGGAGTTCCGGTACTCCAGCGGGTCCGCCTCATGCCGTCTGCGGTGGGCTCGCCATAGTTCGTCGGCGCCCCAGACCAGCACGGGGTACAGGGGGAGCAGGGCCAGTTGCCACACCGGCGGTACAGCCATGCCGAAGACACGGGCCAGCGGCGAGACGGTCAGGACAGCGGCGGTGAAGACGAGCTCGAAGGCGATTCCGCACAGCAGCAGCCGGTTGGAGAGGGGGCCGATGGCGCGCAGGGAGGCGTGGTTGGTGCGGGCGGCGAAGGCCGTGCCGATCTGACAGGCGACGATGCCAAGAAAACTCATGGTGGTGGCCTGCTGCCAGGTGTGGTGCAGGGGAGTTCCTGGTCCGGTGGGGGCGCCGGGTGTCCATCCGCCGGTCCGCAGGGTGAGCAGGTAGCCGCCGAGCACGAGGAGGGCGGAGAGGCCGCCGAGCAGGCCCCAGGCGCGGGCGAGCATGGGGCGGTCGATGACGTTGTCGGTGCGGCGGCGGGGTGGGCGGTCCATCAGGCCCGGTTCGGCCGGTTCGCGGCCGAGCGCGAGGGCGGGCAGGGTCTCGGTGCCGAGGTCGACGGCGAGTATCTGGGGGACGGTGAGGGGCAGCGGGATGGCGCCACCGGAGAGGGCGAAGACCAGGAAGGGGACGACCTCGGGGGTGGCGTGGGCGAAGATGTAGACGACGAACTTGCGGACGTTGTCGTAGACGCGGCGGCCTGCCTCGACGGCGGTGACGATGGTGGCGAAGTTGTCGTCGGTGAGGACCATGGTCGAGGCCTCGCGGGCGACGTCGGTGCCGGAGCGGCCCATGGCGACGCCGATGTCGGCGCGGCGCAGGGCGGGGGCGTCGTTGACGCCGTCGCCGGTCATCGCGACCACGTGGCTTTGGGCGCGCAGGGCGTCGGCGACGCGGAGCTTCACCTCGGGGGAGCTGCGGGCGAAGATCAGTTCGCCGCCGTCGCGCAGCAGGCGGTCCAGGTCGGCCTCGGGCATGGCCTCCAGTTCCGCGCCGGTGACCACCGTGATGCCCGTGGTGCCGATGCCGACCTGGCGGGCGATCTCGGCGGCGGTGAGGCCGTTGTCGCCGGTCACCACGATCAGCCGGATGCCCGCGCGGTGGCAGCGGTCGACCGCCGCGGCCACCTCGGGGCGGGGTGGGTCGACCAGGGCGACCAGGCCGAGCAGCACGAGGTCGCGTTCGGCGTCGGCGCGGGCGGTGGGTGTGGGCGCGCCGGGATCCAGTTCGCGATAGGCGACGGCGAGCGTCCGCAGGCCGCGCCGGGCGTAGTCGGCCGCGGCGGTCTCCGCGGTGGTCCGGTCTTCTGGTGACATCGCTCGGGGGCCGTGCGGCCCGTGGATCCTGGTGGCGCGCCGCAGCACCTCCTCCGGCGCGCCCTTGACGTCGACCACCGTGCCGCCCAGGTTGTCCACCGTGGACATCAAGCGTAGCGCGGGGTCGAAATGGAACTGGGCCGTCCGCGCCGCCGCGCGCCGGGTGGTCGAGATGTCCGCACCCAGGTCGGCCGCGGCCAGCAGGAGCGCGATCTCGGTGGGGTCACCGGACGCCGCGTCCGGCTCGGCGGGGTCGACCTCGGCATTGGAGCAGGCGGCGAGGGTGCGCGCGAGCAACCGGCCGGTGTCGGGGCGGGAACCGGGTGGGATGACGCCCTGCGGGGTCCAGATCTCGGTGACGCGCATCCGGTTGCGGGTGAGCGTGCCGGTCTTGTCGGTGCAGATGACCGTGGTCGACCCCAGCGTCTCCACCGCGGAGAGCCGCTTCACCACGGCGCCGCCGCGGGCGAGGACGCGCACCCCGACGGCGAGCGCGAGGGTGATCGTGGGCAGCAGGCCCTCGGGGACATTGGCCACCAGCAGGCCGATCGCGAACTGGAAGGCGTCCGACAGCGGCAGCCCGGCCGCCAGCGTACCCAGCGGCAGGAACGCGATCCCGGCGCCGACGGCGACCGCCGCGATCAGCCAGGCCACCCGTTTGACCTGGCGCTCCAACGGGCTCACGTCCTGGTCGACGCGTTGGGTGAGCGCCGCGATGCGGCCGAGCTCGGTGGCCATGCCGGTGGCGAACACCACCGCGCGGGCCTCACCGCCGGTGCAGTTCGTGCCGCTGAACACCAGGTCGCGCGCCTCCAGCACGGAGCCGTCGACATCGGTCAGATCCGCTGAGCGGAAGGCGGGCAGCGATTCTCCGGTGAGCGTGGACATGTCCACCTCGACGGCTCCGGTGAGCAACCGCGCGTCGGCGGAGACCCGATCGCCCTCCTCGACGACCAGCACGTCCCCTTGGACCAGATCCGCCGCGTCCACAGTGGATCGAATGCCGTCGCGCACGACCTGGGCGCGCACCGGCAGGTAGGCCGCCAGCGCGGCGACGGCTCGCACGGCCTGCTGTTCCTGGGCGAACGCCAACGCCGCGTTCACCGCGATCACCGCGACGATCGCCACGGCGAGCGCGGTGGTCCCGGACATCCAGGCCAATGCCGCGGCCAGCCACAGCAGCAGCGCCAAGGGGTGGGTGAACTGGCCGAGCAGCTGCCGCGCCCACCCGTGTCCGGATCGGATGGTCAAGACGTTGCGACCGTGGGCTTCCAGCCTGCGCGCGGCTTCGCGTGCGGTGAGTCCTTCCGGACGTGTGCGCAGGTCGCGCATGAGTCGTTCCGCCGGTTCGCGCGGATCGGTCCGCGTCGCCGTCGTCTGCGTGGTCACCTCTGAATCGTCTCCACGGCGCCGGAACACCGACAGGGACCAAGGGACCGGGGTCGCACCATCGTGCGACCCCGGTCTCCGTGATCAAGGGGCTACCGCCGCCTCGGCCTGCGCCACAGGACGAGAGCGGCACCCAGGGCCAGCGTGACCAGTCCGCTGGTGGCGAGCCAGGCGACGTCGGCGCCGGTCTGCGCCAATGCCCCGGCTGCGGCCGGGACGCGCTGCGTCGCCTGATGCACCGGTTCAGCGGTCCGGTGTGCGCTGGGCACTGTTCCGGGCACCTGTGCGCCGCCCGGACCGGTCTGCTGGGGTGGATCGGGGTCGGGTTGCTCGGGCCCGGCCATGACCAGGTACATGTGCCCGTAGTAGTAGTCGATCGCGTTCTCGCCCGCGCGGGCCTGGTAGGTCGTGCCGCCGAAGGTGAGCTTCCATGGTCCGACGACGCCGAACTCGTACTGCCCGGCGGGGATGTCGCGGAAGCTGAAGATCCCCATCGCGGTCACCGCGCGCGCGACGACGCGGCCATCCTGGTCCCGGAGGTACACCTTGACCCCGGACAGGGACTCGTACCGCGGCGGTCCCGGACGGGTCTTGGGTTCCAGCTGCCTGCCGAAGACGCCGCCGGTCAGGGTGGCGACGCCGCCCGGCACCCTGGCGGTGGCCGCGGCGGACAGCGAGGCGCCGAAGAGCACGTAGTGGAACCCGCATTCGGCTCTGACGAACCCGCGTTGGTAGTTCTCCTCGGTCACGGTCAGTGCGGGGCGGACGATCACGGTCGCGCCCGCGGGAACGGTCAGACCGGGCGCGGACTGCGCCAACGGACCCCAGGAGGCCGCGTCATCGGTCGCGGGCCAGGTGTAGCAGCTCGCGTGCAGCCCGGCGACGGCCGCGGTGGTGTCGGTGTTGGTGAATGTCACCTCCAGTGCCGCCCGGTCGCCCGCGTGGTACTCCGGGGCGGTGAACCGCATGCGCACCTGTAGCGCCTCGGTCACCAGCCTGCGTCCGACGATCACGGCCGAGACGTCGTCGCCGTCGTCGAGCGACACCTGGTGACGGTCGAACTCCCAGCCGGGAGCGGTGACCGCGACGTCGTAGCTGCCTGCCCGCAGGCCGTCGAAACGGAACCTCCCCTCGGCATCGGCGGTCCGGTAATAGCTGCCGAAGGGCGATCCGCCGGTCATCGAGACCTGGGCGTGCGGACTCTGCTCACCGGGATCGAGCACACCGTCGCCGTCCCGGTCGGTGAAGGCGGTGCCGGAGTAGTTCCCGGTGCGCACGGTGACCGGGGCGGTGATGGACGTGGTGTTGTCGGCGGGATCGGCGTCGGCTCCGCCCCCGTCCGCCGTGGTTGTCAACCGCACCAGCCGCGCGTCGTCGAGTCGGGCCAGCGGGGCGTACTCGGTGGTCGCGAACGTGGCCCCGGGTGCCAGGGGCTCGAAGACGTACCTGCCGATGTATTCGAGGTTGCCCGATGTCGAGATGAACAGGTGCTCGGTCGGGGCGTTGCCCGCGTTGGTGACGGTGATCCGGACGCCGACCCGGTCGGCGGCGTCGTAGACCGCTTTGTCGAACTCGGCTGTGATCCGCAGGTCGGGCAGGTCAACGGCCCGAGTGGTGGGCGGCGCGTCGGTGGTGGTGCCGACCGGCACGGATGTCGGGGCGGGTGGCCGCGGCTCGGTCGGGGTGGTGCGCGGGACCGCGCTCGTCGTCCCGACGGTCCGCGTGGTGGTGGTGGTCGGCGAGCCGGGCGATCCGGTGGTCGGGGTGGACCCGGGATCGGTGGTGGGCGGCCTGGTCGGTGTGACCGGTGTGGCGGTCGTGGTGGCGGCTGTCGGAGCTGTCGTTGTCGGAGGTGCCATGGTCGGGGACGTGGTGGAAGACGTGGTAGGGGACTCGGCCGCGAACACGGGGCCCGCCGACCCGAGGACCGCGGTCGCCACGACCGCGGTCAGGGTGCAGGCGGATCTGATCGTCCCGCGAGCGGAGCGTCTCATGACCTTCTCCTCTCCTCGGCTCGGTGCGGCGATGCACCGGTACCGAGGATGATCATCGGTGGGGGTCACGCGGCCGGACAGCGCACAACGGCCTCGAACCGCACCGGCGATGGTCCCGGCCCGGCCGGGTCCGGTGGTGCTTCGTCAGGTGTGGGTGCCGTGTCCGGCCTGCTCGCGGATCAGCCGGTCGGCGATCCCGTCGGTCCAGGCCCGGATCTCGGTCCAGTCGCGTGCGTCGCCTGCCATCCGTTTGGCCATCGCGCGGGCGAGGACACCGGTGGCCCTGGCGGGATCCAGTCTGCCGCCGAACACCATCGGCGGCTCGGCGCCGACGCGGGCCGCGCGCCTGCGGCCGCCCGCGGTCGGGGAGAGCCGGGCGGGACGCGTGCCAAGCCAGCCGCTTTCGAACAG
The DNA here is from genome assembly GCF_000374445.1 of Actinokineospora enzanensis DSM 44649. Classification (GTDB taxonomy): domain Bacteria; phylum Actinomycetota; class Actinomycetes; order Mycobacteriales; family Pseudonocardiaceae; genus Actinokineospora; species Actinokineospora enzanensis. The sequence continues at coordinate 28,330 of NZ_KB894452.1, read as the reverse complement.
CCACACGCGGCGGTGGGTGAGTTCGGCACGGTAGCGGTGGAAGAACCACCGAGCGGTGGGGCGCCAGCGGCCCGCGTAGATCGCGCTGCCGAGGACGACCGTGTCGTAGCCGTCCAGCGCGCGGACCTCCTGCACGTCGTGGACCTTGGCATGCAGGCCTCGCGCCACCAGCTGCTCGCCGATCGCCTCGGCGATCTCCTTGGTGGCACCCATCTTGCTCGCGTACAGCACCAGTATCCGTTGCATGATCCCGATCCTGCGCGCGGACGTGCCCGGTCGGCAGTGCCGTCGTTCCCCGTCCACTGCGGACCTAGGGCACTGCCTGACGGCCGTTTCCCGCCGGAGTCCGGAGGTGTGACCGACTGGGACGGAGACAGCCGATCGCCCGGTTCGGTGAGCCCGAGGAGGTCGCCGCGATGGTCGCCTTCGTCGCCGCGGAGGCGACCTACTCCACCGGCAGCGAGTTCGTCGTCGACGGCGGCGCGGTGGTCGGCGGCGTCGGGACGGGTGGGGCCCGCTCGGCCCGGGTCGGGATCGGCGCGGGCGGGTCCGGACGGTCCTGATCTGGACGCGTTCGGGCGTCGCCGGTTCGACACCGGCGGGCCGATCGCGTCGTCGCGACTTCGGAGCGGCTCGCAGGCCCGGGAGCACCGGGGCCTTGGTCCCTGCCGGGAGGGGCCCGCGGCCGCTCCCGCCGTGGTCGGCCCAAGCCCAGGATCGGAACAGCCACCAGGCACGCCGGTGTCCCCGCCGCGTGCCGAGTGCCGAGCCGGTCCCGCGACCACGTGGCGGCAGGCCGGGCCGGACGACAGGTGGAAGTCATGATCGGCGATCACCTCACCGTCGGCGTCGACGGTTCCCCGGCAGGCATGGCGGCGCTGGGCTGGGCGTTGGCCGAGGGGGCTCGCAGCGGCTACCGCGTCCACGTGGTGACCGTCGGGCGCGCGGACGAGCCCGACGCGGAACTCGACACCGCCGTGGCGGCCGCGGTCGCGGCGCACCCGCGGGCGTCGGTGTGGCGCCGCAGGCTGCCCGGTTCGCCCGGTCCGGAGTTGGTACGGGTCTCCTTCGACTCGGCGTTGCTGGTGGTGGGTGTGCGGCGGGCGGGCCACGCGCTGTTGACCCTCCGGGGCTCGGTGAGCGCTTACTGCGCGCGCCACGCGTGTTGCCCGGTAGTGGTGGTTCCCGCCGACTCGCGGACCATGACCTCGCCCGCCACGCCCCTGTCCGGTGCGGCCCGGTGACCGCGGACGAGCGCGCACGGGCCGTGCTGGCCACCGCGGCAGCCGCGCACGACGCCGACGACCTGCGCCTCCTGCTCGACATGCTCGGTCTGCGCGCACAGGACGCATACCCGGCGAAATCGCTCGCGGCTGTCGAACCCGTGCCGCTACCCCGTCCCCGGCGCGATCGGGAACTGGCGACCCGGTTGCTCCCGGAGATGGCGTCCACGGTGACCGAGCGGTGAGCGCGCCCGTGCGGGTGACCGACGTGATGACCGGAGACGTCGTGGCCATCACGCCGGACGCGTCGGTGGGGGTGGCATTGCGGTTGATGGCCCGCTCGGTCGTGCGCCATCTGCCGGTGATCTCGGGGGCGCGTTGTGTCGGCGTCGCGCACGAGTCCGACCTGTTGTGGCACGCCTGGGCGCACGGCACGGACACCACGCCCGTGGCGCGCCTGGCTCGCGCGGTGGGCCCCGTGGTGCATCCGCTCACCGAGTTGCCCAAGGCGGCCGCGGCGATGGTCGCGGGCGCCGCCGACGTGGTCCTGGTCGCCGACGGAGGCCGGGTGGTGGGCATCCTGACCGCCGCCGACATGGTCCGCGGGTTCGCTTCCTGAGCATCCTCGGTGGGGTCCCGCCCGCCCGGGGGAGGCCGAAGGTCCCCGCCCCCCGGGGCCCGGCGCAAGTGTCGGGCGATGGGGTGGTCGGGGCAGCCTGGAGGAGCAACGAGAGGAGCGCCATGCCGACCACTTCGAAGTCTCCTGTGGACGATGCGGTGCTGTGGCAGGCGCTGCGGGCCGCGGTTCGGGCGCCGTCTCCGCACAACACCCAGCCGTGGCGGTTCGTCGTACGCGGCGGCCGCGTCGAGGTGCGGCTGGACCGGGGCCGCGTGCTGGCGGTCGCCGACCCGGACGCGCGAGAGGCGCGGTTGTCCTGCGGAGCCGCCCTGTTCAACCTCCGCCTGCGGATGGCCGCCGCGGGCCACGAGACCGACGTCCGGGTCATGCCGGATCATGCTGACCTGGACTTGCTGGCCGTGGTCGAGCCGCGCGGCGCACATCGGGCAACAGACGAGGAGCGCTTGCTGGCCGGGGCCATCGACCGCAGGCACACCAACCGCAGGCCGTTCCTGGAGCGGCCGGTCCCGCTTCACCTGCGCGGGCGGTTGGAGCGGGCCGCTGTGGTGGGGGGCGCGTTGCCGTTCGTGGCGGCGCGCCCGGAGGAGTTCACCCCGATCTCGGATCTGGTCCGCAAGGCGGATCGGATCCAGGACCGAGATCCCGACTACCACGCGGAGCTGCGGAGCTGGTTGGCCGACGCGGGCAGGCCGGACGGGGTGCCCACGGTGGCGCTGGGACATGCGCCCGCGCCGGACAACGTCATCACGCCGCGGGATTTCGGCGCGGGCGCGGGTTCCCGGCAGGCGGTGTTCGAGCGGCAGCCGTTGCTCGTCGTGCTCACCACCGCGGGCGACACGCTCGCCGAGCAGGTGGTGGCCGGGCAGGCTACGCAGCGGGTGCTGCTGACGGCGGCGGCGGAGGGTTTGGCCGTGTCGTTCCTGTCACAGCCGATCGAGGTGCCCGCGGTTCGTGCGGCGCTCGGCGAGTACGTCGGCGGGACACCGCACACCGTGCTGCGGATCGGGTTCGGCTACCCGGGCGCCCCCACGCCGCGCAGACCCGCTGACCTCGTGACGAGCTTCGTGACCACCGACCGGAATGGAGTCGAGTGATGGGCCGCGTGGACGAGTGGACCGAGGGCGAGCTCGCGGTGATCACCGCCGCGGTGAGCCGCGCGCCCTCCGTGCACAACACCCAACCCTGGCTGCTGCGACCCGCCTGCCGCAGTATGGCGTTGCTGGAGCGCGCCGACATCGCGTTGCCGCGGCACGACCCGCTGGGGCGCGACCGGTTGATCTCGTGCGGCGCGGCGCTGACCAACCTGCGGCTCGCGGTGCGCCAACTCGGCTGGGCCGAGCAGTGGGCACAGTTCCCCGACCCGGCGCGACCCGATGTGGTCGCCGCGGTCGCCGTCCTCGACCGTGCCGAGCCCACGATCGCGGAACTGGCGGCGTACCGGTCGATCCGGGCCAGACGCAGCCACCGCGGTCCGTTCACCCCGGACCGGGTGCCCGCGGACCTGCTGTCTGTCGTGGCGCACGCTTCCGACGTGCCGGGTGTGTACATCCGGACCGTGCGCGAGCCCGAACTGCCCGAGTTGGCCCGGGTGCTGGTCCACAGTGCCGCGGTGCACCGCCATGACCGCGCCTACCAGCGCGAGCTGGCGGCGTGGACCACGCCCGGCACCCGGACCGGCTCGGGTGACGGGCTGGTGCGCGCGGCCGGGCACCGGTCGCTGCCCTGGGCGGGCCTGGTCGACCGGCACACCCCGCTGCCGGACCGCGAGGTGCTCGCCTGCAGGCTGGCGACCGAGTCCCAGCTGCTGATCACCACCCTCGGCGACGGACACGGCGACCACCTGCGAGCCGGGATGGCCCTGGAGCGGGTCTGGCTGGCCGCGGTGGCCGAGGGGCTGGCGTGTTCGGTGCTGACCCAGCCGCTGCACGTCACCGAGTCCCGCGCGGGCTTGATCGAGCGGTTGGAACTCGCCTGCTACCCGCAGGCCCTGCTGCGCGTGGGCCACCCCGCCGAGATCGTCCCGGCGAGCCCGCGCCGACCGCCGGGCACCGTGCTCCGACCCGACGAGGAGCCCGCGCGATGACCGGGCAGCCTGTCCCCACCCGGCCGCCCGTCGTCGTCGGAGTCGATGGTTCCGCGGCCTCGCTCACCGCGGTGCGGTGGGCCGCGGCCGAGGCGGCGGCTCGTGAGTTCCCGGTGCGGCTGGTGCACGCGTGCGTACCACCACCGCTGCGCCATCCCGTCGACTCCCGCGTGCAGGCGGACTACCTCGACGCGCTCTCCGACCACGGCAGGCACTGGCTGCGCGTCGCCGCGGCGCTGGTCGTCCGTACCCAGCCCGGTGTGGACGTCCGTCAGGAGCTGCGCGTGGGCAACGCGGTCGACGTGCTGGCCGAGTCCGCGACGGGCGCCTGGGGACTGGTCACCGGGGGGCGCGGGCTCGACGGCTTCGGCGACGCATCGATGGGGTCGGTGTCCGCGGCGCTGACCGAGCACGCCGTCGATGTCGGCTGCCCGGTGATCGTGGTGCGCGAGGAGGGCGCGGCGGCCGACCGGCGGCCGGTGGTGGTCGGGGTGGACGGCTCACCCGCGAGCGAGGCCGCCATCGCGGTGGCCTTCGAGACCGCTTCGGTGCATCGCGCCCCGTTGACCGCGGTGCACACCTGGAGCGAGGTGGCGTTCTCGGGCCTGTGGTGCGCGCTGCCGCTGGACCTGGACTGGACGGGGATCGCCGAGCGGGAGGCGAGCCTGTTGAGCGAGCGTCTGGCGGGCCTGCGGGAGAAGTACCCGGATGTGGTGGTGACGGCCGTGGTCGAGCGCGACCGCCCGGTGCGAGCGCTGCTGGACCACGCGCGCGCGGCGCGGCTGCTGGTGGTGGGCACCCGGGGGCACCACGCGCTCGCGGGCGTCGGCCTCGGTTCGACCAGCCTGGCCCTGGTGCGCGTGGCGGGATGTCCGGTGGCCGTCGTGCCGGGACCTCCCGCGGAGTGACTGCCGATGGCGTCCGCAGTCGATCGGTGCACGCGCTCGGCGCGGCCTGTGAGCGGGACGGGGACGGGTGCCGCGGCGCCCGTCCCCGTCCGGTCTACCGGCGGGGTTCGTGGGTGATGTCCACGGTCATGGCCTCGGGGATGGTCACACCGGTGTCGTCCCAGGCGTAGGTCAGCGTGGCGCGCACGTCCACCACGCCGTCGATCCGCCGGACGAGGGCGGTGACGACGTCGATCCAGCTGCGGCGTTCCAGTTGCCCGCCGAGGTGCGCGATGCCGTCGACGACCCGGATCTCCACGCCGACGGGGTTGACACCCAGTGCGCCGCGGAAGACGTCCTGCTCGATCTCCTCGGTGATGGCGGCATCCGGGCGGGTGAACACCGACAGCAGGTTCGACCTGCTCACCACCCCGACCAACACGCCGTTCCCGTCGACCACCGGCAGCCGCTTCACCCGGTGGTCGGCCATCAGGCGGGCCGCCTCCGGCAGGGTCGCGTCCGCGCGCACCGTCACCGCGGGGGAGGTCATCAGCTCACCCGCCATGGTGCCCCGGGCGCGGACGCGTTCGGTGTGCCTGCGCAACAGGGCGGGGACGGCGTGCGGGCGTTCCAGCACGCTCTCCTTGGCCAGCAGATCGGCCTCGGACACCACGCCGAGCACCCGTCGGTCGGCGTCCACCACCGGCAACCCGCTCACCTCCCGCTCGGACATCAGCCACACCAGGTCGGCGAAGCCGGTGTCCACTGTGGCCGTCGCCGGGTCCGGGGTCATCACGGTCTCGATCGTCCGGTGCCGCATGGCGCTCTCCTCTCCGTTCGGTCCTGGTCCGAAGGTAGGGCGGGCCGGGACCATCGCGCCGCCGCCGGACAGCCCCACCCGGTCACGCGAAGGTCCCGGACAGCGCGGGACCTCCGACGGCGGTGGCGAGCAGGCTGGGTGCCTAACGTCGGTGGTGTATCAGGGCGCGAGGAGGAGGAATGCCATGCGGGCCAGGGAGATCATGTCCAGTCCGGTGCTGACCGTCGGCCCGGACACGCCGGTCAAGAAGGCGGCGGCAATGCTGTCCGAGCACGGCTACACCGCGTTGCCCGTGGTCGACGACGGTGACCTGGTCGGCATGGTGACCGAGGCGGACGTGCTGCGCGATCGTTTTCCCGCGGACGCGGGATCCCGTGCGGACCTCGGCGACGGCTCCGGTGACGGCGCGGGCACGACGGTGCCCGCGGTGACCGTCGGGGAGATCATGACGACTCCGGCGGTGGCGATGAGCGCGGGCACCGACGCGGCCGTGCTGGCCCGCGTGTTCACCGACGACCGCCGCCGCTGTCTGCCCATTGTGGACGGTTCGCGGCTGGTCGGCGTGGTGACCCGGCGCGACCTGGTGCGGGTGGTGGCCCGCCCGGACGCCGAGATCGCCGCCGAGGTGCTGCGCACGCTGGCCGTGTTCGGCGGACGCGAACGCTGGGCCGTGCGGGTCGTCGCGGGCCATGCGCGGGTCGTCGACCAGTTCGACGACGCGGGCGACCGGCACGTGGCCAAGGTGCTCGCCGAGTCGGTGCCGGGTGTGGCCCGGGCCGAGGTCCGCTCGGTGGGCCCGGACGGCCTGCCCCCGGAGTTCCCGGCCCCGGTCCGCGACGTGTGGGGAACTCGCGCGTGAGCGGCACCCGACCGGTCCTCGCCGCCGTGGACGGTTCCGAGTCCGCGACCCGGGCGTTGGTCTGGGCCGCGACCGAGGCCCGGCGCCTCGGTCGGGAGCTGCGGGTCCTCACCGTCTATCCCTGGCCGGTCACCGGCTACCCGGATATCGCCGCCACCGGTGAGCGGTTGCGCGCGGGCCTGCGGGCGCAAGCCCAGGACGTGCTGGCGCAGGCCCGGCTGACGGCCGACGAGACGACGCCGGGGCTGCTCGTGCGCACCGAGGCGCTGGAGGGCGACGCGATCGGGCACCTGCTGGCGGCCGGCCGGGTCGCGGAGATGCTCGTCCTCGGTTCGCGCGGCCTCGGCGGCTTCTCCGGGCTGCTGCTCGGCTCCACCGCCGTCGCGCTGACCGCGCACGGGTACTGCCCGGTCGTGGTGGTGCGCGGCGAGGAGCCCGCGCCCGGCCGTCCCCGGGTGGTGGTCGGCGTGGACGGCGGTCGCTCCGACGAGGCGGCATTGGCCTACGTCTTCGACTACGCCGCCGCGACCGGGGCGACGGTCGTGGCCACCCACGCGTGGACCGACCACACCCTCGACACCGTCTCCACCGGGGGGTACCTGGCAGTGGACTGGAACACCTTCTCCCAGCAGGCCGAGCAGGAACTGGCCGCGCGGCTCGCCCCGTGGCGGGCCGGGCACCCGGAGGTGGAGGTGGAGTCGGTGGTGGCGCGGGCGCGCCCCGCCCGGCTGCTGATGGACCAGGCGAAGGGCGCCACGTTGCTGGTCGTCGGGTCGCGCGGGCGCGGCGGGTTCGCAGGCCTGGTGCTGGGTTCCACCAGCCAGGCGCTGATCCACCACGCGCCCTGTCCGGTCGTGGTGGTGCGTCCCGATGAGCGCTGACGCCGTGCGCGCGCCCTGCCTGCGCTGGTCCGCGCGGGCGGTGTTCGGTACGTCACCGTCCCATTGGCGCCGGGCGAACCCAGTCGCACCCCGGCGAACGATACGCGCCGCCGTCGATGGCCGGGAGCGGGACGTGGTGCGAGCGCACGGGAGGAGCGTGGTCAGACCGAACTGGCTCGGCCCGGTCAACGCCTGCCCCGGCGGCAGGCTTGACGCGCCCTTCGCTGCGAAGCCGCTCGGTTGGGGTGATCTCCCGACCGGAGACTTCCGGCACAACCGCGAAACGTGAAACTCTGCTCCCGCCAGCACCTACCGCGTGGGAGCCGCCATGGAACGCACCGCCAAGGCGACCGACCTGATCTCCGGTCTTCGGCTGGACGAGTTGCTACGGGAGCTGCATGAACGTCTCGGCGAGCTCCTGCACGCCCGCGACAGCCTCCAAGGTTTGCTGGACGCGGTGATGGCGGTCGGGGCGGGTCTGGAACTGGACTCGACGCTGCAGCGCATCGTGCGGGCCGCGGTCGGGCTGGTGGACGCCCGCTACGGCGCGCTCGGCGTGCTCGGCGACGGGGGCCTGTCCCGGTTCGTGCACGAGGGCATCGACGCCGAGACCCGTTCGCACATGGGCCGCCTGCCCGAGGGACGGGGCCTGCTCGGTCTGTTGATCGAGCACCCGGAGCCGATCCGGTTGCTCGACCTGACCCGGCACCCGGCCTCGGTCGGGTTCCCGCGCAACCATTCCCCGATGGGCAGCTTCCTCGGCGTGCCCGTGCGCGTCCGGGGCGAGGTGTTCGGCAACCTCTACCTGACCGAGAAGCGCGGCGGCCCGTTCACCGCCGACGATGAGGCCGTGGTGCAGGCGCTGGCGGCGGCCGCGGGCGTGGCGATCGAGAACGCGCGGCTCTTCGAGCGGTCGCTGGATCGCGAGCGGTGGCTGACGGCCGCGGGGGAGGTGAACACGCAGCTGCTCGCGGGCGCGTCGCAGGGGGAGACGCTGGATCTGATCTGATCGCGCGGCGGGTGCTGGAGCTGACGGCGGCGGACTGCGCGTTGATCCTCCTGTTCGACGACCGGACCCGGGACCTGCTGCGCGTCGGCGCGGCCGACGGCTCGGTCGGCGAACTGCTCTCGGCTGAGGAGGTCGGCGCGTTCGCCCCTCTGGTGGAGGCCGTGCTGGCCGCCGAGGAACCCCGGCAGGTCGAGGACCTCAGCGCGGAACTGAGCTGCGGGGCGCTCGGACCCGCAGTGGTGGCGCCGTTGCGCACGGCCGGTGGTGTGCTGCTGGCGGCCAAGGAGAAAGGCGGTCGTTCGTTCCCGGCAGGCACGGTGCCGATGCTGGCCTCGTTCGCGGGCCAGGCGGCGGTTGCGCTGGAGCTGGCGGAGAAACAGCGGTCGCAGCGGCTGTTGGCCGTGCTGGCCGACCGGGACCGCATCGCCCAGGACATGCACGACCACGTGATCCAGCGGCTCTACGCGACGGGCATGGGCCTGCAGGGCACGCTGCGGCGCATCGACGACCCGGAGGCCCGCCGACGGGTGCACCAAGCGGTGGAGCACCTGGACCGGACCGTGCGCGAGATCCGCACCTCGATCTTCGACCTGCAGGCGGCGGAGGACTCGGGCAGCCTGCGCAGGCGCATGCTGGACGCGATCGCCGAGATCGGCGGGGACACCGCCCGCACCCCGGCGGTCACCATGTCCGGCGCCATCGACACACTCGTGCCCGACCACCTCGGCGAGCACGCCCTGGCCGTCCTGCGCGAGGCACTGAGCAACGCCGTCCGCCATGCCCGGGCCACCGACATCACCGTGACCGTCGCCGCGAGCGACCGCCTGTCGGTCGAGGTCCGCGACAATGGCGTGGGTGTCGGCGAACCGGCGCATCGCAGCGGCCTGGACAACATGGCCCGGCGCGCCGAGCAGGGCCACGGTCGGTGCGAAGTGGACAGTGCGCCGGGGATGGGCACGACCGTCCGCTGGTCGGTCCCGCTCGGCTGAGGCCGCGGTGTCGGGCACCGGGTGGGTGGCCCACCGGTGCCCGACACCGCCGCGTCAACGTGCGGTCGCCAGCAGCAGGCGTCGTTCGGCGGCGCCGATGGCGGCGCGGGCGGCGGGGACCGCGCCGGGGTCGACCGAGATCGAGGTGATGCCCAGGCGCACCAGGTGCTCGGTGTAGTCCGGGCGTTCGGTGGGGGCCTGTCCGCACAGCGACGAGGTGATCCCGGCCGTGCGGCAGGCGCCGACGATCCGGGCGATGACGTCCAGCACGGCCGGGTCGGCCTCGTCGAACACCTCCGCGCACACCGCCGAGTCGCGGTCGACGCCGAGCACGAGCTGGGTCAGGTCGTTGCTGCCGATCGACACCCCGTCCACGCCCAGTCCGGCATACTCGGGGATCCAGTAGGCCGAGGACGGCACCTCCGCCATCACCCAGCGCAGCAGGCCGCGTTGGGCGCCCAGGGGGCTCACGTCGATCAGGTGCAGACAGGCCTCCAGCTCCCACTTGGTGCGCACGAACGGCAGCATCAGATGCAGGCTCGGATAGTGCTCGCGCACCCGGGCCAGGGCCCGCAGCTCCAGGGCGAACAGCTCCGGGTCGCGCACGTACCGGTGGCAGCCGCGGAAGCCGATCATCGGATTGCGTTCCTCCGGCTCGAACTCCACTCCGCCGGACAGGCCGCGGAACTCGTTGGTGCGGAAGTCCGTCGCCCGGTAGACCACCGGGCGGCCGCCGAACGCCGAGGCGATGGCGGTCAGCGGGCCGACCATCGCGGTGACGAACTCGTCCGGGCCGTGCTCGGCCAGGAACCGCCGGGGGTGGGTGGCACGCAGCGCGTCGGTGAGCATCAGCTCCGCGCGCAGCAGCCCGACACCGTCGACCGGCAGTGCCGCGGCGGCCCGTGCGCTGTCGGGCATGGCCAGGTTGACGTAGAGCCGCGTGCCGAGCGCCTCGGTCGCGACAGGCACGGTGGGCACCGGTTCGCGGACAGTGGTGGGCGTGCTCGTCCGCCGCGGCCGACCCGAGGTCACCATGCCGGTGGTGCCGTCCACGGTGACCGGTTCGCCGTCGCACAGCTTCGCGGTCGCCTCCCGGGTGCCCACGACGCACGGCACGCCCAGCTCGCGGGTGACGATCGCGGCGTGGCAGGTGAGTCCGCCCTCGTCGGTGACCACCGCCGCGGCCCGGCGCAGCAGCGGCACCCAGTCCGGGTCGGTCATCGGCGCAACCAGCACGTCTCCGTCGGCGAAACCGGACTGGTCGGACGGGTCGCGCCGGATCCGCGCGGTCCCGCTTGCCTCGCCGGGGGACGCGGCCAGCCCGGTCAGCCGCGCACCGGGCGGGCGGGGGACGAGCGTGGTGATCGGGCGCGACTGCACCAGCCACGTGCGGTCCTCGGCGATCGCCCACTCGATGTCCTGCTCGGCGCCGTAGTGGTCGCGGACCCGACAGCCCAGCCGGGCCAGCGCGATCGCCTCCGCGTCGGTGAGCACCCGGCGGGCGCCCTGGGCAGGCGGCAGCTCCACGCGGACGTCGCCGCCGTCCGGGCCGCGCACGACCATCTCCCGCTGGTGCCCGATCCGGGTGCGCAGCACCCGCAGGTCCGCCTTGCCCAGCACGTAGGTGTCCGGTTCCACGGTCCCGCCGACGACGACCTCGCCGAGGCCGAACGCGGCCTCGATCACCACCCGGTCGGTGTCCCCGGTGACCGGGTCGGCGGTGAACATCACCCCCGAGCGCTCCGACGGCACCATCCGCTGCACCACCACGGCGATCGCCGGTTCCCCCGGCACGCCGCGCTCGGCGCGGTAGGCAAGCGAACGTGCGCCGAACAGCGACGCCCAGCAGTCCGTGACGGCCTCCAGCAGCTCGTCCTCGCCCTCGATGTTGGTGCGGGTCTCGTTCATCCCCGCGAACGACGCGTCCGCGGCGTCCTCCGAGGTGGCCGACGACCGCGCCGCGACCACCGCGCCCGCGCCGAGTGCCCGATAGGCCGCGCGCACCTCGACGGCCACCTCCGGTGCGATTCCCGCCTCGCGGACCTGCTCGCGCAGCTTCTCGGGATCACCGCCCAGCACCCCGTCGCGCAGGGCGGCGCGGACCCCGCCGAGGTCCATCGACCGCCGGTAGGACTCGGCGGTGACCACGAACCCGTCGGGCACCGGGAAGCCCGCCGCGATCAGCTCACCGAGGTTGGCGCCCTTGCCCCCGACGGTGTCCGCGTCCGTGGCCCGCACCCGGGCCAGATCCATGATCAGCTCGTCCATCATGTTCTCCACCGAAGCCTCCGTGTCCGGTCGTGGTCGCGGCTCACCGCAGCCAGGGGGCGCGGCGAACCAGGTCGAGGCTCGCCCACCACCTGCCCAGGCCCCAGCGGTCGCCCGCGGCCGTCGCGGCGAGTACCACCAGGAGCACGGCGTAGACGACGTGGTAGTCGAGCAGCGGGTTGGTGGACCGGGTCAGCGCGCCGTGGTCGGTGTGCCGGGCGGGCGGCCATTCCGCGATCCACATCATGGCCAGCATCAGCACCCCGCCGACCGCCGCCACCCGCAGGCCGATGCCCAGCAGCAGGGCCAGGCCGATGCCCAGCAGGCCGACCATGAACAGCCAGTCGGCGAACGGGTTTCCCGCCCACGACCGCAGGGTCGCGGTGAAGGGGCCGTGGTCGAGCGCGCCGAGGAACCCCCGGGTCGGGGAGCCGCCGTCGATCCAGCCTTTGCCGGACGGGGTCGAGTAGCCGAGACCGAAGGTCTTGTCCAGGAACGCCCACAGGAACACCCCGGCCATCACCAGCCGGGCGACGGCGAGCGAGCACGCGCCCCGGGCGGGCGCGGGCTGACCGGCGCGCGGAACCGGGGGAGCGGTAGGAACGGGAGTGGTACTGAGGGATCGGGTGGTCATGTCGTCCTCCTTTGTGGTGGTCGGTGACTCGGGGGACCGGTTCGTCGACCGGGCCCGGTCTCGAACCGGATTCGGGACGTGTCCGGTGCCCAAGGTCCCGCCCGGCCGGGTCCGCACGTGCTGTCGAACTGTCCTTTTGGGACCTCGGGGCTACTGCCGCCGGAACCTGCGTGGGCACCCGTCACGGTCGGGGTGGTGCCATGCCGGGCAGGTAGGCGAACACGTCGGCCAGCGGCCTGCGCGGACTGCGCGGCACCGGCTCGGCCGAGGTCGGCGCATACCCGACCCGCACGACCAGCTGGGCGTGGCCCGCGCCGTCGAGGAACCGGTCGCGGATCTCGGCGCGGTAGCGGGGCACCTCCAGCGGCTGGGACATCGGGCAGGTGGCCAGGCCGAGCTCGGTGGCGGTCAACAGGACCGCGCTCGTGGCCTGCCCGGCGCGCAGCCGCGCGGGCGTGTCGTCGTCGGCGGTGCCGAGCACGAGGAGGACCGACGCGTCCTCCTCGGCCGCCCCCGTCGGTGACGGCGCCAGCGAGCCGGATGGGAACACGCGCATCGGCACGCCCTCGACGTCGATCGTGCGTACCGGTATGCCCCCTGCGGGCACCCCTTCCTCGGCGCTGCGGGCCCGGCCGGTCCAGGCCACGAGTTCGGCCGCGTAGGCGTGGTCGGTCTCCTGCTGCCGCGCCGCCGCCGCCGCGGCGCGGGCGAACCGGTGCCGTTCGACGGCATCGGTGATCGGCACGGCGACGACACCGAACGCCGCGGCCCGCCGGATGATCAGGTCCAGGTGCGCGACGGACACCGGCCAGGACGAGTAGGCCCGCCGGTCCGTGCGGCGCCGGTTCACCGCGGTGACCAGGGTGATGTCCTCGACCTCTGGCTCGTGGGGGTGCGTCTCGACCGCGGCCAGGTGCGCGGGCTCCGCATGGTTGGGCAGCAGGTGCGGCACCGCGCGCCTGCCCAGCGCGGCGAACGCGACCTCCAGGTGGTGCAGCGCGGCACCGCAGCTGATCAGCAGGTCGCGCCCATCGGGATCGGTGGCGGGCACCCGGCGCTCCGGGTCCGCCATCAGGTGCACCGAGCGGTCGCCCACCAGCCAGCGCCACGGCTGGGTGTTGTGCACCGACGGCGCCCGGCACGCCAGGGCGAGCGCGTCCAGCACGGTCTTGTGATCCGGCAGGCTCCGGGACATGTCCGGTCCTCCTCTCCTCGGTGGTCCGTCTCCACGGTCGCCCGTGCCACCGCCATCGGAACAGGGACCAACAGGCCCTGCGGGCAGGGACCGAAGGCGCGGTCGGGATCCGATCACGCCGCCCCCGAAGTCCTCTGTGGATGAGTACGCCCGCGTGATGCCCGGCCCGGTAGCCGGTCGCCGTGGCCTCGCCTCCGGTCGGCTGGCCCCGGTCATCAGGCCCTGGTCGGCACGACCGTTGCGCACTGGAGCGGGAGCGCGGTGGTCGACAGACTCGGTCCGTGATCCCACACCGGACCGTGCGCGGTTCCAAGATCGCTGTCGTCGGCGCGGGAGCGGTGGGTTCCACGCTCGCCTATGCCTGCCAGATCAGGGGAACCGCCGCCACCATCGCCCTGTACGACACCGACACCGCCAAGCTGCGGGCGCAGGTCCTGGACCTGCGCCACGGCGGTATGTTCACCCCCGCCGTGGAGATCGTCGGCGCCGACGACGTGGCGGTGTGCGCGGACGCCGACGTGGTGGTGATCACCGCGGGCGTCCGGCAACGGGTGGGGGAGAACCGGCTGGCCCTCGCCGAGCGCAACGTGCGGATGTGCCGGACGCTCGTGCCCGACCTCTGCGCGGTCGCTCCCGAGGCGGTGTTCGTCGTGGTGACCAACCCGGTGGACGTGGTCACCCAGGCGGTCCTGGCGGCGAGCGGGCTGCCCGCGTGTCGGGTGCTCGGCTCGGGCACGGCACTCGACTCCTCCCGACTGCGGTCGTTGATCGCCGCGCGGGCGGGCGTCGGCGTGCCCAGCGTGTGCGCCTACATCATCGGCGAGCACGGCGACAGCGCCGTGCCCCTGTGGTCCGGCGCGTTCATCGGCTCGGTCCCGGTGACCGACTGGGTCGCCGACGGGCGCCCGGTGTTCGACGAGGCGGCCCGCGCCGAGATCACCACCGCGGTGACCGGCGCGGCGTACGAGGTGATCGCGGGCAAGGGCGCCACCAACTACGCGGTCGGCCTGGCGGTCACCGGTGTCCTGGAGGCCATTCTCGGCGACCAGCGGCTGATCCTGCCGGTGAGCGCCCGGGTCGACGACTTCCACGGCATCGGCGGCGTCTGCCTCTCGCTGCCGAGGGTGGTCGACCGGGCGGGCGCGGGGCCGCTGGAACCGGTCACCCCGGATCCGGCCGAACTGGTCGCGCTGCGCCGGTGCGCCGAGGTGATCGGCGATGCCTGCCGGGCCGTCGGAGTGCGGGTGCCCGCGTGAGCGCGCCGAACCGGGCAGGTCGGCACCCGAGTCGAGTGGATGGTCCGGACGGCACCGTGGGACGGGGACCTCCGCCGCTGTCGACACCGGTCATCGCCGACCACGCTGAAGGCGGGACAAGCCGGAGCGTGCAGCGGTCGGAGGACAGTCGGGCGCGTCGGGGTCACCGGCGGGCCGGACATGTCGTCGCGATCGGCACCCCCGCTGCCCATCGGGTGACAATGGAAGGAGATCGCCATGTCCGAGCCCGTGACCGGACGGGATGGCAGGCGCAAGCGCTTCGTGGTGGGGTTCGACGGGTCCCATCGCAGTGCCGTGGCGCTGCGCTGGGCGTTGGCCGCGGCCGACGCCCAGGGCGCCAAGGTGGTGGTGGTCGAAGTGACCGCGCCGGAGACCGAGTTCGTGCCCGCGACGTCCATGTCGCCGCAGCCCTACGGTGGTCCGCCGCGCAGACGACCCTTGCCGGACCCGGCCGGGTTGGCGGGCGAGCACGCGCATGTGCCGTTGTCGGTCGAGCACGTGGAGGGCCGTACCGGCCGCGCGTTGGCCGCCGCGGCGGCGGGCGCGGACCTGGTGGTGATCGGGGCGCACCACTCGTGCGCGCACCTGGCCTCCGGGATGGGCGCGTTCGCCGCGGACTGCCTGCGGTACGCCACCTGCCCGGTGGTGATCGTGCCCGAATGAGCCGCACGGCGGGGCACCGATGCCGTACGGCACCCTGCCCTGCTCGTATCCGCCGTTCTCCCTGTTGCCGTTCGGGTTCGTGCTGGCCTGGTACCCGTTGGGCGCGTTCGTGTTCACCGCGGGCAGCGCTGCGGCGATGTTCCACATCCTCCTGCTGGTGCTCGGTCGGCTGCGGCAAGCGCCACCTCACCGGGTGCTCGTCGCGGCGGTGGGCACGGTCTGCGCGATGGAGCTCCAACCGCTGCTTGGCGACCTGTTCTGGGGGCAGGTCAACGTCTTCCTGCTGTGGCTCGTCGCCGTGGACTGCCTGCACCGTGACCCGCGCTGGCCGCGTGGGCTGTTGGTCGGGGTCGTCGCGGCGATCAAGCTTACCCCGCTGGTCTTCGTACTGTTCTTCCTGCTGGGCAGGCAGGTTCGCCCGGCATCGGTCGCGGTGGCGGGGTTCGCCGCGGGTACCGGGATCGGCTGGCTCGCCGCCCCGCACGACTCACTCGTCTACTGGACCCGGGCGGGTTCGGGGTTGTCGTCGGCGTGGCCATGGCGTGCTCCCGTCCGCTCGTGTCGTCGCACAGGAAGCACAACGCGTGCCCCTCCCGCCGGGCAGGGCCGGATCTCCCCGGCAGGCGTCGACGAACCGTTCCGGCGAACCGGGTCCTTGGTCCCGGTGAGTCCGATATGGACTCGGTAGACCGGGGGCGGTGCGGCAAAACCGATGTTCCCGCCGCTGGGCTTGCCGTGGGCTGGGGTGAGCGGTGAGTCCATGACGACCGGGGCGCGGTGGGACCGGTTCGGCGACCTGACGCGGATGTCGCCGTTGCCGGGGGGCTACTACAGCCAGGCGTGGGCGATCAACAGCGACGGGGGCGCCGTCGGCGATTCCGGCGAACCACTGCGCGCGGTGCGCTGGGACGCGGCAGGTGAACCGACCGAGCTACCGGGTCTGCCCGGGGGCCTGTGGAGCAGTGCCGGTGATGTCGACGACTCCGGTGTGGCGGTCGGGCAGGTGGGCGCGATCGACGGGTCGCACCACGCGGTGCGATGGGATCGTGAAGGCCGTATGACGGAGTTGCCCACCTTGCCCGGCGCCGAGGGCGCCGCCGCCCTGGGCATCGGCGATGACGGGACGGTCGTCGGACGGGCGATCTTCGCCGACGGGGAGGTCGGTGTGGTGTGGGATCGCCGCGGGAACATCGCCGTGCTTCCCGCCCTGCCCGGAAGCGCGCACAGCTATCCGTCGGCCGTCAACGGCCGCGGCATCGTGGTGGGCGGGGACGGACATCGAGCCGTGCTGTGGGGTCGCGACGGACAGCCGTCCGGCCTCGACGCGCCGGGGAAGGGGATCGAGACCACGGCCAACGGGCTCGATGATCGCGGAGTCGTCGTGGGTCAGGCGATCATGGCCGCGGGCAACAGCCACGCGGTGGTCTGGCGACCACATTCGCATCGGGGTTGACGGCGGTCGATCCTTCTCCCGCGAAGAGAACGTGGTGATTCCCCACTACGGGTGATGGGCGACCGGTACCCGGACGGGGATGGTGCGGCAGGGATTCCCGGCCACCACCGGAAGAGGTCAGGCGAGGCGGATCACGGTCGCGCCTGTCGACCGGTGGTACATCGACCGGCCCGCTCTCGTCCACCGGCGCGTGGGCCCCGATGCCCGGGCGGACCTGGTCATCACGGTATCGAAGGCCCCTGTCCGACAAGGCTTTCCGCACTGTCGACGCCTACCCGGCAGGCGGATTGTCGGAGCGGTAAGGACACCACGCTGGAGATCGGGCTGGAACCATGTCACGACAGAGAACCCATGTCTTCGACAATGCCGCGCACACCGCTCGCCAGTGGCTGTGCGAGGTCGCCGAGCGATTCCCCACCGCGGACGAGGACTTCGCCTACCGGGCGTTGCGCTCGTGGCTGCACCTGGTGCGTGACCAGTTGGCGCCGGAGAGCACGGCACATCTGGCCGCACAGTTGCCCGAGCTGCTGCGCGGAGTTTTCTACGAGGGCTGGCGTCCCGCGCACGTGCCCGCGAGCCTGGGCGCGGCGGAGTTCGCCGCTGAGTACGCCGTGCTGGCCGGGATCTCGCAGGCCGACGTGGATCGGACGGCCCCCGTGGTCACCGCCGCGCTCGCCGACCGGCTGAGCCCGGGACTGATCGACAAGATCCTCGGCCAGCTCCGACACGACGTCCGTGCGCTGATCGCGGCCCCGGATCCCGGGTGACCGACAGACCTCCGGAAGTCCCGGGGAACACGGGCCCTGCGGCGGTGGGGCGAGTGCCCGTCGAGCCGGGAGGGTGGGACGGGCGGAGTCGGCGGGAGACAGTGCGGACCGGCTGGAGGGTGGCATGTCGAAACAGCGGAAACGGTGGTGTGCGGCCGCGGCCGTCGTCGTCGTGGGTGGCTCGGCGCTCGGCGGACCGGCCGTCGCCAAGCCGGTCGAGGTGGCCGGTCCGGTACCCGTGGTGGACCTGGGCACGCTGCCGGGCGGGGCGAACAGCCTGGCCGAGGATGTCGACGACAACGGCACGGTGGTGGGCGAGTCCGACGACGCGGCCGGGATCAGCCACGCGGTGCGGTGGGATCGGCACGGCCGGATCACCGACCTGGGGGCCATCGACGGAACGGGCACGAAGGCGTTGGCGGTCAACGGGCGCGGAACCGCGACGGGCTTCCACGGCACGGCAGGCCAACCGCACGCCGTGCGCTGGGCCGCCGACGGGACGCTGTGCAGGCTGCCGGAGCTCACGCCGCCGGACAAGGGCGGGTTCAGCGTCCCCACCGCGATCGACGACACCGACACGGTGATCGGATACGCTTCCGCGCCCGACACCGGTACCCACGCCGTCCGATGGGACGCGCGGGGACGGATCACGGACCTGGGCACACTCCCCGGTGGCTGGGAGGCCGTCCCCTACGCGATGTACGGCGGGGTGGCGGTCGGTTTCTCCACCGGCGCCGACCGGAGACCGCGGGCCGTGCGATGGGACCGCGCGGGCCGGATCACCGAGCTCGACGGTCTGCCCGGTCAGCAGTCCTCCTACGCGCTCGGGATCAGCGCCGACGGCACCGCGTTCGGGTGGTCCGTGCTGAACGCCGACACCTCCCGCGCCGTCCGGTGGGACCGGGCAGGCCGAGTGGCGGAGCTGCCCTCCACACCGGATGCGGCCTACACCGAGGTGACCCACGTGTCCGCCAACGGGATCGCCGTTGGCCCGATGGTCGGGCCGGGGCGCACCCGCGTGGCCCGCTGGCGCCACGAACGGCTGGAGGTGCTCGGCGTGCTGTCGGCCGAGGAGGACATGGTGCCCTCGGACGTCAACGGCGATGGTGTCGTCGTCGGCCAGAGCAACCGGCAGGCCGGGGGACAGCGAGCCGTCCGGTGGGACCGTGCGGGCCAGGCCACCGCGCTGCCGGAGCCGCCCGACACGATCTCGGGTGCGGCAGTGGCCGTCAACGCCCCGGGGATGGCCGTCGGCTGGCGGCTCACCGCCGGGAACCGGACCCGGGCGACCGCATGGCCCTGACCGGGCCGTCGAGCACCGACGCGGGCAGAGCGACCGACACCGACCCGAGGAGGCGACGGTGGACCGGGAACCCGGGCGGACAGCCCGTGCACACGCGGTCGTACGCAGGCTGGACGCGGACTTGCCGTCCGCCCCGGTCACCGCGGCCACCCGCTACCTGGACCACGTGGCCGACGAACTGGACCGCCGCGGCGTCGGAGTGTCCCTGGTGGAGGTCGACTGCACCGGTCCGCTCGTCGGCAGGCTCGTGCTCGACCCGCCGCCCGGTGCGCCGGTGCAGGTGACGCCGCAGTGGAGCCCGATGACCGGCTGGTCGGCGGCCAGGAGACTCCCCGGGGACCGGTTGCCCACCTGGCGGCACCTCGGCGGTCCGGCGATCCCGGCTCTCTGGATCGCGGCGGACTTCCTGCGCCGCTGCCAGGCGATCGCGCCTCCCGCGCGGGTGGCCGGTTCGTCCCGGCCGGGCATCGGGTCGGGACGGACGGGCACGCCCGTCGGCACGCCGTGGATCCCGTTCGGGACGCGGTCGAAGCGGTACTCGTAGGCGTTCTCCCGCTGTGTCCGGAACAACGGCTGCTCGGTCGGGCCCGTGATCGGCCGCCTCGTCGTGACCACTGTGGACCCGCCGTACCCGGACGGACGGACCGGAGGACACGGCGTTCCGGGGACTTCCGTCGCTGTCGACCGCCCCGGGTCCGGGCCAGGCTGGGGACCGGAGCGAGCAATGGAGGGGTGATGGACGGAGGACCGGGCCAGGTTCGGGTGACCGGCGTGCTGGACGCGCCGTCGCGGTGGCTGTGGTTGGTGAAGTGGGTGTTGTTGATCCCGCATTTCCTCGCGCTGGCCACACTGTGGGTGTGTTTCGTGGTCGCCACGGTCGTCGCGTTCTTCGCGATCCTGGTGACCGGCCGTTACCCGCGCCCGTTGTTCGATTTCACCGTGGGTGTGCTGCGGTGGAGTTGGCGGGTGCACTACTACGGCTATGCGGCGCTGGGCACCGACCGGTATCCGCCGTTCACGCTGGCCGAGGTGCCGGACTACCCGGCCCGGCTGGAGATCGACTACCCGGAACGGCTCTCCCGGGGGCTGGTGCTGGTGAAGTGGTGGCTGCTGGTGTTGCCGCACTACGTCATCGTGGCCCTGCTCGCGGGTGGCGGTCTGTGGTGGGGCGGCGACAGCTCCGGATTCCATTGGGGCGCGGGTGGTCTGGTCGGCGTGCTCGCGTTGGTGGCGGGGGTGGTGCTGTTGTTCGGCGGTCGCTACCCGGTGCCGTTGCACGCCCTGCTCGTCGGTCTGGACCGATGGGTGCTGCGGGTGGCGGCCTACGCGGCGTTGCTGACCGACGAGTACCCGCCGTTCCGGCTCGACCTCGGCCCGGCCGAACAACATGCGGCCGTCCCCGACCCGCCCGCCGTCGCCGAGTCCACTTCGGACTCGCCGGACGCACGACGGCCGGGGTGGACGCCGGGGCGGGTGTGGGCCGCACTGGGCGGTGCGCTGCTCGCGCTGGTCGCGGCCGGTCTGCTCACCGGTGGTCTCGGGGTCGTGGTCGCCGACCGGACCCAACGCGATCGGGACGGTTACCTGTGCGTGCCGAGCCGGGTGTTCACCGGTGCGGGCTACGCGGTGGCCGCCGAACACATCGACCTGCCCGGCGAGGGCGCGTGGACCTGGGTCCGGCACGGCGTCGGTCCGATGTCGATCCGCGTGGACGCCGACCGCCCCGTGTTCGTCGGCGTGGCCCCCGCCGCCGATGTCGACCGGTACCTGGCCGGGGTCGCGCACACCGACATCGGGACCGGGATGCCCATGGCGACCGCCCGGGTGACGCGGACCGAGCCCGGCGGCGAGCCTGCCACCCCGCCCGGCTCGCAACGGTTCTGGACCGCGAGCAGCAGCGGCTCGGGCTCGGTGCGGCTGGTCTGGTCACCCGCACCGGGGGACTGGACCGTCGTGGTGATGAACGCCGACGCGGCACCCGGCATCGATGTGCGCGCCACGGTCGGCGTGACCGCACCGGCCCTGCCCTGGGTGGCCGCCGCGTTGTTCACCGCCGGGGCACTGGTGGTCGCCGGGGGTGCCGCACTGATCATCGGCGCGGTGCACCGAGCGGGTCCGCGGACCGGTCCGGGAGACACCGGGTGAACGCGGAGAGCGGACAGGAGAACACGATGTCCGAGTCCGCGCACGAATCGGGGGACCGGCGCGGGCGTCGCTATGCGATCGGGTTCGACGGGCGGGCCGCGCGTCGGCGGCGAGCGCGGACCTGGTGCTGATCGTCCCCGAGCAGAACTGCACCGAGGATCCACAGGAGGAGACCACCATGCGCGCACGACCCGGTGACTGGCTGCTCGACACCGACCAGGCGGGTCATGTCCGGCAGGGCCGCGTCGAGGAGGTCCGCGGACCCGACGGCGCCCCGCCATATCTGGTGCGTTGGATCGAGGACGACCACCGCGCGCTCGTCTTCCCCGGACCGCGCGCCAGCGTGCTGACCCCGGACGACCTCGACCGCCGCGACGCCGAGACCGCCGAGCGCGTGCTGCGCGCCCAGACGGAGATCACCGGCCGCTGAGTCTGTCCGACCGCACCCCGGCCCGAGGTGTCCCCACCGAACGAAGGCGAGTCACCCATGCAGGCCGACATGACCGACCACGGCGCACCGGGGCTGACCGACGACGAGGCCGCCGCGGTGCGTGCGCGGGTCGGTCCGAACACCGTCCCGCGGCCGCGCCCGCCCGCGTGGTGGGTCCGGGTGGCCGAGCAGCTGCGCGACCCGATGATCCTGCTGCTGCTCGTGGCCGCGGCCATCGCGGTGGCCATGGGCGACGCCCCGGACGCGGCCGTCGTCGGCGTGGTGGTGCTGCTGAACACGGCGGTGGGCGTGGGGCAGCAGGTACGGGCCGAGCGCGCACTGGGCGCGCTGCGGGCGCTGTCCGCGCCGACCGCGACCGTGACCCGCGGTGGCGCCACCCGGGTGCTGCCCGCTGCCGAGGTGGTCCCCGGCGACGTGCTCCGGCTGGCCGCGGGCGATGTCGTCCCAGCCGACGCCGCGGTGGTCCGGGCACACGGGTTGCAGGTGGACGAGTCGGCGCTGACCGGTGAGTCCGTCCCGGTGGACCGGCGGCGGACGGACGAGGTGGCGGCGGGCACGGTGATCACCCGTGGCCGCGGCACCGCCGTGGTCAGCCGGACCGGCGCGGACAGCGCCCTCGGCCGGATCGCGGCGCTGCTCACCGGGCAACGCCCACGACCGACCCCCTTGCAGCGCAGACTCGCCGAGCTGGGCCGCGTGCTGGCACTGGCCGCGGTCGCCCTCTCCGCGGTGGTCGCCGTCATCGGCCTGGCGCGCGGGGAACCGCTCGCCGCCATGGCGCTCACCGCGATCAGCCTCGCCGTCGCGGCCGTGCCCGAGTCGCTGCCCGCGGTGGTCACGCTCGCGCTCGCCCTCGGCGCGCACCGGATGGCCCGCCGTCGTGCCGTCGTGCGCTCGTTGCCCGCGGTGGAGACGCTGGGCTCGGTCACCGTGCTCGCGACCGACAAGACCGGCACCCTGACCGAGGGCCGGATGGTCGCCGAGCGGCTGTGGGTGCCGGGCGCGGGCGAGTTCACCGTGACCGGCCGCGGCTACGACCCGGTCGGCGAGGTGCGCCCCGGGCCGCCGCCCGAGGACCTGCTGCGCGCCATCGTGCTGTGCAACGACGCGGACCTGCGTCCACCGTCCGAACCGGACGGACCGTGGCGACCGGTCGGCGACCCCATGGAGGCGGCACTGCTGGCGCTGGCCGGGAAATGCGAGGTGGACGCCGCCGCCGTGCGTGCCCGATACCCGCGATCCGCGGAGGTTCCGTTCGACAGCGACCGCAAACGCATGACCACGGTGCACCGCGCGGGCGAGGAATGGCTTGTGCTCGGCAAGGGCGCTCCCGAGGTGCTGCTGTCGGCCGAGGAGGAGGCAGTCGCCGCGGCGGACGACCTCGCCCGCGCGGGCTACCGGGTGCTCGCCGTGACCCAGACCCGCACCCGCGGCCCGGCCCCGGACCCGCGGACCGCCGAACGCGGCGCGCGGCTGCTCGGCCTGGTCGCGATCGCCGACCCGCCGCGCGCGAGCAGCGCCGAGGTGGTGGGCACGCTGAAGCGGGCCGGGATCGACCTGGTCATGATCACCGGTGACCACCCGAGCACCGCCGCGGCGATCGCCCGCCGGGTCGGCATCACCGCCCAGGAACCCGACTGCGACGCCGGACCCGTCGGCACCGGTGGGGCGGCCGCCGACCGTGCCGCCATCGCGGTGCCCGGTTCGGCGGGCCCGGGTACCGGCGGCGCCGATGTCGGGCAGGCCGTTGCGGGGCCCGGCGCGCGGAGCCATGTGTACGCGCGTACCCGGCCGGAGCGGAAACCGGCGATCGTGCGGGCCTGGCAGGAGGCCGGGCATGTGGTGGCGATGACCGGTGACGGCGTCAACGACGCGCCTGCCCTGCGCCGCGCGGACATCGGTGTGGCCATGGGCGGTGGCACCGAGGTCGCCCGGCAGGCCGCCGACCTGGTGCTCACCGACGACGACCTGGGCACCGTGGCGGCCGCGGTGGAGGAGGGCAGGCGGATCCACGCCAACGTGCGCACGTTCCTGCGCTACGCGGTCTCCGGCGGCGCGGCCGAGGTGCTGGTGATGCTGCTCGGCCCGCTGCTGGGCCTGGCGGTGCCGTTGCTGCCCGGGCAGATCCTGTGGATCAACCTGTTGACCCACGGTCTGCCCGGCGTGGCCCTCGGTGCCGAACCAGCGGCCCCGGGCCTGATGCGGGCCCGCCCACGGCCGCCCGCCGAGTCGATCCTCGGCGCGGGCCTGTGGCACCGGATCGCCTGGACCGGCGCGCTGATCGCGGCGGCCACCCTGGGCGTCGGTCTGTGGGTCGCGCATACCGGTGGCCCCTGGCAGACCGCGGTGTTCCTCACCCTCGGGCTGGCCCAGCTCGGCACCGCGCTCGCCCTCCGCCGCCCCGGCCGCCGCCCGCGGTTCCTCGACCTCGCGGTGGCGGGCGCGCTCGCCCTGCAACTCGCTGCGTTGTTCCTGCGGCCGTTGCGGGACCTGCTGAACACCGAGCCGCTGGTCGCCGCGGACGTGGTCCCCGCGGTACTCGCCGCGGCCGTTCCCGGGATCGCGGTGCGCCTGGCGGGCCGACTCAAGCGGGGGTGAACCACATCGCCGCCGCGGTCGGCGGCCGCACGTCAGCAGGTCGGTGCGAGCCGGTCGGCGGCGATCGTGAACCCCACGATCGCGCCGCCGCCGGGCCGCGGGGCCGCGAATACCTCGCCGCCGTGGGCCAGCGCGACCTGGCGCACGATCGCCAGTCCCAGCCCCGATCCGGGCAGGGCGCGGGCGGTGTCGGCGCGGTAGAAGCGGTCGAACACGTGCGCCCGGTCGGCCTCGGCGACGCCGGGGCCGCGATCGCGCACCTCCACCCGCCCGCCGCGCACCACCATCTCGACCGGTCCGACCCGGTCGAACTTGACCGCGTTCTCCAGCAGGTTCGTCACCGCCCGGTCGAGGGCGCGGTCCCACCCGAGCACGGCCACCGGTTCGAGGCATACCAGCACCTCCCGGCCGGACCGGCGCCGGATCCGGTCGACGGCCCGCGCGGCGACCGTCGCGAGGTCCACCGACGCCGGTGACTCCACCTCGTGCGTGCGGGTGGCGAGCTCGACCAGCTCGTCGACGAGGTGGGTAAGCTCGCGGGTCTCGCCGTCGACGTCGGCGAGCAGCCGGTCCCGGGCGTCCGGCTCAAGGTCGGCGAAGCGGCGAAGCACGCTGGTGTTGGTGCGCAGGCTGGTCAGCGGGGTGCGCAGTTCGTGCGCGGCGTCCTGGACGAGCCGTTCCTGGTCGGCGCGGGCGGTGGCCAGCCTGCCGAGCATGGCGTCGAACGAGCGGGCGAGCCTGCCCACCTCGTCCCGGCCGCCGCCGGGCACCTCGACGTCGAGCCCGCCGCCGGAGCTGATCCGCTCGGCCACCTCGGTCAACCGGACCAGGCGCCGGGTGACCCGCCGGGCGATGAGCCACCCGGCGGCCGCGGCGGCCAGCAGCACCAGCACGCTGGCCAGGGTGATCCGGGTGGCCAGCGCGGACAGCACGTGCCTGGTCTCGTCGACGTCGACGGCCAGCTGCAGCGCGCCGGGACCCTGGGCGACGGTGACGACGCGGTAGTCGTCCGGTCCCACCGTCACGTCGTGGTAGACGTGGTCGCCCGGGTGGCCGTGCGCCGCGAGGACCCGTTCCGCCGGTGTGATCGGGACGGCGGCCTGCCTGCCGCCGATCCGGCGCGCGGTCCCGTCCGGCCCGATCCGCTGGGCGACCATGGGTTGCGCCTCGTCGTGGTCGTTGTCCGGGCCGGTGATCGCGGGGTTGGGCGCGAGCACGGCGGTCGCCCCTGAGGTGATTTCCGCGGCCGTGGTGAGCAGGGTGCGGTCGAGCTCCTCGTGCACCCGGTCGGAGGCGGTGCGGTAGCCGAACACGCCGACCAGCACCGCGGCCACGGCGCCGACGGCGGCGAAGGCGAGCGCGAGCCGGGCGGTCAGGTTCATCCCGACCGCGCCGTGTAGCCGACGCCGCGGACGGTGTGGATGAGTCCGGCGGCGCCCGCGTCCTCCAGCTTGCGCCGCAGGTAGCCGATGTAGACGGCGAGGTTCTTGGAGTCCGGCCCGAACTCGTAGCCCCAGATGCGCTGGTAGATGGTGGCCCGGTCGAGCACGATCCCGGCGTTGCGCACGAGCAGCTCCAGCAGGTCGAACTCGGTCTTGGACAGGACGAGCTCGGTGTCGAGCCACCACACCCGCCGGGCACCGGGGTCGACGGTCAGCCGGTCCAACAGCAGCCGCCTGCCCGGCGCGTCCGGTGCCGCCCGGCGCAGCAGCGCTCGCAGCCGGGCCAGCAGTTCGTCCAGTTCGAACGGTTTGGGCAGGTAGTCGTCCGCCCCCGCGTCGAGCCCGGCGACCCGGTCGGCCGTCTCCACCCGCGCGGTGAGCATCAGGATCGGCGTGCCGTCGCCGTCGGCCCGCAGCACCCGACACACGCCGAGCCCGTCCACCGACGGCATCATCACGTCCAGCACCAGCGCGTCGAACCGGTCCCGGCGGGCGGTGGCCAACGCCTCGACCCCGTCACCCGCACCGACGACCGCGTACCCTTCCAGCTCCAGGGCGCGGCCCAGCGACTCGCGGATCGCCCGGTCGTCGTCGGCGACCAGCACTCGGTACGGCACCGCCCCATCATGCCGCCCGGGGTCGTCGCCTGCGGTCAGTGGTCACCGCCGGGACGGCCGGGCGCGGGGGTGGAGCTGAACTGGTCCTGCCAGCTCGCGCGAGCCCCGGAGTCGCCGATGCGGTAGACCTGGTAGCAGGCCGCGCCAGCCGCCAGCACGGTGAGCACGGCCAGCACGATGGTCACGGGCTTCGACCCGGGAGCCAGCAACGTCCTGCGCGCGGCGGCGGTCGGCCCGCCATCGACCTCGGACTCCGCCGTGGCGGTGGCCGTGCTCTCCCGCTGCCGCCACCACATCACGAGGGCGAGCACCGCCACCGGGATGGCGAAGAACAACGCCGAGTCGCCCAGTTCGGTGTGCGTGCGCACCAGGTCCGTGCGGGGCACCCGCCGCTCCAACCACTCCCCGGCGTCCGTGGTGATCGGCACCAGGACCACCACGAGCACGGCCAGCAGCGCGTTCGCCCCGGCGAACTTGCGCCGTGCCGTGTCCCACACGCCGCTCAACACCAACAGCAGCGCGCTCAACGGCAACAGCACGACGATCGCGTGCACGAGCAGGATATGCGCGGGCAGACCATTGATCGTGGTCATGACATCCTCACGGGGTCGATCGGGAACCGAGGTGGATCACCTTTCCGCGACCGGGTGAGTGCCCGACGTGGTCACGGTGAGAGCGCGGTAAGAACCGTCCGGGACTCCGTCACAGACCGAGGTTTCTGTCCTCGGCCGGTCCAGGACCGCTCCATGGTGGACGAACTCCGCGGCGCGCGCATCTCCTGCCGTGGACACCTCGTTCGATCTTGCTCGGCAGCTTCCCCGACTCTCACCGAGGCAGAGGTTCGCAGCTGAAGTCACGTCGGTTGTCGTCGGTGTCGGTGCTCCCGGCGTCCCGGGTCAGCACGAGTCCCGGCATGCAGGGCCGGGCCGCCTCGGCTTCCCGGCAGGGGGATCCCGCCGCCGTCGACACCCGGTCGACGAGCACGCCCCGCCGGTCGAAGAGCCGGTACCCGTCGCCGTCGATGGCAGGCACGGAGATCCGCACCGGATCGGGCGGTTCGGCGTCGATGCCCGCGACCGCCAGGCGCTCGTCCGGGCCGAGCGAGAGGCCCGCTGGCAGCCTCGCCACGGTGACGGCGGATCGTCCGACACAGACTTTCAGGGACCAGCCGGAAAGGTCGACCTCGATGGCCGAGGCGTTGTGCAGTTCGACGTAACCGGTCGGGCCCGCGGAGAGGAGACTGTGCAGTTTCATCGCGTTCTGCCCCGGTACCGTGAGTGAGAATGCCAGCGCCAGCACTGCGGGGACGACATGCGGGTAACTCATTGCCACGGCACCCGTTCACGAAGGATCGATCGCTTGGTGGCCACGACGGAGCCTGCGTCGGATATCGATGTAGCTCTCGCGACCGTTCTCTTCGAGACTCTCGGGAACGCCCGCCCCGAACCAGTGCCCGAGGTAACTACCGAACAGTGCGGAAAGTCGATGTGCTGCCACGGTGCAGGCCTCATGCGACAGCCGGGCCGTGATCACCCCCAGGGGGCCGTGTCTGTTCAGGGCACCGTGGCGAGAGCAGCGCTGTGACCGACGCATCCACATACACAGCGTTGGCGCAGGTACGGATCCGACGTGCTGTGAGGGCCCTCGTGGCGGCACGATGGCCTTGGCCACCCGGTAGGGCACTGCTGTTGCCGTGAGGGCGTCGGGGATCATGCGGATGGTCACCGACGGCTTGTTGGTGTCGCGGAGGACGCGCCGGATCTGTTTGGCGGTGGTGTCCAGGTCTCGGGCGGTGCGGATGAAGGCGATTTCGCCGATGAGGTGGGTGTAGGTCGGCGTGGGCTGACTCGGACTGTGCGGAGGATGCGCCAGGTCTTGAGTTGGGCGTGGGCGCGGTTGGCGTCCTTCTGTGACTCGGGTTTGTTGCGGCCCTTGTATGGGGTGATCATGTGTCCGCTGGTCTTGTCGTGGCCGTGGTAGCCCTTGTCTCCCGACGTGATCAGCCCGGTGTCGCGCAGGGCGGCGAGGATGTTGCGGATCCGGGCGGCGGCGGTGTCGTGCGTGCTGCCGGGCAGGTCGCCGGACACGCACAGGATCGCCCCGTCCGGTGAGGCGACGACGTGCAG
>NZ_KB894451.1 GCF_000374445.1 Actinokineospora enzanensis DSM 44649 | reverse complement strand
GCGCCGAGGTGGCGCTGCGGGCCAGCGAGGCCCGGTTCCGCGCGATGTTCAACCAGGCCGCGGTGGGCATCGCCATCGCGGACGCGGGCGGGCGGCTGCTGGAGATCAATACCGCGCTGGCCGAGATGCTCGGCTACCGAGTGGACAAGATGCGCGGGATGAACGTGACCGAGCTTCGTTTTCCGGACGAACCCGCCGCGCTCGGCCGTCCACTTGAAGAGATCAAGGTCGGCGCGCGCGACCACTACCGGATGGAGCGGCTGCTGCGCCGGGCCGACGGCACTCCGCTGTGGACGGACCTGAGCGTGTCGCTGGTGCGGGACACGACCGGCTGCCCGGAGTACCTCGTCGGCATGTTCGAGGACATCACCGACCGGCACCTGCTTGAGGAGCGGCTGCGGCACCAGGCCAACCACGACCCGCTCACCGGGCTGGGCAACCGGGCGCTGTTCACCGAGCGGCTCACCGCCGCGTTCGCCCGTGGCGGCGACACCCGGGTCGGGCTCTGCTACCTCGACCTGGACGGCTTCAAGGTCATCAACGACAGTCTCGGCCACGACATCGGCGACGAGCTGCTGGTCGCCGTCGCGGGCAGGCTCGACGGGCTGGTGACCGCGCCGGGACGGCTGGTCGCGCGGATGGGCGGCGACGAGTTCGTGGTCCTGGTCGAGGACGGGTCCGGGCGGGACGAGCTGATCGCGCTGGCCGAGCGGATCCTGGCCGCGCTGGCCGAACCCGTGCCGATCGGCGGCCACCGGCTGGCCGTGTCCGCCAGCATCGGCCTGGTCGAGCGGCCGGTCGTCGGCGCGACGCCCGCGGAGACCATGCGCGACGCCGACGTCACCCTGTACTGGGCCAAGGCCGACGGGAAGAACCGCTGGGCCGGGTACGACCCGGACCGCAACGCCCGCGAGGTCGCCCGCTTCACGCTCTCTGCCCGGATGCCCGCCGCGGTGGAGAGCGAGGAGTTCTATGTGGACTACCAACCCATCGTGCGGCTCAGCGACGGGGCGCTGATCGGGGTGGAGGCCCTGGTCCGCTGGGCGCACCCGGAGTTCGGCAGGCTGGGCCCGGACCAGTTCATCGGGCTGGCCGAGGAGACCGGGCTGATCGTGCCGCTGGGCCGCTGGGTGCTGCGCGAGGCCACCCGGCAGGCCCGGCGCTGGCACGACGTGTACGGCGACCGGGCGCCGGTGGTCAGCGTCAACCTGGCCGCCCGGCAGACCGAGGAGCCCAACCTGGTCGCCGATGTCGCCACCATCATCCAGGCGGCCAACCTGCCGCCGTCCTCGATCCAGCTTGAGCTGACCGAGAGCGCGATCATGAACACCACCGGCGGGCCGCTGCAGACCCTGCGCGCGCTGGCCGACCTGGGCATCCGGATCGCCATCGACGACTTCGGCACCGGGTACTCCAACCTCGCCTACCTGCGCCACCTGCCGGTGCACGCGATCAAGCTGGCGGGCTCGTTCATGGAGGGCCTGCGCGACTCGCCCACCGCCGACCCGGCCGACGCGCAGATCGTCACCACACTGGTGGCGCTGGCGCACGCGCTCGGGCACGTGGTCATCGCGGAGGGCGTGGAGGACCCGGAGCAGGCGGAACGGCTGCGCGAGTTCGGCTGTGACAGCGCGCAGGGCTGGCTGTTCGCCAAGCCGGGCCGACCCGAGGAAATCGAACGCTGGCTGGAGAAATAAGCACCGACCCGGCAAATTGTCGATCGGGGTATCAGCGCTTGGCGATCGCCGCGGTGAACGCGGCCAGGACATCGGTCCAGTGTTGCCGTTGCCTGCCGCGTTCGGCCGCGTCCACGAGCCACTCCTGATGGAAACGGATCATCGTCTGGCCCTGTTTGTCCTGCAATGCCACTTGGACGGTCGTGACGTGGTCCCAACCGGCCGGTCGCAGGCTGACCCGCACGCGATCCAGGTCCCGGTAGCTGCGCATGTCGCCCACGGCGCCCGCGGTCGTCTGGAACCTGGAACCCTTGGCGCGGTTGAGTACCGCGCCCGGCCCGAGCCAGATGGCGATGCCGGCGGGGCTGGTGAGGAACGCCCACACCGTCTCGATCGTGTAGGGCAGCGTCTTGGAGACACCGACTGTCCACCCGACATCCTTGGACAGTCCTGTCGTGTCCGCGACGGGGTCCATGTCCACTCGGACTGAGCGCTTGAGCGGATCTGGCATAGTCTCTCCCTGAGTAGTGTAAGAGCCCTGGTTAAGTCTAACAGCGGCGGTTAGGCTTAATGTGCGTACAGAAAGCCAGTGACGGGCTCGGTGGTCCCACGATCGGGTGGTGATCTATTCCTTGACAATAGTGCAACAGGATAAAGCTATTGCATGGATAAACGAGAGCCCACGATCCGCAGTCGGGAACTGGGCGAGGGCATGCGGGCGGCCATGGCGCGCGCCCGCCTGAACGGGGTCCAGACCGCGCGCAAGCTCGGCTGGTCCAAGAGCAAGCTGTCCCGGATGTTCCTTGGTACGCGCGGGGTCACCCCGTCCGACCTGACCGCGTTCTTCGAGGTCTGCGAGGTCAGCGGGGAGGAACGGGACCGGCTGCAGAACCTGTGCGCCGAGATGCGGGTGCCGGGCTGGTTCCGGCAACAGGAGTCCCGCCTGCCACCGCGGCTGCGCAGGCTGATCGACCACGAGCTGCACGCGGCGGCCATCGCGGAGTTCGCGCCGGTGCTGATCCCGGAGCTGCTGCGCACCGACGACTACGCGCGCTCCGTGCTGCGGTCCTCGGTGACGGTGTCCCAGGACGAGGCCGAGGACCGGCTGATCGCCCGGCACGCGCGGCAACAGCGCCTCAAGACCGACGAGACGCTGGCGTGCACCTTCTATCTGCACGAGTTCGCCCTGCGGCTGCCGGTGGGCGACGCGTCGGTGATGTCCGACCAACTGCACGAGCTGCTGCGACTGTCGGTGCGGTCGAACGTGGAGATCCGCATCGTGCGCGCCTCGCGTGGAGTGCACGCGGGGGCGGCTGGCGCGTTCCGGATGACGGAGTTCCCGGATTTCCGGCCGGTGGTGCACCTTGAGGCCGAGGTGACCGGGTTCTTCCTGGAACGGACCGATGAGATCGAGGCTTACCGGGCGGTGCTGTCGTCGTTGGGGCTGATCGCGTTGGACGCGGCGGCCTCGCGGGAGCTGATCGCGGATCTGGCGATCGAGCTGTACGCCAACGGGGACAGCGAGCTGGTCGGGTTCTGAGGCGAGGCCGTAGTTCGAGGGGAACTACGGCTTTTGCCGTGTTTACGGGGTTTGCTTTTGCTAGGGCTTGTGTTGTCGGTGGAGTTCGTCACCGTCTGGAGGCCAGGTGGGCGGCCGGGACGACTGCGGTGATGGGGCCCGCCGGGTTCACGACCAGCGGGTGGCCGTGCAGGCGGGCGGCCACGTCGACGCCGCGGATCTCGCGCCAGCCGGGCCAGGAGGCTGGCACGTGGGCAGGCGAGGTGCAGACCGGGACCATGACCGTGCCGTCGCGGTTGGGGAAAGCGGTGAGGGATTCGTCCGCGGACGAACTCGCGAAGATCAACAATGTCGCGGCGCGGAGTTCCGGGAGCAGATCGGACTGTGCCCGGTAGCGCGTGATGATCAATTGGAGCAGCTTCTCCACCCGATTGGCCGCAACCGGCATGCGCAGCGCGGTTGGTGACGGGCGGTAGTCGCGGTTCGGGCGGAAGCGGTTGACGATCTCGCCGCTGGCGTCGACCGGGTAGGCGCCCACGAAGCCCCACGGGGGGACCTCGTCGTGCGGGCCGAACTCGGGGTCGATCACGTACAGCCAGCTGTTGGGGTTGGAGCGGGCGCTGGCGCGCATGTCGAGCGTGATCTCCGGCTGGTCCAACATCGCCTCCCTCGGCGCGGTGCGGGTCGGGCCATCCTAAGGCCGATGCTCACATCCGGTGACCGGACGGTCCCGGGGAGTTCGGTCGGGCGCGCAAGAATTCCCCACGGGTTCGACGAATACCGGGGGAACCGTTCCACCACGTCGCGCATCAGAGCTAGAGTCGTCGCAAATGCACAGGACCAGGGAGTCAGTACGGTGTATCTAGCCGATGGCGGCGGGGGGAGTTCCGCACCTACGGAACCCGCCTACGCCGGTACCCAGACCCTGCACGTCGAGCCGTCCGCCATCCCGGGGGCGCTCGCCGCGTTCCGCGAGGCGCACGACCGGGTGTCCGCCAAGGTCAGCGCGCTCGACGGGCTGCAGGTGACCCGGTGGGCCGAGGACCCGGTCAGCGGCGAGGTCGTCACCGAGATCACACAGCGCACCAACGGCGGCGGCGCCGATTCGGCGATCGCCTGCCTGCGCGGTTACCAGACGCAGCTGGAGAACGCGATCGACGCGCTGAGCCAGGCTGAGCAGAAGTACCTGGCCACCGAGGGCACCAACAGCGCCATGTGGGGCAAGCACCACCAGGCGTGAGGGCCCGGCCCTGTGACATTCATCGAGCGACCGAGGGTGATCCGAAGATGGCAATGCACCGGTGGCGGGGGTATGACCACCGCGAGCTGTTCGACATGATCAACGGGGGTCCCGGCCCGGCCGCGTCGACCCCGCAGACCGAGTACTGGGACGCGCTGTACCGCGAGCTCGCGGAGATCGACAGCGACCTCAACGCCAAGCTCACCACGCTGCAGGCGGGCTGGACGGGCACCGCGGGGGAACAGGCCCAGACCGGCCTGACCCCGTTGCAGGCTTGGGCGTCCGACGCGCAGACCGGCGCCTCCGGCATGCGCGCGTCCACCGAGTACCAGGCCGACATCGTCAGCCGGGCGCGGGCGTCCATGCCCGAGCCGGTCGAGGTCACCACACCCGCCCCCTCCGGCTGGGACAAGCTCGCCGCGGGCGCCGCGCTGCTCACCGGCAACGCCGGTCCGGCCGCCGCGGTCGCGGGCCAGGCGCAGGACCACGAGGCCCAGGAGGCCGCCCAGGACGCGGCCTCGCAGAAGGCCGTGGACGCGATGGACAACTACCAGTCCAGCAGCAACTTCAACACCTCGACGCTGGGCGAGTTCGTGCCCCCGCCGGACGTGGTCGTGTCGACCCCCGACCCGAGCGGCGGCACCGGCTACAGCGCCGCCAGCTACAGCGCGGGCTTCGGCGGCACCGGGCACAACGCGTCGTACAGCCAGACCAGCCACACCACGCACCAGGTGAACGTGGGCGGCGGCAACGGGTACGTGGTGCCCGCAGGCGATCCGAACTCGGTGCACCACACCGGTTACACCGACACCACCGGTCAGACCAAGCCGTCGACGTTCACCCCGATCCAGACGCAGACGACCACGCCGTCGCACTACACGCCGACGCTGGGCGACCCTCGGGCGAACCTCCACTACGACCCGAACTACTCGAACTTCAACGGCAGCAGCCCGTACCGTGGGCCGGACTTCGCCACCACCGGCGGCGGCAACTTCCGCGGCGACCTCGGTCCCAACGTCAACGGCGTCAACGGGATCAACGGCGCCGACAGCGGCAAGGGCCCGCTGGGCAAGGGCGGCCTCGGTTCCGGCGCGGGCAACGCGTCGCTGCCGAACGACGCAGCGCGCCAGGGCGGCCAGCTCGGCCGCGGCGGCATGAGCGGCAACGGTGCGTTCGGCGGCCCCGGCGAGAACATCATGGGCACGCGCGGCGGCGCGGCGGGCGGTGCTCGCGGCGGCCTCGGCGGCGGTGGCATGGGTGGCAACAACGGCGGTCAGGACGAGGAGTCCGACGAGCGCTACGAGTCCGCGACCTACCTGGTCGAGACCGACGATGTCTTCGGTGACGAGCGGGCGGTGGCGCAGCCGGTGCTGGGCATCGACCAGTAGCAGTCGAGTGGCAGGCTGAGTGGTAGCGGGGTAATGCGATGTTCGGTGTCAGCGCGATGGAGATGATTGTGGGCGGTTCGCCGGTCTCGCTGTCGGCGCTGGAGTTCGACGTGCTGTGGGAGCACCTCGACGCCGGGACGATGCCCCTGGTAGTCAAGGTGCCCTCCCCGGGCAGGACATACGAGGACCGCCGGGCACTGGAAGACCGCGTCTGGGCGGGGCTGGAGGAGCGGGGGCTTGGCCGCAAGGTCGACCTGAACCCGGAGATCCAGCACCTGTTCAGCGTGCTCGCCCGGCCCGAGCGCGAGGTCGACGCCCGCACCTGGGTCGGCCGCGGCGTACGCCTGCTGGCCTGCGCCGCAGGCGACGACGGGGTACTCGCGATGCTCGGCGAGGACGCGATCACGCTGCGCCGCATCTCGCCTGCGGGCCTGGCCGGGTCGGCCGTCGACGCGCTGCCGCAGTGGGCGGCGGGCCCAGGGCAGTCGATCACGCTGCGCACGGCCGACTTCGAGGCGGCCGCCAACTCGGCCGACGGCACCCAGAAGGGCTTCGAACTCGCCCTACTGGCCCGCGGCGTCCGCGGCGCCGACGCCACCACACTCACCGAGATGATCAGCGACGTGCGCGGCACCGGGAACTTCGGCGCCGCCGCCCGCGACCGGCTGGGCAGGCGGGTCCGGGCCAATCGGGTCGTGTCGTTCTTCGACACCGACCACGGCCGCTATGTACAGGTGCGCCGCACCGCACCGGATCACACGCTGTGGACCACGATCTCGCCAGCGGACCCCCGCAAGCTCGTGCACCACGTGGATGAAGTGCTTACGGAAGTCCTGCGCGAAGTCGAGGTCTGATAAGGCGGAAGGCCGCCCAAAGGTCCTCCGGGTAGGGGCCTTGGGCGGCCTTCCTCTCGATGAGGAGGCGCTCTTTGTTGATCGAGAAGAAATTCAGACCGGGGCCGGCGTCGATGATCGGCCGGTGGCTCATTCCGGGTTTCTCTCTGCCGCCGCAACCTGGCCGTTGTCATCTGGCGCGTTGAGATCCTCTTCTAGAGTCGCCAGATCTACGTGCACGTCGGGTAGCTCGGTGGGCGAGGCCCATGCGATCTCCTGCTCCGTGGGCACGACACCTGCCTCACGCAGGTCTGCCTCGGCGGCCTCCAGTGTGATGCCGCCCAAGGTGGCGATAGTTTGCGCAGGCACCACCCCCTCCAGGTAGCCCCTGATCGCGCGGGCGAGCAACTGTTGTGGTGCCCTCCGCTGATTGGAGTCGGCCTGCAATGCACGGTACTGATCGCTCCACCCGAACCGGGAGGCCAATCGTGGCGCGGTCAGCGCCATCCATTCCTGCTTGGTGTCGTCATCGACGTAGTTGGCTTGGTGTAGCGCGATGGCGGCAATCTGGGGTGATGCCAGGTATCGCTGGACGACCGCAGAGAGGGTGGCTTGGGTCACGAGCTCTCGATCTTCGAGAAACTCACGCAAACCTTCGACCGGTACGAGCAGGTGCCGCGCGAAGGCGTCGGCTCGAATCTCGGCGTGGGTGCGTTCACTCCAGTTGCTCGTGCTGTTGTCCGCCCAGTCCTCGAACAGCACGTGGCCAAGCTCGTGGGCAAGAGTGCTGCGTTGTCGCATCGGGTTCGGGGTGCGCGCGACGCCGATGAACACAGCGCCGCGCGCAGGGTCTCGCATCGTCAGACCATGTTCATCCGGACCGGTGTCGAGTACGGCCACGTCGATCCGGGTTGCCTGCTCGATGACCGCCACAAGATCGCCCAACGGCTGTACGCCCAGGTGGTGCGCTTGGCGGAACCGCTTGGCGGCGGTACGCCCTTCGGTTTCAGCGTTCAAGATCATCCATCCACATCAGACCGTGGCGGGGATGGCCTGGTCGTCCAGGTAGTTGTCCAGTTCCAGGAAGTGCAGCAGCGCTTCACGCATGCGGTCCATGCTGGAGTCATTGGTGGCGCGGGCGGCGCACTGCACGCGGTCGGCCACCGTCCCGGCTTCGGTGAGTTGGGCGACCGTGTGTCCAGTCGCCCACGCGATCGCGACCACCTCGGGCATCTTCGCCGCTCTATCTCCAGCGATGATTCGCGACAAGGTCGGCTGCGAGATGCCTGCGGCATCCGCCAGGGCACGCTGGCTGAGGCCGGCGGCGATGCGGGCACGCTCAATGAGCACACTGGTACCCGTTGTCATCTTGGCCACCTCCGCAGGACTGAATCATGCAGGACTGAATCATGATCGGTTGATGTGATTCAGTCTAGCTGGATGCTGCACACAACGCCAGCGAGCCCGGCGCAACTGGGCGACGGCTTAGGCTCGGTCCGTGCCCCGTAAGTCCGTAGATCCGCATGAACTGCGTAACGCCGTTGTCGCTGTGGCGTCCTGGCTGGACGGTGGTGACAAACCGGAGCGGGTCGTGCTGGCGGCGGCGGTGCGGTTGAGTTTGCGCACCCTGGAACAGGACGCGCCGGGACATACCGTCGAGGTTCGGGTGCCGCCGTTCGCGGCGGTCCAGTGCATCGAGGGGCCCCGGCACACCCGCGGCACGCCGCCGAATGTGGTGGAGATGGAGCCGCGGACGTGGTTGGAGCTCGCGGTCGGTCGGGTCACTTGGGATGAAGCGGTTGAAGCGGGACGGGTGTCCGCGTCAGGCAGTCGAGCGGATCTCTCCGGCCAGCTGCCCCTCCTCCGGCTCTGACTGCGTCGCTCGCGTCCGGCGTGCCACGAAGAAGAACCAGACCCCGCCGACCACGGCCAGCACCGCGTAGACCGCCAGCAGCGCGGGCGGCGTGGTGCCGGTCAGCGCGTCGCCCAGGAGCACCGCGGCCGCGGTGCCGGGCAGGCTGCCGAGGAATGTGCCGATCAGGAACGGGCGGACGTTGATCGTCGACAGGCCGCAGCAGTAGTTCATCACCGAGAACGGCACCATCGGCACCAGGCGCAACGACGTCACCGCGCCGACCCCGCCGCCCGCCAGGCCGTTGTTGACCGCGCGCACGGCCGAGCGTTCCATGTGCGGCTCCACCCAACGGCGGCCGACACCGCGGGCGAGGGCGAACGCCAGCAGGGCGGCCAGCTCGGTCGCCACCATCGACACCACGATCCCGGCCGGGCCGCCGAGCAGCAGACCGGCCGACAGGTTGAACACCGTGCGCGGGATCGGCGGGACCGTGAGCAGCGTGTAGGCCAGCAGGAACAGCACCGGGGCCGCCCAGCCGACACTGTCCACCCAGGCCCGGACCTCGACCGGGCTGGGGATCGGCAGCAGCGACCCCGTCAGCACGAGGGCCGCGACGACTCCCAACAGGATGATCACAGTGGTACGTCCGGGCACCCCACCACGGTAATGGCAGCGGGTTGCGAGTGACGCGGCCCACCTTCCGGTGGCAAGTCCGATGCGGACCGCCATTTACACTGGGGTGCAGCCTCACTCCGACACAGGGAGCGCCCAGGTGGTCGACCAGTTCACGACTGGCCCTACCCCCCTCGCCGAGCAGCCGGACCCGGAGCCCCGCGAAGAATGCGGTGTGTTCGGTGTCTGGGCCCCGGGTGAGGACGTCGCGAAGCTCACCTACTACGGGCTGTACGCGCTCCAACACCGAGGGCAGGAGGCCGCGGGCATCTCGGTGGCCGACGGCAACCAGATCGTGGTGTTCAAGGACCTCGGGCTGGTGAGCCAG
Organism: Actinokineospora enzanensis DSM 44649; assembly: GCF_000374445.1. Taxonomy (GTDB): domain Bacteria; phylum Actinomycetota; class Actinomycetes; order Mycobacteriales; family Pseudonocardiaceae; genus Actinokineospora; species Actinokineospora enzanensis. Next base: position 28,280 of record NZ_KB894451.1, on the reverse strand, counting down.
GTCTTCGACGAGCAGGTGCTGTCCTCGCTGCACGGCCACCTCGCCGTCGGGCACTGCCGGTACTCCACCACCGGCTCCACCACCTGGGAGAACGCCCAGCCCACGTTCCGCACCACGGCCACCGGCAGCGGGCTGTCGCTCGGGCACAACGGCAACCTGGTCAACACCGCGGAGCTGCGCGACCGGGCCGCCGCCGTGCCGGGACGCAACGGGCGCGGCCCGGCCGCCGGGGTCTCCGGCGTCACCACCGACTCGGACCTGATCACCGGCCTGCTCGCGGCGGGCGCCGCGGACAAGGGCCTGGAGCAGGCCGCCATGGAACTGCTGCCGACCGTGCGCGGCGCGTACTGCCTGGTCTTCTCCGACGAGTCGACCCTCTACGCCGCCCGCGACCCGCACGGCGTGCGGCCGCTGGTGCTCGGCCGGTTGGAACGCGGCTGGGTGGTGGCCAGCGAGACCGCCGCGCTGGACATCGTGGGCGCGTCGTTCGTGCGCGAGGTCGAGCCGGGCGAGCTGATCGCGATCGACGCTGAGGGTCTGCGGTCCTCCCGGTTCGCCACCCCGGAACCCAAGGGCTGCCTGTTCGAGTACGTCTACCTGGCCCGGCCGGACACCGCGATCGCCGGTCGCTCGGTGCACGCCACCCGGGTCGAGATCGGCCGCAAGCTCGCCGCCGAGCACCCGGTGGAGGCCGACCTGGTGGTGCCGGTGCCGGAGTCCGGTGTGCCAGCGGCCATCGGGTACGCGCAGGCCAGCGGCATCCCGTACGGCACCGCGCTGGTCAAGAACGCCTATGTGGGCCGCACCTTCATCCAGCCGTCGCAGACCATCCGCCAGCTCGGTATCCGGCTCAAGCTCAACCCGCTGCGCGATGTCATCCGCGGCAAGCGGCTGATCGTGGTCGACGACTCGATCGTGCGCGGCAACACCCAGCGCGCGCTGGTCCGGATGCTGCGCGAGGCGGGCGCGCTGGAGGTGCACGTGCGGATCGCCGCGCCGCCGGTGCGCTGGCCCTGCTTCTACGGCATCGACTTCGCCTCGCGCGCCGAGCTGATCGCCAACGGCCTGGACGCCGACGGCATCCGGCGCTCCATCGGCGCCGACACGCTCGGCTACGTCTCGCTGGAGTCCCTGGTGGCGGCCAGCGAGCAACCCCGCTCCCGGCTGTGCGCGGCCTGCTTCGACGGCGACTACCCGATCGCCCTGCCGGAGGACGCGCTGATCGGCAAGCACCTGCTGGAGGGCATCGAGAAGGGCGTGTCGGGTTCCGCCGCGCCGCTCCAGCCCGCCGGGTACGGTGCTGAAGACGCGCTGCGCCGTCCGTAGTCCCTGTTCCTGCGACCTGATTCGAGCCATGACTGAGACCAGCTCACCCGAGCCGACCGTGAACGCCACCTACGCCGCGGCGGGGGTGAGCATCGAGGCTGGCGACGAGGCCGTCGAACGGCTCAAGCCCTGGGCGGCCAAGGCAGGCAGGCCCGAGGTGCTCGGTGGGATCGGCGGCTTCGCCGGGCTGTTCAAGCTGCGCCTGGACCGCTGGCGCGAACCGGTGCTCGCCTCGTCCACCGACGGCGTCGGCACCAAGATCGCGGTGGCGCAGGCGCTGGACATCCACGACACGGTGGGCATCGACCTGGTCGCCATGGTCGTCGACGACCTGGTGGTGTGCGGGGCCGAGCCGCTGTTCCTGCAGGACTACATCGCGGTCGGCAAGGTGCTGCCGGACCGGATCGCCAGCCTGGTCAAGGGCATCGCCGAGGGCTGCGTGCAGTCCGGCTGCGCGCTGCTCGGCGGGGAGACCGCGGAGCACCCCGGCCTGATGTCGGATGGGGCGTACGACCTGTCGGCCACCGGGGTCGGCGTGGTCGAGGCGGACGCCATCCTCGGCCCGGACCGGGTCCGGCCCGGCGACGTGCTGATCGGCATGGGCTCGTCCGGGCTGCACTCCAACGGCTACTCGCTGGCCCGGCACGTGCTGCTGCAGATCGGCCGCATCCCGCTGTCCGGGCACGTCGAGGAGTTCGGCCGCACGCTTGGCGAGGAGATGCTGGAGCCGACCCGCATCTACGCCAAGGACTGTCTCGCGCTGGCCGCCGAGACGGAAGTGCGCACGTTCGCGCACATCACCGGCGGCGGCCTGGCCGCGAACCTGGCCAGGGTCATCCCGGCGGGCCTGCACGCGCTGCTCGACCGGGGCACCTGGAGCCCGCAGCCGGTGTTCTCCATGATCGCCCAGCGCGGTCGGGTGGACCGGCTGGAGATGGAGAAGACGTTCAACATGGGCGTCGGCATGGTCGCCGTGGTCGCCCCGGAGGACGTCGACCGGGCGCTGGCCATCCTCACCGCACGGCACGTGCCGTCGTGGATTCTGGGCGACGTCCGGCCCGCCACCGATCTCGACGCGCCGCGCGCCGAACTGCACGGAGTCCACCCGCGCTTCTGAGCGCGGGTGAGGTCGCTCTCTGATCGCGAAATAGACCGCGAGCGTCAGGCAACCTACCTCGGGACCAGGCCGTACTACCGGCTGACCGAGGGAGGTACCCGGTGCAGGACAGGGACGCGGAGTTCGGGGAATACCTGGACAGCCGGGCCTCCGTCATGCGCCGAACCGCCTACCTGCTCAGTGGCGGTGACTGGCACCGCGCGGAGGACCTCGTGCAGACCACGCTGGCCAAGATCTACGTCGCCTGGCCCCGGCTCAACCGGGACGGCAGCGTGGACGCGTACTCGCGCAAGGTCATGGTGCGCACGGCCATCGACGAGTCCCGGCGGGCGTTCCGGCGCCGGGAGAACGTGGTCGAGCAGCTGCCCGAGGTCGGTGTCGAGGGACCCGGGGTGGACGACGCCGTGGACGTGCGGCGGGCGCTCGCGCAGCTGCCCGCGGGCCAGCGCGCTGTCGTCGTGCTCCGGTACTGGGAGGACCTGTCGGTCGCGGAGACCGCGCAGGCACTGGGGAAGAGTGAGGGGACCATCAAGAGCCAGGCGGCCAAGGGCCTCGCCACGCTGCGCAAGCTGCTGGCGGGCGGCCGCGTGCTGGTGGAGGGCCAACTGTGAGCGACAACGTCCATGACCTGCTGCGGCTCGCGTTGGACGGCGAACCGCCACTCGACATCGACCGGGACGCTGTGTTCGCCGACGGCAAGCGACGGCTGCGCAGACGCAGGCAGGCCGCGGTCGGCGGGGTCACCCTGGCCGTGGCGGTCGGGGTGGTCGGCACCGCCGCGCTCAGCAGCGGCGTCTTCGCCTTCGGGCCACAGGTCACCCCCGCCACCACCGGGACGCCGGTGGTGTCGATCACCGAGTCGCCCCGGCCGTCGCTGCCCGCGCCGATGCCCACCGCGCCCGGCACCAGTCCGGCGAGCCGCGTGCCCTCGATGACGACCACGACGTTCCCGATGCCGCCGAGCGCCCAGGGCATGGTGGTCCTCAACGACCGGTTCAAGGACTGGCCCGCGGGCGTGCACGGGGTGAAGGGCTCGGCCCGGCCACTGTTTGAACTCGCAGGCGGCGGCGGCTTCACCGCCGATGTGCTGACCACCACCGGACGGCGGGTGCTGCAGGTCCGCGTGTACTTCACCGCGGCGGTGCAGCACAGCATGGAGTGCTTCAGCGCGCAGAACGGCACACCACTGCCCAACTGCACGCGCAGCACAGGGCCGGGCGGCGCGGTGCTGCGGATGAACCGGGAGAACATGGACGCGAAGCAACACTTCCCGGCCATCCTGCAGGTCATCGCCGACCGAGCGGACGGGGTCACGGTCGAGGTGATGGACACCGCGGGCACCGACCCTGGCTCGCGGCTGGACCCGGTGCTGACCACGGGCCAGCTGGTCGACATCGCCACCGATCCCAAGCTGCAGCCGTAAACCGCTTGCCTGGTCAGGCATGCTGAACGTCGTGTCCGAGTTGGTGGTGTCCCGAGCGCTGGTGATCCCGGCGGGTGAGCTGCGCGAACGGTTCTCCCGGTCGTCGGGTCCTGGCGGGCAGGGCGTGAACACCGCCGACAGCCGGGTGGAGCTGTCCTTCGACGTGGCAGGCTCACCGTCGATCCCCGACCACCTGCGGGAGCGGATGCTGGCCAGGCTGGCGGGCAGGCTGGTCGACGGGGTGATCACGATCGCGGCCAGTGAGCACCGAGCGCAGCTGGCGAACCGGGCCGCCGCGCGGGAGCGGCTTGGTCGGCTGCTCCGGCAGGCCGCCGAACCGCCACCGCCGTCGCGGCGCGACACCAAGCCGTCGCGCGGGTCGCGGGAGCGTCGGATCACCGACAAGAAGCGGCGGTCTGAGACCAAGCGGGGCAGGCGGATCCCCCGGGACTACTGATTCGTCGCTTTCGACGGTCGGTCATCAGACCACAGTGGACTCGGCGGGCGCCCGGTGGGATCGCCGAAACGGCCGCGCGGACCCCGGGGGATCAGCCGACCTGGGGCACACCGCCCGCGAGCGTTCGGAACCGTGCCGTGCAGGCCGTCCCGGGACGGAGGCGGCCTGCACGGCACGATTGCGAGGGGTGTGCGGCGGAAGGGGTCCAGCGGCGTCCGCTGGACCCGGCATTCAACGCCGGTAGTCGTCGTACTCGTCCTCGGACGAGTCGTCGAAGCGGTCGCCGTTCTCGTGACCCTCGTCGGACTTGCCGCCCGACAGCTCACGCTGCAGTGCCGCGAAGTCCGTCGGCTGTGAGCTGTACTTGAGCTCCCGGGCCACCTTCGTCTGCTTGGCCTTAGCTCGGCCGCGCCCCATGGCTCGACCCCCTCGCACAGTGACGGGGCGGCCGGGGGAACGGCGGCCCCGTAGATGTCGACAGTTGATTCCTGCTAACTACCGTACCGTGCTGAGGGGGTTCGATGCGACGCGGCACGGTGTGCAGAACCTGACATCACCAAGAACACCCTCGCCCGGACGCCACGGCCGTCGCCGTCCGTGAAACCATGTCCGGGTGCCTCGTCCGTTCGTCGCCTACCTGCGGGTGTACGAACCCCTGTCCGCGTTCCCCGAGCCGCTGGCGGGCCTGCTCCGCAGCGCTGTGGAGTCGACCGGCCTCGATCGGGTCGACGCGGCCACCCGCGAGCGTGAGGTGTGGCTCAAGTCACAGCTGACCGGTGGCGCCCTGCCCGGTGAGCTGGCCGACGGGCGCCCGGCTCCCAGTTCGTTGCGGGATGTGTTGGTGCTGGACCCGGCCGAGGTCCCGATGGCCGAGATCGGCGCCGGTCCGGGGCCGCTGGTGTGCCCGTTGGACCTGCGGGCCCGGTCGGCCGCCGCGATGGTGGGGTTCCTGGCCACGTCGACCTCGGTGCTGCGGACGGCCGTGCTGACCAGCACGCCGGAGTCGGTGCGGAAGAAGGCAACCAACATATTGGGTGAACTTCCGAGCGGGGCCGTGCACGTCGTGTCCACCACCTGGACGGTGCCGTTGCCCTGGTTCGCGCTGGTCGACCCGGCGCAGCGGAAGCTGGTGCTGGCGCCGCCGGAGGACAGCAGGCGGCAGGTGTACTGGCACGCCAGCATCGGGGACGCGCTGAAGCGGGTCGACCGGGCGCTGAAGCTGACCCGGCGGACGTTCGGCGAGACCGGGCCGACGAAGGTGCTCGCGGACACCGCGCAGTGGCTGGGGAACTTCGCGGGCGGGTCCGCTGTGGAGCTGGATTATGGCGGCCTGGTGCAGTTGTTGTCCGATGAGGAGCTGACGGAGGATACGTCGGCCGAGGACGTGCACGCGATCCTGGACGCGATCGAGGAGTCGAATCCGGAAGTGGTCGGCGAGCGGTTTGAACGGCTGCGGGATTTCTGGGGGGATCTGGCTTCCCGGGAGCAATTGAACTGAGCAGACGCCTGGTTCAGACGAGGTTGTCCAGCAGACCCTCGGTCATGCGGGCCGCGCCCACCGGGACGCCGCCGCCCAGCACATCCCGCTCCGCCTTCTCCTCCAACTCGGGAGCGTCATACCCCAGAGCCCGAAGAACACCCACGAGGATCGGTGTGCGCGGTCGGGGCGCGCCATCGTCGATCTTCATGGCCATGGCCGTGCCATCGGCCAGGACCATGGCGTGCACACCTTCGGCGCCACCCTTGACCAGCAGCCCGGGGATGGCCTGCATCAACTCCGTGTCATCCCGGTCGGTCCCACCGACCAGATGCGGGTGGGACCGCATGGCGTCCGCCACCCGCCGCCGCCGGGTCCCCTGAGCTGCGGTCACCAGCCGGGTATACCCGGTGGCCAAGCCGGTGAGGGTCAAGGCGAACAAAGGCGCGCCACAGCCATCAATCCCGATGGTCGTGATCCGCTCCCCCGTCATATCCTCCACGGCATCCGCGATGGAGGTCTGCGCCGGATGCTCGGGGTCCAGATATCCCCGGACATCCCACTCCTGCTGCGCGCTCGTGGCCACCATCGCCGCGTGCTTCCCGGAGCAGTTCATCGCCGCGGCCCGCTTACCACCACCGCCCGCGATGACCCGGTTCCGGCTCGCCTCGTTCATCGGCCAGTCCGGCGGGCAGCCCAGATCGGACTCCGCGAGACCGTTCTTCGTCAGGATCCCGATGACCTGCTCGACATGCTCCGCCTCGCCGCTGTGCGAGGCGCACCCGACCGCCAGGTCCGCGTCGTCGGGAAGGTCCAGACCGGCGCGCAGCAGGCCGAGGGCCTGGAGGGGCTTGTTGCAGGACCGGGTGAAGACCGGCTCGTGCACCTCGCCGATGGCAAGCCGGACGGTGCCGTCGGGGCCGAGGACGACCACGGAGCCGCGGTGGATGGATTCGACGAAGCCCGAGCGGAGGACCTCGACTAAGACGGGGTTGTTCAGCGTCGATCTCCCTCTGGGCGCTTGCCGCGTTCGGCGGCGAGCAGTTCGTCGACGGAGGCGCTGCCCGCCCGGTAGCGGCCGCCGATCTCGTCGTTGAGCAGGTCCATGACCCGCTGGACCTCGCGGCGGCGCTGGGAGACCGAGGACTCCTCCTGCTGGTAGGTCAGCAGGGCCAGGGCGAGGCGGTCGTCCGACAGGGAGCCGACGTCCGACAGGTCGGCGTCGGAGACCAGGGCCTCGACGTGCCTGCGGTGGGCCTCGGCGCGGGAGGGCTCCATGGACTGGTAGCGACCGGAGCCGGTGGCCGGGGCGACGGCGTTGTCGGCGAGGATCGCCGCGAGCTGGTCCACCACCGAGGTGGACTCGCCGGTGGCCCGGCGGCGTTGCTCGGCGCGGACGATGTCGATCCGGCCATGCAACAGCCTGCGCAGGTAGGACAGGTCCGTCTCCTCCTGCGCCGCGTCGTCGCGGCGGACCCGGACCTCGGCCAGGTCCAGGGCGGCCAGGTCGGCGACGTACTCCGGCGACAGGACCCGGTCGATCCGCCTGCGCCCTCCCGGACGGACTTCGATCACGGGCACATCCTCCGCCACTCGGTGCTCGATCGCCATATCTTGGCGACTTCGGTGCTCAGCTCGCCACCCCCAGAAGTACCCTCGACTCTTCCGGACCAATCGGTGGACGCTGAGCAATCCTCGCCAAACCGGCCGCGCGGGCCACGAGCTGGGCGTTGTCGCGCACCGGGTCGCCCTTGGCGTAGGAGAGGGTGTCCTCCATCCCCACCCGAACGTGTCCGCCCGCCGACAGCGACGCGAGCAGCACCGGGAGGGTCGTGCGGCCGACGCCGGTCGCCGAGAAGGTGGCGCCCTCGGGGATCCAGCGCAGCGCGGCGGCCAGGGTCTCGGTGTCGCCCGGCATGCCGCCGGGGACGCCCATCACCAGGTCCAGGTGCACGTGGCCGCCTGCGGGGAGGCCGTGCTGGTCCAGCAGCCTGCGCAGGGTGGTCAGCTGGCCGAGGTCGAAAATCTCGTACTCCGGGACGATCCGCCGCTCCTGCATGCGTTTGTGCAGCTCGACGATGAACCCCCAGCGGTTCAGGAACACGTCGTCGCCGAAGTTGACCGTGCCCATGGTGCAGGACGCCGAGTCCGGCAGGGCGTCGAGCACCGCCAGCCGGTCGGACTCCGGGTCGGTCACCGCGCCGCCGGTGGACAGCTGCACGATCAGGTTCGAGCACTCGCGCACGGCGGCCACGGTGTCCTTGAGCCTGCCCAGGTCGAGAGTGGGTTGGGCGTGCTCGTCCCGGATGTGGATGTGGATCATCGACGCGCCCACCCGCCCGCAGTCCTGCGCGGTCCGGGTCAGCTCCTCCAGGGTGACCGGGAGGTTCGGCACGTCCTGCTTGCGGTGTTCGGCGCCGGTCGGCGCGACGGTGATCAGCGTTCCGGGGGTGGCGGAGGACATGGCGCGATCCTGGCACAGCCCCCCGTGCCTGCCCCAGCGACGGAGTCAGCCGCGCAGGCCCTGAGCGGCGGCCCGGCCAAGCGCAGGCGTGTCGGCCGGGACCGAGTCGGGGTCGATGGACGCGGCGACCGGGTTCCCGCCGCCGACCACCAGGTCCGTGCCCGGCCCGATCGAGCGCTTGAGCAGGGCCAACGCGATCGGGCCCAGCTCGTGGTGCTGCACGACCGAGCCGACGTGCCCGATCTCGCGCTCACCCGCGAACACCGGGTCGCCGGTGGCCGGGAGCGTGTCGGCGCCGCCGTCGAGGTGCAGCAGCAGCATGCGGCGCGGCGGGCGGCCGACGTTGTGCACCTTGGCCACCGTCTCCTGGCCCCGGTAGCAGCCCTTGGCCACGTGCGCGGCGACGTGGATCCAGTTCACCTCGTGCGGGATGGTCTTCTCGTCGGTGTCCACGCCCAGTCGGGGGCGTAGCGACTCCACCCGGAGCGCGTCGAAGGCGAGCGTGCCCATCGGGCGGGCGCCCGCCTCGGTCAGCCGGGTCCACCAGGCGACCAGGTCGGCGCGCGGGACCAGCAGGTCGGCGGCGTCGTGACCGGGCCACGGCATCCGGCGCACGATCACCGCCGAGCCGCCCGCGACCGCGTACGCGCCGGTGGGCACGGGCAGGCCGACGGCGGTCAGCAGGGCGGGCGTCTCCGGGCCGACCACGGACAGCACGGCGCGTTCACCGGTGGCGTCCCGGGGCTCCACTTTGGACCAGAACACCATCTGGCCGAGGTACTCCAGCAGCGGCACCCGGCCACCGCGCGCGCCGGTGGCGACCGCGCCGCGCTCGGTGTCCAGCCAGACCGTGCCGTCCAGGTGCGCGACCAGCATGTGTGCGTCGACCCGGCCCTGGCTGTCGAGCACCAGCGCCTCCGTGCCCGCGCCATCGGCCAGCTCGGTCAGGTGCTGCGAGAGCACCAGGTGCAGCCAGGACAGCCGCTCCGCGCCCGGGACCGCGATCAGCTCCCGGTGCGAGCGGTCGACCACCGCGACCTTGCGCGCGGCCGCGCGCTGCTCCGCGAACGGGTCGCCGAAGTGCCACGGGACCCCGGAGTCGATGCTGTCGTCGGGGGCGCGCACGGCGCCGGGCAGGTCGAGGATCGGCGAGCGATCGGTCACTGGTTCTCCTGGGAGCAGCTCTGGCAGGTGCCGGACAACGCGAGATGGCTGGCATCCAGGACGAACCCGTGCTGGGCCCGGAGTGTTCCGCACAGCTCGTCCATGACCGCGCGCGGCGTCTCGTCGACCCGGCCGCAACGGTGGCAGACCAGGTGGACGTGCTGGTGCTCGAACACCGAGTAGGTGGGCGCGCCGTGGCCGAGATGGGTGTGCCGGACCAGGCCGAGGCCCTCCAGCAGCTCCAGGGTGCGGTAGATCGTGGTGACGTTGACCGTGGGCGTGGTTCGCTGCACCTGCCTGCAGACCTGCTCGGGGGTGGCGTGCGCCAGCTCCAGCAGCGCGTCCAGGACCAGCTGGCGCTGCGGCGTCATCCGCATCCCGCGCTCGTGCAGCGTCTCCTTCAGCTGCGCGCGGCGGTCCTCCAGCGGGCGGGTTTCCACCCCGTCGATGGTAGGCCCTCGGCCCGCGTAGGGTTCCGCGCATGCGCGTGCTGGCCCTGCTGGACGGAACCCTGGTCGACCCCGAAGCCCCGCACATCCGCGTCGACGACCTGGGCCTGGTGCGCGGGGACGGCGTGTTCGAGACCATCCTGGTGGTGGACGGCACACCCCGGGAACTGGACCCGCACCTGGACCGGCTGGCCCGCTCGGCGGCCATGGTCGAGCTGCCCGCGCCCGACCGGGCGGCGTGGACGCGGCTGGTGCGGACCGTGATCGACGCCTGGCCCGAGCCGGGTGAGATGGCCCTCAAGCTCGTCTACACCCGTGGGCCCGAGTTCGGCGACGGCACGCCCACCGGCTACGCGCTGGGGCTGCCGCTGAACGCGAAGTCGCTGCGGCAGCGGGCCGACGGCGTGTCGGTGATCACCCTGGCCCGGGGCTTCTCGCCGGACCTGGTGGAGCGCGCGCCGTGGCTCTTACTCGGCGCGAAGACCCTGTCATACGCGGTGAACATGGCCGCGCTCCGATACGCCGACGCGCACGGGGCCGACGAGGTCGTGTTCCTCGCCGACGACGACTCGGTGCTGGAGGGGCCGACATCCTCGGTCGTGCTGGTGGAGGGCACCACGCTGCGTACGCCGCCGCCGACCAGCGGGGTGCTGGCGGGCACCACCCAGGAGGCGCTGTTCCGGGCGGCCGAGCGGGCCGGGTGGAGCACCAAGGTGGAGCCGATCGAGCGGGCCGAGCTGACCGGGGGCGACGGGCTGTTCCTGGTCTCCAGCGTCCGCAAGATCACCCGAGTGCGGGTGCTGGACGGCGTCGAGCTGCCCGACCGCCCCGAGCTGAATGTGGTGCTGAACGAGCTATACGAGTCGGAGTACTAGGACTCGCGGGCGCGCAGACGGACCCGGGCGCCCGGTCGGAGCTGGGCCAGGGCGGCCAGGTGCGCGGCCGGGACCAAGCCGAGCGCCGGGTAGCCGCCGGTCGTCGGGTGGTCGGCCAGGAAGATCACCGGGCGGCCGCTCGGCGGGACCTGCACGGCGCCGGTGAGCACGCCCTCACTGACCAGCTCCGCCCCGTCCCGCTCGGGGGCGCGGCGCAGCGGGTCGCCGAGCAGGCGCAGGCCCACCCGGTTGCTCTCCGGGGACACCGACCAGGTCGTGGCCGCCAGCTGGGCCGCGGGGTCGGTGAACCAGTCGTCGCGTGGGCCCAGGGTGACCGGGACCGTCAGGTCGTCGGCGGGTCGGCTGGGCGGGATGGCGTCGGCGCCGCCGGGGAGGCCCTCGGGGGTGCCCAGCGGGAGGACGTCGCCCGCGCGGAGCGGGGCCGGGCCGATGCCGGAGAGCAGGTCGGTCGACCGGGAGCCCAGGTGTGCCGGGACGTCGATGCCGCCGGAAACGGCTACGTAGCAACGTAATCCGGTGGCAGGCGTGCCAAGGCGGAACTCCTGGTTCGGTCCCAAGTGGACCGGGGCGTGCGAGTCGACCACGTGGTCGTCGACGGTGACCGGGACGCTCGGGCCGGTGACGGCGATCGTGCACGATGTCTCGGCACGCAGGACCAGACCGCCGAGCAGGCATTCCAGGCCCGCGGCCGACTCGGGGTTGCCGACCAGGCGGTTGGCCAGGCGCAGCGCCGGGATGTCCAGGGCGCCAGCGGGGGGCACGCCGAGATGGGCGTGGCCGGGCCTGCCCAGGTCTTCGACCAGGGCGAGCGGGCCGGTGGCGACGACGGTCACGGCGCGGGTCATGGTGCTGCCTCGAACCGGACGTGATCACCCGGGGAGAGCAGTGCGGCGGGGGCGCGGGTGGGGTCGAACAGGGCGTCGGCGTGGTCGGCCAGGCGGGCAACCAGGCGCCAGCCGCCGGGGGACGAACGCGGGTAGACGCCGGTGAACTCGCCCGCGATGCCGACCGAGCCCGCGGGGACCCGGGTGCGTGGAACGTCCAGGCGTGGCTGGCACAGCGGCTCGGGAAGACCGGTCAGATAGCCGAAACCGGGGGCGAAACCGCAGAACGCGACGGTGTAGGTGGCGCTCGCGTGGAGCGCGACGGCCGCCTCGACGGACAGGCCCGCGGTCTCCGCGACCAACTCCAGATCGGGGCCGCCGTAGACCACCGGCACGACCACCTCGCGCGCCTCGACCTCCGGCGCCACCGAGAGATCAGCCCGCGCCAGCACCTCCCCGACCTGGCGCGCCCCGGCCGAACCGGGCTCGAACGACACCAACACCGTCCGCGCGGCCGGGACCAGCTCGACCAGACCGGGCAGCTCGGCCGCGACCAGGGCCGCACGCGTGGCGGCCACCTCGGTCAGCGAGCCCAACTCCACCAGCACGCCGTCCGGGCCGTACCGCCGCAGCCGCATCCCGGGGCGCGGTCAGCCCACGACGCGGCGCAGGTACGCCGAGGTGTGCGGCTGCAGGTCCTGGCCGACCATCGCGCGTTCCTCCACATAGGCCAGATCGCCATTGTTGACCAGGCCGTAGAGCCGCTTCGCCGCGTTGACCTCCGTGGCCGACGCGGTGCGGATCACCACATCGGTGTCCAGCTCCCAGGAGGTGGAGTTGCGCGGCGCGCCGTAGAAGATCTCCGAGACGCCGGTGGCGTGGGTGAGCAGGACCTCGATCGTGTCGTCCGCCTGCGGCCGCCACCAGCCCACCTCGCGCGCGGCAGGCCGGATCACCCGGCCGTCGTCGTCGATCAGCCAGGCGCGCGCCTCGTAGTAGAGGAACGGGCGGCCGTCGTGCGCGAAGGTGATCTGCTGGGCGAACTTGTACGGGCCCTCGATGGTCGGGTAGACCACCTCGCCCTCGCCGCGCCACACCCCGACCAGGGGCAGCAGCGCCAGGCAGGCGTCGTTGAGGTTCGGGCCCTCGCGCAGGTTGGCGGTGTCGACCGGGATCGGGAGGTCGTCGAACTGCGGCACATTGCGGTGCCTGGTCGCCTCCGCCCGCTCGGCCGCGGCCTGCAGAGCGGCGTCGCCGCTGCCGGGAACCGGGTCGTTCGCGGGCATCAACGCTGGTCGATGTAGAGCCGGTACACCACGTAGAAGGCGAACCACGTGGTCAGCACACCCATCGCGACCAGCAGCGTCGTGAAGAAGATTTCCACAGGGAGAGGATAGCGGCATGTCCCGGAACCGCTCGTATGGCACTTCTCTCCCGGCACGACTCTCCCGGACACGACGAAGGCCCCGGGGTGAGTCACCCCGGGGCCCTCGTGGTCGACCGGATCAGGCGACGGCGACCGCGACCTCGTGCAGGCCGGGGCCCTCGGCGCTGACCCGCGCCTCGCCGTTGCCGTCGCGGTGCAGCGCGCGCACGGTCCACGTGCCGGGCGCGGCGAAGAAGCGGAAGTCGCCCGCCGGGGACGACACCACCTCGGCGGTGAACTCGCCGGAGGCGTCCAGCAGCCGGACGAAGGCGCCGCCGACGGGCGCGCCGCCGCTGGTCACCTTGCCGTTGAGGACGACCTCCTTGCCCGCGTCCACGTTCGCCGGGAGGGCAGTGCCCTGCTCGGGTGCGCCACAGGAGTCGCTCATGTAGTCCCCATTCCTCGGGTTGCCCGGCCTCGTGAGCCGGTGTGGGTGCTGGCTGGAGTGCTTTAGTCCTGCGCGCCGATCTCGACCGGGACGCCCACCAGGGAGCCGTACTCGGTCCAGGAACCGTCGTAGTTCTTCACGTCGCTGTAGCCGAGCAGCTCGCGCAGCGCGAACCAGGTGTGCGAGGAGCGCTCGCCGATGCGGCAGTAGGCGATGGTCGCCTTGCCCTCGTCCAGGCCCGCCTCCTGGTAGAGCGCGCGCAGCTCGTCGTTGGACTTGAAGGTGCCGTCCTCGTTCGCGGCCTTGCTCCACGGCACGTTCAGCGCGCTCGGGATGTGGCCCTTGACCTGCGCCTGCTCCTGCGGCAGGTGCGCCGGGGCGGCCAGCTTGCCGGAGAACTCGTCGGGCGAGCGCACGTCGACCAGGTTCTTGGTGTTGATCGCGGCGACCGCGTCGTCACGGAACGCGCGCAGGCTCAGGTCCTGCTCCTGGGCGGTGTAGGTGGTGGCGCCGCGGGTGACCGCGTCGGTGCTGAGCGGACGGCCGTCCAGCTCCCACTTCTTGCGGCCGCCGTCGAGCAGCTTCACCGAGGAGTGCCCGTAGAGCTTGAAGTACCAGTACGCGTACGCGGCGAACCAGTTGTTGTTGCCGCCGTAGAGGATCACGGTGTCGTCGTTGCCGATGCCGCGCGCGGACAGCAGCTTCTCGAAACCCGCGCGGTCGACGAAGTCGCGGCGCACCGGGTCCTGCAGGTCCTGCCGCCAGTCGATCTTGACGGCACCCGGGATGTGCCCGGTGTCGTACGCGCTGGTGTCCTCGTCGACCTCGACGAACACCACCCCGTCGGCACTCAGGTTCTCCTCGGCCCAGGCGGCCGTAACCAGCACGTCTTCGCGGCTCATCGGGCGGTTCCCACTTTCCTTTGCGTGATGGACAAACGGTGGAGCGGCACGGGTGGCTCGCGGTCGGGACGCGGCGCGGTGCGGGGGGCGCGCGGGATGGGCGCGCGGCGGGTGAGCATGGGGACGGCCTCCTGACCGGACTCGGATGGGGTCCTGGCCGGGCGCGGGACGCGGTGGCGCGTGGGTCGCCCGGTCAGCCGCGCCGACACAGGCTGCTGCGCACGCGGCAGAAGTCGACCGCGCGCCGCCTGGTCAGGTAGCTCGTCACGGCCGCGAGCCTACCCGGCGCTCTCTCGGGCTGAGAGGGCCCGCCCAGTTGATGGGATCGGGCGCCCGCATCTTGCGCGGGGTCGAAACCGCAGGTGAACGCCGAGTCAACCGGAAACTTTCTCGCACTCCGGGATGGCGGCGCGGCCGGATTCGCCCTTTTTGCCGGTGCGCACGGCAATCTGGGAACGCGCCGCGACCGGTCAGCCGCGGCCCAGGACCAGGTTCTCCGCCTTGCCCTTCACGGTCAGCACGCCCTGCTCCACGGTGATCGCGGTCGGGGTGACCTTGAACGGCAGGGTGCCCGGGTTCAGGGTGCGCTTGAACATCTTCAGCACCTGGTTCTGGATGGCCTGCGGCAGCTGCACCGGGTTGCCGCCGCTGCGCAGCTCCAGCCGCTTCGGGACGATCTCGACCGCGTTGTTCACCAGCGAGACCAGCGAGAACACGCACAGCTCGGTGTCGCTGCCCGCGATCGCCACGGTGCCGCACAGCTTCACCCCCGCGGTGGTGCCCTCCTGGTCGGCGGTCTCCGCGCCGTCCTCCGGGGTCTCCTCGCCGTCGGCCGGTGCGGTGGTCACGGCCTTCTCGGCGACCGGGTCGATGGTCAGGTTGGTGATCGACTGCACCACCTCGTTGGAGTTCGCCTGGATGGCCCGGTTCACGTCCGCGGCCTTGATCCGGACCTGGCCCTCCACCTCGCGGATCGGCACCGTCTTCAGCGAGCCGCCGACCAGGTCGCCCAGCGGGGCCTGCACGCCGCGCAGGTCGGCGTGCACGTCCACATCGCGCAGGGTGTCCTGCACCGGCACGCCCTTGGCGTCGATGGTGACCAGGTCGTACTCGCCGGAGATGGCCTGCGCCAGGAACGAGAAGCCGCCGACCTTGACCGACGGGTGGTCGCGCAGGTCGAACTGCTGCTGCGCGCGCTTGGACACCTCGTGCTCGAACACCGCCGCCGCGCCGAAGTCCGCGGCCACCAGCAGGGCCACCAGCACCAGCACGCCGATGACCAGTCTGCGCACCGCCTTCGAGCGGCGGCGGGGGGCGGCCGCGCGGCCGCCCGGTCCAGTCCCGGAGTTCGTCATGGTCGTCATCCCGCCACCCGTCTGTGTCAGACCTGTCCGTGCCGCGCTGCTTGTGTCATACCGCCGTCCCCGGCGGTACCCACTACCTACCTCGGGAGGCGCGCGGGCACACGCGTCCGATGATCCCGCACCCGCTCGGCGCGGGTGAGCGCGCACCGGCCACTAGTGTGGCCGTCCCCCGCAAGGTCAGACGCGCGAGCCCCGGGATCGTTGCCCGGAGAAGGTTCGGGCACCGACTTGGCGATTGTCGAATCATTTCGCCCGACGCCTGCTAATCCGATCACCTGAGGCGTCCGGCAGGTGGACGGGTGATTTACGCCGCCGTAACACACCCCGGCTGAGCTGCGCGGCTGCCTGCTCGATACGTGTGACACGGCTAGCACGTCGGCGACATTCGACCAGGTCGGACGCTATTGTCCGGGGAGCCTAAAACGCCACCCCGAACGCGGGGCCGCACCTCAACGCCGCGGCGCGGATTTCACGCACGAGAGAGGCGGACTCTGATGAGCCTCGACCTGCTGCTGCTGACCGCCGACCCCGAGCCCGCCGCCGTGCTGCCCTCGCTGATGCTGCTGCCACACCGCGTGCGCGCCCAGGCACCCGAGGTGACCGCGCTGCTGGAGGCCGGATCCCGGGATGCGGTGATCGTGGACGCGCGCACCGACCTGGCCGCCGCCAAGAGCCTGTGCAGACTGCTGACCAGCGCGGGCGACGGCGGTCCTGTCCTCGCCGTGGTGAGCGAGGGCGGGCTGGTGGCGATCACCGCCGAGTGGCGCATCGACGAGCTGGTGCTGCCCACCGCGGGCCCGGCCGAGGTGGACGCCCGGCTGCGGCTGCTCACCTCGCGCGGCCCGGTTGGCGCGCCTGCCGACGGCGTGCTGCGGCAGGGCGAGCTGGTGATCGACGAGGCCACCTACATGGCCCGGCTGCGCGGCCGCCCGCTTGACCTGACCTACAAGGAGTTCGAGCTGCTCAAGTACCTCGCCCAGCACGCGGGCCGGGTGTTCACCCGGGCCCAGCTGCTGCAGGAGGTCTGGGGCTACGACTTCTTCGGCGGCACCCGCACGGTGGACGTGCACGTGCGGCGGCTGCGGGCCAAGCTCGGCGCCGAGCACGAGCAGTTGATCGGCACCGTGCGCAACGTCGGCTACAAGTTCGTGCGCCCGCCCAAGTCCGGTGGCCGCCGGGACGCCGATCTCGACCTCCAGGTGACCCACCCGGCCGACATCCACTAGGTAGTTCATCCACTGGGTAGTTTCGGTCAGGTGACCAACCTGACCTGGCAGGCTGACGGCCCGGAGGCCGTTACCGCGATCCGTCCGCTGTTGCTCGCCGTCGCAGATGTGGACGGTCGTCCCGAGGTGCCAGCCGATGGCCCGCTCGCCCGCGAGTTCCGCGGTGGCGAGCACCTGCTGGCCACTGTGGACGGTGCGGTGGTCGGCTACGCGCACCTGGACACCGAGGGCGACGCGTTCGGGCGGCAGGTCGCCGAGGTGCTCGTGCGGCCGGACGCGCGGCGGCGCGGGATCGGGTCGGCGCTGGTCGACGCCGTGCTGGAGCGGGCACCCGCGGACGTGCGGCTGTGGGCGCACGGCGATCACCCTGGCGCGGCGCGGATCGCCGAGGCGCGTGGCCTTGGCCGGGTCCGCGAGCTGCTGACCATGCGGCTGGACCTCGCCGACGCCGCGCTGCCCGAGCCGGTGTGGCCGGACGGGGTGCGGGTGCGCGAGTTCGTGCCGGGCGCGGACGAGGACGCCCTGGTCGCGGTCAACAAGCGGGCCTTCGACTGGCATCCCGAGCAGGGCGCGTTGACGGCCGCCGACGTGGTGGCCACCGAGGCCGAGCCGTGGTTCGACCCGGCCGGGTTGTTTCTCGCGGTGGACGGCGCCGATCGCGTGCTCGGCTTCCACTGGACCAAAGTGCACACCGGGGACGAACCGGTAGGCGAGGTGTATGTCGTGGGCGTCGACCCGCAGGCGCAGGGGGGCGGCCTGGGGAAGGCTCTCACCCTCGTCGGACTAACCCATTTGCGTGCACTTGGGCTGCGCACCGTGATGCTGTACGTAGAGGCTGACAATGCACCCGCGGTTGCTGTGTACGGCCGAATGGGTTTCACCCGTTCGGACGCCGACATCCAATATGCACGTGCAGAAGCAGGCGGCGCCTGATCGGTTACCGAGGGCAAACGTACAGGTCACGGCGAGGCTACGACCAGGAGACGGACACATCGCAACCGTCACTCAGACGGCCTTGTTCACCTCGCGTTAACCCCTATAAGGGCATTCGTCCATGAGTGCTGCCTAGCGTCCCGGGCGAGGCGACGGACGTAGGGTCGGTCGCACCGTGAGAAGACTCCTGCCTGGAGGAATCATCGTGATCAGCAAGCGGCCTGCGTCCGTGCTCGGCATCATCGCCGCGGGGGCACTGGCCCTCACGGCGTGTGGCAGCGACAACAACGCGTCGTCGCCCTCCGGGAGCAACAACTCCGGGGCACCGGCCCCCACGGGCACCGCGACGGTCGACTGCGGCGGCAAGTCCGCGCTGAAGGCCGAGGGCTCCAGCGCGCAGAAGGGTGCCATGGACACCTTCATCGCCGCGTACGCCCAGAAGTGCTCCGGCCAGCAGCTGGCCTACAACCCCACCGGTTCCGGCGCGGGCGTCAAGCAGTTCAATGCGGGCATCGTCGACATCGGCGGCTCGGACTCGGCG
The DNA here is from genome assembly GCF_000374445.1 of Actinokineospora enzanensis DSM 44649. Classification (GTDB taxonomy): domain Bacteria; phylum Actinomycetota; class Actinomycetes; order Mycobacteriales; family Pseudonocardiaceae; genus Actinokineospora; species Actinokineospora enzanensis. Next base: position 9,903 of record NZ_KB894451.1, on the reverse strand, counting down.
CTGAACAAGGACAAGGGCGAGGTCGACGCGGCCGCCAAGCGCTGCCAGGGCAACCCGGCGTGGAACCTGCCGCTGGTGTTCGGCCCGGTCGGCATCGCCTACAAGGTCAACGGCGTGACCGACCTGACGCTGACCGGCGAGCTCGCCGCCAAGATCTTCAGCGGCGCCATCACCAAGTGGAACGACCCGGCCATCGCCGCCGCCAACAAGGGCGCGACGCTGCCGGACAAGGCCATCACGGTGATCTACCGCGGCGACGAGTCGGGCACCACCGACAACTTCCAGCGGTACCTGAAGGCCGCGGGTAAGGGCGCGTGGACCAAGGACACCGGCAAGAAGTTCAACGGCGGCGTCGGCCAGGGCGGCCAGGGCTCGGCCGGTGTGGTCGAGTCGATCAACGCGGGCGACGGCACCGTCGGCTACGTCGAGTGGTCCTACATCCAGGACAAGAACCTGAGCTCCGCCAAGATCGACAGCGGCTCCGGCGGCGTCGCCCTCGGCGCGGACACCGCGGGTGCCGCGATCAAGTCGGCCAAGGTCAAGGGCGAGGGCCACGACCTGGTGCTGGACCTCGACTCGCTGTACGGCAGCAACACCCCGGGTGCCTACCCGCTGGTGCTGGCCACCTACGAGATCGTCTGCTCGAAGGGCTACGACGCGGACACCACCAAGGCGGTCAAGGCGTTCCTGACCACCTCCGCGACCGATGCGCAGAAGCAGCTCGTCGACGCTGGCTACGTGCCGCTGCCGGACGAGTTCCAGGCCAAGCTGCTCGACGCCATCAAGGCGATCTCGTAGTACCCGAGTCGACGCGCAGCCAGACGGCGTAGCCGACGATGAGCGAATCCGACACGGTCGGACGCCCCGGGGGCCCCGGTTTAGCCGGGGCCCCGCGGGGCGGCGCGGCGCCCGACACCGCACCGGAGGCCCCGATTTCTTCCACTCCGCAGGGTTCCGGTGGCAACGCCACCGAGGACACCAAGGTGATCACCCGCCCGGGTGACAAGATCTTCAAGGCGTTGACCGTCGGCTCCGGCGGGTTCGTCGTCCTCATGATCGCGCTGATCGGCATCTTCCTGCTGATCCAGGCGATCCCCTCGCTGGTCGACGACAACGCGAACTTCCTGTTCAGCCGCGACTGGAACGCCGACCCTGGGGTCTTCGCGTTCGGCGTGCTCGACCTGCTGCTGGTCACCGTGTTCAGCTCGGCGTTCGCCCTGCTCATCGCGATGCCGGTGTCGTTGGGCATCGCGCTGTTCCTCACCCAGTACGCCCCGCGCAGGCTGTCGAAGCCGTTCGCCTACCTGGTCGACCTGCTGGCCGCGGTCCCGTCGATCATCTACGGCCTGTGGGGCGCCTACGTGCTGGCGCCCGCGCTCTCGCCGATCAGCGCGTGGCTCAACGACACGCTCGGCTTCCTCCCGATCTTCGCCCAGGGCAGCTCCAACCTGGAGATCGGGCAGACCATCTTCACCGCGGGCATCGTGCTCGCGGTCATGCTGCTGCCGATCATCACCGCGATCACTCGCGAGGTGTTCGACCGCACCCCGCCGATGCAGATCGAGGGCGCGCTGGCGCTCGGCGCGACCAAGTGGGAGGTCGTGCGCACCACGGTCCTGCCGTTCGGCCGCGCGGGCTACATCAGCGCGTCCATGCTCGGCCTCGGCCGCGCTCTCGGTGAGACGATCGCCGTGATGATCATCCTGAGCGCCACCGACAAGCACTTCAGCTGGACCCTGTTCGACGGCGGCGACACCATCGCCTCGAAGATCGCCCGCGCGGCGCAGGAGTTCAACGACCCGCGCGGCGCGGGTGCCTACATCGCCGCGGGCCTCGTGCTGTTCGTGCTGACCTTCGTGGTCAACGCGTTCGCCCGGTCCATCATCGCCGGTCACAAGGAGTACGAATGACGGCCGCGACCGACCTGGACCGCCCGGCGTCGATGCCCGCGTTCCAGGAGATCAGCCCCGGCCGCCGGTTCAAGAACCAGCTGGCCACCGTCCTGGTCGGACTGGCCTTCCTGGCCGCCCTCGCGCCGCTGGTCTGGCTGCTCGTCACGGTGCTGGTCAAGGGGCTCAAGTACGTCTTCTCGCTGGACTGGTGGCAGAAGTCGCTGGCAGGCCTGACGCCCCGGCAGTTCGGCGGCGGCGTCTACCACGCGATCATCGGCACCCTGATCGAGGGCCTGGTCTGCGCGGTGATCGCGGTGCCGATCGCCATCATGGTTGCGGTGTACCTGGTCGAGTACGGCAAGGGCTCGCGGCTGGCGCGCGCGGTGACGTTCACCGTGGACATCCTCTCCGGTGTCCCGTCGATCGTCGCCGCGCTGTTCGTCTACGCGCTGTGGGTGACCACGTTCGGCCTGCCGCGCAGCGCGTTCGCGGTGGCGCTGGCCCTGGTGCTGCTGATGATCCCGGTGGTCGTGCGGACCACCGAGGAACTGCTCAAGATCGTCCCGGACGAGCTGCGCGAGGCCGCCTACGCGCTTGGCGTGCCCAAGTGGAAGACCATCGTCAAGATCGTCATCCCGACCGCGCTGTCCGGCATCGTCACCGGCATCTCGCTGGCCATCGCCCGCGTCATGGGCGAGACCGCCCCGGTGCTGGTGCTGGTCGGCTACAACCCGTTCATCAACAACGACCCGTTCGAAGGCAACATGGCCTCGTTGCCGCTGTTGATGACCAACGAGCGGCTGACCACCACCGCCGCGGGCGAGGCCCGGGTCTGGGGTGCGGCGGTCACGCTGATCCTGATCATCACCGTGTTCAACCTGCTGGGATCGCTGATCTCGCGGCTGACCTCCCTGAAGACGAAGTAGGCGACCATGGCCAAACGCATTGATGTGAAGGACCTGAACCTCTTCTACGGCAAGTTCCACGCCGTGGACGGGGTCTCGCTGGCGGTGCCGCCGCGCAACGTGACGGCCTTCATCGGTCCGTCCGGCTGCGGCAAGTCCACCGTGCTGCGCTCGCTCAACCGGATGCACGAGGTCATCCCCGGCGCCCGCGCCGAGGGCAAGGTGCTGCTCGACGGCGAGGACATCTACGCCTCGACCGTCGACCCGGTGTCGGTCCGCCGCACCATCGGCATGGTGTTCCAGCGCCCCAACCCGTTCCCCACCATGTCCATCAAGGACAACGTGGTCGCGGGCCTGCGACTGGCCGGTGAGCGGGACAAGAAGAAGCTGGAGGAGGTCGCCGAGCGCGCGCTGCGCGGCGCCAACCTCTGGGCCGAGGTCAAGGACCGGCTGAACCGGCCGGGCGGCGGCCTCTCCGGCGGTCAGCAGCAGCGGCTGTGCATCGCGCGGGCCATCGCGGTGCGGCCGGACGTGCTGCTGATGGACGAGCCCTGCTCGGCCCTTGACCCGATCTCCACGCTGGCGATCGAGGACCTCATCCAGGAGCTGAAGAAGGACTTCACGATCGTCATCGTCACGCACAACATGCAGCAGGCCGCCCGGGTCAGCGACCAGACGGCCTTCTTCAACCTGGCGGGCGTCGGCCAGCCGGGTCGGCTGGTTGAGCTGGACGACACCGAGAAGATCTTCTCCAACCCCACGCAGAAGGCGACCGAGGACTACATCTCCGGCCGCTTCGGCTGATCGACAGCGACACCGGATCCCCCGTACGGCATTGTGCGCCGTACGGGGGATCTTGCTTTGGTTACCGCACAACGGCATCCGCGCCCCGGCCCGCGTTGGTACCGTGCCAGCGGGGGTCCGCGACACCAGGCGACCGGACGGCGTCGAGCCGTCACCGACGACGTCGTCGAGGAGCGGAACGGTGAGACGCGTGCTGGGACCGGTGTCGGCTGCGGTGGTGCTGGTGGTGGTGCAGGGCTGCCTGGTGGCCTGCACCAGCCAGATCGGCGGCACAGCCATCCCGGCGGCGGGGGCGCCGACCAGCAGCCGGGCGCCGAACACCCGGCCGAGTGCCGCGCCAGGTGCGTTGACCGCGCTGTCGCCGTGCGACATGTTGACCGGGTCCGAGCAGAAGTCCCTCGGCATCACCGGACCGGGTGAACCGCGCAAGGTGAGCCAGGTTCGGCTCTGTGCCTGGGCGGTGGACGGCGGCACCGACCCACTCACCGTCACCGTCGAGTTCTGGCCGGACCGCGGCATCGACCGGATCACCACCGAGCAGCCCACGGAGTACCTGGACGTCGGCAAGCACGCCGCCGTGCGCTACATCGCCACTGGTGGGACGGCGTGCAAGTACGCGCTGGAGGTCGACGCGGACAGCCGGGTCGACGTGGCGGTCGTCGGGCCGGACCCGCAGCAGCTGTGCGAGCAGGCTCTGGGGGCGGCCAAGCTGGTGGCGCCGAAGGTGCCCTGACCCCGGGGAACGCCTCGGCGACCGGTCGCGTCAGACTGGGGACACGGCACGCCCGCGGTTGGTACGGTTCCCACCGGGACCGGGTACGGCGACCCTGGTCGGACGTGCGCGGCGGGTGCTCGGGGCGGGAGGTCTGCGAACCATGGTCGACACTGCGAACCAGGACGTCAACGAGTCGAACTGGTGGGACATCTGGCGCCGGTTCATGGACAACAGCCAGGTTCAGCCGGGGCCGCCGCCGGGTGGGGTGGACGTGCCGCCCGGTACCGACGTGCGGCCGTCGCCGGGGATGCTGTGCAGCAACTACGCCCAGAACTCGCACGACGACCTGTACAAGATGGTCACCGAGGACGTCGACCCGAGCCAGGTCACGGACATCGGCGACATGTACAGCAACGCGGGCACGGCCATGACCAACTTCCAGCACGAGATGAACGCGGCGGTCACCGCCAGCACCTCGGACTGGCAGGGCAGCGCGGGCAACTCGGCGCGGCAGTTCATGACCAGCGTCGGCAACTGGGCGGGCGAGGCCGGGACCGCCTCCACGTTGATCTCCCAGCAGTCCGGCCAGCAGTCCGCGGCGCTGTCGAGCGCCAAGCAGTCGATGCCCGAGGTGATCCACTTCGACGTGGCCGCGGCCAACCGGGACCTGCTGTCCACGCCGAACCCGTTCGACGCGATCCGCAAGATGTACGGATACGTGGACCAGTACAACAAGAGCAAGGCGGCGCACGACGACGCGGTGCGCGTGGTCAGCAGCTATGACAGCCAGCTGGAAGTCGCGTCCACCATGCCCGCCTTCGCCACCCCGCCCACGCTGACCGATCCCGGCGGGCCGGACGAGCCCGGCGGCCACGACAAGGGCGGTATCGACGGGCCGAACAAGGTGCCCGCCAAGGTCGGGGGCGGCGGGGACGGTGGTGGCAACCACACGTACGCGGGTCCCGGTGGCGGCGGCGGATCGGGCGGGTACGTGGTTCCTACCGGTGGCGGTGGGGGCGGCGGGTCCAATGGCGGCGGTAGCAACAACGGTGGTGGGGGCTCCAACCCGCCGGGTGGTGTGGTTGTACCTGGCGGTGGGGGCGGCAACGGCACGAACCCCGGTACCTGGAATCCGCCTGGTACGCCTGGATATCCGTCCACGCTGCCTGGGGGCGGTGGTGGCGGTGGTGGGCCCACGGGTGGTGGGTCCAACAACTACATGCCCGGCATCACTCCTATCACCGGCGGGCCCTTCACCGGTGGTGAGGACATCACGCGCGGTGGCGGCCGTCCCTTCGGTGGGAGCCCGTCCGGCGGTAGTGGTGGCGGGGGCGGTGGCGGCGGTGCTTCCGGCACTGGCGCGGTCGGCGGTGGTCGGCCCGGTGGTGGTCTTGGGGCGGGTATGGGCGCCGGGGCCGGTGCGTTGGCCGCCGAGCAGGCCGCGCTCGGGCGTGGTGGCGCTGGGGCGGCGGGTGCTGCCGGGCGTGGCGGTGCGGGCATGGGCGGAATGGGACATGGCGGGGGCCACGGGCAGGGCGGCGAGGACGAGGAGCACCAGCGGCCGTCGTATCTGCTGGAGGCCGACCCGGACGATGTGTTCGGGACGGATGAGATGACCGCTCCGCCGGTGATCGGCGGATAACGCTCGATGCAACCCCGTTCGCATTCGCTCTCGTTTGCCGCTGTGGACACGCTGTCGCAGGTGTTAGGCATCGATGTTCGGCTGTTTCCGTTCGAGATCCCGAGTTTCGGCGCGCTGTTGGAGGATCGGGAGCGGATCGCCAAGGCCGTGCTGACCGACCTGACGAATCGCGGGTTGATCCGGAACAACCGGATCGACCCGGATGTCGAGACGGCGCTTCGGATCAGCGCGGAGTACGACGTTGGTATCGGTGTGATGGGGACTGTCGAGAAAGACCGTTCCATCCGGGCGCGGGGGGCGGCCCGCGGGAACGTGGGGGTTGTCGCTGTCCAAGAAGGACAGACGATTCGGTTCGATGTGGTCGGGGCCGCCGGGGTGGCTCGGGGGTTGGTGGACCTGTTGCCGCGGTTGGGGGCCGGGCCGGGGCAGTCGGTGCAGATCGCCGAGCCGGTGCAGCCTGCTGCCGGTGGTGGTTTCGTACAAGCGGTGCGGGCGCCTCGGTCCGGGTCGGACGCGCAGCTGCGGTTGGCGGCGGCGATGATGGAGCGGCCGCGGACCGGGTACGGGTTCTTCGCCGTCAGTGGGCGGGGGCGGCATGGGCGGGAGATCTCGGCTGGGACGCTCGCCTGGATTGATACGGATGCCGGGCGGTATCTGTCATTGACCCGGCCGCAGGCGGATGGCGCGATTCGGGCCACGTACTCGCCTGCGGATAGCGGGCGGTTGATGCGGCAGCTGGATGAGCTGATCGGGTCTGTGCTGCCGCGTTGACGTCCGCTCCAAGCTGACGCGACAACCTTCTATTGTCCACTGCGGACAAGTCCGCCCCTCGGTCCATTTGGGACCGAGGGGCGGAGAAAGTGTTGTGGACTAAGGGCTACAGGTCTTCGTCGTTGACGGTGCCGGGCATGCGGCCGGTGACGACGAAGACAACGCGCTTGGCGACGGAAACGGCGTGGTCGGCGTAGCGCTCGTAGAAGCGGCCGAGGAGGGTGACGTCCACCGCGGAAGCGACGCCGTGCTCCCATTCCTTGTTCATCAGGATGGTGAACAGGTGGCGGTGCAGGTCGTCCATCTCGTCGTCGGCGTCCTCGATGGCGCGGGCGGCGGCGACGTCCCGGGAGCGGATGACTTCTTCGGCGCGGCGGGCCAGCTGCACGGCGATGCGGCCCATTTCCGAGAAGTACGGCTGGACCGTCTCGGGCAGCACTGGGGCCGGGTGCCTGCGGCGGGCCGCCTTGGCCACGTGCAGGGCCAGGTCGCCCATGCGCTCCAGGCTCTCGGCGGCGTGGATGGCGGCGAGGACGGTACGCAGGTCGGTGGCGACCGGGGCCTGCAGGGCCAGCAGCGCGTACGCCTGCTCCTCGCAGGCCGACCTGGCGTCGTCGATCTTCTCGTCGTCGCTGATCACCTGCTCGGCGAGGGAGAGGTTCGCCTCCAGCAGAGCGCGCGTGGCGAGCTCCATAGCCTCGGCGACCATGGAGCACATGCTCGCGAGATTGTCGGCGAGCTGCCCAAGTTCATTATGGTAAGCCTCACGCATGGGCCACAGCCTAGATGGACGCAAGCGAAGATGCGTCATCGGCAGATGAACCCAAGATGAACTAGGTACGCCCGACCATGGTTCACCAGCCGTTGGTGCATTCCGTTGGCCGCGGGCGCGCTCCGCAGACCGAGCGGCGGGAGGAATCAAGCACAGTTCACGTCGGCGCCGTTGACCGTGGAGAGATTCTCCGGCAGGGGCGCGGGCGGGGGAGTCGGGTTCGGGTTGGCGCCGCCCGTACCGGGGGCGATGACCTGACCCGCGAAGTCGGGGCCGATGGTGAGGACCAGGGCGCCGGACATCGACGGGTCCTCCTGCAGCTCCGCGCCCGGCACCGCCGAGGCGAGGGTCTGCGCGGCGGCCTCGTGACCCGCGCCGTAGCGCACCACGGTCTTGGGCACCGCCGGGCCGATGCCCGACTGCACCACGGTGAAGCCGAACTCGGCCAGCTTGTCCGCGGTGCGCTTGGCGATGCCGCCGGTCGGGTTGCCGCCGTTCAACACCTGGATCTTCAACGTCTTCGGGTCGACCGGCTCCGGCTGCGGGCGGATCGGCGCCGCCTGCTGGTTGCCCTCGGTCGGCGCGCCAGCGGACTCGCCGGGCAGCGGCTGGTCGTTGATGATCGCGGCGAACAGGGCGTTCGAGTCGTCGCGGCGCAGGACCTCGTTGTGCCGGGAGTTCTCGATGCCGACGGTCGGGACGGTCACGAAGGTGACCCGGCCCGCCGCCAGGTTCTGCAGCGACTGGCCGAGCTGCATCAGCGCGTCGATCTGGATGTTGTCGCCGAAGGTGGACTTGGCCATCTCGCTGACGAAGTTGGTGAGCTTGCTCGGGTCCAGCAGCACCTGGCCGGACATCGCCTTGCGCAGCAACGAGGACAGGAACCGCTGCTGCCGCTTGATCCGGCCGTAGTCGGAGGTCGGGTCGCCCCGGACGTGCCTGGCGCGAACGAAGTCCAGCGCCTGCTCGCCGCGCAGCACCACATCGGTGCCCGCCTGCTGGACGACCCACTTGTTCAACGTGGTGTCGTACATCGGCTTCTCGACGCAGACGTTCACGCCGTCGACCGCGTCCACCATGCCTTTGAAACCCTGGAAGTCGATGCCGACGAACCGGGTGATGTGCAGGCCGGAGATCTCCTGCACCACCCTGGTCAGGCACAGCGGGCCGCCGACCTCGTACGCGGTGTTCATCTTGGCGGTCTTGTTGGCCGCCACCTGCTCGTCGAGGTACTTGACCTGCTTGGCGTCGAAGCGCTGGCAGGCCGGGCGATTGATCTCCAGGTCGCGCGGGAAGGAAACGATCACGACCCGGGACCGGTCGGCCGGGATGTGCGCGATCATCACCGTGTCCGAGCGCGCGCCCGGGATCTTGCTCACGTCGCCGATGTTGTCCTCGGCCTGCGCGCCTTCCCGGGAGTCGGAGCCGACCAGCAGGAAGTTCTCGTCGCCGAGCTGCGCCTGGGCGTTCTTGATGTCCGCGGAGTCCGGGTCGAGCGCGTGCACCTGGCCGATGCTGTTCTCGGTCCACTCCTTGAAGCCCCAGCCCGCCGCGGTCGCGGCGAACACGACCAGCGCGGTGGACCCGGAGAACACCTTGGCGATCAGCGACCACCGGCTGCGCTTGGGCTTCTCCGGCTCGTCCTCGGCGACCGGCGTGACCAGCTCGGTGCCGGGCAGCTGCGCCAGCTCGTCCAGCTTCTCGTCCAGCTCGGCGTCCTCGGCCGCCCACGGGGACAGCTTGATGCGCTTGGACTTGCGCGCCTTCTCCTCGGCCTTGAGCTCGTCGTGCACCTTGGAGAACCGCGCCAGCGTCTGGTCGACGCGCCTGCGCTTCTGCACCGCCTCGCCGATGGGCTCCATCTCGGTGGTAAGCCCCGCCAGCTCCTGCGGCGAGACACCCGGCGGCGGGGTCAGGCCGATCCGCTCGACCGGCGGCTCCGCACGCTCCGGCTCGTCCGGGCGCGGCGGCATGGACGACTGGCCGGGGGCCTGCTGCCGCGGGATGTGCGGCTTGCCCTCGCCATTCGCCTGCGGCTGGCCGCCGGGCTGCGCGCGGAACTGGCCGGACTGGTCGCCCGCGTTCTCCTGGCCCGCGACGGGGAACTGCCCCGACCGCGAACCCGGCTGCGGTGGCCTGCCGCGCCCGGCCGACTGCTCGCCGGGCGGGATGGGGAACTGGCCGGTGGGACGCGGCTGCTCGGCACCGCCCGCGGGGAACTGGCCGGACTGACCGCGGTTCGGGTGCGGGAAGCTCCCGGAAGCCTGGGGCTGGTCGCCGATCGGGCCGTCGGTGAACTGGCCCGCTGGACGCGCGACGGTTGGGAACTCGCCGGACTGGCCGGAGGGTCGGTTGGCCGGGCGCTGGAAGTGGCCGGAGGCTTGCGGTTGGTCGCCCTCGGT
>NZ_KB894450.1 GCF_000374445.1 Actinokineospora enzanensis DSM 44649 | reverse complement strand
ACAAGAACCTCGAAGCCATGCTGGTCCTGATCGTGCTGATCTCGGTCATCCCGATCATCATCGAGATGCTCAAGGCCCGCGCCGAGCGCAGGCGCGAGACCAACCGCTGAGCGGTTAGGCGCTGTCCGGTAAGTCTGGTGCGCGGGATTCGTGATCCGCGTGGTCTCTGGGCGTGCGGGCGGGAAGCCGCACGTACCGGGTTGTACTTGGGCTTTCCGCCCGTGCGGCCAGAGGCCGCGCGGGCGCGGATAGCGCGTGCCGGACTTGCAGGACAGCGCCTACGCCGCCGCCCAGATCTGGTGCGCGGCGGTGACCGCGGCCGCCTGGTAGGGCGGCAGCAGCCGACCCTCCACCATCACCTCGACCGGCCACTTCTCCTGCCGGTGCACCCACAGCCGGGAACTGATCGCGCTGCGCGCACGCAGCTCGTCCACCCCTGGCGGCACCTGCACCAGGTACACCCAGGTGGCCGGGTTCGCCGCTTCCGGCAGCGGCTCCCGCCAGGCCCGCCGCACCCGCCTGCCGCCGACCAGGGCGGCCTCGGCGGTGATCGCCCGATCGGCGCCAGCCGGGTCCGGGGCGTCAGCCGGGGCGGTCGGGCTGAACCGGTAGGCCAGCGTGGGCGGGCTGTCCACCACGGTCACCTCGGCCAGCTCCGGATCGTGCGGGTCGTCGAGCAGGACCCGGATCAGCGCAGCCTCCTCCGCGGTGATCGGCACGCCCTCGTACTGCAGGTTGAGCAGCAGGGCGGCGATGGCCATCTCGTCCTCGCCCGCGAAGCAGTGCGCCTGCACGGCGCCGAGCACGTCGTCGGGGAGCCTGCCGGACAGGCGCAGGCAGATCTCGGTTGCGGTGGCGTATTGCTGCTGGTCCATGGTCTCGACCCGTCGGCATCGTGTGGTGATCTTCTCCGCTTCCCGCCTCACTGTAGAGCGAACATCGATCCGGGATTGAACAACCCGGCGGGGTCAAGGGCGGCCTTGAGCGCGCGATGCGTACGCAGTCCGATCGGACCGATCTCGCGGACCAACCACTCGCGTCTGACCTTGCCGATGCCGTGCTCCCCGGTCACCGTGCCGCCAAGGCCGAGGCCGATCTCCAGGATCTGGTCGAACGCGCGCCGGGCCAGCACCAGGTCATCGGGCGAGGTCGGGTCGTAGACGATGGTCGGGTGCATATTGCCGTCGCCCGCGTGGCCGACCACGGCGACCCGCAACCCCACCTCCTCGCTCACCCGCGCGCAGCCCTCGATCAGCTCGGCGATCCGGGTGCGCGGCACGCACACGTCGTCGGTCATCCAGGCGCCGTAGACCTCCAGCGCGGGCAGCACGGCCCGCCGCGCGGTCAGGAACATCTGCCCCTCGGCCAGGTCATACGTGGTGTACGCCAGCTCGGCACCGCAGTCCCGGCAGGCCTGCCCGATCGCGGCCAGCTCGCGCCGGGCCGCCTCGCCGCCCGCGTCGGACTGGCAGATCAGCAGCGCCGCGCAGCCCCGGCCCGCGCCGAGCTCGGTCTTCAGGTGGGTCTCCACGGCCGCGATCGACACCGCGTCCATGATCTCCATCAGGGACGGCACGATCCCCTCGCGGATCACCCGGCTGACCGCCGCGCCCGCGGCGGCGGTGGAGCCGAACGCGGCGACCAGCGTGCCGGGGGCCTGCGGCAGCGGGCGCAGCGCCAGGGTGGCCCGGGTGATCACGCCCAGGGTGCCCTCGCTGCCGACGAACAGCCTGGTCAGGTCGTAGCCCGCGACGCCCTTCACGGTGCGCCTGCCGGTGCGCAGCAGCTCCCCGTCGGCCAGCACGACCTCCAGGCCGAGCACCGAGTCGGTGGTGACCCCGTACTTCACGCAGCACAGGCCGCCCGCGTTGGTGGCCAGGTTGCCGCCGATCGTGCACCAGTCGTAGCTGGACGGGTCCGGCGGGTAAAACAGGCAGTGCTTGGCGACCGCGTCCCGTAGGTCCAGGTTGACCACGCCGGGTTCGACGACCGCCAGCCGGTTGTCGGGATCGATCTCCAGGATGGCGTTCATCCTGGTCAGGACCATCACCACGCAGCCGTCCACGGCGTTGGCGGCGCCCGAGAGGCCACTGCCCGCGCCGCGCGGCACGATCGGGGTGCCGTGCCGGGCGCAGGCCCGCACGATCTCCTGCACCTGTTCGGTGGTGCGCGGCAGCACGACGGCCAGCGGCTCGCCGTGCGGGGCCAGCGGCATCATGTCGCGCCGGTAGCCCGCGGTGACATCGGGATCGGTGACCACCCCGTCCGCGCCGAGGATGGTCCGCAGCTGGTCGAGCAACGACGCGCCCACAGCTGTCACCGTAGGCGATGCGCTGATCTCTGACCTACAGTTGGTGTGGTGGGCGTCACTACCGACGTCCGGTCGGGGGTTGCCATGGCCGAGCTGCCGGGACCCAGCGTGCGGGCTAGGGCGCTGGCACGGTTCCTGCTCGCTGGCGTGCGCCCGCTGGCCGACCGGCTCTCGTTGCGCGGCGGGCAGCTGCGCGCGTTGCGCGAGGCGTACGAGGCAGTCAGCGTCGCTCCGCTGCCGCGCGGCACCCGCGTGCGCGCGGTCTCGGCCGTGCACGGCTACGGCGACGTCACCGGCCTGTGGCTGACCGCGCGCGAGGCCGACGAACGCGCGGGCGTGCTGCTCTACCTGCATGGCGGCGGTTTCGTGCTCGGCTCGCTGCGCACCCACCGGCACCTCGCGGGCGCGCTGTCGCAGGCGTCCGGACTGCCCGTGCTGCTCCTGGACTACCGCCGCGCCCCCGAGCACCCATACCCGGCGGCGGCCGACGACGCGCTGGCCGCGTTCCATTGGCTGCTCGACCAGGGCTACACCGCCCAGCAGGTGGTCATGGCGGGCGACTCGGCGGGTGGCCACCTGGTCGCGGGCCTACTGGCCGAGCTGACCCGGCGTCGTGCGGCGATGCCCGGCGCGGCCGTGCTGTTCTCCCCGTTCCTGGACCTGACCTGTGCGGATCTCGACGCCCGGGACGCCGCCCGGCGCGACCCGTACATCCCGCCCGCGCGCGCCCGTGAGGTCGCCGCGCTCTACGCGGGCGAGCTGGGCGTCGACCACCCGCGGCTGGACGTGTTCCGCGGTACCAAGCGGCGCTGGCCGCCGACGCTGATCCAGGTGGGCGGCGCGGAGTGCCTCTTAGCCGACGCGGAGCGCCTGGCGGCCGCGCTGACCGCCGCCGGGGCGCACTGCGACCTGCGCGTCTGGCCCGGCCAGGTGCACGTGTTCCCGGCGTTCGCCGCGATCCTGCCGGAGGGCAGGCTGGCGATCCGGCAGGCAGGCGAGTTCGTGCGGGCCTGCCGCGCGCGCGAACTGGCCGCCTGACGCCGCGCGCGCCGCGCTTGCGATCACCACCCGGGAAGAACATGCTTGGGCAACGCAACCAGTTGTGATGCACAACCAAGGAGAGACGCATGGCGGACACCGTCCCCGGCACGCGCGCCTCCGCCCCGGTCCTGGGCGACCTTTCGCCTGACTGCACCGCGGACGACCTGGCCACCGCCGACGACCTTGGCCTGCAGCTGGTACGCCTGGTCCGGCTCACCCACCACGCCAAACAGCAGTTCACCGGCCAGGACCCGGTGGAGCGCGCCAACTACGCGCTGCTCGCCGCGCTCACACACACCGGCCCGCTGCGCGCCAACGCGCTCGCCGAGGCCATCCACGCCGACCCGTCCACGGTCAGCCGCCAGGTCAGCCACCTGGTCGGGCTCGGCTGGCTGGAGCGGCGCGCCGACCCGACCGACGGCCGGGCCTGCGTACTGGCCCCGACCGCGGAGGGCCACCGGGTGTTCGCCGCCGCTCGCGCGCACCGCACCCGGCTGGTCCTCACCCTGCTGCGGGACTGGCCGGAGACCGACCGCCGCACCCTCGTCCACCTGCTGACCCGGTTCAACGCCGAACTAGAGAGCTACCAAGGGGAACCCGAATGACCGCCGTCACCGCCGAGGACACCGCGGCGAAGCACGCCGTCCAGGAGCCGAAGCCCGCGCTGACCCACCGGCAGATCGTGGTGATCCTGTCCGGCCTGATGCTCGGCATGTTCCTGGCCGCGCTGGACCAGACCATCGTCGGCACCTCGATCCGGACCATCGCCGACGACCTCGACGGGCTCAGCCTGCAGGCCTGGGCGACCACCGCCTACCTGATCACGTCCACCGTCTCCACCCCGCTGTACGGGAAGCTGTCGGACATCTACGGCCGCAAGCCGTTCTTCCTGACCGCCATCACGCTGTTCGTGCTCGGCTCGCTGGCCTGCACGTTCTCCCAGTCGATGTACCAACTGGCCGCGTTCCGGGCATTCCAGGGGCTGGGCGCGGGCGGTCTGATGTCGCTCGCCCTGACGATCATCGCGGACATCGTGCCGCCCCGGGAGCGGGCCAAGTACCAGGGCTACTTCCTGGCCGTGTTCGGTACCTCCAGCGTGCTCGGCCCGGTCATCGGCGGGTTCTTCGCCGGTCAGGCGGAGATCCTGCACATCACCGGCTGGCGCTGGGTGTTCCTGGTGAACGTGCCGATCGGGATCGTGGCGCTGATCGTGGTCATGCGGGTGCTGAACGTCCCGCACGAGCGGCACGACCACCGGGTGGACTACTTCGGCGCGATCTTCCTGTCGGTCACCGTGGTGCCGCTGCTGATCGTGGCCGAGCAGGGCCGGGACTGGGGTTGGACCTCGCAGCGGGCGCTGGTCTGCTACGGCATCGGCTTCGTCGGGCTGATCGGCTTCCTGCTGGTGGAGAAGGCGATGAAGGACGAGGCGCTGATCCCGCTGCGGCTGTTCCGCACCTCGACGTTCTCCATGACGATCATCGCGGGCACCATCCTGGGTGTCGGCATGTTCGGCGGGATCACCATGGTGCCGCAGTACCTGCAGATCGTGCGCGGCTTCACGCCGACCGAGGCGGGCCTGATGATGGTGCCGCTGATGCTCGGCATCATGATCGCCTCGATCACCTCGGGCCAGATCACCTCGCGCACCGGGCATTACAAGGTGTTCCCGATCATCGGCTCGGCCCTGCTGGTCACCGGGCTGGCGCTGTTCCACCTGGTCGATGTGGAAACGCCGATCTGGCAGCCGATCCTGTACATGGTCGTGTTCGGCCTCGGCCTCGGCAACTGCATGCAGACGCTGACCGTGGCCGCGCAGAACGCGGTCCCGTTCCGGGACATGGGCGTGGCCACCGCGTCCATCACGTTCTTCCGCCAGCTCGGCGGCACGCTCGGTGTCGCGGTGTTCCTGTCGCTGCTGTTCAGCACGGTCACCGACAACATCTCCACCGCGTTCCACAACGCCATGCGCACCCCGGAGTTCCAGGCCGCGCTGTCCGACCCGGCGGTGCGGTCCAACCCGGTGAACCGCCCGGTGTTCGCCGCCCTCCAGAGCGGCGGCGGTGGCGGCGGCGTGCTGCAGGACTCGTCCTTCCTGCAGCAGATCGACCCGCGCCTGGCCCGCCCGTTCCAGGAGGGCTTCGTCGAGTCGATCCAGCTGGTGTTCCTGGTCGGCGCGGGCGTGATGGTGCTGGCGTTCCTGGTCTCCCTGTTCATCAAGGAGATCCCGCTGCGCACCGCCAGCGCCCCCGCCGCGATCATGGAGGGCGGCGAGGCCCTGCTGCCGGACGAGGCCAAGGAGAGCATGGACGGCCTCGACCACTCCGAACCCGCGCCAACCAACGGCTTCCACCCGGACGACGCGGCCACCCTCCGCGGCGAGCTGGTCGGCCTGCGCGGCCAGGTCCGCCACCCGGACGGCACGATCGTCGCGGGCGCCGCCCTCACCCTGATCGACGCCGACGGCAAACAGGTCAGCCGCGTCGGCTCGGACGGCGCGGGAGAGTACCTGCTGGACGCTCCCATGCCGGGCGCCTACGTGCTGCTGGCCTCTGCCCCGGAGCACCAGCCCCGCGCCACCGCCGTGAAGGTCCGACCCGGACAGTCCACAATGGATGTCGTACTCCTCGGCGCCACGGTCCTGCACGGCTTCGTCATGACCGCCGACGGCCACGCCCCCATCGGCTCCGCCCAGGTCACCCTGACCGACCCCCGCGGCGAGGTCATCGAGTCCCAGCCGACAGCCGCCGACGGCAGCTACCGCTTCACCGCCGTCCGCTCCGGCCCGAGCACCCTCGTCATCCGCGCCGACGACTACCAGCCCACCGCCATCCCGGTCACCATCCCGGACAGCGGCCCACACCGCCAGGACGCGGAACTGCTGGGCGCCGCCACCCTCACCGGCATCGCCCGAACCGCGGCGGGCACGATCGTCCCCGACGCCCGCATCACGGTCCTGGACGCCGTCGGCGAGGTCATCACGGTCACCACGACCGACGCCAACGGCACCTACTCCATCGACGACATCACCGAAGGCCAGTACACCGTCATCGCCAGCGGCTACTCACCCGCCGCCCACCAGGTCACCCTCACCCGAGGCCAATCCGGCACCCACGACATAACCCTCGGCTACGACGAATGGAAATAGCCCTGACCCTGGCCACTCGGCGGGCGACACCGGCCGATGTCGATCACCGAGCACATCCGCACGGCCGCGCACAATGGGCGTTGACTCGTGGTCAAGCCCAGGTGAATAGGGCGTGGTTCACCTGCACGCCGCGTGCCCGTGCACGTACCCTACGGCCGTGAACACCGCTCTTGGCGTGCTCGAATCCGCAGGCCCACTGCTGGTGTGGGTGATCGTGCTCGGTTTCGTGTTCGCCGAGTGCGCGTTCATCGTCGGGTTGTTCCTGCCCGGCGACTCGCTGCTGTTCGCCGCCGGGGTGGTGTTGGCGCAGCACGGGCACGAGCATCAAGCGTGGTGGTTGTCGGCGACGGCGACGGTGGTGGCGGTCGCGGGCAACCAACTGGGTTACGTCATCGGTGCCAAGACCGGGCACGCGATCATCACCCGGGTGGGTGGTCGGGTGCTGAACCAGCGGAACCTGGACCGCTCGCGGGACTTCCTCGACCGGCGGGGGTTCTTCGCGATCGTGGTGGCCAGGTGGATCCCGTGGATCCGCACGCTGGCGCCGTTGATCGCGGGGGCGGCGAAGATGGACGCGCGCCGGTTCCTGGTGGCGACGTTCGTCGGCGGGCTGGCGTGGGTGCCGACGCTGGTGCTGGTGGGGTACTACGCGGCCGGGCTGCTGGAGCAGCTGCCGTGGTTGCAGACCGTGGCGGTGATCGGGAGTATCGCGTTCTTCGTGCTCGGCACCGCGTACGGGATCTGGCGCTACCGGCAGGAGATGCGCAAGCCGGTCGACAGCGTCTCGGTCACCGACTGATCGGCGGAGCCCACAGCACGAGCTGGATGCCGTCCGGGTCGCGCAGTGCGACGACGGCGGTGCCAGGGGCGGAGATCTCCTCGGTGATCGGCGAGAAGGTGACGCCGTGTTCGGTGAGCCGGTCGGTCCAGGTGCGCAGTTCGACCTCGTCGGCCACCGAGAAGGTGAGGTGGTCCAGCCCCGGTCTGCACTCGTCGAAGGCGGTGTGCGCGCCGCCGGGGTGCTGGACCAGGGTGAGGGTGATGCCGAAGCCGCGCAGGAACACCTTGCGCAGGCCGTGCTCGCCCTCGTCGGACCGCCCGGCCGTGGTGAAGCCAAGGACGCGCTCGTACCAGGGGACGCTGCGGTCGACATCGGTGACGGTGAGGGCGACGTGGTGAACGCCGGTGAGCGTGGGCATCGGCTTTCCATCCTTCCTTGACCCGTTCGGGGGCGGACCGTTCGCCATAGTGCCCCAGTCAGGTGACACCTCGGTGAGGCTCAGTCGATCTCCGCGAACACCAGGTCCGCGTCCGCCGCGGTGGCGGCGATGAGCCGGGCGTTGCGCTCGTCCGACCCGTCGGTGCGGGCGCGTGCCTCGTCCGCGCTCCGGCCGTAGTGCATGTGCCGTGCTAGCAGCCGGTTTCGCCGGATCTCCGGCGCCGGGTCGAGGAACCAGACCTCGTCCAGCAGGGTTCGGATACCCGGCCACAGCAGCAGGTAATTGCCCTCGGTGATCACGAGGGGAACGTCACACCCGACCGGGACCGCGCAGCCAATCGGCTCCTCGATCGCGCGGCGGAACTCCGGCGCATAGACGATCTTGTCGGTGTTGGCGCGCAGTCTGGTCAGCAGGTGCCGGTAGCCGTCGTCGTCGAAGGTGTCCGGGGCGCCCTTGCGGTCGGCGCGGCCGAGCCGGTCCAGTTCGCGCTGGGCCAAGTGGAAGCCGTCCATGCCGACCAGGGCGGCGTGCTCGCCGAGGGCGGCGGCGAGCCGTTCGGCGAGGGTGGACTTGCCCGCGCCGGGGGCGCCGCAGATACCGAGGAGGTGTCGCTTACCGGGGATGGCCAGCGCCGTCGCGCGCGCCACGAGGTCGGCGAAGGTCTCCCGGCGCATCGTTCCCGCCTCCCGGTGGGTAGGGTTCCCGCAAGCGTTTGCCAGAGCGAGTGGAGCAGAGCACGCAGTGGCCACTATGGAGGACGTCGCCCGGTTGGCCGGGGTGTCGATCAGCACCGTCTCACACGTGGTCAACGAGACCAGACCGGTGGCCGCGGCGACCCGCGACCGGGTCCAGGCGGCGATCGAGGCGACCGGGTACACCGGCAACGCGATCGCCCGCTCGCTGGTCACCGGCGGCACCATGTCCATCGGCGTGGCGATGTCGTTACTGGCGAACCCGCACCTGGCCCAACTGATCCACGCCATCGAGGCGGAGGCCAGCGCTGCAGGCTACACGGTGTTGCTGGGCGACACGCTGGACACCGAGGACGGCGAACGCTCGGCCGTGCACAAGCTGCGCGCCCGCCGGGTGGACGGCGTGCTGCTCACCCCCGCCCCGGGCGACACGTCCACTTTGGAGGAACTGGCCCGCACCGGAGTGCCCGCGGTACTGGTGGACCGGGTCTCGCACAAGATCAAGCTGGACCAGGTCGGCCCGGAGAACATCCAGTCCACCTCGGCCCTGGTCTCCCACCTGGCAGGCGCCGGCCATCGCCGCATCGCCTTCATCAGCGGCGTCGAGTGGATGAGCGCCAGCGAGGAACGCACCCTCGGCTACCGCCTCGGCCTGGGCCGCTCCGGCCTCCGCTGGGACTCCAACCTGGTCGCGGGCGGCGGCGCCACCCACGAGGACGGCGTCCTGGCCATGCGCCGACTACTCCGCGTCCCGGACCGCCCCACCGCCGTCATCACCGGCAACGGCGCGATGACCGCGGGCGCCTACCGCGAGGCCCGCGCGCACGGCCTGGAGATCGGCCGCGACCTGTCCATCGCGGGCCACGACGAGGTCGACTGGGCGGACCTGGTCAGCCCCGGCATCACCACCATGGCCCACCCGGTCGACGAGATCGGCCGCTCAGCCGTGCGACTGCTGATGTCCCGCCTCAAGAATCCGGACCGCGCACCGGAAACCGTCCTGCTGGCCCCCGAACTCGTTCACCGGGGTTCCTGCGGCTGCTGAAGAGGAGGTCTCTCCCGCGCCAGTAGCCCATCCCGGACGAGCTGTGACCCGGACACGTGTGACGACACACGATCGTGGGTATCTCGGGCGCGACCCGGACCTACACAGCGCAAGGAGTGGTCTCCATGTCCGACGACCTCGGTATGACCGGCGACCTGGACGTAGCCGTCTCGACGGAACAACGACGCAGGGCCACGCGGGTAGTGGCGGCAACAGCCGCAGACGCTGAGGAATGCGCCGAACTGCTGGCGATGCTCGGCTTGACGCCGCAGGTGGGCCAAATCCACAAGCGAGCCGCGTAACACCACGGACCACATTCGGACAACCCGGACACTCGGCGCACGCCTCCAACCAGCCGCAAAAGACAACCCACTCGGGCTAGGCTCCCCGCATGACAAACCCCCAGCCCGGGTGGTATCCCGAGAACCCCGGCTCCCCCCTCCTGCGTTGGTGGGACGGCACCCAGTGGACCAACCACACCCAGCAGGCGGGCCAGGCCCAGGGCCAGCCCCCGCGCAGTGACGGCAGTGGCTGGGAGATCCCGCTCGGCGGCGCGCCCGACCCGAACAAGATCCGCGACCAGCAGCGCCGCGCCGGGGTCGGCCAGACCGGCCAGGGTGGCGGCACCCTGTTCAGCGAGCCCGTGCTGGTGGTGAACCAGAAGGTCAAGCTGATCGAGATGTCGAACGAGTACTCGGTCTTCGACCAGAACGGCCGCCAGATCGGCTCGGTCGCCGAGGTCGGCCAGAGCGCGCTGAAGAAGGCCGTGCGCTTCCTGAGCAGCTACGACCAGTTCCTGACGCACCGGCTGGAGGTGCGTGACCTCAACCACCAGACCGTGCTGCGCCTGACCCGCCCGGCGAAGGTGTTCAAGTCGCGCATGGTGGTCGAGCGGGGCGATGGGTCGCCGCTTGGCGAGATCGTGCAGCAGAACGTGTTCGGCAAGATCCGGTTCTCGTTCGTGGTGAACGGCCAGGACATCGGTGGCATCCAGGCGGAGAACTGGCGGGCCTGGAACTTCGCCATCCTGGACCACACCGGGGCCGAGGTCGCGCGGATCACCAAGACCTTCGAGGGCATCGCCAAGACCCTGTTCACCACCGCGGACAACTACGTGCTGCAGATCCACCGGCAGCTGGCCGACCCGCTGTTGAGCATGGTGGTGGCCTCGGCACTGACCGTGGACACCGCGCTCAAGCAGGACAGCCGGGGCTTCGGCTGAGCGGGCGGGCATGAGAGGCTTGCACCCCGTGCGAACCGCTCCTTCTGTCGATTCCTCCGCCAAGGGCGAACTGGCCCGCCTGGTGAGCGAACTTGCCATCGTGCACGGCAAGGTCACGCTCGCGTCCGGCAAGGAGGCCGACCACTACGTCGACCTCCGCCGGGCCACACTGCATCACTCCGCGGCCCCGCTCATCGGGCGGCTGCTGCGGCAGCTCACCGCCGACTGGGACTACGTCGCCGCGGGTGGTCTCACCCTGGGCGCGGACCCGGTCGCGGTGGCGATGATGCACGCCGCGGCCGCGGCCGGTGAGGTGCTGGACGCCTTCGTGGTGCGCAAGGCCACCAAGGAGCACGGTATGCAGCGGCGGGTCGAGGGGATCGAGGTCGCCGGGCAGCGGGTGCTGGCGGTGGAGGACACCTCGACGACCGGTGGCAGCGTGCTGACCGCCGTCGACGCGCTGGCGGAGGCGGGCGCGACCGTCATCGGCGTGGTCACCGTCGTCGACCGGGACACCGGCGCGCGGGAGGCGATCGAGGCCCGCGGCCTGCCCTACCGCTACCTGCTCGGACGCGCCGATATCGGTCTACCCCTAGGGGATTGACCAGGGTTAATACCGGTGGCCCTCCCCGCACGGCGGGGTACCTTGGAGGTACCCGCCGAGTTGGGGAGGTGGTCCGGTGTTCGCTCTGCTCGCGGGCGCGACGGTGGTCGTGCATTTCGCGGCGCTGCTGTACATCGGCCTGGGGGGCTTCCTGGCGTGGAAGTGGCCCCGGTCGATCCTGTTGCACGTGTTCTTCGCCGCCTGGGGCGTGATCGTCAACGTCACCCCGGTGTCGTGCCCGCTGACGGCGCTGGAGAACTACTTCCGGGCCCACCAAGGGCTCGGCCCGCTCCCGGGCGGGTTCAACCAGTACTACATCTACGGCTCGATCGTTCCCGAGGGCTACCTCAAGGTGGTGGCTGTCGGCGCGGTCATGCTGTTGGTCTTCTCCTATGTGGGTGTGTACATCCTGTGGCGGAATCGGAAAAGCCCGAGGTTGATGGTCCCGGTGAAGTAGGGCCGACCGAGTGGGTGTTCGGCGACCCGGTCGGGGTCGGGCCGTGGCCGGGCGAGTGGCCTGCCGACGAGCACTACGACCCCGACCTGCTCGCGGCGGGCGACCGCCGCAATGTCGTCGACGCCTACCGGTACTGGCGGCGGGACGCGGTGGTCGCCGATCTGGACCGGCGCAGGCACGGGTTCCACGTGGCGATCGAGAACTTCCAGCACGACCACAACATCGGAACCGTGGTCCGCACCGCCAACGCGTTCGCCGCCCGCGCGGTGCACATCGTGGGCCGCAAGCGGTGGAACCGACGTGGTGCCATGGTCACCGACCGGTACCAGCACGTCGACCACCACCCGACCGTCGAGTCCCTTGTGGACTTCGCACGGTCGGACGGGCTGGTCGTGGTGGGGGTGGACAACACGCCGGGCGCGGTGCCGGTGGAGACGGTGGTGCTGCCGCCGCGGTGCGTGCTGTTGTTCGGGCAGGAGGGGCCGGGGTTGACCGAGGAGGCCCGCAAGGAGGCCGACCTGCTGGTGTCGATCGCCCAGTTCGGCTCGACCCGGTCGATCAACGCCGGGGTGGCGGCCGGGATCGTCATGCACGCCTGGATCCGCGCGCACGCCGATCTGGACCAGGCCTGGTGAACGGCCGTGACCTGGGTTGAGCGGGCGGCCGAGGTCGAGCGCTCGGTGCGGTCGCGGTATGTGCGGCGGTTGTGGGGTGTGCCGGGGACTTTGCTGGGACGTCCGGGCGGGGTGTCGTGGAACTACTGGTGGCAGGCGCACCTGCTGGATTGCCTGGTCGACGCCCAGTCGCGCGCGCCGGAAGCCGAGCGGGCGCGGGCTATCAAGGCATTGGTGCGGGGGATCCACGCGCGCAACCTCGGGGCCTGGACCAACTCGTACTACGACGACATCGCCTGGCTCGGGTTGGCGTTGCTGCGCTCCGGCGTGCCCGCGGAACGGGCGTTGACCGCGATCACCCGTCGGCTGCGGTCCGGCTGGAGTGATCACGCGGGCGGCGGGATCTGGTGGCGGCGGGGCGACACGTACAAGAACGTGCCCGCCAACGGCCCGGCCGCGATCCTGCTCGCGCGGCGCGGGGAGACCGGGCCCGCTCGCTCGATGCTCGAATGGATGGACCGGCTGCTGGTCGATCCGGCGACGAACCTGTTGTGGGACGGGCTTTACGTGCGTGCCGACGGTTCGGTGGAGCGGGTCGTGGAGACCTTCTACACCTACTGCCAGGGCGTCTTCCTTGGTGCCTGCGTCGAACTGTCCAAACCGGACTTGGCGGCGCGGACCGTGCGGGCGGTGCGGGCGCACCTGGCGGTCGACGGGGTGTTACCCGGCTGCGACGGTGGTGATGGCGGATTGTTCGCCGGGATCCTGGCCCGCTACCTGGCTCTGTCCGCGGTGCGTATGCCCGCGGCCGCGGGAGACCTGGCCGGCTCACTGGTACTCACCTCCGCCGAGGCCGCCTGGCATGCTCGACGGCCAGGACCGACGCTCGGCACGGACTGGTCGACGCCGGATGATCATCGGTTCGACAACGAGATGTCGGTGCAATTGTCCGGCTGGATGTTGATCGAGGCGGCCAGTCGCCTGGAACGTGCCACTATGGCCGTATGACCGTTCTCGTTGTCACCGGCGGTGCCCGCGGCATCGGGGCCGCCGTCTGCCGTCGCGCCGCCCGGGACGGGTACGACGTGGTCGTCAACTACGCGCGGGACGCCGCGGCCGCCCGCTCGGTGGTGGCCGATGTCGAGTCCCTCGGTCGGCGGGCGATCGCGGTCCAGGCCGACGTGGCCGACGAGGACCAGGTGGCGTCACTGTTCGCCCAGGCCGACGAGCTGGGACCGCTGGGTGCGCTGGTCGCCAACGCGGGCACGTCGGGCGGTGTGTTGGCTCGGCTGGACGAGCAGTCAGCCGCCACCGTGCGGCGGGTGCTGGACGTCAACGTCACCGGTGTGTTCCTTTGTCTGCGGGAAGCAGTCCGCCGCCTGCGGCACACCGGCGGTGCCATCGTGACCATCTCCAGCACCGCCGCCCATCGCGGTTCCCCCGGCGAATGGGCGCACTACGCCGCCAGCAAGGCCGCGGTGGAGACGATGACCTACGGGCTGGCGCAGGAGGTCGCCGCGGAGGGCATCCGGGTCAACACCGTCGCCCCCGGGCTGATCAAGACCGACCTGCACGCCGCCGCGGGCGCGCCGGACCGCCCGGACCGGCTGGCCGCTCGCATCCCGGTGGGGCGAGCGGGGGAGCCGGAAGAGGTGGCCGAGGGCGTCGTCTGGCTGCTGAGCCCGGCAGCGTCGTTCGTGACCGGCGCTGTTCTCCCTGTCTCCGGCGGTTTCTAACCGCGGTCGCGACCCGCCGATGCCTGCTTCGTCAGGAAGCGCAAGGCGGCGCGGGGGAGAAGTTTGGTCACGCCGAGCAGTGCCTTGTAGGGCAGACCCGGGACCGAGCGGTCGCGGTGGTGACGCAGGTCGGCGAGGGCGTCGGCGGCTACCCGGTCGGCCTGCAGCCATAAGAACTCGGGGAGCGGCGACATGTCGTCGCCCGCGCGCTCGTGGAACTCGGTGCGGGTGAAGCCGGGGCAGAGGGCGACGACGCGGACGCCGGTGCCGTGCAGGTTCGCGGCCAGGCCCTCGGACAGCGCGGTGACGTAGGCCTTGGTGGCGGCGTAGGAGGGGCCGGTGGCCGGGAAGTAGCCTGCCACGCTGGAGACGTTGATCACTCCGCCGTGCCCGCGGGCGATCATGCCGGGCAGCGCCGCTCTGGTCAGCCGCATGACCGTGGTGACGTTGACGTCCAGCTGGTTCTGCAGCCAGTCCGGGTCAGCCTCGGCGAAGGCGCCCCGGGTGCCGAACCCGGCGTTGTTGACCAACAGGTCCACCGGGCGCTCCGGATCGGCCAGCCGGGCCTCGACGCGCTTGCGGGCGCGGGTGGTCGACAGGTCGGCGGTGAGCGTCTGCACCGCGACGCTGTGCGCCTCGGCCAGCTCGGCGGCGCACTGCTTGAGCCGCTCGGTGGTGCGGGCGACCAGGACCAGGTCGTAGCCGTCGGTGGCCAGCCGCCGGGCGAAGGCCGCGCCGATACCCGCGGTGGCCCCGGTGATGAGCGCTGTTGGCATGCGGCCAACCTACTAAGTGGTATTCCCGGCCGGAACCGCTCGGGACCGCTCAGTCCCCGGACGCGGTCGGCTTGTCCCGCGCGTCCGCCTCCGCCGAGGCGTCCTCGGCAGGCCGCGCGGGCTGGCTGGGCACGACCTTCAGCGGCCGGTCGTCCTCGCCGAACGGGTCGACCACGTCGGCGATCTCGCCGATACCGCGCAGCAGCCGCTCCAGCCGCGACGGGCTGGACCCGGGCGCGGCGGCGGCCAGCACCCAGCCGTTCTCGATCCAGGCGACCGCGATGTCCTGGCCGATCTCCTCGGTGGCGTCCACCAGGTCCGGGGTGATCAGCGCACGGGCCGCGGCGATGTCGGACACGAACGCGTACCGCTGGCCGACCGGGCCGAGCAGCTCAGGCATGTGCTCGCGCTGGAACGGGGTGCTGGGCACCCACAGCTCCAGGACCACCGGGTGCACCCGGTGGCACTGCACGGCGGCGATCACCACGTTGATCCGGCCGCCCGCCTCCAGGTCGAACACGAACACCTTGCGGCGCCCGTCGGAGGTGAACGTCGAGCCAGCGACCACGTCCTTGGCCACGCCGTCGCCGTAGTAGGCGATCGCGCCACCCGCCCACTGCTTGGGCAGCACCGGGTCGATCTCGGCGAACTGCCACCCGCGCAGCGCCGCCCATCGGCGTCGCTCCCGGTTGCGCGAGGTGAGCAGAGCTCGATCGCGCAGCAGGAAGAGGCCGCCCGCAGCACCGGCGACGACCGCGATCACGAACCAGACCCACGCGGGAATGCCCACGTCGAGCAGCGTAGTCGTCAACGGCCGCGCATCAAGATCACGGGGTGAGTTCGCGCCGGGTGTCGCGGCCGGGCCACACCACCCACGCCTGCCGCCGCCCGGTGAGCAGCTGCTGATACAGCCTGCTCTCCTCGTCCGACCTGCGCCGGTACTCACCCACGGCGTCACGCACCTCCTGGCGTGGCCGCGGCACGTCGGGGTCCTCGCGCGGCCAGTCGTGCCCGGCTTCGACCGCGGCGGTGACCGCCCGTACGGCAGGCCCGGTAGGCAGCTCGCCCGGTCCCGGCGTGGTGGCCGCCGTGCACCGGGTGCACGAGCTTGGTGTGTGGTTCTGAAATGGCGAGGGGCGCCCCGGGAATCCCGGGACGCCCCTCGTCGTGGGACCACGGTCCGATCAGGACTCGCGGACCACCGTCAGGCCGCTGTTGTCATCCTTGGCGTCCACGAACACCGTGTCGCCGTCGCGGATGTCGCCTGCCAGCAGCGCCCTGGCCAGCTGGTCGCCGATCGACGACGCGACCAGGCGGCGGAGTGGGCGGGCACCGTAGACGGGGTCGAAGCCGTTGAGGGCCAGCCATTCGCGGGCGGCCGGGGAGACGTCCAGGGTGAGCCTGCGCTGGGCGAGGCGCTTGCCGAGGCGGGCGATCTGGATGTCGACGATGGCCGTCAGCTCCTCGGTGGCCAGCGCGTGGAAGACGACCACGTCGTCGAGGCGGTTGAGGAACTCGGGCTTGAAGTGGCGCTGCACGATGGACATCACCGCGTCGTGCCTGCCCCGGTCGTCCAGGGCCGGGTCGGTGATCGACTGGGAGCCCAGGTTCGAGGTGAGGATCAGGATCGTGTTGCGGAAGTCGACCGTGCGGCCCTGGCCGTCGGTGAGCCTGCCGTCGTCGAGGACCTGTAGCAGCACGTCGAAGACGTCCGGGTGGGCCTTCTCCACCTCGTCCAGCAGCACCACCGCGTACGGGCGGCGGCGGACCGCCTCGGTGAGCTGACCGCCCTGGTCGTAGCCGACGTAGCCGGGCGGGGCGCCGACCAGGCGGGCCACCGAGTGTTTCTCCGAGTACTCGCTCATGTCGACGCGGACCATGGCCCGCTCGTCGTCGAACAGGAACTCGGCCAGGCCCTTGGCCAGCTCGGTCTTGCCGACGCCGGTGGGACCGAGGAACAGGAACGAGCCGGTCGGCCGGTCCGGGTCGGCCACGCCCGCGCGGGTGCGGCGGACCGCGTCGGCGACCGCGCGGACGGCCTCGGCCTGCCCGACGACGCGGGCGGACAGCGCGTCCTCCATGCGCAGCAGCTTCTGCGTCTCGCCCTCCAGCATGCGGCCCGCCGGGATGCCGGTCCACGCGGAGACGACCTCGGCGACGTCGTCCGGGCCGACCTCCTCCTTGAGCATCACCGGCTGGTCGGGCGTGGTGGTCGCGGCGGTGGCCGCTGCCAGGTCCTTCTCCAGCGCCGGGATGCGCCCGTAGCGCAGCTCGGCGGCCCGGCCGAGGTCGCTGTCGCGCTCGGCCCGCTCGGACTCGCCGCGCAGTGCCTCCAGCTGTTCCTTGAGCTCGCGGACCCGATCGATCGAGCCCTTCTCGTTCTGCCAGCGGGCGGTCAGCGCGGACAGCCGCTCACGCCGCTCGGCCAGCTCGGCGCGCAGCGCGGCCAGGCGTTCCCGGGAGGCGGCGTCGTCCTCCTTGGCCAGCGCCATCTCCTCGATCTCCAGGCGGCGCACTGCGCGCTCCACCTCGTCGATCTCCACCGGCCGGGAGTCGATCTCCATGCGCAGCCGGGAGGCGGCCTCGTCGACCAGGTCGATGGCCTTGTCCGGGAGGAACCGGGCGGTGATGTAGCGGTCCGACAGGGTGGCCGCGGCGACCAGGGCGGCGTCGGTGATCCGCACGCCGTGGTGCACCTCGTAGCGCTCCTTGAGGCCGCGCAGGATGCCGATGGTGTCCTCCACCGACGGCTCGCCGACCAGCACCTGCTGGAACCGCCGCTCCAGCGCCGGGTCCTTCTCGATGTGCTGGCGGTACTCGTCCAGCGTGGTGGCGCCGACCATGCGCAGCTCGCCGCGGGCCAGCATCGGCTTGATCATGTTGCCCGCGTCCATCGCACCCTCGCCGGTGGCCCCGGCGCCCACGATGGTGTGCAGCTCGTCGATGAAGGTGATCACCTGGCCTGCCGAGTCGGTGATCTCCTTGAGCACCGCCTTGAGCCGCTCCTCGAACTCGCCGCGGAACTTGGCGCCTGCCACCATCGAGCCGAGGTCGAGCGAGACGACCCGCTTGCCGCGCAACGACTCCGGCACGTCGCCCGCAACCACGCGCTGGGCCAGGCCCTCCACGATCGCGGTCTTGCCGACGCCGGGCTCGCCGATCAGCACCGGGTTGTTCTTGGTGCGCCGGGACAGCACCTGCACCACCCGGCGGATCTCCGCATCGCGGCCGATCACCGGGTCCAGCTCGCCCTTGCGGGCCCGCGCGGTCAGGTCGACGCCGTACTTCTCCAGCGCCTGGAAGGTGCCCTCCGGGTCCGGGCTGGACACCCTGGCCGAGCCGCGGACCTTGGTGAACGCCTCGCGCAGCGTGTCCGGGGTGGCGCCGAGCCGACGCAGCAGGTCGGCGACGTCACCGCCCTCGGCGGCCAGGCCGACCAGCAGGTGCTCGGTGGAGACGTACTCGTCGCCCATCTCGGTGGCCAGCTTCTGCGCGTGCGTGATCGCGCGCAGCGCCTGCTGGGACAGCTGCGGGGAGGACACCGTTGCACCGGTGGCCGAGGGCAGCCCACGCAACAGCGGCACCAGCTCCCGGCGCACCGCGCCCGGGTCGACGCCCACCGCGGTCAGCAGCGGGGCGGCGATGCCGTCGGTCTGGTCGAGCAGGGCGGAGAGCAGGTGCCCCGGCCGGATGTCCGGGTTGCCCGCGCTCGACGCGGCCTGGGCGGCCGTGGTGATCGCCTGCTGTGTCTTGGTCGTCGGGTTGAACGCGTCCATCTCCCACCTCGGTCCGGCCACGCTGGTGGCTCACTTCGTCACCACGGACAACGTCAGGAAAGTTGAGTCTGTTCCGCTCAAGTACGAGAACTTCGGAGCGACCCCGGGCCCCACTCTGGTGAACGGCGGGCATCCGGCTACCCGAGCCCGGCACGATCACCCGGCGGGATGAGCGGGCGACCGGTCACCCACATGTCGCAACCAGGTTATCCACAGCCGTGACCCAGTTATCCACAATCCCCAGGTCTTTATCCACAGGTCCGTGGACAGCTTTGTGCACAGCCCGCCGAGCCGGGCCCGACTCGGCCGCAGGAGTGGTGACCAGCGCAGACCCGATCACCGCGCGCAGCCGGGGCGCTCGGTGAACAACGGGTGGCGAGATGTGGGTCACAGGTCGCCGTTGAGCTTCGCCAGCAAGCGGGAGAACTCCTCGATCTCGGGCGTGGACCACTCGGTCAGACTTGTGCGCAACCGTTTGCGCCGATCCGCGCGCACCTCCGCCAGCCGGGCACCGCCCAGCTCGGTCAGCTGCACCAGCCGGGCCCGCCCGTCGGTCGGGTCGGCCACCCGCTCGATCAGGTCCAGCTCCTCCAGCCGGGCGATCTGCCTGCTGACCGTCGACTTGTCCAGCCCGGTCCGCTCGACCATGTCCGCCGCCCGCAGCGGACCGATGCCGCCCAGGTGCACCAGCAGCGAGTAGGACGCGCCATCCAACCCCGGGTGCACCTGCGCGGCCAGGGTCAGCGAGAGGCTGCGCGCCCGACCGAAGAGCTTGGACAGCTCCTGCTCCAGCTCCTGCGCCGCCGTCTCCCGGCCGTCCGCGTCTCCCTCGACCACCCGCGTCCCTCCTCGCCCCTGCTGTGGGAACGCTAACGGGATCGCGCGGTCCGGGGCAGCCCCCGGGGGTACGTACTCGTGGCGGGCTAGCGGCGGGGCGCGCGGTGGTGCGCGTACGCCTCGTCCACGTCGATGATCACCCAGCGGGCCGCGATGAACCGGGTCGGCAGCCCCAGGTAGCCCGCCCGTGTGCCGACATCGGCCACGACGGTCGCCCGCCCGTGCACGTGCAGCCCGACCGCGGCCCGGGCTGCGTCGACCATGACCAGGCCGATGTGCGGGTTGGCCGCCAGGTTGTCCACCCCGGGCAACGGCCCCAGCTCGGCGCACGCCAGCCGCCGGTCGCCGAGCACCTGGACGAAGCCGGACGGCCCCGTCCACAGGCCGGACGCACACTCGCCCTCGGCGTCGGCGGTGGCCGCGAACACGGCCTCCCGGGTGCGCACGAACTCGATCATCGCCGCGGTCAGCGCGCGGGCGGCCCGGCGCGGCGGCGGCGGGAAGTCCAACCGCAGCAGGTCGGTGTCCGCGGCGTCGGCGGCGGGCAGGGGGTCGATGGACACGTGCGACACCGTGTCACGAGAACGCGCCGCTGCGTAGCCCCCACCGACGATGTACCCCATTGGACGGATGACTGGGCACTAGGCGTCACCAAGGATGACACGAAGGTGTGATCAAGGGTGTGATGACATCGGTTATCCCGCCGGATCCGGTCTACTGTCCACTCAGTCGGGGGATGGATGCGCGAGTACCGTGATGACAGCCTTGACCGGCGCCCGAGAGGTGGAATCGACCCCCCGATCATGACAGCCAACGCAGTTGTGAGCCCCATTCCGTCCATGCACTCCAGGACCGAGTCGCCCACCGCGGTGTCCACCATGGTGCGGCTGGTCCGGGAGAGCTTCGCCCGCGTCGAGCCGCGCTCCGACGAGGTCGGGCAGTTCTTCTACGGCATGCTGTTCAGCCTCACCCCGTCCGCCCGCGAGATGTTCCCGGCGAACATGCAGGTGCAGCGCTCCCGGCTGCTGCGCGCGCTGGTGCACATCGTGCAGATGGTCGACCGCCCAGAGGACCTGGTCCCGTTCCTGCGCCAGCTGGGCCGCGACCACCGCAAGTTCGGCGTGGTCAGCATGCATTACGAGGCCGTCGGCATGGCCCTGATCGCCGCCGTCAAGCGCTTCAGCGGCGACTACTGGACCGACGACGTCGAGCGCGCCTGGGCCGAGGCCTACACGATCATGGCCCGCGCCATGCTGGACGCCGCCGCGGCCGACGACGGCCCGGCCGCCTGGCGCGCCGAGATCGTCGACCACGAACGCCTCGGCTGGGACCTGGCGGTGGTCCGGGTCCGCCCCGACTACCCCGTGCCCTACCAACCCGGCCAGTACCTGAGCGTGGAAGTCCCGCAGCGCCCCCGCCTGTGGCGCTATTTCACCCCGGCCAACGCCCCCCGCCCGGACGGCATCATCGAGTTCCACATCCGCGGCGTGGAGAACGGCTGGGTGAGCCGCTCCATCGTCGCCCACGCCAAAATCGGCGACACCTGGCGCTTAGGCCCCCCATTGGGCCGCCTGCACGTGGACCGGGAATCCGGCCGCGACGTGGTGATGATCGCGGGCGGCACCGGCGTCGCCCCGATGCGCGCCATCGTCGACCACCTGTCCCAATGGGGCAACAACCCCAGGGTCCACTTGTTCGTTGGCGGCCGCGTCCGCGCGGATCTCTACGACCTTCCTTACCTCCAGGCCGTGGCGACCACCAACCCCTGGCTGACGGTCACCCCGGTCCTGGAGTCCGAACCGGACAACCACGGAGTGGAACACGGGACGTTGGCGGATGTCGTCACCCGCTACGGAACCTGGGAAGACCGGGAAGTCCTGGTCTCCGGCTCGCCGGGCATGATCCGCTCCACGGTCTCCAGAATGCTCGTGGCGGGCACCCCATTGGATCGCATCACCTACGACCCCTTCACCCTGGACTGAACCCGCGACCTCGCACAGAACCCATGGCAAAACTGTGGCAGGGTTCCATCGAGCATTGAGAAATCGCGTCCTCATGCCCAATAAACCGCATTACAAAGAACTCTGGAGCGAACTCCGAACATGCTCTGATTCTCACCCGCCGCGCTGACTCAGCCGCGCTTCTCCGGGCGCCAGACCACCAAGGCGGTCTGCTGCCGCACCGGTACCAGGTCATGTCGATAGGACTTGTGAATGGCCGCCGCGGCCTGCTCCGCCGCCACATAAGCGGCAGCCAGCTCCTCGGTCAACGCGGCAACCTGAGCCCGAAGCTCATCGACCTCGTTCTCAAGCTCGATAATCCGCTTGATCCCGGCAAGGTTGACCCCGGCCTCCTGCGACAACCGCTGCACCTCACGCAGCAGCGTGATGTCCCGCATCGAGTACCGCCGACCACCGCCAGCGGTGCGACCAGGCGAGACCAGCCCCTGCCGGTCGTAGCTACGCAACGTCTGCGCGTGCAATCCCGACAGCTGCGCGGCCACCGAGATCACGAATACCGGGGTCTCGTCATCAGCGGGAAACGGGTTCACGGTTGCCTCGCCTTCTGCACCAACGCGGTCAGCTCGGGCCGGGGGTCATGCTCGGCGGTGACCTTGGCGTAGGACTCCAGTGCCTCCTTGGCCTCCGCGCTCAACGAGCCAGGAACCGCGACCTGGAGCGTCACCAGCAGATGTCCGACCTGCCCGTCACGCCGGGCGACACCCTTGCCCCGCACCCGCAGGACACGCCCCGAGGCGGTCCCGGGAGCGACCTGCAACGTGACCACGCCGTCAAGGGTCGGCACGGTGAGCGTGGTGCCGAGAACCAGTTCCGGATAGGTGACCGGCACCTTCAGCGTGAGGTCATTCCCGTTGCGCCCGAACAGCGAATGCGGCGTGACGTGCACCCGGACGTACAGGTCCCCCGCGGGAGCCCCATTGCGCCCAGGCTCACCCTGCCCGGCCAACCGAATCCGCTGATCGTCCTCCACCCCGGCCGGGATGCGGACGGTGAGCGTGCGGGTCTTCGTGTTGACGCCCTCGCCCGCGCAGTCCGGGCACGGGTCGTCCACGATCCGACCGGTGCCGCGGCAGTCCCGGCACGGCTCGCTGAACGCGAACGCGCCCTGGCTGCGGCTGACCAGACCGACGCCACCACAGTTCGGGCACGTCCGCGGCGAGCTCCCCGGCCGTGCCCCGGAACCATGACAGTTGTCGCATGTGGATGGACTGGACAGTCGCAACGGGACAGTCGCGCCCTGCACCGCCTCCACGAAGTCGATCCGGACCTCGGTCTCGACATCGGCACCCCGGCGCGCCCTGGTGGCACCGGCACCGCCGCCGCCACTACCGCGCGCGCGGTTGAACAGGTTGCCGAACAGGTCGCCGAGGCCGCCGCCGCTGCCCGCCGCGTTGCCGCTGAAGCCGCCGCCCTGCCCGAACACGTCGCCGAAGTCGAAGCCCGCGCCGCCGCCGGGGCGGAAACCGCTGCCGCCGAACATGGTGCGGGTCTCGTCGTACTGCTTGCGCTTCTCCGGGTCGCCGACCACGCCGTACGCCTCGGAGACCGACTTGAACCGGGCCTCGGCGTCGGCGTTGCCCGGGTTGGCGTCCGGGTGCAGCTCGCGGGCGAGCTTGCGGTACGCCTTCTTGACCTCCGCGTCCGAGGCGTCGGAGGAGACGCCCAGCTCGCGATAGAAGTCCTTGTCAATCCAGTCCCTGGCGCTCATCGGACGTCCCCTCCTCTCGCTCAGTTCTTCCCGGGACCGGCGGATGCCCCGCCGGGTTCGGCATCGGTCACCGCGACGAGCGCCGCGCGCAGTACCCGGTCGCCGATCCGGTAGCCCCGGCGCAGCACGCCGGTCACAGTCGGCCCGCCGACCTCCGTGGACGTGTTGTGCTGCACCGCCTCGTGCACGGAGGGGTCGAACGGCTCGCCCTCGTGGCCGAACGACTCCAGGCCCGCCTTCTGCAGCGAGCCGGACAGCTTCTCGGCCACCGCCTTGAACGCGCCGGTCAGGTCGCCGTGCGCGGCGGCCCGCTCGACGTCGTCGAGCACGCCGAGCAGATCGGTGACCACCTGCGCCTTGGCGCCGGTGACCACCGCCTCCCGGTCGCGGTCGACCCGCTTGCGGTAGTTGGCGTACTCGGCCTGCAGCCGCTGCAGGTCGGCGGTGCGCTCGTCGAGCTGCGCCTTGAGCGCGACCGCCGGGTCGATCTCCGGCTCCGGCTCGGCGGCCACCACCTCGCCCTCGACGGGCGCGGCGGCCTGCTCGCGGACCTCCCCGGTGTCCGGGTCGACCCGGCGGTGGTCCTGACCGACCGCCTCCGGGTCCGTCTGCTGCTCGTTCGGGTTGTGCTCGCTCACCTGGTCACCTCGCCGCTGGACGTACCCCGGACTCGGGACGAGATCACTTCTTGTCCTCGTCGACGATCTCGGCGTCCACCACGTCGTCGGCGCCGCCCTGCGCACCGGCACCGGACGGACCGCCCTGCGCCGAGCCGTCGCCGCCCGCGGCACCCGCCTCGGCGCCGGTGTTGGCGTACAGCGCGGAGCCCATGGCCTGCGACTCGGTGGCCAGCTTCTCCATCGCCGACTTGATCGCGGCGATGTCGGTGCCCTTGAGCGACTCGTTGGCCTCGGCGAGCGCGGCGGTGACCTTCTCCTTGGCCTCGGCCGGGATCTTCTCGTCGTTGTCCTTGACGAACTTCTCGGTCTGGTAGACCAGGGTCTCGGCCTGGTTGCGCACCTCGGCCTCGTCCCGGCGCTTCTTGTCCTCCTCGGCGTGCGCCTCGGCGTCCCGGACCATCCGGTCGATGTCGTCCTTGGGCAGCGCGGAGCCGCCGGTGATGGTCATCGACTGCTCCTTACCGGTGCCCAGGTCCTTCGCGTTGACGTGCACGATGCCGTTCGCGTCGATGTCGAAGGTGACCTCGACCTGCGGCACGCCACGCGGCGCCGGGGGCAGCCCGGTCAGGTCGAAGGTGCCCAGCTTCTTGTTGTCCGCGGCGAAGTCGCGCTCACCCTGGAACACCTGGATGCCCACGGTGGTCTGGTTGTCGTCGGCGGTGGAGAAGATCTCCGAGCGCTTGGTCGGGATGGTGGTGTTGCGCTCGATGAGCTTGGTGAACACCCCGCCCTTGGTCTCGATACCCAGCGACAGCGGGGTCACGTCGAGCAGCAGGACGTCCTTGACCTCGCCCTTGAGCACACCGGCCTGCAACGCGGCGCCGACCGCCACGACCTCGTCCGGGTTCACGCCCTTGTTCGGCTCGCGGCCGCCGGTCAGCTCCTTGACCAGCTCGGCCACCGCGGGCATCCGGGTGGAACCGCCGACCAGCACCACGTGGTCGATCTCGCCGACCGAGATGCCCGCGTCCTTGACCACGTTGTTGAACGGGGTGCGGGTGCGGTCGAGCAGGTCGGAGGTGATCCGCTGGAACTCGGCGCGGGTCAGCGTCTCGTCCAGGAACAGCGGGTTCTTGTCCGAGTCGACGGTGATGTAGGGCAGGTTGATGTTGGCGCTGTTCGAGCTGGACAGCTCGATCTTCGCCTTCTCCGCGGCCTCGCGGATGCGCTGCAGCGCCATCTTGTCCTTGGTCAGGTCGATGCCCGCCGAGCCCTTGAACTTCTCCACCAGCCAGTCGACGATCCGCTGGTCCCAGTCGTCGCCACCGAGGTGGTTGTCACCCGAGGTCGCGCGGACCTCCACGACGCCGTCGCCGATCTCCAGCAGGGACACGTCGAAGGTGCCGCCGCCGAGGTCGAAGACCAGGATGGTCTGTTCCTTGGCGCCCTTGTCCAGGCCGTAGGCCAGTGCCGCCGCGGTCGGCTCGTTCACGATCCGCAGCACGTTGAGGCCCGCGATCTGCCCGGCCTCCTTGGTGGCCTGGCGCTGGGCGTCCTCGAAGTAGGCCGGGACGGTGATGACCGCGTCGGTGATGGTCTCGCCGAGGTAGGCCTCGGCGTCGCGCTTGAGCTTCATCAGCACCCGGGCGCTGATCTCCTGCGCGGTGTAGGACTTGTCGTCGATCTCGGTCTTCCAGCCGGTGCCGATGTGCCGCTTGACCGACCGGACCGTGCGGTCCACGTTGGTGACCGCCTGGTTCTTGGCGGGCTGGCCGACCAGCACCTCGCCGTTCTTGGCGAACGCCACGATGGACGGGGTGGTCCGCGAGCCCTCCGAGTTGGCGATAACCGTCGGTTCACCGCCTTCCAGGACGGCGACGACGGAGTTGGTCGTCCCCAGGTCGATGCCGACCGCTCGCGCCATGATTTCCTCCTGTTGCCCTGTTGCCTGTGGTGCGGCCGCAGCCGCGCGAAGTTGAGTCTAGCCGACTGAGGTATTGGACTTGAGTCTGGCCCGCTCAACCTTTCTGCCCCCTCCAACGCAGCACCTGGCGACGTTGTTCCCGGGCGTGAGCGCGACCACTCGACCGCGGTTCCCCAAGCCGCGGCCGAGTATGCGCACAACCTCAGCCGAGTGCGCTGACCTGCGGGTTCCCCGGGACACGGACGGCGGCGTCGACCACCCGCAGCACAGTCTCGCGCATCCGCTCGGCCGGGATCTCGTCCCGCACGGCCCGCTGCAGATCGGCGGCGACGGCCGCGAGCAGCACGTGCGCGAGGGCGCTCCCGTCACCGGGCACCCGCGCCTCGGTGAGCAGCCCGGTCACGTGCCGGTGCCAGTACCGGTAGGCCTCGATGCGGTAGCGGGTGCCCGGCCGGGCCGTCTCCGCGAGGTGCACGAGGTCGAGGTGCTCGGCCAGGAAGGCGAGGTACGCGTCGAAGAACGCGCGCAGCCGGGCCGCCGGTTCCGCCCCCGGCCCCAACGGCTGCGGACCGCTCACGACCCGCTCGCGCAGCTCGCGCTCCCCCTCTTCGAGCAGCGCGGCGGCGAGGCCGGACTTGTCCCCGAACCGGCGGAACAGCGTCCCCTTGCCGACCCCCGCCGCCGACGCGATCTGGTCCATGGTCACGGTGTCCACCCCGCGCTGCGCGAACAACCGTTGCGCCGCAACGAGAATGCGCCGCCGGTTGCGCGCAGCGTCGGCCCGCTCGTGCACCAAACCCCCGGCCGCGGGCCGCGGCGCCTCCGGCACCCGCTCCGGCCTCGGTTCCGGCCGTGGCTCCGGTTTCCCTGGCTCGGTCGCCATGGCGCGGTAGGGGAGCGGCCGCCGGGGCATCCCATATGGCAGAGGCCGCAGCCCGCCGCCGATGGCCCGTCGCGGGTCGCGGTTGTAGTTGGCCGGGTTGACGAATTCCTGGTTCATGTTCACTCACCCGAACTTCAGCGTGACGTCACCGCTCGTCGCGGCCACATCGAGTTGGTTGGGCGAGGACGGGTCATCGCCGATGTCATTGCGGAGATCCCCCGATGCCCGCGCGTTGACCCGGTAGTGGTCACGGGGAACCGTGACGTCCACCGAGCCGGAGGTGGAGGACGCCCGCAGCCCGGCCGCCTTGGTCAGCCGGACCCGTACGTCCCCGCTGGTCGACTCCACATCGGTCCGCCCGCCGATCCCGACCACGTCCACATTCCCCGAGGCGACGCGCAGGGTGGCGTCCCCGGCGACGTCCCGCACGGAGACGTCGCCGGACTTGGCGTCGACGTTCACCGCCCCTTTGACGTCGACCAGCTCCACCGACCCGGACGACGACACCAGGTTGACCGCCCCCGTCACCCCGCGCGCCGTGACATCTCCCGACCGCGCGTCGAGGTTCACCGTCGAGACCTTCTCCATGGCGATCGACCCCGACCGCACGTTCCCGGTCACCGATACCCCCGCGGGCACCACCAGGTCGTAGTCGATCCAGCAGTCCCGCACCGGGCACGGCTCGATGACCAGCACATCTCCCTCGACCCGGTGCGTGCCCCCCGGCCGCTCGTCGGCGTAGGTCACCTTGCGCCGCACCGTGGTCGTCTCCCCCGAGCGGAGCGTGACGGAACCCGCGACCGAGTCGATCCGGACGGAGTGAATGGCCTCCCCGACCCTCACATCGTCCGAGAACTTCTCGGTCGCGAGCCCGCACGCCCCCAGCGAAGCCGCCAAGACCGCCACCCCCACGACAGCCACCCCCACTCTGACAACCCGCTGCCCCATCACTCACCCCTCGACCGGAACCTGCTCTGCAAACGAAACTAGGACCGTGGACCGCCTCCCGGAATCGGGGACGCCCCCGACTCTGCCCTGAGGTTGTCCCTACCCCCACTCGGTAGCGGACTCAGGGACGCTTGCGGGATCGGCGCAGGTCAGAAGGCCGCGACCCCCTCGGGTCGGCGGCTGAGGGCCCTGGCGGTCAGGGTGCCAGGGGGACCCCAGGACGCGCGGAGCCCCACCGAGTTGCTCGGCGGGACTCCGAAGACTTGCGCGGGCAGGCTCAGGCGGTCTCGGCGGCCTGCTTCAGCCGTTCCAGCGTCCGCTCGATGTTGTGCTGGTTGTGGGTCTTGCGGTCGCGCACACCCGTCCCCAGCGCCGTGATCGGCCGGATCCAGGCAGGTCGCCGGTCCCAGGTCGTCTCGGTGACCCGGCAGCCAGCGGCGGTCGGCTCGATGTCGTACTGCCAGCGGGCGACCGGGATGCCCTTGAACGTCACGTCGAAGGCGAAGCGTTCCGGGCGGGCGTCGGTGATGGTGGCGATGGTGGCCCATTTGCGCTGGCCGCGGGCGTTGATGCCCTGGAACCGGGCGCCGACGCGGGCATGCGTGGTGGCGTCGAGCCAGTGGCCGCGGACGAACTCCGCGGACACCTCGGCGAGGCCGGGCAGGTCGCTGACCAGGGCGTAGACCTGGTCAGCCGGGGCGTCGACGGCGATGGTGGCCTGGGCGGTGGGTTCGTCCACGACGCCACATTACGTGGTGCGGCGCAGCATGCGGGTGATGCCCGCGGCGACCGTGGTGGCCAGGATCCAGCCGAGCGCGACCAGCGCGGCCGAGATCCACTGCGATGGGCCGTCGACCGTCCATTTGTTCTTGTGGCCGAAGTCGACGATCGGGACGAGCAGGTCCAGTGTGTACAGGACCGGGTTCCACACCAGGTGGTCGTCGGTGTTGACCTCGTGCGGCTTCGGGATGAGGCTGAACCACACCGTGCCCGCGATGAGGAAGGCGAACAGCCACGCCAGCGCGCGGGTGGGGCGGTAGCCGTAGCCGACCATCCAGCGTTGCAGCCAGCTCCACAGGCGGACGCCGGGTGCCGCGTACTCGGCGCCGTCGGCCAGCGCCTGGTAGCGCCTGCGCTGCTTCTCGACCATCACCGTGGCGGCGTGTTCCTCGTTGCCCGCGGCCCGCAGCATGGTGGCGAACTGGTCGTACGGGCCCGGCCGGTAGACCTCGCGCATGCCGTGGCGCAGCCAGCGCAGCCTGCGTTCGATCTCGGCGTCGTCGTCGAGCTCGACCGGGTCGGCGAGCGCGTCGTAGCGGAAGTCCTCCAGCTCGATGCGGCCCTGGGCGTTCCAGAACCGCTCATTGTCAGTGAGAAACGCGCAGCGGGCGTGCCGCAGGTCGACGCGGCCACGCGGGGGGACGGCAACATCGAGGCGAAGCTCCGGGGTCTGCACGCCGAAGGCGTTGAGGGCGACGGTGTTGCGGCTGTTGCCCAACTCGGCGCCGTGGAAGTTGGTCTCTCGGCTGATCTCGGCACGGCGCATGCGGATCTCACCGTGCGCGGAGAACGGGGCGTCGCCGTCCGCGCACACCAGGTCCCGGCCGATGTGCGAGACGCGCAGGTCCAGGGACGGTTTCGGGGACTTGTCGCGGGCGTAGCTGCCGGGCGCGACCAGCCTGCTGCCGCGCAGGTCCAGGTTGGAGCCGATCTTGGCGCCGGGCAGCAGGACCGAGCCGAACACCAGCAGCGCGCGGCCGTCCAGGTTGCCGCCGACGCTGAACCGGCGGCCCTCGATGGCGTCGCCGTAGCGGTTGCTCAGCACCGCGCGATCGAACAGCACACTGCCCTGGACCTGGACGTCGACCAGGCGGATCTGCCCGGCCACGCGCGCGTCGCGGGCGTCGATGCCGCCGCGGACCTGCGTGCCGTCCAGGTGCACGGCGCGGTCGGCGTACGGGCCGGGCGGCCGCGGACCGGAGCCGACCTGCTCGACGAACGACTCGCGCCCGCCGGACAGGTCGACGCGGGCGTGCGAGAGCCGCAGCGAGCCGCCGATGGTGGCGTTGACGATGCGGATGGTGCCGGTGCTCTGGAAGTCCCGGTCCAGGTTGACATTCCCGTCCACTTTGGACCGATCGGCGACCAGGGTGGCGTTCGGGTCGAAGAACGGGTCGTCCGGCGGCACCGGCCGGGAGTGCTCGGTGCGCGGGGTGAGCCGGGCGCCGCGCAGCGAGAAGTCGCTGTCCACGCGCACACTGGGCAGGAACAACGCCCCGTTGCAGCGGAACGGCTCGCCGTCCATGTCCGCGATCAGGTGCAGGTTGCCGCCGACGTGCATGCCGTTGCCGTTGAGGCCGAGCCCGCGCGGGTTGTCCAGCAGCGCCCCGGCGAAGTTGACGTTGCCGCCGCTGCGCATGCCCGGCACCCGGACCTCGCCGTGCGCGCGCAGGTTCCGCGCCAGCAGGGCGCCGACCAGTTGCAACCGGTCGCCGTGCAGGGCCGGGCCGGTGGTCGGGGTGAGTGTGGCGCCGGACAGTTCGAGGGTGCCGTGGATGTCGCCGTCGGTCAGGTCGACGGTGCCGGTGACCACGGTGCCGTCGGTGATCCGCACGTCGTTGTCGCTGCGCAGGTTGTGGCCGTGCAGGCCGGGCAGCCAGCAGTCGCGGAACTCGACCCCGGCCAGCCGCGCCTGGCGCATGTCCGGCGGGTGCTCGAACCGGCAGCGGACGAACTCAAGCAGGTATGGGAACTCCACCGCGCGCAGGTCGAGCGGGCCCTCCAGGAACCGGTCGTGGACGCTGAGCACCGGCGCCGTGGTCGGCTTGCGCCTGCGCAGCACGCCGCCGCTGTCCGGCTCGAACGCGCGCCGCACCACGTCGGCGGCGGACAGCCGCGCCCACGCGGGCGGATCGGGGTCGTGCGGATCCAGCACGCCCCCGACCACCTCGTCGTTCTTCCCGTCCCGCCCGGCCACGCGCCCACCTCCCCGCCTGAAGGTTAGAACGCGAGCCGGTGACGCGTGGTTCCCACGGGCCTACCGTCGGCTACTCCACCCGGTGGATCGGATCGAGCACCCGGGCGAGAAAGGTCCTGGTCCGCTCGTGCCGGGGCGCGCCGATCACCTGCGCGGGCGGGCCCTGCTCGACCACCACGCCGCCGTCCATGAACAGCACCCGGTCGGCCACCTCGCGGGCGAACTGCATCTCGTGCGTGACCACCAGCATGGTCATGCCCTCCTCGGCCAGCAGGCGCATCACCTCCAGCACGTCCCCGACCAGCTCCGGGTCCAGCGCCGAGGTCGGCTCGTCGAACAGCATCACCTCGGGGTCCATGGACAGCGCGCGGGCGATGGCGACGCGCTGCTGCTGCCCGCCGGACAGCTGCGCGGGCATCGCGTTGGCCTTCTCCGCCAACCCCACCCTGGCCAGGTTCTCCAGCGCGACCTTGTTCGCCTCCTCCTTGCCCCGGCCGAGAACCTTGCGCTGGGCGATGGTCAGGTTGTTCAGCACGGTCAGGTGCGCGAACAGGTTGAACGACTGGAACACCATGCCGATCCGGCGCCGGGCGGCGTCGATGTCCACGTCCTCGTGGGTCAGGTCGACGCCGTTGACGAACACCGAACCCTGGTCCGGCTCCTCCAGCATGTTCACGCAGCGCAGCAGCGTGGACTTGCCGGAGCCGGACGGGCCGATGACGCACACCACCTCGCCAGCGGCCACCGACACGTCGATGCCGCACAGCACGTCCAGGTCGCCGAAGCACTTGCGCAGACCGGTGATCCGGATCGCGGGCTCGCTCACTTGGTCGCCTCCAGCTCGGTGTCGACGATCTCGGTCGCCTCCGCGGAGCGGATCCGGGTACCGCCGGTACGCCGCTCCAGGTACCGGGACAGGTAGGACAGCGGAATCGTGATGATCAGATAGCACATGCCTGCCACCAGCACCGGGGTCAGGCTGCGGGACTGGTTGAGCTCGGTGCGGCCGAACTGGGTCAGCTCGTACTGCAGCTGGCTGGAGCCGAGGAACAGCACCAGCGAGGAGTCCTTGGTGAGCAGGATCAGCTCGTTGGTCAACGGCGGCAGGATGATCTTGAACGCCTGCGGGACGACGATCCACAGCATCGCCCGGCCGCTGGACATGCCCAGCGAGCGGGCCGCCTCCACCTGGCCCTTTGGCACCGCCTGGATGCCCGCCCGGATGGTCTCGGCCATGTACGCCGAGGCCACGATGCCCAGCGCGATCATGATCGAGACGTACCGGTCGAGGTTGGTGCCCGGGAAGGCCAGCGGGATGCCGCTGCCGATGGCCAGGATGACCAGCAGCGCGGGCAGACCGCGGAAGAACTCGATGTAGATGCCCGCCAGCCAGCGGTAGGCGGGCACCCCGGACAGCCGCATCAGCGCCAGCACCAGCCCGACCACCAGGCCGAAACCGAACCCGAGTCCGGTGTAGATCAGGGTGTTCACCAGCGCCACGGTGATGACGTCCGGGAACATTCCCGAGGCGACATCGAGGTCGAAGAAGGCGTCGGCGAGCCTGCCCCAGTCGGCCGTCGCCGCGAACCCGGCGACCACGACGACGAGGACCGCGTACTGCACCACGCGAATCACCCGCGTGCGCTTTCGCTTGCTCATGGCCATGTTGCGGATACTCCCCTGGAAGTGGCGGGGCGCCGGTCGGCGGATTACCGGCCGACCGGCCGCCCCTCGCGAATCGACTTACTTCTCGCCCGGCTTCTTGCCGAACCACTTCACGTAGAACTTCTCGTAGTCACCGCTCGACTTCGCCTCGGCGATCGCCTCGTTGATCACCTTGAGCAGCGCGTCGTTGCCCTTCTTCACGCCGATGCCGTACTTCTCGCCGGTGTCGAACTCCTTGACCACCGCGAAGTCGCCGTGGTCCTTCACCCAGTCGTAGAGCACACCGTTGTCGTTGATGCCCGCGTCGACCTGACCGGTCTCCACCGCGTTCAGCATCAGGCCGAGATCCTCGAAGTTGACCAGTTCGACGCCGTCGCCGTTCTTCTGCGCGTACTCCTGGCCGGTGGTGCCGTTCTGGTAGCCCAGCTTCTTGC
Source organism: Actinokineospora enzanensis DSM 44649 (assembly GCF_000374445.1). Classification (GTDB taxonomy): domain Bacteria; phylum Actinomycetota; class Actinomycetes; order Mycobacteriales; family Pseudonocardiaceae; genus Actinokineospora; species Actinokineospora enzanensis. The sequence continues at coordinate 6,736 of NZ_KB894450.1, read as the reverse complement.
CCTTGAGCTGGGGGATGTCGGTGGCGCCGCCCTTCTTGACCACCAGTGCCTGGGTGGCGTCGAAGTAGGGGTCGGAGAAGTCGAAGTTCTGCTTGCGCACGTCGGTGATCGTCATACCGGCTGCGGCGATATCGCATTTGCCGGAGTTGAGGTCCACACCGGACTGGATGCCGTCGAACGGGGTGTCCACAATGTCCTGGGTGACGCCCAGCTTCTTGGCCGCGATGTCCATCAGGTCGACGTCGAAGCCGATCACCTTGCCGCCCTCCTCGTACTCGAAGGGCTTGTAGGGCAGACCGGTGCAGGTGGTCAGCTTGCCCGCATTGACGAGCTGCACACCGGCCGGGGCGGATCCGGTGTTCGAGGGGGCGCCGCCCTTGGACCCGCATCCCGTGGCGGTTACCGCGAGTGCGAGAGCCGGGAGAATAGCGGCCATCCGGGGGATGGATCGACGGAACACGGCGTCACTCCTCGTAGCGATTGTGTCGAACCGAGTGCCCGCATCCTGCCATCGGGTGTCCCTGAATGCGATACGTGTCCGGGTCAGTTTCAGGTATCGGTTTGAAAGCGACCGCTACCGCGCATACCGGGGTGGTCGGCACTCGCGCGGATCGGATCCGAGCGGGTGAACTCCGCCATTCGGGGTGTTCGGCCACGACCAATTCCCGCCGACCGGCCGGGCCCGCCGCCGTGCCCGACACCACCATCGCCCCGCCCACGAACCGCCACGACGGCACCCCCGGCGCACTAGTGTTGCCCAGCGTGGACGGTGATCTCCCCTACGAACGCGTGATTCCCGCCGATCGCTGGCTCGGCTGCCTGCTCGCGGGCGCGGTCGGCGACGCCCTCGGCGCCCCGGTCGAGTTCCTGTCGCTGGCCGAGATCCGGACCCGGTTCGGCGCCGACGGCCTCACCGACTACACCCCCGCCTACGGCGGCCGCGGCCGGATCACCGACGACACCCAGATGACGCTGTTCACCGCGGAGGCGATGATCCGTGGCCACGTCGGCAAGCGGCTGATGTTCTTCGAGCAGCAGCCCGGCTCCGTGCTGCAGCACGCCTACCAGCGCTGGTACCACACCCAGGGCACCCCGTGGCACCGCGCGGGCGGCTCATACGCGATGGAGGCCGAACCGGACGGCTGGCTGGTGCGGGTGCCCGAGCTGCACCACCGGCGGGCCCCCGGCGCGACCGTGCTCACCGCGCTCAAGGGCTTCGCCGACGGCGCCGAGCGCGGCCTGCTCTCCCGGCGGATCAACAACTCCAAGGGCTGCGGCGCGGTGATGCGGGCGGCGCCGTGCGCGCTGTGGTCGGAGGACCCGCTGGACTGCTTCGTGGTCGCCGCCCAGGCGGGCGCGCTCACCCACGGCCACCCGACCGGCTTCCTGTCCGCGGGCGCGCTGGCGTTCGTGGTGCACCGGCTGCTCGACGGCGCCGACCTGCCCACCGCGTTGGCCGAGGTCCGCGCCGAACTGGTCACCTGGGAGGAGTCCGAGGAGACGGTGGCCGCCCTGGACGCCGCGGTCGACCTGGCCGAGCGCGGCAGGCCCACCCCGGAACAGCTGGAGTCGCTCGGCGGCGGCTGGATCGGCGAGGAGGCGCTGGCCATCGGGGTGTGCGCGGCGCTGGTCGCCGACGACCTCGCGGACGGGCTGCGGCTGGCGGTCAACCACTCCGGTGACAGTGACTCCACCGGGGCCATCTGCGGCAACCTGCTGGGCGCCGTGCACGGCCTGCCCGCGGTGCCCCCGGGCTGGCTGGCCGAGCTGGAGCTGCGCGAGGTGATGGAGCGGCTCGGCCGGGACGCGCTGGTCGAGTTCAGCCCCGCCAACCCGCTGGAGGACCCGACCTGGCGGGAGCGGTACCCCGCCTGGTGACCGGGGCCGATCGCGGCGACCGCCTGACAAGCCGCGCTCCTTCGTGGACACTGTGCCGCGCAGTCGGAACGAGCAGCGGGAGCGCGTGGTGAGCCAGCCGTCATTCGGTGCGGACGGATTCCGGACCGAACAGGAACTGCGCCGCTGGTCGGCCGACGTGGCCGCGAAGGCCGAGCGCTACCAGGAGATGCAGACCGAGGTCGCGGGCGTGGCCGTCACCGAGTCCTCGCGCGACGACGTGGTGTCGGTGACCGTGGACGCCACCGGCACCGTGACCGACCTGCGGATCAGCGACCGGTCCCGGGAACTGCCCGGCGCCGAGCTGGCGGACCTGGTGCTTGCCACCATGCGCCGGGCCCAGGCGCGGATCACCGACCGGGTCGCGGAGGTCATGCAGCGGACCGTCGGCGACGACCCCGGCACGGTCGCCGCCGTGGTGGACTCGTACCGGCGGAGATTCCCGGAACCGGAGCCGGAACCGGAACGTCCCAACGCGGTCACCGTCGAGGAGATGCGGCTGGGTCGCGACCTCGACGGCGACGACGAGCGCCACCCCGACCAGTCCCACCAGACCCGCCCGCGCCGCTCCACCAGGGACGATGACGATGAAGAGCCCTGGGGCGGCCCCTTCCTGAGCTGACCGCAGCCCGGACCGACCGCGAGGAGTCCCTCGGTGCCCGACGGATACGGCGTCCTCATCGACGAGCTGGGCGCGCACGCCAGCAGGCTCGACAACCTCGGCGACCGCCTCGACCAGGCGCTCGACGCGGCGAACCAGGTCCACCTCGGCGACCAGGCGTACGGGGTGATCTGCCAGTTCTTCGTGCCGATCGTGCACGCGGTGAGCGACCCGGGGGTGGCGTCCATCCGCGAGTCCGCGACCACCATGGGCGCCACCGCCGACGGCGTCCGCGCCACCGCGGGCTCCTACGGCAACACCGAGCACGCCAACACCCAGCCGTTCGCGGGCGGTGCGCGGTGAGCAACCCGCTGGTCGCCGAACGGCAGGACTCCACGCAGAGCTACACCGGCATCGGCCTGGTCGAGTCCGCCGCCGACATCTACCACGGCGTGCAGGACGGGTCCTGGGTCGAGGGCGGCCTTGGCGCGGTGGGCGGCGGGCTGGAGATCCTGTCGCTGACCCTGGACCCGATCGGCACCCTCGGCCAGTACGCGGTGTCCTGGGTGATCGAGCAGGTCAAGCCGCTGCGGGACGCGCTGAACTGGCTGGCAGGCGACGCCGACCAGATCGCCGCCTACGCGCAGACCTGGAAGAACGTGTCCCAGTCGCTCGGCGGCGTCGCCACCGACCTGGGCACCGAGGTCACCAACGGCACCGCGGGCTGGTCCGGCCCGGCCGCCGACGCCTACCGGTCCAACGCCAAGGCGCAGGGCGAGCACATCACCGCGGCCGCCAGCGGCGCAGGCACCATCGGCACGGTCGTCGAGGTGGTCGGGGTGCTGGTCGGCGCGGTCCGCGGCATCGTCCGCGACCTGGTCGCCGAGTGCATCTCCACGCTGCTGGCCCGGCTGCCGCAGTGGCTGGCGGAGGAGGGCCTGACGCTCGGCCTGGCCACCCCGCACGTGGTCGCCTCGGTGGCCACGCTGATCTCCAAGTGGGTCGGCCGGATCACCGACGTGATCACCAAGCTAACCCGGTCGGTGGAGAAGCTGCGGCCGATCATGGCCCGGCTGGCCAAGATCTGGGAGGACATCAAGTCCGGCCTGGGCAAGTTGCGCACCGCGAGCCGCGGCGCGGACACGCCGAACGCGCCCAGCACGGTCCGCTCGGCGCCGAGCCACGTGGACGCGCCGACCGCGCACGAGCCACACCTGTCCACCCCGGACACGCCCGCCGCGCCGTCGACCAGCGCTACTCCATCCGGGGCGGCGGATCCGGCGCTGACTCCGCACACCACCCCGGACGCACCGTCCACCACGACGACGCCGAGCGGCGCCGCGTCCCCGTCGACCACGCCGTCGTCGGCCGTCCCGACGGTGGTCGACCCGCCTGCCACGCCCACGACACCGTCGTCAGCCACCCCCACGGCACCATCCGCCGCGGCCACCCCACCGGTCACCACACCGCCCACGTCGGCCGCGACCCCACCCGGCGGCGGTGGCGCCACCCCGACCACCCCGCACGCGCCCGGCAGTTCCGGTCCACACTGGATGGACAGCGTCCGCGGCAAGTTCACCGACCAGGAGTGGGCGGACTTCAAGGGCGCCATGGACAAGCTCGGCACCGACCCGACCCCAGGCAACGTGCCCGGCTCCGGCGCGCTGACCCCGCACGAGCGGGACCTGATGGCCCGCGCCATGAACGAGGTCACGGTCGGCGACGGCACACTGATGCAGAAGGTCATCCCGGACGGCACGGTCAGCAAGTACCTCGACGGCAGCTACACCGACGTCGGCGGGTTCGTCGCCCGGCACCAGGACGCGGGCGTGCTGAACAACCCGGCCGACCTGATCAACGGCAACCGCCTCGACTACGTCGGCACGCCCTACGACGTCAACCAGCCGAACATCCACACCCTGGAGTTCCCGGCCTCGGACGCGAGCCTCTACCAGACCCCGGTCGGCGCCCCCTCGGTCCCGCACGACCTGCCCGCCACCGACCCCCGCGTCCTCGCCGCCCGCGACGACATGCTCCACTCGGTCGAGAACGCGGGCGTCAACCCCGACCGCTACACACCGTCCATCAACGACTGGCCGTACACCGGCGCGGGCGTCACCGCCCACCCGACCATGGGCGTACCGGAGTTCAAGATGACCGACCGGCTCCCACTGCCCGACGGCGCCACGATCAACCGCTACGACGCGGCGGGCAACAAGGTCGTCGTCGCGGTATATGACAGTGTGCTGGGGTGGGTGACTCCGTGACCGGTTACACCGGCCCCCGTTCCGGCCAGTACGCCGTGGTGCGCGGCGTGACACACCCGTGCACCTACTCGCCGAACGACGACCGGGTCGTACTCAAGACCCGCCAGTCCGACAACCCGGACGCCACCCTGTTCACCTGGCACGACCGCTACGGCGGCTGGGTAGCCCAACTGACGTCCCAACAGTGCGACCGCGTCTACACGGCCCGGACCTACGCCCGCTGGCAGGGCCACCGGGTCGCGATCGACTTGGTGACTGCCGGGACTGCCGCCGTCACCTACGCCGATGACAATGGTGGTTGGGCCTCGGAAAACGGCTTCACCCAGGTCGACAAGTACGAGTACCAGCGCGAGGTGTCGGTCTCGGAACTGGCCGACGTGCACGAGGTGCAACGAGACCTCGCCTTCAACCGCTGGCGCGACCAGACCTTCGGGGTACGCACGTGAGCGGCTCGGTCGACCTCACCCAGCACGAACGGGAACTCGTCGCCCGGGTACACGCGATCGTGACGCTGGAACCGGACACGCCGCTGGTCAAGGTGCTGACTCCGGGGTCGGTGGATCGGTACCTGCGCGGGGACATATCGGCGGGTGTGATCGGGGCACTGCCACCGTTCGATTACCGCTTCGTGGGCGGGATGGTCGCTCGTCTTCAGGACTGCGTGCATCTCCGTGCGCCTCGTGACTATTTCCAGGCTTTCCGCTTGGATTACGCGGGGAGTCCATTCCATCCGGACATGCCGGTGCTCCACACAATGGAGTTCCCAGCGCTTTATCCGGACCGATATGTGATTCCCTACGGCGCTCCTGGAGACGCCCGCGAATCCGGGTATGCGATGACTGCTGCGGCATTGGCCATGGGAGTCGACCCGAACTCGGTACGCACCGAGTTCGCACCTTGGCCATATACCGGAACCGGGTTGACCGCCGGTGGCCAGTGGGCACTGCCGGAGTGGTGGAAACAGCCCGGTGTCATACCTGCTGGCGCCCGGATCGTGGCGCACGCCGCGCAGGGGGTCTACCCGGTCGCACTGTGGCAAGGGGGCGCTTGGGTGCCCTTGAAGGGAACGTGATGAGTTACCAGCGTCCTCGCAACGGGGTTGTCGCGGTGTTGGATGGGCGGGAGTTCTTCGCTACTCATCCCGAGGGTGGGCAGGTTGTGCTGTCTTGTGCCGTGGACCCTGGGGATCCTCGGTTCAGCCAGGTTGTTGGTGGCTGGCAGGCGGTGTTGCCGGTCGCCGCTTTGGAACGGTTGGACGAGGTCACCACTCGGGTCGACCATGCGGGGCACGAGTGTTTGGTTGTGGGGATAACGGCTGAGGGGTCTGTGGGGTTGTATTACCTGGGGCCGGACAAGGCCAAGGCTGCGGCTGACGGGTTTGTGCAGATCGATCCAGGAACCTGGGCCAAAAACGCCCCCATCCACGAGGTAACCCGAATGCGCGAACACCACGCCGACTTGCTCTTCGCCGAATGGGCTACTCACGGCGCCTGATCGCGATACTCATCAGTCCGGCCTCCGAACGCAGCAAGTACGTCCTGGTGAGACACTCGTGGTTGGGCCGCGGCTACTGCTTCCTGTGCTGCAACGAGGTCGGCTTCATCTTCCGCCGCTTCGAGGCGCCGGAGATCGTCGATAGCGACGACCGCCGCGACCGATTTGCCGCGCCAGGTAATCACAGTTCGTTCGTCCCTAACCCTGGAGACACCTTCGCCAGGCCGCTCTCTCGCTTCGCCGACAGGCATCGCGTTCGTACCCATCGTCACGTTCGGTTACGCCTCACATCCTGAGAATGGAATACCACGGCACAAACCTCGTGTTGGATGCCACCGTGACCACAGCACACCCCCGCCGTCTGTCCCGTGCCCCCGAGCTGGTGGGCCGGGGTTGGCTGAACACCGGTGGCAAGGATCTGCATCTCGGTGACTTCCGCGGCAAGATCCTCCTGCTCGACTTCTGGACCTTCTGCTGC
>NZ_KB894449.1 GCF_000374445.1 Actinokineospora enzanensis DSM 44649 | reverse complement strand
CCGATCGGTTCGTCGTGGATGAACCAGATCGAGATCTGGTTCGGGATCATCACCCGCCAGGCCATCCGCCGCGGCACATTCAGCTCCGTCTCGGTCCTGATCAAGCAGATCCGCGACTACATCACCCACTGGAACACCAACGCCCAGCCGTTCCGCTGGACCGCCACCGCCGACGAGATCCTCGCCAAGGTCCGCCTGGTCCAGCAGAACGTCAGAAAGCTCGTGGACAACAACGCCAAGTAAGCACAGCAGGATCACGACACACTAGCGGGCTGCTTTCCCTCACGCAAATTGTGTATGCGTTGGGCGTCCGTCGCCCTGGGCTGTAAGGCCAGGGCGACGGACGTTTTGCTCAGTACGTGAGCGTCTGACACTGCTCCTTTGAAGCGGCCAGGAGCCTACGGATGAGCGAAGCGAACCTTCCTTCCTCGATACTCGGCTCCAACGTCATGGACTCGAACGGGATGCCGTGCCGGATGGTCAGCCACTCGTCACCACCCTCGACCTGGTTGATGAAGCACAGGTCGCGGTAGTAGAACGCGGTGCCGATCGCCCAGTTGCCGTGCCCGATGTTCTGTTCCAGCTCCTCAACGCTGTAGCAGCCGACCAAGCTGTTCCGGGTGAACGGCGGGTCGTCCACGGAACTGATCCACGGGTTCTCGATGCCGAGCTTGAACCACTGCTCGCGCAGTTCATCGGCCAGCTCGGCGACGACCCGGACCTCCTGAGCGCCCTCTTGCGTCTCGACCTGCTGCAAGGCGTAGCGGTAGGCCTCCGTCCAGTCGGTGAACACTTCTGGGTCGCTCGTCCACTGAGAGTCGCCGCCGGTCCAGAGTTGGACGCGGTAGCGCTCGCTGTGTAGCAGCAGGTCGATGAGGTCCTGCGGGGCCGAGGTGTCGTCGCCGTGGCGATTCGGCGGACCGACGATGAGCGCCGGTCCCACGATCACATCGTGATTCCGGAACGCCGAGTTGTGCACCCACACGAGCGTTGTGGCTCGGTGGTTGACGCGCATCCGGTTCAGCTTGCCGGACTCGTTGAGGTACATCCCGGCCGCCGGTCGTTCGAGACCGACGATCTGGAGGTTGCCTCCCACGATCTGCTGGTAGGCGTCGATGTCACTCGTTTCGAGCTGCTGGAGCCGGATCGGTTGACCCGGATCGACGGGTATGACGATGGCGGTAATCAAGGTTGCCGCTCGCTTCTGGACCGTTGGGCTGTTGCCTGGTGGGCGGTCCGTTCCACACCAGGCCGCCGCCCGCGTTGGGTCGGGAAACGGTCTGATGTGCAAGTGGGTTGTGGAGCGGAGGGCGGCCGTTTGGCCGCCGCTCCGCTCCGGGTCAGCGGGGGCTTCCGTCCTTACTTGGAAGCCTCACCGCTGCGGCGCCGCGTTGACGTGGTGGTCTCGGTAGGCGTCTCGGCCGTCGGGTCTTCCGACCCGAACAGGCCCTGGATTGCGCCGCGCCTGGCGGCTGCCTCGCGCTCGATCGCTTCGAGCGCGGCCTTGGCGCGAGCGGCGAAGTCCGGCTCTGCCTTCTTGGTGGTGACGTACAGCTCGACCGCTCGAATCGCCGCATCCCCCAGGGAGATGCCGTCGAGCTGCGCGACGAGGGCGAACTGAGCGTGAAGGGCGTCGGGCACCTTGATGCCCAGGGTCTTCACGCTGCCGCCATTGCGGGGTTCCGTGGTCACGGAAGCCTCCTCGGTGTTGGTGCGACCGGCCATCTCCTTGTGAGATGACGAGTTCGGCCGCATGACACCGATGAGGTGTCATGGCTTACGCGGCTGGCCTGCGCCGCTTGGCCCGCTGCGTGTGAAGGCGCTGCTCGGCCAACTCCGCATATGTTGGACTCAGCTCAATGCCGATCCAGTCGCGGCCATGCTTCTCGGCGGCCAGGGCAGTCGTGCCGGTGCCCATGAAGGGGTCCAGCACGACACCGGGCACGCCGTCAGCGCCACATATACAGGTCGGTTCCAAGTCGCCAACGGCCAGCAGGCGGCCGTCTCGGCGCTCGAGCGCGCGATGCCACGACACGCCACATTCGGAGCAGACCCGTTCCGGGCAGGTGGCGAGCAAGGGGCGTTCGGCCAGGCTCATCGGGAAGGCAGCGAAGTGACCGCCCCGAAACCCAGCGGTCGGGAGACTCCAGACATCGCCGGGGTTCTTGCCGAGCGGGTGGCCGGATAGGCCGGAGGCCTTCAGGCGAGAGAGTCCGCGGTTGTCATTGAGGGTCCAGCCCTTGCGATTCGTTGCCCCGATGCCCGCTGGTGGGTAGCTACGCGGCGTATCGCTGGGGTTCTGGCGCTTGCCGGACACGAGCGGCTGCCGAATGGGGTCGAGGTCGAAGTGATAGCGAGTCGAACGAGTGAAGAAGTAGATCAACTCGTGCGTAGTGGTCAGCCGGTCGGCCACTGACGATGGCATGGGATTGGTCTTGGCCCAGATGACTTCGTTGCGCAGCGTCCACCCGTCACGGACCAGGGCTAAAGCCACTCGCGCAGGGCCGAGAAGGAGACTCTTGGGTGAGGCCCCCTCGGCCGGACGGCGGGAGTAGCTGTCGCCGAGGTTGAGCCAGAGAGAACCACTCGGTCGGAGGACGCGGGCCAGTTCGCGGGCGACGAGTCGTAGGCCGTTGACCCAGCCGTCTACGTCCGACTCGGCTCCGAGCTGCTGCTCATGGCCGTAGTCACGGACGCCGAAGTACGGCGGGCTGGTAATGATGGTGTCCACTGACGCGGCCGGTAGTTCGGCCAAGCGCTCTCGGACATCCCCAATGAGGATCGTGTTGCGAGGGAGATTCGTGGCGCGTGGGCCGCCTTGAAGATCACCTCCTAGCTGGGTGGGTGGTTGCATAGATGGGTTCTCTGTTTAGTTGTTGAGGAGTGCCCCGACGTCCCGATGAGGACGCCGGGGCGTGGCCGGGCCGCGTGGCCCTGGCCGTAGTTGCCGATCCCGCTCTAGCCTTGAGTTGCGTGTTCGCGGACGTATCGCGCGAGGACAGGGTTCAAGTTGAGTCCCCTTTGGGACACGTTCATGTCTTCACCTTGAGACCGGATGCTCATGTCGAGCGTCCGGTCTTTTTCATCGGTTGGTGAGTCGATGCCGGGAGCAGATCAGCGGCTTGCTGGAGTCTGTGTCGGAGTTCCGCTCGCGCGGCGGCGGCTCTGGTCAGGGCGCGGGCTAGTTCCTCGGGGCTGAGGAATCCACTGTGGTCGTCTGCCGGGCAGTCGACCCCGACCTCCAGTTCGTGTGTAGCGGCGAGGGCTTGTACGTCCAATTCACTCGACCGCAGCGGTACTCGGGATTCAGCGGCGTCGGCGAGTGCGCTGGATTCTGCGGCGGAATCGGCCCACTGCTCGAACCGGTCCGACCAGCGCAGCGAATCGAGAAGCAGTGCGGTGCTTCCGCGGGCGCCTCTGGTGTCCAGTAGCCACCGGTGAAGTGCCTGGCACTTGGCGGTATCGAGGGCGAGTGCGTCGAAATCCGCGCTGGACAGGTGGTTGCGTGTCAACCATGCCGCGAATTCATCGTCGCCGACGAGTCGGTGCTTGCGGCGCCATTGTTCTGTCGTGCGGCGGATCTCCGACTCGGTGGGGCGGACGTTCAGCAGCGTCGCCAATGTGAGTGCCAGCCCTCGGTCGAGCGCGGCGGTGGTGACTGCGTCCCGATCCGGGTGGTGGAGTTGGACGTAGTCGGCAACCTCGGCAAGGGGCAGCTCTCGGCCGTTGACGTGGATACGCCGTTCGCGCTCGATGAGGCTGTCGAGGCTCTCCGTGCGTACCAGTACCAGTGCCGGTGGAGGTGGAAGAGCGCCGTCGCGTAGTTCGCGGAGTAGTGAGCGGGCGTCTTCCGCTTTGATGTCGACCGCGTGGTCTCGCCAGAACTGGGTCAGGGCGGCCACTGCGGACTTGTCCACCTGGCCCGCGCGCATCCCTTGCAGGACGGCCGCGCGGTGGCGCTGCGGGTATTCCAGGTTCTTCGCCGTCATCAGCGCCACCGTGCCGATCTCGGCGCTGATGACGCCTGCGGCGACCGCGCTCGTCACGGTGGCCCGGATGTTGACCATCGGTTCGGACATCGCCCGGTACTTGCCGTCTTCCTGGTGGTATGCCAGCGCGACCTCGTCGTCGTCCACGAGTTCGCCGGAGGCGTATCGGGCGAAGACCTCGCCCCGGCCGCGCATGCCGAACGCGGCGAGTTCGGCGGCGCGTAGTGCGCCCATGCTGGAGCAGCCGTATAGCGGCACTCCCTGGGCGAGGACGTGCAGCAACTCCTTGTGCCACACGGATCTCGCTTGGTGGAACTCGCCGTCCACGAGGGCGATGACGGACGGTCGCAGCTCGGTCAGTGCGGTGATCACATCGGACTGTCGGGCCGGGGGCAGGATGGTCGCGTCCGGTAGCAGTTCGGCTGCCTCCTGCCTGGGCAATGACGGACCCAGGAACACGACCGCGCTCATCGGGTGCCTGCCGCGAACGCGAGTGCCCGGTGCTGGGGCATGAAGTTCTCCATCTGGTATCCCTCCAGTCCGGGAACGACCACTTTCACGACCGATATGGGGGCGTCCGGATCGCTCATCCGCACCACGATCACCCGGTCGAGGCCTGCCCCGCGCAGCCGTTCGACCAGCAGCAGCACGTCGTGTTCGACGGTGGTGGTGGCTTCCGAGGGGCCCGGCCGGTCGGCCCGCGGCATGCTGCCCGAGGTGAGCGCGTCCATCCGTTCGTACTCCCGCTCGGACCCGCGGTGGACGTACCGGTGCCGGAAGAGGTCGTCCCGGGAGCCCGCGATGGTGATGGTGCGGGCCTGTACCGCCTCGGTGAGCGCTCGGACAAGTGCGACCTCGGGGTCGAGGTGCGCGCCGTACCCGCGGAAGGTCCCCGGGACCTGCCGGGACCGATCAATCACGTCGGCCATGTACACCGGTGTCGCGGTGTCGACCGAGCAGTCGAAGATCACGGAGTCCACATCGGCCTCGTCGAGCCGGTCGAGCAGCGCGTGGACCGCGGCCGACTCGATCGTCGACGGGTCGAGCACCGGTGGTGGCGTCCGGCGTCGGAGCCAGCGCACCTTGTGGCAGGTGCAGGCGTCCCGCTCGATGACCTCAAGCAGGCCGGAGTGGATCGCCTCGATCAGGTTGTTGCCGGATGCCAGGCCGTTGGAGGTGATCTGGAACGCGCAGAGGTCGAGGATTCGTTCATCCCGGTTCCCCATGTGCAGCATGGAAACGGGCAGGGCGACCTGTTCGTCGTTGATCAGGTCCCAGCCCCAGGTCCAGAGGTACGGCCAGGACTCGGGTCGGGGGGCGTGCCGGGCGAGCGGGAGGTCGTGCCACTCCGGCACCGCCCCCAGCTGCCGGACCTGTCGGTACGAGCATCGGAAGGTGTCCGGACGCCATTCGTCCGCGTAGTGGTTCTCCAGCGCCTCCATCGCCGCCGACGCCATCGCGGCGTCCAGGCTCGTGCCCTTGCCCGCGTGGTTGCTCAGGGTCCGGCCGTTCGGCCTGATGGCCATCGTGACCGGGATGCCCACGCGGTCCAGGCCGGTGATGTCGGCGAGCCGGGTGATCCCGGCGCCTGCGAACAGCGGCTGGATCCGTCGTAGCGTCTCGGTGACTGGGACACTGCGCAGCTCGCCGTCCAGCTTGGCCGCGCGCAGGGTCTGCCCGTGGACTTTGATCTCCGTCAGGTGCGGCCCGTCACCCGGCGGCGGGGTCGGGGTGGCGGGCGGTGCGTGTTCGAGACGGGGCACGACGGGCCCAGGTCGCCCGGCGGCCAGCAGCGCCAGCCCGACACCGGCCACTCCGCTCGGCTCGGCCGGTGTGCTCTCGGGGGGCTGCTCGCCGAGAAGTTCGGCGGGGATGTCCGCGAGGTCGAGGTCGGTGAGCAAGGCGGGGAGGTCCGTGCCCGAGGTCAGGCGCCGCACCAGGGCCGGGTCACGGAGCAGCCTGCGCACCGCCGTGGTCGCCGCGTCGGAATCGGTCACGCCCGCACACCTCCGGGGTCGTCGCGCAAGGCGCGGATCGCCAGCTCGCACACCACTGCCGTCCACTGGTCGTGGTCGGTCGGGAACAACCGCGCGCAATGTCGGCGGAGCACGGCCACGAGGGAGGGGAGGCCGGTACTCGGCCACATGTCGTGGCCTGGGACCGCGTCGACCACCGACCGCCAGAGTCGTGCGACGTGCTTGGCGGGGGGATCGACAGGGTCGGTTCGGACTTGCGACTGCCGCACCGCACGGAATACCGCGACGTTGTCGACAACGGTGGCGGCGTAGGTCGCCGATAACAGCCGCAGACGCGTCGGCAGATCCCATCCGGTGCCCTGGACCCAGGTGAGCACGTCGTGCACCGCTCGGGACAGCCGCGTCGACAGGTCCGGTTTGTCGGCGAGAAACGAGGCGACATCGGCGCTGTCGCCCCATTCGAGCTCCGCTATCAGCGCCGCAGCGTCATAGCCGCCGCATACGGCCACCAGCGGGCCCCAGTCAAGCAACGCCACCCCACCGACCAGGCAGGCGGACCGTAGCTCCATGCCCAGCTCCAGCAGCTCGGCGATCGCTCGGTGCCGCTCGCCCTTGACCGGCCGGACCGTCACCACCAGCGAGTCCGGCTCGTCCCGGTCGTATCCCCAGGCGTCGATGACCGAGTCTTCGATCATGGTCTCGGCTCGGGCCCGCACCGCGGCCACGACCTCCGCTGATCCGGCGGCGGGGCACGAGTACCGCACGCCGGTGCCGTGCGGCTGGGCGTCTCGGTCGAAGACGACCACGGGCCCCGACACCGGACCCGGGTATTCGATGATCAGCTCAGCACAGCGCGAGCCGTGCGCGGTGGCGATTGCCGGGTGTTCCAGCTGCGGTAGTTCGACGAAGGCGAGCGTTGTGGCTTCGTGCAGGGCATCGAGAATCGCTCGCACGGCGGCGACGTCGGTCGAGTCGAAGGGCAGCACCCGGTCGGGCTCGATCAGGCCGAGCCATCGTCGGGTGCCCAGACCGGTCAGCAGGCCGCGCAGGGCATCCGCGCTGTCCGAGAGCGTCTCGCGGTCGACCAGCCACCGCTCCGGGGCGATGATCGTCTCGCCGTACACCACTCTCGGCAGGTGCGGGAGCCTGACCAGCGCGCCCCAGGACCAGCCGGTCTCCGACAACGCGAGTAGTTGCGTGAGTGCTTCGCCGAGCGGGTCGGCGGTGCTCGCCTTGGGCGGGTGGGAGATGACCGCGTCGGTGCGGCTGTCGGACAGTACGACATCGTCGGTGGCGGTGACCGTGACCAGGATTGAATCGAGTGGTACGTCGGAAGTGGCCTGGGCGGGTGATACCCGGCTGCTGCGGGTCAACACGGCGGAGCAGCCCGGCGTGTTGTGATCGAGCAGGTACAGCGACGCCCATCCCGTCGCCGCGTGCACGGGAAGCGTCACCATGTCGGCGAGGTCGACCGGCACGCCCATGCGCAGCCAACGCGTCAGGGCCTCGACCGCGATGCTCGTCGTGTCCCGGCCCGGCCAGTCCCGGCCCGGTCGGAGCAGACCGAAGTCCGGGTCGGCGAGTTCGGCCAGCGGTACCGACGCGTCGCCATACCGCGTCCGGAACTCCTGGGCGAAGGTGTGGAAAGCCGCCCCCGGCAGAGCGCCGAGCATCGCCGACGCGCGGGCGGCCGCTTCGACGGTCTCGCGGTCGACCTGCCAGTCGGCCGGGCCCGCGCCGGTCTCGATGTCCACTCGCGCTGCCGCCGGAACCTGGGCCAGCCCAGGGATCGCGGTCGTGTACGCACCCCAACCGTCGTTCACCTGCCAGCGAGCCAGGTCGGCGACGGATGAGACGGTCCGCAACGCGCGGTCCAGGTCGGTGAGTGCCGTGGCAGCCGCGGGTAGGTCGGCTGCCCCGAGCGCCTCGACCACCTGCCCCACCTGCGGCTGACGGTCCGTCTGCAGGATCACCCCGACCCGCAGCAGCCCGGCCAGGAACGCGTCCAGGGCCTCCGGGTCGGCGTCCGGGGACAGCTGAAGCAAGCTCTCGACCAGCTCGGACCTCGTCGCCGGGCACCGGTCGAGCACGGCGTCGACGGCGGGTGAGCGACGCAGTCGGGCCGCCGCCCGCCCACTGGACGGCAGGAAGCGCACGGCGTCGCCGACCCGGCGGGCCGTCGGGTTGCGGTGCAGGGTCGGCATGCGCTGATCGGTGATTTCCTGGTATACGGCGGATAGCGCCTGCCGGGAGAGTTGGACGCGCAGGGAGTGGGGCGCGTCGTGCCGCAGTGATCTCCGGGGCCCGACCGCGACCGGTGTCGTCTCCGCGAGCACGGCATGCCGGAGTGCGTCGCCAGGCGCGGCGAGGGCGTCGCGGAACGTGGCGGTATAAGGCAGGTCCAGCATCGCCGTCAGCACGTCGTCCACGAGGTCCACGCGGTCGTCGTCGAGGCACACCAGCGGCATTCGCAGGACGACGCGGGCCGCCGTCATGATCGCCCCCCGCGATCGGGGCGGACTGCCACACCGAGCAACCGCTCCTGCCAGAGTGGCTCGACGCCGGTCGCGCGGTACAACAGCACCAGCGCCGTGCCGAGATCCCCTTCCAGGAAGGTGTGGTCCCGGCGGCGGCCGACGACCGAGGTGTAGATCAACGGTCCCGCCGCCCGCCTGCGGGCGATGTCCGCCACCCAGTCGGTCACGTAGGCGTCCGTATCATGGCCGTGGTCGAGGGCCGTGCGATGGCCGAACCACACGAGTCCGGCGGCACCGTGGCACAGGCAGGCATCGTGCACGCGGGTCAGTTCGGCGGGGCGGGCGATCGCCGCGGCCGCGGTCTCGGCGGCGAGCGCACGCACCTGGTCGTTCCCGCTCGCCTCGGCTGCCACGGTCAGTGCCAGTGCGACGCCGGGATCGCCGTAGCACCAGGCACTGCGGGCGGTCGCGTACCGGGACTCCACGGTTTGTGGGAATATCGTGCCTTCCAGATCGCAGCGTTGCCGCGTGAGCCACCGCAGCGACTCCGTCAGCAGCGCGGCCGCCCGGTCCTGACTGGGCAGCCCGCTCATCGCGGCCGAGGCCAGATAGCTGACCAAGCCCGCATTGCCGTGCGCCACACCGAGATCCCGCTGCCCGACCAGGTGCGGGGTGACCCGGATCCGGGCCTCCCACGGCGCGAGCCGGAGGAAGACACCGTTGTCGTGCTCCACCCGCCGTTCGATCACGGTCAGGATCGCGTCGGTCAGGTCGGCCCGCACTCGCGCGACCGGGTGGGACAGCGCGTAGACGCCCAGGCCGAGCAGTCCGAACGGCAGGTCGACATCGCGGTCGTCGGGGAACTCCAGGATCCAGCTCATGATCATGTCGTCGATCCGGTGCAGGCCGCTGATGTCCGCGCCCGACTCGTTCGCGAGCTGGATGGCCAGCCAGCCGACATGGGCGACGCCGCCGTAGAGCCACGGTTCGTGGTCGCGACCCGCGCGGAACAGGGTCATCGCCTTGGCCATCGACTCGCCCGGCCGGAAGTCCTCGCCGAGGGCGCGCTGGAACTCCAGCGAGGCCATGGCGAGGTCGAGGTGCAGCGTCAGGTTCCCCTGCTCGGTGATCACCTCGCGGGCGTCCTGGTAGATCTGCCGGGCCAGGTCGATGATGGTGCCGTTCGTGGTCTCGCCGGTGTTGGTGTCGGTCCGCAATATGATCATTCCCCCGGGGTGTGCGCTGCTCGGGCTTTCGCCAGTCGCTCCTGGATCTTGCGGCAGGCCAGGTCGTGCGCCAGGAACTCCATGCGCCTGCCATCGACGGTGAACAACCGGTTGCAGTGCAGGTGCAGCGCGGACGCGAAGACCGGGAATGCCGCGTCGGCCTGGCCCTGGACAGCCGAACCCAGTTCGCGGAGTCGGTGGGTGACTGTTTCATCGGGTATCGCGGACGCCAGGTGCTCGTCCAGGTGCTGCCTGCACTTCCGATAGAACTTCCCGCGCGCATTGCCGGTCTTCGTGAACTCGAAGCCCATGCCACGCCCGCAGAGCTGGACCAACCGGAGTCGCTCGGCGGGCTCGGGCACGAGCACATCAGTCCAGTGCAGGATGTCGGCGACGGCCTGCACCAGCCGGTCTTCCTCGGATGGGCTGGAGTGGACGAACCGCGCGACCTGGTCGCTGTCCGCCACGAACAGCTCCTCGGCGAATGGGTGGATCAGCGCACCGCCGTAACGGGCCAGTTCGGGCACGTAGGTGTCCATGGCGAACCGGGCTACCAGGCCCTCCCGCCGCAACTCGTCGCCAAGCCGGTCCATGGCCGCCGCGACCCGTCCGCGATGGCCTGGCGCGGGACGGATGCGGGCCCGGATGTGGGTGCCATCCTCGGCGTACCGCAGGAAGAACCACCCGGTGGCCGTCTCGTCGGCGCGCAGGGACTCGGCCAGTCGATGCACACGACCGATCACCGCGTCGCCCGCGGCCGGGCCGGTGAAGTACTTGGCGTACACCCACTTCGACGCGAGGTCAGGATCGAACGACGGCGGCGCCTGCCTCGTCCGGGCACGCGGCCCGGGGGCGAGGGAGACGACCGCCTCCGCGACATGGCCGCCGGTGGGGCCGGTCGCCGCGGGCCACTCGGCCTGGGGCAGCTCGGTCACCTCCAGGCTGTCGCCGGACAGGACCCTGGTGAGCATGGCCCTGGTGCGTTCGCCGGAGGACGTGTCGACCGGCAGCAGACGGTCGCCCACGCCGATCGCGACCCACCGGCGTGATCCGAGTCCGTCGAGCTCCGCGCGCAGTGCCGCGGCTTGGTCGTCCGCCGAACGGAGCCGTTCCATCGCGGCGCGGTCGAGCTGCCAGCGTTCCGGGTAGACGATCACGGATCCGTGCACCACCCGCGGCAGGTGCGGCAGGACCCGCAGCGGACCCCAGGACCAGGCGAGACCGTCCGATCCCCGGAGCTGGCCGAGGAACGTGTAGATCGGGTCGACGCCGATGGACATCACGTTGTGCGCGGTGCCGAGCTCGATGTGCACGTCCCGTCCGGTGACCGCGTCCCGGAGTCGGAGCTCGTCACCGGCGAGCGAGATGCGCAGCCGGTCCAGCGACAGCGTCCCGCCTGCTCCGCCACTGAGCGCGATCACGTCGTCGAACAGCAGCGGGCGCAGCAGCACGTTGCCGATGCGGTCGCCGATGTTGTGCACGAGTTCGGCCTTGATCGGCGGTGGTCCGTCACCCTCGGGTTCGGCGGATTCCGCGGCCACCATGCCGCGTAGCCGCGCGGTCAGCTCCTCGCTGCCTGCCGCGAACCGGGCGAAGAGCGCGATCGACGTCCGCCGGTGGCCCACCAGCAGGACGCTCCGATAGCCGTCCGGATTCCCGTCCACCAGCGCGGCGAGAACGGCGTGGACCGGTACCCGCCTCGCCTGGGCGCGGGGCGGCCGCAGCTCGGCGAGGTCGATCGAACCGCCGTCCCGCTGCCACTTGTCCAGCGCCTGGAGCAGTACGGACGCGACCTCCACCCGGTCGCCCGCGCCCGGCCCGGTCCCGGATCGGATGCCGGACGAGGTCGCGGCGCTCGACACCGCGCGCTCGTTCGGCGCCAGCAGCCCGGTTTCCAGGTCCAGTGCCGCCAGCAGGGGTACTTCCGCGTCCTCGTAGCGGGCCTGGAACGCGGCCCGGAAGTCCTTGAGCGGGTCGAACGGCGGGATCAGCCGCTCCATCACGGCGACCGCCCCGGCCAGATCGTCGATGGTGGCACTGTCGATCATGGGCCGGTCGACGCTCAGTTCGAGATCCACGTGGAAGCGGTGGTGGTCGGGCACGTCGTCCAGTTCGGACGCACGCTCGGCGGCGGCCGCCCAGGCCCGGTTCAGCCTCGGCAGCAGGTCGGCGTCCAACGCGTGCACACCGCAGGTCTCGGCTTGCAGCGCCTTGAGCGCCGCCGCTCGCTCACTGTCGCCGATGCCGTCGAGCAGGTCGCGGGCGAGGTCGTCCGGCTCGACCCCGGGTTGGATCAGGTCCAGGGCGGCGAGCAGCAGCCCGGAGCGCACCAGGGACTCCAGGAAGGCCGCCAACGCCTCCGGTGACGTGCCCGGAGCCAGCCCGGTCAACATGTCGATCAGGTCCCGCCCGTACCGCGTGCCGCCGTCGGCGAGCAGGTCGTGCACCGCGGTGATCGCGGACGTGCGGCGCATGGTCACCACGTCGGCACTGGAGTCACCGGGTTTGGCGAACCGCAGCCGCGACTCCGATGCCGATACCGTCGGGTTGAGGCGCAGCGGCCACGCGCTCGCGTTCGCCTCGTCGAGCGCGGCGCGCACCAGCTTTTCCAGCACACCCGTGTCGACCCGGACCCGTACCCGGTGGTGGTGGCGTTCGTCGAGGACGAGCCGCCGGTCGGCGGCCACCTCGGCGGTGGCGGTGCCTGCGAAGATCCCGTACGGCGTCGCCCGTCCGCCCATCCGGTGGAGGTACCGCTGCACGGTGAGCCGCGCGCGTTCCTTGTGCGCGCTGTCGGCCACCACCCGCGCCCCGGCGGCGAGGGTCACCGCGGTCGAGACCACCGGGTCGTCCACCGGCAGCGACTGGATGTCGTCGATGCTCAGCAGCGCCGCGCGGACCAGGCCGAAGCGACCGGTCCGACGGTCGGGTAACTGGTCGCTCATCGCACCGTTCCTCTCGCGTGTTCGGGATCGACCGCGTGGCGGATCGCCTCGATGGCCCGGAAGTGGTCCGGCGGGTGCGCGGACATCTCGGTCACCAGCACGTCGTCGACACCGGTCAGGTCGACCAGCCGTCGGATCATCCGGGCGCATTCCCGCACCGAACCCGCGCAGTTGACCGCGAACGGCGGACGGCAGGCGTCGGCAGCCGCCACCGCGGTGTCGTCGTTCGCCACGACCGCCACGGCGATCGCGGTCCGACCGGTCGCACGTGGCCCGGACCGGTACCGCCGCAGGGCATCAAGGCAGGTGTCGATGTCGGGGTTCAGGAACAGGGCGTGGCAGTAGCTGAGGCCGCGCTCGGCGGCCAGTTCCGACGACCCGGTTCCGGTGCCGTGCAGCCAGCGTTCCGCCGGGATGCCCAGCCGGGGGATCCACTCGCACCCGTTGTCCAGCACCTCGAACAGCCGGTCCATCGCGTCCGTCAGCGCGGCGTCGCCCTTGCGGAGGCCGTCGAGCAGCTCCGCGCCGGGCCCGCCGAAGTCGCCGCGCCCGATCCCGATGTCGAGCCTGCTCCCGCAGAACGACGCCGCCGTGGCGACCTCCTCCGCGGTCAGGTGCGGATCCCGGATCCGCAGCAGCACCACCGCGGTGCCGACCCGGATGTGCCTGGTGTGACTGCCCACGACGCTCGCCATGGTCAGCGCATTGGTGCTGGGGCTGAGCAGGCCGTGGTGCTCCGGGATCCACAGCCGGTGGTATCCGAGGTCGTCCGCCAGCCGGGCCGAGTCGAGCGCGACGCGTTGCCTGGTCGCCACATCCGACGTGCCGGTGAGGTCCAGATACTCGATGAGCCCGAGGGACACCCCGGGCGTGTGCTCGTCCGCAGGCATGGTCCTACCGCGTCCCGTCCAATGAGGGTTCGGTGTACGCGCTGGCCTGGAGCGTGTACATGGTCGAGTAGAGACCGCCCTCGGTCATCAGGCTGTCGTGCGTGCCGCGTTCGATGATCCGGCCGCGGTCGAGCACCAGGATCAGGTCGGCGTCCCGGACATTGGAGAACCGGTGCGAGATGACCACCGCGGTCCGGCCGTCGAGCAGGCGACGCAGGGAGGCCAGCAACTCGAAGTCGGCGGTCGCGTCGAGCGCGGACGTGGGTTCGTCGAGGATCATCAGTTCGCGGCCGTCGCGGTAGAAGGCCCGCGCGACGGCCAGCCGCTGCGCCTCGCCGCCGGAGAACGACGTGCCGCCGTCGAACTCCGGTCCGAGCTGGGTGTCCAGACCGTCCTTCAGCCGGTCGACCGCGGTCACCGCCCCCGAGTCGTCGAGCGCGCGGCGGATCGCGTCGCGGTCCTCCGGCGCGTCGACATCGCCGACCGCCACGTTCTCGGCCACGGTGAAGCTATAGGTCAGGTGGTCCTGGAAGACCGTGGCGACCCGGTCGCGCAGCTCGTCCTGGCTCAGCTTCGCGGTGTCCACGCCGTTCCAGGTGACCGAGCCCTCGGACGGCCGGTAGAGGAAGGCGAGAACCTTGGCCAGCGTGGTCTTGCCGGAACCGTTGGGCCCGACCAGCGCGACCACCTGGCCCGCCTTGAGCACCAGGTCCACGTCCTTGAGCACGGGCTCGTTCGAGGACGGGTAGCCGAACGAGAGGTTCCGGACCCGCAGCTCTCGCATCGGGCCGGGGACGTCGCCGATCTCGTGCGCGCTCTTGTTCCGCTCGATGTGCTGGTAGAAGGCCCGCTGGTCGGCCAGGAACAGGCTCGCTTCGGACAGCTCGCCGAGCGGTGAGCCCAGTGAGCCGAGCGCTCCCGCGAGCTGGATCAGACCGAGCAGCGCGACCAGCAACGTGGCGTTGTCGACTAGGCCGCGCCCGTAGAACCAGACGAGCACCAGCACGGACAGGCTGATGATCAGGGCGAAGGTCAGTTGCCCGACCATCATGTTCCGCCACTGCTTGCGGGCCAGCTTCCGCAGTTCGGCCAGGCGGGCGAGGGACAGTCGGGAGTGGCGTTCGGAGAGGAACCGAGTCAGCCCGAACGAGCGGACCTCGGCGGCCGAGTCCCGGGCGGTGAGCAGCCAGCCGACGTAGCGGCGCTTGCGTTCCAGCGGGGTCACGCTGTTGAAGAAGGTGAACCGGTGCTTGGCCAGCCGCGCCGAGATCGCCATGACCGGCGCCGTCGCGGCGAGCACCGCGAGCACCAGCAGCGGCTGAAGGACCAGCAGGAACCCGGCCAGCGCGATGACCCGGACCGCCGACGTGATCATCGTGGTCACCGACCGCACGACCTGGACCGGTCGATAGTCGGCGGTGGCCTCCGACCTGGCGATGCGGTTGTGCATCTCCGGTTCGTCGAAGTCGATGAGGTCCAGCCCGGCGATGGCGGTGTGCATGCGGCTCGCGCTGAACCGCTTCACGTGTTCGGTTAGCAGCTCCCGCACCACGTTGCGCGCGTTGTCGGCCACCACCGAGATCACCATGACCGCGACCGCGGCCACCAGCCACGGCGTGATCTGCCGCAGCGTCTCGCCGGGCGAGCCGCCCGAGAAGAAGGCGGTCGAGCCGGAGCGCAGCACGACGAGCTGGGTGATCGCGAGAAGCCCCTCCACGACCGGGATGGCGATGCAGAGCGCGAACAGCCCGCGGCCTGCCTGTCTGCTGAGCTGGAAAGCCTCCCGTACGGTCGCCAGGAACGACGGGTTCTTCGTCGGAGAGCCTGCGGTCATCGGATGCTTTCCCCTCGGCATCGGAACCCCGCCGTGCGGCCGCGGCAGGGGGAAACGCAGAGCAAGTGGCGGCAGACCACTCGCTCTGCGTCCCGGCTAGTGCGTGCAGCACTCCAGCGTGTGGCAGTCGCCGCAGGTCACGGCACAGGTGCCCCAGCAGGTCGTGGTGAAGGTGAAGGTCCCGTCCGGGTTGTCCGCCGTACTGGCCGTCGCCTGGCTACCGCCGCCGGGGGCCGAGAAGATTTCCTCGTCCACGGTCAGGTCCAGATCGAAACCGGGACCCGCGATCATCTGCGTCATATCAGTCTCCTATTGAAGTGCGATTGTTCGTACCGTGGTCATAGAAAGTAAGTTCGGTACTCCGATACTGTCCCCCATTCGCTGTTGTCGGAATTTCGCGCCTGTCGACGGTATTCCGCGCAGGGCGCGGCCCCGCCGGATGTCGCAATGAATCCGGCGGTTGTCGGACAACTTCGGCGCGAGTTCTTGACGTGTCGGCCTAGCGGAGAACCCGGCGTGAAAGCATGGGCGGCAGTGCTGCTAGCCGCAGGTGATCTCGGTCTGCTTCCAGCCGTCGTGGAACGGCACCAGATATACGTCGAAATAATGACCCGCGCTCAGGTACGAGTGCAGATAGCGCCCGCCGACAGGGGCGTCCGCCGGGCAGTGGGCGTCGGTGGTGCTGGGCGTTTGACCAGCGGCGACAGCGGGCGCGCTCACGGTGAGGATACTTGCGCCGAGCAGGGCGAACATGGCGGCGCGCCAGCCGCCGCGTTGTTTCGGGGTGGACGTCGAACTCATCGTGGTCCCCTTTCGAGAGTTTGACGGACCGGTCCACTCGGCAAATGCGGGAACAATTCAAGGCAGGCCGATGCGGTAACTCGCGGTCCATCCCCCAGTGACTCTCCGTTAACATCGAATTCGATGTCCGAAGCTTATCCAAGAATGCCCGACCGCGTCCCGGTCCGACCGACGTTGGCAAACTCCTGCCAAGCGTCTGCCAATCGGGTGAAGCACCCGGTCGTTCGGCGCATCGGCCGCCGGTCCGCCTTTGCGGGCCCATGTCGCCCCGCCTGCCCCGGTCACGCTATGTCTTGGCGTGGTCGCATGATCACGTGTATGGTGACCTTCGGCCGGGGTGCGCGGATTGTTCGTGACCATGGTGCCAGGGGGATGGGGACATGCAATGCGAGAAAGAGTTGTGCACGGAAGGCCTGGATCCGGAAGACCGGAAATTGATCCGACTCATGGCCATGGGGCATGGCGATGAGTACATCGCGAAGTCGATGTCGATCAGCGTGCGCACGGCCCGGCGGCGGATCGCCCGGCTGATGACCGAGCTAGGGGCTCGGAACCGCTTCGCCGCTGGTGTCGCCGCCGTCCAACGGGGCTGGCTGGAGAGCTAGCGGTGCGCCCACCAGCGGTCCCGAGACGTTCGGCGCCGCTGGTGGTCGCTTGTCCGTGCCCCGGTCAGGCTCGGAGTATGTCCGTGAGGACCCACCGAGCGGTGCCGTCGTTCGACCTCGGGTCGGCTCGGTGGTGATTGCCTGCCGGGAGTCAGGAGATGGTGTCCAGGGCTCGGAGGAATGTGTGCTGGTCGACCACCGGCACACCGAGCTCCCTGGCGCGTTTTGCCTTGCCGGACAGCGAGTCGGGGTCCGCGGCGGCGACCACGTGGGTTTGCTTGCTGACATGGGTGGTGATGCGGAGCCCGGCCGCGGTCGCCTGGTGGACGATGCTGTCGCGTGGGCGGATCATGTCGCCGGTCAGGACTGCCTTGTCGCCTGCTCTGAGTCGTAGACCGCCGATCGTGACAGGCCGCGTGGAGTCGTCGGGGTGGGCTTCCTCGGCGAGGACTTGCTCAGCGTAGGTGGCGTCGAAGCCGAGAAGGATGGCGACAGTGGTGATGTCGGTCCGCTCCTCGTCGGTGAGGATCCGGTCTTGCCAGGCTGCCTTGGCCAGTTGCCGGAGGTAGGTGTGGTGCACGTTCAGGACGTCGGCCTTGTGCATGCCCAGGTCGTGAGCCAGTTCAAGTAGTGCGTCGGCTTCGGTGGCGGAGATCCGACGGTCGAGGAGCGCGTTGTCGAGCATGGCGAAGTAGGTGTCCACCTCGGGTTCCTCGTCCCGGGGCAGGCGCTCGACCAGACGTGCCAGGAAGTGTTGTTCGGTGTGCTCGGCCTGCGTGCGGCGCACAGGTTTGACGAGGCCGCCAGGCCACGATGACGGCCATGGCCAGTTGGCGGTTTCGAGGTGGTCTGGCACGATCCGCACTGTCTCGGGATGTCGTTCGATCAGGTAGCCGAGCAGCCCGGCCGCGGCCAGCGCGTCGTCATGGGCCGAGTGCCAGGATCGGGGTGGTAGCCCGATCGCGGTGCAGCAATCGACCAGCGAACGGCCTGCGGCCAGTTGTGCCATTCCGGCAGCGCGCATCGTGCACAGTCCGGCGTGTGCGTGCAGCGGGGTTTGGGTGCCAAGGCGCTCGAACTCGGCGCGTAGGTGCATCGCGTCGAACGGCCAGTTGTGCGCTACCACGATCCGTCCGCGTAACCGGTCGATCACATCGCCCACGATCTGCGCGAAGCGCGGCGCGCGGCGGGTATCAGCCGCGTGGATACCGTGGATGGCTTGTGGACCGAGATCCCGGTCCGGGTTGACCAGGGTGCACCACTCGTCGGTGACCACGCCCTGCGCGTCGACATGGACGATCGCGATTTCGGCGATCCGGTGCTTGAGACCGGCGCTAATTCCCGTGGTCTCGGTGTCGACGACCGCGTAACCACCGGTCGCCCCCGGTGCGGGTGGGAACTGCGAAGTCGTGATTGCCACTCGGCCTCCTCCAGGTGCGGTGATCACATCGCACCCGGGCAGGCAGGTTGTTACAGCCAGTGTCAATCAGGTTGCGCAATGGCACCTTTTCGACACGTGGCTTACTCGTGTTCCAGTTGACCCTCGATGAAGCTGGCTATGCCGTCGAGGAGACGGGCCAGGCCGAACTCGAAGGTGGCTTGGGGGTCTTGGGGGGCGTTGTGTTCGGTACCGGAGGCGGTGCCGACGCGGTGGGCCAGGGGGTAGCGGGTGGGGTCGAGGATTCGGTTCAGGAGGGGGGCGTGGGTGGCCCACCATTGGGCGTCGGTTTGGCCGGTCTTGGTTGCGGTTTCCGCGGTTTCGGCGGCGAGGCGGGCGGTGTTCTGGGTGTGGCCGAGGACCAGGGTCAGGATGGCGTCCAGTTCCACATCGCTTACCGGGAGGCCGTCGATTGTGCGGAGTTCGTTGTCGTACTTCGCGATGACGTTGGGGCCCAGGACGGGGCGGGGGCCGGTGGAGAGGATCCACGGGTGCGCGCGCAGGAGGTTCCAGTTTGTGCGGGCGACGCTTTCCAGGCGGGTGCGCCAGTCCGGGCCGGGGTGTTTGTGGTGGGCTATTTCGCCGAGGGCTTTGTCGACCATGAGGTCGACCAGTTCGCCCTTGCCAGGCACATATGTGTAGGTGGACATGGTGCCGACGCCAAGGTGGTCGCTGACGGCGCGCATGGTCAGGGCGGGGAGGCCCTGGGTGTCGGCGATGTGGATGGCGGTGGTGACGATCTTGTCCACGCTGAGGTCCGCGTCGGGTTTGCGGCTGGCGGGTTCGGTGGTGCGCCAGAGCAGGGCCAGGCTGCGGGCGGGGTCGGGCTTGGTCCGGGGTTCTCTGGGCATACAGCAAGTTTACCGGACGGCGTATCGTACGACGTATGTGCTGGTCAGAGGGAGAATTCGGGGGCGTGGTCGTGGGCCCACTGGGTGAATGGCAGGCCGGGGCGGCCGGTTAGGCGGGCGACCGTGCGGGTCACGGTGGGGATGTGGGCTGCGGCGTCGGCCAGGTAGGCGAGGGCCAGGGCGGCGGCTGGTTCGGGCATGAAGCGGGTCATTTCCGCCTTGGCCTCGCGGGGGCTGATCTCCTCGAACCGGAGTGGCCTGCCAAGAGCCTGGCTCAACGCCTCGGTTTGTTCGCGTTGGGTCAGGGCGTGTGGGCCGGTCAGGTCGTAGATCTGGCTTTCGTGGCCGGGTTGCAGGAGCGTGACCGTTGCTACGGCGGCGACGTCGGCCTCGTGCAGGAGGGTTTGGCGGGCTTCGGGAAATGGCGCGCGCACAACGCCGTTTGCGCGGATTGTGGTGCACCACTTCCACAGCAGGTTGGTGGCGAACTCGCCGGGACGGACGAAAGTCCAGTCCAGGCCGGAGCCGCGGACCGCGTCCTCCACGACCTTGTGGTACCGGCCGTTGTGGCTGTACGCGTACGGGACCGAGTTGGACGACAGCACCACCACGTGCCGGACGCCCGCTCGTTTGGCGTGGTCGAGGACCGCCGCGGCGGTGCGGGCGACCGGGAACAGGAACATGCTGTCCACTCCGGACAGTGCGGGTGCCAGGCCCTCCGGGTCCTCCAGGTCGCCGCCGACCACGGTCAGACCCGGGCGCGGTCGGATGCTCCCCGGGTTCCGCGACATCGCGCGCGCTCGGGCGCCTGCGGCGAGCAAGCCATTCACGACGCCGCGGCCGACGTGGCCGCGGGCGCCGGTCACCAGGATCGTCATGGCGGGGTTCTCCTTTGCGGCGCGCGGATGTCGAGCTTGTCGTCCACGGCTTGAGGGCGGATCGAGCGTGGGTCGTGGGTGGCTGCATCGAGGAGGGCATCGGCCCAGGTGGCCGCGGTGTGGATGAGGGCGGCGACGGCCTCGGGGTCCAGGTCGGTCTCGGTGACGGACACCGGCTGCCAAACGGATGTTGGTGGCTCGCCGGGCAACGCCGCTGGCACGGCCGCGAACGCCGCTGCGGACCAGAAGACCGCCGCCGGGTGCGCGGCGTGATCGTCGCGCACCCGGAGCAGCCGGGGCAATGCCTCGGCGACCGAGAGGTGCCGCGCCTCGACCGCGCGGACCTCGGGGTCGGCCACGGTCAGTACTCCCGGTTCACCGATGTCGTCGGGCAGACCGACGCCATTCGGATCCCACACGCTCACGGTGCCGTTCCGGGGCGGGTCGGCCGGACAGAAGACCACCGCACAGCGGGCGAGTCGCAATAGAACCTCCGCAACTCAGGACAGCTGATCAGTTCCCGAGGGCACGGAACTTGCCGATCGCCAACGGCATGAAGACGGCGGTGATCAGCACCGGCCAGCACACCGCCATCAGGTCCGCGTGCCGCACGATCCAGTTGTCCGCCGTCCACCCGGGATTGCCGAACAGCTGTCGGGTGGCGACCACTGTGGACGACAGCGGGTTCCAGTCGGCGACCGTGCCCAGCCAGGTGGGCATGGTCGATGGGGCGACGAACGCGCAGGACAGGAAGCCCAGTGGGAACTCCAGCGTCTGCACGCCGGTGATCGCCTCCTGACCGCTCACCGATAGTCCGATGTAGACGCCGACCCAGATCAGCGCGAACCGCAACAGCAGGATCAGCAGGAACGCCACGAGCGTGTCGCCGGGCGAGCCGTGCGTGGTCCAGCCCACGGCCAGCCCGCACAGGGCCATGACGACCACGGTGAGCACGGCGAACAGCAGGTCCGCCACGGCCCGGCCGATCAGCACCGACGCGGCGGACACGGGCATCGACCGGAACCGGTCGGTGATGCCGCGTTCCTTGTCGGTGGCCACCGCCTGGGTGGTCAGGCCGATGCCGAACAGCATGGTCATGGCGAACATGCCGGGTATCAGGAACTCGCGGTAGTCGCCGGGCGCCGCCATGGCGCCGCCGAACAGGAAGCCGAACATCAGGACGAGAACGATGTTGAAGGCCAGCGAGAAGATCACCTGGCCGGGGTTGCGCACCCAGTGGGCCAGGCCGCGGCGGGTCAGCGTCCAGGAGTCCGCGGCGACCCAGCGGGCATCGGTCGGGACGGCGCTGGTCAAGCGGGGACCTCCTCGGTCAGCTGCAGGAAGACTTCGTCGAGGGTGGGGCGGCGCAGGCCGATGTCTTCCACCGCGATGCCCTCGGCGGTCAGCTCGCGGAGCAGGTCGGCCAGCACGGTCACGCGCTCGGCGACCCGCACGCCTGCCCGCCGGTTGTCGGTGTCGATCTCGGCGGGCGCGCCCGCGATCCGGCTCGCGAGGGCGGCGGCGCGGCCCAGGTCGGCGGCGTCGTGCACGGTGATGTCGACGCGGTCGCCGCCCAGCCGGGACTTGAGCTGGTCGGGGGTGCCCTCGGCGATGACGCGGCCGTGGTCGACGACCGAGATCCGGCTGGCGAGCTGGTCGGCCTCGTCGAGGTACTGAGTGGTCAACAGGACCGTCGTGCCCAGGTCGGCGAGCTCGCGGACGGCCGCCCAGACCTCGTTGCGGCCGCGCGGGTCCAGGCCGGTGGTCGGCTCGTCCAGGAACAGCACGGCGGGCGCGAGGATCATGCTCGCGGCCAGGTCGAGCCTGCGCCGCATGCCGCCGGAGTAGGTCTTGACGGGCTTGCCGCCGGTGTTCGCCAAGCTGAACCGCTCCAACATCCGACCCGCGCGCTCCCGGGCCTGCCGTGCGGGCAGGTGGTAGAGGCGGGCGAACATCTCCAGGTTCTGCCTGCCGCTGAGCACCTCGTCCACGGCGGCGTACTGACCGACCAGCCCGATGCGTCTGCGCACCTCGGCAGGCCGGGTGGCCACGTCGAACCCGGCGACACGCGCGGTGCCCTCGTCCAGCCTGACCAGCGTGGACAGGATCCGGACCGCTGTCGTCTTGCCCGCGCCGTTGGGGCCGAGCAGACCGTGCACGACGCCGGGGCGTACCTCCAGGTCGAATCCGTCCAGTGCGTACTTGTCGCCATAACGCTTGCGCAGGCCTTCCGCCACGACGGCGCCGCTCGACATCACAGTGCTCCCCTCGGTCCATCCGGTTCCCACTACACCGCTAGCGTACCAGATACCGTAGCTAGTACGTCAGCGTCGACCGCCCGAGACGGGACTACTCCGGGATTGGTTGCACGCTCGGCGAGGGTTTCCTGGCCTGAAGGTGAATGCGGATGCGGTTTCGGGAATGGTTTCACAGACGTATAACCCTTACCAGATAACACTTCTGGTGCGCGAGTGTTTCCGGTATCAAGCTATCCGATATGTCCGGCCGTATGAAAATAGCCAACCGGTGATGACCAGGGGTTCCGTTATAGCGGGGAATGGTTCACCATGGTCTAGACCTTTGGGGCTGGATGGAAGGAGAGCGGGATGAGGTTTCGGCGCGCAGCCGCCATCGTGGCGGCGTTCTCCGGGGCGGTGATGTCGCTGAGTGTCGTCGCGGCGACGCCCGCGTTCGCGCACGGTTCGATGAGCAACCCGGCCAGCCGGATCTGGCGGTGCTTCAACGAGGGTCCGGAGAACCCGAAGTCCGCGGCCTGCAAGGCGGCCGTCAAGGCGGGCGGGGCCTGGGTCATCTACGACTGGGACGAGGTCAACCAGCCCAACGCCAACGGGAAGAGCAGGCAGATCATCCCGGACGGCAAGCTGTGCAGCGCGGGTCGCGACAAGTACAAGGGCCTCGACCTGCCGCGCGCCGACTGGCCCGCGACCAACCTGCCCGCGAGCGGCCCGTTCACCTTCAAGTACAAGGAGACCGCCGCGCACCCGGGCACCTTCGAGCTCTACATCACCAAGCAGGGCTATGACCCGACCCAGCCGCTGAAGTGGTCGGACCTGGAGCCCACACCGTTCTACTCGCAGCTGAACCCGCCGATCTCCGGTGGCGCGTACCAGCTGGCCGCGACCATCCCCGCCGGGCACACCGGGCGCCACCTGATCTACTCGATCTGGCAGCGCCACTACCCGGACAGTGGGGAGGCCTTCTACTCCTGCTCGGACGTCATCCTCGGCTGAGCGGGAGCAGGGAATGGACCCGCCTGAGCCGACGCGGTGCGCGCGTCGGCTCAGGCGGCGGTCACGGTGGCCGCGCCGCGGTAGGTGAGGGGTTCGGCGGCGTGGCCCAGGGCCGCGTCCACCGCGTCCAGGAACGCGGTGCGGTGGGCCGGGCGGGACAGGTCGGCGGCGTCCACGGCCAGCCGCAGCACTCCCCCGCGCCGCGTGATCCGGGCGGCGGCCAGTACCAGCGCGAAACAGCGCCAGGTCTCGGCGCGTTCGTGGCTGCGCAGAGTCTGCACACGGGCGCGCAGGCGGGCGCCCGAGCGTAGATCGTGGATACCGACGAGATCGGCGCACAGCCGGAAACCCTTGCGCTCCAACGCGACCAGGGTTCCCCGCGACGCGATCCACCGCGGCGGCGCGAACCCGTCCAACGGCAGGCCGAGCCGCTCCATCGTGGCCATCGCCGCGGTGAGCCGCAGACCCGCCTCGTGCGCGGGCAGCGTGGCGAACTCGGCGCGCCTGCCCAGTGCCATGCTCAGCGAACGTGGGTCGCGGGTGTGGTCGAAACCGTGCATCAGCACGTCGTCACCCGCCGCGTGCCGGGCGCGGACCCAGTCGACCGCCGCCCCCGCCAACCGGGGGGCGACCAGCAGCGACGACGGCACCGCGCGGGCGGTCAGCTCGGTGCCGAGGTCGACGCAGGCGTCCAGGGTCCGGGCGTCGATCCCGGACAGGGAGACCAGCAGTCGTGCCGTCACATGAGCAAGCACAACGGGACCGGATGACTACCAGGTGTCGCGGGTGGTGCCTCAGCCGATCCAGTCGGCGAACTTCCGCCCGGTGATCCGCTCGTAGGCCTCCACGTACCGGGCGCGGGTGGATTCCACCACGTCATCGGGCAGCGGCGGGGGCGGGGTGCTGCCGTGCCGGTCCCAGCCGGAGTCCGGGCCGGTGAGCCAGTCGCGGACGTACTGCTTGTCGAACGACGGCTGCGCCTTGCCCGGCGCGTAGGTCTCCTCCGGCCAGTAGCGGGACGAGTCGGGGGTCAGCACCTCGTCGCCGAGCACGATCACGTCGTCGCGCACGCCGAACTCGAACTTGGTGTCGGCCAGGATGATGCCGTGCCCGCGCGCGTGCTCGGCGGCCCGCCGGTAGACGGCCAGGGTCAGGTCGCGCACCTGCTCGGCGCGCTCCCGACCGATCTCCTCGACGGTGGCGGCGAAGTCGATGTTCTCGTCGTGCTCGCCGAGCGGGGCCTTGGTGGCCGGGGTGTAGATCGGCTCGGGCAGCCGCGAGCCCTCGACCAGGCCGTCGGGCAGCTCGATGCCGCAGACCTTCCCCGTTCGGGTGTAATCCACGGTGCCGGAACCAGCCAGGTAGCCGCGCGCGACGGCCTCCACGGGGAGCATCGCCAGCCGCTTGACGATCAGCGCGCGGCCGCGCACCTCGGCCGGGATCCGGTCGTCGTCCCAGGCCACCAGGTGGTTCGGCACCAGGTCGCCGAGCAGTTCGAACCAGAAGACGCTCATCGCGGTGAGGATCCGGCCCTTGTCCGGGATCGGCGACTCCAGCACGAAGTCGTAGGCCGAGATCCGGTCGGAGGCCACGAGCAGCAGGTGGTCGTCGTCGACCGCGTGCAGCTCGCGGACCTTGCCCGCGGCGATCTTCGGGTAGTCATCGAGGCTCGGCACGTTTGTGCAGCCTACGGACCTTCCGGGACACTGCGTCCGTGGGGTACGACTGGGTTTCCTTCACCACCGACTACGGCCTCGCGGACGGCTACCCGGCGGTCTGCGAGGGTGTCATCGCGCGTATCGCGCCCGCGGTCCGGGTGCTGCACGTCAGCCACGAGGTACCCCGCCAGGACGTGCGGCGGGGCGCGGAACTGCTCGCCCAGGCCGTGCCGTACCTGCCTGCGGCGGTGCATCTCGCGGTGGTCGACCCGGGAGTGGGGACAGCGCGGCGGCCGATCGCGGTAGTGGTGCCTGGGGCGGTTCTGATCGGGCCGGACAACGGGTTGCTGCTGCCTGCGGCGGACGCGTTGGGCGGCGTGGTGGGGGCGTACGAGCTGGCGGAGCTGTCGCTGCAACCGGTGTCCGCGACGTTCCACGGGCGGGACGTGTTCGCGCCGGTCGCGGCGCACCTGGCCGCGGGGGTGGCGGTCCGGGAGGTCGGGCCGGAGATTGATCCGACGTCATTGGTGCGATTGCCCGCGCCGGTGACCCGGGTCGAGGCTGGCCGGGTGTTGACCGAGGTGCTCGGGGTGGACACGTTCGGGAACGTGCAACTGGCTGCCACCGGGGTGGACGCGCCGCTCGGGGCGCATGTGCACGCGCAGGTCGGGGACCGGTCGGTGGAGGCGGTGGTGGGGCGGACCTTCGCCGACGCGCCCGCGGGCGAGGCGGTCGTGCTGATCGACTCGGCCGGGCGGGTGGCGATCGCGGTCAACGGCGGGTCGGCGGCGGAGCTGCTCGCGGCGCGGACCGGGGCGAACGTGATCCTGCTGGTGGCTGCCCGCTAGAAGGTGAGTCGCCAGGAGTCCAGGTAGCCGGTGTCGGCGCGGTAGACGTCCTGGACGCGGAGGTTCCAGGTGCCGTTGGCAGGTTCGCCGGACGCGTTGACGGTGTAGGTCGTGATGACGTTGTTGGCGGCGTCGTTGGTGGACGAGTTCTTCAGGCGATAGCTGCGGCCGCTCGGACCGATCAGGTCGATGCGAATGTCGCCGCGGTAGGTGTGCGTGATGTTGACGCCGACCTGCAGGGCCGACGGCGCCGGGCCCGCGACGCCGGTGACGGTGATCGGGCTGAGGATGGCGTCACCACCGTCCGGGATCGCGTAGCGGTTCGTGTTGGCGAAGGTGCCCGCGGAGGTCGATCCGAGTTCTACGGCCTCTTTGGCATCGACCCGGCCCTCACCGAAGAAGTTGTTCCGAGCGGTCGTCCCGGTGCACCGGCTGTCAGTGCACGGCAGGTCGTCGGCCTGGGCGGCCAGGCGGGCGCGCAGCTGGGCCACGGTCAGGGTCGGGTTGGCGCTGAGCATGAGTGCGGCGACGCCGGAGACGTGCGGGGTGGCCATGGAGGTGCCGGACAGGTTGCCGTAGGTGCCGCCGGGGAGCGTCGAGTAGACGGCGTCGCCGGGGGCGGCGAGGGCGATCTTGTCGGTGCCGAAGTTGGAGAACGAGGACTTCGCGTTCGCCGTGGTGATCGAGGCGACGGTCACCATGCTGGGCAGCTCGTTCGGCACGGCGAGGCAGGAGTTGTTCACCGGGCGGCTGCCGGGGTTGGAGTCGTTGGGGCTGGTCGTGTCGGTGACCTTGTTGGCCAGGTCGTAGTTCTCGTTGCCCGCCGCGACGACATTCAGCACGCCCTTGCCCTCGGCGTAGCCGCTGGCCCGCCGGATGCCCTCCAGGATGGCCGCCTGGTCCACATTGCTCGGACAGTTGAACAGCCACGGGTCGGAGTAATAGCTGTTGTTGGTGATGTTGAACCCGTGATCGGCGGCGAACATGAAGGCGCAGATCGTGTTCTCGGCGAAGAACAACCCACTCGGCTTCTCCGCGATGCGCACCGAGGCAATGCGCACGCCCGGCGCCACACCGACCATGCCCTTGCCGTTCTTGGCGGCCGCGACGATGCCCGCGACGTGCGTGCCGTGATCACCCTGGGCGCGCCACGATCCCGTCCGGGTGTCGAGCCTGCCGTATGCGCAGGAGGCGGACTTGCTCGCGTCGAAGTTGGGCTTGAGGTCGTAGTGCTGGTCGTCCACGCCGGTGTCCAGGATGCCCACCAGCACGGACGGGGATCCGGTGGTGACTGCCCAGGCCTGGTCGGCCTTGATCTGGGTCATGTCCGGGCGGGACGTCTCGGCCGCGGTCGGGATCGCCTCGGTCGGAATGGGCGGGATCGGCGGGTTGCTCGCCTCGGCGGGCAGGTCCGAGGTGCGGGTCGCGCCGACCTGCTGCACGCCTGCGACCGCGCGCACCCGTGCGGCGAAATCGGTGGCGGTGGAGTTCGCGACGACCACGCCGATCGCGTCGTAGCTGGCGATGACCGAGCCGCTGTTGGACGTGATGGCCGATTTGGCACCCGCTGTGCCGTTCGGCGCCGTGATCACCAGATAGGAACGCATACCCGCGGCGGGCGCGGCGTGCGCCAGGCCCGGCAACCCGGCGGTGAGACAGGCGCCGAGCGCCACGGCCGTGGCCACGCGTCGGCAGGCGGAACGCAGGAACACGAAACCCTCCACGGGAATGGGTGATCACCCGGTCCCGAGGAGACAATCACGTGCCCCCGCGTGCCCCGCCCGGAATTAACCCGATAGCGGACTAATCCAACTCGATCGACGTACCCCGTTCGGGGACCCGCACACTGGCACCGACCGGCGCGAGATCGGTGAACCGGGTGTACGCCATCTGGATCGCGCCCGGCGCCAACACGGCCTCGTGGATCGGGAACGCGACCCGGGGCGCGACCGCGCGGAAGAAGTCGATCGCCTCGCCGAGCTTGAGCCACGGCGCGCCGGTGGGCAGGCCAAGGGTGTCGATCTTCTGCTCGGGCACGAACAGGGAGTCGCCGGGGTGGTAGAAGGCGCCGTGATCGACCAGGTAACCGACGTTCGGCGGCACCGGGACATCGGCGTGGATGATCGCGTGCTGCCCGCCGACGACGGAGATCGCGGCGCCGTTGAGCTCGAAACCGTCGCCGGGGTTGGCGGTGCGCGCGGGCAGGCCAAGCTTGACGATCTCCGCGGCGGTGCCGGGATCGACCACGAGCTCCGCGTGCGGGTTGGCCTTGAGCAGGTCGGGCAGGGTCTTCGGGTCGTAATGGTCGAAATGCGCGTGGGTGATGAGGATGGCGTCCAGATCGCGCAGGTCGGCGAAGCCCGCAGAGTACACACCCGGGTCGATCAACAGGCGGGCGGACCCGGTTTCCAACAGCACGCACGAGTGTCCGAAATGAGTCACCTTCACGTGCGACAGGGTATCGCCAGTGGCCTTACCGGCGGGTAGCTTCAGTGGTATGACCACGGTGCGCGCGACCTTCGACTCCCTCAACCCGGCGACGGACGAGGTCGTCGGCACCCACCCGATCCACGACGCCGATCATGTCCACGCGGTCGTCGCGGCGGCCCGGTCTGCGGCGGAATGGTGGGCAGGCTTGGGTTTCGCGGGCCGCGCCGACCGGTTGCGCCAGTGGAAAACCGTGCTGACCCGCCGCGCGGCCGAACTGGCGGCACTGGTGCACGAGGAGAACGGCAAACCGGTCGCCGACGCCATGCTGGAGATCAACCTCGCCATCGACCACACCGAGTGGGCGGCCCGACATGCACCGAAGGTGCTCGGCCGTCGTCGGCGGTCGTCCGGACTGTTGATGTTCAACCAGACGGTGACGGTCGAATACCTGCCGTTGGGCGTGGTGGGGGTGATCGGCCCGTGGAACTACCCGGTGTTCACCCCGATGGGGTCGATCGCTTACGCACTGGCAGCAGGCAACGCGGTCGTCTTCAAACCGAGCGAGTACACGCCCGGCGTGGGCAAGTGGCTGGCGGACACGTTCGCGTCGGTGGTGCCGGAGCACCCGGTGTTCCAGGTGATCACGGGCTACGGGGAGACGGGGGCGGCGCTGTGCCGGTCGGGGGTGTCGAAGATCGCCTTCACCGGGTCGCCGGGAACCGGCAAGAAGATCATGGCGGCCTGCGCGGAGACGTTGACGCCGGTGCTGATCGAGGCCGGGGGAAAGGACGCCCTGCTCGTGGACGCCGACGCGGACGTCGCGGCCGCGGCTGACGCGGCGGTGTGGGGTGGGATTTCCAACTCGGGACAGACTTGTATCGGTATTGAACGGGTCTACGTCCACGAGAGCGTTTACGACGAGTTCGTCTCGCAGGTGGTGGAGAAGGCGCGGGGGGTTCGGCCGGGAAAGGACATCGGACCGATCACCATGCCGAGCCAGGTGGAGATCATTCGCCGTCACATCTCCGACGCCCTTTCCCGCGGCGCCCGCGCACTGATCGGCGGCACTGACGACGGACGTTTCGTCGAGCCGACCGTGCTGGTGGATGTGCCGGAGGACGCGCCTGCCGTTCGCGAGGAAACCTTCGGCCCCACTCTGACGATCGCGAAAGTGTCGTCAATGGACGAGGCCATCACCAAGGCCAACGCGACGACATACGGCCTGGGCGGCTCGGTATTCTCCCGCTCCCAAGGCCCGGCCCTGGCCCGCCGTCTCCGCTCCGGCATGGTCGCCGTCAACTCGGTAATCAGCTTTGCAGGCGTCCCGGCCCTGCCGTTCGGTGGCGTGGGCGACTCAGGATTCGGCCGCATCCACGGCCCGGAAGGCCTGCGCGAGTTCGGCCGCCCCCAGTCGGTGACCCGTCAGCGCTTCCGTGCCCCACTGACGTTGACCACGTTCAGCCGAACCGAGAAGACGGACGCCCGCTTCGCCAAGCTGATCTCCCTCCTGCACGGCCGGAGTCACTGATCCCGGCAGCTGCTCGACCCTCTGGGGCGCTGGTCGGAACCGTTGGCGTGGTGGGTGATCACGGCATGCTCCGCGTTGGGCATCGGCACAGCAGTCATGACAAGACCGACGTACACGGGCGAGCGGATGAGCGGTATCGCACTCAACAGTGCCACCGCGACCCTGATGACCACGTTCGCCCTGGTCTTGCTCCTTGCGACGCTGCGTCAGCGCCGTGTCACCACCCAGGCGTGCGGCTGACCCGGGCATGGCGGTTTCGTTCCGAAGCCCTCCCCAAGCGACCGGATCGAACATATGATCGGTACGTGTCCGCGGCGAACGAGACGATCATCGGGGCCGGGTCCTCGACCCGGCCGCCTGCCGGGGCACGTCCTACGCTGTCCGGCATGACCGGGTGGGACGATGACGAACGCGCCGTGCTCGTCGCTCTCCTGCGTGCGCGGCCGTGTGGGCTGAGCTGGTCGCAGATCGCCGCGGAGGTCGCGGACGCGGGGAGTGCGCGGGCCGTCTGGGATCAGCATTTGCCGCGGGACCTGTTCTCCGCTGACACGGATGAGGACGTCGTGCTGCGGGCCGCGCGGGATGATGTCCGGGCGTGGCGGGAGGCCGACTTCGACTTCCTGACCTTCCTGGACGCCGACTACCCGGCCCAGCTGCGCGAGGTCCACCAGATGCCGCCGGTGCTGTTCGTGCGGGGCGCGCCGCGGACCGACGAGATCGCGGTGTCGGTGGTCGGGTCCCGCAAGGCGTCGTCAACCGCGTTGCGCAATGCCCGGGACATCGCCGCGGGCTTGGTCGCGAACCAGGTGACTGTGTTGTCCGGACTCGCCGAGGGTATCGATACCGTGGCGCACGAGACCGCACTGTCGACCGGCGGTAGAACCGTGGCGGTCATCGGTACCGGGATCACGAAGACTTTTCCCGCGGCCAATCGTGCGCTGCAGGAGAAAATCGCCGTCGATGGTTTGGTGTTGTCGCAGTTCTGGCCGGACGCGCCGCCGACCAAGCAGAGCTTCCCCATGCGCAACGCGACCATGAGCGCGTACGGGCGCGCGACGATCGTGGTCGAGGCGGGCGAGCAGAGCGGTGCTCGTATCCAGGCCCGGACCGCGGTCGCGCATGGCCGCCCGGTCATCCTCATGGACGCCGTGGCGCACGGCACGAACTGGGGTCGGGTGCTGGTCGGTGCTCCCGGTGTCTTCGTGGCCGCCGATGTCACCGCCGCCTTGGACGTCGTGCGGCGTGTTCTCGCACAGTCGAACCAGTTGACCGAGCTGCTCGCTATGGTCGATGAGTGATCGACGCTCATACCCGGGCCGAGCTTCGTAACAGTATTCGCCATCGCGTAGGGGCATTCTTCCGAAACGTGCGCTACCGCCCGCGCGGTGAGTACTGCTCGACTTGTGGGGTGCCACCTGAACAATCCAGTGGCCTTTGCGGTGTCTGCTGGCGGGCGCAGCAGGAATTCGGCGACCGGTTGGCCTCACAGGTGCTGCTGCTGACCTATGTCCGGGGGCACGCCCCCGGCAAACGGCACCAGTCCGCGCACACGCTGTGGGCGTACAAGATGCAGCCGACGCCGGTGCGCAAGTGTGCGGATGATCTCGTGGCCGTGGTCGCTGCCGCCACCAGACTGCACGCGCGCTGCATCGCGGCGGCGTATGGGCCGAGCACGGCGATCACCTTCATCCCCTCGTCGAGGTTTCCTGATCGACGCCACCCGGTGGCGAATCTCGCTCGCCACGTCCACATCGTGGCCGGGGCCGAGCGATTCGCCCTCGGGCTCGGCCGGGGGATCGATGTCCCCGGACGCACCGTGCGCTCGGACAGGTTCGTGGTGCCCGACCAGTTCATGGACCGCGTGCAGGGCAGGCACATCATGGTCGTGGACGACACGTGGACCTCGGGCGCGAAAGTCCAGTCGGCGGCGGTGACATTGCATGAGGCGGGAGCCGCTCGGGTGACCGCGCTCGTGGTCGGCCGATGGTGCGACTACACCCGATCCGAGCACAAGACCATGCTGGATTCGCACACCGAGGCTTACGACGCGCTGGTGTGTCCGGTTTCCGGGGAGGCGTGTACCGAGGCCGCGGTTTGACACCGGCTACAGCGCGGCCAGGATCTCCGCTTCCTCCTCGGCCGTGAGGCCTGACTTCCGTTCTCGATCAAGCCCCAGCGTCCGCTCATGATCCAGCGCCCCCGCCACCGCGTCGGCCAGGGAGCGGGGCGTGAGGCCCGAGGCCAGCGTGGGTGCGGCGTCGCGGGCGGTCATGTACCTGTGGGATTCGGGGAGCCAGAGTGGGAGGGACTTCGGCCCCATCCACGGCTTGACCCCGAGCTCGTGCAGCTTCGCCTCACTGACCCGGACGAACTCGACATCCGCGCCCAGGACGTCCGCCATCTCGGATAGCAGGTCGAGCAGCGGTTGGGCCGGGCCGATCGCGTCGTAGGTGCCGGTGGTGCCGTGTTCGGCGGCGTCGACCAGCCAGGCCGCGAGGTCTCGGACGTCGATGTACTGGACCAGGCGGTCGATGTCCGGGACGACGACCCGGCCACCCCGGGTGAGGCGTTGCGGCCAGTAGCCGAAGCGGTCGAACTCGTCGCCGGGGCCGGTGATGAGGCCTGCGCGGGCGATCAGGGCCTTGTCGCCGACGGTGGCGGTGACGGCGTTCTCGCTGGCCACCTTGATCGAGCCGTAGGCGTCAGGGTCGGTGGTCAGGAGTTCGCGGGTGCCGTGTTCCTGGCGGGGTGGCAGCAGCGGGTCGCCGGTGCCGGTCGGGGGGATGCCCGGGTTGGCGTAGGCGCTGATCGAGGACACGAAAGTCCAGTGCCCGGCCTGCTCCCCGAACGCCGCCAGTGCCCGGCGCACCCACTCGTAGGAGATCGGGGCGACGTCCACGACGGCGTCGAACCGCTCCCCCGCCAACGGCGCCAACCCGTCCTCGACGTCGCGATCGACCTTGACCAGGCGCGCGCCCTCGGGCACCGGCCCGGACTCCCCGCGCGCGGCACAGACCACCTCGTGGCCACGTCGCAGCGCCTCCGCTGCCACTGTTCGGCCGACGAAGCGGGTACCGCCGAGCACCAGGAATCGCATGCACCCCACCCTGGCCTGGGAGCCTGGCCTGGCGCTACCGATCTCGCTTCGAGCAGAAAATTGCACACCTGTTCGAGCGATACAGCGGTCGTATGCCGACGCCGATCTGCCCAAGGTGACCTTGCATGCCTTCGTCGACGAGTCCCGACGCAACAAGGACTACCTGGTGGCTGCGGCGTTGATCGTCCCCGGCGATCTGCGCCGTTTGCGCACGTCGATGCGCGGTCTGCTGCTGCCTGGCCAAAAGGAATTGCACTTCAAGAAGGAGACGCCGTCCCGCCGTCGTGAGATCGCCAGCCGGTTGGCCGAGGAGAGGATCGCTGTGCGGGTCTACCTGGCCTCCTGTGCCCTTGGCGAGGAGGCGGCCCGGCGAGTCTGCGTCGTTCATCTCGTAGAGGATGCGCTCGCCGCAGGAGCGAGTCGGATGGTGCTGGACAGCCGTGAGGTGCGGGATGAAGATGACCGTGTTGCCATCCGCGCGGTGCTCGGCAAGCGGGAGCGAGAGACCGGCTTTGCGTACGAGCACTTCGACAGTACTCAGGAGCCATTGCTGTGGATAGCGGATGCCGTGGTCTGGTGCTACGGCGCGGGCGGTGATTGGCGGCGCCGAATCGGCGCAGTGCTGGAGGAGGTTATCGACCTTCGTGATCGACCCTGAACAGCGCGATGCCCGGCCGCCGACCGTCCGGACGGGGACCGGGCTCACTTCCCTGGCTTACGGGCCAGAGCTGATGCGAGGTTAGCTGGCTTTCGGGCGCGGTGTCCATCGACTTCACACCATCGTGTGAAGGGGTGGCCGTGGTGCGGGTCACGGCCCAACGTGGGGTGAACGCCCAGGTCAGGTACGCTTTGGCGGTACCGGCCTGTCGAACTCAGGAGTAGCCTGCCGTGGCCCGAGTTGTCGTCGATGTCATGCCCAAGCCGGAGATCCTCGACCCCCAGGGGCAGGCGGTGGCGCGTGCGCTGCCCCGTCTGGGGTTCGATGGTGTTTCCGATGTGCGTCAGGGGAAGCACTTCGAGTTGGAGGTCGACGACTCCGTCGATGACGAGACCCTCGCCAAGATCGCCGAAGGGTTCCTCTCCAACCCCGTGGTGGAGGACTTCGTGGTGCGGCGGGTGGCGTCGTGAGGATCGGGGCGGTCACCTTTCCGGGGACGCTCGACGACAGCGACACGCTGCGGGCGATCAAGGCGTCCGGGGCCGATGCGGTGGCGTTGTGGCACGGGGATGCCGATCTCAAGCAGGTCGACGCCGTGGTCCTGCCCGGGGGGTTCTCCTATGGGGACTACCTGCGGGCGGGTGCGATCGCGCGGTTCGCGCCGGTGATGGGGGAGATCGTCGACGCGGCGCGCAAGGGGATGCCGGTGCTCGGGATCTGCAACGGGTTCCAGGTGCTCTGCGAGGCCGGGCTGCTCCCCGGCGCGCTCCTGCGCAACGCCGGGTTGCACTTCGTGTGCCGTGACCAGTGGCTCAAGGTCGAGAACAACACCTCGGCCTGGACCACCCGCTACGACACCGGCGCCGAGATCATCGTGCCGATCAAGAACATGGACGGCAGGTACACCGCCGACAAGTCCACTGTGGACGAGCTGGAGGGCGAGGGTCGGGTGGTCTTCCGCTACACCGGTGGCAACCCGAACGGCTCGCTCGGCGACATCGCCGGGGTGAGCGACGCGACCGGGCGGATCGTCGGCCTGATGCCGCACCCCGAGCATGCCATCGACGCGCTCACCGGGCCGTCGGACGACGGGCTCGGCATGTTCCTGTCCGTCCTCGACTCGGTGGTGGCCGCGTGATCGACACCGTGGACAACGCGAAGGGCACGCCAGACCAGGACCAGCCCTACCGCGAGCTGGGCCTCAAGGACGACGAGTACGCCCGCATCCGGGAGATCCTCGGCCGCCGCCCCACCGACGCCGAGCTGGCGATGTACTCGGTGATGTGGAGCGAGCACTGCTCGTACAAGTCGTCGAAGGTGCACTGGAAGCACTGGTCGGCCAACACGACGCCGGAGATGAAGGCCAAGATGTTGGCCGGGATCGGCGAGAACGCTGGCGTGGTCGACATCGGCGACGGCTGGGCGGTCACGTTCAAGCTGGAGTCACACAACCACCCCTCCTACGTCGAGCCCTACCAGGGCGCGGCGACCGGCGTCGGCGGCATCGTCCGCGACATCATGGCGATGGGTGCCCGTCCGCTCGCGGTGATGGACCCGCTGCGCTTCGGCGCCCCCGACCACCCGGACACCCGGCGCGTGCTGTCCGGCATCGTGTCCGGCGTCGGCGGCTACGGCAACTGCCTCGGCCTGCCGAACATCGGCGGGGAGGTCGTGTTCGACCCGTCGTACCAGGGGAACCCGCTGGTCAACGCGCTGTGCGTGGGCGCGATGCGCGCCGAGGACCTGCACTTGGCGCACGCGTCCGGCACCGGGAACAAGGTCATCCTGTTCGGTGCGCGGACCGGTCTGGACGGTATCGGCGGCGTGTCGGTGCTGGCCAGTGAGACGTTCTCGGGCGACGAGGGCGGTACCGGCCGGAAGAAGCTGCCCGCCGTCCAGGTGGGTGACCCGTTCACCGAGAAGGTGCTGATCGAGTGCTGCCTGGAGCTGTTCGCCGAGGGCATCGTGGTCGGCATCCAGGACCTCGGCGGCGCGGGCCTGTCCTGCGCGACCAGTGAGCTGGCCAGCGCGGGCGACGGCGGCATGCACGTCGAGCTGGACCGGGTGCCGCTGCGCGCGACCGGGATGACGCCTGCCGAGATCCTCTCCAGCGAGTCGCAGGAGCGGATGTGCGCGGTGGTCCGTCCGTCCGATGTGGACGCTTTCATGCGGGTCTGCGCGAAGTGGGACGTGATCGCCACCGAGATCGGCGAGGTCACCGAGGGTGACCGACTGGTGATCACCTGGCACGGCGAGACGGTGGTCGACGTGCCGCCGCGGACCGTGGCGCACGAGGGCCCGATGTACGAGCGGCCGATCGAGCGGCCCGCCGACC
This sequence comes from Actinokineospora enzanensis DSM 44649, assembly GCF_000374445.1. Lineage (GTDB taxonomy): Bacteria > Actinomycetota > Actinomycetes > Mycobacteriales > Pseudonocardiaceae > Actinokineospora > Actinokineospora enzanensis. The sequence continues at coordinate 6,339 of NZ_KB894449.1, read as the reverse complement.
AGGACTCTTTGCAGGCCGCGGGCCCGGAGTCGCTGGCTCGACCGTCCACTCCGGACGATCTGCGCGCGGAGATCCTGCGGATGGCGGCCAGCCCGAACCTGGCTTCGCGACAGTGGGTGACCGAGCAGTACGACCGGTACGTGCGCGGTGGCACGGTGCTCGCCCAGCCGTCCGACTCCGGCATGATCCGGGTCGACGAGGAGACCGGCCGTGGCGTGGCCCTGGCCACCGACTGCAACGGCCGCTTCGTCCGGCTCGACCCGTACGTGGGAACGCAGCTGGCGCTGGCCGAGGCGTACCGGAACGTGGCGGTCACCGGCGCGACGCCGCTCGCCGTGACGAACTGCCTGAACTTCGGCTCGCCCGAGGACCCGGCGGTGATGTGGCAGTTCGAGCAGGCCGTGCGCGGGCTGGCGGAGGGCTGCAAGGAGCTGGGCATCCCGGTCACCGGCGGCAACGTCAGCTTCTACAACCAGACCGGTTCGACGGCGATTCTTCCGACGCCGGTGGTCGGAGTCCTCGGTGTGATCGACGACGTGCGCAGGCGGATCCCGACCGGGATCGGCGCCGAAGCAGGCGAGACGCTGCTGCTCCTTGGCGAGACCCGGGACGAGTTCGGCGGCTCCGAGTGGGCGCACGAGGTGCACGGACACCTGGGCGGGCTGCCGCCTCGGGTGGACCTGGCCCGGGAGAAGCTGCTGGGCGAGATCCTGGTGGCGGGGTCGCGGGACGGGATGATCTCGGCCGCGCACGATCTGTCGGACGGCGGGCTGGCGCAGACACTGGTGGAGACGTGCCTGATCGGAGAGGTCGGGGCCCGCGTGTTCCTCGACCCGGACCAGGACCCGTTCGTCCAACTGTTCAGCGAGTCGGCCGGTCGCGTGCTAGTGGCCGTGCCGCGCTCGGAGGAACTGCGGTTCACCGAGATGTGCACGGCTCGCGGGCTGCCTTGGCGGCGGACCGGCGTGGTAGACCCGGAGTCGGGGACGCTGGAGATCCAGGGCGTGGGCGAGCTGCCGCTGCCCGAGCTGCGAGAGGCTTGGGAGGGAACACTTCCGGCCTTGTTCGGCTGAGTTTCTTGGACCGCCCCGGGGGATTCCTCCGGGGCGGTTTCAGTTGTATGGCTCATTCCGAGGTCTGGCGTAGGCCGGTGATGAGGTAGTTGACCAGGTTGCGGGCGTTGTAGTCGGGGTCGGTTTCCGAGCCTATGCACAGGTTCCCGATCCCCCGCATCAGCTCGTAAGCCTTCACCCCGCCCGAAATCTCCCCAGCCGAAGCAGCCGCCGCCAGCAGCTCCGCGCACACCGGCAGCAGCCGGTCCAGGAAGTAGGTGTGCAGGGTCTCGAAGCCTGGACTGTCCGACTGGAGCACCCCCGCCAAGCCGTGCTTCGTGATCAAGAAGTCCACGAACAGATTGAGCCACTCACCAAGAGCCGCATGCGGACTGGGCGACCTGGCCAACAACGCGGGGCCTGCCTCGGCGCACGCGTCCACCTGGTGGCGGTACACGGCGATGATCAGGTCGGCGCGGGTGGGGAAGTGGCGGTAGATCGTGCCGACGCCGACGCCTGCGCGGGCGGCGATGTCGCGGACGGGGGCCTCCACGCCGGAGTCCACGAAGGCTGCTGCGGCGGCGTCGAGCAGGGTGGATTCGTTGCGGCGGGCGTCGGCGCGTTTGGGGCGGGACATGGCGCTCCTGGCTAAGCGGAACGTTGTTCCGTATAGTAAGTGGAACAGGGTTCCGATTACTATACGGAGGACACGTGGAGTACCGCACCTTGGGACGTACCGGCGTGCAGGTCAGCAGCCTGGCGCTGGGGGCGATGAACTTCGGGAAGGTCGGGAACACCTCGCCGGACGAGGTGGCCGCGATCATCGATGCCGCGCTGGACGGCGGGATCAACATCATCGACACCGCCGACGCGTACAGCCTCGGGGAGTCCGAGGAGCTGGTCGGGAAGGTCATCGCGAAGCGGCGCGACGACATCGTGTTGGCGACGAAGGCCGGGCTGGCCATGCGGCCCGAGCCCAACCATCGCGGCGGTTCGCGGCGTTGGCTGGTCGCCGAGTTGGAGGCGAGCCTGCGGCGGCTCGGTGTCGACCACATCGACCTCTACCAGGTGCACCGCTGGGATCCGACGACCAGTGACGAGGAGACGCTCTCGGCGCTGACGGATCTCCAGCAGGCGGGGAAGATCCGGTACTTCGGCTCGTCCACCTACCCGGCCTACCGGATCGTGCAGGGGCAGTGGGTGGCGCGGGAGCGGCAGCTCGGGCGCTATGTCACCGAGCAACCGCCGTACTCGATCCTCCAGCGCGGGATCGAGGGGCACGTGTTGCCGGTGACCCAGGAGTACGGGATGGGTGTGCTGGTGTGGAGCCCGCTCGCGTCGGGGTGGTTGTCGGGGGCGGTTCGGGCGGGTCGGGAGATCACGACGAGTCGGTCGGGGTTCATGCCGGAACGGTTCGACCTGACGTTGCCGGTCAACCAGGTGCGGCTGCGGGCCGTGGAGCGGCTGGTGGCGGTGGCCGCCGGAGCCGGGTTGACGCTGATCCAGTTGGCGCTCGGGTTCGTGACCGCGCATCCCGGCGTCACCAGCGCGATCATCGGGCCACGGACGTTGGACCATCTGCGCTCGCAGTTGGCCGCAGCCGACACCCGTTTGTCCGCTGACGTGCTGGACGCGATTGACGAGATCGTGGCCCCGGGGCTCGACCTGGCCCCGGACGAGAACAAAGACACGCCGCCCGCGTTGCTCGATGCGTCGTTGCGGCGTCGGTGAGGAGGGGCGATGCCCAGTTTCGGGATCATGACCGCGCCGATGCAGGTCGACTACCACGACATCCTGCGCGTCTGGCGCGAGGCGGACGCGGTGCCGCAGATCGAGCACGCCTGGCTGTTCGACCATCTGATGCCGATTGGTGGTGACCCGTCCGGACCCGCCTACGAGGGATGGACGCTGCTGTCGGCGCTGGCCGCGCAGACCCGACGGGTACGGGTTGGCGTATTGGTTACCAGCAACCGGTTCCGGCCGCCCGCCATGCTGGCCAAGATCGCGACGACGGTGGACATCGTGTCCGGCGGACGGCTGAACTTCGGCATCGGCGTCGGCTCCCGGCCGAGTCACCCCTTGGCCCGGCTGGAGTACGAGGCGCACGGGCTGCCATTCCGCTCGACCGAGGACGCGACGGGCAGCCTGGCGGAGGCGTGCGCGGTGATCCGGCGGCTGTGGGTCGAGGGCGAGCCGTTTGACTTCAACGGGCGGTACGTGCGGCTCGCGGGGGCGTTCGGGAGTCCGAAGCCGGTGCAGCGGCCGCATCCGCCGATCCTGATCGGCGGCCGGTCGGCAGCGACGCTGCGGGTGGTGGCGGAGCATGCCGACGTGTGGAACATCCCTGGTGGGGACATCGAGGATGTTGTGCGGCGTAGTGCGTTGTTGGACCGGTACTGCGCGGAGATCGGGCGGGATCCGGCCTCGATCACGCGGTCGATCCACCTGCCGGTGACCTACGACCGGGCGGATGAGGTGCGGGCGGCGATCGGGGACGCGATCGGGGCCGGGTTCGGGCACATCGTGTTGGGGCTGCCCGCGCCGTATCCGGAGGGGGTGGTGCGGTGGGTGGCGGACGAGTTGATCGTGTAGCCGGTTCTGGGGAACCCCGCGTGCGGGGAGTGCGAACGTGGCCTGAGTGACGGCGCCGGTTTGCTTGGGAGCATCCCCGTGCGTGCGGGGAAACCGTTGGGTGCTGGGCGTCCGGGGCGCGGGCGTGCGGATCATTCCCGCAGGTCGGCCAGCCTGGACCATGATCGAACCGGGAGCCTGCCCCAAAGAAAGCCCGCCGCTCCACTGGGGGATCCCCCGTTGGCCATTCTACCGGGTGGGGGTGGCAGTGGATCTTGGGATGGGGGGTGTGGATCTTGGCTGTGGATAACTTCTGTCGCCTGATCGGGTGGAGTTGGGGCCCCGGGAGGAGGGGGCTCCCGGGGCCGGGCGGCTATTCGGGGGTGGTGAGGGTGGGGTCTACCCAGATGAGGTGGGGGTGGACCCGGGGGTTGTTGGCGTAGAGGTTCAGGGCGCTCTCGGGGGAGCTGAGGCTCATCCGGAGCGGGCCGTCGGTGCGGATGATTTCCGCCCGATCTTCGAAGGCCATGCCCCAGGCGGCGATGCGGGCGTCGGTGCGGTCGTCGAGCTCTTCGACGACGGCGAAGAGGCGAGGGGCCTCGTCGGCGACGGCGCCGTGGATGAGGGTGGTGAACTCGGAGGGTGTCGGAGGTGGGCTGAGCATGGGATGGGCCTCCTTGTAGTGTTACGTATCCCGAACCTGTGAGATTCGCCAGGACTGGCTGGTCCAGGGTGCTGCCGAGCTTATTGCGTACTTCCAACTTGTAAAGTCACCTAAAAGTGTGAAGCTGTGGGCGTGACCCTGGGTGATCGTCTGTGGGAGGATCCCGCGCATGACTAAGCCGACTAGGTCGATCAGCATGCAGCGGCGGTTGCTGGGGGCGGAGCTGCTTCGGTTGCGGGAGCTGGCCGGGTTCACGCAGGAGGAAGCGGCCGATCGGCTGGGCAAGGCGGGGAATAAAATCAGCCGTGTCGAGTCCGGCAAGGTGGGGATCGACAAGGCCGATCTCGACGTGCTGCTGGCGCTCTACAAGGCCACCGAGAAGGACGCGCTGTGGTGTCGGGAGCTGTCGCGGCTGGGCAAGGCCAAGCGCGGGCGGCCCAGCGCGGAGACGACTCTCTACCTAGGACCGAGCTGGTTCCGCGCGTTCCGTGACCTGGAGACCGACGCTACCGAGATCAAGAAGGTCGACTCGGAGATTGTCACTGGGCTCTTGCAGACCGATGCCTACATCCGAGCGCTGTTTGATGCCGAGGGCATCGACCCGACCGATCGCGTTGTGGAGGACGCGTTGCGCGTGCGTGCCGACCGTCGCCGGTTGTTGACCAGGGAGGGCGCAGCTCGGTTCGAGTTCGTGATGAGTGAGTCCGTGCTGCGTCGGCAGATCGGCAGTCCCTGTGTGATGGCCGAGCAGTTGCGCCACCTCGCGGAGGTGGCGGTCCTGCCGAACGTCACGCTCCAGGTGATCCCGTTCGACAGTCAGTCGTACGTGCGCTGGACCACGAACTTCACGCTCTTCCGGTTCGGTCACGAGATGGCGAACGATATCGTCTACTTGGAGATGTACTCCGACGCGGCGTATCTGGACAAGCCGCCGGAGACCTTGCGCCGCTACGCCGAACTGTTCACACGCTTGCAGGGGGTGGCGCTTGGGCCGGTGGAGTCGCGACACTTGATAGAGGTCGTGGCCGACGACTATGCCGTGGTGAGATCAAGGAGTTGACAACTGATGACCGCACCGAGGTTCGGTGATTGGACTACGGCCTCGTTTCGCAAGTCCAGCCGCAGTGGCACCAACGGCGGTGACTGTGTTGAAGTGGCTGGTTTGCCCGGGGTCGTATTCCGGAAGTCCAGCTATAGCAGCACTAACGGCGGCAACTGTGTCGAGGTCGGTGCCCTGTCCGGTGTGGTCGCGGTGCGCGACTCGAAGAACCCGGCGGCCGGGCTCGTTGAGCTGCCGGCGTCAGCCTGGGCGCAGTTCCTGTCTGAGCTGCGCTAACCCACTGGGACGCACGGACCCGTTGCTGTGAAGGTGGTTTGGTCGGGCTTGAACGTGATCGACAGTTCTGTCCCGCCCGCGTGCTTTGCCTTGAGGTAGTCCGGCTGGGCAGGTCGCTCGTCGACCTGCCAGTCGTTTTTCAGGAAGTCCACCATTTCCTGCTTGGACCGGTCCGACCGCGCCCGCGTCGTGGTCGACCACCGTGCGCCGCGTGGGTTGTCGCCGCAGTTCTCCAGGGTCGGCGTGGGGGGAGAACCGAACAGGGCTTGGCCTGCCGCGACGGTGGCGCGATAGTCCGCGCTGTCCAACTGCTTCTGCTGGGTCGGCGTCAGGTCCGGCCGCAAAGCCTGGATATCCAGTTGCTGGCCCTTGCCCGCGATCGAGCAGTGTGCCCGCTCGGCGCGGAACTTCCCATCACGCAAGGCGGCTCGCACGTCCCTCGGGCCCAGCAGGAACAGGTCATAGCCCTCAGCCTTCTGGGGTTGCCAGCCCAGCTTGGCCCCGGCAGACCGCAACCGGTCGGCGGACACGTCCGCCGGGAACTCCGTCCAGCCCACAACCTGACTGGAGTTCGGGTCGTCGAAGACGCTTCCGCAGGTTTCCGCTTGGAAGTTCGGCTTTGTCGCGCTGCCCGCCTCGGTGAGCAGGGCGTTGACCTGCTCCGACAGGGCAGGCGGCACGGCAGCCGGTTGGGTCTTCGCGCAGGCGGCCGCCGC
>NZ_KB894448.1 GCF_000374445.1 Actinokineospora enzanensis DSM 44649 | reverse complement strand
GAGATGGCCGATCACGCGTACTTCACCATGGCCACCGGAATGCCGGTCTATTTCTGTGACCCGCACAGCCCATGGCAGCGGGGCACGAACGAGAACACGAATCGACTGCTGCGCCAGTATTTTCCGAAGGGGACCGACCTGTCGGTCCATTCCCAGGCTCACCTCGACGCGGTCGCCCGGGAACTCAACGGCCGTCCCCGTGAGACCCTCGGCGGCTACAAACCCGTCGAGAAGATGAACGAACTCCTGCTCAGACACGGTGGCGCAATGACCACATGAGGTCAAGCACCGCCGGATAGATAGAAGTCAAACCACAGAAAGGACAGTACATGCACACATCAATCATCAAACAACTACGGGCGCTCATGCCAAACCGACCGCTCGAACTACACGAAGCCAAGAGCGTTGCTGAACGTCAAGCCACACTCCTTCTGGAGCTTCTCGGTCAGCGGGAGTCCGCCGTTGACGTCGGGCTAATTACCAAGCTGCCTCGCATTGAGGTCAAGGTAGAGCCAATACCGAAAGCTGCCGATATCTCAGGTGTCTCACAATGGAGCCGGGGTCGCTGGCTCATCGTCGTCAACCGCGAAGACAGCCCGACCCGTCGCCGCTTCACGCTAAGCCACGAGTTCAAGCATGTACTCGATCACCCATTTATCAATGAAATCTACAGCGAGCTTGGATCAACAGAAAAAGAGCGGCACCGCATGACCGAGCAGATTTGCGACTACTTCGCAGCCTGCTTGCTCATGCCGCGCGGCTGGCTCAAGAGTGCTTGGGCGAGCGGTATTCAAAGCCCGGCAGCACTCGCCGCCAAGTTCAATGTATCCGAGGCCGCAATGACGATTCGTCTCCGCGAACTACGCCTCATCGAACCACGAACACGTCACATCAGTCTGCGTGGGTTGAGCCGCCCAGTCCGCAGCTACTTCCGTAAGGCTCCGGTAATGCGACCCGAAGTTTGCCCAACAACACCGTAAGGAGGAACGCCTATGACAATGAGTTATCTACCAACCTACTTTCGCACCGCGGCCGAGGGTTCCGACGAGCTGCTTACTGTGGCGGAGGCATGTGATGAGCTGCGCATAAAGAAATCAAAGCTATACATGTATCTCCACTCCCGACAACTCGCCAGCGTAAAGCTCGGTAGTCGTCGCCTAATCCCTCGCAGCGCCATCCGGGCTCTAGTCGAAAAGCTAACCATTGAGGCGATTGCGTAATGGCCCGGCGGAAAGCAAACGGCGAAGGGAGTATCTACAAGCGCAAGGACGGCAGATGGGAAGGCGCAGCCTACCTGGGGACAATCAGCGGAAAGGCAAAAAGGCTCCGTGTGTATGGCAAGACCCGCAAGGAAGCACACGAGAAACTGACCGCAGCATTCGCGCGGTCGCAACAGGGCGTATCGCTGCCGGATCACAACTGGAAGCTGGCCGAATACCTGGACTACTGGCTTAGCAATGCCGTCAACCCTGACCGACGACCGAACACCTATAGACGGTACGAAGGCGTAGTCCGGCTCCACTTGAAGCCGGCGCTGGGGAAGAAGCAGCTTCAACAGCTCTCGGTGCGAATGCTAGAAGAGTTTTATAAGAACCTGCTGACCGAGGGTGCTTCACGAAATACCGTCTACCAGGCCCAGAAGGTCCTCAGTGCTCTTACGCACGCCATGAGACAAGAGTTGCTGCTTCGCAATGTAGCTCGACTAGCAGAGATGCCGCGATACAAACCAAAGGAAGGACAATTCTGGACAGCCCCTGAAGCTATCGAGTTTCTCCGCGCGGCGCGGCCAGACCCCCTGTACCACGCATTCGTCCTGTCTGTACTTTATGGACTGCGCCGAGGTGAGGTGCTGGGAATTAGGTGGTGTGATGTCGACTTCGACAACGGTGTTCTGCGTATCAGGCAGCAGGTGCAACGGATCGGCGGAAGCCTCCAGCAGGTTGAGCTAAAGACCGAGTCGAGCGAACGAGACGAACCGCTCTTGGACACTGCGCGCAAGGTATTGCTGCAACAGCGAATCAATCAGGGAATTGCCCGATCTACGGCTGGTACCGAATGGCTAGGAGCGGGCGCAGATGACGAGCTGGTCTTCACCACTCGGACCGGAAGTCCCATTGAGCCACGTAACCTCTACCGATCATTCCATCGAATCATCGAGAAGCACGGAATCCGCCGCATAAAGCTGCACGAGTTGCGACACACTAACGGCACGACCCAAAAGGACCTCAATGTGCCAGAGCGCGACACTCAAGCTGTACTCGGACATAGCAGTACGTCAACAACGCGCATCTACCAGCACGTGAGTCTAGAAAATAAGCTGGTGGCATTAGAAAAGGTGGAGCGACATCTGTTTGAAGAGCAGTTCGCAGAGGATCAAACGAGTAGCCGTCAAAGTCAGCCGTCAGCAAAGAAAAAACTCCACCTGATTGGTGAAGTTCTCTCTGGAGGGCCCACTGGGACTCGAACCCAGGACACGCGGCTTAAAAGGCCCATCCAGTCCAACATACAGGACCGCCTTACCTCGATAAGCCTTGCCATGAGTTTCCGTGCTCGTACATGGAAACTCGGGTGTGTCGCCGTCAGCATTGCCGTCAAATCCTCCAGTCTGGAGTTTGCAGCATGATGTGCCGACACAAGCCACGCGAACGTGGTCCTCCATCCCGCCGGATGCGCTCCCTCCCTACTTCCACAACCCGAAAGGAGCCGGTCTTGAACCCGCTCATCTCAGCTCACCGACCAACGAAGGGACGGCGCTATGCGCATACTCCTCGATCCGACACAACCATTCCCCGAAGGCACCAAGTTCGCCGTCAGCTACCTTCGCGTCTCTACCAAGGCGCAGACCGAGACCGGTTACGACGAAGAGGGCCTGTCCATCGCGGCCCAACGCGAGGCCAACCAGAAGAAGGCCGAACAGCTCGGCGCGGTCATCGTGGCCGAGTTTGTGGACGCGGCTGAGTCTGCCAAGACGGCCGACCGCCCCGAACTGCAACAGATGCTCGGCTTCATCCGCGAGCTGGGCGTCATCAGCTACGTCATCGTGGACAAGGTTGACCGGCTCGCCCGCAACCGGGAAGACGACGTGCTGATCAACATGGCCGTTCGCAAGGCCGGAGCACAGTTCGTCTCCTCCAAGGAGAACATTGACGAGACGCCCTCGGGCAAGCTCCTGCACGGGATCATGGCGAGCATCGCGGAGTTCTACTCCGCCAACCTGGCCAGCGAAGCCAAGAAGGGATTGCGGCAGAAGGCCAAGTCCGGCGGCACGCCGGGTCACGCACCCCTCGGCTACCGGAACGTCCGCGAACGCATCGACGGCCGTGAGATTCGTACGGTCGCCGTCGATCCAGAGCGGGCACCGCTCATCCAGTGGATGTTCAGCGCCTACGCCACGGGCGAGTGGACCATGCGCCAGCTCACCGACGAACTCAACCGTCGAGGACTGCGCATCCCTGCCACCAAGAAGCTCCCGGAGCGTCCGTTGCGCTACCAGCACATCGACAAGATGCTCATCAATCGCTACTACATCGGCTTCGTCAGCTACGAGGGCATCGAGTACGACGGCCGGCACCCGGCGCTCATCGACACGGTGACCTTCGAACAAGTGCAGGCTGTGAGGACCGCTCGTGCAACAGCGCGGGAGAAGGTCCACAAGCACCCGCATTACCTCAAGGGCTCGATCTTCTGCGGTCGCTGCCGCGGACGGTTCGGAGTCATGAACGCCAAGAACCGCTGGGGCACGGTCTACCCGTACTTCTACTGCCTTGGCCGGGCCAAGAAGGAGGACTGCACGCAGTCAACAATCCTGATCGCTGAGGTTGAGACGGCCGTCGAGGACTACTGGTCTCGCATCCAGTTGTCCGAGAGCCGCATCGCCGCGATCCGTGAGCAAGTCATGGCCGCGCTTGTGGGCCGCCAGCACAGCAACCGAGCCGAACTAGACCGGCAAGAGAAGCGGAGGAAGGAACTGCAAAACCAACAGCTCAAGCTGATCGAGATGCGGTACGCCGACGCGATCTCCCTGGAGCACCTGAAGTCTGAGCAGGAGCGCATTACCCGCGAGCTTGCCCAGGCACAGCAGATCATCGACCAGTGCTCGACCGAGATGGAGGCCGTGATGAAGGTGGTCGAGGAGGCGTTGTTGCTCTGCGCCAACGCACATCGGCTGTACCTCAGCGCCCCGCCCGACGTCCGCCGTCAGCTCAACCAGGCCGTCTTCGTGCGGCTCTGGATCATGGACGATCAGGTACAGGGTGCGGACCTCACCGAAGGCTTCGCCCACCTCCTCGCCCCCGAGCTTGCCGCAGGGCTGCCGGAGGCGAAGACCGACGAACCGAAGATCACAACCCGTTCCCGCCCCGCCAGGGGTCGGGGACGACCCGGCGGCGCACAACGCGCCACCCTGGAACTGGTGCGGCCCGAGGACGCCATACAGCGCCCGCACGGCCCACTTCCCGCCGATACGAAGAACCCCGGACCCAACCGGGACCGGGGTTCAAACGTGACCGTTTTGGTGTCCGAGGGGGGACTTGAACCCCCACGCCCGTTAAGGGCACTAGCACCTCAAGCTAGCGCGTCTGCCATTCCGCCACCCGGACCTGTGGTGTGCCGACATACTACCTGGTCGGACGATGGCAGGTGTCACTGCCACTCCTCCACCACGATCTCGTCCCCCACCGACAAGGTGCCGGGCACGAGGACCGCGAGTTTGGCCCCGAAGCTGACCCCCGGCCGGTCCGGGTCGCGGCGGTAGGTGGCCAGGGTTCGGGTGGGTTCGGGGCCTTTGCGCAGGCCCGTCTCCTGGTCGACGGTGGGGACCGCGCAGCGGATGGCTCGGGTGGAGAAGCCCAGGGTGGTGGTGCCGATTCGGGCGCGGAGGAGGCGGTCTTCGGTATGCGGGTCGGGCCAGCCGGTGGCGACGATGTTGGGGCGGAAGCGGTTCATCGGGATCGGGGTGGCGCCTGCCGACTCGATCCGGGCGTTCAGGTCGTCCAATGAGGACTGGCTGGTGAGCAGGACCGCGTGCGCGTCGCCGAAACCGACCTTTCCGGCGTGGATGCCCCAGCCGTCTCGGTTGTGGTCCGGGGGGATGCGGACCAGGCGGACGTCTCGGTCGAGGGTGGTGGAAAGCCATTTGGCGGCTGTGTCGCCTTGGTCGACGCCGATGCCGAACCACTTGTTGAACAGGCTCACGTCGCGGCGGGGGCCGTCGGTCGCGATCTCGATTTCCAGGTCGTCGTGGCCGGGGAGGGCCAAGCGGAGGCCGCCCGCGGTCAGGGCGGCCTGGACCGCGGCCATGGCGGGGAGTTTGCGTTGGCTCACGAAGCTGCCGTCGCGGGTCTCGACCACCATCAGCAGGCGGTCGTCGCGCAGGCCCATGTCGAGGACCTCCGCCTGGGCCAACGGGACCCCGGACAGGCCCTTGACCGGGTAATACGTAAGAGCCGAGACAGTCGCCACGGTCTCCAAACTACCCGGTTACAGGACCTGGTCGAGGAACCTTCGCAATCTGGAACTCTCCGGCGCACCGAACACCGACGACGGCGGTCCGGCTTCCACCACCTGCCCCTGGTCCATGAAGGCGACCTGGTCGGCCACCGAGCGGGCGAAGCCCATCTCGTGGGTGACCACGACCATGGTCATCCCGCTCTCCGACAGCCCCGTCATCAACCCGAGCACGCCCTTGACCAGCTCCGGGTCGAGTGCGCTGGTGGCCTCGTCGAACAGCATCAGGTCCGGTTCCATCGCCAGCGCCCGCGCGATCGCCACCCGTTGGCGCTGACCGCCGGACAACGCCGTTGGGCGGTAGGGCGCCTTGTCCGCGACCCCCACGTCCGTGAGATAACGCAGTGCCCGTTCGTGCGCCGCAGACTTGGACAGGCGTAGCACTGACCGCAACGGCAGCACCAGGTTGTCCAGGACAGTCCTATGCGGGAACAGGTTGAACTGCTGGAACACCATCCCCACCCGCCGCCGCAACAGATCCGGGTCGGTGCCGATCACACTCAACCCGTCCAACAGCACGTCCCCGCGCGACGGCCGCTCCAGCTGGTTGATCGCACGCAGCAGTGTGGACTTACCGGAACCGGACGGTCCGATCACGCAGGTAGTACTTCCCCGGGGCACCACCAGGTCCACCCCACGCAGCACCTCCAGGTCGCCGAACGACAGGTGCAGGTCAGCCACGCGCAGGCTCGAACTCGGCAAGGGTGTCACCTCCCCGTACCGGCCTGCCTTCGCGCAGCCTGCGGTCGATGTGGTTGACCACGTGGGTCAGCGGGACCGTGATCGCCAGGTACACCAGACCCGCCGCGACCAGCGGGGACAGGTTCCCGGAGTTCGCCGCGGCGTCTTGCCCGATCCGGAACAGGTCCCGCTGCGAGGTCAGCAGGCCAAGGAAGTACACCAGGCTGGAGTCCTTCACCAGCGCGATGAACTGGTTCACCAACGCGGGCAGCACCCGCCGCACGCCCTGCGGGATCAGCACCCTGGTCATCGTCGCGGTGTGCGTCATGCCCAGCGCCCGCGCCGCCTCCGACTGTCCTCTGTCGACACTCTGGATGCCCGCGCGGAAGATCTCACCCACGTACGCCGCCGCGATCAGGCTCAATGCCAGGATCCCCAGCGGGTACGGGTTGGTGCCGACCACCGGCCGCGCCACGACCGTCAGACCCTGCCCGACGAGCAGGATCGTGACGATCGCAGGCAGGCCGCGGAAGACATCCGTGTACACGCGCGCGGGCCAACGTAGCCACCTGTGCCGCGACAGGCCCATCAACGCCAGACCGAGCCCCAGCACGGTCCCCAGCAACGCCGAGCTACAAGCCAGGGTGAGCGTGTTCCACAGACCGGTACGCAGCAGGTCCGGGAAGACCTCGGCGATATAGGACCAGTCCAGGAACGTATCGAACAGATCGGACATCAGGACTTCGGCTTGAACTGGTCGGGCACCGGCACGCTCGGGATGAACTTGTCGTGCAGTCGCAGCCACGTGCCGTCGGCGATCACCGCGCGCAGGCCCTCGTTCAGCTTCCCGCGCAGCTCGTCGTTGCCCTTGCGCACCGCGAACCCGTGCGGCAGGTCCTTGGCCTCGATCGTCGCGGTGACCGACAGCGACGGGTCGTCCTTGGCGTACTTCTCCGCGATGGTCAGGTCCACCACCCACGCCTGCACGCTGTCCGTGCGCAGCCCCGCGATCGCCGCGTCATAGCTCGGGAACCGCACGACCTGCGCGCCCGGCACGGTGGCGGCCAGGTACTTGTCGCCGACCGTCGCCTGGATCACCGCGACCCGCTTGCCGTCCAGCAGCTTCGCGTCGGTGATGGACTTGTCCTTGCTCAGTACGCTGACGTACTCGAAGTTGTAGGCCTCGGTGAAGTCGACGTTCTTGCGCCGCTCCTCGGTCTGCGCGATCGCCGACGACCCCACGTCGAAAGTCTTGTTCGACACCTGGCCCAACAACGCGGAGAAGTCCGTGCCGACGAACTCGGTCTTGTACCCGGCCTTCGCCGCGACCGCCTTGAACAGCTCGTTGTCGAACCCGGTGTAGACGCCGTTCTCCTGGTACACGTTCGGCGGCGCGTCCCCCAGCGTGCCCACCCGCAGCACCTGCGACTGGTCGCCGGAGTTCGACCCGCAGGCGATCAGCGCGAGTAGTCCGGCAACGGCGAGCGCGATCACGCGCGGCAATGAGATCTTCATCGGCATTCCGTGGTCCATGTGCTTGTCGCACAACGAATCACGCGGCGCGAGCCCCGGTCAGGGCCTGCCGCGTTCGTGACCGACGGTAGGCAACTGACCGGTAGCAACGCCAAAACCGGGCAGAACTCTCACATGCCGGAACCCCGACAGCGTGATGACCACTACAGGATCGCCCCGGGCGCGTACCCCGCGGCGTCCGGGAACCGGGTCAGCACGGTCTCCACCCGCTTCACGACCTCGGCCACCTGCGCCCCCGCGACCCCGGTGAACGGCAGCCGGTCCGCGAGCAGCGCGTCCAACCCGGCCCGGTCCAACGGGATCCGCGCGTCCGCGCCCAGCCGGTCGAGCAGGTCGTTGTCCGCCGCACCCTGCTCACGCATGGCCAGCGCGACCGCGACCGCGTGCTCCTTGATCGCCTCATGCGCGGTCTCCCGGCCCACGCCCGCCTGCACGGCGGCCATCAGCACCTTGGTGGTGGCCAGGAACGGCAGGTACCGGTCCAGCTCCCGGGCGATCACCGCCGGGTACGCACCGAACTCGTCGAGCACGGTGAGGAATGTCTCAAGTAGACCGTCGAGGGCGAAGAAGGCGTCCGGCAGGGCGACCCGGCGGACCACCGAACAGGACACGTCGCCCTCGTTCCACTGGTCACCCGCCAGCTCGCCGACCATCGACGCGTAGCCGCGCAGCACCACCGCGAGGCCGTTGACCCGCTCGCAGGAGCGCGTGTTCATCTTGTGCGGCATGGCCGACGAGCCGACCTGCCCCGGCTTAAAGCCCTCGGTGACCAGCTCGTGCCCGGCCATCAGCCGGATCGTCTTGGCCACACTGGACGGTGCGGCGGCCAGCTGCACCAGCGCCGACACCACGTCGTAGTCCAGCGACCGCGGGTAGACCTGGCCCACGCTGACGAATCGGGACGCGAACCCCAGGTGCTCGGCGACCCGCTCCTCCAGCTCGGCCAGCCGGTCCTGGTCGCCGCCGAGCAGGTCCAGCATGTCCTGCGCGGTGCCGACCGGGCCCTTCACGCCACGCAGCGGGTAGCGCTCGATCAGGTCGTCGAGCCGGGCGAACGCCACCAGCAGCTCGTCGGCCGCGGTGGCGAACCGCTTGCCCAGCGTGGTCGCCTGCGCGGCGACGTTGTGCGAACGACCGGTCATCACCAGGTCCGCGTGCTCCACGGCCAGCCGCGCGAGCCGCGCCAGCACCGCCGCCACCCGGCCGCGCACCAGCTCCAACGAGCGCCGGACCTGCAGCTGCTCGACGTTCTCGGTGAGGTCGCGGGAGGTCATGCCCTTGTGCACGTGCTCGTGCCCGGCCAGCGCGTTGAACTCCTCGATGCGCGCCTTCACGTCGTGCCGGGTGACCCGCTCGCGTTCGGCGATGCTCGCCAGGTCGACATCGGGCAGCACCCGCCGGTAGTCGTCGACGACGCCGTCCGGCACGTCGACGCCGAGCACGGCCTGCGCGGTGAGCACGGCCAGCCACAGCTCGCGCTCCAACCGGACCTTCTCCTCTGGCGACCACAGCGCGGCCAACTCGGTCGACGCGTAGCGTCCGGCGAGGACGTTCGGGATGCGGGGCTTCTGCGCTGCGGTCACGTCTGGCCAGCCTACCGGGACTGTCCGAGCAGTTCCCGAAGCATCCGCCGGGCGGCCGCGCGCGGGTGCGGGTCGACCTCGATGAGCGCGTTCACCACCGCCCCGTCGACCAACGCGATCAACTGCTCCAGCCGCTTGGCGTCCAGCTCGGCCCCGGCGCGCGCGCACGTGTCCAACAGCAACTGCCGCAGCTCAGCACCCAGATCCAGCATCAACGGCCGTAGGTACGGCCTGCGCCCGGTGGCCACGAGACGCTCGTAGCGCAGCAGCACGGCCTCCGCGTCGTTGTCGCCTGCCGGGCCGAGCAGCTGGTCGAGCACCAGCTCCACCAGCCGGTCCACCCCGCGCGGCGCCTCCGTCAGCTCCGCCAGCACGGCCCGGCCACGGGCCAGCTCGGATCGGCCGTGGAACTCCAGCGCGGCCCCGACCAGCTCGTCCAACGACTCGAAGTAGTACGTGGTGGACGCCAGCGGCAGCCCGGCGCGCTCCGCGACGGCGCGGTGCCGCACCGCCTCGAACCCGCCTTCGACGAGCAGCTCGGCGGCGGCCTCGACGAGCGCCTGTCGACGCCGCTCGCCCTTCGGGGTGCTGGCGGTGGTCATGTCGGGCATTGTGCCGGGCCTGGCGTACCGCCGGGATCAGTACCGCTTGGCGACCTTGTCGGCCAGCTCCTTCAGCTGCTCGCCGATCACCGGCGGGGCCACCGAGCCACGCACGCCTTCCACGCTGAGCACCAGCGTGGCGCCGGACTTGGCCACCACCACGATGCCCTCGGCGTTCTGCCGGTCGCCCCACGGCGGCTGCTGCACCTGCGCGGTGCCCTTGGGCGTGAGCATGATCGAGATGATGCCGCGGCGCGGACCGTCCGTGATCGGCATCGCGGCCGAGCGGGACCCGGCCGGGCAAGCCAGCGGCGAGGACTGCGGATCGGTGTGGGAAACGGCGGACGGGAGCTCGCCCGCGAGGGCAGCAGCGAGCTCCCGGTCCGCCGGTCCGCACCCGTTCTGGGTGCCGTCGGCGCCAGGGCCGACTTCTCCACCCGGCGAGCCCCCCTGCTTGGGCGTCGCCGACGGAGAGCCAGAATCCGACCCCGCCGCGATACGCGGGGCGTCGGAAGGTACCTCGTTCGGAGCAGTGGTCTCGTTACTATCCGGCGTCGCCATGGGTGCGGCCGCTACCGAATTGTTACCTGAGGACCCGGATCCGGACAGTGCCACCACCGCGGTGGCGCCGCCTGCCAGCACCACGAGGGCCAACGCCGAGCCGGTGATGATCCCGGTGCGCCTGCGGTTCAGCCGGGCCGACTCCGCGGTCACGTCGTCACCGCCGAACGTGGGCGGGGGCACGTCGCGGACCGCGTCCTGGAACAGCTGGGAGATCTTGCCTTCGTCCACCTATCGCCACCTCCCCGTCACGAGGTCGACCTGAGGTCGCCAACCGCGTCGCCGAGCACGTCCCGCAGCGTGGCGAGACCGCGCGCGGTCTGACTCTTCACGGTTCCCTCCGAACAACTCAGCATCTCGGCGGTCCCCGCCACGTCCAGTCCCTCCAGGAACCGCAGCACGAGCACCGCCCGCTGCCGCGGTGGCACCCTGGCCAGCCCGGCCAGCAGCGCCGATCGGGTCGCCACCGCCTCGCCGACCTCGGTGTCGGCGGTCGGGACCTCCGGCACCGCGTCGACCTGGCGTTCCCGCCGCCACGGCCGCCGGGTCTCGTCGATCATCGCCCGCACCACCGACCGGCGCACATACGCGTCCAGGGCCCCGCGGTCCCGGATCTTGCGCCAACGGCGGTGCAGCGCGACGAACGCCGTCTGGGCGAGATCGTCCGCCCGGTGCCAATCGCCGCAGAGCATGTACGCGGTCCTGCGCACGGCGTCTCGCCGGGCGGCGAAGTATTCCGCGAACTCCTGCTCCTCGCGTTGCTCCACGCGGACTCTCTCCGCTCGTTCTCGCTACGGGTAGGGGACGGATGTGCCCCACCCTACGGTTGCACGGTGACCTGACGAGACATACGCCACCCCCGACCTGGGCCGAGCGGGCAAAGCTGTGGTGTGATCGGATCGTGACTTACGCGCGCCGGATCGATCTCCGCTCGGACACCGTGACCCAGCCGGACGAGACCATGCGAGTCGCCATGTCGGGTGCCGAAGTGGGCGACGACGTGCTCGACCACGACCCGACGATGCGCAGACTGGAGGAGGAGGTCGCCGACCGGCTCGGCGTGGCCGCCGCGCTGTGGGTGCCCAGCGGCACCATGGGCAACCTGATCGCCACCACCATCCACCTGCGCCGCGGCGACCGGTTCCTGGCCCCGCGCGGCGCGCACGTGTTGGAGGCGGAGCTGGGCAGCACCGCTTGGCTGGCCGGTGGCATGCCGCAGCCGTTGGACTGGGCCAACGGGCCGGGCCGGATCTCGGCGGACGACGTGCGCGCGTACGCCTCGGCCGCGGCACCGTACTACTCACTGACCACACGGCTGCTGTGCCTGGAGAACACGCACAACTTCGCGGGCGGCACGGTGACACCGCCGGACGAGCACGCCCAGCTGGTCGCCGCGGCTCGGGACGCGGGCATGCTCGTGCACCTCGACGGCGCCCGCCTGTGGAACGCGTCGGTGGCCCTAGGCGTGCCACCTGCCGCGTTGACCGTGGGTGTGGACAGCGTGCAGGTGTGCCTGAGCAAGGGCCTCGGCGCGCCGGTGGGCTCCCTGGTGGGCGGCTCGTCCTCGTTCGTCACGGAGGCTCGCCGAGTGCGCAAGATGCTCGGCGGCGGGATCCGCCAGGGCGGCGTACTGGCCGCGACCGGACTGGTGGCGTTGGAACGCATGGACGACCTGGCGGCGGACCACGCGAACGCCGCCGCACTGGCCGCCGGTCTGGCGGAACTGGGCTGGGAGGTGCGGCCGCCGGAGACGAACATCGTGATCGCCGCCGTACCGGACACGACCGCCGCACTGGAGTCACTGGCCCGGCTGGGCGTCCTAGCCACAGCCCTACCCGGCGCGATCCGCTTCGTCACCCACCGCGACGCGCCCGCACACGACATCGCCGAGGTGCTGCGCCGCATCACCGCGGCGCGGAGCCCGGCCCCGGCGGCGTGAGCTCGGCCCGGGTGCGACCGGGCGGATCGGGCGGCCGCCATGGTCATCGCCAACCTGCGAGCCGGGTGATGGGAGAACGCAAGCCCCTGCGCCGTGTTGCCTGGGTCCTGTTCCTCGGCGGGATCGCCATCACCGCGGTGATGATCGCTATGGGTTGGTTCCTGCTGAGGCACGGCGAGACCGCCGGGCCCGGACACGCTGCGTCATTGCAAGAAGGAGTCGAGGTCGGCGTCTTCCGGCCCGGGGGTGCGGGCGACGTTCCGGACACCACGTTCCGTTGTGAGATCACCTCGGCTACCGACGGGACATGGACCCGTTACCTGAGCTGGGGGACCGTGCTCTCGGACGTCGCCGGCTCCGGCTCGATCACCTGTGAGAACCCTGCCACCGTGCTGAGTGGCCCGGCTGCCACCGCCGTCGGCTTGCTGCGCGGCCCGTTGATCGCCGTGCCCATGTTCGCGGCGGTGATCGGCCTCTTGCTCTTCTTCCCGCGGTTCGCTGGTGCTTGGGCAGGCTTCTCTCGACCGTTCGGCCGTCGGCCTCGTCGCCGAAGTGGGGACGACGGCTAGCTGTTGCGGGTCATGACGTTGGTGACATCACGCAGTGCCTGGCGACGGAGACGGGCCAGGCCGAGCTCGTCAACCGAGCCCGGCACTGTGCACCTGCCACGCGTAGGCGACCAGGAACACCACCGCCAGCCCCGTTAGGGGCCACTCGGTGCGCGCCTCCCACGCCGCCAACCGCGGCTCCTCGTCAGACACGCCCGCCATCCTCGCTCGGGCCGAGCGGTCTGACCAGCGGTGCTAGCGGATCTGCCGGTTCCGCGAGCCGCCCTTGATCGCCCCGTACGCCGCCACCCCGAGGGTCGCCACGGCCGCCACGACCAGCAGCACCACGACGCCCTTCACCAGGAAGCTGAGCACGCTGAACGCCAGCCAGATGACGATGATGGCCCCAATGATCTTCACAAGCATGACCGCCGCCTCCCCAAAGCCTCACTCTTGACCACTCAACGTCCATCCCACCCCCAAACGTTCCCGTCTGTCCACAAGTGAAACCCCGGTCCTTCTCACCCCCGCTCCCGATCCTTCCCAGCCACCATCCCGACCTCCTCCCCGGTCGCTGCGTCAAGATCGACATCCGGCCGCGGGACCGGCCCCTCCCGCCCGGAGACAGGCCCTTGAGGCGATCCTATTTGCGCAGGTTAGGGCAAAGGAAGAGGAGCTGCGCGGGCTATATTGACAACCGCCGGACTCGCGTAATCTCCCGCGTGGGCCCGCCCCCGGGCAATGCCACTTACTTAGCATCTGCGCTGGTCAGGGCTGTCCATTCGGAGTGTTATGTCCATTATGTACGGTCTGAGTGCTTGGGTGACGGTCAGGGCGGGGCCGTGGTGGCGTGTTTGGGCGTAGTCGGGTTTTCGTTTCTTGTATCGGCTTTGGCTTTTCTTGACGACGCGGGGGTAGCTTCGGTGGCGTCGTGGTGGGTTACGGCGTTGGAGTATCTCGGTGATGGTGTCGGTCGTGGTCGTGTGGAGTGTTTCGGGAGGAAAGGCCGCTTGGTCGGTGACCTGGCGGCGGATGGCCTGGAACGAGCGGATGAAGGACAGGCGGTCGACGTCGATGTCATCTGATGGCCGGGATCACCCACCACACCGGGATCGTCGTCGGCCAGCGGCTCGTCCCGCGGGGCGACAGCGAGGTCGCCTGGTTCGCTCCGGTCCTGGACCAGGTCACCGACCTCACCGGGATGGTGATCACCGCGGACACCCTGCACACGACCCGGGAGCACGCCCGCTACGTCACCGGCCGCGGCGGGCACTACGTGTTCGTCGCCAAGAAACAACTGCGTCGCCTGCACGACCTGCTGCGCGATCCGGACTGGACATCGGCCGAGTTCTCATCGAGCGACGACATCGGTCACGGCCGCACCGAACAACGCTCCCTCGACCTGCTGCCCGCCCCTGACGAGATCGCCTTCCCTGGCGCGGCACAGGTTTTCCGCATCACCCGCCGACGCACCGACCATGCCACCGGCAAGCATGAAACCCACACCTGGGTCGGAATCACCGATCTGACAGCACAGCAAGCCACACCAACCCAGATCGCGACACTGCTACGCGGTCACTGGCACATCGAGAACCGGCTGCACCGGGTCCGCGATGTCACCTACCGCGAAGACCCCTCCCGGGTCCGCACAGGCACCGCACCCCCGCCATGGCCACCCTGCGCAACCTCGCCATCAGCGCCCTGCGCATCACCGGAACCACCAACATCGCCCAAGCACTCCGCACCATGACCCGAGACATCACAAGACCACTCACCCTGCTCGGAATCCCCACACCCACCAGCACAAACCGACTTTGACGGACCCCTTCCGGGAGGGCGGGGGTCTATTTTGCGGTGGGGTGGCGGGCGAAAATGGGGACGACTGTCCCTCGATTGGGGAATGGTGCGGGAATGCGGCGCACGGGGCGGGTAATGTTCTGCGTAGTGGGGCGCGGAGGGGGTGGGTTTGGTGACCTGGAATGGAAAAGAGACTGGCCTGCGAAGGGTGTCCGCAGGTCAGAAGTGTTGGCAGGATGGGCTAGTAGCCCACGTAACCGCCGCCGCCGTGGGTTGCTTTGATACCGGGGACGTTGCCGAGGGAGCCGTAGCGGGAAATGGCGTAGTTGACGCCCGCGCAGATGTTGTCGACCGGATTCCAGATGTTGTCGTGGCCGGCAATCTTGTACGACTGGAATGTGGGGTCGATACATTGCATCAGACCCTTGGACGGGGTTCCCTTGGCCGCGTTCGAATCCCAGTTGTTGATCGCGTTGGGGTTTCCGCCGGACTCGTGCTGGATGATTTCCCAGATCAGCTGGGCGTCGGCTTCCGTCACGTTGATGCCGCGGGCGCGGAGTTCGGCGATCGCCTGGCTGATCCATTCCTGGACGTTGCCCGGGGGTGGGCCTGCGGGCGGGCCGCCGCTGGAGCCGAGGCCGCCGCCGCCACCCGCGTGGCCTCCACCACCGCCTCCACCACCACCGCTGTGGCCGGAGCCGCTGGAGGAGCCGTGACCGTTGGTGGTGGCATGGCTGCCGTTCTGGGCCTGCGGCGCCGCGGTGGACGTCGAGGTGGCCGCGGGCGGCGTCGGGGTCCAATCGATCGGTTTGCCCGGGGTGGGGGTGAAGGCCTGGGTGTTCGGGTCCGGAATGGAGGAGAAAGTCGGGTTGAGCGTGTGGCCGGACAGGGCAGACGCGGCGGTGGCGACGGCGTCCTCGGCGTGTTGGATCTGTTGCTCGACGCGGCCGGAGTAGCCCGAGGCGAGGTTGTCGAGGTAGCCGCGCTTCTCTTCCTCGGTGGCGTCCTTATTCGCGTTCAGCCACGTTCTCGCGTTGCCGCAGAGCTCACTGAAGATGCCCTCCAGGGCGCTCTTCGCATCGCCCAGGCCGGAGGCCGCGGTCTGTAGGTCGGCCGCGGCGGCGGTGAGCACGTCGTGCACCGAGGTGCTCGCCTTGCCGAAGGTGGCCATGTACGCCACGAAACCGTCCGCAGAGGTGCCCTGCCAGGCGCCGTCCAGCTGCTTGACCGTGCCGTCGATCTTGGCCGCGGAGTCCGCGCAGGCCGTGCCCGCCTTGGTGAACCGGGCGCCCAGGTCGCCGATGGCGCCCGGGTCGGCCTGGTAGACCTTGTTCGCCGACTCCGCCAGCCGCGCGGCGACCCCACCCAGGCCCGCGGCCTCTTCCCTCGCGGTCACGCTGTCCCCCTCAGGCCCGCATCGACTGCGCGGACGCCTGCTCGTTGTTGGTCACCGACTGGCCGATGGCGTCCAACGCGCGGTCGATGGTCCCCAGCAGCGTGCCCGCTTTGTCCACCTCGGTACTCGCGGTCTGCGCCAGCTTGCGCACCGCCTCGGCCAGGGCCGCCGAACTGGGCAGGGTGCCGAAAACCGAACCAACGGCGTCACGCGGCAGGTCGTCCCCGGAGGCCGCCATCGGGCCTACCTGACCGGACACCGCGGCGCGGCATTGCTCGATGGCCTGCAGGTTGTAGTTCGCGCCTGACACGGGTGCCCCCTCAGCGGTTCGGTGCGCTCGGGTCAGACGGCCCGGACCGCTACCCGGTTCCCCGCGTTCACACCTCGTCCAGCAATTCCCACACGCAACTGGCAATTCGGGCATTGTCGGCGGGCGCGAGCGTGCTCCACAGGCGACCGTCATTGCTCGGCCGCGCCAGGTAGACGTAACGGCCGCGGTCAGTGTCGTGGAAGCACACCACCCTGCCCGCGCGTTGCCGCCGTTGGCCCCGCCCGAGCCGCTCCACCCCGAACTGACCACGCACCGCCAACCCGGCCACCATCGACGCCACGGTCTGCGCGTCGTAGAGCGGCGCCCCACCCTGGTGCAGCGGGGTGATCATGTTCTGCGGCTCGCCCGCCGACCGCTTGTCCGCGTCCAACAGCAGATCGGTGGGCAAGCTCACAGAACGCCCCGGACCCGCGGGCGCCTCACCGGCGACCGACACCGCCGCCTCCGCGAGCGCGGTCGCGCGCGCCGCGATGAGCCAGACCTGGCCTGCATCGACCACGGCCAAACCCGCCTGGTCACCGGAGGCCACGGCCAACGCGCGGATCTCGCGGTCCGTCCACACCCAGCTATCGATGCTCATCTGAGCGTGCGCGAACAGGCTCAACCGGTCGGCCAGCTCCGGCACGGCCCGCCCACCGGACGCCAGCCCACGCCGCTCCAACTCCGCGAACGCGCCCGCCACCAGCTCGGCCCGCTCGGTGTGCGTCTTGCCTGGGCTGGGGACATCGAGCACGACGTGCTTCATCGGCAGCCGCTCGGACTCCCACAGCACGTCGAACTCAAGGGCGGACAGGACAATGCTGCTGGACAACGTTAGTCGTCTTCACCGAGCACGGGAGCCACCACGAGCCGCTCGTCGCCGAACACGTCCTCGGAGTCGATGCCGTACTTGCGCACGTGCTCATCGTCCTCTTCGCCGTTCACCCCGGCCCCGGCCGCGGGCTGCATCAACGACGACGACCGCCCAGCCTTCCCTCCGGCCAACCGCTCCGCATTCCTTGCCGCCCGCGCCTGCTCCTCCGGCGCCTCGGCCAACGCACTCATCCGTCGGCTCGCCTCCGAGCCCTCGACTGCGCCCTTGCCGCCACGAACCAGCCGGTCCTTCTCCAGGCTCGCACCGGCCGCCGCACCCGCGCCACCCGCACCCGCGATCCCGGCCACGGCTGCGATGTCACCCATGAGACCACCAGGGAAACCGGGGCGGATGCCGTTCATACCGGACACGGAGTTCGGCATGCCCGGGAAGCCTGGGACGACCGGGCCTACGCCGGACACGCGACCGCCGACGGGAGTGCCCGGAATGCCGGGAACGCCTGGGGTGCCGGGGGTTCCCGGTTGGAGGCCGCCTTCGACGGGGGAGAAACCGCCTACGCCCGGGGTGCCGGAGAAGGAGCCGACCTGGCCGCCGGGGCCGGTGGTGACAGCGCCGGGCATGCCGAAGCCGCCGGTGCTGCCGCCTGGGGTGTAGGCGCTCTGACCGGTGGTGACACTTCCCGGAGACGTCACACCCTGAGGAGTCGTGGACTGCGAGACCAGGTTGAGGCCCGGCGGGATGGGCAACGCCTGGAAGTTGTTCAGCGCGCTCTGGCTGCCTCGCGCGTAGTTGTTCATCGCTGCCGCTGCCTGCTGATGTGCGGCACGGGTCCGTTCGACCTCGGCGGCGTGGTCGGTGGTGAGGCCGAAGGCGCCGAGAGTCCGGTCCACGAAGGTCGTCTGGGTCGCGCCCCGGAGGTCCTGCCCGTCCGGTGCGGCATTGCGGGTGGTCGAGAAGCTGTCGCCCTGCTGGCTCACGCCACCGGCGGACTGGGCCACGTTGGGCACCGCGTCCGACGCGAAGACACTGGCGTTCTGCGTCGCCTGTACCCCTTGGTCCGCGGCCGCGCCCTCCCAATACACGCCGATCGACATGAGCTGCTGGCGAAGATCGTGGTCGATCTGAGCAAGCCCCTTGGCGATACGCAGCAACGCGGTCACTGCCCGGTGCAGGCTCTCGGCTCCGGGACCACCACGGAGCAGGTCGAGTTGCTCCGCCAGCTCCTCATAGCCGTAGCCCTCGAACCGCAGATCACCCAGCCCTGTCATCGCAAGCCCCTCACCTAGACAACGTGGTGACCGCAAGCCCCGCGGCCTGCGCGCCCATGTCGCACATCTGGTCCAACGAGTAAGTACCCCGGCGAAGCACAGTCATGGTGATCAGGAGCTGCTGGCCCTTGGCGACATCGACAGCGATATTGCAGTCGAAAGCATTGGTCTGCGTACCGCCACGCAGGTAGTAGCGCGCTGCCGCGTATCCGTTGACCGACACCAGTGTGGCGTCGACATTGCGCTTTCCGGTCAGCCAATCCTCGATGCCGCCGTTCGTCACCAGGATGAGGGCGTAATCGTAGTCGGTGTCGGTCCCCTGCCCGTTGACGTCGAAGACACACTCCTTGGCACCCTTGAAGACCTCGTTGTCACCGGTACGCGGCCGGGGCGAGCGGCTCACCTTGAGCTGGGCCAACTGGTCCTGGGTGTACAGGGTGCAGGGGTCGACACTGTCGATCCGCAACTCTTTCGGACGTGGCGGGATGGATACCGAAGGCGGCGAGGACGACGGTCTCGACTTCTTGGTGGAAGTCACGTCCGAGCCTTGCTCGGTGGTCCCGACCCCGCCCACCTCCGTTGCCCGGCCCGGGTCGGTCGTCGTACAGGCCGTCGTCGACAGCACCAATGCGGCGGCCAGGAACAACAGACCGCGCTTACCCACGCGCGCCACCGTTGAGCGCATGGAAGATGTCGTCCTCGGTGTAGCCGTACTGCTTGGCACTGGCGGTCAGTTGGGTGATCAGGTTGTGCAGGCCATCGATGTACAGCTGGATCCGCTCCCGGTACGAATCCGGATCTCCGCTGAGCCGGGCGTTCCAGGCATCGGTCATCTGGCCGCTCACATCGTCATCGCCCGGCGGCACCACGGTGAGGTCCGCGGTGGCCTGCTCGACGTCGTTCCGGAGCGCGTCCGCGCTGCTTTGGATGATCTTCACCGCGGCGAGGACGTTGTCCTTGCTCACCACGAAATGCCCGCCAGCAGGCGGGGTGGCACGGGCGATCGACTCGCCCACCTCGGCGAGGGTCCGGCCGATCGCGCTGAAGATGCCGCCAGAGGACGGGCCTGCGTTCATTGAGTGGCACCCCCGAGTACGCATCGTGACGGTGAGGTCTCGGGGACGAGGCTACCAACGTGCCGGGGGTGCCAACCCGGGTTCGGGAAACTAGTGGTGCGCGGGGAGGGCGATTTCGCCGTTGAGGGCGCGGAGGGCGATGTCGGTGCGGTGGTGCGAACCGGCCAGGTGGATGGCGTCGACCTTGCGGTATGCGTCGGCTCGGGCGGTGGACAGGTCGTCGCCGGTGCCGACGATGGCGAGGACTCGGCCGCCCGCGGAGACGAGGGCGCCGTCGTCGCGGCGGCGGGTGCCAGCGTGTAGGACGCCGTCGGCTTCGGCGCCGGTGATGGTGTCGCCGGTGCGGGGGCGGCCGGGGTAGTTGTCGGCGGCGACGACGACCGTGACCGCGTAGCCCTCGGCCCAGTCCAGGGGTGGGTGGCCAGCAAGGGTGCCGTTGGCGGCGGCGTGGAGGAGGCGGGAGAGGGGGCTGCGGAGAAGGGCGAGGACGGATTCGGTCTCCGGGTCGCCGAAGCGGCAGTTGAACTCGATGACCTCGGGGCCGTTGCTGGTCAGCGCGAGGCCGCAGTAGAGGAGGCCGGAGAACGGGGTGCCGCGGTGGGCCATCTCGGTGACGACCGGGCGGATGATCCGCGTCACGATGTCGTCGACCAAGCCGTCGGGGGCCCAGGGGAGCGGGGCATAGGCGCCCATGCCGCCGGTGTTGGGGCCCGCGTCGCCGTCGCCGACGCGTTTGAAGTCCTGGGCGGGAATGAGGGGGATGACCGTGCCGGTCGCGTCGACCACGCAGAACAGGGAGACCTCGGGGCCGTCGAGGTAGCTCTCCAGCAGGACCGGGTGGCCGCCGTCCAGCAGGGTCATGGCGTGCGCGCGGGCGGTCGGCAGGTCGGCGGTGACGACCACGCCCTTGCCCGCGGCCAGGCCGTCGTCCTTGACCACCCAGGTGGGGCCGAAGCGGGCCAGGGCGGCGTCCAGGCGGGCCGGGTTGTCCACGATCTCGCTGTGCGCGGTCGGCACGCCCGCGGCGGTCATCACGTCCTTGGCGAAGGACTTGGAGCCCTCGATGCGGGCGGCCTCGGCACCTGGGCCGAAGCAGGCGATGCCCGCGCCGCGCACCGCGTCCGCGACCCCGGCGACCAACGGGCCCTCGGGCCCGATGACGACCAAGTCGGCCTGCCAGCGGGTGGCCAGCTCGACCACGGAATCGCGGTCGGCGGCCTCCACGCCGTAGGACTCGGCGAGCGCGGCGGTCCCCGCGTTGCCCGGGGCGCAGGCCAGCGCGACCACCTCGGGGTCCTTGGACAAGGCCAGGACCAGGGCGTGTTCACGGGCGCCGGAACCGATAACCAGGACTCGCACGGTCGTCGAGCCTAGAGGCCCGCCGCGCGGAACCGGCAACCAGCCCACAACGCCCGCCCGGGAAGATCGACAACTACCGCCTGCCTGGCCGTGGTCAGCGGGACCGGATCGGGTCGCCCCAAGATCGTTTACGGACGGTGACCGAGTGCGCACCCGGGCGTTCATCCGCACGTCGGCGGCCGGTCGCCGCGGGGTGGTTCCGATTTCGCGGCCCGCGGCGAGGGTGGCCCGGTCACGAGGGTGACCGAGCACGAGGAGGAACCATGCAGGCTATCCGGAGGGTCGGTGTTGCCGTCTCCGCCGTGGCCCTGCTAGGCGTTGCCACCATGAGCACCGCCAGCGCAGGCCCGGAGCAGGTCGACGACCGGCACGGCGGCGGGCACAGCGCCCAGCCGCTGGTCATCGGCCATCGCGGGGCCTCCGGCTACCGCCCCGAGCACACCCTGGCCAGCTATGAGCTGGCTGCCCGCATGGGTGCCGACTACATCGAGCCGGACCTGGTCTCCACCAAGGACGGCGTGCTGGTCGCCCGGCACGAGCCGGAGATCGGCGGCACGACGGACGTGGCGAAGCACACCGAGTTCGCCGATCGGAAGAAGACCAAGGTGCTGGACGGTGTGAACGTCACCGGCTGGTGGACCGAGGACTTCACCCTCGCCGAGCTGAAGACCCTGCGGGCCGTGGAGCGCATCCCGGACATCCGCCAGCGCAACACGATCTACAACGGCCGTTACGAGGTGCCGACCTTCCAGGAGGTCATCGACCTCAGCAGGCGCCTGTCCCGCGAACTGGGCCGCGACATCGGCATCTACCCCGAGACCAAGCACCCGACGTACTTCCGCAAGCTCGGCCTCGACCTGAACCCGAAGCTGGTCGACGCGCTCAACCGCAACGGCCTCAACCGGCCCGGCGCCAAGGTGTTCGTACAGTCTTTCGAGGTCGGCAACCTCCAGGCGTTCAAGGGCAAGCTGCGAGTCCCGCTGATCCAGCTGACCTCGGCCTCCGGCGCGCCGTACGACTTCGTCGACCGCGGTGACAAGCGCACCTACGCGGACCTGCTGACCCCGGCCGGGCTGCGCGAGGTGGCGCGGTACGCGGACGGGATCGGGCCGGACAAGAACCAGGTCATCCCGCGGGACGCGGCGGGCAACCTGGGGCAGCCGAGCCCGCTGGTGGCCAATGCGCACGCGGCGGGTCTGAAGGTGCACCCGTACACCTTCCGCGCGGAGAACAACTTCCTGCCGACGAACCTGCGCTCGTCGAGCGTGCCCGCGGAGTACGGCAACCTGTTCGGCGAGCTGTCGGCGTTCTGGGCGGCGGGTGTGGACGGCCTGTTCACCGACAACTCGGACATCGCGGTCGCCTCGCGCGCGGAGACCTTCCCGCGTCGTTGACCCCGGCGCGCGGACGGGCCGTCACCGCATGGTGACGGCCCGTCCGCGTCCGCTCACACGATCCGGTTGTCCACGTAGCACCAGCGCCAGTTCTCACCCGGTTCGTACGAGCGCATCACCGGGTGCTCGCTGTGCTGGTAGTGCGCGGTCGCGTGCTTGCGCGGGCTGGAGTCGCAGCACGCGATGTGCCCGCAGGTCAGGCACATCCGCAGGTGGACCCAGAACCGGTTGCCCTCGGCAACGCAGTCGCGGCACTCGTCGGTGGCGTCCACGGCCACGTCGGCGGGCAGGGTCTCGGTGTGTTCGCAGGCCATTGCCCACTCCTTTCACGCCGGAGGTTGCGTGGGTAATCCTTGCCTACGACGACGAGGAGGCTCGGGTGGAACTACTCCTGCTGCTGGCGGGATCTCTGGCGGTGGCCGCGGCGGCCCGCAAACTGGACTGGCCCGCGCCGTTGCTCCTGGTCGCCATCGGGTTGGGGGTGTCATACCTGCCCGGACTACCCGATTTCCACCTCGATCCCGAGTTCGTGCTGGTGCTCGTGCTGCCGCCGCTGCTGTACTCGGCCGCGCTGGAGAGCTCCTACCTGGACATCAAGGCGAAGATCCGGCCCATCGGGATGCTCGCGGTGGGGCTGGTGCTGTTCTCCACGGTGGTGGTCGGGCTGGTCGCGCACATGATCGTGCCAGGGCTGCCGCTGGCGTCGGCGCTGGTGCTGGGCGCGGTGGTGGCGCCGCCGGACGCGGTCGCGGCGGTCGCGATCGGACGCAGGCTGGGCCTGCCGCGGCGGAGCATGACCTTGCTCACGGGCGAGAGCCTCGGCAATGACGCGACGGCGTTGACCGCGTTCCGGGTGGCACTGGCGGCCGCGACCGGCATGGCCGCGTTCTCCTGGGTGGACGGCGTGGTCACGCTGTTGATCACATCG
Organism: Actinokineospora enzanensis DSM 44649; assembly: GCF_000374445.1. GTDB lineage: Bacteria > Actinomycetota > Actinomycetes > Mycobacteriales > Pseudonocardiaceae > Actinokineospora > Actinokineospora enzanensis. Next base: position 19,193 of record NZ_KB894448.1, on the reverse strand, counting down.
GTGGGCGGAATCGCCATCGGGCTGGTGCTGGGTGTGGTGGTGCACGCGATCCGGCTGCGGCTGGGTGACGGCATCCTGGAGAGCGCGCTGGGGATGCTTGTGCCGTTCGGGGCCTACCTGCTGGCGGAGGAGCTGCACACGTCCGGTGTTCTGGCGGTGGTGGTCGCCGGTCTTTACCTGGGCCACAACGCGCCCGCGGCGGGGTACTCGACGCGCTTGCAGGAGACGGCGGTGTGGCGCGCGGTGGACGTGTTGCTGGAGTCGCTGGTCTTCGCGTTGATCGGCCTGCAGCTGCGCAGCGTGATCGCGGAGGCTCATCCGGATGGGGCGTTGCTGGCCGCGTCCGGCGTGGTCCTGCTGGCGGTGATCGTGGTGCGGTTCGCGTGGATCTTCCCCACGACCCACCTCACGCGCTGGCTGCTGCCGCACATCCGCAAGCGCGAGGCACGACCGGACTGGCGGTCGCTGACGGTGATCTCCTGGGCGGGCATGCGCGGCGTGGTCTCGCTGGCCGCGGCGGCGGCGATCCCGGAGAACATGCCGGGGCGGGACGTGGTGGTGCTGCTGACGTTCGTGATCACGGTGGGGACGCTGCTGATCCAGGGGATGACGCTGCCCACGCTGATCCGGCGGCTCGGGGTGCAGTCGGATGACGAGCAGGGGCGGGTGCTGGCCGAGGCGCAGGTGCAGAACACGGCGGCGCAGGCGTCGGTGAACCGGCTGGACGAGCTGCTGGACGAGGGCGACATCCCGGAGCACCTGGCGGAACGGCTGCGGGCTATCGCGGAGCACCGGGGCAACGCGGCGTGGGAGCGGTTGGGGCGGCAGGAGATGGAGAGCCCGGCGGCGGCGTTCCGGCGGTTGCGGCGGCAGATGCTGGACGCGGAACGGGTGGTGTTCGTGCAGGCCCGGGACCGGGGCGAGATCGACGACGAGATCCTGCGGCGGGTGCAGCGGGAGCTGGATCTTGAGGAGGCGGCGCTGTCGCGGGAGTGAGGTTGGGCCGGGTTGTCCACAAGGGGGCGGATTCGTCCACAGGTGCCGGTCGGGGGGTATTGACAGCGGTGATGATCACCTACGTTCGTCTTTAGTGGGCCCACCCCCTGGTGGGGCGGGGCCTGCCTGGGGGAGTTGCCTTGGGGCGAGGCCTGCCTTGGGCGGGGTTGCCTGGTGGTGAGTTGTGCGGGTCCGGCTCGGCCATGCTGCCCAGCGGCTGGTGGCCCGTCCCGCAGCGCTCACGGTGCCGGGGTGGCGGTGCGGCTGCCAGGTCGGGGACGGTGCCGGGCGGGGACGAGGGGGTGGGTGGCGGGAGAAAATGTAACAGCGTGCGGGTTTCCATGATCCGGGATTGAGTGTCCGGTCGTTGACGTCGAGCGGGTGGGAATTCGACACTTTTCGCATGGATGGTGGTCCGGTTCTGGTCTACCGCCTGCATGTCGATCTGCGGCGGCAGGCCAGCGCGATCTGTTCGGTCTGATTTCCCGACCGCATCTCTCCGACGCGCGCCGTGATCCCGTGCGCGTTTCCTCTTCTCCCAGGAGACCCCTGTGTCCGTTTCCACCCTGGGCGCACCCGCACGCGCCGACGTTGTCGAGCAAACCGAATCCCCGCCCGAACGAAGAAAGTCCAGCCGCCTGCCGGATTTGCGGCGGTGGATTAGTCCACTTGCGATAGTGGTGTTGTGGCAGCTCGCCTGCGAGAGCGGGTTGTTGCCGCCGGACAAGTTGAGTTCGCCGTGGACCGTGTTGCAGACCGGTGTCCAGCTGGCGAGCACCGGCGAGCTGGGCGACGCGTTCGTCGTGTCGACCACGCGGGTCGGGGTCGGGTTCGTCGTCGGGGCGGCGATCGGGCTCGGGCTCGGTGTGGTGGCCGGGTTGTCGCGGTGGGGAGACTATCTGGTCGATCCGCCGGTGCAGATGTTGCGGACGTTGCCGTTCCTCGGGTTGATCCCGCTGTTCATCCTCTGGTTCGGCATCGGCGAGGAGCCGAAGATCGCCCTGGTCGCGCTGGGGGTGGCGTTCCCGCTCTACCTCAACGTGCATTCCGGGATCCGGGGCGTGGACAGCCACCTGGTCGAGGCGACCGTGGCGCTTGGCTACACCCGGACCGAGCGCCTGGTGCACGTTGTGTTGCCGTCGGCGTTGCCGAACACGCTGGTGGGGTTGCGGCAGTCGCTCGGGGTGGCGTGGTTGTCGTTGATCGTCGGGGAGCAGGTGAACGCGAGCAGCGGGCTCGGCTACCTGATCAACAACGCCCGGGAGTTCCTGCGCACCGACGTGATCGTGGTCGGCCTGGTGGTCTACGCCGCCCTCGGCCTGGCCACCGACGCGATCGTGCGCCTGGTCGAGCGGAGGGCGTTGCGATGGCGGGCGTGACCGTGTCCGTGCGCGGGCTGACGAAGCGGTTCGGCGAGCGTGCGGTGTTGCGCGGGCTGGACCTGGAGATCGCCCCCGGCGAGTTCGTGGCGCTGCTGGGGCGCAGCGGGTCGGGCAAGTCGACGCTGTTGAAGGTGTTGGCGGGGTTGGACACCGATGTCACCGGCGAGGCCACTGTGGACGGCCAGGTGTCGGTGGCGTTCCAGCAGCCCCGGCTGCTGCCGTGGCGGCGGGTCTGGCGCAACGTAGTGCTCGGCCTGCATCCCGCCGGTGGCAAGAACGTCGGGAACAAGCACGTCGGGGACACGAACACAGCGGGCCGCGATGTCGCGGTCAAGGCACTGTCCGAGGTGCGGCTTGCCGACCACGCCGACGCCTGGCCACGCACCCTGTCCGGCGGCGAGGCGCAGCGGGTCTCGCTGGCCCGCGCGCTGGTGCGGGAGCCGGACCTGCTGTTGCTCGACGAGCCGTTCGGCGCGTTGGACGCGTTGACCCGGTTGGCCATGCACCGGCTGGTGGAGGACCTGTGGCAGCGGCACCGACCCTCGGTGCTGCTGGTGACCCACGACGTGGACGAGGCGCTGCTGCTCGCCGACCGCGTACTGGTGCTCGACGAGGGGCACATTGCCGCCGAGTACCGGCTCACCCATGCCCGACCGAGGCAGCTGTCCGACCACATCGATGTCCGCGCCCGGGTGCTGGGCGATCTGGGAGTGACCGACCGTGCGACCGCGTAACCTGCTCATCCCCTTGGCCGCCCTCGTGCTCGCGGCCTGCGGCACCACCGCGCCCGCCAAGTCCGCCCCGGTGCCCGACGCCGTCGGCACGGCCGACCTGGCCAAGGTGACCTTGAAGGTCGGCGACCAGAAGGGCGGCCAGAAGTCCCTGCTGGAAGCGGCGGGCCTGCTCAAGGATCTGCCCTATCAGATCGAATGGGCGACCTTCACCTCCGGCCCGCCGCTGCTGGAGGCCGCCTCCGCGGGCGCGATCGACGTCGGCGTCGTCGGCAACACGCCGCCGTTGTTCGCCGCCGCGGCGAACGCGAAGATCGCCGTGGTGTCCGGACAGCAGGGCGACGTCTCCAGCGACACGATCCTGGTCCCCGCGGACTCTCCGCTGCGCACGATCGAAGACCTGCGCGGCAAGACGATCGGCGTGGCCAAGGGCAGTTCCGCGCACGGCGTCGTGCTCAACACCCTGCTCGCCGCGAAACTCCAGGTCTCGGACGTCAAGCTGAGCTTCCTGCAACCCTCGGAGGCGTTCGCCGCGTTCACCCAGAAGCAGATCGACGCCTGGGCGATCTGGGACCCGTACACCTCGCAGGCCCTACGGGACGCCAAGGCGCGGATCCTGATCGACGGCACCGGCACCCCCGGCGGCGGCACGGCGGGCACCGAGGCCGGGGCAGGCGCGCTGACCAACGGCTACGGCTTCCTCGTCGCGGGTCGCGCGGCGCTCGACGACGCGGGCAAGAACACCGCGCTGCGCGACTACGTCGTCCGCTACGCCAAGGCCCTCAACTACTCCCGCGCCCACCCCGACGAACGCGCCGCCGCGTGGGCCAAGGAGACCGGCCTCGACCCGCAGGTGGCGTTGGCGGCCGTGCACCGCGGTCTGGATCACCCGATCGACCTGACCGACGCCGTCATCGCGGACGAGCAGCGGCTGGCCGACGCGTTCGTGGCCGCCAAGGTCCTGCCCACCAAGTTCACCGTCGCCGACTTCGTGGACCGGCGATTCGCCGCGGACGTCAAGGCCGTGGCCGACTCCGGAGCGCAGCGATGACCCTGACCCTGCACTGGTTCCTGCCCACCTCCGGCGACGGCCGCACCATCGTGGAACGCTTCCACGCCAACCGCGCCGAGTACTCCGCCCGCCGCGCCCCCGACATCGACTACCTGGCCCAGGTGGCCCGCGCCGCCGAACAGCTCGGCTTCACCGGCGTGCTCACCCCCACCGGCACGTTCTGCGAGGACGCCTGGCTGACCACCGCCGCGCTGATCCGGGACACCACGACCCTGAAGTTCCTGGTCGCGTTCCGCCCCGGCGCCGTCTCGCCGACCCTGGCCGCCCAGATGGCCGCCACCTACCAGCGGATCTCCCGGGGCAGGCTGCTGCTGAACGTCGTCACCGGCGGCGACGCGGTGGAGCAGCACCGTTTCGGCGACTTCCTCGACCACGACCAGCGCTACGCTCGCACCGACGAGTTCCTGGCCATCGTGCGCGGCGCCTGGTCGGGGCAGCCGTTCGACTTCACCGGCGCGCACTACAACGTCGTCGGCGCGACCGTGCTGGCGCCGCCGGACCCGCTGCCGACCGTCTATTTCGGCGGCTCGTCGGACGCCGCCCTCCCGGTCGCGGCCAAGCGCACGGATGTGTACCTGACCTGGGGCGAGCCGCCCGCCCAGGTCGCCGAGAAGATCGCCAGGGTGCGGGCGCTCGCCGCCGAGGAGGGCCGGACGCTCCGGTTCGGCGTCCGCCTGCACACGATCTCCCGCGACACGTCGGCGGCGGCGTGGGCCGAGGCGGAACGGCTGCTGTCGTCCCTGGACCCGGCCAATGTCGAGGCGGCCCAGAAACAGCTGTCGGCCAGCCAATCGGTGGGGCAGCAACGGATGCTGGCGTTGCACGAGGGCGCGCTGGACCGAGGGGTGCGTGGCTTGGAGATCCATCCGGGACTGTGGGCGGGTGTCGGGCTCGTGCGCGGCGGCGCCGGTACGGCGTTGGTGGGCAGTCATGCCGAAGTGGCGGACCTGATCGAGGAGTACCACTCGGTCGGCATCACCGAGTTCGTGCTCTCCGGCTACCCGCACCTGGAGGAGGCCTACTGGTTCGGCGAGGGCGTCTACCCGGAACTCGCCCGGCGCGGCCTCATCGCGGGACGACGTCCGGCGACCGCACCGGGTCTACGCGTCGCCGCGTCCTGACCGAACAGAGCCCAACGGATCCGAACGGGCCGGGTCGCCCCAGTGCGACCCGGCCCCCGAGGATCACGCCATCGGGTGGCGGACGATGGTCTGGTCGCGGCCGGGGCCGACCCCGATCGCGGACACCCTGGCCCCCGACAGCTCTTCCAGCCGTTCCACATAGGCGCGCGCGTTGACGGGCAGCTCGTCGAACGTGCGGCAGTGGCTGATGTCCTCCCACCAGCCCGGCAGCTCCTCGTACACCGGCACCGCGTGGTGCACGTCCGTCTGCGTCATCGGCATGTCGTCCACGCGTGTGCCGTCGACCTCGTAGGCCACGCACACCGGCACCCGGTCCAGGCCGGACAGCACATCCAGCTTGGTCAGGAAGTAGTCGGTGATGCCGTTGACCCTGGCCGCGTAGCGGGCGATGACCGCGTCGAACCAGCCGGTGCGGCGCAGCCGCTTGGTGGTGACGCCGATCTCGCCGCCGATCTTGCGCAGCCGCTCGCCCATCTCGTCGGACAGCTCGGTGGGGAACGGGCCGGAGCCGACCCGGGTGGTGTAGGCCTTCAGGATGCCGATCACCGTGGTGATCCGGGTGGGGCCGATGCCGGAGCCCGCGCTGGCGCCGCCCGAGGTGGGGTTGGACGAGGTGACGAACGGGTATGTGCCGTGGTCGACGTCCAGCAGGGTGCCCTGCGAGCCCTCCAGCAGCACGGTCTCGCCGCGCTCCAGGGCCTGGTTGAGCAGCAGCCGGGTGTCGGCGATGCGGTGCCCGAACTTCTCCGCCGCCGTCAGTACCTCGTCCACCACCGCGTTGGCGTCCAGCGCCTTCCGGTTGTAGATCTTGACCAGCATCTGGTTCTTGATGTCCAGGGCGGCCTCGACCTTCTGCCGCAGGATCTTCTCGTCCAGCAGGTCCTGCACCCGCACCCCGACCCTGGCCACCTTGTCCTGGTAGGCCGGGCCGATGCCGCGGCCGGTGGTGCCGATCTTGGCCTTGCCCAGGTAGCGCTCGGTGACCTTATCGATGGCCACGTGGTAGGGCATGATCAGGTGCGCGTCGGCGGAGATCAGCAGCCGGTCGGTGGCCACCCCGCGCTGCTCAAGGCCCGCCAGCTCGGTGAGCAGCACGCCGGGGTCGACCACGACGCCGTTGCCGATGACATTGGTCACGCCGGGGGTGAGGATGCCGGAGGGGATCAGGTGCAGCGCGAAGTTCTGGCCGTCGGGGAGCACGACCGTGTGCCCGGCGTTGTTCCCGCCCTGGTACCGCACGACCCACTGGACGCGGTCGCCGAGCAGGTCGGTCGCCTTTCCCTTGCCCTCGTCGCCCCACTGGGCGCCGATCAGCACGATTGCCGGCATGTGAAACTCCAGGTGTTGGCAGTGGAGAAACCTGTGGACACCCGTACCCGGGCTGGCTCGGGCGAATGCCGGTGACTGAGACTAGACCAGGAGACAGCAGTGAGCGCACTCGTGCTGGCCTGCGGAAACGCGGCCGCCACCGGCCGCCCGGCAACGCTCACCGAGCGTGACGGGCTGGACTGGCGAGAGCTGCCAGCGACGCCCGGCCGCGCGGAGCTGGACCCGCTGCTCAAGGCGGCCGACGGGCGTCGGGTGGTGGTGCTGGGCGGGGACGCCGACCTGGCCGCGGTGGTGCTGCGCCTGATGCGCCTCGATCGGCTGGCCGACACGCCGATCGGTTACGTGCCGGTGGAACCGCGGGCCTCGGCCGTGCCCGCGCTGTGGGGGCTGCCCGCCGACCGGGAGCGGCTGGCGGAGACCGCGCTGCGCGGCGAGGTCGACCCGTTCCCGCTCATCCGCGACGACGCGGGCGGGGTGCTGGTCGGGCTCGGCGTGGTCGACCAGCCGCAGGGCGTGGCCTACTGCGATGACACGACCGTGTTGCGCGGGCGGGCGAAGCGGATCGAGGTCACCCCGGACCCGGACGGCGGCGCGGGTCTGGTGGTCCGCGTGGTGCGCGGTGGCCTGCTGGGCAAGCGGATCACGACCGAGGCGGGGCGGGCGTTCCAGATCGGCTGTATCCGGACCCGGCTGGTGCGCGACGGCGAGGTCAAGGACGCGGCGAAGTGGACCTGGTACCGTCACACCGAGGATCTGCGCGTGGCCCGCGGCTTGGTGTGACAGCCCGTGCACTGCCGTTGACCGGATGGGCAACAACGGTGTCGTCGGACGGGTGTTTCGCGCGCTACTACCGGTGATCACGCATCGACGACACCGGAGGTTTGTTGTGCGCAAGTGGGCGATGGCGGCCGTGCTCGCGGTCGGCGTGGGCGCGGTGGTGGCCGTGCCGAGCGCGACGGCGGCGTCCGCGCGGACCGACACGATCTCGTCCGACCGCGCGACCGTGCGGGAGTACCCGGGCAGGCTCGTGCTGGCGAACGCGGTCAAGGACGACCGGGTGGAGGTGACCGCGTACTGCGGCCAGTGGGCGCGCATCAAGGTCTCGACCGCGCACGCGATGGCGACGCCGGTGGGCTGGGTCCTGCGCGGCAACCTGCGCAACGCGGCGAAGGCAGGCGGCCTCGACGGCGTGCCCGAGCGCTGCGGCACCGACGGCGACCGCTGGCGCGACTGGGTGGGCGCGATCAACGCCCCGTTCCACTCGCTGCGCAAGGCGACCGTGGACGAGCACACCGGCTGGCGGCGGATCACCTTCGGCACCGGCGTCAGGCTCGCCGCTGGCGCGGACTGCACACCGTCGCTGAACTACACGCGACGGGACAACGCACCGGACGTGGTCGACGCGGCACAACGCGTGTCCGGTCTTGACCTGAACAAGGTGTCCTTCCGGTACGTGACCCAGGACGGCTCGGTGGCGCTGGTCAGCGCGCCCAGGACAGGTACCGACTACGGCGTGTGGACGTTCGTGCCCGCGTCCTGCGTGCAGCCGAAGGGCCGCGCGACCGTCTACTTCGACGAGCCGGTGGTGCAGCTGCGCAGCCTATCCGGGTTGAAGACCGGGGTCGGTTACTCGGACGCGTCGATCCGCGCCCGGGGCTGCTCGGCGGCGGTGAAGAGCCCGACCCAGCCCGCTTTCGGGTACTGGCCGGACCCGGAGCAGGCGAACCGTCCGGGGTGCCCGGTCTGAGGCGGACCTTTTCACTGGCCGTTATCGACTCGTCACCCTACGGTGAGGCGGACGCCACGTTCGGCCACCACGGTGAACAACGCACCACGTCCGCCGCCCATTGGTGAAACTTTCCCACAGGAGAAGGACATGTCCCGCAAGACACGCGCCCTCGGCGCGTTAGTCCTGTCCGTCGTCGCGACCCTCGGCCTGGCCACCGCGGCCGACGCGACCCCGCCCGGCATCCCGAGCGCGACGACCGCCCGATCCGAGCTGTCCGGCCTGACCGTCCGCGCGGACGGCTCGATGACCGGCTACTCCCGGGACAAGTTCCCGCACTGGATCACCATCTCGGGCGCCTGCGACACCCGCGAGACCGTGCTCAAGCGGGACGGCACCGGCGTGGCCACGAACTCGTCCTGCGCGGCCACCTCGGGCTCCTGGTACAGCCCGTACGACGGCGCCACCTGGTCCGCCGCATCCGATGTGGACATCGACCACGTCGTCCCGCTGGCCGCCGCATGGCGCTCCGGCGCGTCCTCATGGACCACCGCCCAGCGGCAGGCGTTCGCCAACGACCTGAGCCACCCGCAGCTGATCGCGGTGACCGACAACGTCAACCAGGCCAAGGGCGACAAGAGCCCGGAGAGCTGGAAGCCGCCGCTGACCGGCTACTGGTGCACCTACGCCCGGATGTGGACGCACGTGAAGTACACCTACAGCCTGTCGGTCAACTCTTCGGAGAAGGCGGCGCTGTCGTCCATGTTGGATCGCTGCTGACCCGATCTCCCCGGTGAATCACGGTTAGGTAATGGCCGGTGTTGCGGCTAGGCTCCGCCCGTTTTGCTCTGCGGGCGGAGCCGCGCCCGTTTCACCACTGGGGAGTGGGCGTGTCGCTCGAACCAACCGATCCGTCGGATCTGTCCAACCATCCCGACCTGGCCGACCGCGGCTGGCAGGCCGAGGCCACCCGGCAGGCGCTGCGCGACCACCGCCGGGATGGCGGTCCGCGCGGCCGGAAGCCGAAGTCCCGCCGGGAGCCGGGGGCGCCGCGGGGGATGCGGGTCAAGGTGCTGTCCGCGCTGCTCGCGGCCGGGGTCGCAGGTCTGTCGATCTACCTGTACTCACGCGACCACCAGAACGAGGTCGGGATCGCCGGTCTCCAGCCACAGGCCTCGATCGACGTCGCCCGGCCGTTCGCGAACACGCCAGCCGACGCCTGGAGCGACGGCGCCGCCGGGATCGTGGCCCCCGCCGCCGAGCCGGTCGGCGCCTACACCGCCGAGCAGGTGGCGGCGGCGTATGAGCACACCCGCACCGCGCTGGTCACCGCGTACCTGGACCGCGACGTGATCGAGAAGCACGACTTCGAGAAGTACGTGCGCCTGATGAGCCCCGGCTCCCAGGCCGCCCTGCGCGACGAGGCCAAGGACCCGCGCAAGACCGCGGTGATCGTGGCCCGCATCGACCAGCAGTACCCGCTGCTCCCGGTCGACCCGAAGGTCAACGGGAAGATGTGGGCCGAGGTCGACCAGGAGTCGGGTGCGCTGGCGGTGCACACCAACTACGTGGTCGCCTACGCCTTCGCCATCCCCGACCCGGGCGACGCGCACGACCCGATGGAGATCGTCGCCGTCTCCCGGTCGGAGGTGGCGTACCTGCACTACCTGGGCGACAAGTGGGAACCCGCCGACCAGGGCATGGTCGCGGGCGATGGCAGCGGCTACAACTACTCGATCTCCTGCGCGGCGATGGCCCGCGGCGAGCTCGCCCCCGCCTACGCCGAGCCCGCGCGGTTCTCGGACGGCGATCGGGACCGGTCGGGCAAGAGCTACTTCGACCCGAACACCCCGATGCCGCAGGACAGCAACTGCTAGTCGGGCACAACCCGAGTTTCAAGATCGACGCCGGTTAGGCTCCGTCCGTCACCACGGGCGGAGCCTCGCCCGTTCGCGAACGCACCTACCACGACCTGGGGCGACGGCGCCGTCGGGATCGTCGCCCCCGCCGCAGAACCCGTACGAGCAGCCCTGCCCGTGAGGCAGCGTCCCCCGCGGCAGCGGGGATCAGACCAGGCCGAGCGCGGTGGGTGCGGCCGGGTCGGACTCGGCGAGGAAGGTCGAGCAGCGCTCGTACTCCTCGGTGTCGTCGATGGTCCTGGCGGCCTGGGCGAGCGCGGCCAGCGCGCGCAGGAAGCCCTGGTTGGGGCGGTGCGACCAGGGGACCGGGCCGAAGCCCTTCCAGCCGGAGCGGCGCAGCTGGTCGAGCCCGCGGTGGTAGCCGGTGCGCGCGTAGGCGTAGGCGGCGATCGGGTCACCCGCGGTCAGGGCGCGTTCGGCGAGCGCGGCCCAGGCCTCGCTGAAGTCCGGCCACCGGCGGGCGACCTCGGCCGGGTCGGTGCCGTCGGCCAGCGCGGCCTGCGGTTCGGCGCGGTCGGGCAGCAGGGTCGGGTCGGGGCCGAGCAGGTTTCCGGTCATGCCGCCATCCTGCCGCACGCGGCGGTCCGCACCCTCGGGTGACCATCCGGTTACCGACGCGTAGGCCGGATCTACCCGGCCTTCCGGTCACCCCGGCACGGCAGGGATGATGGCCCGCGTGAGTGAGGCGACGGTCGAGGTCAGGGGCCCGGTCAACCAGTTCCGCACGTTCTTCCGGGAGCACTGGGTCCGGGGCGCGGCGGGCACCGAGACCCCGGAGTGGGTGTGGCGGTTCGCCTACCGCACCTGGGTGCTGGCCCTGGTGTTCAAGCTGCTCGGCTCGTCCTGGGACGAGTCGTGGCACTTCAAGTTCCTGCGCGACGATCTCGCCCCGCCGCACCTGATCAACACCGTGGGCACCGGGATCGCGATCGTGCTGGTGGCGATCCACACCTTCACCGGGATGGCCGCGACCCGCCGGTCGCTGCGGCTGCTGCAGTCCGGGCTGGCCGTGTTCCTGATCGCCGCGCCGCTGGACGTGATCAACCACCGGGTCAACGGTCTGGACCTGACCGCGTGGAGCCCCTCGCACGCCCTGCTCTACGCGGGCACCGCGCTGATGATCGCCGGGCTGATCGACGGCTGGTACGCCGCCGGGCCGCGCGGTCGCGGGTGGACGGTCATGCTCGGCGCGCTGTGGGTGTTCTTCCTGGAGAACACCGTTTTCCCCAACGGGCAACAGGAGTACGGCGCGTTGGAGATGCGGTCCTGCCTGCCGAACGGCGTGCTGACCCCGGACAGTTGTTACGCCGAACGGGAGTTGCTGGAGTTCGCCGCGAACCAGATCGGCCGACCGGTCGACTACGCCGCCATCGAGCACTTCGCGCTGCCGATCCCGCCGTGGGTGTATCCGTTGTGGGGCATCGGGGTCGGCGCGCTGGTCCTGGTCCTCGCGGCCAAGACGGTGAAGCACCCGTGGGCGGCCACGATGATCGCGGGCGCCTACGTCGCCTACCGCGCGGTGGTCTGGCCGCTGCTGGTGGCGGCCGATTTCCCGCCCTCGGCCGTGCCGTTCTACCTGCTGTTCGTCGGCCTCGCCATCGACCTGGTCCGCCGCGCGAAGCTGTCGTCCATCCCGGAGCTCCTCGCTACCGCAGCTGCCGCGGTGGCGATCGGCTATGCCGCGCTCTACCTACAGGACCGCATGCTCGCCGCCCCGCCCACCGCCTGGTGGTCGGCCCCGATCGCGCTGGTCGGCGTCGCGGCCATCTGGTTCGCCGCCCGCCCGGTACAGCGCCGGTTCTCCGTGCGCTGAACCGAAAACGGCCCTCTCACCGGGTAGGTGAGAGGGCCGCCCGAATACCGGATCATCAGCCCGCGATCATGCGGCCCGCCGACTTCAGGTGCTCGCACGCCTGGGTGATGCGGGTGGCCATGGCCTGCTCCGCCGCCTTCAGGTAGCTGCGCGGGTCGTAGACCTTCTTGTTGCCCACCTCGCCGTCGATCTTCAGCACACCGTCGTAGTTGGCGAACATGTGCGCGACGATCGGCCGGGTGAAGGCGTACTGGGTGTCCGTGTCGATGTTCATCTTGATCACGCCGTAGGACACCGCCTCGTGGATCTCCTCAAGCAGCGAGCCGGACCCGCCGTGGAAGACCAGGTCGAACGGCTTCGCGCCGTCGGCGAGGCCGAGCTTCTGCGCCACCACGTCCTGGCCCTGCTTGAGGATCTCCGGGCGCAGCTTGACGTTGCCCGGCTTGTACACGCCGTGCACGTTGCCGAAGGTCGCGGCCAGCAGGTAGCGGCCCTTCTCCCCGGTGCCCAGCACGTCCACGGTCTTCAGGTAGTCCTCGGCCGAGGTGTACAGCTTGTCGTTGATCTCGTTGGCGACGCCGTCCTCCTCGCCGCCGACCACGCCGACCTCGATCTCCAGCACGATCCGCGCGGCCGCGGCCTTGGCCAGCAGGTCGGCGGCGATCTGCAGGTTCTCGTCCATCGGCACGGCCGAGCCGTCCCACATGTGCGACTGGAACAGCGGGTTGGCGCCCGAGTTCACCCGCTCCTGGCTGATCGCGATCAGCGGCCGGACGAAGCCGTCCAGCTTGTCCTTCGGGCAGTGGTCGGTGTGCAGCGCCACGTTCACCGGGTACTTGGCCGCCACGACGTGCGCGAACTCGGCCAGCCCCACCGCCCCGGTGACCATGTCCTTGACCTTGGTGCCGGAGGCGAACTCGGCGCCGCCGGTGGAGACCTGGATGATGCCGTCGCTCTCGGCTTCGGCGAACCCGCGCAGCGCGGCGTTCAGGGTCTCCGACGAGGTCACGTTGATGGCGGGGTAAGCGAACTCGTTCGCCTTGGCCCGGTCCAGCATCTCCGCGTAGACCTCGGGTGTGGCGATGGGCATCGGTGCTCCTCCTCGGGGTGGCCTGCGCCGTTCTGGCGCATCCTACGAGCAGCGGGGCGGCAGCGTGTTGGGCAGACTGGGGGTATGGCGACCGCTACCTGGAATGGCGAGATCATCGCGGAGAGCGACGACACCGTCGTCGTCGAGGGCAACCACTACTTTCCCATCGAATCGGTGCACCAACAGTTCCTGCGCCCGTCCGAGACCACTACCGAATGTCCCTGGAAGGGCACGGCGAGCTACTACACCCTGCACGTCGCGGGCGAGGACAACGCCGACGCCGTGTGGTTCTACCCGAACCCCAAGCCGGAGGCGGCCGAGATCCGCGGCCACGTGGCCTTCTGGCACGGCGTCGACGTGGTCGCGTGACGTCCGCCCGCCACCCGGTGTGACCGGGCGGCCCGGTTGTGCGCACTGCCCGGTTATTTCGTACTGAGTCGAACCACGGCCCACTAGGTTCGTCGCATGACGACCATCGGCAGTACCGACCTCGACGTGTACCCGCTGAACCTCGGCGGCAACGTGTTCGGCTGGACCGCGGACCGGGCCGCCTCGTTCGCCGTGCTGGACGCGTACGCGGCGGCGGGCGGGAACTTCCTGGACACCGCGGACGGCTACTCGCAGTGGGTCGAGGGCAACTCGGGCGGCGAGTCCGAGACGATCATCGGCGAGTGGCTGGCCGCGCGGGGCAACCGCGACCGGATCGTGGTGGCGACCAAGGTGGGGTCCAAGACCGGCCTCGCCGACCTGTCCGCGGCCACGATCCGGACCGCCGCCGAGGACTCGCTCAAGCGGCTCGGCACCGACTACATCGACCTGTACTACGCGCATTTCGACCATGATCTCGACGTCCCGGTCGAGGAGACCGTGGCCGCGTTCGACGAGCTCGTGCGCGAGGGCAAGGTCCGCTACGTGGCGGCCTCGAACCTCTCGCCCACCCGGATCGCCGACTCGCTGGCGTTCGCCGACCGCGAGGGGCTGGCCCGGTATGTGGCGTTGCAGCCGCACTACAACCTGGTCGAGCGGGCCAAGTACGAGACCGAGTACGCCGAGCTGGCCGAGCGGGAGAACCTGGGCGTGCTGCCCTACTTCGCGCTGGCGATGGGCTTCCTGACCGGCAAGTACCGGGACGGGACCGGGCCGGGTGACAGCCCCCGCGCGGGCGGCGCGGCCAAGTACCTGGACGACCGGGGCCGCCGGGTGCTGGCGGTGCTGGACGAGGTCGCGGCCGCGCACTCGACCACCGTCGCCACCGTCTCGCTGGCCTGGCTGACCACCCGGCCGAACGTGGTGGCCCCGCTCGCCAGCGCGCGCACGCCGGAGCAGCTGGCCGACCTGCTGCCCGCCGCCACACTGGCCATGACCGCCGACGAGGTGGCCGCGTTGACCGCCGCGTCCGATCTCTAGAAACCCGCTCCGAGCAGCCCGGATGCCGGTCCGACGTGCGTCGGACCGGCATTCCTTTTATGTGTTACTCGCGGTAGCTTACTCTCGGTAGGTTGGGGACGGACGGCACCGGGAGGCACCCATGGGCGTGACGAACCTGCTGGCCCGCGAGCGGGATGTGCGTGGACAGGTCGTGCTGATCACCGGCGCCGCCCGCGGGCTCGGTGCGGGCCTGGCCAGGCGGCTGGCCTACCGGGGCGCCAAGGTGGCCCTGGTCGGGCTGGAGCCCGCCGAGCTGGCCAGGGTGGCCGCCGAGTGCGGGCCGGACGCGGCCGTGTTCGAGGCCGACGTCACCGACTGGGCCGCGCTGGAGCGGGCCACCGCGGGCGTGGTCGAGCGGTTCGGCGGGATCGACGTCGTGGTGGCCAACGCGGGCATCGCCGCCGCCGGTTTCATCCGGTCCGTCGACCCGGCCGCCTTCGAGCGGACCCTGGAGGTCGACCTGCTCGGCGTCTGGCGGACCGTCCGGGTGACCCTCCCGCACGTGATCGACCGCCGCGGCTACGTGCTGGTGGTCTCCTCGCTGGCCGCGATCACGCACGCGCCTGCGATGGCCGCCTACGCCGCGGCCAAGGCGGGCGCGGAGGCGTTCGCGAACTGCCTGCGCGCGGAGATCCGACACCTGGGTGTGCGGGTCGGCGTGGCGCACCCGTCCTGGATCGCCACGGACATGGTCGGCGGCGCGGACGAGCACCCGGTGTTCGGACCGCTGCGCACCGCCATGCCCGGTCCGATCGGCAGGACCCACCCGGTGCCGCTGGCCCTGGACGCCTTGGAGCGCGGAGTACTCCGACGCGACCGGGCCGTGCACGTGCCCGGCTGGGTCGGTCTGCTCAAACTGGTGCGCGCGTTCCTGCCGCCGGTCGTCGAGATCGGCGGGCGGGTGCGCGGCAACCTGATCGCCAAGGCGGACCGGGCCGCGCTGGCCGATATCGCCGCCCGGGGCGCCGCCGCGTCCTCACGCCCGGTCGGCGCGGGCGGTGCGGCGGCGATGAGCGAACCCCGGGGGTAGTTCGACGCTCGGACTACTCGGCGCCCGCGCCCATCACGATCGTCCACTCGCGAATGACGCGCTCCGCCGCCACCGCCTCAGTGGTGTACGGGTCGACGGCCAGGATCCCGTCCAGCTCGGCCCGGTCGGCCGCCTTGATGATCACGAACCCGCCCGCCCCGTCGGCCCACGGGCCTGCCGCCAGCACCTGTCCGGAGTCGACCATCGGGCGCAGGTAGTCGCGGTGCGCGGGCCGCACCCGCTGGAGCAGGTCGGCGTCGGCGGTGTAGCGGGTGTCCACGGTGAACCAGGTCATGCGGCAGATGATCCCAGGGTGGTCACCTGCCGGTCGTTGCGGTATGCCCGGGGATGGCAGCCCGGTAAGGTTCGCCTGTGGCAGGGGATGGCATCAACCCAGGTGAGTACACGGCGGCGCCGGGTGGCGCCCCGGGCGCGGCGGAGCGCACCGTCGAGCAGACGTTGACCCGGTTGCGGGCGATCGACACCAAGAGCGCGCCGCCCGCGCGGCCGGAGGCGCCGCTGACCCTCGAAGACCTGTACCGCACGCACCGGATGCGGTTGATCCGGCTGGCGCTGCTGCTGGTCGACGAGCCCGCGACGGCGGAGGACGTGGTGCAGGAGGCCTTCACCGGTCTGCACCGGAACTGGGGCGGGCTGCGCGACGCGGCCGCCGCCCTGGGCTACCTGCGGACGGCGGTGGTGAACGGCTCGCGGAGCGTGCTGCGCAGGCGCAAGACCGCGCGCGAGTACACGCCACCGCACGCGGTCAACGCGCGCTCGGCGGAGAGCTTGGCCATGCTGACCGCGGAACACCAGAGCGTGGTGCGCGCGCTGTCGCAGCTGCCGCCGCGCCAACGCGAGGTGTTGGTGCTGCGCTACTACGGCAACCTCACCGAGGCGGAGATCGCCGAGGCGGCCGGGATCTCCAAGGGAACGGTCAAATCCACCGCGAGCCGGGCCCTTGAGGCGCTGCAGAAGATCATGAACACGCCGTAGGGGTACTCCTACTGGGCGAAGTTGGTTTAGACCATTGCGGTATAGACCAATACACTGCCACTGTGCACTGTCGCGTGCACAGACGCTCGGAGGACCAGCACATGGCAGGACGGCTCATCACAGGGGGCAAACTCGTCACCGCGGACGGCGTGGTCGACGACGGCTGGCTGCTCGTCGAGGACGGCTACATCGCCGCCGTCGGCACGGGTGAGCGTCCGCGCGCCGACGAGACGGTGGACGCTCGGGGCCACTGGGTGGTCCCCGGTTTCATCGACATCCACTGCCACGGCGGCGGTGGCGAGCCGTTCATGACCACCGACCCCGCCCGCGCCCGCGTCGCGTTCAACACGCACGCGCGTCGCGGCACCACCACGCTGCTGGCCAGCCTGGTCTCCCGGCCGGTGCCCGAGCTGGTCGACCAGATCTCCGCGCTGCGTGAGCTGGTCGAGGAGGGCCTGCTCGCGGGCGTGCACCTGGAGGGCCCGTTCCTCTCGGCCGCCCGCTGCGGCGCGCACGACCCGGCGATCCTGCGCGCCCCCGACCGCGACTCGGTCGGCACGCTGCTACGCGCGGGCAAGGGCGCGGTCCGCATGGTCACCCTCGCCCCGGAGCTGGAGGGCTCGGTCGAGGCCGTGCGCCAGCTGGTCGACGGCGGGTCCATCGCCGCGGTCGGGCACACCGACGCGCTGGCGGACCAGGTGCTGCCCGCGGTCGACGCGGGCGCCACGGTGGCCACCCACCTGTTCAACGGCATGCGCCCGCTGCACCACCGCGAGCCCGGCCCGATCGGCGCGCTGCTCGACGACGAGCGGGTCACCGTCGAGCTGATCTGTGACCTGGTGCACCTGCACCCCACCGTGGTGCGGCTGGCCGCCCGGCACGCCGGTCTCGGCCGGACCGTGCTGGTCACCGACGCCATCGCGGCCGCTGGCGCGGGCGACGGCAGCTACGACATCGGCGGCCTTGAGGTCGAGGTGCGCGGCGGCGTGCCCACCCTGGTCGGCGGCAGCTCCGCGCTGGCGGGCAGCACGCTCACCATGGACGTGGCCTTCCGCAACCTGGTGCAGGGCTGCGGCCTGTCCGTGCAGGAGGCGGTGGCGGCCACCTCAAGCAGGCCTGCCGCGCTGCTCGGCCTGGCGGACACCACCGGCAAGCTGGCCAAGGGGTTGGCGGCGGACCTGGTGCTGTTGGACGGCGACCTGCAGGTCGACTCGGTCATGCGAAGAGGCAACTGGGTGGGTTAACGTCGCGGCATGACCGCGGCCGATCCGGAGCGCCTGCTCGCCGACGCCCTCCGCGCGCAGGCCGCCCGGACGCCACTGTCCGAACCGCCACGACCACCGAGTGTCACCGTCGAGGTCGAGGGCGTCACGGGTTCCGGGGGACACGCCGTGCCGGGGACGACGACCCCCACCGACCAGGACCTGCCGCCGCGAGCGTGGTGGGTCCTGGGGCTGGCGCTGCTGCTCGGCCTGGCCGCAGGCTGCCTGGTCGGGTTCCTGACGCTGCTGGTCTGACCCGGTCTCTCGACAGCCGACATGACGGACGGTCACCCGCAAACCCGGCACAGGATCGCCACAGGTGGCCCCTGTACCTTGACCGCGTGCGCGCCGACCACCCCGTGACCATGGCCTTGCTGCCCAGCTGGCTGGACCCCGAGGTCATCCTCGACAGCCTGGGCCCCTCGCTGCTGCCGATCCTCTGCCTGATCATCTTCGCGGAGTGCGGCCTGCTGCTCGGCTTCTTCCTGCCCGGCGACTCGCTGCTGTTCACCGCGGGCCTGTTCGCCACGCTGGACAAGCTCAGCGCGCCGCTGTGGCTGGTCCTGGTGCTGCTGACGGTGTGCGCGTTCGTCGGCAACGTGGTGGGCTACTTCATCGGCGCCAAGGTCGGCCCGGCGCTGTTCGACAAGCCCGACTCCAGGCTGTTCAAGCGGGAGCACGTCGACAAGACACACGCCTTCTTCGAGAAGTACGGCCCGCGCGCCATCGTGCTCGCCCGGTTCGTGCCGATCGTGCGCACGTTCATCACGGCCATCGCGGGCGTTGGCCAGATGGACCGCAAGAAGTTCTTCACCTACTCGGCCGTCGGCGCGGTCCTGTGGGTCAACGGCGTCACACTGCTCGGCGCGGTGCTCGGCAAGATCGAGTTCATCCACAAGAACCTCGAAGCCATGCTGGTCCTGATCGTGCTGATCTCGGTCATCCCGATCATCATCGAGATGCTCAAGGCCCGCGCCGAGCGCAGGCGCGAGACCAACCGCTGAGCGGTTAGGCGCTGTCCGGTAAGTCTGGTGCGCGGGATTCGTGATCCGCGTGGTCTCTGGGCGTGCGGGCGGGAAGCCGCACGTACCGGGTTGTACTTGGGCTTTCCGCCCGTGCGGCCAGAGGCCGCGCGGGCGCGGATAGCGCGTGCCGGACTTGCAGGACAGCGCCTACGCCGCCGCCCAGATCTGGTGCGCGGCGGTGACCGCGGCCGCCTGGTAGGGCGGCAGCAGCCGACCCTCCACCATCACCTCGACCGGCCACTTCTCCTGCCG
>NZ_KB894447.1 GCF_000374445.1 Actinokineospora enzanensis DSM 44649 | reverse complement strand
TTGGGGGTTCACCGGGTTTGGGGGACGTGTGGGGGTGGGTGGGGGGTGGAGGGTTGGGGGAAATCGGAGGTTGGGAGGGGTTGTGGATAGCGGGTTTCCGTCTATTGCGGGGCATGGGATGGTGGGGGATTTGCAGACGGCGGCGTTGGTTTCCGAGCGGGGGGCGATTGATTGGTGGTGTAGTCCTCGGTTTGATTCTGCCAGCATTTTTGCCGGGCTGTTGGATCGGGAGCGGGGTGGGTATTGTGAAGTCTCAGCCGTGGGAAAGGCTGTTACGAAGCAGTTGTATTTGCCGGATACGGCGATTCTTGTGACGCGGTTTATGGCGGATAGTGGGGTTGGGGAGGTTGCCGACTTCATGCCGCCTGTTGTCGAGGCTACTGGGGTGCATCGGATTATCCGGGTCGTTCGGGTGGTTCGGGGGCGGATGGAGTTCACATTCGAGTGTCGGCCTCGGTTTGATTATGGGCGGGGTGGGCATTCGCTGGAGTTGCGAGATGGGGGTAGGGCTGTTTTTCGGGGGGTGGAGACCTTGCATCTTTGGGCTTCGGTGGGCGTGGAGGGGGACGGGGCGGATGTGGTGGGGAGGTTTGTTCTTGAGGAGGGGGAAAGTGCGGTTATCGCATTGGGGACGGGGGGCGATTTGGATGTTGTGCGGGCTGAGGAGGAGTTCGAGAGGTGTCGGGGGTTCTGGTTGGACTGGTTGAAGTCCTCGACGTATCGGGGGCGGTGGCAGGATGCGGTGAATCGGTCGGCGATCACGTTGAAGTTGTTGACGTATGCGCCGACGGGGGCGCCGGTGGCGGCTGCCACGTTGGGGTTGCCGGAGCAGGTCGGGGGTGAGCGGAACTGGGACTATCGGTATACGTGGATTCGGGATGCGTCGTTGTCGGTGCGGGCGTTGACGGATCTCGGGTTCGAGGATGAGGCCGATGCGTTTCGGCGTTGGTTGCGGGATCGGTTGGACGAAAGGGGTACCGAACCACTCGGGATTCTTTATCGGGTGGATGGGAGTGCGCAGACCGACGAGTATGAGCTTCCGCATCTCGCAGGGTATCGGGATTCCAGGCCGGTTCGGGTGGGGAATGCGGCGGCCGGGCAGCTTCAGCTCGATATCTACGGGGAGGCGATCGACGCGCTTGCGCAGAGTGGTGAGCTTGGGGCCATCAGCGGGTGGGGGAAGGTCACCGAATTACTCGACTGGCTGGTCGATCATTGGGATCGGCCGGATGAGGGAATCTGGGAGACTCGGAGCGGTCGGCAGAACTTCACCTACAGCAGGCTGATGACGTGGGTGGCGTTTGACCGGGGAATTCGGTTCGCAACGGCGCATGCGCGGCCTGCCGATCTCGGGCGTTGGATCGAGGCGCGGGACGCGGTGTTCCGGCAGATCGTGGATCGGGGGTGGAACTCGGAGAAGCAGGCGTTTGTCCAGCATTTCGACACCGATGTGTTGGACGCGTCACTGTTGTTGATGCCTCGGGTGGGGTTCATCTCGCCGCGTGACCCGGCGTGGTTGTCGACGTTGGATGCCATGGAGAGGGAGCTGGTCAGCGACAGCCTGGTCTATCGGTACAACCCGGAGGCCGCGCCGGACGGGCTGCAAGGCACCGAAGGGACGTTCAACCTGTGCAGCTTCCTTTACGTGGAGGCGTTGGCGCGGGCGGGCAGGGTCCACCAGGCTCGGTATGCGTTCGACAAGATGCTTACCTATGCCAATCATGTCGGATTGTTCGCGGAGGAGATCGGGCCGACCGGGGAGCAATTGGGCAACTTCCCGCAGGCGTTCACGCATCTGGCGTTGGTGGCGGCCGCGCAGGCGTTGGACGAGCACGGATGAGGCAGGTGTTGGTGCCGCTCGCGTTGGCCCAGTTCGTGTGCAGCTTCGCGGGCTCCAACCTGAACGTCATGATCAACGACATCAGTCGGGACCTGGACACGACCGTGCGCGGGGTGCAGGTCGCGATCACGGTGTTCCTGCTGGTCATGGCCGCGTTGATGATCCCGGGGGGCAAGCTCACCGATCGGATCGGGCGGAAGCGGTGTTTTGTCGCGGGGCTTGCCACGTACGGGGTCGGTGCGATCCTCAGTGCGATCGCGCCAGGGCTCGGCGTGTTGATCCTGGGCAACTCGATCCTGGAAGGGGTAGGCACGGCGCTGTTGATCCCGCCGGTCTACATCCTGGCGACGTTGCTGTTCACCGGCACCGCGAGCCGGGCCCGCGCGTTCGGGGCGATCATGGCGATGGGCGGGGTCGGGGCGGCGGCCGGGCCGCTGATCGGCGGGCTGATCGCCTCGACGCTGGGCTGGCGGGCGGCGTTCGGGTTCCAGGCGCTGGTCGTGGCGGTGATCATCGGGCTGAGTCTGCGGATCAAGGACCCGGTCGCGCCGGATCCGACGCGGTCGGCGGATCCGGTCGGGGCGGTGTTGTCGGCGGTGGGGCTGACCTCGATCGTCGGGGGCATCCTGGTGGCGGACGACAACATCGGGCTGACGATTGCCCTGGTCGTGCTCGGAGCATTGATCCTGGTCTGGTTCTTCCTCTGGGTCCGGCACCGCGAGCGCTCCGGGCGTGAACCACTGATCTCGTTGAGCCTGTTCCGGAACAGGACGGCCAACCTCGGGCTGGGCACGCAACACCTGCAGTGGCTGCTGCTGATGGGCATCTCGTTCGTGGTCGCGGCCTACTACCAGGTCGTGCGCGGCTACAACCCCATCCAGACCGGGTTGGTGACCACCTCCGCCACGGTCGGCATCCTGGTCACGTCCCTGTCGGCGGAACGGCTCGCCCGTCGGCACGCGCAGCGAACGCTGATCATCGCGGGCTTCGCGGTCACGGTCGCCGGGATCGGGCTGCTGCTGGCGCACGCGGCTATCGTCGGGCTGCTGTTGATCGGGCTGGGGGTCGGAGCAATGTTGACGCCGTCGGTGAATGTGGTGCAATCCGGGTTCGGCGAGGAGCAACAGGGCGAGATCTCGGGGCTTTCGCGGAGCATCTCGAACCTGGGATCGGCACTCGGCACGGCCATCGCGGGCACGATCCTGGTCGCGAGCCCGGCGCACGCGTACGGGGCGGCGATGATCGTGCTGGCCGTGGTCGGCCTCGGCGGCCTGGCGACGGCCGCGTTCCTCCCCCGCTGACAACCAGCGGGGGAGGAACGGCGCGCTAGCGGCCGAGTCGGCCGGACTTCACCGCGAGCAGCAGTGTGTCCACTGTGATCGCGACGAGGGCGGTACCGGGGTTCTTCGCGTCCCGGATCGCGTCACGCGTGTGCGCGATCTCGACACATTCACCACCGTTGCCGCTGCTGTAGGAACTTCTACGCCACCGGATCTGGTCCATGCGATGTCCTCCGCTCGCCGCGATCATCCCGACTCACGAGGTTATCGAGCCGTCGGGAGCACGGTCAGCGGCTGAAAGAGCCGTTCTTGACCGCTGCGACGAGCGCGTCGACCCGGACCGTGCCCAGTGCGGGGCCGGTCGGGTTCTTGCTGTCGCGGACAGCGTCCATGGTGTGCGCGAGTTCGACGCAGTTGCCGTTGTTGCCTGCACTGCGCGAGCTCTTGCGCCACCTGATCCGGTTCTGTTCCATCGTTCTAGCCTTCCTCTGTTCGCCCGGGTCTAGCTATTGACCAGGCTAACCAGGAGGCTGCGAGTGTCGTCAGGCGACAGTGCCATCGTGGCTGCGTGCCTGAAGGCAGCCGTGTAGGTGACGAGGTCGGCCGGACGCTCCAGGTAGGCCGCCCCGTTCGGGAACTCGACGTATACGAAGTTGGGCTCTTTCTCTTCGGGCAGGGTCAACAGCGAGAACGGGCCGGTCATGCAGGGGTGCGGCCCCACCGTGAACGGCATGACCTGCAGCGTCAAGTACGGCCGCTCGGACATGTCGATCAGGTGCTTCAGCTGGTCGGCGAAGTCGCCGATCGGCCTGCGGACAACGGCTTCGTTCAGAACCACGTGTAGCTGAGGCGGCCTGTTCTCCAGCCGCTTCCAGCGCTCGGCCCGGAAGGCAACCGACTTCTCCAGTTCGGCCTCGTCAGCGCCTTCGGCGTACACGGCTCGCAGAGCGCGGACATAGCTCGGCACCTGGAGCAAGCCAGGAACCAACTCGGAGTCGTAGACCAGGATCTCCGCGGCATCCGCCTCGAAGCCAACGTAGTTCTCGAACCAGTTGGGGACGGTGTCGGAGTGGCTGAGCCACCAGCCGCGCTCATTGCTCTCTTCGGCCTGTCGGATCAGCATGTCGACCTGCGGCGCGCCGATGTCGTAGAGCTGGCAGAGGAATCGGACGTTCCGTGGCAGGATCGCGTGCCTGCCGTTCTCGATGCGACTGATCGTAGGGCGCTTCACACCGAGGTAGGTCGCGGCGTCTTCCTGGGACTTGTTCGCGGCCTCGCGCAGTTCGCGGAGTTGCTTGCCGAGGCGCCAGCGGCGGACGAGGGAACCGGGGTTGAGATCATCTGTCTCTTCCATGGCGCACAGTCTGCCTGCACATCCGCCAAGTACGTACCTAGTTCACTCGATCGAGGTATCGTCGTGGCGTACGTACACACCGTACGGTTCAGGCGTCGGCGAAGCCGACGGCTCGCGCCGCCCGGGGCTCATCGCCCGGGTTGCCGGGCGGCGCGGGTCTCACAGGGCGGGGTGGCGGCTGGTGGCACGTTTACGACGGGCGTTATCGCTGTGCGACCTGTTCAGGCCCGAGCGCGACCCGGAGTCCTGGACCGTGTGGTGCCGCACCGGGGACGGTCGGGTCGCCCGGCTGGACGTGGCGGTGACGAACGCCGGGGTGGTGGTGACCGCGTCCGACCAGGGGCCGTGGGTGCTGCCGCCGTTACGGGTGGGCCGGTTGCGGGCGGCGTTACGGGACGCGGCGCTGACCTGCGCGTCCCTCGATCCTCGGAACACGGACCGGATGTCATGAGCACCAAGACCGCCACCAGCACGCGTTACCGCCGCACGACGACGCAATTGCGCAAGCTGCGACTGGACGCGGGATTGTCCGCACTGACCGTCGCGGAGCGATTGAACTGGTGTCCGAGCAAGCTCACTCGGATCGAGTTGGGTCGGCGCGATCTGCGGCCCGATGATGTGGCCGAGTATCTGCGGGTGGTCGGAGCAAAGGCGACGGAGCGCAAGTCAATCCTGCGTGGGCTGTTGGCGGAGACGGCCGCGCACTGGTGGTGGAACCGGCATCTTGAGGTCCCGGACGCGTGGCGGGACGCGGTGGACCTGGAGTCCCGGGCCGCGTCGGTGACGGTGTACGCGTCCACGCTGCTGCCCGAGGTGGTGCAGACGGCGGATTACGCGGCGGCGGTGTTGGCGAACTCGCATCCGGAGATGGATGAATCCGCTCGGCACCGTCGGGTGACGTTGACGATGAGCCGTCAGCTGGTGTTGTTCAATCGTCGGAAACTGCCGGTGACGATTATCGTCGATGAGCCGGTATTGCGTCGGCGGGTACTCCCCCGGGCAGGCGGGCAAGACCAGTTGAACCATTTGAAACGACTCGCCGCGCGGGTGGATCTGCGGGTCGTGCCGGACACGCACCTGCATCCCGGGCTGTCGACGCACGCGTTCACGCTGCTCACGTTCCGGGACGAGCCGACGACCCTGCACACCGACGGCCGCTACCCGGCCATCGACAGTCCCGGCCAGATCGCCGAGTACCGGCACATCTCGCGACTGCTGCTGTCGGCGGCCCTTCCCCCAGCGGAGTCTTTGGCGCTCATCGGCTCCATCGATTGAATCCGGACCACCGGAGGTCTTCGGCCTTGCTCCTGCTCGGCGGCGGTGAATTGACATGAGCCGTGGTCGGAGCAATATTGCTCCGACCACGGCTTTGTCAGCGGTGCGCCAGGACCCAGCGGGCGTGACAGTTGCGCCAGCCGATGTCGCGGCGGGTGCTGGGGTGGACGAGGGGGATCCAGCGCAGTTCGCGGCCGCCGAGCGGGATGTGGCGGGCGGCGCCGTAGTCGCCGGTGCGGCAGAAGGGGACGCGGTCGGTGCCGACGAGGCCCGCGAAGACGTCGGCGGCCTCCTTGCCGAGGGTGATCACGGTGGGGGCGTCGGACTCGCGGAGCTGGCGGAGCAGCTCGCGGCCCTCGGCGTGCAAGGCGACGCGGACGAGGTCGCGGCGGTCGGGGCGGCGGCGCAGGTGGGACAGGGGCAGTCCGGCGGTGGGGGCGAACCGGTCGTACTGGGAGATGGCGCGGTCCTGGCGTTCGCCCGCCTTGACGAAGTAGGTGGGGACGCAGTCGGTGAAGTAGGTGGCGCGGGGGTCCAGGCGCAGGGGATCCAGGACGTCGCTGACGACCAGGCGGCCGGAACCGGGAGTGGCGGCGGCCTCGACCGTGCCCCAGGCGTCGCGCCAGCCGACCTCGCGGCGCCAGGCCTCGACGTGGGCGGACCGGTCGTCGCCGGTCCAGAAGGCGGTGGGCTCGTCGGCCACGGCCAGCGCGGCCACGGGGCGGGCGCCGGGGGGCTGCCAGCGGACGTGCAGGGCGCTCGGGTAGACGCCGAGGACGAAGGCGGCGGCGCGGTCGGTGCTGGGGAGGCGGGGTTCGCGTCGTACCGCCCGTCGACCGAACGGGTAGACGCCGAGAGTCGGGGGCGGTGAACCCGGGCCGGGCAGCCACGCTTCCTCGGTACAGGCTTCGATCACGAAGACGGTATCGCCAGACGGACGGGGGATGTGACACCGGTCGCACCCGATGGTGGTAGGCGGGATGGGGCAGTCCGCCCGTCCTGGGCCGGGTGATCAATGGGTGTGCTGGTGGGGATGGGGGGTTCAGGGGTGCGCCCATGTGGGATGGGTCGGCAAGTAGGCGGACTGGGCAGAGGTCGTCGGTCGCTCGTCTTCGCCGACCCGGGTGATCGCATCGCGGTAGTCGTGTCCCGGGGGCGCGGACTCGCGGCAGCGTGTCCCTGGGTGACCGCGGCCTGGGACGGTCCTGGTCGGTCAGGCCGGGATGGGCGGTCGGGTCGGGGGCCGGGTCAGGCCGATGAGAAGGGTGGCGAAGGCGGCTACGGCGCTGCCCGCGATCACGCGTTCGACGAGGCCGAGGGGGATCGTGGTCCACCAGGGAGCGCCGCCGGAGAGCATGCGGATGGCGCCGACGACGATGACGGCGAACCAGGTGAGGGAGAGCAGGCCGAGGGCGCGGGCGGACCAGCGCCAGGGTGGGAGGGCGCGGCCTGCTGCGGTGAGGACGGCCAGGGGTAAGGAGAGGAAGGCGGCGACGCTGGCGTAGCGGTGGATCATGCCGCCGGTGCTGGGGCCGATGGCCCAGTTGTTCTTGGTGAACGCGACCACGGCGAGCAGGCTCACGACCCACACCGCGCCGAGGACGAGGACCAGTGGTCGGGTTCGGTCGCGGATGAGGGCGAAGCCGAGCGCGGAGCCCGCGGCGACCAGGAGGATGGCGAGGTCGAACAGCCATTTGTTGGGGCCGAGCGCGTATTCGCTGATGGTGCGGCGGACCGGGCTGAGGTCGCTGGTGGGCGGGATGACGTGCAGGATGAGCAGGCAGGTGACGCCGGTGCACAGGGCTGCCAGGGCCAGGGCGGGGCCGCGGGTCGCCATTGTGGTCACCTCCGTTCGTCCCGGTCAGGGTAGGAGGCGACGATGTGGGGAACCTGAGCCCAGTGTCGGGAGAAGATGAGAAACCGTGAACGAGCCGGACCCGGAGCAGGACGTGCCGCCCGAGGTGCACACCGTGTGCCCGTTGTGCGGGGGTGGCGGCATGATCGCCGACCCGAAGCAGGCCATCATCGGGGGCGAGCCGCGGACGGTGGACAACGGGCGGGCCTGTGGGCACTGCGCCACCGACGGGCATTTCCCGGGGATCGTGCCGCCGGTGTGAGCGTTCGGCGATCATGTGGGGGTGGACGCTGACCGGATCGTGGGTGGGGTCGGGAAGGCCGTTCAGGCCGGAGTGGTGCACGGGGGCATCCACATCCATGGCGAGTCGGCCGGGAGTGGGTTGCCCTGTCGGTTCGGGCAGGTGCCGTTGCGGGCGGAGGCGTACCAGGAGCGGGCGCTGAGCGGGCTGGACGCCGGGTGCGTCGTGTTGGTGGGGATGGGCGGGGCGGGGAAGACGCAGGTCGCGGCCGGGGTGGCGCAGGGGGCGCGGGAGGCCGGGGTGGGGGTGCTCGCGTGGGTCAACGCGGGGTCGCGGGAGCAGGTGGTGTCCGCGTACATGGCGTTGGCGGCGCGGATCGGCGGGGTCGAGCGGGAGCCCGAGGAGGCGGTCGACTGGGTGTTGGGGTGGTTGGACTCGACGTCCGAGTCGTGGCTGGTGGTGTTGGACGATGTCGGGTCGCCCGCCGATGTGCGGGGGTTGGTGCCCGCGGGGACCGCGACCGGGCGGGTGGTGGTGACGACGCGGGAGCGCAGTTCGGTGTGGCGGGGGCAGGGGCGCAGCGTCGTGCAGGTCGGGTTGTTCACCGAGGAGCAGGCGCGGGAGTGTCTGGGGCGTTGGCTGGTCGATCAGCCGCGGCTGTTGGACGGCGTGGATGAGCTGATCGGCGAGTTGGAGCGGTTGCCGTTGGCGGTCGGACAGGCCGGTGCATATCTGTCGGAGCAGGAGATGTCGTGCTCCGAGTACCTTGAGCGGTTCCGGGAGCGGGACGGTCGGTTGTCCGAGTTGTTCCCGGACGGGGAGCGGCTGCCGGTGGGGCTGGACCGGGTGGTCGCGGTGACGTGGTCGATGTCGGTCGGGCGGGCGGACGAGCAGGAGCCCGCGGGATTGGCCGGGCCGTTGATGCATGTGTTGTCCGTGCTGGATTCTCACGGTATTCCGATGCGATTGTTAGGAGCTTGGCCGCTGGTGCAGTACCTGTCGACCGGGCGGGATGCACTGGTGGGCGAGCGGGATGTGCTGGACG
Source organism: Actinokineospora enzanensis DSM 44649 (assembly GCF_000374445.1). Lineage (GTDB taxonomy): Bacteria > Actinomycetota > Actinomycetes > Mycobacteriales > Pseudonocardiaceae > Actinokineospora > Actinokineospora enzanensis. The sequence goes on along the minus strand of NZ_KB894447.1, from coordinate 34,999 downwards.
CGGCTCGGTGTCTGGCTCGGATGAATCTGATCGGGCTGGACGGTCGGCCCGGGTTCGAGGCGACGGGGATCCGGGTGCATGCGTTGGTGCAGCGTGCTACCCGGGAGCTGGTGTCGGTGGATCGGTTGGCGGTTCAGGTCCGGGTCGCGGCGGACGCGTTGTCGGCGGTGTGGCCTCGGGTGGAGAGCACGTCGGTGTTCACCGAGGTGTTGCGCGCCAACGCGATGGCGGTGATCGGGGTGGCCGAGGGGTTGGCGCCGGATCCGTTGTGGGGGGCGGATGGGCACGCGATGCTGTTCACGGTGGGGCACAGCTGGGGGTCGGTGGGGCAGGTCGGGGTGGCTCGGGATTATCTGGCTCGGTTGTCCGAGCGGAGTGTTCGCATTCTCGGGGTGGATCATCCGGATACGCTGGCTATTCGGCACAATGCCGCGCATTGGCGTGGGCGAGCCGGGGACTTCGCGGGGGCTCTGGACGAGGCGCAGTCGGTGCTGGTCGATCGGTCGCGGGTGCTGGGGGCGGACCACCCGGACACGTTGATCACCCGGAACAGCATCGTCCGGTGGCGGCGGTTGCTCGGGGATATCGGCGGTGGGCTCGCCGAGCTGCAGCGGATCCTGGCGGATCGGGAGCGGGTGCTCGGGCCGGATCACCCGGACACGTTGGTGAGTCGGAACAACATCGCGAGCTGGCGGGGGCGGTCCGGGGATGTCATGGGGGCGCTCGCGGACTTTCGGGCCCTGCTGGCGGATCGGGAGCGGGTGCTGGGGCCGGACCATCCGGGCACGTTGACGGCTCGGAGCAATGTGGCCAGTTGGCGGGGGCGGTCGGGGGATGTCGCGGGGGCGGTGGCCGATCTCTCGGTGCTGTTGGTGGATCGGTCGCGGGTGTTGGGGGTGGATCATCCGAGCACGTTGGTCACTCGGAGCAATCTGGCGCATTGGCTTGGCGAGGGTGGGGACGCGGTGGGGGCGTTGGCCGGGTTTCGGGCGGTGTTGGCGGATCGGGAGCGGGTGCTCGGGGTGGATCATCCGGACACGGTGAGGTCTCGGCGGAGTGTTGTTTATTGGGAGGTGATGGTCGAGGAGGGTGAGTGATCGGGTGGGGGTCAAGTGGTGGGGTGGGGCTGGGGATGGTTCGGGCGGGTGTGGACAACTTCGCTTGGGACCCCCGATGTCTATTCTACCTGGGGGAATAGGCGGGTTGCCGGGGGTTGATCTTGGGTGTGGACAACCCGGGGTGGCTTTCGGGCAGGTTCGTGGTCGGGGTTGCCGGGGTTTGATCGGGTGAGAGGTGGGCCGATCGGCCGCAAGTCCGGGTGAGGAGTCGGGGATGGATCGGGCGAGTTGTGGACAACTCGCCGGGATCCCCCGAAATCCATTCTACCTGGGGAAACAGGCGGGTGGGGTGGGGGTGATCCTGGGTGTGGACAACTTCGGGAGTGGCCTAGGCGGGGTCGGTTTCGTCGTGGAAGTCGCCGAGGATTTGTTCCAGGAGGTCTTCCAGGGCGGCCAGGCCGGTGATGGTGCCGTCGGGGTCGGTGACCAGGGCCAGCTGGGATCGTTCGGTGCGCATGCGGGCCACGGCGTCGGTGGTGGGCAGGGTTTCGGGGAGGGTCAGGGCGGGGGTCATCAGGGATCGGGCCGTGGTGGGGGTCTGGATCATCGTGGCGCGGACGGCGTCGCGGATGTGGACGATGCCGAGGGGGGTGTCGGCGTGGGTGACGATCAGGCGGGAGCGGCCGGTGGCGCGGGAGGCGGCCTCGATGTCCGCCGGGGTGGCGTCGGCCGGGATGGTGATCATGGCGGTGCGGGGGGCCATGACCTGGGCGACGGTGGTGTGGCGGGCCTGGAGGACGCCGGTCAGGATCTGGTGTTGTTGTTCCGGGAGCAGGCCGTGTTCGCGGGATTCCCGCAGTAGGACGCGGAGGTCGTCGGGGCCGTGGGCCTGGGCGACGGTGTCCTGGGGTTCGACCTTGACCAGGCGCAGGGTCGCGTTGGCGAGGCCGTTCAGCAGGTTCAGGACCGGTCGGGTGGCTCGGGTGAATGCCCGGAAGGGCAATGCGAGCATTCGGGCGGAGCGTTCCGGGTGGGAGATGGCCCAGGACTTGGGGGCCATCTCGCCGATGACCATGTGCAGGAAGACGACCAGGATCACGGCCAGGACGAACGCGATGGGGTAGGCCCAGGTGTCGGGGAGGCCCAGGGTGGTGAACAGCGGCTCGACGAGGGCGGCGACGGCGGGTTTGGCCAGGGCGCCCAAGCCCAGGGTGCACAGCGTGATGCCGAGTTGGGCGCCCGCGAGCATCACGGACAGTTCGCGGGTGCCCGCGACGGCCGCCTTCGCGGCGCGGCTGCCCTCGGCGGCGGCCTCTTCGAGGCGGTGGCGTTTGCTGGCCACCAGGGCGAACTCGGCGGCGACGAAGAAGGCGTTGGCGACCAGCAGGACGAGCGAGATCAGCAGGGCGGGGCCGGTGCTCATCGGGACACCTCGACGTCGTGGGTGACCGAGACCAGCACGGTGTGGGGGACGCGGCGGTGGACCTCGGTGACCGAGAGCAGGGCGGTGGCCGCGGTGAGCGGGACCTCGACCTGGTCGCCGGGGCGGGGCACCCGGCCAAGGCGTTGCATGACCAGGCCGCTGACGGTGTCGTAGCCGGGGCTGTCGGGCAGTTCGATGCCGGTCACCTCGGCCACCTCGTCGACCCGCCAGCGGGCGGGCAGCGACCAGGAGCCGTCGGGGTGGGCGACGGCGTGCGACTCCAGGTGGTCGTCCTCGTCCAGGATCTCGCCGACGACCTCCTCGGCGACGTCCTCGAAGGAGACCACGCCTGCGAAGCCGCCGAACTCGTCGACGACGCAGGCGAGCTGGCGGTGTTCGGCGCGCAGGCGTTCGAGGACCTCGGGCAGCGGGAGGCTGTCGGGCAGGAACAGGGCGGGTGCGGCGATGTCGCCGACGGGGGTGTCGGCGCGGCGGTCCGGGGGGATGGTCAGGACCTCGGCGAGGCCGACGACGCCGCGGACGTCGTCGATGTCGGTGCCGACGACGGGGAAGCGGGAGCGGCCGGTGTCGAGCAGTTCCACCACCCGGGTGACGGGGTCGTCCGCCCGGGTCACGTGCACGTCGACGCGCGGGGTCATGACCTGCCCCGCAGTGAGGGTGCGGAAGTCGAGGCCGCCTTCGAGCAGGCGGGAGGTGCCGGGGTCGAGGTGGCCGCCCTGGCGGGACTCGCCGATGATGCCGCGCAGGTCCTCCGGGGTGGCGCCCTGGGGCAGCTCCTCGATGGGCTCGATGCCCACGGCCCGCAGCAACCGGGTGGACACGGTGTCGAACAGCCTGATCAGCGGGCCCGCGACGGCGAGGTAGCCGAGGGTGGAGCGGCTCAGCGCCTTGGCGAGGGCCTCGGGTTTGGCGATGGCGAGGTTCTTGGGGGCCAGCTCGCCGAAGACCATCTGCACGACGGTGGACACGAGCAGGGCGAGCACGACCGACAGCGCATGGCTCGCCGCGGTCGACAGGCCGGTGAGGCCGATCGACTCGGCGACGCCGCCGCCCAGGTAGGGCTCGGAGACGTAACCGACGAGCAGGGCGGTGACGGTGATGCCGAACTGGGCGCCGGAGAGCATGAACGACAGCCGCTGGGTGACCCGGTAGGCGCGTTCGGCGGCCTGGTCGCCGTCGTCGGCGAGCTGGCGCAGGCGGTTGCGGTCGACGGCGACGTAGGCGAACTCCTGGGCCACGAAGTAGCCGGTGGCGGCGGTGAGCACCAGGACGGTCACGAGACCGATCAGGATCAGCACCGGCACTCCGCGGGAAGCGGTGTGCGGCGGGTCGGGCGCCGGGCGTCACCCGGCCCGGGACTGCAGCCATCCGGTGATGTCATGACCCCGACGCTAACACGATGTCCGATTCGCGGGCCGGGACCCGGGCGGACCGCGACGGGGTGAGTGGACCGCTCGGGTGCCCGTTCGGCCCACTGGGTGGACACGTGATGCAGATCGCTCGACTACGGTGCGTGTCCGACAGGGCTCGTCTGTCCGAGATGGACCAGTCCGAACGCGATCTTATGCACGTTCACGCATATTTACTGATCATGCGCGATGCCCGCGGCACGGCCCGGATCGGTAAGTTTTTCACGATGTGAATTGGTTCACATCGACCGCCGAAGAAAGGGGCGACACTCCGTGGTCAATTTGCCGGTCAATGGTGGAATTCGCCACTGGACCGTCATTTACGCTCGGTCAGCGCGACGGCATGATCTCTTCACTTGCTTGGCGGTAGTGGCGGGTTCCGGCTCACCCGTACGTTGCCCACGAACGTTGGAGACCAGTATTGTTCCGCGACAGTGAGGGCCCCGAGGTGCAGAGCACGATCTCGCTGAACGAACATACCGGGGCCCAATTGCGCGGACTCTGCCACGCCATCGGCCTCGACCACCGGGCCGACGAGGTGTGCGCGGTCGTCGCCGGGCTGTTCGGCCCGGCGGGCACGCGAGCGGTGACCGAGCCGCCGCTGTGGCGGTCCGATGTGTCCGACGACCACACGCCCGTCGAGTACTCCGTCTCGTTCGAAGAGGACGGTTCGCACACCCTGCGGCTGCTCGTCGAATGCGGCCCGCAGCGGCCCGGCGGACGCGCGCTGCTGGCCGCCGCGCTGCGCGGGCTGGACGGCCTGGCCGAGCGGTACCCGTTGTCGCTGGACCGTTTCGACGCGGTGCGCGACCTGTTCCTCCCCGAGGACCCGCGCGGGCTGTTCTCGCTGTGGTTCTCGGTGGTGGTGACCGCGGCGGCGGTGCGGGTCAAGGTATATCTCAACCCCCAGGTGTCCGGCGCGGCCGCGGCCGAGGGCCTGGTCATCAGTGGTCTGGACCGGCTGGGGTTCGCCGACGCGGCGGCCGCGCTGCGCGGCCGCGGCGCGCGCCCGTGCTCCACTGTGGACACTTTCTCGTTCTTCGCGCTGGACCTCGACGACACGCCGCGCTCGCGGGTCAAGGTCTACCGCACGCACCCCAGGGCCCGGATCGCCCACATGGGACCGCTGGCGGCGGCCAGCCCGGACACCGACCTGGACGCGCTCGCCGAGTTCCACCGGGTCGTCGGCGACACCGACGTCTACGACGGCAGGCCGCTGGTCTCCAGCCACACGTTCCTGCAGGACGCGCCGGGGCCCAGCGGGTTCTCGCTGTACCTGCCGGTGCGCGACTACGTGCCCGACGACGAGGTGGCGCTGGCGCGGGTGCGCGCCCTGCTGGCCAGGCACGGGTTCGACGACCGGCCGCTGTCCCGGGCGATCGCGGCGGTCACCGACCGTCCACTCGCCGACGGTGTCGGGCTGATCGCGCACGTGTCGCTCAAGACCGGCCGCCCCCGGCCGGGCATCACGGTCTACCTGTCGGCCGAGGCGTACGCGGTCGCCGAACCGGGGCGGGTCCGGGCGGGCGCGGCGTGAGGACACTCCACTGAGAACAACCGGGGAAAAGGACGTTAACAAAACATGCCGTTGATGGAGCCGTACCGGGTCAAGGTCGTCGAACCCATTCCGGTGCTGACCCGGGCCGAGCGCGAGGCGGCGTTGGCGCGGGCCGGGTACAACCCATTCAACCTGCGCGCCGAGGAGATCACGATCGATCTCCTGAGCGATTCCGGGACGAATGCCCTTTCCGCCGCGCAACAGGCCGCAGGCATGGTCGGGGACGAGTCGTATGCGGGCGCGCGGTCGTTCTACCGCTTCCGGGCCGAGGTGGAAGGGCTCACCGGCTATCCGCACATCATGCCGGTGCACCAGGGGCGGGCGGCGGAGCGGATCCTGTTCGCCACCCTGCTCAAGCCCGGCCAGCTGTCGCTGAGCAACACGCATTTCGACACGACCAGGGCGAACGTGCAGCTGGTCGGCGCGGTCGCGGTCGACCTGCCCTGCCAGGAGGCAGCCGACCTGGACAGCGAGGCGCCGTTCAAGGGCGACATCGACCTCGCGGCGCTGACCGACGCGCTGACCGGCCCGGACCGCGACCGGGTCGGCATCGTGCTGATGACGGTGACCAACAACGGCGGCGGCGGGCAACCGGTATCGATGGCCAACCTGACCGCCGTGTCGCGGCTGTGCAGGCAGCACGGGGTGCCGTTCTACCTGGACGCGGCCCGGTTCGCGGAGAACGCGTGGCTGGTGACCCAGCGTGAGCCCGGGTACGCGCACCTGTCCCCCGCGCAGGTCGCCCGGCTGGCGTTCGACCTGGCCGACGGCGCGGTGGCGTCGCTGAAGAAGGACGCCATCGCGCACATCGGCGGGTTCCTGGCGGTGCGCGACGAGGAGCTGGCCAAGCGCTGCGAGCTGCTGCTCACGGCCACCGAGGGCTTCCGCACCTACGGCGGGCTGTCCGGGCGGGACCTGGAGATCCTGGCGCAGGGCCTGCGCGAGGTCGTGCAGCCGGACTACCTGCGGTCGCGGGCGGCGGCCACGCACCACCTCGGCGAGCTGATCACCGCGGCGGGCGTGTCGATCGTGCGGCCCGCCGGGATCCACGCGCTGTACCTGAACGCGGGCAGGCTGCTCACGCACCTGGCGCCGGGCCGGTACCCGGGGCACGCGCTGGCGATGGAGCTGTACCTGGCTGGCGGCATCCGGTGCGCCGAGCTGGGGTCGCTGTACCTGGGCGAGGAGGACGCGGACGGCAACCTGGTGAAGTCCGCGCCCTACGAGCTGGTGCGGCTGGCGATCCCGCGGCGGGTGTACACACAGAGCCACCTGGAATACGTGGCCGAGGTGCTCGCGGAGATCGCCAAGGCGCCGGAGCGGGTGCCCGGCTACCGGATCGTGGAGTCACCGCCGCTGCTGCGGCATTTCAACTGCCGGGTCGAGCCCATCCGCTGAGAGCACGAGCACGGCCCGGGGTGATCAACCCCGGGCCGTCTCTCGTTCCCTGGGTCAGGACTGGCGGGCCGGGGCGCGCTGTTCGAGCTGGGCCATCGTGTACTGGACCAGCTCGACCAGGACGCCCTTGCTGGACTCCCGCGTGCGCGCGTCGCACTTCACGACCGGCACCGTCGGCTCGATGTCGAGGGCCTGGCGGACCTCGTCCACCGTGTGGTCCCAGGCGCCGTCGAAGCCGTTGACCGCCACCACGAACGGGATGTCGCGCCGCTCGAAGAAGTCGATCGACGGGAAGCTGGAGTCGAGCCTGCGGGTGTCCACCAGGACGATGGCGCCCAGCGCGCCGTGCGCCAGCTCGTCCCACATGAACCAGAACCGGTTCTGCCCCGGGGTGCCGAACAGGTAGAGCACCACCTGCGGGTTGATCGTGATGCGGCCGAAGTCCAGCGCGACGGTGGTGGTCTCCTTGCCCTCTATCCCCTGCATGTCGTCCACGCCGACGCTGGCCTCGGTGAGCACCTCCTCGGTGCGCAGCGGGGGGATCTCGCTGACCGAGTTCACCATGGTGGTCTTGCCGACGCCGAAGCCGCCTGCGACCACGATCTTCAACGAGGTGGGGACCGTGAGGGTGTCGTTCACCTGGTCAGATCCTCCGAATGCCATCGAGTACCGCCTGTAGGAGCTTCGTGTCGGAGATCTCCGTGGTCTGGAACAGCGCGCCCGCGCGCACGTCGCCGCGTTCGATCAGGTCGCCGAGCAGGACCTTCACCACCACCAGCGGCAGGTTCACGTACGCGGCCACCTCGGCGACCGAGAGCGGGACGTGGCAGAGCTCGATGATGCGCAGGTGCTCCGGGGACAGCGCCGAGGTGTCCGAGGGCGCGCGGGTGACCTGGACCTGGGTGACCAGGTTGAGGTTCGGGGCGTTGGGCCGGGTGCGCCCCCGCGTCATCGCGTAGGGGCGCACGAGCGGTCCGGCTGCCTCGTCGAACCACCAGTCCTGGTCGCCCGGCATCACGAGGGCCGTCGTCCGGAGACGGCCGGGGCACCGCCCCGGGGGGCCGAGGCCAGGTGCGCGCCGACCCGCTTGACCAGCATGTTCATCTCGTAGGCGATCATGCCCACGTCGGCGTCCTCCTCGCCGAGCACGGCCAGGCAGGCGCCGCGGCCCGCGGCGGTGACGAACAGGAACGCGTGGTCCATCTCCACGATGGTCTGGCGCACCTGGCCGCCGCCGAACTGCCTGCCGGTTCCTCTGGCCAGGCTCTGGAACGCCGAGGCCATCGCGGACAGGTGCTCGGAGTCGTCCTTGGACAGCTCCGCGGAACGGCCCAACAGCAGCCCGTCCGCGGACAGCACGACCGAGTGGCGGATGCCGACGACCCGGCGGACCAGGTCGTCCAGCAGCCAGTTCAGCTGGTGGTCTTGGCCGATCTTGTCGTTCACCTCGGGCTGCCCTTCCCCGTCGTCGAGCGATTGCGGTGTCCTGCCGTTGCTGCGCGCCGCGTTCTCACGCCTCGCCCTCCTCGGTGCGCCGGGCCCGCAGCGTGCCCCGCTGGAACGCCGACATGGTGTCGCGGACCCGCGAGGCGGTCTGCTCGCCGTCGGCCTCGGGCTCGGCCTCCCACTCGACGACCACGGGCTCCTCGCGCAGCTGCGGGGCCAGGTTCTGCTGTCGTTTCCGGCGGGGCAGGCTCGGGGGCCCGCCCGGGTGCCCGTTCTGCGTGTGCGGCGACTCCCCCACTCCCATCTCCACGGCGCCGCCCTCGACCGGCGCCTCCTCGTCGTTCTGCGGCCACCGGGTGGCCTCCGGCGCGACCGGGCGGCCCGGCTCGTCGACCGCGTCGGACCAGAACTTGTCGATCGGGCCGCGCCGCTCGTCGAGCACCGGGATGGCGGGCGCGCTGTCGCCGCCGGGCCGGGCGGCGGGCACCCTGGCCGGGATGCGCGGGCGCGGGCTGGGCGGCTCGTTCTCCGGCACGTACTCGACGGTCTCGGCGACGATGTCGGACGGGATGAACACCAGCGCCACGGTGCCGCCGTAGGGGGACTCGCGCAGCTCCACCCGGATCGCCCGGCGGGCGGCCAGCCGGGCCACCACGAACAGGCCGAGCCGGGACTCGCCGCGCAGCGCCATGGCGTCGAACTCGGGCGGGCGGGCCAGCATCTGGTTGGCCGCCTCCCGGTCCTCGGCGGTCATGCCAAGGCCGTGGTCCTCGATCTCCACCGCGACACCGCCGGAGACCAGGCTGGTGTAGACCTCGACCTGGGAGCGCGGCGGGGAGAACGAGGCGGCGTTGTCGACGAGCTCGGCCACCAGGTGGATGGTGTCGGCGACCGCGACGCCCTGCAGCGCGACGTCCGGGACCTGCTGGACGCGCACCCGCACGTACTGCTCGGTCTCGGCGACGGCGGCGCGCAGGATGTCCAGCAGGCGCACGGGTTTGCGCCATTGGCGGCCGGGCTGCTCGCCCGCGAGGATGATCAGGTTCTCGGCGTTGCGGCGGGCGCGGGTGGCCAGGTGGTCGAGCTGGAAGAGGGCGTCGAGGTGCTCGGGGTTCTCCTCCTCGCGCTCCATCTTGTCCAGGATCTTGAGCTGGCGGTGCACCAGGCCCTGGTGGCGGTGCGCGATGCCGAGGAAGACCCGGTTGACGCCCTCGCGGGCCTGGCTCTCCTTCACCGCGGCGGCGATGGCGGTGTACTGGGCGGCGTTGAACGCGTCGGCCACCTGGCCGATCTCGTCGGTGCCGTAGTCCAGCGGCGGGACCTCCACGCCCACGTCCACGTGGTCGCCGGTGCGCAGCCGGTCGACGATGCCGGGCAGCCGCTCGTGGGCCAGCCGCAGCGAGTCGTTCTTGAGCCGGTCCAGGCGGGTGACCAGGGCCTTGTTGACCAGTCGGCGGGAGATGCGCACGGCGAGCACGATGCCGGTGACCACGGCCAGCAGCGCGATCAGGCTGCCGACGATGACCTCGAAGAACTTGTCGTCGGCGCGTTGCAGGCCGAGGTCGACGCCGTCGGTGGCCTGTTCGATGGCCAGCCGGACCAGTTCCTCGGAGGCGGTGGAGGTGACCGACTCCCAGTCGGCCGCGCGCACCGGCATGACCGGCGGCTCGACCCGGTTGCGGCCGGTGCCGGTGGTGCCCTCCGGCCGGGGCGCGGCGCCGATCATGGCGTTCTCGAAGGTGGTCAGCCGCAGCCAGGACTCGGCCGAGGTGAGCCGCTGGTAGTGCGCCTTGACCTTGTCGGTGCCCTCGCCCGCGGCGGTGACCAGGCCCGCGCGGTAGGCGCCGACGAGGTTGCTGAACTCGACGTGCTGGTCGGCGTTGAACGTGCCCGCGGCGATCGCGGCGGAGCCGAGCGAGGAGGCGCGGGACATGCGGTCGGCGGCGCGGAAGATGTCGGTGGCGGTCAGACCGGCCTGCACCACGACCGGGTCGGGCAGGATGCGGGCCTGGGTGTCGAACAGCGCGGTGCCCGCGTCCAGGACGCTGTTGTAGTAGTTGTAGATCTCGGTCTTGTCCGCGCGGCCGGACTCGACCTGGGCACGGCGCTGCGGCAGAGGCGCCAGGGCCTGGTTGAGGGCCTGGACGCGGGCGTTGACCTCGGCGGGCGCGTTCGCGGAGAGGTTGTCCAGGGCGGTGCGCAGGTCGGCGATGGCCTTGTCGGATGCCTGCTGCTGTGTCCTGAGCGCGAGGGTGTCGGGGTTGGCGGTGCTCAGCGCGGTCAGGGTGAGCTGGCGTTCGCGCTGCAGCGCGGCGAAGGTGTCGACCGCGGGGATCGAGGCGTCCTTCACGCCGCCGGTGACGGCCTTGAGGTAGATGCCGTCGAAGACCGTGTAGGAGGAGAACACCGCCCACATCACCAGCAGGATGACGCTGGGCACCACCACGACGCCGGTGAGGCGGGACCGGATCGTCGTCGTCGCCTTGGCGGGCGACCCGCTGTTCCGCTGCACGGCTCTCCAGGGTCGTCGATGTCACTCGCTTACCCGCATGGGTCAACACCTGGCGAGTGACCGAACCGCGTTCTTCGCAGATCAATCTCACTCAGTGCCAGCAACCGCACGCGGTACGCGAGACGCGAGCCTACCGGTTCACCCGTACAGGTAAGTGACCGGTCTGCGTCCCGACATGGCGGGCAAGTGACCAACCGATCGTGTACCAGGTCATCCCATGCCTGCCCGCACGCGGGATATCCGCTGTTCGCGCGGGGTGTACCCATCGGTCACCCGAGTTTCGCCCGCGGGGGCTGTCCCCGGGTCGGAAAGATCCGGAAACCTTGCCCTCCTCCGTTGATCAAGAGCAGTGTGGTTATCCCGTCCCCGCCGATCCCACGCGGCCCCGGCCAGCTCCGCGCCGCGGGTTAGGACAACGTCATGGCCTCCTCGCCCGAGCCCACCCCGGAGCTGTTCGCCGCGCTGCGCGAGTTCGTGCGTGCCCGCGGGGAGTCCTACCTGGCCGATCCCAACGTGACCTCCGTCGGCGTCGGGCACAAGGTGCGCGGCGGCAGGCGCACCGGCGGGATCGCCCTGCAGTTCACCGTGGGCGCGAAGGCGGAGCCGGAGAGCCTGGCGGCGCTGGGCACCGAGCCGTTGCCGTCGAGCGTCACGGTGGCGGGCGTCCAGGTGCCCACCGACGTGGTGCAGCGCTCCTACCGGCCCGGGTTCCGGGTGGTCGAGGAGGTCGGGGCGGACGAGCGCAAGGTGCGGGTGGACCCGGTGCGGCCGGGGGTGAGCGTCGGGCACCCGACGATCACCTGCGGCACGGTGGGCGCGATCGTCTACGACCGGCAGGACGGCACGCCCTACGTGCTGAGCAACTGGCACGTGCTCGACGGCGCCGACGGCAGGGTCGGCGACGAGGTCGTGCAGCCCGGCGCGTACGACGACAACCGGGTGGACGGCACCGGGCTGGGCCCGCTGACCCGCTCCTACCTGGGCATCGCCGGGGACGCGGCGGTCGCGGCGGTCACCGACCGGGCGGTGGACGCGAGCATCGTGGGCCTGGACGTCGCGCCGGAGGAGATCGGCGAGCCGGAGCTGGGCGACAAGGTGGTCAAGAGCGGCCGCACCACCGGGGTGACACACGGTGTGGTGCGCCGGATCGACGCGATCGTGAAGATCGACTACCCGGGGGTGGGCAGCCGGAACATCGGCTGCTTCGAGATCGGCGTGGACCCCGCGCACGAGCCGGACGGCGGGGAGATCACCAAGGGCGGCGACTCCGGGGCGGCGTGGCTGTTCAAGGCGGGCAACGGCAGGCCGACCAGGGTGCTGGCCGGCCTGCACTTCGCGGGCGAGGGCGGCGGGGACGTCGACGAGCACGCGCTGGCCTGCCTGCCGCAGTCGGTGTTCGACAAGCTCGACATCACGCTGCACCACCCGGAGAGCGAGGCGGCCAAGCGCAAGCCGGGCAAGCCCGGGAAACCCCAGCCGACCACCGGCACCGGGTACGACGTGCGGTTCCTCGGCGTGGAGATCCCGGTGCCCGACCTGGACCCGGCGGTGCGCGACGACGCGTGCCTGCTCGACGGGTCCAGCCGCATCGACTACACGCACTTCTCGCTGGCGCTGCGCACCTCGCGCAAGTTCGCGTTCTGGGTGGCGTGGAACATCGACGGCGGCGGGCTGCGCAAGCTCAGCCGCACCGGCATCCCGTTCGTGAAGGACCCACGGCTTCCCGCGGCCGCGCAGGCGGGCGACGAGGTGTACAAGGACAACCGGCTCGACCGCGGGCACATCGCCCGGCGCGCGGACCTGCTGTGGGGGTCGGCGGCGGAGGCGGCCAAGGCCAACCACGACTCCTTCTACTTCCCCAACATCACCCCGCAGATGGACGACTTCAACCAGAGCATGCGGCACGGCATCTGGGGACGGCTGGAGGACGCGATCTTCGCCGACGTGGACGTGGACCACCTGAAGGTGAGCGTGTTCGGCGGGCCGGTGTGCCAGGACGACGACCGCGCGTACCGGGGGGTGCAGGTGCCGCGCGAGTTCTGGAAGATCATCGCCTCGGTGCAGGACGGGGCGTTACGGGCCAGCGCGTTCCTGCTGACGCAGAACCTGGACCACCTGGAGACGCTCGATTTCGACGAGTTCCGTGTTTATCAGGTCACGCTGGGTGAATTGCAGGAACGGACGTCGCTGCGTTTCCCGGATGTGCTCGTCGGCGCCGACACCGCGCCCGCCAAGCCCGAGGCCGAGGCCGTCCGCACCCCGTTGACCAGCATGTCCGACATCACCTGGAGCTAGCCTCAGCTCGATAAAGGGCTCGACAAGGCGCCCGGAATCGTTCGAAAGGCACGCACCCGAAACACACCCGGACGCGTACCCGGGCCACTCCCCGCACGGCTGAATCTTGTGGCAACAAGCCGAATGCCGAAGGGGAAACGCCAATGCGCCGCAGCCGGGTCACCGCCCTCGCCGCCTCCGTTCTCGCCGCCTCCGCCCTGGTGGTCGCCGCGCAGCCGGGCTCCGCGATCGCGACCGGCGGCGTCGACAACGGCAGCGACCGGCTGTACGTGGAGGCCGAGGCGTACACCTTCGACGAGCCGGGCGTGTTCGACTCCGGCGACGCCAACACCGTCGCGGTCGCCGCCGCGAGCGACACCGCCTGCACCGACACCACCTACGCGCTCAAGACCTGGAAGGTCAGCGGCACCCTGACCTGGTACTACAACGGCACCGGCGTCCCGGCCAACATCGCCAACACCGCGCTGCAGGCCATCACCGACTCGTCGAACACGGTGGCCAAGGGCACCAACCGGTGCGGCCTGCCCGCCACCTTCACCACCATCTACAAGTACGCGGGCACCAGCACCGTCAAGCCGCAGGTCGCCTCGAACGCCTCCTGCACCGGCAACGACGGCAAGTCCGTCATCGGCTGGGGCACGCTGCCCACCAAGGTGCTCGCCTACACCTGCACCTACTACAACGCGCGCGGCGTCGTGGTCTCCTCCGACACCCTGATCGACAACAAGCAGTACACCTGGTTCACCTCGCTGCCCGCCAACTGCGCCGGGCAGCAGTACGACCTGCAGTCGACCATCACCCACGAGCGCCTGCACACCGCGGGCCTGGCGCACGTCGACCAGGTGAAGAACGCCGCGCAGACCATGGTCCCGGCCAGCACCCCGTGCACCGTCTCCCGCCGCCTGCTCGGCGCGGGCGACTACGCGGGCCTCAAGGCACTGGCTGGCGCCACAAAGTAGCCCCCTCGGCGGCCGGTCCCCCCAGACGAGACCCCCGAGCGTCCCCGGCTGGCCCGGTGGTTCCCCGCGAACCACCGGGCCCGCGTTTGTTCTGGGCCGCCTTCAGCTGCAACCCGCCGACCAGCTCGCCGCGGCCTGCGCGCACGGCGGGCCGGTAGCGGTAGCCGACCCCGCGCACGGCGGCGATCGGCGAGCCGTTGCCCGCCCAGCCGAGCTTGCGGCGCAGCCGCAGCACGGCGAACTTGACCCGGTCCGGGCCGATGCCGGTCGGGTCGTCCCATACCGAGGCCAGCAGGTTGGTCAGGGTCAGCGCGGCACCGGCGTTGCGCACCAGGATGTTGAGCAGGCGGAACTCGGTGGCGGTCAGCTCCAGCTCGCGGCCGTCCACGGTGACCAGCCGGGTGCGGTGGTCGATGCGGACCAGGCCGTCGTCGTAGACCTGTTCCACCTCGGCGGCCTCCGAGCCGCCCGCGCGGCGCAGCAGCGCCTCCACCCTGGCCAGCAGCTCGGTCGCGGAGAACGGCTTGGTCAGGTAGTCGTCGGCGCCCGCGCGCAGCGCGCGGACCTTGGCCGAGACGCTGTCCTGGCCGGTGACCACCATGACCGGCAGGTCGGCCAGGTCGCGCACGCGCTCCAGCACCGACCACCCGTCCAGGCCCGGCAGGCCCAGGTCGAGCAGCAGCAGCTCGGGCCGGTGCTCGTGCAGCATGCGCAGACCCGCGCGGCCGTCCTCGGCGCCCAGGAACTCGTGACCGGCGGTGTCGAAGAGCAACCGGAGCACGACCAGGAAATCCGGGTCGTCCTCCACCGCGAGAATCCTGGCCATCGTCGCGCTCACCCCCTTCGACGTGGGCCGGAGCGGCCCGGGTGTGAACAACGTAAGTCCGCCAGGGGCGCGGCGCCGGACGCGGGTCACCCGATGGTGGCTACCGACCGCAACCGAAACACAACTGCCCGCTCAACTCGGGTGCTCCCGAGCAGCCGAAGAGTTTGACCCCGAAAGTGACCGGGAACATAGTCCTTTGTCCGGTCGACCCTCTCGGTCCACTCCGGCACGGTCCCCGCCGTCGACAGCCCACCGACGAAAGGGGATCCGTCATGCGCCGCCACTCGATCGCGTTGCTCGCCGCCACCGTCCTCGCCGCCGGCACGGTGGTCACCTGTCCGCCGCCCATCCCGATCCGCAGCGCGGACGACGACCAGGTGTTCGTCGTCGGCGAGGCGATCATGGCGGGCGACGCGGACGACGAACCGGGCAGAGTCGAGGCAAGCCCGGCCGACGCGCAGAACGCGGGCGGGGTGAAGGCCGACGTCGACACCTCGTGCAGCGACCAGAGCTACGCGCTCAAGACGTGGAAGGTCGCGGGCACGCTCACCTGGCTCTACAACGCCGACGGCGCGCCGCCCGCGGTGGCGAACACCGCGCTGCAGGCGATCACCAACGCGGGCAACACCGTGGCCAAGGGCGCCAACCGGTGCGGCCTGCCCACCACGTTCACCACCGTCTACAAGTACGGCGGCGCGGCCACCGTCAAGCCGCAGGTGGCCAGCGACCTGACCTGCACCGGCAACGACGGCAAGTCGGTGACCGGGTGGGGGTCGCTGCCGCCCAAGGTGCTCGCCTACACCTGCACGTTCTTCAACTCCAAGGGCGCGGTGATCGCCTCCGACCTGCTGATCGACAACGTCGCCTACACCTGGTTCACCACGATGCCCGCGGGATGCGCGGGACAGCTGTACGACCTGGAGACGACGATGACGCACGAGCGGCTGCACACCGCCGGGCTCGCGCACGTGGACCAGACGCGCAACGCGGCGCAGACGATGACACCCGCCAGCGCGCCGTGCGACACGTCCCGGCGGTTGCTGGGCGCCGGGGACTACGCCGGGCTGAAGGCGGCGGGGACGGTTCGGTAGCGGGCCGCCGTCCTGGCACGATCACCGGGTATGGAACGTGTGCTTGGGATCGGTGGGTATTTCATCCGCGCCGCGGACCCGGAGGCGTTGAGTGCCTGGTATCGGGATTGCCTCGGGTTGGATCCGGACCCGCATGGGGCGTGGCGGCAGGCCGACGGGCCTACTGTTTTCGCCGCATTCGAGGCTGGGACGGACTACTTCGGGAGTGCGTCCCAGCAGACCATGCTGAACTTCCGGGTTCGGGACCTGGACGCGATGCTGGGGCAGCTGGGGGAGAGCGGGGCGAGGGTTTCCGATGAGGTGCAGGAGATGGCGGGGGTGGGGAGGTTCGGGTGGGTGAGTGATCCGGAGGGGAACCGGGTCGAGCTGTGGGAACCTGCCTAGGGATCTCGCGCTATGCGCGGTGCTCGGGGCGGATGGTGCCCAGGCAGCGGTCGACGGTGATCTCGATGACCACCCGTTCCGGGTTGGGGCGGGGCTCGCGGTAGCGGGCGGCGTAGCGGCGTTCGGCGTCGTGGACCCGGGCCGGGGTGTCGAGGACGGTCGCGGGGCCCTCCAGGGTGCTCCACCTGCGACCGTCCACTTGACACACTGCGGCACGGCCGCCCGCGAGGGCGTTGCGGGCCTTGGCGGAGCCGCGTGAGGTGATCACGCGGACGACCCCGGCCTCGGGGTCGTAGGTGGCGCCGACCGGGGTGACGTGGGGGGAGCCGTTCGGGCGCAGGGTGGTGAGGGTGCACAGGTGGCGTTCTCGCCAGAACTCCTCGAAGTCGGACACCGTGCGGACGGTACCCGGCCGGTAAGACGAAGGGCGGACCGGGATTCCGGTCCGCCCTTCCGTCCACTGTGAACTAGTCGTCGTCGCCGAAGAGGTCGCCGATGCCGTCGAAGACCTCGCCGAGGACCATGCCGCCGACGATGCCGCCCGCGACCCCGGCGACCACGCCACCGATGCCGGGACCCTCATGGTGGCCGCCGTGGAACCCGTGGCCGCCGTGCTGGCCGTGGCCCGGGTGGCCTGCCCGACGACCGGCCACCTGGTCCAGCCACTCGTGGATCCGGGCCGCCCAGTCGGTGTGTTCGGCTTCGCGGTGGCCGACGTGGAAACGGCCGTAGACGTCGCCGCCGGAGTGGAACAGACCGGAGCGGCGGTCGGCCTCCAGGACCACCGCCATTCCCTCCGGGTCGGTGACGAAGGTCAGCTCGACCTGGGAGATGCCGCGCGCCAGGTGCGGCGGCGGGTAGAACTCGATCTCCTGGAAGAACGGCAGCCGTTGGTGGACACCCTGGATGCGGCCCGCTTCCAGGTCCGCGGTCCTGAAACGGAAACCGAGGTCACCGAACGCGGCGAGCACCGCCGCCTGGGACGGGAGCGGGACGACGTGCACCGGGTCCTGGTCGCCCTTGTCGACGGCCTTGGCCACCGCCAGTTCGGTGCGCAGGCCCAGGGCCATGCCGTGCAGGTGGGCGCCGAAGACCTCGGTGAGCGGGGTCTCCCAGGGCACCGGCAACTCGAACGGGATGGCGCGGGACTCGCCCGCGCGCAACGTGAACCGGCCCGCGACCACGGCCCGGTCGAACTCGACCGCGGCCGAGCTGTCGTCGCTGCGTTCGACCCTGGTGACCAGCGACAAGGCGACGTAATCGATGTCCGCGTCGGCCTCGCCGCCGGTCATGCGCACCTCGCCGGAGAGCACGCCGCCCGGGTGGACCCGGGAGTCGGTCAGCACCGTGTCGACGCTCGGGCCGCCGACCCCGAGGGCCCGGAGCATCTTCCTGAAGACCATGTCACCCTTCCTCGAACCTGTGGGGGAATCCGCCCATCGGACGTCCAAGGGCGGCACAAGGTTGAGTCAAGGGTAGCCAAAATCAATCCAGCACTGCCAAGGCGTCGATCTCCACCAGCAGCCCCGGCGGCAATCCGACATAGACGGTGGTGCGGGCGGGCTTGGGCTCGCTGAGGAAGCGGGCGTAGACCTCGTTCATCTCGGCGAAGTGCGCCACGTCGGTGAGGAAGACGCGGAACATGACCACGTCCGCCTCGGTGGCGCCCGCCTCGGCGAGCACGGCCTGGACGTTGCGCAGGACCTGCTCGGTCTGCTCGGCCACGGTGGTGCCGACGATCCCGCCGGTCTCCGGGTCGAAGGCGACCTGGCCGGACACCTGCACGATGTTGCCCTTGCGCACCCCGGGCGAGAGCGGCACGGCGGGCGGCTTGCCCGCGGGGGTGAGCGCGGTCCTGGGCATGGTTGTCCTCCTGGGTGACGGTTTCCGGACCACGGTCCGGTGTGGACGGATCAGCGGTCGGGGGTCCAGCCGCAGGCGACCGAGGCCTTGTCGGCGGCGCGCAGCAGGTCCGGGACGAGGGCGAGCAGGCCGTCGTAGTCGAGCAGGATCTTGGGCACGGACACCGACACCGCGGCCAGCACCTCGCCGCGCTGGCCGCGGACCGGGGCGCCGACGCAGTGGATGAAGTCCTCGTGCTCGGAGTCGTCGACGGCGTAGCCGCGCTCGGCGACGGCGGCCAGCTCGGCCAGGTAGGCCTCGGCGGTGGTGATCGTGTTCGCGGTCAGCCGGGTGTACTCGATGGACCCGGCGACCTCGCGGCGGCGCGGTTCGGGGAAGGCGGCGACGAGGACCTTGGCGACCGCGGTGCAGTGCAGGGCGGCGCGTTTGCCGACGCGCGAGTACATGCGGACGTGGTGGCGGCTCTCGTACTTGTCGATGTAGACGACCTCGCCGCCCTCGTAGCTGGCCAGGTGCACGGTGTGCCCGGTCAGCTCGTTGAGCTCGCGCAGCGCGGGCTCGGCGGCGCGGCGTACGTCGCGGTCGTCGAGGGCGCGGTTGGCCAGATCGAACAGGGCGGTGCCGAGCCGGTAGTGGCGGGCGTCGTCGCGCTGCACGAAGCGGTGCGCCTCCAGGGTGCGCAGCAGCCGCAGCACGGTGGTCTTGTGCACGTGCGCGTGCTCGGCGAGCTGGTCGAGGGTGCGCGGGCCCTCGGCGAGGGCGTCGAGCAGGGTCAGCGCGCGGTCGAGGCTCTGGCTCATCCCCGGCACACCCCCTGGGCGGTGAGGCAGGCGGCGGCCCAGGCGCGCGGGTCGGCGTCGAGCAGGTCGCCGACGGTCTCGGGGGGCAGCGGGTCGGCCATGTCGTGGTGGGTGCGCAGGACGTTGGCGGCCTGCAGGTGCCCGGCGCGCAGCGACCGCGCGGGCGGCCAGCCTGCCAGGACGGCGGCCAGGAACCCGGCGGCGAACGCGTCGCCCGCGCCGACCGGTTCGACGACCTCGACGCGCAGCGCCGGTTCGAACACCGGCGGCAGGTCGTGGCCGGTGGCGGGGTCGCGGGTGATCAGGGTGGCGCCCTGCGCGCCCTGTTTGACCAGCAGTGTCTCCGGTTCGGGCAGCAGCGCGCGGATGTCGGCGGGGCGGGCGGCGCCCCATACGGTCTCGGCCTCGTCGGCGCCGACGAGCAGCAGGTCGGCGCGGGCGGCCAGGTCGCGCAGCACCCCCGGATCCTCCCCGACCCACAGCGCGGGCCGCCAGTTGAGGTCGAACGACACCCGGAAGCCGGTGCGCGGCAGGTCGAGCACGGCGCGCAGCAGGTCCCGGCAGGCCGCGGACAGGGCGGCGGTGATGCCGCTGACGTGGACGACGCCCACGTCCGCGAGGTCGACCCGGTCGAGCACCTCGGGCCCCATGGCCGCGGCGGCCGAGCCGCGCCGGTAGTAGCGCACGGGGCTGCCCGCGGCGTCGCTCTCCTTGATGTAGAGGCCGGTCGGGCGGGCCGGGTCGACGTGGACGCCGCTCACGTCCACCCCGGCGGCGGCGACCGCGGCCACGACGGCGCGGCCGAACGGGTCGTCGCCGACGGCGCTCACCCAGGCCGCGGGCACGCCCAGCCCGGCCAGCGCGCAGGCCACATTGGACTCGGCGCCGCCGACGACGCGGGTCCAGGCGCGCACCTCGTGCGCGGGGCCGGGCTCGGCGGGCACGAACACCGCCATCGACTCCCCCAGGCACAGCACGCGGGTCCCCGCGGCCTGCTCGACCTGTCGCACCAGCACCCCATCCCTCTCCGGCAACCGGTGATGCCCCCCGCGCGTCCCGGTGTCATTGACCGGCACCGGCGGAATGCTACACACTTCGTATCACATAGCGCACCAACCGTTGCGTCACGCGCAATTGGTCTTCCTGGTCGGCAGTGCGATTCGACTAGGGTGCTCAGGAGCGGGCGCCGCTCGGGTGCCCAGGACCGGAGGGGGTCGCGGTGCCGGGTCCCGCGCGCATCGACCGCGAGGCACTGGGCAGGCTGGCCGCGGAACCGCTGGACTGGCGGTTCAAATCGGTGCCGCACGCGCTGTTCGGCAAGACCGTCGGGGAGGCGCTGCGCACGCGGCCCGGCCTGTTCCGGGACGGGTTCACCGGGCCGATCGTGGCGCTGGACAACGAGGCCCTTGAGCACAACCTGGCCACCATGGCGGGCTGGTGCGCCGAGCGCGGGCTGCTGCTGGCCCCGCACGGCAAGACGACCATGGCGCCCGCGCTGTTCGCCCGCCAGCTGGAGCACGGCGCGTGGGGGATCACCGCGGCGACCACCGGGCAGCTGCGGGTGTACCGGGCGTTCGGGGTGAGCCGGGTGCTGTTCGCCAACGTGCTGGTCGACCCGGACGGGCTGGCGTGGCTGGCGGCCGAGCTGGCGGCGGACCCGGGGTTCGAGTTCGTGTGCTGGGCGGACTCGGTACGCGCGGTGGAGCTGATGACCGAGGGGCTGGGGGAGCCCGCGCGGCCGGTGGACGTGCTGGTCGAGGTCGGCGTGCCGGGCGGGCGCACCGGGGTGCGGGACCTGGCGACGGCGCGGGCGGTGGCCGCGGCGGTGGTGGCGAGCCCGGCGCTGCGGCTGGCCGGGGTCGGCGGCTACGAGGGCCCGGCCGGGCACGACGCGGGCGCGGAGTCACTGGCAGCGGTGGACGCGTACCTGGCGCGGCTGCGGGAGACCGTGCTCGCACTGCGGGAGGGGTTCGAGACGTCGCAAGTGATCGTGACCGCGGGCGGCAGCGCCTACTTCGACCAGGTCGCCGACCTGCTGACCGGGCCGTGGCCGGGTCTGGACGTGCTGCCGGTGCTGCGCAGCGGCGCCTACATCACCCACGACGACGGCCACTACCGCGCGATCTCGCCGCTGGGCGAGCACCCGCGGCTGGACGCCGCTCCCCCGCTGCGCTCGGCGCTGCGGGCATGGGCGCAGGTGATCTCGCAGCCGGAGCCGGGGCTGGCGCTGTTGGCGTGCGGGAAGCGGGACGTGCCCTACGACCTGGACATGCCCGAGCCGCAGGTGTTACGCACCCGGTCGGGCACGCGGGCGCTGAGCGGGGCGCGGGTGAGCGCGGTCAACGACCAGCACACGTTCCTGGCCCTGGACCCGGGCACCCGGGTCGAGGTGGGCGACTGGGTGGGGATGGGGCTCTCGCACCCGTGCACGGTGTTCGACAAGTGGGTGCTGCTGCCGGTGACCGGGGCGGACGGGGAGACCGTGGTCGACCTCGTCCGTACCTTCTTCTGACATGACCGCACCGGACATCCTCTTCCGCGGGGCCACCGTCGTGGACGGCACCGGCTCCCCCGGCTACCGCGCGGACGTGCGGGTGGCCGCGGGCCGGATCGCCGAGATCGACCTGGCAGGCGGGCTGTCGGCGGCGCCGGGCACCCGGGTGACCGAGGCCGACGGGCTGGTGCTGGCGCCCGGGTTCATCGACATGCACTCGCACTCGGACCTGCGGCTGCTGGCCGAGCCCGAGCACCTGGCCAAGATCTCCCAGGGCGTGACGCTGGAGGTGCTGGGGCAGGACGGGCTGTCGTACGCGCCGGTGAACGACGAGACGCTGGCGGTGCTGCGCGCGCAGCTGGCGGGCTGGAACGGGGACCCGCCCGGGTTCGACTGGAACTGGCGCGACGTGGGCTGCTACCTGGGCAGGCTGGACAAGGGCGTGGCGGTGAACGCCGCCTACCTGGTGCCGCACGGGACGGTGCGGATGATGGTGATGGGCTGGGCGGACCGGCCCGCGACCACCGCGGAGATCGCGCGGATGTGCGAGATCACCGCGACCGGGCTGCGCGAGGGCGCGGTGGGGTTGTCGGCGGGGCTGACGTACGCGCCGGGCATGTACGCCGAGGAGGCGGAGCTGTCGGCGTTGCTGGAGGTGGTGGCCGCGCACGGCGGCTACTTCAGCCCGCACCACCGCAGCTACGGGGCGGGGGCGCTGGAGGCGTACCGGGAGATGGTGGAGCTGAGCGCGCGCACCGGCTGCCCGCTGCACCTGGCGCACGCGACGATGAACTTCCCGGTGAACGCGGGCCGCGCGGGCGAGCTGCTGGCGCTGCTGGACGAGACCGGCGCGGACGTCACACTGGACACCTACCCGTACCTGGCGGGCGCCACCTACCTGTCGGCGCTGCTGCCGAGCTGGGCGGCGGCGGGCGGCGCGGCCGAGACACTCGCCCGGCTGTCCGACGCGGACACCCGGGAGCTGGTGCGGGCGGAGCTGGAGGAGACCGGCTCGGACGGCTGCCACGGGGTGCCGGTGGACTGGACCGCCATCGAGATCAACGGGGTGCGACTGGCCGAGCACCGGCACCTGGTGGGCCGCACGGTGGCCGAGTCGGCCGCCGCCGCGGGCGTGCCGCCGTTCGAGCTGTTCGCCGACACGCTGGTGCGCGAGCGGCTGGGCACCTCGTGCCTGATGCACGTGGGACACGAGGAGAACGTGCGCGCGATCATGCGCCACCCCGCGCACACCGGCGGCAGCGACGGGCTGCTGGTCGGCGACCGGCCGCATCCGCGGGCGTGGGGCACCTTCCCCCGCTACCTCGGTCACTACGTGCGTGAACTGGGCGTGCTCGGGCTGGAGGAGTGCGTGGCGCACCTGACCGGCCGCCCCGCCCGTCGCCTGCGCCTCACCGACCGCGGCCTGGTGCGCGTGGGCCACGCCGCCGACCTGGTCCTGTTCGACCCGACCACGATCACCGACACCGCGACCTACGCCGAGCCGAGGCAACCGGCCACGGGCATCCCGCACGTCCTGGTCAACGGCGTCCCGGTGATCGCGGACGGCACACCCACCGGGGAACTGCCCGGCCACTCGATCCGAAGGGCGGGCGCCTGAGATGTCCCGGTCCGAATCCGCTTACCCCGTTCCCGAGGCCGACACCCAGGCCGTCTACATCGGCACGCTCGGCGGGGACGGGCTCGTGGTCGCCGAGGCGGACGGGCCCGCGTTGCGGGTCACCGGTGCGTTGACCGAGCTGCGGGAGCCGTCGGCGTTGGCATTCGGCGCGGACCGGCGGACGCTCTACGCGGTGTCGGAGCTGGCGCAGGGGCGGGTGACCGCGGTGGACGTGTCGGATCCGGGGAAGCCGGTGGTGTGGCAGTCGCAGCTCTCGGGTGGGAACGGGCCCACTCATCTGGCCGTGGTCGGGCGGTACGTGGTGACCGCGCACTACGGCGACGGGGTCGTGGCGGCCAACCGGCTCGGCGGGGACGGGTCGGTGGGGCCGGTGGCGAGCAAGGTTCGGCACCCCGGGGCCACGCCGCACGCGCACCAGGTGGTGCCGGATCCGAGCGGGCGGTGGCTGCTGTCGGTGGACCTGGGCGCGGACGCGGTGTTCGTGCACGGGCTGGACCAGCGGACCGGGAAGCTGACCGCGCACTCGCGGATGCCGTTGCCCGCCGGGACCGGGCCGCGGCACCTGGTGTTCCACCCGGACGGCACCCGGGTGTTCGTGCTGGCCGAGCTGCGGCCGGAGATCACCACGGCGCACTGGGACGGGGTGGCAGGCACCCTCAACCCGGGCTCCAGCGTGCGGGTGACCGGGCCGGACGCGCCGGACCCGACGTACCCGGCGGAGATCGTGGTCAGCCAGGACGGGCGGTTCCTGTACGCGACCACCCGGGGCGAGGACGCGGTCGCGGTGCTGCGGGTAGAGTCCAGCGGGCCAGTATTGGTCCAGACCTCTCCGACCGGTGGGGCCTGGCCGAGGCACTGCGCGCTCGGACCGGACGGGCGGTGGCTCTACGTGGCCAACCAGCACTCGGACACGGTCACCTGGCTGCCGCGCGACCCGGCGACCGGTGAACTCGGTCCGGTCGCGGGCAGCATCCCGGTGCGGGGTGCCGTCTGGGTGGAGTTCGCCTGATCGGTGGAACTTGTGCCGGTAGATCCGGCGCTCTACCATCCCGGATTGCCGCCAGTGAAACGTTGGTTGCACAGAGCGCAACCAGTTCCGGAAGGATCCCCGCGGGATGACCGGCTTCGCGACCCTGATCCCCCGGCCGGTCTCCGCCAGCCCCGCCCCCGGCGAACTCGTCGTCGACTCGGTCGCGGCCGTGACGGACCCGACCACTGTGGTCATCGACCCGGCCGCGGTGCCAGAGCCAGGCGGATACCGACTTTCCATAACGACCACCGGCCTCACCGCGCTCGCGCACGACGCCGCCGGGGCCTTCCACGCCACCCAGACCGTGCGGCAGCTGCTCGGCCCGGACGCCTTCCGCGCCGCCGACATCCACGACGGCCCGTGGACGCTGCCCTGCGGCGAGATCGCCGACCACCCCCGGTTCGGCTGGCGCGGCGTGCTGCTGGACGTGGCCAGGCACTTCCTGCCCAAGGCCGCCGTGCTGCGGTTCCTGGACCTGATGGCCGCGCACAAGCTCAACGTGCTGCACTTCCACCTCACCGACGACCAGGGCTGGCGGCTGGAGGTCCCCGGCTACCCCCGGCTCACCGAGGTCGGGTCCTGGCGCGTCGGGTCCTGGGTGGGCAGGCAGCCCGACGGCGACCCGACCCACGACGGCCGCCCGCACGGCGGCTACTACACCACCGCCGACCTGCGCGAGATCGTCGCCTACGCGCGCGAGCGGCACATCACCGTGGTGCCCGAGGTGGACATCCCCGGGCACAGCCAGGCCGCCATCGCCGCCTACCCCGAGCTGGGGGTCACCAAGCGGGAGATCCCGGTCTGGCACGCCTGGGGGGTCAGCGAGTACGTGCTCGACCCGGCCGAGACCACCCTGGAGTTCTGCCGGGCCGTGCTCGACCACGTGGTGACCGTGTTCGACTCGCCGGTCGTGTGCCTTGGCGGCGACGAGGTGCCCACCACCCAGTGGAACGACAGCGTCCCGGTCAAGGAACGCGTCCGCGAGCTGGACCTGGACTCCCCCGACGAGCTGCACGGCTGGTTCATCCGCACGCTGGCCAGGCATCTGGCCGGGCACGGGCGGCGGGTGCTGGGCTGGGACGAGATCGTGGACGCCGGTGACCTGCCGGACGGGGCGATCGTGGCGTCCTGGCGCGGCGAGGCAGCGGGTGTGCGCGCGGCGCTGGCGGGGCACGATGTCGTCATGTGCCCGGAGACCCGGATCTACCTGGACCACCGGCAGTCGGCGAGTGACGACGAGCCGGTGCCGGTGGGCTACATCCACACGCTCGCCGACGTGCGCGCCTACGAGCCGGTCCCGGCCGCGCTGCCCGCCGAGGCCCGGCACCGGGTGCTCGGGGCGCAGGCGCAGCTGTGGTCGGAGCACTTCGACAATCCGCGTCGGGTCGATTACGCTGCCTTCCCCCGGCTCGCCGCGTTCGCCGAGGTGGTGTGGAGCCCGCACCAGGCCGAGGTGGACGAGGACGAGTTCGTGCGGCGGGTGGCCGAGCACCACCTGCCCCGGCTGGACGCGCTCGGCGTGGAGTACCGACCGCTGTCCGGGCCCCGGCCATGGCAGCAGCGCCCGGGGGTCCCCGGTCGCGGGCCCGGGGGGTCCGGGCGCGCGGTCACGGACCGGTGAGCGGCCCGGCGCCCGCACCGAGAAAGCGAGGAACCACCCGGCCCGAACCGGCCGGACGACGCGGGAAGGAATGCTTCCCGGGATATTCCGGCCCGACCGGGGTGCCGGGCCGGAAATCGTCCTCACGCGCGCCGCGATTGCTCCGAAGGACGCGGCGAGACCAGGGTGGCCACGAATTTGTAACGGTCCCCCCGGTATACCGAGCGGACCCATTCCACCGGCCTGCCCTCGGTGTCGAAGGAATGCCGGGACAGCAGCAGCATGAGCGCGCCTGCCTCGTTTCCCAGCAGCGCCGCCTCGGCCGGGGTGGCCAGCGCGGTCTCGATCGTCTCCTCCGCGTGGCCCAGCTCCACGCCGTAGTGCTGGTAGAGCACGCCGTAGAGCGAGCCGTCGCCGACGTAGCGGTCCAGGCCGGGGAAGCGGGCCAGCGGCAGCCGCGAGGTCTCGATGGCCATCGGCTCGCCGTCGGCCCGCCGGAGCCTGCGCAGGCGCAGCACGTCGTCGCCGGAGCGGATGCCCAGCAGCGCGGCCAGCTCCGGGTCGGCGGCCCCGATCCGGGCGTCGAGCAGGGAGGACGTGGGTCTACGGCCGTGCGAGCGCATGTCCTCGGTGTAGGAGGACAGCTGCAGCCGCTGAGTCAGCTTGCCCTCCCCGGCGAAGGTGCCGCTGCCGTGCACACGGGTCAGCCTGCCCTCCGCGGTCAGCTCGGCCAGTGCCTTGCGCACGGTCGTGCGGGAGACCCCGAACTCGCTGGCCAGGGCTCGCTCCCCGGGCAACGAGCCGCCGGGGGACACCACCCGCAGCAGCTCGGCGAGCCGCTCCTTGAGTTCCCAGTGCTTCGGTGTTCGAGGCGATTTCTTACCGTTTTCCACGGCATCGCCGGGCAGGTTCTCACCCATGTTGTTCCTTGCTCGCCCATGCGTCGGCGACCCGCGTCGAGACGGACATCTGATGTCACGTTTAAGCATTTATCTTGACAAGCCCGAGAAGTACGGACCACTCTAATCGCAATGGTCTAAACCACTCAAGTCCTTCGCCCCGCCCAACCTCGGACGGGGCAGCGTCCGGAAGGAATGCATCACTGTGAGAGTTTGGTCGAAGGCACTGGTCGGAGGGGTGGCGATCGCCCTCGCGGTCTCCGGCTGCGCGGGGTCCAGCGGCGACAGCCCGTCGACCTCGTCCCAGGCCCCCTCCGGGCCGCGCGAGATCACCGTGTGGCTGATGAACGGCTCGGCGCCCAAGGGCCTGCTCGACTCCCTCAACAAGGAGTTCGAGAGCACGCACAAGGACGTCAAGGTCAAGTACGAAGAGCAGCAGTGGAACGGCATCCAGGACAAGCTGACCACCGCGCTGGCCAGCAACGACGCCCCGGACCTGATCGAGATCGGCAACACCCAGGCGCCCAAGTTCGCCAGCGAGGGCGTGCTTGAGGACGTCACCGCCGACGCCGACTCGTTCAACGGCGCCAACTGGCTGCCGTCGCTGAAGGACTCCGGCTCGTGGGACGGCAAGCAGTACGCCGTGCCGTTCTACGCCGCCAACCGCGAGGTGCTCTACCGCAAGGACCTGTTCGAGAAGGCGGGCATCACCACGCCGCCGAAGTCCCGCCAGGAGTGGCTGGACGCGATCACCAAGCTCAAGGCCGCCAACGCGAGCGACCCGGAGTTCCAGGCGCTGTACCTGCCCGGCCAGAACTGGTACACGCTGGCCTCGTTCATCTGGGACGAGGGCGGCGACATCGCCAAGAAGGACGGCACCAAGTTCACCGCCTCGCTGTCCACCCCGGAGGCCAAGGCGGGCCTGGAGTTCTACAAGCAGCTGGTCGACGCCTCGGGCACCAAGGCGCCCAAGGACGCCGACGAGCAGACCCCGGAGCAGGCGGGCATCTACGCCCAGGGCCACGTCGCGATGATGATCGCCCTGCCGTGGGAGGTCGCCACCGCGGCCAAGTCCGACCCCTCCATCAAGGACAAGACCTCGGCGTTCCCGATCCCGTCGAAGACCGCGGGCAAGACCGCGCCGGTCTTCCAGGGCGGCTCGGACCTGGCCATCCCGGCCAACTCCAAGGACAAGGACCTGGCCAAGGACTACCTGAAGCTGATCACCAGCGACAAGTACCAGGCCGAGTTCGCCAAGGCGGGCATGATCCCGGGCACCTCCAAGGACGTCAGCGCCCTGGAGGCCGACCCGGTCAACGCCGCCATGGCCGCCGCGTCCAAGAACGGCCACGCGCTCCCGGCGACCCCGGGCTGGGCGACCGTCGAGGCGGGCCAGAACCCGCTCAAGGACATGCTGACCGCGTACCTGACCGGCGCGAAGCAGATCGACGCGGCCACCAAGGACGCCGATGACGCGCTGAACAAGGCGTTCTCGGGCAGCTGATCGAGACACGATGACCACTACCGTGGACACCGCGCGGTCGGCGGGGACTCCCCCGCCGGCCGCGCGGCCCGGCGCCCGGCGCCGGGCCCGTCGCCCCCTCGCCGACGTGGCCGTGCCCTACCTGATGATGCTGCCCGCCGTGGTGCTGATCGTGGCACTGCTCGGCTGGCCCGCGATTCAGGTGCTGTTGATCAGCTTCCGCAAGCTCGACCTGGGCGAGCTGGTGAAGGGCAAGGTCGTCTGGGTCGGCTTCGACAACTACACCAACGTGCTGTCCGACCCCGGGTTCTGGGAGATCGGGCTGCGCACCGTCCTGTTCACCGCGGGCGCCGTCGTCGCCACGCTGCTGCTGGGCCTGGGCATCGCGCTGCTGATGCGGCACCTGAGCAGGTGGGTCCGGATCGTCCTGCAGGTCTCCCTGGTGCTGGCCTGGGCGACGCCGATCATCGCCACCACCACCGTGTTCCAGTGGATCTTCGACCAGCAGTACGGGATCCTCAACAAGACGCTGGTCAAGCTCGGCTTCGACTCCTTCCAGGGGCACTCCTGGTTCAGCACCGGTGGCGACGTGCTGATCGTGATCGGGCTGCTGGTGGTCTGGCAGGCCGTGCCGTTCATCGCCTTCACCCTCTACGCGGGCCTGATCGGCACCTCCAAGGACCTCTATGAGGCCGTCGCGCTCGACGGCGCGGGCGGCTGGCAGGCCTTCCGCGCGGTCAGCTGGCCCGCGGTGAAGCCGCTGCTGACCATGGTCACGTTCCTGTCGGTGCTCTGGGACTTCAAGGTCATCGCCCAGGTGTGGGCGATGCGCCAGGGCGGCCCCGACGGCGGGAGCACGACCCTGCCGGTGCTGCTGTACCTGCGCGGCATCGCGGCCAGCCACTTCGGCATCGCCTCCGCGGTCGCGGTGCTGATGTTGATCGTGCTCGTCGCGATCACCTGGCGGTACATGCGCCTGCTGATCCGCTCACCGGAAACGGAGCTGTAGAGCCATGCTGCGAAAGACGCACGCCCAACGGCTGGCGCTCGCGGTGGTCGGCCTGGTCGTGGCCCTGGTGTTCTTCTTCCCGACCTACTGGATGTTCACCACCGCGCTCAAGACCCCGGCGCAGATCCTGTCCCCGGCCTACGACCTGATCCCGCTGTCGGCGACGTTCAAGAACTTCGTCAACGCGGTCACCAAGCCGGGCTTCACGACCTTCCTGACCAACAGCCTGATCGTGACGCTCGGCGCGGTGGCCTGCTCGCTGATCGCGGGCATGCTCGCCGCCGTGCCGCTGGCCCGGCTGCGCTTCCGCGGCCGCAAGGGCTTCCTGCTGCTGGTGCTGATCGCGCAGGTGGCGCCGCTTGAGGCGCTGTTCATCCCGATGTACCTGATCATGCGCGACGCCGACCTGCTCAACGAGCTGCCCGGCCTGATCCTGGTGTACGTGGCGCTGACGCTGCCGTTCACGGTGTGGACGCTGCGCGGGTTCGTCAAGGGCATCCCGGTCGAGCTGGAGGAGGCCGGGATGGTCGACGGCTGCGGCCGCTGGGGCGTGTTCCGCCGGATCACCCTGCCGCTGCTCGGCCCCGGCCTGGTGGCCACCTCGGTGTTCGGCTTCATCACCGCGTGGAACGAGTTCCTCTACGGCCTGGTGTTCATGCGCGACAAGGACAAGCAGACGCTGCCGGTGTGGCTGTCCACGTTCAAGACCGCGTTCGGCACCGACTGGGGCGGCATCATGGCCGCCTCGGTGGTCTACGCGATCCCCGCGCTGATCTTCTTCCTGCTGGTCCAGCGCAAGCTGGTGTCCGGCGGCACGGCCGGGGCGGTGAAGGGCTGATGGGCGAACAGCGACTGCGCGCACTGGCCGAGTCGGTGCTGCTGCCCGGGTTCTCCGGGCACACCGCGCCGGACTGGGTGCGGGAACGGATCGCGGGCGGCATGGGCGGTGTCGTGCTCTTCGGGCGCAACATCGCCGACGACGACCAGGTCGCGGCGCTCACCGCCCAGCTGCGCGGCGAACGCGACGACGTGGTGATCGGCATCGACGAGGAGGGGGGCGACGTCACCAGGCTCGACGCCGCCACCGGCTCGACGCTGCCCGGCCCGCTCGCGCTCGGCGCGGCGGGCGACCTGAACCTCACCACCGAGGTCGGCACCGCGCTGGGCGCCCGGCTCGCGGCCTGCGGGGTCACCCTGGATCTCGCGCCGTGCGCGGACCTGACGCTCACCATGGACGACCCGATCATCGGGGTGCGGGCCTTCGGGTCCGACCCGTACGCGGTGGCCGCGCACGTGGCCGCCTACGTGCGTGGCATGCAGAGCGCGGGCGTGGCCACCACGGCCAAGCACTTCCCCGGGCACGGGGCGGCCACCTCGGACTCGCACTTCGAGCTGCCGGTGCTGCCGCGCACCCCGGACGAGCTGCGGGCGATGGAACTGGTCCCGTTCCGCGCCGCGATCGCCGCGGGCACCCGCGCGGTCATGACCGGCCACCTGGTCGTGCCCGAGTGGGGCGACGACCCGGCCACGGTCAACCGGATCGCCATCGAGGAGATCCTGCGCGGCGAGCTGGGCTTCACCGGCGCGGTCGTCACCGACGCGCTGGAGATGGGCGCGGTCGCCGGGCACCTCGGCAACGCCGACGGCCTGGCCGACGCGGCCGTGCGCTCCCTGAGGGCGGGGGCGGACGCGCTGTGCATCGGCGGGGAGATCTCCTACGCCGAGGCCGTGACCTCGATGGTGGACCGGATCGTGGCCGCCGTGCTGGCGGGCACGCTGACCGAGGAGCGACTGGCCGAGGCGGCCGAGCGCACCCGGTCGCTGGGAGTGTCGCCGCGCGGTGGCGTGGTGGCCCGCGACGAGCGCGAGCTGGGCATGGCGGTGGCGCGCAAGGCGCTGCGGACCAATCACCTGCCCGCGCTGTCGGACAGCCCGCTGGTGGTCGACATCGTGGTCGACCCGACCATCGCCGCAGGTCCGGTCCCCTGGGGCCTCGGCCCGCACCTGACCGAGCTGCTGCCCGGCGCCACCGCCGTGCGGGTCGCCGCCGACGAACCGGGCGACCTGGTGGCCAAGGCCCGCGGCCGCGAGGTGGTGGTGGCCACCCGCGACGCGCACCGGTACCCGGCGGTGACCGCGCTGGTGGCCGAGCTGGTCCGGGTCGCGACCGGGGTCGTGCACGTGGAGACCGGCATCGCGGGGCCCGAGCTGGGCACGCTGGGCCGGGTGGACACGTTCGGCGGCTCGTGGTCCGGTCTGCGGGCGGCCGCGGAGGCGCTCGCCGGATCGGCCGTTTCCGGGCGACTCAGACATACCGCCACGTCAGGACTGGTGGAACCGTAACCGCGCGTTACCGGACGCGCACCGTTGGCGTCCATTCGACTGGCGCAATTGCTCCATTCGAGTGAGACTATTGGTCTAGACCTTGTCCCGAATAATTGGTCTGGACCACGGTAGACAGTGTTATCCCTGCTCCCCTTCGAGGTGAACAATTGTCCAGGTTCCGATGGCATCTGACCGCGGCGGCCGTCGCCGCGGCCGCCGTCACGTTCGGCGTCGTGGCCGCGCCCGCTAGCGGTGCGGCGTCCCCCACGGCGGAGTTCCAGAAGACGTCCGACTGGGGCACCGGCTTCAGCGGAAAGGTCACCATCAGCAACGGTGGCAGCAGCGCGCTCAGCAGCTGGGCTGTCGAGTTCGACCTCCCGACGGGCACCAACATCCCGTCGGCGTGGGACGCGGCGCTGACCAAGACGGGTAACCACTACAAGTTCACCAACCTGTCCTGGAACGGGAACGTGCCCGCGGGCAGCACCGCCTCGTTCGGCTTCAACGGCACCGGCCCCGGCAACCCCTCGGGCTGCACCCTCAACGGTGCGCCGTGCACCGGTGGTACCAACCCGACCACCACCACCACGACGTCGACGACCACTACGACGACGTCGACCACCACGACCACCACCACGAAGCCGTCGGACTCGACGACCACGACCACCACCACGACCAACCCGGGCGGCGGCGGTAACCGGGTCGTCGGCTACTTCGTGGACTGGGGCGTGTACGGCCGCAACTACCACGTCAAGAACATCGACACCAGTGGTTCGGCCGCGAAGCTGACGCACATCAACTTCTCGTTCGGCAACGTGACCAACGGCCAGTGCGCGATCGGCGACTCGTACGCCGACTACGACAAGGCCTACACCGCCGACCAGAGCGTCGACGGCGTCGCGGACAACTGGGACCAGCCGCTGCGCGGCTCGTTCAACCAGCTGCTCAAGCTGAAGAAGAAGTACCCGAACCTGAAGGTCCTCTGGTCCTTCGGTGGCTGGACCTGGTCCGGCGGGTTCGGCCAGGCGTCGAAGAACGCCGCCGCCTTCGCGAACTCGTGCTACAACCTGATCAACGACTCGCGCTGGAAGGGCCTCTTCGACGGCATCGACATCGACTGGGAGTACCCGAACGCGTGCGGCCTCACCTGTGACACCAGCGGCCCGGACGCGCTCAAGACCCTCCTGACCGCGCTGCGTGCCAAGTTCGGCCAGAGCTTCCTCATCACCGCCGCCATCACCGCCGACGCGTCGGCTGGCGGCAAGATGGACCTCGCCGACTACAACGGCGCGGCGCAGCAGCTCGACTGGATCTCGCCGATGACCTACGACTTCTTCGGCGCGTGGGACGCCAAGGGCCCGACCGCCCCGCACTCCCCGCTCACCTCGTACACCGGCATCCCGCACGAGGGCTTCAACTCGGCGGACGCGGTGAACAAGCTGAAGGCCAAGGGCATCCCGGCGAACAAGATCCTGCTCGGTGTCGGCTTCTACGGCCGCGGCTGGACCGGCGTCACCCAGGCCGCCCCGGGCGGCACGGCCACCGGCGCGGCCCAGGGCACCTACGAGGCAGGCATCGAGGACTACAAGGTCCTCAAGAACAGCTGCAAGTCGAACGGCACCATCGCGGGCACCGCGTACGCGTACTGCGGTACCAACTGGTGGAGCTACGACACCCCGGCGACCATCGCGGGCAAGCGCAACTGGGCCAACTCGCAGGGTCTCGGCGGCACCTTCTTCTGGGAGCTGTCCGGTGACACCACCAACGGCGAGCTGATCTCGGCTCTGCGCGGCTAGTCTCCGGCTGGGACGGGCCGGATGTGGGCGGCTGCCCGGGTCAACCCCGGGCAGCCGCTCAGGCCGTTGACCCGCCACACCGCGTGACCGATCCAGTCAAGACCGCCCCTCCGGCCCGGCCGCCGGAAGGCCCCCGGATCGTTCGGATCCGGGACTTCTCGTGCGACGACGGATGTGCGATCGCGACGGTTCGATGAGTGAACTTGCAGTCAGGACTTTGCTTTCGACCGATCGGAGTCGACCAGGACCTGCCCGGGTCGGCTCCGCCACTTTGACCGCGCTGCCGCGGCAGCGCTCACGCGGAGGTGCCACGTGGACGTGGACGACGGGGACGCGGGGCTGGAGCTGGTATACCTGCTGCGCCGGATCACCGGCCGCCTCGACCTGATGGGCTCGGAGTTCGCCGCAGCCAACGGCCTGCACCCGACCGATCTGCGCGCGTTGGTCCATCTGCTGGACGCACGGCGCGAGGAGATCCCGGCGACGCCGGGCTGGCTCAGCGGGAAGCTCGCACTCAACTCGGCCTCGGTGACCGCCCTGGTCGACCGCCTGGTCCGAGCCGGATACGTACGCCGGACCAGGGACAACCGGGACCGCAGACGGGTACTGCTGACCGTCCAGGACGAGGCCGTACGGCTCGGCTGGGCGTTCTTCGGCGGGGTCACCCGGGACATGCTCGCCGCCATGCGCGAGTTCGACGGCGCCGAGCTCGGCATCGCCCGCCGGTTCCTGGAGCGCATGCACGACGTGGTGCGCGCCGACAAACCCACCGACCCGGTGGTGCGGTTACTGCCGCTGGACGAGGCCACCACCGAACGGCTGCTCACCGTGGCCGTGCACGAGGCAAGGCCGATCGACGTCATGCCCCCGGTGCCGGACGGCGACACCTGGACACCGGCCGCGGAGAACGCGTTCCGGGAGTTCCACCGGTCGCACTTCCACGGCGCGCACGGCACGGTCATGTACGCCGTGGAGGCCGAGGGCAGCCTGACCGGCATGATCCGGATGGCCAGGGTGTCCACCGACGAGGCCGAGACCGGCATGTGGCTGGGCCGCTCGGCCAGAGGCAAGGGCATCGGCACCGCCGCGCTGCGGGCCCTGGTCGCCGAGGCCGCCGCGGTGGGCGTGCGCACCATCGTGGCCGACTCGACCTCGGGGAACGCGGCCGCGCTCGGCGCCCTGCGCACCTGTGGGGCGACGCTGACCCACCACGGTGACGATGTCCGGGCCGAGCTGCCGATCGGCGTGCCCACCCGCTGAGGTCCCCTCCGCCAGCCGCCACTGCCCACCCGGTGGCGGCATATTGGCGTGCCCGCGGTTCCCTTTCCTGAACATGACGAAGTCCCCTGTCTCGACTCAGCTTGTCGCTGAGGAGACAGGGGACTTCGTTCAATGTAAGTCCGGCGGCGTCCTACTCTCCCACACCCTCACGAGTGCAGTACCATCGGCGCTGGTGGGCTTAGCTTCCGGGTTCGGGATGGGACCGGGCGTTTCCCCACCGCTATGACCGCCGTAACACTATGAAACAATCCAACCACCATCAGATCGTGGTCGGTGTCTCAGATACCGTACAGTGGATGCGTAGCATGTTTGTTGTAAGCCCTCGGCCTATTAGTACCGGTCGACTCCACCCCTTACAAGGCTTCCATCTCCGGCCTATCAACCCAGTGGTCTAGCTGGG
>NZ_KB894446.1 GCF_000374445.1 Actinokineospora enzanensis DSM 44649 | reverse complement strand
CTAGGCCGTGTTTCAGATGTGGCGGAGCCAGATGTTGATGCTGGCGATGGTGATGGTGGCGGTGTAGCGCAGGGCGAGTTTGTCGTAGCGGGTAGCTACTGCGCGGTGTTGTTTGAGCAGGTTGATGCCGCATTCCACGGCGTGGCGCTGCTTGTAGATCTCGGTGTCGAACGCGGGTGGCCGTCCGCCGTGGGAGCCTTTGTTCTTGCGGTGGGCGGCTTGGTCACGGGGTTGTGCGATGGTGGCCTTGATCCCGCGTCGACGCAGGTAGGCCCGGTTGGCCCGCGAGGAGTAGGCCTTGTCCGCCAGCACACGGTCCGGGCGGGTCCTGGCTCGACCGGCACCGGCCCTGGGCACCCGGATCGCCTCGATCACCGCCGTGAACCGGGGGCTGTCACCACGCTGCCCGGCAGTGACCAGCAGTGACAACGGTTTGCGGCCCTGCTCACAGGCCAGATGCAGCTTCGTGGTCCACCCGCCCCGCGAACGCCCCAGGGCGTGGTCACGAGGCTCGACCCCACCGGCGATCGTGTCGGGTGGTTCGACCTGGAGATCCCCCTTTTCCTCGCCCCGGCGGCATGATGATGCGCCCGCGAGATCGTGGAGTCCACACTGACATCCCACACCACCTGCCCGCCGGCATCGGCGCGGACCTGCAACGCGGTCAGGATCCGTCGCCACACCCCGGCCCGCTGCCATCGACGGAACAACCCGTACACGGTCTGCCACGGCCCATACACCGGCGGGACATCCCGCCACGGCGCACCCACTCGAACCCGCCACCGGATCCCATCGATCAACCGACGCTTGCTCCACTTCGGTGGACGGCCAGGCTTACGACCCACAGGCAACAACGGGCGCAACACGGCCCACTGCGCGTCGGTCAGATCACCCCGGCCCGTCGCCGCTACGCTGGCCACGAGGTCTCCGGTCGGACAGGTTTTCTTGGTCGTTAACCCGTCTACCGGAGACCTCGCCCCGTCTCAGACACCGACACACCCAAGATCCACATTTGAAACACGGCCTAGCCGTAGCCCGCGACGCCAACGATCCTCTCCGCTGCGCCCTAGCCCTAGAGCAAATTGGCCGCGTCTACCTCCACCAAAAGCAGTACACCGACGCCCGAGAAATCTTCACCGTCGGCACCCTCACCGCCGAACGCGCCCACTCCGGCGAAGCAGAAGCCATGCTTCTCTCCGGACAGGCTCGCACCTACGCCGAAACCAAACAACCCCTCCGAGCCCTCGACTGCATGACCCGCGCCGAAGAAGCCCTCACCCAACCCACTGAAACCACCCTCCCCGAACCCCGGACCTTCAACCAAGCTCGCCTAACCAGCGACTACGGCCGCCTCTACGCAACACTGACCAGCCACGACACCCGATTCGTCGACCAGGCCATTACCACTCTTACGGCTAGCACCACTCCGTCAAACACTCTCCATGTCAAGCGCTTGGTCTTCCGTCTCACCGAACTCGCCGCTGCTCACCTTTACGGCGGAGACCGCGAGACAGGCATTCACATTGGCCACCAAGTCATGGATATGGCCGCTCATATGCGCTCGGAGCGCCTGGCCGAGCACTTGAAGATTCTGCGGGCAGCGGTTCACGTGCAGGTTGCTGGCAGCGACATCACAGAACTGGCTACTCGCTTGTAAAACGGCATCGGTTGAGACTGCCATCTTATCGACTACGCCACGCGCACTAAGCACGTCATCTGTGCAGGTGAAGCCAGGCGTCGACCGTCTACAGCAGACACCAAAAGGGGTCGACACGCGAACCGTAGGTTCTGGGTTCGAGCCCCAGGCGGCCCACCGTGCTGCCTGGTCACGTCCGTGGCCAGGCAGCATGTGTGTTTCAGGGATCAGGGGGCGTAGTACCGGTCTGGGTCCACCGATTCGGTGCCGGTGGTCAGTTTCGTGCCCCACTCCCGGGCGGTGGCGGCTTCGCCGAGGGCTTCGTGGTGGTGGTGGGGGTCGGTGGTGGCTACACGTTGGAAGATGTTGGCGCAGGTTGTGTAGTAGTCGATCCACTGTTGGCGGGGGGCTTTGGCGGTGGGGCGGTTGGCGCGGATCAGTTCGCGGGCGGCGTGCAGGCTGCAGGGGATCTTGGGGTTCGGGCGGGGCATCGCTCGGCCTTTCCGGTTGGGGCACGTGTCGGACTACGGCGGTGGGGAACGGCTGCCTGGTCTGAGCGGTGGCCGGGTGGAAAGGGGGAGCGCTCTCGCTCGTTGGGGCGGGCGAGTGGGCACGAACACGTGAACGGTGTCCCCAACGCGCTTGACCTCCAGTAATGTGGAGGTTTAAGACTCGGTCCCGAGTGGTTGCGACGACATTGGGGCGTGGATGAAGGCGGCGGGGTTCTTCGAGTTCGGTGGGCCGGACGTGCTGCGGGTGGTCGAGGTGGCGACGCCGGTGGCTGGGCCGGGGGAGGTTCGGGTGCGGGTCAAGGCGGCCGGGGTGCAGCCGTTTGATGTGGCGGTGCGGTCGGGGTGGACGCCGCCGGGGGTGGTGGGTGGGTTTCCGCGGGTGCCGGGGAACGAGTTCGCCGGGGTGGTGGACCAGGTCGGGGCCGGGGTCGGTGAGGTGCTGCCCGAGGTGCTCGGGTTCGGGCGGCTCGGCTGCTATGCCGAGCACGTGGTGGTGCCCGCCGACCAGGTGACCGCGAAGCCCGCCGGGATGCCGTGGGAGGTGGCGGGTGGGTTCACCGCCGGTGCCCAGACCGCGCATATCGCGTTGCGGGAGTTGGGGGTCGGAGAGGGGGACACACTGATCGTGCATGCGGCGGCCGGGGGCGTCGGGTCAATGGCCGTGCAGTTGGCGGCTCGGTGGGGTGCCAGGGTGATCGGTACCGCGCGGGCGGAGAACCACGACTACCTGCGCTCACTCGGTGCGACGCCGGTGGAGTACGGGGACGGGCTGATGGACAGGGTGCGGGAGCTCGCGCCCGGCGGTGTGGACGCGGCGCTCGTCGCGGTCGGTGGGGAGGCGTTGGCCGTGTCGCTGGCGCTGGTTGAGGACCGGGGTCGGATCTTGACCTTGGTCGATCACGACAAAGCGCCCGAACTTGGCATCCGGGTCACGCCCAACCTGCGGTCGGCCGAACGGCTCGCCGAACTTGCCGACCTCTACGCGCGAGGCGAGTTGCGGTTCCACGTCCGGAGTACATATCCGCTGGAACGCGCGGCCGACGCGCACCGGGACGTCGAGGCCGGGCATGGGCGGGGCAAGGTCGTGCTCACCATCGGCTGACCCTCGTCCGGGGGAGCGTGGGCAAAGCCGCTCAGGTTCCCGCCCGGGGTGCCAATGTGCCCGGTAAAGGGCGGTGTCCCAGGAGGTGGCGGATGGCGTTGAGCACGCGGGTTCGGCTGCTGATGTTGGCCGGTGTCGGGGTCGTCGCGCTCGGCGTCATGAGCGGGGTCGCCGCGTACGCCAGCAGTGCCCAGACCGACGCCACCGGTGGGCTCGCGCGGGTCAGCGCGGCGATGAGCGAGCAGTGGAACGCCGACATGATGCACGACGCCATCCGTGGTGACGTGCTGGCGGCGATCAGCGCGCGCACCGCGGACGAGCGTGCGGCGTTCGGCCTCGATGAGGCGGCCGAGCACGCCCAGACCATGGTGGCCAAGTTCGACTCTGCCGCGGCGGGCGCGCCCGCCGCGATCCAGGCGGAGTTCGCCGACACCCGGCCCGCGGTGCTCGCCTACGTCGACAAGGCCACCAGGCTGGTCGGCACCGACCCGGACGCCGCACGCGCCCAGATCGCCGACTTCATGGCCGCGTTCAACCAGCTGGAGGAGCGTCTCGGCGCCCTCGACGACCACCTGTCCGCGGCCGTGGAACAACAGCGCGCGGACGCCGACGGCATCGGTGGCGACAACCTGACCCTGATCATCCTCTGTGGACTGATCGCGGCCGCGGCGTTCCTCGGCATCGCGCTGTGGACCATCCGCGCCATCCGGGCGCCGCTGCTGGCCATGGTCCGCGGCCTGCAGGCGATGGCCGCCCGCGACCTGACCACCCGGGTCCATCTGGACCGCCGGGACGAGCTCGGCGACATGGCCGCCGCGATCAACGCCACCGCCGAGTCCATGTCCGGCGTGCTCACCTCCATGGGCCAGGGCACCGCGACCCTGCTCGCCGAGGGTGCCGACCTGGACGAGGTCTCCGGCAGGCTGGGCTCGGCCGCCGCGGACACCCAGGCGCGGGCGGGCGAGGTCGCCGAGTCGGCTGGCGTGGTCACCGACACCATCGCCACGATCTCCGCCGCTTCCCGCCAGATCGGCGCCTCCGTGCACAGCGTGTCCGAGGCCAGTTCGGCCGCAACGTCCGTCGCCGCCGAGGCCGCGCACGCCGCCGAGACCACCACCGCGGGCGTCCAGCGGCTGCACGCCGCGAGCCGGGAGATCGACGAGATCGTCCGGACGATCACCAGCATCGCCGAGCAGACCAACCTGCTCGCCCTCAACGCCACCATCGAGGCGGCTCGCGCGGGGGCCGCCGGGCGAGGGTTCGCGGTCGTGGCCAGCGAGGTGAAGGACCTGGCCCAGGAGACGGCGCGAGCGACGGAGAACGTCAAGGAGAAGATCGGGGTCATCCAGACGATGACCGACGAGGCGGTCACCTCGATCGACGGCATCCGCACGGTGATCACCCAGATCAACGACGGCCAGCAGCACATCTCGTCGGCCGTGGACGAACAGACCCGCACCACCTCCGCGATCACCTCGGGCGTCAGCGAGGTCAGCCACACCACGACCCAGATCCGGGACAGCCTGGCGGGCATCTCCACCTCCGCCGCCGCCACCGCGGACGGCGCCACCGCCACCCAACGCTCGGCCGCCACCCTCACGGCGACGGCGCGTGGGGTGAACGACCTGATCGCCACCTTCCGCTACTGATCACCAGGGGTACGGAGCTATTTGTCGCCCCACTGCCCCCGGTGGATCACGTCGGCGGGATCGCGGCGGCGGTCCTTGAAGCGGGTGCCCATCGGCGGGATGTCCGGGGAGCGGTAGCCGACCGTGATGCCGCCGATGGGGGCGTAGTCGTCGGGGATGGCGAACTCGGTGCGGAAGCCCGGGATGTGTTCGGGGGCGATGCCGAACAGGCAGGCGTCCAGGCCCTCGTCGATGGCGGTGAGGAGCATGAGCAGGGCGGCCATGCCGGTGTCGATGAACCAGTACGGCGCGGGCCAGCGGCTTTCCGCGCGGTCCTCCCAGCCCTTGTCCGGTTCCGCGTACCGCTCCAGGTAAGTCCTCTTGTGCGCCAACGGGACCACCACCAGCGGTGCGTCCTGCATGGTCGGCGTGTCCTGCACCCGGGTCGGCACGAACGGCCAGAAGCGGGCGCGGTCGGTGGCGTCGGTCAGGGCCAGGAAGGACCAGCCCTGGGAGAAGCCCGCGGAGGGGGCGCGCAGGGCGTTGGCGAGGATCCGGTCGACGGCGCCCGGGGGCAGGGGCTGGTCCGTGTAGTGGCGCACCATTCGCCTGCGGCGGACTACCTCGGAGAACTCCATGGGGCGAAGTTACTGGGCAGGGCTACCGTGGGGCGAGTGCGTGTTGTCACCTGGAACGTGAACTCCGTGAAGCAGCGGTTGCCCCGGTTGTTGCCGTGGCTGGACGAGCGGGCGCCCGATGTGGTTTGTCTGCAGGAGACCAAGCTGGCCGATGAGGCGTTCGGGAAGCTGCTCGGGGACGAGTTGGCCGGGCGTGGCTACGAGGTGGCCCTCAATGGCGAGGTGCAGTGGAACGGGGTGGCGATCCTGTCCCGGGTGGGCCTCGACGACGTCGTGCGGGGGATTCCGGGCGGGCCCGGGTTCCCGCACCAGGAGGCGCGGGCGGTGTC
Source organism: Actinokineospora enzanensis DSM 44649 (assembly GCF_000374445.1). Classification (GTDB taxonomy): domain Bacteria; phylum Actinomycetota; class Actinomycetes; order Mycobacteriales; family Pseudonocardiaceae; genus Actinokineospora; species Actinokineospora enzanensis. Next base: position 38,955 of record NZ_KB894446.1, on the reverse strand, counting down.
TGCCACCTGCGGTGGGGTGCGGGTGCACTCCGTGTACGTGCCGAACGGGCGGGAGCCGGACTCCGACCACTACCGGTACAAGCTGGACTGGCTGGCCGCGCTGCGGGACACCGTCGCGGCCGGGCCGGGCGAGGTCATGGTCTGCGGGGACGTCAACATCGCGCCCACCGACGCCGACGTGTTCGACCCGGCCGCGTTCGTGGGCCACACGCATGTCACGCCAAGTGAGCGGGCCGCCTTGCAGGGCCTGTTCGACCTGGGGCTGCACGACGTCGTGCGGGAGCGGTGGCCCGGTGAGCGGGTGTTCAGCTACTGGGACTACCGGGCCGGGATGTTCCACCAGGATCTCGGCATGCGGATCGACCTCGTCCTCGCGGGCGCCCCGGTGACGGGTCGGGTCGCGGCGGCGTGGGTGGACCGGAAGGCGCGGAAGGGGACCGGGCCGAGTGACCACGCGCCGGTCGTGATCGATCTGGACACCGCGCCGGACGGGGACATCGGGCCGGTGGTACCCCCGCCGTCGGTCCGGGGGAAGACCGGGAAGCTGCCGCAGTCCCGGTGAACAGGATCGCCCGATGGGGCCAGTGGACTACGCGCGGTAGGTCCGGGTGGCGGTGGTGTTGTGGTCTGATCCGGGGCATCCCGTCGGCATCGGGGTGATTCGGCCGCCGGGGGCCGATCCGTGTGCCCACCCGGGCGGCAGGCTGAATCGCGTTCGCCCGACCTAGCGGAGGAGCGATGTGACCAGCGCTGAAGCGGAGTGGCCCGGTACCAGCCTGCTCGGCAGGCTCGGCGAGAAGACCCGGGCGGCCCTGCTCGCGGCGGGCGCCGAGATCCGCTACGACAAGAACCACTACCTGCTGCGCCAGGACGAGGAGGGCGATATCGCCTACCTGATCATGGACGGGGCGGTGAAGGTGTTCGTGGAGACGGCCTCGGGCACCAAGAGCCTGCTCGGCATCCGGCTGGCCGGGGAGATGGTCGGCGAGATGGGCGCGCTTGACCCGGAGGCGCGGCGGTCGGCCACCGTGCAGGCCTCCACCCCGGTCGTGGTGCGGTCGCTGCACCGGACCCGGCTGCGCCAGCTCATGGTGGAGTACCCGGAGCTGGCGCTGGAGGTCAACCGGATGATCAGCGCCCGGCTGCGGTGGGCGAACCGGCGGCGGGTGGACGCGACCATCAAGGACGGCCGGGTGAAGCTGAGCAGGCTGCTGGTCGAGGTGGCCGCGCACTACGGCGAACGCGTCGGCGACCACTGGGAGCTGCGTGTCCCGCTCACCCAGCACGAGCTCGGCTACATGGCGGGCCTGGCCAACCGCACCGTGGAGAAGGCGCTGCACGACCTGGAGTCGGAGGGCGCCATCAGCAAGAGCTACCGCCGGATCCGCATCGTGGACATGGCGCGGCTGCGGCACATCGCCGGGTGGGGCGAGAATCCGCCGCCATGCGTAGTGCCCTGAGCCGAAGTGTCGGAGAGTGTCGATCACACCCTGGGCGACACGAAAGGCGCAGTAGATGGCACCGAACGGCGCAGCGCCGCCCCGGCTCTGCGTTGCCGCGGCCGCGCACGGCCCCGGTACGGACCTTCGGGACCCGCTCGTAGAGGTGCTCGACGAGGCCGCGCTGCGCGCCGGGCTGGACAGACCGGTGTGGCGGGAGTGGGCGGCGGCCGCCGTCCCGGTCGCCGCGATCGCCGTGCCGGACCTGGTGGCGGTGTCCATCGACCGGTTCACCCGGGCCTTGGACGTGACCCTCGGCCTGCACAACACCACCGTCGGGCGGCCCCGGCTGCGGCTGCGGGTCGTGCTGCACTTCGGCCTGCTGGACGACGCCGGGTGCGCCGGGCCCGCGGTCGACCAGGCGGTGCGGCTGCTGGACCAGCACGACCTGCGGGACGCGCTGGACGAGGCACCGGACAGCGCGCTGGCGCTGCTGCTGTCCGACCGGGTGCCGACCTGTCCGTGGTGGCTGGAGGAGTTCCGCGAGGTGCCGCTGTGGGCGGGCAGACCCAGGGTCGGGCCGCACGCCCGGCGCGGGGACGTGCTCGGCGGCGCGCCGGACTGCTGTGACCGGGCCTGGCTGTGGACGCCGGGGTGGTACCCGGTGGTGGCAGGGTCCACCCCGGACCGTGGCGCCTGAACCAGGCGGGCGCCTGAGGACAGTTACTGGTCAATTCCCGGCTCGGCGGGTGATTCGCCGCTCGTACCCCGCACACTGGGGTGCGGCGGGTGTTTCGTCCACTGAGGACCGAGGAGACCGAGAAGAATCAGCGCGACAGGTGGATCCAGGCATGCGCGGTGAAATCCTTGTCGGGCAGGGTCGCCTGCGTCGCGGTGAACCCGTCCGGGTCCAGGTTGCCGTACCGGTGACGCACGATCTCCTGGTAGAGCACGTCCGGGACGATCAGCGCGAGATCCGAGTCGGTGCCATCGGCCAGCGCCGTGCGCAGCTCGCGGCTGTCGAGCAGGCGGTGCACCGCGACCGGGATCTCGCCGGACGCGCCGCCGTCGCCGGGCGCGACGTGGCCGCGGTGCAGGGCGACCCGCAGCCGCAGCCGGGCGTGCTCGTTGAGATCGGCGTTGGTCTCGCGCAGCGCCGACCGCAATCCCTCGATGAACGCGGGCACCACGGTGGACTCGTCCACCCCGGAGGGCAGCACCGCGAACTGCCCGTCACCCGCGTGCTGCAGCTCCACGTCGTGATCGGACACCCCGGTGCGTCGCCGGGCCGCGGCCAGCACGTCGAAGAACCGGGTCTGCGCGCGCTGCGCGGCGGCGCCCTCGAACCGGCGGAACTTCTCGATGTCGGCGGCGTAGCACAGCCGCACCGCGGCGGGACGCGCGTTGGTCGGCACCGGCGCCGTCAGCGAGATCGGCCGCACGATCTCGGACCAGCCGGTGGGCAGGGGAACCGCGAACCGGTGCGCGCGCACCGAACTGGCGTGGTCGCGGCGGTTTCCGACCCGCGCGGGCACGATCGCGGAGGCGTCCGCGCGCAGCGTCCCGGCCAGCGTGGTGGCTGTCGTGGGCAGCTGCACCACCGCGTGCGCGAGGCAGTCCTCCGGGATCGGGTCGGTGCCCACCGGGTCGCCGACCAGCCAGCCGACCGCGCCGGTGGGCAGGGTGGACACCGAGGTGGGCACGCCGAGGTCGGGCGCGGTGCCCGCCCACAGCTCGGTCGCGCACACGGCCGGGTCGTCGAACGCCACCCGCAGGTAACAGGCGATGAACCGGACGCGGCGCGCGCCGCCGTCCAATCGCAGCCGGAAGCACACCCGCACCAGGCCGTGCCCGGCCGCGGCCGGCCGCGCGTCCGGCACCACCGAGACCTCCGGCGGCGCGTACGCCACGTCCCCGATCGGCCGCGGCGACCCCAGGTCCACCATGCCCCGCTCCCCTCAGCGCATCGGCGGCACGTCCGGCAGGACGCGCCGGTCCCCCAACAGCAGCGCGGTCTGCGGGGCGATCAGCACCCTCCCGTGTCGACCGTGCGCGATGTCCTCCGGGTGCGCGTTGACCACCAGCGGCCGGGCCTGGTCGGCACCGGCCGCGACCAGCTCGCGCACCAGGCGCAGCGTCGCGGTGTTCGGGGTGAGCAGGTCGTACACCTCGAACCGGCGGAACTGCTTGTACTGCTTGCCCGGCACGTCGTGCGGTCCCTCCGAGACCGTCCGCACCAGCCGGTGGTCCAGCTCGCCCATGTCCGCGGCCAGGTGCGGCAGTCCCACCTCGCCGAGCTCCTCGGTGAACTCGCGCACCAGGCACTCGCGCGAACTCTCCCGGTAGGCGCCGGATTCGAACCAGCGCAGGAAGTCGCGCAGGCCGTGGTCGGGCAGGAAACCACGCAGGTCCGCCCATTGCAGCGTGTTCGGGCCGGTGCGTTCCGGCCGGAACCCGACTTCTTCCAGCACGGGCACCGCGGGCGGGAAGTACTTGACCACGCCGCTGGGCGGACCGTACAGACCGGGGCGGTTGATGGAGTGGAAGAGCACGAACCGCTCGTCCTCGCGGATCCGCAACAGCATGCTCAGCGACACCCGGACCTGCCGCCGTGGATCGGAACCGGACACGGCGAACAGCGTGGCACAGCCGGGTCCGGCGAGCCACCCGATCCGGGGGATCGCCATGGTGCCTGAGGTGAACCTGGGCCGATTGGCCATCCCGGACCCGGACCGGCTGGCCGCCGTGGTGCGGCAAGTGCGGTGGCCGGAACCGGTTACGCGAATCGAGTTCGTGCGTGTGCTCACCGGCGGGCACAGCGGCGCGCTCGTCGTGCAGGCGCGGGTGGGGCAGGTCGACCGGGTGGTGAAAGTCGACTCTTCTCGGGTGCTGCGGCGCGAGTGGGAGGCCTATAGGCGCGTGGTCGCCCCGCAGGCGAACGCTTGCTGTGTCCCGATCGTGGCCACCACCGGCTGGGAGGAGGAGTCGGCGGCGGTGGTTTACGCCGATGTCGGCCATTTCTCCGGAGTGGGCGGCGAGGTGCGCGTGGTGCAGGAGGTCTTCGCGGAGGCAATGCGCACTGGTTCGGCCGATGCGGTGTGCGGTGCTGTTGCAGAGGTGTTGCAGGGCGCGATCGAGGTGTTCCACCGGCGTGCGCGGGTGGTGGAACAGCCATCGTCGTTGCGGGAGGCCAACTCGGGACTGGGGCCGAGCCTGACTGTGTGCGCGGGACCGGGAGAGGGGGTGCTCGTATCGGACGAGGAGGTGGTGCGGCGCTCGTGTGGGGGTGCGGGTGACTTCGACTCGGGCGCGATGGTCACGTTCGGGCCGTTGCACGTGTCGACGCGGCCAGGGGTGTTGGTCGGGCGGGATTTCCGGGTCGAGCTCGTTGGCGGGCGGGTGACCGACTTTGGCCGGATGACCGGGCGTGTCATCGGTGTGCGTGGGGCTGATACGCGTGACCGCGTGCGGAAGGCTTACGGGCCAGACCCGTTGCCGGAACACGCGGACCCGTTCGACGGTCTGTCCCGGATCCTGCTGGAGGAACTACCAGGACGGGTGCGCAGTATGGCGCATGGAGACCTCAACCCCAGGAACATCGTCCTCGCCGGGACTATGCCGCACCTGATCGACTACGCGCGGACAACGGAGGACGCGGCGCAGCAGTCGGACTTCTGCTGGCTGGAGATCGGGTTCGTCCGGGATGTGTTGTACGACCAGGACCCGGTTGCCGTGCTGCGGTTGCAGCGCGCGTTGGCAGTGGCGTCTATCGGGCTGGATCTGGGGCTCGACGTGGACTCGGTACGCGCGCGGTGCGAACCGTTGACGGAGCTGGGAGTGGCTTTCCGAACGCTGCTCACGATCCGCGCGGCCGGGCTCGGCTGCCACCCGCCGCGCGCGGGGCAGCGGTGGGTGGACGAGTACCAGCGGAGCCTGCTGTTGGCCGCGCACCGCACGATGAAGTGGCACGAGCCGGTCCAGACCTCCGTCGCGTTGCGGTTGTCCTCGGTCGTGGCGGGCACGGCCATGGAGTGGCTGGACGGCGGGAACCCGTTCCGCTACTGGGATCCCGCCGACCTGCGGTACCTGTGCGACGCGCGGGACGTGCTCGCGCGGTGGATCCAGATCAGACTGGCTGGCGCTCCCGCTGGAGCTCGGACAGCAGGTCGGCCAGCCTGGCGCGGTAGTCCTCGATCGCGGCGGTCTTGATGTCCTCGTAGCCGCGGACGAGGTCCGGCAGGCCCGCGATGTGGACTGCCACGTCGTATCGGTCCAGATTGGCCACCAGGGTCTCGACCAGCGCCTCGTACTCGGTCACCAGCGCGCGTTCCAGCTTGCGCAGCCGGGCGTGGCCGAACGGGTCGATGGCCGTGCCGCGCAGCCTGCGCATCGCGTAGAGGACGGCGAACGCGGGGCGGGCGGTGCGCTTGAGAGTGAGCTTCCGGCGCATGCCCATGGCCCGCAGCATCGGCGGGTGCAGCTGGTAGCCGATCTTCGTGCCGGGACCGAACTTCGCCTCCGCCTCGGCCTGCATGCCGCGGTGCAGCCGCGCCACCTCGTACTCGTCCTTGTACGCCATGAGCTTGAACAGGTTGCGCGCCACTGTCTCCGACAGCGTGCCCGGCAGCCCCGCCTCCTGCTCGGCGGCGTGCACCCGGCGCACCGCGGCCAGGTAGCGGTGGGCGTAGGCCTCGTCCTGGTACGCGACCAGCTCGGGCAGGCGGATGTCCAACAGCCGCCGGAGCTCCCCGGTGAAGCCGTCGGCCAGCGGGGACGGCGCCACGACCTCCGGGGCGTCGCCCGCCAGCCAGGCCGGGTCCAGGATCGCCTGGCGACCCGCGCGGAACGCCTGGACGGTGCTGGCCACGCCGACGCCGTTGAGCTCGATGGCGCGCTCGATCGCGGCGGCCGAGACCGGCAGCAGGCCGAGCTGGTAGGCGGCGCCGATCACCAGGAAGTTCGCCGCTGCGGTGCTGTCGAAGAGGCGTTCGGCCAGGTCCAGGGCGTCGAAGGCGCGTAAATCCGCCGTGCGGGCGCGGATGCGGTCGAGTAGCTCGGCGCCGTTCGGGTAGGTGACCGCGGTGTCCACGACCATGCGGCCGGTCGGCACCTCGGAGGTGGACACCACTGCCACGGTGTGTGTGTCCGAGCAGCGGGACAGGTTCGGCTCGGTGGTCGCGGCGAGCGCGTCGAAGGCCAGGTAGGCGGTAGCGGTACCGGCAGGAACCAGGCCCGGCAGTTCGCCCCGGTTCGGGCTGAGACGCAGGTGCGACACCACCGCGCCCGCCTTCTGGCTCAGCCCGGTCTGGTCCAGCGCCCGCGCGTCCAGGCCGCTGAGCAGGGCCGCGGTCGCCAGCACCTGGTTCGCGGTGACCACGCCGGTGCCGCCGATGCCGACCATCACCAGCGCCGCCGACTCCGGGCGGGACGCGGGCTCCGGCAGGTCGGCGGGCAGCTCAGCGCGGTCGATCCGCTTCCGGCCCGGACCAGGCACCACGGTGACGAACGACGGACAGTCACCGAGCAGGCACGAATAGTCCTTGTTGCAGGACGTCTGGTCGATCTGCGTCTTGCGGCCGAACTCGGTGTCGACCGGCTCCACGCTCAGGCAGTTGGACTTGCGGCCGCAGTCGCCGCAGCCCTCGCACACCGCCTCGTTGATCAGCACCCGGGTGGCCGGGTCGGGCACCAGGCCGCGCTTGCGCTTGCGCCGCTTCTCCGCCGCGCACTCCTGGTCGTAGAGGATCACCGTCACGCCCGCGGTGTCGCGCAGCTCCCGCTGCACGGCGTCCATGTCGTCGCGGTGCCGTACCCGCACGCCCGGGGCCCAGCGCGGGCGTCGGCCGTACTTGCCCGGCTCGTCGGTGACCACGACCGTGCGCGCCACGCCCTCGGCGTGCAGCATGTGCGTGACCTCGACCGGGCCGACCGAGCCGTCCGCGTGCTGGCCGCCGGTCATCGCCACGGCCGCGTTGTAGAGCAGCTTGAAGGTGATGTTCGTGCCCGCCGCGACCGCCTGCCGCACGGCGAGGCTGCCGGAGTGGAAGAACGTGCCGTCGCCCAGGTTCTGGAAGAAGTGCGGGGTCTCGCTGAACGGGGCCGCGCCCACCCAGCTGACCCCCTCGCCGCCCATCTGGGTGAAGCCGACACTGCGGTCCATGAACGTGGTCATCGCGTGGCAGCCGATGCCCGCGCTGGCCAGCGAGCCGTCGGGGACCACCGTGGAGCGGTTGTGCGGGCAGCCGGAGCAGAAGAACGCGGTGCGGTTGACCAGCGGCAACCCGATCCTGGGCCGGTTCGCGGGGCGGGGCACGCTGACGTGCTCGGCGCCCAGCCGGTCGACCAGGTAGGGGGCCAGGGCGGTGACCAGGCGGTCGGCCTCCAGCGCGCCGGTGACCGGGACCAGCGGCCTGCCGTCCGGGCCGCGCTTGCCGAAGACCCGGGGGCGCACGGCCCGGTCGAACAGGGCCTCCTTGACCTGGGACTCGACGAACGCCCGCTTGTCCTCGACGACCAGCACCTCGGCCAGGCCGTCGACGAACCGGTCGAGGATGCCCGGCTCGATCGGGTAGACCATGCCGAGCCGGAGCAGCCGCACGCCGCGGCGGGCCAGCTCGCCGTCGGTGAGCCCGAGGCGGCCGAGCGCGTCGCGCAGGCAGGCGTAGGTGTGTCCGGCGGAGATGATGCCGATCCGGGCGTCCCCGGTCGCGCCCTCGATCCGGTTGACGCCGTTGGCGGCGGCGAACGCGGACGCGGCGGCGAACCGGCCCTCCAGCACCTCGCGCTCCATCGCCAGCGCCCGCGGGATGTCCACGCCCGGGTTGCGGGTGGACTGCCACGGCTTGCCGTCCCACTCGAACGGCGGCACCACGATGTCCGGCGTCGCGCCGAGGTCGACCACCTCGTAGGCGTCGCCCACCGCCGTGACCACGGTGAACCCGGTCCACGACCCGCTGAACCTGGACATCTCGAAGCCGAACCGGCCAAGCCGCAGCACGTCCGCCACGTCCACCGGGGCCAGCACCGGCAGGTACGCCTCGGCCAGCGCCATGGTCGAGTTCGACGGCAGCGAGGACGACTTGCTCGCCGGGTCGTCCCCGGCCACCACCAGCACCCCGCCGCGTGGCGTGGTGCCCATCCAGGTGCCGTGCTTGATCGCGTCGGTCGACCGGTCGACGCCGGGGGCCTTGCCGTACCAGAGGCCGAACACGCCGTCGAAGCGCGCGCCGGGCAGCTGCGGGGCCAGCTGCGAGCCGTAGACGACGGTGGCGCCCAGCTCCTCGTTTACCCCGGGGATGAACTCGATGTCGTGCTCGGCCAGCAGGTCGGCGTTGCGCGCCAGCACGATGTCCAGCCCGGCCAGCGGGGAGCCGCGGTAGCCGGAGACCAGGCCCGCGGTGCGCCAGCCCCGGGCGCGGTCGGCGCGGTGCTGGTCGACGAGTAGTTTGCCGAGTGCCTGCACACCGGTGAGCGCGCCGGGGCCGCTGTCCCGGCGAACCACGTCCGCCGGTCGGTAGTCGCTCCACAGCTCGGTCACCGCGGCTCACACCCTCTCGTGCGCCCTGCGCGCCGACAGGAAGGAGACGTCTCCAGGTGAGCGCTGTGCAAGACTTCGGCTAGATCTTTAAGCAGAATGCTCAAAATCACCGTACCTGTCCGGGGGAGGCTGCGCGTTGTGGGCATAGTCAACCGGCTCGACCTGCGTATCCTGCGCGAACTGGTCGCCACCCCACGGATCGGCATCACCGAGCTGGCCGAACGGCTGGGCATCGCGCGCAACACCGCGCACGCCCGGGTCGGCAGGCTGGAGCGGCACGGTGTGGTCGCCGGGCGCGGGCGGGCGGTGGACCAGGCGGCGATCGGCGTGGAGGTGACCGCGTTCGTCACCGTGCAGGTCGCCCAGGGCAGGCTCGCCTCGGCCGTCGAGGACCTGACCGCGGTGCCCTTCGTACTGGAGGCGCACGGCATCGCGGGCGACGGGGACCTGCTGGTCCGGGTGGTCGCGCGGAACACCAGGCACCTGCACGAGGTGATCAACTCGGTGCTGTCCTGCCGGGGCGTCATCCGCAGCACCACCGCGGTCGCGATGACCGAGCAGGTGCCGTTCCGGATCGGCCCGCTGCTGGCCGCGGTGGAGCACGACCTGGAACCCTGACGTCCACAGTGGAATATCCGGGGAACCGCTGTTTTCCCGGCCTGCCGTGGAGTACCTTGCGACCCCTGGTGGAAGGGGGTTCCTTGGACCGTTTGCTGGTCGCCACGTTCGGGTTTCCCGCAGTGGTTTTCACGTTTCTGCTCGTGGTCGTACTTGGCTACTGGGTGTTGGTCGCGCTTGGAGTGTCCGATGTGGACGCCGTGGGCGCGGCGGACCCGGAGGCGTTCGGGCTGGGGCGGGTCCCGCTGAGCGTGGCACTGTCGGTCGCCACGGCGCTGGCGTGGACGGTGTGCCTGGCGGGGGACGTGCTGTTCGGGGACAACAGCCCGTCGCCCGCGCTGCCCGGGGTGGTGCTCCTGGTGGTGGCGCTGCTGGTCGCGTCGATCGGGACGCGGCTGTCGATCGGACTGTTGTCCAGGTTGTTCCCCGAGTCGCCGGACCTGACGGGACGGCCGTGCGTGGTGCGGACCGGACGGGTGGACCGGTCGTTCGGGGAGGCAGAGGTCGACATGGACGGGACGCATGTGGTGGTGCAGGTCCGCCAGGAGGGCGACCGGCCGCTTCGGGCCGGGAGCGCGGCCGTGGTCGGTGACTACGACCGGGTGGGACGGTTCTTCTGGATAACCGCGCGCTGAATGTCGGTGCCGCGTGGTTGGGTTCGGCCATGGTCGCTTACCTCGAACACCTCGCCGCCGAGTCCGGCAGGCTCCGCGCCGCTGCCGCTGGGGCATTGGACGAGCAGGTGCCGACCTGCCCTGGGTGGACTGGTGCTGATCTGTTGCTGCACGTGGCCGAGGTGTACCTGCACAAGGCCCGGACGATGGCGGCCGGGGAGTGGCCGCAGCCGTGGCCACCGGACTTCACCGGGGCGGACCCGGTGGAGACGTTCGATGCCGCCTACGCGGAACTGATCGGGCAACTTGAACCGCGACCGTTCGCCGACTCCACGCTGACCTGGTACCCGGCCGACCAGACGGTGGGCTTCTGGGCGCGGCGGATGGCGCAGGAGGCGGTGATCCACCGGATCGACGCGGAGTCGGCGGCCGGGCTGCCGTCGGCGGAGATTCCGGTGGAGTTGGCACTGGACGGGGTGGACGAGGTGCTGACGTGCTTCCTGTCCTTCGCCTCCACTGCCTTCCCGCAGGCGTTCTCGGGGGCTTTGGACGGCTTGGACGGGCGGGTCGTGCGGGTGGAGGCGGGGCCTTCGTCCTGGTACGTGACATTGTCGCCGACGATCACGGTGTCGGCAGGCGGGACGTCGGACGCGGTGGTTCGGGGGGAGCCCGGGGACGTGCTGCGGTGGTTGTGGCGGCGGGCGGATGACTCGGTGGTCGCCATCGATGGGGATGCTGAGCTGGTCCACACCCTGTACGGGCTGCTGAAGACGGCGACGCAGTAGGTCAGAGGCCGACGGACCAACGTCCGTTTGCGCAACAGGTCGCGAGCGATCAATTCGATGAGGTCGGTCGGGGATGGCTGGTCGTGCTGCGTGCTGAGGTGCAGCGTTTTCACCCTTGTCCCGCGGGTAGCCGGACCGTGAAGGCGGCGCCGCCCTCGGGGGCCGGGCCCGCGGTGATGGTGCCGTTCATGCGGGTGACCAGGCCGTGGACCAGCGCCAGCCCGATGCCGATGCCGACCGGCCGCTGACCCGCGTACCGGGCGTTGAGCAGGCCGCGTTCGAAGGCGATCTTGTACTCCTCCGGCGCCAACCCCGGCCCCCCATCCCGCACCTGCAACACCGCCGCACCACCCTGGGCCGACGCGGACAGCACCAACGGACGCCCAGTCGGAGTCACCCGCAAAGCGTTCTCCAGCAGGCCATCCACCACCTGACGCAACCGTCGGGGGTCGGCCAGGGTCATGACGGGGCCGGGTGGGGCCTCAAGTGCGAAGCGGACGCCTGCGGCTGTGCAGCGGTTCGACCAGACCTGGGCGCAGTCGTGGGTCAGGGCGACCACGTCGGTGGGGATCAGGTCGAGGCGGAAGTCGTCGGCGCCCAGGCGGGCCAGGTCGAGTAGATCCGTGACCAGGCGGTCGAGGCGGTCGGCTTCCTGCTCGATGGTGCGGCCCGCGGCGGGGACGGCGTCGGCGGTGAGGACGCCGTCGGCCAGGGACTCGGCGAAGCCCTTGACGGCGGTCAGCGGGGTGCGCAGCTCGTGCGAGACCGACAGCAGGAAGTCGCGTTGGCGGGACTCGCTGCGGTGTAGGGCGTCGGACAGGTCGTTCACCGCGGTCGCGACCTCGGCCACCTCGCGCGGGCCGGTCACCGGGGCGCGTAGGTCGCGGCGGCCGTGGGTCATCGAGTAGGCGACCGTGGCGGTGCGGCGCAGCGGGCGGGAGAGCAGGCGGGCGAGGAACCAGCCCGCGATGGCCGCGATCAGCAGGCCGATGCCGAGTGCCAGGACGATGTTGCCGATCAGCTTGCGGCCGATCCCCTTGGCCGTCTCCGACTCGCGGACCAGGGCGATCGCGCCGCGTTCGTCGGCCGGGCGGAGTTCCACCAGCAGCGTGCGGTCGCCGACCGTGACCACCTTGTGTGCGGGGGCGGTGACGTCCAGCAGGCCTGCCTGCCGGGCCGCTCGCTCCGCCGTCGCGTCTCCGGTGACGACCGTGCCGTTGGGGCGGGCGACGACGACCGCGACGCCCTGGCCGTGCAGGACCTCGATCATCCGGCGCAGGCCCAGGCGGGCGTCGGCGAACTGGCCCGCGAACACATCGGCCTGGTCGGAGAGGGTTTGCTGGGTGACCTGGCGGGCCGTTGTGACCACCAGCCTGGCCGAAACGACACCGCCGACCACCGCGACCAATCCGGCCACCGCCAGGCACAGGGCGGTGACGCGGACGGCCAGCGACGGGCGGCGGTTCACGTCCGGTCCGCCGCGTAGCCGACGCCCCGGACTGTCCTAATCGGACTTGACGGGCCGAGTTTCGCGCGCAGCTGGGCGATGTGCACGTCCACGGTCCTGGTGCCTGCCGCCGCCTCGTAGCCCCACACTGCGCTCAGCAGCTGCGCCCGGTCGAAAACCTGGCCGGGGCGCCGCATCAGACAGGCAAGCAGGTCGAACTCCGTCGAGGTCAACGACACCTCGTCGGGTCCGGCCCAGACCCGACGCTGGCCCAGATCGAGGCGGATGCCCCCCGCCCGCAGGACCTCGCTCGGGCCTGGGCCGTTCGCCCGCCGCAGGACTGTGCGGACGCGGGCAACCAGTTCGCGTGGGCTGAACGGCTTGGTGATGTAGTCGTCCGCGCCCAGCTCCAGGCCCAGGATCCGGTCGATCTCGTCGTCCCGGGCCGTCACGAACAGCACCGGCGTCCAGTCGTCGGCGGCGCGCATGCGGCGGCAGACCTCGGTGCCGTCCAGCAGCGGCAGCCCGATGTCCAGCACCACCGCCACCGGCCGCACCCGCCGCAGCGCCGCGAGGGCGGCCTGCCCGTCGGTCTCGACGTGCACGCCGAAGCCCTCGCGGCGCAGGTACAGGGTGACCAGCTCGGCGATGGCGCGGTCGTCCTCGGCCAGGAGCACCAGGCCGCGGTCCGCGGAGGTCATGCGCGCACGGTACCCGTCACCGGTCCCCGTCCACCTCCGACTCCACGTTGTCCAGAGTGGACTCGATCTGGCCGATCTCCTGCTCCACCGACGCGCCGCCCCCCGACGAAGGGGACTCGCTGGTACCACTGCCCTGACAGGCGGCGGTACCGGCGAGGCACCCCAGGAGCAGCGCGGCGATGGCGAACGAGCGGATCCGGGTCACTTCGACCCGCAGTACTTGGTCTTGAAGTCCTCGGCCCGCTGCTTCGCCTTGTTCAGCTGGTCGATCCGGCCCGCGCGCCGATCGGCACGCTCCTGCAGCAGGTTCGCGCTCGCCTCCCGGCCTGCCGCGCGCTCCTTGTCGGCGCGTGCCTTCAACCAGGCGCTGGAGCCCTTGACCTCGGCGCCGCCGTTGATCCGGGTGACCAGGCGGTCCACCCTGGCCTCGATCTTGGGGATGCGCTGGTCGCAGATCTTGCCCACCTGCTCCGGGCTGAGCGTGATGGTGACCGGGGTGCTCGGGGCGGCGGCCGCGACCCCGGCACCGATCACCCCCATGCCCGTCACCAGGGCACCGACGATCAACGCCGACCTGGCTCGCATGTGGATCCTCCCTCTGTCTCGGATGCTTACCGGGTCAACCTTGGCGGGTCGGGGTAAAAGCCCGGCCAGGACAACGTTCGGGTTGTGTAAGCCGGTCGTTGACTTGAACGTGAAATGGATTTGATACTGGCCGGTATGTCTTCGTCGAGCCGCTGGCCGGTGGTCGCCGCGTTCGCCGCGCTTGGCGTGTCGACGCAGGTCTGCTGGCTGACGTACACCGCCATCACCACCGCGACCGCGCAGCATTTCGGCGTCGACGAGCAGGCCGTCGGCTGGCTCGCGAACCTGTTCCCGCTGCTGTTCGTGGCGCTGGCCGTGCCGACCGGGCTGGCGCTGGACCGGTGGCAGCGCCCGACGCTGGCCGTCGGCGCGCTGCTGATCGCGGTCGGCGCGGCGATCCGGCTGGTCGACGACGCCTACTGGGCCGCACTGGTCGGCCAGACGCTGGCCGCCGTCGCGCAGCCGATCCTGGCCAACGCCATCACCCGGATCGCGGCCACCTACCTCGACCCGGCCGACCGGCCGTTGGGCATCGCCGTCGGCGCGGGTGCCACCTACCTGGGCATGATCGCCGCGACCGCGATCGGCACCGTCGCCGGGGACGTGCGCACGGTCGTGGCGATCGGCACCGGGATCTCGGTGGTCACCGCCATCGCCGCACTGCTCGCGCTGCGCGTACGACCGCCGCACCGGCATGACGGCACGGCGCTGCCGACCGTGCGCGAGGTGTGGCGGCTGCCCGGCGTGCCGGTGCTGTCCGGGATCGTGTTCCTCGGCATGGGGATCTTCGTCGCGCTGGCCACCTGGCTGGAGCCACTGCTCGCCCCGGCGGGCCTGACCGCCGACACCACCGGACTGTTGCTGCTGGTCATGCTGGTCGCCGGGGTGGTCGGCTCGATCATCGTGCCGCCGCTGGCGGTGCGCCGGGGCTGGGAGTTCGGGGCGCTGCGGCTCACCGGCGTGGTCACCGCGCTGGCCTGTCTGCTGCTCGGCTTCCTGCCGCTGGCCACCGGGTTCGTGGCGAGCGTGCCCATCGGGTTCATGCTGCTCTCGGCTTTGCCGGTCGCGCTGGCCTGGGTCGAACGTGACGACTCACCGGCCGCGGGCCCGATCACCTCGTTGATCTGGATGACCGGCAACGCGGGCGGCGTCGTGGTCTCGTTCGTCGCGGGCTACCTGCTGCCCGCGCCCGCGCTCGCGTTCACGCTGTTCGCCGCGCTCGGCCTCGGCGCGGCCTGGCTGGGCACCCGGCTACAGCGTGACCAGGAGCAGGTAGCCGGTGCCGACGGCCATGACCAGCTGGCACAGCGCGGCGACCCGGCCATCGGCCAGGAGCCCGCCCCCGGAACCAGCCCGGCGTAGCACCATGCCCAGGCCCACCGCCTGCGCCGCGAAGAACGCCACGAACAACCAGCCCAGAACCGGCAGCGCGGCCTCGCCCGCGTGCGGCATCGTCCACGCCGCCGACATCGAGTGCGCGGAATGCGGCACGGCCGTCAGCATGTACAGCATCGCCAGCCCGGCCACGGCGTGCTGCCAGTCACCCCCGTGCCAGCCCGGCAGGTGCCCACCCCGCCCGCGGCCGAGCACGGCGGCACCCAGGAACCACGCCGTCACCACCGCGAACACCGTCTGCCAGCCCGCGGGCGGCAGCGGCCCGCCGACCGGCGAGCACATCACCGCCATGCCGAACGCCATCGCCACATGCGCCACGTCCGCCGCGCGCTGGCGGCCCGAGTAACCGGCCGGGACCGGGGTGCCGGGGCGGGCGGCGATGACGAGCCGGGCGACGCCGTACCCGGCGATCCCGAGGAACGCCGTGGTGAGCACCCACCCGAGCCATGCCGGACCCGCCACCGCGCTCGCTACCGGCTCGCCAGCAGTCCGTCGAGGACGCCGCCCTTGACATCGGCGACCAGGTCGGCGAGCTGGCCGAGGCTCAGCTGCACGCGCTGCCCGAAGTCGTCGGTGATGACCACCCGGCGCTCCTCGGGCGCGTCCTGGTCGACCCACAGTTCCGGACAGCCGCAGTCGCACTGTCCGCAGAACGTGGCTATCCGCTGCATGCTGTGCTCACCGTTCATGCCCTCCACGGTCCCACCCGGGGTTGGGCGGAACCAGACAGCAACCAGGCGACTACACCGCGCACAAGTGGGACAGTGCTGGTGACCGGCTGTGTCGGACATGGTGGCTCGGGCGAAAGTACTCCACTAAGTTCAGGTCCGACCAGGCGGCAGCGGGGGAAGGCGGGCGGGTAAGTGCGGTTGGGTGGGACCCCGTGGTGACGGCCGCGCCGCGGCCGCGGACCGGTCCGGGCACGGACCGGGGGGAGACGAGCTCGGTGACCAGGGTGGCCCGGTCGACGACCACCACCCCGGGCCGACTGACGATCATGGCGGTGGCGCTGCTGGTGGTCACCGCGGTCACCGGCATCGTCGCCGCGCTGACCCTGCAGGCCAAGCAGGACACCCTGGACGACCTGGTCGAGCACCGCGAGCCGCTGGCCGCGGCCGCGCAGCAGATCTTCCGCTCGCTCTCCGACGCGGACGCCACCGCGGCCAGCGCGTTCCTGTCCGGCGGCGTCGAGCCGCAGGCCCTGCGCGACCGCTACGAGCTCGACCTGGCCCAGGCGGGCGCCGCGCTGGGCAAGGCGTCCTCCGACGTCGGCGGCGACAGCCTGGCTGGCGACCAGGTGGCCATCCTGTCCCAGCAGCTGCCGGTCTACTCGGGCCTGGTGGAGACCGCGCGGGCCAACAACCGGCAGGGCTTCCCGGCGGGCGCGGCCTACCTGCGCGAGGCGTCCACGCTGATGCGCGCCAAGCTGCTGCCCGCCGCGGAGAAGCTGTACGAGATCGACTACGACCGGTTGCAGGCCGAGCAGGAGGACGCGCGGTCGATACCGTGGGCGGCGATCGTGCTGTTCGTGGTGCTCGCCGCGGCGCTCGTGCTGACCCAGCGCTACCTGACCCGCAAGACCAACCGGCTGCTCAACATCGGCCTGGTCACCGCCTCGGCCGCGCTGGTCGTCGCGCTGGTCTGGAGCTCGGCCGCGCTGCTGGTCATGTCGGCGCACGTCGGCGACGCCGAACGCAACGGCTCCCAGCAGGTCGACGTGCTGGTCCGGGCCAGGATCAACGCGCTCAAGGCCCGCGCCGACGAGACCCTCACCCTGGTCGCCCGCGGCGACGGCCCCGGCTACGAGCAGGAGTGGAAGCAGCTGTCCACCACGCTCGTCGGCGACGGCCCGGACAACCTGCTCCGCCAGGCCAAGGCCCTGGCCGCCGGTGGCGCGACCGCCGACCAGCTGCAACAGGCGGTGGACAACGCCGCCGCCTGGGTCGCCGCGCACCGCAAGATCCGCGAGCTGGACGACGGCGGCCAGTACGAGGACGCGGTCAAGGCCGCCATCGGCGACGCCCCGGACAGCGCCGCCACCGCGTTCGCCAAGCTGGACCAGAACATGATCGCCGCGCTGAACGCGGGCCGGACCGAGTTCTTCACCCAGACCAGCGGCGCGGGCAAGGCGCTCACCGGACTGGTGCCCGGGGTGGCCGTGCTGGCCCTGATCGCCGCCGCGGGCATCACCCTCGGCATCCGGGAACGACTGCGGGAGTACCGATGAGCCACCGTCGGAAGTGGCGCCTGGCCGGGCTGCTCGCGGCCGCGGCCGCCCTGTGCACGGCCTGCTCGGCCACCGGCTCCCCGGTCGACCTGGCCACCGTGACCTCGGTCGAACGGCCGCAGCCCGCGGGCGTCGAGGTCAACCCGGGCAGCAGCACCGGCACCGCGGCCCCGGTGCCGCCGTGCGACCCCAACGCCAGCCTGCGCCCCGGGCCGCTGCCGCCCGCGGGCCAGATGCCCGCCGGGTCCACCATGAAGGCCATCCAGGACCGGGGCAGGCTCATCGCGGGCGTCGACCAGAACACGTTCCTGTTCGGCTTCCGCAACCCGACCAGCAACGCCCTGGAGGGCTTCGACATCGACCGGGTCCGGGAGATCGCGGAGGCCATCTTCGGCGACCCGAACAAGGTGCAGTACAAGGTGATCACCTCGGCGGAGCGCATCGACGCGCTGAAGAAGGGCGAGGTCGACATCGTGGTCCGCACCATGACGGCCACCTGCGCGCGCTGGGTAGACATCAACTTCTCGGCCACCTACTACGTCGCCGGGCAGCGGATCGTGGTCGACCGCGCGTCCCAGATCACCGGCGTTGACCAGCTCGGCGGCAAGCGGGTGTGCGCGGCGAAGGGCTCGACCTCGATCATGAAGCTGCGCGAGTCGCCCGCGCCGCCCGAGGTGGTCGCGGTGGACAACTGGTCGGACTGCCTGGTGATGCTCCAGCAGGGCCAGGTCGTCGCGGTGTCCACCGACGACACGATCCTGGCGGGCATGGTCGCCCAGGACCCCAACGTGAAACTGGTCGGCCCGCGGTTCACCGAGGAGCCGTACGGCATCGGCATCCCCAAGCAGAGCGAGGACATGGTGCGGTTCGTCAACGGCGTACTCGAACGCTCCATCGCGAGCGGCACCTGGACGGCCAGCTACAACCGCTGGCTCGGCCAGGCAACCGAGCCCGCCGCACCACCCGCGCCCCGGTACCGGGATTGAGGTGGCGTGATGACGCACTGGACCCCACCGGGGGAGAACCCCGCCGAGCCCGATCCGGACGAGCGCTTCCCACCCAAGCCCGCGCGCTGGAACTTCGACTCGCCCCCGCCGCCGGTGTCCGAGGAGTCCATCTCGGAGGCCGCGGCCGTGGAGTCCACATCGGACTCCCCCGGCCTGGCGTCGCGGCGGATGCCGGTGGTACCGGTGGAACCCGGTAAGCCGTCGCCGCACCCGCGCCCGGGTGGATCCGGCGGGCAGGCCGGACCGAGCGCGCAGGGTGGGCCTGGCGGCCAAAGCGGACTTGATGGGCCGGGCGGGCCCGGCGGTCCGCCGCCGTTCGCGCCGCAGTCGCCGTGGGCGCCGATGGCCAACGCGGGGCCGCCGCCGCAGACGCCACAGCCGGGCGGGCCGAACCCGGCCGGGCCACCGGCGGTCGATCAGGCACCGGGTGATCAGCCGGGGCAGGCCGGACAGCAAAGCCCGGTCGAGTCCGGCGGGCAGCCGGGTCCGGTCGAACCACAGCAAGGGCCCGCCGTGCAACAGAACCCGCCCACGCAGCAGATGAAGCCGCGGGGACGGCACGCGGTACAGACTGGGCAGTTCCCCCCGGTACAGGCTCCACCGGCAGGCGGCAGGCAGTCCAGTGGACCGCACCCGCTGCCACCGGGAACAGGTCAGTTCCCGGCGCCACCGCGCCCAGGTCTGAACAGCGGACCGCACACGAACCCACCAGGTCAGTTCCCCGCTCCTGGGCAGTTGGCACCACCCCAGGGAGCTGGTCGACCGGGTCAGCCCCAGGGCGCTCCCGGTACTGGTCGACCGCAGGGAACCGGGCAGTTCTCGCTGCCGCAGGGTCCCGGTCAGTCCTCGCAAGGTGGCAGGCCCTTCGCGCCTACGGCGACCGGTAGCCTCCCGCTGCCGCAGACGACTCAACTGCCTCCGCCGCAAGGTGCCCAGCCGTTCACGCCCACCGCGACGGGGAGCCACCCCGTACCGCCGGGTACGACCCAGATGCCCGCGCCGATGGGACATCCGCAGGGCACCGGGCAGCATCCGGTGCCGCAGCCCACGGCGCCGCAAGGGACGGGGCAGTTCCCCATGCCGCCGCCCGGGACCGGGCCGAATCGGCGGCCGGGGCCGCCGCAGTCGCAGACCGGTGGGTTCGCGCCGCCGCGGCCGTTCCCCGGTGCGCCACAACCGAACGCACCACAACCAAATACACCGCAACCGAGTGCGCCACAGCAGAACGCGCCACAGCAGAACGCGCCGCGGACCGGGCCGACGCAGTCGAATCCCGGGATGGTCCCGTTCGGACAGGGCGAGCGGCCGCGGCCGTTCCCGCCGAGCCCGGTGCCACGGGACGAGGGCACGATGCGGATCGCGCCGGTCGAGTACCCGCCGGTGGCGCCGCGGCAGCCCGGGGTGCTGCCGGATACCGCGCTGTCCGAGGACGATCCGCAGCCCACCAGCGTGCTCAACGAGACCACGCTGACCCAGAGCATCGTGCCGCCGCAGCCCGAGGATGGCGAGCCGGAGACGCAGCTGGTCAGCCGGACCGACAGCGGGCCGGGCACCGGTTCCGGCGCGTTCCCCGGCACCGGCAGGCGGACCGGGTCGCGGGCCTCCGGGCGGGGCAGGCTCGGCGCCGGGCTGGTCGAGGTGCCGGTCGTGCCGGTCAAGGACCCGGCCAGCGCGGTACTGGACGACCCGGTCGTCGCGGAGAACAAGCGGTTCTGCAACAACTGCGGGGCCGAGGTCGGCCGCGGCGTGGACGGCGAGCCGGGCGAGGCCGAGGGCGAGTGCCCGAGCTGCGGGCAGGAGTTCAACTTCCGGCCGCGGCTGTTCCGCGGCGACCTGGTCGGCGGCCAGTACGAGGTGCTCGGCAGCATCGCCTACGGCGGTCTCGGCTGGATCTACCTGGCCAAGGACCACAACGTCAGCGATCGCTGGGTGGTGCTCAAGGGCATGATCGACACCGGCGACGCCACCTCGATGGCCTCGGTGGTGGCCGAGCGGCGGTTCCTGGCCGAGGTCGAGCACCCGAACGTGGTCAAGATCTACAACTTCGTGCAGCACCCGGACCCGAAGACCGGCTCGCTGGTCGGCTACATCGTGATGGAGTACGTCGGCGGCCAGTCGCTGCGGCAGCTGGCGCTGGAGCACCACCGCGAGGCCGGGCGGGCGGAGCCGCTGCCGATCGGGCAGGTGATCGCCTACGGGCTGGAGATCCTGCCCGCGATCGGCTACCTGCACAGCGTCGACATGCTCTACTGCGACCTCAAGCCGGACAACGTGATCCAGGCGGGCGAGCAGCTCAAGCTGATCGACCTGGGCGCGGTCCGCAAGCTGGACGACTACGAGAGCCCGCTGTTCTTCACCGCCGGGTACGCCGCCCCCGAGCTGGCCACCGAGGGCGCCACGGTCGCCTCCGACATCTACACCGTCGGCCGCACCCTGGCCGTGCTGTCCATCGAGTTCGCCGGCTACACCACCCGCTACAAGCACACCCTGCCCGGCCCGGACGCCGAGCCGCTGTTCGCGCTGTTCGGCAGCTACTACCGCACCCTCAAGCGGGCGACGCACGCCGACCCGGCGCGTCGGTTCGCCTCCGCGGAGGAGATGGCCGACCAGCTCACCGGCGTGCTGCGCGAGGTCATGGCGCTGGGCACGAACCGGCCAAGGCCGGGCATCTCCACCGTGTTCGGCCCGGAGACCCGCACGTTCGGCGCGGGCCTGGTGGTGTCCGACTCGCTGCCCACCCCGGACCCGGCCGAGGTCGCCTCGGTGCTGCCGCTGCCGCTGGTGGACACCGACGACCACGCCGCCGCCGCGCTGGCCAGCATCACCGCCACCGAACCGGCCGAGCTGGTGGCCGCCCTGGCCGCCGCCCCGCAGGACTCCATCGAGGTCCGGCTGCGGCTGGTGAAGGCCAGGATGGAACAGGGCGACCTGCGCGCGGCGGGCGCCGAGCTGGAGGCCGCGCGCAGGCTGGCCGCCAACCCGGCGGACTGGCGCCCGGAGTGGTTCCACGGCCTGCTAGCGCTGGCCAACCGCGCCCCGCGGATCGCCCGTGAGGCCTTCGACCGGGTCTACGAGGCGGTCCCCGGCGAGATCGGCCCCAAACTGGCCCTGGCGGTCAGCCACGAACTGTCCGGCGACCACTTCGCCGCCGCCCGCTTCTACGAACTGGTCTGGCGCACCGACCACTCCTACGTGAGTGCCGCGTTCGGCCTGGCCAGGGTGTACCTGGCCCAGGGCGCGCGGGCGGGGGCGATCGAGGTGCTGGAAGCGGTGCCGGACACCTCCAGCCACCACGTGTCCGCCCAGGTCGCCGCGATCAAGGTCAAGGCGCGGGCACACGAGGTCGAACGGGTCGTCGAACAGGAGCTGCACGACGCGGCCAAGCGGCTGGAACGGCTCGCCCTGGACGCGGAACGGCGCACGCAGCTGTCGGCGGAGGTACTGGAGGCCGCGTACGGCTGGGTCAAGGCGGGCAAGCCGGGCGCGAACCCGACCCACCCGCAGCGGACCGTGCTGGGCTGCGAGCTGTCGGAACGGGAACTGCGCTTCGGGCTGGAGCGCTGCTACCGAGCCCTGGCACGGCTGGCGAGCACACCGGAACAGCGGCATGCGTTGGTGGACAAGGCGAACGCCATCCGCCCCCGCACCCTGACCTGACGTGCCGACGGAACCAGCCTCAGCCGCCCTGGCTCAGTTCCACCACGGTGATGTCCGGTGCGGCGCCGACGCGGACCGGTGGGCCCCAGGAGCCCGCGCCGTTGGTGACATAGAGCCAGGTCTTGTCCACTTTGGATAATCCGGAGACGGCAGGCTGGGCGAGGCGGACGACCGCGTGGAAGGGCCAGAGTTGGCCGCCGTGGGTGTGGCCGGAGAGCTGGAGGTCGACGTCCCGGGTGGCGGCCTGGCGGACCTGGACCGGTTGGTGGGCAAGGAGAACAGTGGGCTTGCCCGGGGAGCGGCCGTAGAGGGCGCGGTCCATGTCGGGGCCGTCACCGACGGACTTGCCGTTGAGGTCGGTGACGCCCGCGAGGGTGAAACCGTTGCCGTCACGGGTGATCACGGTGTGTTCGTTGTGCAGGTAGTGCAGGCCCCACCCCTCCAGCTCGGTCACCCACTGCTGGTAGCCGGAGTAGTACTCGTGATTGCCGGTGACGAAGTACGTGCCGAACGGGGAATGCAGGTCCCGCAACGGGGACGCCGCCTCGCCGAGCTCGGCGACGGTGCCGTCGGCGAGGTCGCCGACCATGGCGACCATGTCCGGCTGGGTCTCGTTGATGATGCGGACGATCCGCTCGGTGTGCGCGCGGCCGAGCAGCGGACCGAGGTGGATGTCGCTTACCACCGCGACGCGGAAGCCGTTCATCCCCGCGCCCAGGCCGTTCAACGGCACGCTGACCCGCTTGACCTGCGGCGGGCTCAACGCCGACACCAGGCCCGAACCGACGATGCCGGTGGATGCCGCGCCCGCCACCACCGCGGCCGCGCGTGAGAGGAACAGGCGCCGGTTCTGGTCCGGCGCGGTCCCGGTGGTCTGAACGTCGATGGGCTCGTCTTCCGTGGCCACGTCAGCCACCGCAGGTCCGCGCATCCACTTTCGCAGCGCCAGCCGGGGAAGCTCCAGGACCGCGAGGATCAGCAGCAGGTAGGAGAACAACGCCAGCCACAGGTACCCCGGCCACCCCAGGTACTCCGCGACCCGCACCCCCACCCGCGACGGCAGCACCAGCGCCGCCACCGACACCACGGCCATCGTCGCCAGCAGCACCGTGCCGACCCTGCGGCCGCGCCGGGTCCGGGTCGTGTCCCGCACCAGCCGCAGCCACAGGTACAGGTGCAGCGCCAGCACGCCGAGGCCGACCACGACCATGAACATGCCGTCAGCCTACGGAGTCCACAGTGGTCAGGGGTTCAGGTCCACCTGGCTCGTCAGCAGACCCGGGTCGGCGACCACGGCCCGCAGCTCCTCCTCGCGCCCGTGGTCGAGGAAGTGCTGGATGTCGACCAGCACGAACAGCGCCCGTGCGCGCACCGCCACCGGCCCGTCCTCGCCGAGGGTGCCGTCCGCGCTCACATAGATCTTGCGGCCCGCGACGCCGTCGACGCGGGCGTCGATGACCAGGGTGGTGCCGACCGGGACCGGCAGGACGAAGTCCGTCTCCAGCCGTCCGGTCACGGTCGGCTTGCGCAGCAGGTGTCCGACGGCGGTGCCGAGCGCCTCGTCGAAGGCGCAGGCCAGCAGGCCGCCGTGGGCCAAGCCGGGAGCGCCCTGATGGCCCTCGGTGACGGTGAACCGCGACCGGATCACCCCGCCCGCGCACGCCGACGCCCGCAGGTGCAGCCCGTTGGCCTGCTGGTCGCCGCAGCCGAAGCAGTAGGCGTAGTGCGGCGGCAGGTCGGTGCCGGGCGTGGGCGCGTCCGGGTGCGGCTGCGCGGCCTCGGTCTCCACCGGCGGCCACGGGGCGGTCGTACGGCTCATTACCGAAGAGTAACCGGGGTCGGTCACCCCAGCGCCGCCTCCGGCTGCTTCGTGCTTGAGGTCACCCCGCGCAGCGAGCGGCCCGCGGTCTCGGGCAGCAGGAAGATCGGCACCGCGGCGATCACCGCCGCCCCCATCAGGTAGTACGCCGGGATCAGCTGGTCGCCGGTGCCCTCCACCAGCTTGGTCACGAGGTACGGCGCGGTGCCCGCGAACAGGGCCGTGGACAGGTTGTAGCCGATCGCGAAGGAGCAGTAGCGGACCGCGGTGGGGAACATCGCGGGCAGCACGGACGGGATGGTGGCCAGCAGGAACGTCAGCAGCAGCGCGATCACCGCCAGCCCGATGGCCAGCGTGACCGTGTTCCCCTCGGCCATCAGCCGGAACGCCGGGATCGGCAGCACCAGGAAACCCAGGCAGGCCGCGTAGAGCAGCGGCTTGCGGCCGATCCGGTCGGTCAGCGCGCCCACCGGCGTGATCACCACCATCATCGCCGCGATCACCACCATGATGACCAGCAGCGGTGTGCGCCCGGTCAGGCCGAGCGTGTTCGTCAGGTACGACTCCATGTAGGTCAACATCACGTAGTCGGCGATGTTGAGCAGCACGATGTAGCCGATCAGGTGCAGGATCCCGCGCCACTGGGTGCGCAGGACCGTGCGCAGCGGCGAGGACTCCAACCGCTCCCGGCTCGCGGCCTCGCGGAACAGCGGAGTGTCCTCCAGTCGGGTCCGCAGGTAGAAGCCGATCAGGCCGAGCGGGCCCGCCACCAGGAACGGGATCCGCCAGCCCCAGTCGGCCATGGCCGCGTCGCCCAGCCCGATCGTGCAGACCGTGACCACCCCGGCCCCCAGCAGGAACCCGGTCAGGGTGCCGAACTCCAGCCAGCTGCCGAGGAAGCCGCGCCTGCGGTCCGGGGCGTACTCGGCGATGAACGTCGCCGCCCCGCCGTACTCGCCGCCCGCGGAGAACCCCTGGACCAGCCGGGCGAGCAGCACCAGGATGGGGGCGAGCCAGCCAACCGCCGCGAACGAGGGGAACAGTCCGATCGCGAACGTCGAGCCGGACATCAGGATGATCGTGGTGGCCAGTACCTTGCGCCTGCCCACCCGGTCGCCGAGCGGGCCGAAGACGAACCCGCCGAACGGGCGGGCGATGAACGCCACCGCCAGCACCGCGAAGGTGCCCAGCACGTTCTCGGTCGGGGTGGCCGCGTCGAAGAACACCGCGCCGAGGACCGCGGGCATGAACCCGAAGACCCCGAAGTCGTACCACTCGATGCAGTTGCCCATGGCCGATGCCGCCACCGCGCGGTGGACGGTGCGTTGCTCGGCCCGGTCTCGGTCATGGCCAGTCGAAGTCGCCGATTCACTCACTTGAGGAGGGTAACGTCGGTGATTTACCGTCGCTGATGAACGCGTTGTTGCTCAGGTGAGCGCGCGACGTGCCCAGTTGTGCACAAGCGCGGGGTAGGGCTGGAGGTCGGGGTCACGGTGGGTCACCCTGGTACGGCAACCGGAGCGGGAGACGAAACATGACGCGGGTTCACGACATGCGGCAGGCAGAGGCACTACTCGCCAAACGCTCGCCGCTGGAACTGCACCGGGTGGATTCGAATGTGCAGGCCGGGCCACGAGTCGACTATGGACCGCTGGTGGGCGAGAACGCGGGTGCCGTCGAGGCCGACTACCCGGCGCTGCACGCGGCCGATGAGCGGTTGGCCCGCCTGCAGACCCAGCTGGAGGATCGGCTGCGCGACGCGGAGCACCTGGCCGAGCCGCTGCGCAACGGCACCGGGCCGGTCGCCGGGCCGATGGCGCAGGCGTTCCTGGACCGCGCCGACAACGACCGCGGTGTGCGCGCGGTGCTGCGTGACTACCTGGCCGAGCTGGGCGCGGTGCGGGCGAGCATCGGCGCGACGCTGGCCGCGTACCAGGACGTGGACGAGCAGGCGAAGGCGGCGGTACAGCACGTGGACGGTGTGGCCTGATGCAGGACTACAACGCCGATCGCAATGGCCAGTACCGCTCCGACCGGCACGCACTGTCGGCCGAGGGGCAGGCGCGCGCCCGGCACCGCGCCGAGATCCGGGCGGAGAACCGCGACGCGCGGACGTTCTCGCAGATCAACTGGGCGGGCTACGACCACCCCACGCTCTACAACATGATCATGACCGCGCATCCCGAGGACATGGACACCAAGGCGCGCGGCTGGGCCAAGCTCGCGGGCGAGATCACCCAGGTCACCGACGAGGTGCAGAGCACGCTGCGGGACGTGCTCGGCAGCTGGCGAGGACCGGCGGCGGTGCGCGCGGCCGAGTCCAACACCCGGCTCACCGAGTGGGCGGGCGACGCCGCCTACCGCGCGGGACAGATCGGCGAGGGCCTGTCCACCTACACGGACGCGGTCGTGCACGCGCAGTCCCGGATGCCGGAGCCGGTCTACTACTTCGCCGAAGAGAACTTCATGGCGGGCTACGACGTCGAGGTCACCGACGACCCCAGCGGGCGGGTCCTGCTCAAGCAGCTGACCGACGACCAGCGACCCAAGCTGGAGGAACGGAACAACGCCTGGGCCGAGGCGGTCCGCGTGATGCAGCAACATGGCGGGACCGCCGAGGGGATCTCCCTGCCGGACCTGCCCGAGGCACCGCCGCAGACGACGACATCCGCTCCGCCCAAGGTCGACGTGGCCGACCCGGGCGGCGGCGGGGGGACTCCCGTGCCGCCGCAACCCCCACAGCCGCCCAGACCCCCGCATCCGCCAGTACCGCCGGTGCCACCGGTGCCGCCGCCCGGTGGTAACGGCGGCGGTGGGGGTGGCCCCGAGACGGGTGGGACCACGGTGTCCACCTACACCGGGCCCACCGGCCTGCCGACCGGTTATCCGACCGGGACCGGCGCTCCGGTGGGGACCGGTTCCGGGTCGGGCGGGTTCGGCCCTGGCGGCGGCTTCGGGCCGGGCGCGGGCTTTGGCCCTGGCGGTGGGTTCGGTGTGGAGGGTGGGCCCGGTGCCGGGCGCGGCTCGGGGTCCATGTCCGGGACCGGTGCGGCCGCGCGTGGTGGCACGGGCATGGTCGAGGGCGCGGCCGGGCGTGGCGGCGCCAACGGGAGCATGTACCCGCCGATGAACGGTTCTGGGGCGAAGCGCGAGGAGGACGCGGAGCACAAGAACCGGTTCGAGGAGGGCCTGGACCTGTTCGACGACCTACCGCCCGCTTATCCGTCGGTGTTCGGCGCGTGAGCGGCTACGCCGTCGACCCCGGCGAGCTGCGGGTCGCGGCGGCGGTGTTGACCGACGCCGCCGATACCGTCGCCGCGGTGGAATTGGCTGATATCACGGCGGTCGGTCCGGCTCGTGTGGACGCGGCGGTCGCGGCGTTCACAATGGACGCCGGGAACGCCCTGTCGGCCACCGCGTCGGCACTTTCCGGCGCGGCGGCTGCGGTGGCCGGAGTGGATTACGCCGAAGTGGACGAAGACAATGCCCGCCGATTCCGGATCTGACCAGGGAACGGATTTCGGGCCGATTCGAGGAGACCGGAGGCGCCGATATGCCTGACGCTTTCCCCGGCCTCGGATTCGACCCCGCCCCCGGTTCCCCGGACGCCGCGATGGCGGTGGCAGCCGAATATTTGACGGCTGCCGATGCCCTCGATCAGGTGAACCCCGCCGTGCGACGGGCTCGCGCCGCGACCGAGGGCTGGACGGGTCCCGCCGCGACCGCGTTCACCGTCCACCTGGCGGACCTGCCCGCGAACCCGGCCGACCGCGCCACGGCCCTGCGCGCCGCCGCCGACGCCCTCGCCTCCTGGGCCCAGACCCTCGCCGAGTCCCGCCGCGCGGCCGACGACCTGGAACGCCAAGCCGTGCTGGTGCGCAGGCAGGTGGCCGACGCGGAGGACGACCTGCACCAGCGCCGGGGCGAGCTGGACCTGGCGGCCACGTCATCGGCCGCCGCCCAGGCCGGGCTCCCCCACGCGGCCGCGGAATCGGCGCTGGCGGATCTCCGGGACCGGCTGGAGGCCGTGCTCGCCCAGGCCCGCACCCTCGCCGCCGACCACAACCACGCGGCCGACGAGCTGGCCGACCGCCTGGACTCCCTGCACGGCGCCGCGCCGACCCAGGCGAGCAATCCCGCCCGCTCGATCGCCGACCTGCTCGACCGCGTCTCGACCACCTCGGCAACCCTGGCCGCACTGGTGACCCGGGCCCCCTCCGGCATCGTCGGTTCGGGTGGGGCAGCCAGGTTGGCCAGTGTGTTGTCCAGCGCGGGCGCGTCGGAGTTCACCCGGGGTGAGGCCATCCATATCGGTGAGAGCCGGTGAGGCTGGCGGCGGTCGAGGGGGTCACGCCGGTGTCCCTGCGGTCGGTCGAGGACACCGCGCTGGAGCTGGGGACGCTCATGATCGCCGCACGGGGACCGGAGGCCGTGCACGACCCCGGTGTCGCCCAAGCCGCGCAGGAGGCCGCCGAGCTCGCCCACGCCAGCGGCGCGGGCCTGCTCGCCGCCGTGACCCACCCCGATGCCGACCCGGCGATCCTGACCGTGGTGCTCACCCAGGCCACCGCCCCGAACGGATCGACCACCGCCGCCGCGCTCGGACAGGAGCTCCGCACCGCGCGCGGGCCGGACATCCACGACGTGACCGAGTCGCACACCGAACGCGGCTATCCCGTGGTGATCGCCGAACGGATCTCCGCCCGCGCCCCGGGCTGCCAGCTCCAGGCCACCGTGATCGAGCCGGACGGCCGCCGCCTGGCGATCTTCACGCTGCACTCCACCACCGGCAGAGGCTGGCTGGAACTGGCCGCACAGCTCGGCAAACTGATCTTCACGATCGACTTCCGGGCGACGGTCTACTAGGTGGTCAGGACGCGGTCGCGGTACTCGCGTGGGGTGGCGCCCACTGTCTTGCGGAAGGTGCGGGAGAAGTGGGCCGCGTTGGCGAAGCCGCACTGTCGCGAGATCTCCCCGATGGCCCGCACCCCCAACGCCGGGTCGGCCAACAGCTCCTTCGCCCGTTCGATGCGCATGGCGCGGATGCGGCCGGAGATGCCGTCGCCGTCGTCGAAGAGCTGGTAGAGGCGGCGGCGGGAGATGAACAGGGCGTCGGCGATGCGTTCGGCGGTCAGCGCCGGGTCGGCCAGGTGCTCACGGATGTAGTCGACGGCGGCGCGGCGGCGGGTGGCCAGGGCGTCGGTGCGGTCCAGCTCCGCGCGCAGGGCGCTGCGCAGCACCAGCTCCGCCAAGCCGAGCAGGTAGGCGCGGGTGCCGTGCGGGTCCAGGGTGTCCGCGACGGCCAGCAGGTGCGCCACCGAGGCCGTGACCAGGGACCGCAGCCCGTCGGCCAGCGGGACCGGCTGGAACAGCAGCGGCCGCAGCTCACCGAAGCCCACCGACAGCTTGGCCGTGGACACCGTCAGCAGCACCAGGTCCTCGCCAACCCGCAGCGAGCACTCGCCGAAGGTCAGCGCGGCACCGCGCCCCGGGGTGGCCATCCGCGCGAGGAGCTGGACCTGTTCCGGCTCGGCCCGCGATCGGCCGGGGTCCATGGCCAGCCGGGCGGCCGTCGCGCCGGACGCGCGTACGACCAGGTAGCCGGTCGGCACGGTCTCACCCATGGTCGTCCACTCTAAGCACGCCGGAGGGCGGCTCCCCTGCTGGGAGCCGCCCTCCGGGTAGCACGTGATCAGTTCGCGGTGGCCGACATCGCCTTCCAGGCGTCCCAGGACAGTGCCCAGTCGTAGTAGTCGCCGTCGGCCTTGCCCAGCTGCTGGGTGCTGCCGGTGATCTCCACCGGGTCGCCGACCAGCACCGAGTCGTAGTAGATCTTGGCGTTCGCCGGGGAGAGGTTGATGCACCCGTGCGAGACGTTCCGCTTGCCCTGGGCCGGGATCGACGGGCCGTAGCCGTGCACGAACTCGCCGTTGTTGGAGATCCGCACCGCCCACGGGACGACCACGTTCTCGTAGCCGTACTTCGGGTTGGTCATCGCGTAGGTGGCGCTCTTGTTCATCACCACGTGCGTGCCGCTCTTGGTGACCCGGCCCGGGTCCGACTCCAGGCCCATCGAGGCCGGGAAGTCCTGGGTCTGCTGCCCGTCGGTGACCACGACCATCCGGTGCGTCTGGGTGTCCGCCTTGACCACCTGCGACCGGCCGATGGTGAACGACGAGGTCACGTCGTTCCGGCCGAACGCGCCGCCGCCCAGGTCGACGCCGTAGACGCCCGCGGTGACCCGGACCGTGGTGCCCGGCTTCCAGTACTCCTTGGGCCGCCAGTGCGCGGTGCTGTCGTCCAGCCACGCCCAGGCGCCCTCGGCCTCCGGAGTGGTGGCCACCTTCAGCGCCTTCTGCGTGGCGACCTTGTCCTTCACCGGGGAGTCGAAGCTCACCACGATCGGCATCGCGATGCCGTAGGTGGCCCCGTCGCCGGTGTTCAGGCTGGCCCGCACGGTGCGCTTGGGCTTGACCGTGGTGAACGCGCCCGCGATGGGCGAGGTCTTGCCGTCGGCGCCGACCGCGCTGCCCGCCCAGGTGTAGGTCTTGCCGTAGCCGAGCTGCTCGGCCGCGGTCCAGGTGGTCTTGTCGGCGGACAGGTCGCCCTTGACCTGCTTGCCGTCCGGGTTGGTCAGGGTGACCGCGCTGAGCGTGCCGTCGGTGACCGCGACCGTGATCGGCCCACCCGGGCTGGCGTCCTTGGCGTCGGCTGCCGGGGTGGCGACGATCTTCATCGTGGGGACCGCGGGCGTCGCGCTGGTGGTCGTCGCCTGCTGCCCGGCGGGCAAGCTGTCATTGGTGGACGCCTCGGACGCCCCGGAGGTACAGCCGCTCAACGCGAGCACCGTGACCAACCCGGTGCCCAGCAACGCCACCGGCAGTCCCCACCGTCCTTTGAGCCCGCGTCGCGCCATCCCGCTTCCCTTCCCCCACAAGCCGATCCCCGCCTACCGTCCCGACACCCATAACGACGCCGCGTCCGCCCGTGACGTTGGCCCAAACTATTGTGACTCATGTCACCTTCGATGGAATTTCGGGGCAATCCGGAGAGCGACCCGTTCGCTTCGGAGCGTATCGGAGTAGATCACCCGCTTGGGCTAGCCGAGCGCCCGTCAGGCAGTAGTGCGGCCTGCGGTGAGCCGATACGCTTTCGGTTGCAGGCCGTGGTTTCTGTGTTCGTGCTATTTCACGCTCGCGGAACGACGATCGCGGGCGCGCTGCTTTTCCGCTGCAGTGGGCGGAAGTATCGCCCGGGGGCGGCCCGGGGTTGCACGGTGCAACCCCATGCTCCTGCGATGGAGGCAGGTTTATGGCACAGGGCACTGTCAAGTGGTTCAACTCCGAGAAGGGCTTCGGCTTTATCGCACAGGACAACGGCGGCGCCGATGTCTTCGTGCACTACTCGGAGATCCAGTCCAAGGGTTTCCGCACCCTTGAGGAAAACCAGCGGGTCGAGTTCGAGGTCGGTCAGGGCACGAAGGGCCCACAGGCCACGAACGTGATTCCGCTGTAATCCCGCGTCGAGACGTCAGTGAGCCCCGACCACGCCGGTCGGGGCTCACTGGTGTCCGTCGGATGTTCGTGGTGGTCGGGGTGGTTCAGGAGCGCTGCAGCTGCTGGGCTTCCCACTCCAGGCGCTGCATGACCCACTCCTGGGCCAGTGCCATCGGGGAGGTCTGGCGGTACGCGGCCAGCTCGCGCAGCTGCTCGTTCGCCATCAGCGACAGGCGCAGCTGGTAGACCTCGGCACCACCGAAACGGCGGCCCGACGCGGTGGTCTCGGTGTCGGCCTCCGGGGCGAGCGCGGCCAGGTACGACTCCAGCTCGCGGTCCGGCAGGGCGTCCTCGGCCTGCTCTCGCCCGACGGTGCGGTGGCGCCCCGTGTTGGTGCCGACCGCCTTGAGGTCGGTGCGGCTGCGTCCGAAAGAGGGAAAAGGCACCGGGACACGATAACGGTTCGGTTGCGCGGCCGCAGGGGGTGTGACTGGTGACACAGCAACCTGGACCGTCCCACCACCGTTGACCTGCGGAGATATGGAGAGGCCCCCGCGCCAGGGGGAGGAACGCGGGGGCCGGAGGGGATCTCCACAGGCGCTGACCGGGGGTGTGTCAGCCAGACGATTGTTGCACGTGCACTCGTCTGTGGGGAGGGGCCGAGGCGGAAAAATTGCTGAGAATGTTCACCTGATGTTCGCCTTGCTATGTGGCCTTTCCACCGCTATCGGCCGCGGGCCGGAAACCGCGCAGGCGCAGGCTGTTGGCGACCACGAACACGCTCGACAACGCCATCGCCGCGCCCGCGATCATCGGGTTCAGCAGGCCGAGCGCGGCCAGCGGCAGCCCGGCCACGTTGTAGGCGAACGCCCAGAACAGGTTCCCCTTGATGATCCCGAGCGTGCGCCGGGACAGCGCGATCGCGTCCGCGGCCAGCCGGAGATCGCCGCGCACCAGGGTCAGGTCGCCTGCCTCGATCGCCGCGTCCGCCCCGGTGCCCATGGCCAGGCCCAGATCGGCGGCGGCCAGCGCGGGCGCGTCGTTCACGCCGTCGCCGACCATCGCCACCACGGCCCCCTCGGCCCGCAGCCGCTCGACCGTGGCGACCTTGTCCGCTGGCAGCACCTCGGCGATCACCTCGTCGATGCCGACCTCGGCCGCGATGGCGCGGGCCACCGCCTCGTTGTCGCCGGTCAGCAGTACCGGCCGCAGACCGAGGCCGCGCAGCCGGGCCACCGCCTCGGCACTGCTCGGCTTCACCGCGTCGGCCACCGCGACCAGGCCGAGCGCGACGCCGTCGGCACCGACCGCGATCACCGTGCGGCCCTTGGCCGCCGCCGCCCGCCGGGCCGCGGCCAGCTCGTCCGACAGCTCGATCCCGTGGTCGGCCAACAGCCGCGGCCGCCCGACGACCACCGCCGAACCCTCGACGGTGCCGGTGACACCCAGGCCCTCGGTGTTGCGGAAGTCGGTGACAGCGGGGAGGTCCGCGCCCGCGTGCGCCGCGATCGCCTGGGCGACCGGGTGTTCGGAGGCGGACTCCACCGCACCGGCCAGCCGCAGCAGCCGAGCGGTGTCGACACCCGCCGCCGGGAGCACGTCGACCACGGACATCCGACCGGTCGTCACCGTCCCGGTCTTGTCCAGCACCACCGTGGTCACCCGGCGCGTGGACTCCAGCACCTCCGGGCCCTTCACCAGGATCCCCAGCTGCGCGCCGCGGCCGGTCCCCACCAACAACGCGGTCGGTGTGGCGAGGCCCAACGCACACGGGCAGGCGATCACCAGGACCGCCACGGCCGCGGTGATCGCGGCGTCGGCGTCGGCACCGGAGAGCAGCCAGGCCACCAGGGTGACCACCGCGATGCCCAGCACCACCGGCACGAACACCGACGACACCCGGTCGGCCAGCCGCTGCACCCTGGCCTTGCCGGTCTGCGCGCGCTCGACCATCCGGGCCATCTGCGCCAACTGCGTGTCCGCACCGACCCGGCTCGCGCGCACCACCAGCCTGCCGCTGGTGTTCACCGTGCCGCCGACGACCGCCGAACCCGGACCGACCTCCTCCGGCACCGACTCGCCGGTCACCAGCGACCGGTCGACCGCCGAGGCGCCCTCGGTGACCACCCCGTCGGTGGCGATCTTCTCGCCGGGCCGGACCACGAACAGCTCGCCGACCCCCAGCCGCCCGATCGGCACCCGGGTCTCGACACCGTCGCGCAACACGGCGACGTCCTTGGCGCCCAGGGCGAGCAGCGCCCGCAGCGCCGCGCCCGCCCGCCGCTTCGACCGGGCCTCCAGCCACCGCCCCAGCAACAGGAAGGTGGTGACGCCGACGGCGACCTCGAAGTAGATGTCGGCGGTGCCGGTGTCGCCGCGCGGCAGCAGGCTGAACTCGTGCCGCATGCCGATCATGCCCGCGCCGCCGAACAGCAGCGCGTACACCGACCACAGGAACGCGACGGTGACCCCCATCGACACCAGCGTGTCCATGGTCGCCGCGCCGTGCCGCAGGTTCACCGCGGCCGCGCGGTGGAACGGCCACGCGCACACCAGCACCACGACGTAGGACAACGCCAACGCCGCCCACTGCCAGGTGGGGAACTGCCACGCCGGGACCATCGATACGGCGATCACCGGCAGGCTCAGCGCCAGCGAGATCAGGAACCGCAGCCGCAGGTCGCCCGCGGACAGGTCGTCGTCCTCGACCGGCGCCTCCGGCCGCACCGGGCTGGCCGTGTAGCCGGCGTGCGCGACGGTGTCGACCAGCGTGGTGGTGGGCAGACCGGGCGGGAACTCGACGGTGGCGCGCTCGGTGGCGAAGTTCACCGAGGCGCGCACCCCGTCCAGCTTGTTGAGCTTGCGTTCGATCCGGCCCGCGCACGAGGCGCAGGTCATCCCGCCGATGGCGAGCTCGATCCGGTCGGGGGGACGCTCAACGGTGGTCATGTCAGCTCGCGAGCTCGTATCCGGCCTCGGTCACCGCAGCGGCCACGGCGGAGCGGTCCAGCGCGGCGGTACTGGTCACCGTGACGGCGCCGCTGGTCAGGTCGACCCGCACGTCGGAGACCCCGCCGAGCGCGGTGATCTCCTCGGTGACGGAGGCGGCGCAGTGCCCGCAGGTCATGCCGGACACGGTGTAGACGGTCTGGGAAGACACGAAACTGGTTCCTCTCAGGGTTCGGGTGTAGGCGCACCCGGCCGGGGGTGGCTCGATATGGGGCGCGAGCGCTTAAGTCAGCCCGCGAGGTCTAGGACTTGACCAGGCGGGCGATGGCGTCCGCGGCCTCGCGGACCTTCACCGCGGCCGCCTCGTCGCCCTCTCGGGCAGCGGCGACCACGCAACCGGCCATGTGCTCCTCAAGCAGCTCCAGCGCGAACGCCTGCAGTGCCTTGGTCGCGGCGGAGACCTGGGTGAGGACGTCGATGCAGTAGGCGTCCTCGTCGACCATCCGTTGCAGGCCGCGGACCTGGCCTTCCACCCGGCGCAGTCGGCGCAGGTGGGCGTCCTTCTTGGCGCTGTAGCCGGGGGCGTGCTCGTGCTCCATGCCATCACCATACCCCTAGGGGGTAGGGGTTCGCGGGCGAGGTTGTGTCGATCACTCTCGGGCGCCCTCCGAACGGGTGAGCACATGATCGGTAAACTCCTGGCAACCTGTTACCCGGCATCCGAAAACTGATCACCGACGGCTACCGAGCGTGCGGTGCGGTTCACTCTGCGGGGGGCTGTGTGGGCGGGGACTTGTCTCATAGCCTCACGCAAAACAAAAGCCGGGGAGGCAGCCATGAGTGGGTCGCTTGAAGTGCGCAGTTTTCTTCTTCAGCAAGACAGCCTCGGGACCTCGACGCAGTTCTCCACCGGCGTCCCGGCCCCGCGCTCCGGGGAGACCTCCCGGGTCTCCGACGACCAGGTGCGGCGCGCCCGGCTGGCCGTCGCGATGGGCGCCCAGTCCCCCGAGGACTGCCGTGAACTGCTGGAAATGCTCGGCCTCATCGACGGCGAGGACGGCGTCCCACCGGTCCGCCGCTGAGTCGGCCGCCCGGCTCCCCGGGCCGCGCGTGAGGGCGTGGCCGGATCACCGAGCGGTGCCGCGGACATCACAGGCGGATCTCGCGAAGATCATTTCCGGACCCCCGCCCCGCTCCGGTCCCGAACCGGTGAGCCGATTTTCGGACCTGACCACAATTCCACGATGACGATCACGCGCTGTGATCTTCGACCCGGTGCCGCGGGTCGCGGGTCGCAGCGCTTCCTTTATGGGTCGGCCCCGCCGGCCCGCCCACCCACCCGCCGAAGATCGCGGACCCGGCCCGCCCGGGAGCGGCGTTCCCGCAGGTAGATCCACAAACGGAGGGGCCGTTTTGGAGGACAGGGGCCGCGTGCCCTAAGCTATCCCTGCTCCCAGCGAAGCGGACGAGCCCGAGCGGCCCGGCGGTAGACCTGGAAGCGCGGTCGATCGGTTCGCCCGGAATTGGTCGGGCTCCCATCGTCTAGCGGCCTAGGACTCCGCCCTTTCAAGGCGGCAGCGCGGGTTCGAATCCCGTTGGGAGCACGGAGAGACAAGCGGTACGGTTAGACAGCAAGGCCCTGTGGCGCAGTTGGTTAGCGCGTCGCCCTGTCACGGCGAAGGTCGCGGGTTCGAGTCCCGTCAGGGTCGCGAGCTTCTTCGACTTCTCATGCCCGCAAAAGCGCGGGCATGAGAAGCTCGCAGGAGTTTCTGGGGGGCGACCCCCCAGGCCCCCACGGTGCGTGCTCCTTTCGATCCAGCGGTGTTGGGTCGGGTGGGACCAGCTACTGGTGGGGGTCGCGTTGTAGTTGGTGCCGGTTAGGTTGGTGGTGCCGGTCGTTGGTTGTTTGTTTGTGTTTTGCCTGGCCAGGTAGCTCAGTTGGTACGAGCGACCGCCTGAAAAGCGGTAGGTCGGCGGTTCGACCCCGCCCCTGGCCACGTGTGTTGAGCAGGCAAAACGCCCGCCCTGGTGATCAGGGCGGGCGTTTTGCGTCTCAGTTCCCGTCTCAGTTGGTCCCCCAGAGCAGCCCTCCAAGCTGCGTGGCCACGCCCTGCTTGAGCACGTTGAGCACGTGTTGGTAGCGCCTGAGCATGGCCACGTTCGACCACCCCATCAGCTCCATGACCACGCGCGGGTCCACTCCAAGGATGAGCATTACCGTGGCGGCAGTGTGACGCGCGTCATGTAGGCGCGCCTTCCGGACGCCCGCTTCGGCCTGGAGCGCGTACCACTCGTTCCGGTCCATCGTCGGATCGATCGGGCGACCGTTGGGCTGAGCGAACATCCACCCGCCTTCCTGCCACTCCGTCCCTGCCAGCTCCCGCTCCTGGGCCTGTCTGGCCTCATGCGCTAGCAGGAGGTCGAAGAGCTGGTCCGGGAGCACAAACTCGCGGACACCGGCCCGAGACTTCACCGCGGCTTCCACCAGGCCGCCCCCGTGCTTCTGCGGGCACCACCGAGCGTGACTCGTGCAGTCCGGCGGGCAAGGAGGAGGGCATTTGCGCTGGTGACGCTTGCACTCCTCCTTGCAAGGCTTCACCTTGTGGTACCTCTCCCCGCAGGCGTGCGGGTCCCCACAGCCGTGCTCCCACGTCCGCCGTTGCAGCTGCGAGGCCACCCTGAGCGTCTTGGTCGACTTCTTCAACCGGGCCCACTTGAAGCCGATGGACTCGCCCTGTCGCGTCCCCATGGCCAGCCCCAAGACGAACCGGACACCGTTCCGCCGTTCCAGGGCCGCAGCGATGAGCTTCTTCACCTCCTCGATCTCGTAGGGCTCGATCTCCTCGTCCTCGACTCTGGGAGCCTTGGCCAGCTCGACAGGGTTGCGGGGGATCTCGCCGCGCTTGTGGGCCTCACCGAATGCTGTACGCGCCGTGCGGTGCACCTGGTGGGCGGTCGCGGGCTTGGCGCCGTTGGCGATCATGCGCGCGTACAGCTTCTCGAAGTGCTCCGGTCTGGCCCGCTTCATGCGGTGCTTGCCCAGGCCCGGGACGAGGTGGACCACGACCGCCGTGCGATAGGCCCGGTAAGCCTTGTACTTCACCGAGGGCTTGACGATGAACTCAAGCCAGTACAGGAGCCATTCCTCAACGAGTTTGTCCCTGCCGGGCTTGGTCGCCGTCCCGTCATCGCGCTGACGCTCCAACGCCTGCACCGCCTTGATCACCTCACCTTCGGTTTTGCGCTCGACGTGGCGCCGGTCGGGGCTGCCATCGTCTTTGAGGCCCATGGTGACGCGGCCGTGCCACTTGCCGTCTTTGCCTAGGTAGATGGACGAGGCGCCGTTAGGACGTCGTGTCCCCTCTGGCCGCTGGCTGCGTGGCATGTGATGTCTCCCGATTGGTCTGGACGTTGCTGTGTCGTGAGGGCGCGATGGAGCGGCTTGGGCCGTTCCCGGGCCTGTCCGCTCGGCTGTGGCGGGGAGGGACGCGGCAGTGGGGATGGGGGCGTGTTTCCGGGCTGGTGGGCTGTGTGGCCGGGGGGCGCTGTCTGCCTCCCTGGCCTCCCTGTCGGGGGTGTTTGTGCTGTTGAGGGTGGGGAGGCAGGGGCAGGGAGGCGGGTAGGGAGTTCTCCCTGTCTGCCTGGTGGCTCCCTGCTGGTCTCCCTGTCACGTCCCTGGGGGGTGCGGGGCGTTCGGCGGGCCGGTTGCGGTGGCGTGGGGAGGGAGCGGGCGGGGGAGCAAACCCCGGTTTTCGGGGGTTCGGCCAGCGGCGGGGGAGATGGTGTTGATCTTCCCCGGGTGGTGTTGTGCCTGGTGAGGGCGGGGAAGGTGGGTGGGGAAGCAGGAGGGGATTTTCCCCCCGGTTCGGGTGCTTCCCCACCTGCTTCCCCGTGTTCTTCCCCGCTGTGTGCGGGGTGGTGTCAGGCGGCTGGCTGGCGGCTGAGCCGTTGGGTGAAGGTGGTGAGGGCGTCGTGAGGGACGCGGCGGAGGCGTCCGATGCGGACGGTGTGGATGTCGCCGGTCTTGATGAGCGCGTACATGCGGGTGCGGCTGATGGACAGTTGCGCGGCGGCCGCTTCGACGGTGTGCAGGACGCGGGCGGCGGGGGTAGTGGTGTCCACTGTGGAGATTCCTTCCGGTCGGTGCGGGCGGGGGTGTCGAGCGGTCCGGCGGGTGGTGCGGCCCGGGGAACGCGGCGGGGTGCCGCTAGGTGCTAGGGCGCTGGTGGTGGCGGGTGCGGGCCGCTAGTGGGGGTGCTAGGTCTAGCGGGGCGGGCCGCTAGGTCTAGCGGCTCCTGCGCGCTCTCCCCGGCCCGGCACGCGGGGGGCGGGGTAGGGGTGGAGAGTGACAGGTCAGGGGCGGTGTCACGAGTCGTGACAGGTGCGTGACACCGGTCGTGACAGGGGACGTGACACTCG
This sequence comes from Actinokineospora enzanensis DSM 44649, assembly GCF_000374445.1. Classification (GTDB taxonomy): domain Bacteria; phylum Actinomycetota; class Actinomycetes; order Mycobacteriales; family Pseudonocardiaceae; genus Actinokineospora; species Actinokineospora enzanensis. Next base: position 260 of record NZ_KB894446.1, on the reverse strand, counting down.
CGTGAGGGGTGCCGTGACAGTCGCGTGACAAGATCATCCGGGGTTCTCCTGGTTCTCTACGCGCAGCCGCGCGCGGGAAGCGGTCGGGCGGGGTGCCCAGGGCTTGTTCGGGGCGGTTTTCGCGGGCCGGCGGGAGGGGGTCCCGTGGGTCCCGTTGGCGGTGTTCGTGCTGGTCGGGGCGCGGGAGTCCGGTACGGGACCGGGGCGGGACTAGTCCCGTACCGGGGGCGGGGGTCCCGTGCGGGGTCCCGCGTGTCCGG
>NZ_KB894445.1 GCF_000374445.1 Actinokineospora enzanensis DSM 44649 | reverse complement strand
TGGCCGCTGGCGTGGAGTCGTTGAACGCCTCGGTCGCGGCCGGGGTCGTGTTGGCGGAGGTCGCCCGCAGGCGGCGGCTGGAAGGCCGCGTCTAGGCGCTGTCCGGTAAGTCTGGTGCGCGGGATTCGTGATCCGCGTGGTCTCTGGGCGTGCGGGCGGGAAGCCGCACGTACCGGGTTGTACTTGGGCTTTCCGCCCGTGCGGCCGGAGGCCGCGCGGGCGCGGATAGCGCGTGCCGGACTTGCCGGACAGCGCCTAGTCCGAGGTGCTTGGTGCCGGGTTCCCCCGAGTCCGGCAACACCTGGCCCGCGCCATGCGAGACTCCATCCGGGATGACGACGTCGCCGTCCCGGATGGAGGCAGGGCAGGGTGCAGTGGCGGGCGGTGCTGGACGACCTCGGCGCGCACTGGCACGTCTACCTCTCGATGCCCCTCATCGCCGCGATCATCGGCTATGTCACCAAGCGGGCCGCGATCGAGATGATGTTCCACCCGCTGGAGTTCGTCGGCGTCGGCCCGTTCGGCTGGCAGGGCGTCATTCCGCGGAACGCGCGGCGGATGGCGACTGTCGCGATGGAACTGATGACCACGAACCTCATCGACCCCCGGGAAGTGTTCTCCCGACTGGATCCCAAACGGGTCACCGAGGAACTGCGGGGTCCGATCGAGCAGGCCGTTGACGAGATCACCCGGGAGCTGCTCGCCGAGTACCAACCGAACCTGTGGGAGCTCCTGCCGCACCAGGCGCAGCGCCGGGTGCTCGATCGGGTCAAGGCCGAGGCGCCGCGGGTCGTCGAGCGGATGATGCGGGAGGTGTCCGACAACATCGAGGACATCCTCGATGTCAAGGACATGGCCGTGCGGAACCTGGTGCGGGACAAGGCGATGCTCAACCGGCTGATCCGGGACACCGCCGCGCCGGAGATGCGGTTCATCGCGCGGGCCGGGATCTGGTTCGGGCTGGTGATCGGGTTCGTGCAGCTGGTCACCTGGGCGCTGACCAAGGATCCCTGGGTGCTGCCGGTCTTCGGCGGGCTGACCGGGTGGCTGACCGACTGGCTCGCGCTGAAGATGATCTTCTTTCCGCGGCTGCCGCGGCGGTTCGGGCCGTTCGTCTGGCAGGGCATGTTCCAGCGCAGGCGGATGGCGGTTGCGCACGACTACGGCGACCTGATCGCGCGGGAGATCCTGACCGTGGGAAACGTGCTGGAGGCCGTGCTCACCGGGCCCAAGTCGGACCGGCTCTACGCGTTGATCCACCGGGAGGTGCGGCGGGCGATCGACCGGCAGGCGAGCCTGGCCAAGCCGCTGGTCGTCGCGGCGGTGGGAAGTCGGCGGTTCCAGGAGATGAAGGCCGAGGCGGCACGCAAGGCGATCGAGCGGATGCCGGAGACGCTGCGGCACGTCGAGGACTACGCGACCGGGGCGTTGGACATCCGGGCCACGATCATCCGGCAGATCCAGGCGCTGACTCCGGTCCAGTACGAGGGGCTGCTGCGGCCCGCGTTCCGTCAGGACGAGTGGAAGCTGATCGCGGTGGGCGCGGTGATCGGGTTCCTGGTGGGTGAACTACAGGTCCTGGTGCTGCTGCACTGAGTTAATCTACGTTTGTCTACTCACGCGTTAAATCGGGAGGGCGGGGTTGGACGTCGACGCGATCCTCGACGACATCGCCCGCCACTGGCCGGTCTACGCCTCGATGCCGTTCGTTGCCGCGGTCATCGGCTACCTGACCAAGCGCGTGGCGATCGAGATGATGTTCCGGCCGCTGCGCTTCGTCGGCCTGGTCGAGCCGTGGCTGGGCTGGCAGGGGATCGTGCCGCGCAACTCCGCACGGATGATCCGGACCTCGGCGGAGCTGATCACCAGCAGGCTGGTGGACCCGGGCGAGATCGTGCACCGGATCGACCCGGACGAGCTGGCCAGGCGCATCCAGGGGCCGCTGCTGCTGGCGGTCGAGCGGATCGCCCGGGAGGTGCTGGAGACGCACCACCCGCGGCTGTGGGAGCTGCTCCCGGTGCTGGCCCAGGACATGATCATCAAGCAGGTGCAGGCGGGCGCGCCCGCGCTGGTGCGGGAGGTGATGGCGCAGGTCCGCGCGGATGTCGGCGAGGTGCTGGACGTGCAGCGGGTCGCGGTGACCGCGCTGGAGCGGGACAAGGAGCTGCTGGTCCGACTGGTCCGCGACATCTCCCGGCCGGAGATGGCGTTCATCGCCCGCTGCGGGGTCTACTTCGGCTTCGTGCTCGGCGTCGTGCAGACCGCGGTGTGGGCACTGACCAGGGAACCGCTGGTGCTGCCGGTGTTCGGCGCCGCGATCGGCTGGCTCACCGACTGGCTGGCGATCAAGCTGGTGTTCTTCCCGCGCGAGCGCACCAGGGTGCTCGGCCTGTTCTGGTTCCAGGGCGTGTTCCAGCGCCGCCGCGCGGAGGTGGCCCGCCAGTACGGGGAGCTGATCGCCCGCGAGGTGATGACCGTGCCCAACATCGTCGAGGGCGTGCTGCACGGCCCGCGCTCGGACCGGCTGCTCGGCATGATCCAGCAGCTGGTGCGCAAGTCGGTGGACGAGCAGGCGAGCATCGCCAAGCCGTTCGTCGCGGTGGCCGTCGGCACGAAGCGGTTCCAGGAGATGAAGTACGCCGCGGCCGAGAAGGCCATGTCCTACCTGGACAGCACGGCCCTGTCCGCCGAGCCGTACGCGCGCGAGGCGCTGGACATCGGCAACACGATCGCGGAGAAGATGAACCGGCTCACCCGCGAGGAGTACGAGGGCCTGCTGCGGCCCGCGTTCCGCCAGGACGAGTGGAAGCTGATCGCGGTCGGCGCGGTCATCGGCGCCCTGGTCGGCTACCTGCAGGACCTGCTCATGCTCTCCTGATCCCCCTGTTCCCCCGGGCCTGATCCCCGCTCATGCCCGGGTGAGGCTGCCCCGGCGGGTGCGGCTGATCGCCCAGCACACCAGGTAGATCAGGAACGACAGTGCGGTGACGAACGCGCTCACCGGCGCGCCCGGCGCCAGCGACAGCACGATCCCGCCGACCGCGGCGACCTCGGCGAACAGCACCGCCAGCAGGGTCGCCTTGAGCGGGCTCGCGGTGATCCGGCAGGCCGCCGCGGCAGGCGTGACCATCAGCGCCAGCACCAGCAGCGACCCGACCGTGCGCACGCCGAGCGCGGTCGCCGCGCCGACCATGACCGCGAACACCAGCGCCAGCGCCGTGGTCGGCACGCCGCGGGCGCGCGCCACCTCGGGGTCGACACCGGCGAACAGCAGCGGCCGGTACAGCGCGGCCAGCAGGCCGAGCACCACGACCGCGCAGCCGCTCAGCAGCGCCACGCTGGCGAAGTCCTGGCCCACGATCTGACCGGTCAGCAGGCCGAACTTGTTGGCCGCGCGGCCTTTGTACAGCCACAGCATGAGCACGCCGAGGCCCAGCCCGAAGGCCAGCACCACGCCGATCACCGAGTCGTAGTCGGCGCTGCGGCGGGACAGCAGACCCAGCACCAGGGCGGCGACGATGGCGCCCGCGAGCGCGCCGTTGCCGACGTCCCAGCCCAGCAGCAGGGCCGCCGCGCCGCCGGTGAGGGCCAGCTCGCTGGTGCCGTGCACGGAGAAGGCCATGTTGCGGCTGACGATCAACGGCCCGAGCACGCCAGCGAGCAGGCCGAGCACCGCGGCCACGATCAGTGCCGTGGTGACGAACGGCAGGCTGAGCAGCCGCAGCGTGAGGTCGATGTCGAAGAGCTTGTCCATCAGTGGTCCACAGTGTCCTGATGCGGGGGGTGGTGGGCGCCGTTCTCGCAGAGGTCGCCGAGCTGGCCATGCGCGCCGACCACGTGGATCTGGCCGCGCACGCGGACCACGGACACGTCCGTGCGGTACAGCTCGGAGAGCGTCTCGGAGGTCATGACCTGTTCCGGGGTACCGACCCGGAACCGGCCGTCGACCAGGTAGACGACCCGGTCGACCAGCGGCAGCACCGGGTTGATCTCGTGCGTGACGAACAGGACCGCGCTGCCGGTCTCCCGCCGGTGCCGGTCGATCAGGGTGCTCACCGCGCGCTGGTGGGCCAGATCCAGGGAGAGCAGCGGCTCGTCGCAGAGCAGCACCCTTGGCTCGCCGACGAGCGCCTGCGCGACCCGCAGCCGTTGCTGCTCGCCGCCGGAGAGCAGGCCGACCGGGCGGTCGGCGAAGCCGGTGGCGCCGACCGCGGCCAGCACGGCGTCGACCCGCTGCCTGCGGGCGCGCATGCCCGCGAGACCCAGGCCCCAGCGGTGGCCGTCGTAGCCGAGGCCGACCAGGTCGCGGCCGCGCACGGCCACGGTCGGGTCGATCGCGCGCTGTTGCGGGATGTAGCCGATGGCGCGGTTGCCCTTGCCCGGCGCGGCGCCCGCCACCCGGATGGTGCCTGCGGACAGCTTCTGCAGTCCGAGCAGGACCCGCATCAGGCTGGTCTTGCCGGAGCCGTTCGGGCCGAGCACGGCCACGAACTCGCCCGGCGCGACGTCCAGGTCGAGACCGTCCCACAGCACCCGGTCGCCGTAGGCCAGCCGGGCCCCGGCGAGCGCCACCGCCGCGTGTTCCACAGTGGACTCCCAGGGTTCCGTGGACACGGCCGTCGGGGCGGGCCGGATGTCCGCGCGGCTCACGGCCCGGCCGCCACTGCGGCGGCGAGCGCGTCGACCTGCTTGGTCATCCAGTCAAGGTAACCCGTGACGCCCGCCGGCAGCGTCTCGGTCACCCCGACGACCGGGATCCCCGCGGTGCTCGCCCGGTCCCGCAGCTGCTTGGTCACCGGCGACTCGGTCTGGCTGTTGTAGACGACCACGGTGACCTGCTTGCCGTCCACCAGCGCGTCGGTCTCGGCGACCGCCTCGGCGGCCGGGTCGGACTCCTCCTCGATGGCCGCGGCGAACTCGGCGGGCGTGGCGTCGGTGAGGCCCGCGGTGTGCAGTAAGTACGCGGCGACCGGCTCGGTGGCCAGCACCTTGGCGCCGGGCTTGGCCTTGCCGATGTCCGCGGCCTTGCCCGCGAGCTGGTCAAGGCCCTGGTCGAAGCGAGCGGCGTTGGCCCGGAAGGTGTCGGCCTTGGCCGGGGCGACCGCGCCGAGGTCGTCCGCCAGCCGGTCGGCGACCTTGCGCACGGTGTCCAGGTCGTACCAGACGTGTTCGTTGAACTCGCCCGGTTCGGGGGAGCCCGCGGGCGCCTGTTCACTTGGCCGGGGGGCGTGTTCGGACAGGTCGACGGCCACCACCCGGCGCACGTCCGCGCCCGCGGTCTCGGCCAGGCCGGTGAAGAAGTCGTCGTAGCCGCCGCCGTTGGACACCACCACCCTGGCCCCGGCGAACGCGGTGGCGTCCGCGGGCTTGGCCTCGTAGCCGTGCGGGTCGGCGCCCGGGTCGCTGAGGATCGCGGTCACGCTGACCGCGTCCCCGCCGACCGCGGTCGCCACGCTCGCCCACACGTTGGTGGAGGCGACGACCGGGATGCGGCCGTCCGTGCTCGCTGTGGGTTGTGAGTCCCCACACGCCGCGGTGGCGACGAGGGTGACCGCGACGAGTCCGGTGACCGCCGCGGTGGACCGGCCGGGTCTCGGGGTCCGCGAGTTCATGCTGCGCTCCTGGGTCGTGCTGCCGGGGGTCTGGTGCTGGGGATCGACGGCCTCCCGGACCGGTTCGCGACCACTCGCGAGCCGAGAATGGAAACCGTTGTCGGTTTCAGCTTACGTCACGGAACCGCCACTGGTAACACGAACGGGTGAAACCACATCGGGGGGTGGTGGGCGGGACCACTCGCCGGTCGGACTTCTGCAATTGGTTCTGAACCGTTACGGTCAATCCATGGCGCGGTCTACACATGTGCGACGCCCGGCAACCCTCGCGTCGCTGGCGGCGGAACTGGGGGTCTCCCGGACCACGGTCTCCAACGCCTACAACCGGCCTGACCAGCTCTCCCCCGAGCTGCGCAGGCGGGTCCTGGAGACCGCGCGGCGGTTGGGCTACCCAGGACCGGACCCGGTGGCGCGGTCGTTGCGCACCCGCAAGGCGGGCGCGGTCGGACTGCTGCTCACCGAGAACCTTTCCTACGCCTTCCGCGACCCGGCGGCGCTCGGCTTCCTGGAGGGCCTGGCGCTGGCCTGCGAGGGCGCGGGTCAGGGCCTGCACCTGGTACCGGTCAACCCCGAACGCGAGGACGTGGCCGCGGTGCACCGCGCGGGCGTGGACGGGTTCGTCGTGTACTCGGTGCCCGACGACGACCCGCACCTGGCCGCCGTGCTGTCCCGGCCGGTGCCCACCGTGGTCGCCGACCAGCCGCACGTGGAGGGCGTGGACCGGGTCGGCATCGACGACCGGGCCGCCATCACCGCGCTGGCCACCCGGCTCATCGCGCTCGGCCACCGCCGCGTCGGCGTGGTCTGCATGCGCCTGGCCCGGGACCGCAACGACGGGTTCGTCACCGTGGAGCGGGCCGACAGCGCGCACTTCCACGTCCAGCGCGCCCGGCTGGCGGGCCTGGCCGACGCGTTCGGCGCGGTCGGCGTGGACTGGTCCAGGGTGCCGGTGGTGGAGCGCTTCGACCACAGCGTGGGCAGCGGCGCCTCCGCCACCGCCCAACTGCTGGACGCCGACCCGCACGTCACCGCCGTCATCTGCACCTCCGACATCCTCGCTCTCGGCGCGCTGGCCGAGGCCAGGCGGCGCGGCCTGCGGGTACCCCAGGACCTCACGGTGACCGGCTTCGACGGCATCGCCGACGCCGACCGCGCCGGGCTCACCACCGTGCGGCAGCCGGTGCTGGAGAAGGGCCGGGCGGCCGGGAAGCTGTTACTCGCCTCCCCCGACCCGACCCGGCCACGCGAGATCGTGCTGGAGACCGAGTTCGTGCCCGGCGCCACGGCCGCCCCGCCGCGCACCGCCGAGGAGCGCTGGTTCGGGCCCTGAGCCAGGGCTGACTCCTAGGGCTGAATCGTGAGCGGGACGGGTGGGCCGACCAGCCCACCCACCCGCGGCGTCAACATGTACTGGCCCGGCGGCACAGTGGTCCGTTTCACCGGGCAGCCCGGCGCCGACGTGCGGCCAGCCCAGCGGACCGGGAACTCCACCCGCTGGCCGGGGGCCAGGATGGTCGGTTCGGCGCCGTCCACCCGCACGCAGTCGTTGCTGGACCACAGCCTGCCGGTGCCGCCGTCGATGGTGAGCTCGCGCTGGGCGCGGCCGATGTCGCGGGTGCACGGGACCGGCCCGGCGTTCACCACGACCAGCAGGAGCGTCGGCCGGGAACCGGCCTGGAACGCGCCGGGCCGCGGCTCGGCGCTGATCGCCATCGCCTGATCGGGGCACGGCAGGTTCGGGTCCGGCGGCGGGGGTGGTGGCGGTGGGGGCGGCGGAGCGGGCGCGCTCGACGTCGGCGGGGCCGTGCTGGACGGCGCCGAGCTGGGGGTCGTGCTGGGCGGGTCGCTCGGGTGCGCGCTCGCCGGACCTGCGGAGTTGCGGGCGGCGCTGCCCTCGTCGTGGCCGACCAGACCACCGATGATCCAGACCAGCACCACCACGCCGAACGCGGTCGCGGCCACCGCTGCCAGCCGCCTGCGCAGGTAGACCGCGCGCGGCAAGGGTCCGTTCCGGTCGATCATCCGGAAAACGGTAAACCCGGCCAGCCGGGAAATCGGCCTAGACACATACCCCGATCGAGGGATGTTCAACCGCGCAAGCGCACGCTCAGTGAGAATCGTCTAGGGGGCTTGTCTGGCAACTGGCAAGCCGGGTGCAATGGACACGATCTGTGTCCTGCCCGAGCCGAGGGGGCTGCCGTGACCGCCATCGACGTCCTGCTCAAGCGTCACACCGATGGGCTCGACCGGGGCGCCCCCGGCGTGCCGACGCCGGCGCCCAGCCTGCACCTGACCGTGGTGACCTGCATGGACGCCCGGATCAAGGTGTTCGACGTGTTCGGCCTGCGGCACGGCGAGGCGCACATCCTGCGCAACGCAGGCGGCATCGTCACCGAGGACGTGCTGCGCTCGCTGTCGATCAGCCAGCGCAAGCTGCAGACCACCGAGGTGATCGTCATGCAGCACACCTCGTGCGGCCTGTCCACGTTCACCGACGACGAGTTCCGCGCCGACCTGGAACGCGACACCGGCCTGCGGCCGACCTGGGCGGTGGAGGCGTTCCGCGAGGTCAAGATCAGCGTGCGGCAGTCGGTGGAGCGCGTGCGGCGCAGCCCGTTCGTCCCGCACACCGACAACGTCCGCGGCTTCGTCTACGACGTCCAGACCGCCGAACTGACCGAGGTCGATTGAACCTAAACTGTTGCCGGTGATCGACTCGCTGCTGGATTGGTATGACGCGAACGCCCGGGATCTGCCCTGGCGGAAGCAGGCGACCACCGGGTGGGGTGTGCTGGTCAGCGAGATCATGCTGCAGCAGACGCCGGTCGCGCGGGTCGAGCCGATCTGGTTGGCGTGGCTGAACCGGTGGCCGGTACCGTCGGCGCTCGCGGCGGAGACGCAGGGTGAGGTCGTGCGCGCCTGGGGCAAGCTCGGTTACCCCAGACGGGCGCTGCGGTTGCACGCCGCCGCCGGAGTGATCGCCGCCGAGCATGGCGACGTGGTGCCCGCGGACGTCGACACCCTGCTGTCCCTGCCCGGGATCGGCGCCTACACCGCGCGCGCCGTCGCGGCTTTCGCCTACGGGCAGCGCTGTCCGGTCGTCGACACCAACGTGCGCCGAGTAGTCGCGCGGGCCGTGCACGGCGCGGGGGACGCGGGGCCGCCGTCGACCACGCGGGACATGAACGACACCGAGGCACTCCTGCCCGAGGAGCCCGCGCGGGCGGCGCGCGCATCGGCGGCGTTGATGGAACTGGGCGCGGTTGTGTGTGTCGCCCGAGGACCGCGTTGTACGGATTGCCCGGTGTTCGCGGATTGCGCGTGGCAACTCGCGGGCAGGCCCGCCTACGACGGTCCCGCGAAGGCGGTGCAGAAGTTCGCGGGAACCGACCGCCAGGTGCGCGGGTTGCTGCTGGACGTGTTGCGCGACACCAACGAGCCTGCCCCGAAAACCAAGCTGGACCTGGTGTGGAGCGATGCGGGCCAACGCGACCGGTGCCTGCACTCGCTCTTGGTGGACGGCCTTGTCGAGCAGACCGCCGACGGCCGGTTCGCACTGCCCGGCGAGCACTGACCGACCGGTAAACCGGCAACAAGATCACTCAATAGTTGGCGAGCCATTGCCGAACACGGGGGCTGCTGCCTACCGTCGGCTATGACTGTCACCCGCCGAGCGTTGCTGCACACCGGTCTCGCCGTCACGGCATTGCCCGCACTGGGCATCAACGCCTCGGCGGACGTCGTCCCGACCGGCCTCCCCCTGGCCGCCCCGACCATCGTGACCTGCGATGAATGGGGTGCGCGACAACCATCCGAGCCCATCCAGATGCTCGATCACCGGCCGACTTACATCGTCGTGCACCACACCGCGACGCCGAACGCCGACGACATCTCGCGCGACCACGCGGTCCGGTTGGCGCACTCCATCCAGGACTTCCACATGGACTCCCGAGGGTGGATCGACTCCGGCCAGCAGCTCACCAACACCCGCGGCGGCTACCTGATGGAAGGCCGCAGGCGCAGCGTGGAGGCGGTGGCGAACGGGCACGAGCACGTGCAGGGCGCGAACGTGGCCGACCACAACAGCGAGGTCATCGGCATCGAGAACGAGGGCACCTACAGCACCGAGGACGCGCCGGGCGCGCTGTGGGACTCGCTGGTCAAGGCGGTCGTGCTGATCGCCCGCCAGTACGGGATCGCCCCCGCGGAGATCCGCGGCCACCGCGACTTCAACGCCACCGAGTGCCCCGGCAAAGTCCTCTATGGACGCTTGCCGGAACTGCGCGACGCGGTCGGCGCTGAGCTGGCGAAGCCGGTCGACCAACCGGCGGTACTGCCGTTGTTGTCCCCCAACGACAGCGGCACGATCGTCCGCGCCGCCCAGCACCTGCTCCGCGACCGCGGCTATCCACTCGCGACAGACGGCATGTACGGGTCGGCGACCGTGGACGCCGTGCGCGCGTTCACCATCCGCGCCGGACTGCCCTACCAGCCCTGCTACGGCACCAGGTCCGCCGACGAGCGCCACCTGATCGGCGCGCCCACCTGGTCGGCCCTGGTCCGCCCGGTCGACCTGGCCGACGGCAGCGAGGCCGCCGCGGCCGCCCGCCTGCTCGACCCGGCGCGCGGGTCAGCGGGCCGAGTGGAGATCCGCGACTGGCTGACCATGCTGAGCCGCTAACCTCACCGCCATGGCCCAGGCAGTCATGGCACTGTTCGACGACGAAGCCGACACGGCGGTCCGGACCCTGTGGTCCCGCCTCGACGACGCGGGCCTCCCGGCGGCCCGCCGCTTCCCCCCGCACGTCACCTTCGCCATGGCCACCGACATCCCGGCGAAGACCCGCACCGCCCTGCGCGCCGACCTGCGGCTGCTGTTCATCCCCTCGCTCTGGCTGCACTCCCTGTCGACCTTCGCCACCACCGAGCACACCCTGATGCTGGGCGCCGTCACCGATGGCGAACTGCTGGCCGTCCACTCGGCCGTGCACGACGTGCTCGCCGGGAAGGTGCGCAACCCGAACAGCTACTACCTGCCCGGCTCGTGGATCCCGCACTGCACCCTCGTCGAGGGCGTCACCGAGGCGGAGATGGTGACCGCGTTCGGAGTGGCGTTCCCGGCGCCCCCGATCGAGGCCAAGGTCCACCGGATGGTCATCGCGGACACGACCACGGGCGAACTCGAAACCCTGGTCACCCGCTGAGCAAGTCGGACAGGAAAGCCTCAACCGCGCCCCGGTAGAACTCGGACGCCGAGTCGTGCACGAGGTGGTAGCTGCCGGGTGCGATCACGTGGGTGCCGCCGCCGGGGGCGCGGTGCGGGATCGCGGCCTGTTGTCCCGGTGGCATGACCGATTGCTCGGCCTCGATGACGAGCACCGGGCAGCAGACCCGTTCCACCAGATCCCAATAGTCGCGTTCGCCCCATTCGGCGGCGACGTCGAAGAGGTCCTGTGGGGCCGCGATCAGGTGGTAGCCGTCGGCGCGTTTCTCGACGCACTGGGCGAAGTAGTCGCCCGCGGGGCCGAAGAAGTCGCGGACGTGGGCGAGTGAGCGGAAGGGAACGGGCCAGGCGTCGAAGAGCGCGCGCCAGTTGTCGACCGTGCGGCCGCGGAGGTCGATGCCGACGTCCTCCAGGACCAGGCCGCGCACGAGGTCGGGGTGCCCTGCGGCCAAGGCGATGGCGTGCAGGGCGCCCATGGAGTGTCCGATGACGACGGTCGGTTCGGACGGTCCGGCGAGCAGTTCGGCCGCGTCGGCCACGAAATCGGCGGTGTGCCAGCCGCCGCCGCGGTGTGGGCTGTTGCCATGGCCGCGGGCGTCGAGACCACGGACGTGGCCATAGGCGGTCAGCCAGCGGGCCACCGGCCACCAGGTGGTCGCGCGGCCCATGAGGCCGTGCAGCAGCAGGACCGGCGGACCGTCCCCGCCGAAGTCGATCACGTCCGGCCTGCTCATGGGGGTGAGTTTGCCGGAGTGAACCGCGAGAACACAGCGCGGCGGCCATGATGGGGACGACCCCTACGCCTTGGAGCTGCCACCGCCATGCGCCGCGCCCGACTCGCCTGCGTGCTGTTGACCGCGACCGCGCTCGCCGCGTGCACGAACACCGCCGAGCCGCCGCGACCCAGCGCCACCACCGGGACCAGGGCGCCTGCCGGGCCGAGCGCGGCGGGCATCGGCGACCCGTACTACCCGGACGACGGCAACGGCGGCTACGACGTCACCGCCTACGAGGTGAAGATCGGCTACGACCCGCCGAGCAAGCACCTGGAGGGCGACACCACGGTCACCGCCACCGCCACCGACGAGCTGGCCAGGTTCAACCTGGATCTCACCGGGCTGACCGTGTCCGCTGTGGATATCGACGGCAAGCAGGCCAGGTTCTCCCGCGAGGGCGAACACGAGCTGGTCATCAACCCGGACACCCCCATCGCCAAGGGCGCGACGTTCCGCACCCGCGTGCGCTACGCCGGTGAGCCGCAGTTGAACAAGGACGGCACCCTTGGCCCCAACGGCTGGCAGATAGCCAAGTCCGGCGGCGCGTTCGCGGCGGGCGAGCCGCACTCGGCCAGCACCTGGTACCCGGTCAACGACCACCCGCTGGACAAGGCGACGTTCCGGCTGTCCGCCCAGGTCCCGGACGACTGGAGCGTGATCTCCAACGGGCACGAGGAAGCACCCCGGTCGGCGAACGGCCTGACCACCTACACCTGGGTGGAGCCGAACCGGGTCGCCACCTACCTGACCACCATCGGCATCGACAAGTGGACATTCGAACGCTCCACTTTGGCCGACGGCACCCCGGTGGTCAGCGCGTACGCGCCGGGCGCCGAGGACAAGAAGCCGATCGAGGCCCACCTGCCCGAGGTGCTGGCGTTCCTGTCGGACAAGTTCGGCCCGTATCCGCAGAGCGCGGCTGGCGGCATCTTCGTCAACGAGTCCATCTCGTTCTCGCTGGAGACCCAGACCCGGCCCACCTACGCCAAGTGGGCCAACCTGGACGTCATCGTGCACGAGCAGGCCCACCAGTGGTTCGGCGACAGCGTCTCGCTGGAGCGCTGGTCGGACATCTGCCTCAACGAGTGCTTCGCCTCCTACGCCCAGTGGCTGTGGGCGGAGGCCAAGAACGGCACCGACCTGGACGCGCGCTACCGCGCGGTGGTCGACAAGTCCAAGGACGCGTTCTGGAACCGCAAGCTGGTCGACATGGGCCCCGGCAACGAGTTCACCGCCGTCTACGACAAGGGCCAGCTCGCCCTGCACGCGCTGCGCAGGCAGATCGGCGACGACAAGTTCGCCACCCTGCTCAAGCAGTGGATCAGCACCCACCGCGACGGCAACGCCACCTGGCCCGAGTTCGAGGCGATGGCCGCCCAGGTCGCGGGCCAGGACCTCACCCGTTTCCTGGACGCCTGGTTCCACCAGGCGAGCAAGCCCGCGGACGAGTTCCTCTACCCCGGCTCGCTGCGGAAGTAACCTGGTCCCATGGCAGTCGTGAAGATCAACGCGATCGAGGTCCCCGAGGGCGCGGGCCCGGAGCTGGAGCAGCGCTTCGCCGCCCGTCTCGGCGCGGTGGAGGGCGAACCCGGCTTCCTGGGCTTCGAGCTGCTCCGCCCGACCAAGGGCGAGACCAGGTACTTCGTCTACACCCGCTGATAGATGTGTTCTATGGGAAATATCGTCACACTCACCGACGAAGAGTTGGACATGATCAAGGCCGGGTTACTCATCCCGGTCGCTGGGTACGCGCGCATCAGCAAGGATGACGAGAAGGACCGTCACGGAGTCAAGGACCAACACTGCGATAACAGGCGAAACGCCAGGGAGTACGGCTGGATCGTCGTCTACGAGTACGAGGACAACGACAGGTCTGCCAGCAAGCCCAACGTCGTGCGCAAAGACTTCGAGGCGATGCTAGTAGCACTCCGTCGCGGCAAGACTACAGAGGGCGTTGAGATTCGCGGCGTGATCGTCGTCCACGAGGACCGGCTCATCCGACGTCCGGGCGATTACGAGCGGTTTGTTGAAGAGTTCACCCTGGAAGATGGTCGCGTCTACGCGGACGAACAGGGGCGAAAAGACCTCTATTCGGACGACGTGGAAACTATGGGCCTCATGGGCGCCGTGATCTCCAAAGCCGAATCCAGGAGGATGCGCAAGCGGGCTCGCAACAACCATCGCCGCCGCGCGGCGGAAGGTAAAGTCCCCCGGGGCAAGCCGCGTTTCGGATGGCTCGAAGACAAGATCACAGCACACCCGGTCAACAGTCGGGCAATCAACAAGGCCGCAAAAGACTTCATTGCCGGACGCTCGACAGCTTCCATTACCATGGAATGGAAGCGGAAAGGAATCCTTACAGCCGAGGGTAATCCATTCAAGCAACAGACCGTGGCGCTGGTATTGAAGAACCCGCGCATTTGCGGGTATCGCAAGATCAATGGCCAGCTCGTATGTGACGAAAAGGGAAACCCGGTCGTCGGAGAGTGGGATGCGCTGGTCACCCCAGCGGAATGGAAGAAGATCGACGCGATTTTCCAAGCTCGCCAGGGGAAGACGGTCGGCCCTAACGGTGAGACAGCAGGTGAGTTGGGCCTGCGTGAACCCAAGTACCTCCTTACCGGCCTAGCGCGGTGTGGCAAGCCCAAGGATGACGACTCGCTTTGCCTCACGCGACACCGGATCACCTGGGTTCCCAAGCACACATGGCACAACTACTCGTGTCAGCCAAAGTGCAATGGAGGGTGTGCTGGAACCTCTCGGCAAGGACCGGCAGTCGATGAATACGTCACGGAAGCGGTGCTTGCCAAACTTGAGGAGGTTATCGCCTTTGACGTCGCCGACGTTGAATGGGAAGGTCAGGAACAACTTGACGACAGGCACAGGCGCCTGTCGGCGCTTAAGGCCCAATACTCATCCGGCGGAATCTCCGATGGGTTCTTCTTCGAGACGGTTCGCTCTCTTGAAATGGAAATTGACCGCCTCAGGGCCGAGCAGCGGAAATTTGTACTCTCGGGACAGCAGGCGCTGACGACCACGGCGAACATTCGCGAGCGTTGGTTTGCTGACGATCCTGACGTGGCGCTGGACCTGTCGCAGAAGCGGGCATTCTTACGCCTTGCGCTCCACGCTGTGGTCATCCACCCAGCAGGCAAGGGCGGACGGTTCAATCCCGACCTGTTGGAGTTGCGATGGCGGAAGGAGATCCAGGTGCCGACTCTCGCGGCAGCGTAGAGAGTTCTAGCTCCACACCGAGAATCTGGCCAGCGCGGACCCACATGTCGGCGCTCCACTGGGGGGACTTCGCAGCTTCTTTCTGGCCCCACTCTTTTGGTGTCATCTGGGCTCCCTGTCAGTAGCGGTTGAGGCTGGGTCGAACAGACTTGCTGTTCGACCCAGCCGATTTACGTTTTGGTCGAGCTACTGGGATGCGCTACTTGCTCGGAGTCAGAGAACGCCCTTGGTCGTCGCGCGGGTCCGACAGCGGGGTCACTTTGGGTTCGGCGACGGCGACGATGCCGAACGTGCCGAGCAGGACGAGGACGGCGGTGATAACGCCCTGGATCGCGCCGCCCTGGGCGGGTGAGATGACGCCGCTGTTGGCGAGTCCGGCGACCAGCGCGGTGATGCCGCCGAACACGCGGGCCGCGCCGCGTAGGGGCCGTGGGCGGTCGTTGGTGGGTCGGGTCATGGTTGAACCTCCAGGGTCAGGGCAGGCGGATGACCTGGCCGGGGAAGATCCGGTTCGGGTCCGCGATGGCGTTGATGCGGGCGAGTTCGCGCGAGGTGGTGCCGTTGCGCTGGGCGATGGCGGAGAGGGTGTCCCCGGGCCGGACGGTGTGGAAGCGGCCCGCTTGCGGGCCGGTGAGGGTGAGGACCTGGCCGGGGAAGATCCGGTTCGGGTCCGCGATCCCGTTGATGCGCGCGAGTTCCTGCCAGGTGGTGCCGTTGCGCTGCGCGATGGCGGAGAGGGTGTCCCCGGATCGGACGGTGTAGGTGTTGGGCGCGGGGGCCGGGTTCGGTGCCGGGTTGGGTGCGGGCGCGGGGGCCGCGCCGAGGGTGAGCTGGTCGAGGCTGTACCCGGGCATGGTGGCGTCGCGGTCGACCTTGCCGGGGATGCCGGGGACGACGCCGTTGTCGGTGTGTTGGTGCAGCGCGAGGCGCGGGTGCGACCAGCCCGGGGAGCCGGGCTTGCCGTTGTAGCGGGCGATCCAGAGGAACACGTCCCCGTCGGCCCACTCGTCGGGCCGGAGGATGTGGGTCCACCAGTCGCTGTTGGCGTACACCAGGACCTTGCGGATGCCGGTGACCGCGCGCAGCCGGTTGATGAACGCCGCGACGAATGCGTTGCCGTTGTCGCGCAGGTCGGCGTGTTCCATGTCGAGCATGGGCGCCAGCGCCGCCGGGTCGAGCAGCCCGCGGGCTCGGAGCTGCCCGGCGAAGTGGTTGACCTGGGCGTCGATGTTGACGTCGCGGGCGAAGTGGTAGCCGCCGGTGTGCAGGCCCGCGCCCTTGGCGCCGTTGACGTGGCTGACTGAGGCGGGGTCGATGTAGTCGACGCCCTCCGTGAGCTTCACCGACGCGAAGGAGATGCCGTTGCCGCGTACCGCGCCGAAGTCGGTCACGCGGTTCCAGTGGGAAAGGTCGATACCGTAGTCGGTCATGTGCTGTGTGGTTCTCCTGTGGACGAACGAAAAGAGCCCGCCACCGGGTGGGTGACGGGCTCGGGTGGGTCAGGTCAGGTCAGGACTGGACGCCTGCGGCGTAGGCGTAGGTGGCGCGGATCGCGCCGGTTCCGCTGGTGCGGCGGGCTTCGAGGTGCACGTTGTGGTGTTCTCCGAACACGCCGGGCATGGCCTGACGCCAGAAGCGGTAGTCGATCACGTAGCCCACGGGCGCGGAGGCGAGGACCACGCCGCTGGCCTCGTCGCGGATGCGCACCTCCCCTCGCGTGTCGGGGTTGTCGCTGGTGCATCGCACGTGCGCGTCAAGGCAGGGGTGCTGGCGGTTGAACGTGGCGGTTTCGAGGGCTTCCCAGTCGCCGGATGTTGTTGCGGCCCAGTCGGTATAGCGGGCACGAGCCACGTTGTGGGGGATGTACGGGCGGGCCAGACCGGCTCCCGAGTCGACGTCGTCGCCGACGATGATGTTGCCGCTGTAGTCCCAGATGGCGACGTACTGCCGGTACCCCTTGCTGTTGGGGTTGTCGTCCAGGACGGTGATGCGCCACCGGCCGCGATCGTCGCTGACGGCGGTGATGGGCTGCGGTGTGCCGTCCGGGCGGGCCATGCCGCCGCCCAGACCACCGACGAGGAACACGACTTGCCCGTCCTGGTCGATGAGCTTGATACCGCCGAGGTCTCGGACCTCGATACCGCCGCTGCTGATGACCGCGTTGGACAGGGTCCCACGCGAGAGCTCGTCCACCTGCCTTTCCAGGGCGGTGATGCGGTGGGCCAAATCGTCGGGGCTGGGGGTGACGGGCACGGGTCGCCTTTCAGGAGGTGGCGGGAACCGGGGCAAGGGTGAGTTCGGCCGTCTGCGGCGAGCTGCCTCGGTAGGTGATGGCGGTGACGCGCCGTCGCCGTTGTCCGGCGGGGGTAAGCCGGTCGGGGCGCGGGGTCAGGACGACCTGGTCGCCGACCAGGTAGCGACCCAGGCGCGGGTCGGTGTCGGTGCGCACGGTCGCGCTGTCGCGGGTGACACCGGTCCGCAGGACGTCGAGGTAGCCGCGGGCATGTGCCGCCAGGACGGCGGGGCGCTTCTCGCTGCTATGACTGGTAATGACGGCGTCGAGCGCGGGCCACCCGGCCCGGGGCAGCGCGTCTTGGGACGCGCGGCCGATCAGTCGTCCGCGCTCGACGCCGTCCCCGGGCACGGTCACGGCATCGGCCATGACCGACCCGTCCTCGTCCCAGCCGTAGGCCACGAGCTGGCGGCCGTGGTCGAAGTGCCACAACTGCCCGCCCTGGGCCAGGGTCGGGTTGCCGACGCGCAACACCCACTCGATCCCGGACCGGTCAGCCCGGTACCGGGGAAGGAAGTGCAGGTCCGGCCCGGCTTCGGCGCGGGTGAGCTGCCCGAGACGTTCGCCTGCCGTCGCCAGCTCGTGCCCGTAGAAGGTGCGGTCCTCGTCGCCGGAGCTGTCCAGTCGCGGCAGCAGCAGCGGCAACTCGCCGTGCGGCCGGTCCACAGCGGCGCGGACGATGTCAAGCGCGACCCCGGGTAGCGACCGATAGGTCAGCACCAGGTCGGCACGCGGGTCGGTGAAGCCCCAATCGCCGTAGCGGGCGAGGATGCGGTGATCGAACACCGCCCACAGCCCGGCGCAGGTTACCTCTAATTCGTCTGCGCCGGGGCGTCGAGTTCGGGAAATGACCGGCCCCGCCCACAACACCCGGTCGGTGTCGGCAATTGCGAGGTAATGACGCCACGGTGCGGTGACGGCACGGATATCGACATCCCCGGGTACGGCATCCAAGATCAACGATGTGCGCGCCGAACCCGGCGCGGATAGCTGGTCGGTGTAGTCGGCGGGCGCGTCCAGTTCGGCGACGATCTCGCCGGTTCGCAGATGACCCAACAGAAGGCGGGGCAGCGGCGTGCACCCCCCGCTCTGCTAGGGTGTCCGCCGTTCACCACAACAGCGCTTCAGGTCGCCGGTACGGCCTGAGGTAGTCACACGGTGCCGAGGTTTGGCAGCGGGGACCGGCCAATGTTGTCACCGACGCCGGAAAGCGGCGTTGGTATGAGCCCTCTGTTCCGGCGGATGGACTCGACCGGGACCAGTTAGCTGGTCAGGTTGAGGCTGTCCGCGTGGCCCCAGTCCTGATCAGCCAGGCAGAAGGCAATGGCACGTGGTGGCTGTGGGAATTGAGGCTCTGGGAGCCGTTCTGGCGGGTGGCGCTGTGATCGCGTTGATCCGTTGGTTGGGTGCGGCGCTCATCATGCGCATGACGTTGAAGGACGTTCCCCCGAAAGAGCGGGTGGCGATCATCCGGGCGTTGACTCCCACGTTGCGGGCGCTGTCGTCTGCGCGAGAGAAGAACACGGGCCGTGTGCGGCGGCATGGCACCGAGGGCGACCGCTCACTACCCGGCGCGGACGATGGCAGCTAGACCGGCCCGGCCGGATCGCGGGATACCCACAGGTGGCTGTTGTACGGGGTGATCGACCATGTGCCGTCGCCGAACAGGCGCGCGATGGTGAGATAGACGGTGCGGGGGCCGGTGAGCGGCCCGGTGCTGGCGGTCTGGGTCTGGCACCATCCGCCCCCGTTGGTGGGGCCGACCCCGACGGCGTAGATCCCGCCGGTCGGGGTGTCGAGGCGGATGAACAGGTCGGCGCGGCAGTTGGTGGCGACGACCTCGGCTGATCCCTGGACGGTGAGCCGGTAGGGGTAGCCAGGGTCGGGGACGTCCACGCTGTTGATCTCGGCGCTGTCGCGGATGCCGGTGCGCACGGTGAAGCGGTTGCCCATGCCGGACCAGCCGGGTTGTCCGGCCCGCCAGCGTTCGCCGTCCCAGGCTTCCAGTCCGGTGGGCCGGTAGCGGGTGTGGCCAGGGTAGGCGCCGGGGTCGGCTTGTGCGTCGCCGGGGAGCAGGACGCCGACGCCGCCACGGGTTCCGGCGGCGCGGCGCAGGTCGGTGCGCATGGTGGTGGACAGTTGCCGGGTCGCGGGTGGCAGCGTGAACCGTGCGAGCGGGATGGACCCGGGCGGCAGGGGCGGGGCGGCCGGTTCGGGGGCGGGCTGGCCGGTGACGGGTTCGATGACGAACCCGGTCCGGGGGTCGCCGAGTCGTTCGTCGTAGACGCGGGCGACGATCAGGTCCACCCGGGGCAGGGAGGGGTCGGCTGGGTCGAGCTCGACGCGGCCGGTGTCGTCCAGGGTGCAGATGTAGGGGCCTTGCCCGGGGCGTTCGATGACGCATTGCCCGACGCCGATGGTGACGCCCAGGCCGTCGGCGGCGCGCAGCAGCGGGCGGAGGTCGGCGATGACGCCGCTGTCGGCGCGGGTGGGCAGCACGCCGGAGGACCAGCCCATGAGCTGGCCGGGGGCGGGTCCGAGGATCGCGCCGAGGGCGTAGCGGGCGTCGCGTTCGGTGAGGCGGCGGTTGACCGCCCAGGGGTCGAGGCCGTCGAAGGTGATCGGCACCGGTCGGGGCTCCCTTCGTGGTCGGTCACCACCAGGCGGGCCGCCAGGTGACGGTCAGGGACGCGGCGGGGTTGGGGAGGTCGTTGTGGGTGAGGACGAACACCCCGGGTGCGCCGGGGCGCAGGGCCAGCGCGTCCCAGTCGGTCACCACGGCGCGGGCGCGCGCGGGGACGCCGTCGAGCAGCACGAGACGGGCGCGGGTGTCGATGGTCAGCCGCTGGTCGGCGGTGATCGGGTCCAGGAACACGACGGATACGGTGTCGCGGGTGATGGTGATGGGTGGGGTGAGCGGGCCGGTCAGGGTGAGGGTGGGGGCGGTGTCGGCGGTGCCGGTGTTGGTGGCGGTGACGCGGCCGGTGTGTTCCTGGGGGCCGAAGTCCAACCCGGGCGCGGTGAAGTCGAGGCCGGGGGCGGTGAAGTCGAGCCCGCCGGTCGTGGAGGGTGCGGGCAGTCGGGTGGTGGCGGCCTGCTCGGGGCCGTACTTGCGGGGGTCGGCCGCGACCAGTTGCAGGGAGAAGTCCAGCCAGTACCCGCCGGGGCGGATGGTGACCAGGGTCGCGTCCTCCTGGACGACCTCGGCGACCAGGTCGCCGGTTTCCTCGGTGCAGCGCAACGGGTACCGGCCCGCGGGGCTGGCGCACAGCGCGGCAAGGCGGTGTTCGGCATCGCGGCGGGCTTCCCAGGTGGGCGCGTACACCCAGCCGTCGAGCCGGATGGTACGGGCTTCCCGGTAGACGGTGCCCGGCCACGACCCGTGGTCCCCTGTTCGTGACCCGGCCAGCGAGTCACGAACACCGGGCGAGGCGGACCAGCCGGTCACCTTGTCGATGACCCATTCCCGGCCCGCCGCGTCGGGCGGGCCGTTGAACTCTTGGCCGTCGAGGGTCCAGCGGACGCGGAGGGGAAGCCCCGAGGGCGGCACGGGGCACCACCTCCGGGCCTAGGGAAGTCCGCCGGTACGCAGCGCGTAGCCGAGTTGCCGGTTGGCGGCGGTGGCGATCGACCAAGGCGACTGGTCCGGGTGCGGGGTGATGGTCTGGTTGACCGTGACACCCGCGCCCGCTGCGGCGGTCGCGGAGTCGAAGTCGCTTCGCACGGGGTCGAACGTCGCGGCGGCGGCGAGCCGGTCGGCGGCTCGCGCGGCCAGCGGTGTGGCGTCGGCGATGCCGCGCGCGAACCCCTCGGCGGTGAAGGCCCCGATCTGGTGCATTCGCCGTGACGGGCTGGCGATCCCCAGCCAGTCGAGCACGCCGCCGACGGCGTCCTTGATCAGGTTCAGCAGGAACCGGCCCACCGCGCCCGCGGCCTCGCGTAGGCCGTTGAGCAGGCCCTGGATCGTGTTGCGGCCGGTCTGGAGCAGCAGATTTCCCAGCTCTCCCAAGGAATCGAGGATGCGGCCGGGCAGGCCGCGCACCCACGACAGCAGCTCTCCCAGGGAGTTCACGGCCCCGTCTCGGACGCCACGGAACCAGCTCGCGACGCGGCCCGGTAGCTGGCCGAACCAGCCGACCACGGCGAGCACGTCCCGCACCCGGGCGCCCACCCAGTCCGACACCGCGTTCCAGATCTCGATCGTCTTGGCCTTGATCGCGTCCCAGTTGGTGACGACCAGGACGACCAGGGTGACGATGGCCAGCGCGATGGCGGTGAACGGGTTCGTCGCGAACGCGACCTTCATCAGGTTGAACGCCATCGTCACCGCACGCACCGAGGAGACCACAAAGGACAGTGCGCTCGCCAGTGGACCGGCGACGGCGGCGAGGGTGCCCAGCCCGATGACCAGTGGCCCCAGCCATCCCGCGTTCTGGGAGAGGAAGGAGG
This sequence comes from Actinokineospora enzanensis DSM 44649, assembly GCF_000374445.1. Lineage (GTDB taxonomy): Bacteria > Actinomycetota > Actinomycetes > Mycobacteriales > Pseudonocardiaceae > Actinokineospora > Actinokineospora enzanensis. The sequence goes on along the minus strand of NZ_KB894445.1, from coordinate 30,638 downwards.
CGAACTGGGCGAGCAGTGGCCCGGCTAGCTGGAGCCCGACGACTAACGCGCCACCGACCTGGGTCGCGAACTGCGCCAGCGCGGGCAGCAGGTTGATCAAGACCGGCGCCAGCTCGGTCATCGCGGTACCGAACACGCCCGAGGCGGCCGTGCCTGCGGCGGCGAGGAAATCGGCGAACTTGGACAGGACCTCGGTGCCCTCCGCGCTCTTGAGAAACTCGCGGAGCTGGCCGGTCGCGTCGACCAGGAAAGCGAGGAAACCCCCGCCGGAGTTGTCCAGCGCACCGAAAACGGTGCGGACGATGGAGCCGAGATTGCGCAGGACCTGCCACATCTGTGACAGCGTCGACAGGCCCTCACCGATCCAGGTCTTGAGCTGGCCGGTCTGACGGGCCTGGGCGATGAAGTCGGCGAACCGCTGCGCGGAGGCGGCAAGGCTGGACGCCAGTTGCGGCAGGAACTCCGATCCGACGGCGGTGATGTCGCGGAACGCGCTCGCGACCGCGACCCCGGCCGGGGACAGCCTCGCCAGGGAGTCCCGGACATTGTCCAGGATGCTCCCGGTGTCCGATAAGGACTGCGAGGAGCTGAGGAAGGCGGCGAAGCCACGCGCGCCGGTGTTGAGTTCGGACGCGATCCCGCCGAGCCCTGAGCGCAGGACCGGCAGATACGAGCCGCCGAGCCGGGTGACCTCCTGCCCCATCCCGGCGAACAGGCGCTGCTGCACATCCAGGCGCAGCGCCCCGAACGCGGGTTGCAGATCCTTGACCGCCTGGGCGGTCTCCCGCGCCGAGGGCGCGAGCTTGGCCAGCGCGGCGGCGAACGCCTTCGAGTCGTCCAGACTCGACAGCGCCTCGCCGAACCCCTGGAACCCCAGGATCAGGGTTCCGATGGTCGCGGCGGCTGCCGCTCCGGCGGCGGGGAGCAGCAGCAGCGCGCCCGCCGCCTGCGTGGCGGCGGAGACGATCCCGATCAGGGATTGCGCGGTACCAGCGGCGTTGCCGATGGCCAGGGTGGTCCCGGCCAGCCGACCGAACGCGGCGCCGATGGCGCGGGCCTGGTCGAGCGCCTTCTTGTCGACCTCGACGTTGAGGTGGACGGTGTCGCCCGAGAGCCGGGCGACCAGCGCGCGCCACCGCGTCTGGACGGTGGCGTCGTCCAGCTCGGCCGCGACGGTGACGGCGGCGGCCCGCTCGGCGGTGTCGGCGACCCGGCGAGCGTCGGCGGCGAGTCCGACCGCGTCCAGGACGGCGGGGATGCGCACCACGCTGGTGCGCTCGATCCGCCCCAGGTAGCGGGCCAGGGACCGCCCGAACGCGTCGGTTCCGGGCAGGACCCGGACACGCAACCGGCCGATCTCGCGGCCACCGGGGTCCGCCAAGGGGGCGCACCCCCTCGACTAGCTGGTCATACTGTGCCGTTCTGTTGGTGTGCGGCGATCTCGGCCACGGTCACCACCCGGGCCGCGCGTCTGCGCGGCTGGGTCGGGCGGGGCAGCGGCTTGGGCGGGGTGGGGCGTCGGCGAGCGTTGGCGGCGATCGTGGTCCAGGTGCCGAGCTGGACGGCGTCCACCACGGTGGCGAGCAGGTGAGCGGGCGTGGTCCACGCCCGGTGTTCGGGGCCGCCGCGGAGCGCGGCGACGGTGGCGGAGTCCTCGGGAAGGTGCTCGATCAGCCACAGCACCCGACGCGGGGTCAGGGTGCCGTGCCACAGGTCGGCGAGGTCGACCCCGTAGTAGCGCCGCAGGTCGGCGTACAGGGCGGCCCCGCCGACCTTGTCGGTTAGCTGGTCGAGCCCGAGACTTCCGGGAGCTGGCACACCTCCTGGTACTTGCGGAACAAGCCGGTCAGGGTGAGCAGGTCGCCGCCGATCTCGGCCAGCAGCGCGCGGGCGGTGGGTTTGGTCTCGGCGACCAGGAGCACGACGTCGGCGAGCGCGGCGACCAGCTCGTCCTCGTCGTCCCCGGCCTCGGCGACGGCGGCGACCCGCTCACCCAGCGCGGTCAACTCCGCACGGTCCTTCTTGGACATGCGCAGTGCGTTGCGCAGGCAGACGGCCTTGCCGCCCGCCAGGCCCACGGTCAGGTCCTGGATGCTGCGGCGCGCCTCGGCGCGGATCTGGTCGAGCCCGATCACAGCGGACACGTGCGATTCTCCTTTGCTGATGGGGAAAGGGGTGATCAGGCGGGGCGTCCGAGACCGGCGGCGAACCACTCCATGATGTTCGAGCCGGTGACCTGGAGGACCTGGGCGCGCACCGGGAACGCGAGGAAGTTCTCCACGTCCACGGAGATATCGTCGTCGGACCCGATGGACACCCGGGACACGTACAGCCCGGCCTCTGCCGCGCCGTCGATCATGCGCACGAACAAGGCGCGTTCGACCGGCGGGGCGGAACCCTGCACGCCGAAGACCCCCGGCGTGTCGACGTCGCCCGCGCCGAAGAACAGTTCCAGGGTGTTGTTGTCGAGCTGGTGAAGCTGGAAGCTCACCGCCCAGGTGGCCGGATCGCGGCGTTCCCGCAGAGCGGGGTTCTCCCACGTACCTTTCACTTCGCTGTCGCCGTTGTCGCGGCTGATGGTCAACCCTTCCTCACGGGAGGTGTGACCCACCACCGACCAGGGATCGACGGGGTTGCGCGGATCGAGCGGGGCGGCCTGACCGGGCGCGGCGAGATACACGCGGCCGGTGCCGGGGATGAGGACGGCGGAATCGTTGAGCGCCAAGTACGGATCTCCACTGTGGAGTGGCGACCCGCGTGCGCGTGTGCCTCCTCCGCAAGTCGCCTTGCGAACGGGGGACGCGCGCCACTGATCAGGCGCGAGGGGGACGCACGCCTAGCGCGTAGGTCCCGGTGAAGTGCTGGATCTCGGTGGGCTGGCCTGCCAGTCGCAGCGCCCGGGGATAGGACACCGTGCGAAACGACGCCAGGTGACCGAACGGGGTGACCGTCTGCTCGACCCACGCCGTGTAGAGCGCGGCCCGCACGGCTTCCGCGAGGTCGGCGGCGGCCCGCCTGGGGCCGTGGGTGTAGGTCTCGATCTCGACCAGCGGCACGCCGAGCTGTGCCGGGTGGACTTCCTCGCCACCGACCACGTCGACGAACACGTAGGGGCTGCGGCGCAGCGGGTCGGACAGCTCGGCTTCCACCGTCACGGCATCCGGCAGCGCGGAACGCAGCAGGTGAAGGACCAGGCCGTCCACGTAGGGCAGCAGACGGACCACGCTCACCTCCGCCTACAGGTCGGCGGCGTCCCGCAGGACGCGCAGCCCGCGAACCCGGGTCCCGTCCGGCGCGAGGTGTCCGTACTCGATGGACAGCGCGCCCTCGTCCACCAAGGACACGACCGTGTCGGTGCGGCCCCGGGTGACCTCGATGGCGGCGGTGCCGGTGCGACGGTGGGCGGCCAGGGCGGCGCGGGCACGGTCGGCGATCTCGTCGGCGGCCTCGCGCACGGCGGCGCGGACCTCGGGCAGGTGGGCCACGATGTCATCGGCCCGCCGGTTCACCTCTGCCACGGGTCACCCCCCGGGCGCGGATCAGGATGGTGGTGTGCCGGGTGGCGGGGCTGTCGCCGCGCTGCTCGGGTTCGCCGACCACATCCCAGGTGTGCCCGTTCCACTCGACCCGGTCCCAGGGACCGCTGGGGGCGTCGCGGGCGATGACCCGGGCCAGGGTGGCGACTGCTTGGCCGTTGACGACCAGGTCGGCGGAGCTGATCGGCTGGACCCGGGCGGTGACCGGATGGCCGGTGGGACCGGGTCGCCAGGCGTGGTTGCCGTCGGCGTCGGCGGCCCAGACGGAGGGGTAGATCACGACCTGGTCGGGGCCGTGGTCGAGCAGGCTCACCCGCCGCTCACCCCCAGCGATCAGGCTCCGGTGGTGAGGCGAGCGCGGGGCGGATGGTGAACGCCCCGCCCCGAGGGTTGACGCCGAGATCGCGCCAGTCGGTGTCGGGGATGGTGAGGTACCCGGCGGCGGCGCGGACGTCGAGGGTGTAGGAGTAGTCCCCGGCCGTCTCGCTGGTGTAGCCGGACGGGTTGCGCAGCACGCGCGCCACGGCGTTGGCCTCGATCATGACGACCAGGTTCCGCGCGATGCGGCCGGTGGCGACGCGAGTGTCCAGGTCGGGCAGGCGGGCGCGGATCATGGTCTCGGCGTCGCCGAGCAGCACGGCCGCCAGCTCCCGCTCGGGGTCGGTGAGCGGGCGGCCGAGCCGCTTGCTGACGTCCTCGGGTACGGCGTAGTTCACTGCCCGCGGCCCCGGACGCGCTTGGCGCGAGTGGTGGTGCGCCGCGCCGCAGCGCTGGGCGCGGGGTCGGGTGCGGTCGCGGTCGGGCCGGTGGGTTCGCGGTACCCGGCGGCGATGAGCTGGGCGGCCAGTTCCTCGCGGACGTGGACGCGGGTGCCCACGGTGTTGATCAGCTCCATGGGTCAACGTCCCTTGTGCTCGGTGTGCAGGGCTTCCAGCTCGGCGACGAACGCCGCCAGCTCGGTGCGCGGGTCCAGCTCGGCCGCGCGGCGGCGGGCCACGGCCGACACCGCCGCCCAGGTGTCGGGATCGAGCAGGGACCGAATGGTGCGGACCCAGGTGTCGGGGTCGTCGCGGTCGATGAAGGTCCCGGCGTAGGACAAGGATTCGAGTAGGCCGGGGGTGGGGTGGGCGATGGTGGGGATGCCGGAGTGCGCGGCCTCGATGGCGACCATGCCGAACGACTCGTAGATGGACGGCATGAGCAACACCCGGGTACGGGACCACACGTCGCCGGGCATGTCCGGGGTCTGCGGCTGGATCTCCAGGTTCGGCACGCTCCAGTCGATGACCTGTGCGCCGTGCCCGCCGACGACACCGAGGAAGTCGACGTCGGGCATCCGGCGGGCCAGCTCGTAGAAGTGCAAGCCGCCCTTGTCGCGGTTGAGGTTGACCAGGGCGACCCGGTCACCGGGGGTAGTGGCGTGCTGCTCGCCCCACACCGGGGGGTGCACGACGATCGAGCGCAGGCCCCGGTGCCGGGTGGCGTAGTAGCGGCGAATCCACCAGGTGTTGAACACGACCAGGTCCGGGCGCTTGTGCAGCCACAGGGTGGTGTGGTGCATGTTGTTGTGCACCACGTGCACGACCGGCACCCCCAGGTCCCGGCCGAGCTTGGAGGCGTGCGGGGTCTCCTGGTGGTGGGTGAGGAGCACGTCCGGGTTCAGGGAGGCGACCAGGCGGGGCACGGTGCGCTCACCCGCGCCCGCCCGGTGCACCCGAACGCCGTCCACTGTGTACTCGTCGTCGCCCTCCGGTTGGGAGGTCACGACCACATGGGACTCGTGCCCCGCGTCGGCGAGGGCGCGGAGCATGGCGTCCAGCATGGTTTCCGACCCGGCGCGGTGCGCCGGGAGGTAGAAGTGGATGAGCGCGACCACGCGCACGGGACGGCCCCTCTCAGCTTCCGGCGACCTCGTAGGCGGCGAAGCTGTCCACGTTGCCCAGCACCCACCCGAACGTCGCCTCGACCAGGAGGCCCACGAGGTTGTGCTGCCACAGGGACACGAGCTGGCCGTCGATCATGACCGTGGCCTCGGTGCTGACCCGGATACTCATCTCGTCGGCGAAACCCCAGCGGATCTGTGTCCAGTCGCCGCCGAACGCGCGGACCCCGGTGTCGGGGCTGGCCCCGACACGGCCGGACACGGCGCGGGCGTACCCGGTGGGCAGCCCCAGCACCACGTCCATCCCATCGGCCAGGTTGGTGGCGGTCTGGAGCAGCGGGCGGCCGTTCTTGTCGGTCGCGCCGATGAGGCGGGGCTTGAGCCGGGAGTCGGCGGCGAACCCGGTGAACTCGTCGGCGGTGTCGTCGTTGACGACCAGTTCGTACCCGGCGACCAGGTCACCGGAGATCCCGCCCTCTTCCGGAGGGGTGGACCCGAGGGTGACACGGTTGCTGGTCTGGTTGATGTACTGCTTGCCCTCGACCAGCGCGCCGGTCAGCGGCGAGCGGCCGTGCATGGTCAGCAGGTCCGCGCCCCGGGCGATGGCGAAGGCCAGGTCATCGGTGATCTGGGTGTAGGTGCCGCCCACGTTCTTGCGGGCGAACTCCTCCGACACGACCACGATCGTCGCCAGCTTGACGGGCTTGAAGACCTTGACGGCGTAGCCGGTGTTGCTGACGGGCTTGGCCTCCCCTTCGCCGACCACGCCGACCTCGGGGCGCTGGGTGGTGGTGGGGACGCTGTTCTCGCCCAGGTCGACCGGGACGGTTCCGGCCAGTCGCATGACGACGCTGCGCTGCTGGGCGCGCTCGAAGATCGGGGCCGTGACCTCACGCGGGAGAAGCTGCTCGGGGAGGTTGGCCAGGGTGACGGGTGGTATGGGGAATCACTCCAAGGTGGTCAGTGGAGGCGGTCCTGGATGAAGGCGGCGAACGCCTCGGCGGGGGTGGCGGCGGAGGTGGTGCCGTTGTCCAGGCCCGCGCCCTGGGTGGGGTCGGGGCGGGTGCGGTCGGCGGCGGGCAGGCCGATCAACTCGCGCAGCCGCGCGGCGTCGGCGGCGAGCTCCTCGTCGGTGTCGCCGACCAGCCGGGCGGCGAAGTCGGCGACGTAGTCGGCCGGGACACCGACGCCGATCGCGGCGCGGAGCAGGGCGGCGTCGCGCTGCGCGGCCCCGAGCTGGGCGGTCAACTGCTGGACCTCGGCTGCCTGGTCCTGATCGGCGGTCGTGGTGTCGCGGGCGGTCAGCGCGGTTTGAGCGGCGTTGCGTTCGCGCCGGTAGCGGGCGGCTTCGGTGCGGGCGCGGCGGATCTCGTTCTGCGCCCACTCGGGCAGCTCGTCCAGCGACCCGGCGGTGGTCGCCGCCGCGGGCTCGGTGCCGGTGCCGTCGGCCGGGGCCTGCTCGGCGGGACCGGTCGAACCGGTGGGTTCAGGCGGTTCGGTGGGGTCGGTGATGGTCATGGGTGGCCCTCCTGGGGCGTGCGGGTGTGCCAGGTCCGCCGGGGGCCCGGCTGGTGCGGGATGGGGTGGACCGTCTAGGTCGCGGTCGGATCAGGAGTGCGGGTGCGGGCGAGGGCGCGGCGGAACGCGTTCAGCGCGTCCCGCCCCGACAGCCCTTCGGTGGAGTCGCGCCAGAGTCGTTGCGCGGCAAGGAAGGTGGCGCGGCCTTCCCAGTCGTCGGGGTTGGACACCGGCACGACCAGGCAGTCACACCGGTCGTGCCAGTGGGTCATGTCGCCGGAGCGGTAGACGGGTCCGCGTGAGGCCAGCAGCCAGCAGAACGCACAGGTTTCCCGCCCGGTCGGTACCCGCGCCCAGCGGACGCGGTCGGTCTGGGCGGCGGTGACGAGCACATCGCGTCCGGCCTGGGCGACGTGGCGGACGACGGTGGCGGTGGTGTCGCTGATCGCGGCCCGGGTGCTGGCACGCTCGCTCAGCCGGGTACGGGCGGTGCGCGCCACCGCGCGATCGAGCGCGTCCCGCCGGTACGGGGGCGGCTCCAGCGGCGGCGCGGGCAGCTCCAGCGGCGGGCGCTGGTCGAGGTAGAAGCGCGCCGCCAGCTCGCCGGTCGCGCGGCGGCCTTGCACGACGATCGGGAACAGCACGTCGAGCAGCAGCCGCCACCCGGTGCCGGTGACCGGGCGACCGGCCAGCCCGCGCAGCGTGGACACCGTCGCCGCCGCGACGGGTGCGGTCACCCGGTCGTGCGCGGCGCGGTACTCGGCGAGGTTCACCGGTCACCGACCGCCGGGGCCGCGGGCAGCTCCAGGCCGCCGGTCCGACCGGCACCCACGGTGTCCAGCAGCCGCGCGAGCGGGTCATCCCCGGACGCGGCGGCCAGCTTGCGGCGCTGCTCGGCGCTGTACCCGAGTTCCTCCCAGGCCGCCGAGATCGGCAGGATTCCGGACGCGACCAGTTTGGACACCGCGTCCGCCTTCGCGGCGTAGGTCGGGGTCGCCGGGTCGCGGTAGATGCTCTCCAGCCGGGCGGCGTGCGGGGGGATCTCACCGTCCACGATCAGCATCCCCAGCCGCATGGATTCCTCCCAGGCGGAGCCGAACGCGCGGGCGCGGCGTTCGGCGCGCTTGACCAACCGGGTTTCCCCCGAGCGGATCGCGTCGGCACTCGCCGGGTTGTCGGTGGACAGTCCGAGGAAGTGCGGGGGCAGACCCGACAGGGCGGCGACAAGGCGGGCGTAGAGGTTGACGACCTCCACGAAGTTCCGCAAGTCGGCCGCCGCGAACTGACCGACCTTGGCGTTCTCGTTACCCAGAGCCAGAATCCGGCCGATGTAGGCTTCCCACGCCGGGATCGGTTCGCCCGCCTCGTTGACGAAGTCCGAACGGCCCGCGCCCAGGACGTACCGTTGCGGCACCGCGAGGAGTTCTTGCGCGCCACCGAGGTTGGTCATGGTGCGGCACGCGGCGTCGGTCAGGCCGATCACGTCGTCCATCTCGGAGCGGCCGTGCCGGTCGCCGATGCGGGCGCGGTTGATCAGCGGTACCACCGGGACCCGGCCGAGCTTGTGCGCGATCAGGTCGACTACTCGCCACCCGGACCGGCCACGGTCGTAGTAGACCGTGCGGTCGGGTAGGTAGAGCGTCGCGGACAGCTCGCCGCCGGATCGGCTGGTGTAGAGGCGCAGCGCGGAGCGCACGGCGCGGGTGCGCGGGTCGACGTCGGCGATCATGGAGCGGGCGGACTCCGGGGTGATGACCGGTGTGTCCGCGCCGTCGTCGCCGGGGCCGACCGTGATGTAGGCCCGCCCGGTGATGAGCGCTTCCAGGTGCGCCAGGCCGGATTCGTCGTCCAGGCCGTTGGCCTGCCACCAGGACCACAGCCGCTCATCGGTCTCCGCCGCGCCCGCCAGTCGGAAGCCCTCCAGGTCCAGCCGCTCCGCCAGGGAATCGACGGTGAGGCGGGGCCAGTTGACGACCACCTGCAACCGGCGCATCTCCGGGGGCAGGCCCAGCCCGAGCGCGGCGAGGCGTTGCGCGCCGTCGTAGTAGGCGTCCAGCCGCCGCGTCCGCGACGCGGTGGCGGCGAGGCGTTGACGTAGCTCGTGCAGGACGGACAGATCGTCGGCGGTGCTCGCCATGGCCACCCCCGCCCCGGAACTCAGCGGAGGACGACCACGTGACGGTCTCGTTTGCGGTGGCGGCGCTTGTACTTCTCCGACGCCAGCACCAGGCGCCGGACCATCCTCGCCCCGATCAGACACACGGCAGAGTCGATCTTGTGCGGGCTGTCGCGGGTGGGCTTGGCGATGCTGACCCCGTAGCGGTTGGGGGCGCGGCGGGCGTTGAGGACGTGGCGGCGCAGCCGCAGGTCGTCCCCGTGGGGCAGCTGCCCCGCGCGAAAGTCGGCGCGGGCACGTTCGGCGGCGGCGGTGAACTCAGCGACCCGCACCCGCATGTCGAAGGCCACCGCGTGACGATGGCGACCGGTGGTGGCCTCCACCAGCAGACTGTCCCCGAAATCCAGCGCCCACGCGTCGACGTAGCTCTCGAACTCGCGCACGTCGGCGAAGAAACCCAGCACGTCGAACCGCTCGAACGCGCGCCGCACGGCCAGGTCGGCGTCCGCCTTGTCCACGCGCCACCGCTTGCCCGCCGGGCCGGGCGGGCGCTCTTGCAGGTGCAGCAGCTCGGGGCGGCCGTCGTCCATGGCGACCGCCACCAGGGCGGTCGCGTCGTCGCCGGAAGAGCCGTCGAAGAACAACACGACCTCGTCGCCCTCGGCCAGGGCCGCCAGCTCGGGAACGGCGTTGCCGTCCCACTCGGTGACCGTCATCCACGCGGTCGCCGACGCCGTGCGCCGGTTGAAGAAGTACCGCACGGCGTCGTCGGGGTCCTTGGTCAGGTCCCAGAACTCATCCCGCACGATCCCGGGCAGGTCCATCCAGGCCGCCGCGGGGCCGTACACTTCGACCAGGGCGGCGACCACGGCGTCCAAGTCGGACAGGTCCACCCCGGCGGGGGCTTCCCGGTGGTCCCACAGCAGCCGGGCCGCGCGGGTGCGGCCCTCGCGGATGGCCTGGGCTTGGCGGTCCACCGCCTCCAGGACGGAGTCCTCGCCCGGCTGGTACATCGTGGAGGTCAGCAGCGCCCACGGCTCGGCCTGCTTGCGCTTGCGGAGGTTACGGTCCACTGTTCGGAACATCCGCCGCAGCTCGGGCGTGGTGTACAGGTGCGGTTCGTCGTAGATTGCCAGGCTCTCTTTTCCGCCATCTTTGGATGACGAGCTGGCGGTGGACGGGACGATCTCCCCGCCGTCAGGCAGCGTGATCCGGGTCAGGCCGACCGCGTCGCGGGTCAGGTCCTCGCCGAGCGGGCCATGTTCGAGGTTGTGGTGGATGACGTCGTAGGTGTTGCCTGTCTGGCTCTCTTCGGTTGCCAGGCAACGAATGTAGGGGTAGGTGATCTCCCGGCCCATGGGTTCGCCGGGGGCGTAGTGGTAGACGAAGTCGCGCCACCGGTAGACCTCGCCGCCGCGCGCCCACCCGGCGAAGCGGGCCGGACCGCGTGCCTCGAACAGGCCGATGAACCCGGCAAGCTCGCTCTTGGCGCGGCCCTTGGGGCGCACCAGGGCCGCGCGGGAGTACAGCCGCCGCCCGTGGGAGTCCAGCGCGTAGGCGTCGACCAGGAACCCGGCGAACTCGTCGTCCAGCTCGACCGGGTCACCCTGGATGTCGCCGGGGCCGTGCACGCACCAGTGTTCGATCCACGCGGCGGCCAGCCAGCCCAGGGAACGGGCCCGATCGTGTCCGGGCGCGTGCACCAGTTCACGGGGCATCGTCGCCCGCCAACCGCTTGCGCCGCTCGTCCAGTCGCGCCACGGCGGCCGGGGCCTGCGTGCTCACCTGCTCGCCGTCGTCGGGGTCGACGTAGCGGATGCGCAGCTTCAAGCGGTCCTCGTGCGTCAGGCCGAGTTTCGCCGACCGCAACCGCAGCTCGGCGGCGACGGAGGGGTGGTCACGCCAGAACGCCTCCACCAGCACGGCGGTTTCGATCGCGAAGCGCCAGTCCGTGTCCGACCACAGGCGACAGTGCGGCATCCGCCGCACCGCGTCCCACCACGCGCGGGTCTCCCGGTGCCAGCGCTGCCGCCCGCCCTTGGCGGGCAGCTCGGGCGAGGGGCCGTCATAGGCGGTGTTCTCGACGGTGGTCCAGTCGTAGGTCTTGGCGTTGCGATTGCGCGGGTTCGCCGAGGGGGTGCGTCCGGCCAGCGGCACGAGCACCCCCGGACAGCCTGGTCACGGCGGGTGCCGGTGTGGAGACCGAACAGCACTGACTAGAACACGCGTTCGACTGGGGGTTAGGGTGCGGGCATGTTCGATGACCGCCCGCCGGACGGGCCTGTGCGCTACCGAACGACCAACGCGGGGATCAGGGCGGCGGCGATCCCGGCGACGTGCAAGGTGGGTGTCCACTCGCTGGCGCGGGTCGGCTACATCGCGCGAGCCAGCGAGGATGAGGGGGTCGTGCGGATCTCGTGCCGGGAGTGCGCCGAGGTGCCGGACGTGGACCACTTCTGGGTCCTGGCCTTGCGGGGCGCGCCGCCGGAGCTGGTGGAGCTCGACGATGAACCGTACCGGGACATGACGCCGATCATGGTCGACCCACGCGGACGCGGCGTCCCCCCGGAGCGGGCGCGGCCCACACGGGCCTAGGGCCGGTGCAGCGCCTCCGGGTGGGTGTGCGCGGTACCGCCGAGTTGGGGCAGCTCGGGCTTGATCAGGGGCGGGCGGGACCAGGACGGTTCCCAGGTGGCGCGGGCTTCGTCCTGGGGGACCTCGACGCGGTGGCCCGCCGCGAGATCGTCCAGGACACCCAGGATCAGCCGGACGCCGAGCGGGGCCAGGTGCTCACGCCACAAGGTCGTGGCCGTGGCCCCGGGCGGGACAAGGACGTGCTCCTGGGCGGCGAGTGGTCCGGCGTCGGTGTGGTCGGTGAGGTGGTAGACGCTGCCGCCGGTGACGCGGTCGCGGTCGCGGATGGTCCAGCGCACGGCGTCGCGGCCCCGGTGCAGCGGGAGCAGGCTGGGGTGGTAGCCGATCGCGGCGACGCGGGCGCGGGCGCGGGTGGCGCGGCCGATGAACGCGTGCGAGTGGGCGGCGACCAGGACATCCGTGTCGTCGGGGACGTGGTGCGCGTGCAGCTGCCCCGCGTCGACCCAGGGCAGGCGGCGGGGGTAGGCCCAGGCGCGTAGCCGGTCCCAGTGCAGCGGGTCGTCGTCGTCGGGCCGGTTCCGGCGGGTGGCGGGGGTGGCGACCCCTGCGAGGGTGTGCCCGCGGTCGGTGACCGCCTTGGCGACGGCGAGCGCGAAACCGCCCTGTCCGGACAGGAACAGACGCACGACCCCACCCCCTCAGCCGTAGTAGCGGAACCCTTGCACCGACCGGAAGTGTCCGCCGTATCCGGTGCGCGGCAACGACTTCTCGCGATCGGGAAAGAACTTCTCGCTGTCGCCGGTCTTGTGGCCGGTGAGTCGGGCGGTGATCTGCCGCCATCGGTCGTCGCGGCGCAGGGCCGCCGCCAAATGCGGGTGGGTGGTGTGGAACAGGGTGGTCATCCGGCGGCCGTCGAGAACGCCGTGCCCGGTGCGTTGCAGCTCGGCCACGTGGTTGAGGAACCGCGTGCCGACGCCCGCGCCCTGCCACGCGGGAAGGACGACCAGGCGGGAAGCGCGGGCCTCCACCGAGACGACCCGGTCGGTGTGGGGGCCGGTGGTCAGCGACTTGGTGGTCATGCCGACGTGGGCGACCGGTTCACCGTCCACAAAGGCCACGTATGCCTTCGCGGCGACCATCTTGGGCAGGGTCAGATAGTGATGTGCCCGGAACAGCGGCCATAGGTTCCAGCCGCCTTGCCGGATCTCCACGTCGATCCTCGGGCGCCGGAATTGAACCGACCCCCTGGTGAACGAAGCCGTGCCGCTGTCGTAGACCCAGTCCGGTTCCAGCCAGTCGAGCACGTCGTAGTGACAGGTCAGCAGCACCGCTTGCCCGCTGCCGCGTCGCCACGCCTTGGCGAACGCGCCCGCGCCCACGCGCGCGATTTGACGGTCCACCACGGAGGTGAACTCATCGATCACGACCTTGTCAGGCTGCTCGGCGATGACGCGCGCCAGGTCGGCGCGGAACCGCTGACCAGTCGAGAGCACCCTGTAGGGGCGCAGCCATACCGGGACGTCGCCGAGACCGGCCGCGCTCAAGGCGGCGGTGGCGGCCTCGAAGTCGCCGCCGGGGGCGATGGCGTCGATGATCGGCGCGTCGTCGGGCCAGTCGTCGGCGGTGTAGAACGCGGTGCCGTCCCACAGGGCGCGGCCGATGCTGGACTTGCCGGTCCCGGACGGTCCGACCACGACCCCGATCCGCCATTGCTCGTCCTCGATGGGCAGATCGACGTCCAGGTGGAACCGGGTCGCGTCGGCGTCGGTGGCGTTGAACAGGCCCCGCACCTTGGCGGCCCGGAAGGACTCGGCCACGGGGACCTGGTGGCGCACGCTGATCCGCACTAGACGCTCACCACCCGGCAGCGCAGGCCCATCTTTCGCAGGCGGTTGTAGACCTGCTCCTGGTGGTGGGCGTCGCGGCAGACGACCACGATCCCGTGTCGCTCGCGGTAGTGGTCCGTGTCAGGCTTGGTCAGCACGTCGGCCGACCCGGGAACCGGCGCACGGCGGGGTTCAGGCATCGGTGCTCACCTCCAGTCGCGGCGGGTAGGGGCGGGCGCGGTCACGGAGCTGGCGGCGCATCGCCTTGTCCAACGGGTAGAGGTAGCGGTGCTTGAGCGTGGGCGTCTTGATCGCCCGCACGTGCGGGTCGATGGTCCGCCGCACGAACGCCTCCGCCGTCTCGTCGGGGCCGCGGGCTGCTGCGAGGTGGCGCAGGCTGCGCCCGTGGATCTCGCGGCCGTGGACGATGTAGGACAGGGTGTGCGGGTCGGTGGTTCCGCTGTAGAGCCAGTTCCCGGCCTGGTAGATGCCGCCGTGGTGGCCCTGGGTGGTGTCGGCGAAGGACACGACCAGCCGCAGGCCGGGCGAGCTGGCGCGCAGTTGGCGCAGGGTGACGGCGATCATCTGGGTGACCGGGGCGGCGTGGTCGGTGAGCGCGACGCGCACCAGCTCGGCCACCTGCGTCTGCTCCAGGCCGTAGGGGCGGCCCAGGTGGTTGGACGCGCCCCGGCCGTAGACGATCGCGCCGACGAACCGCCCGTGTTCCCAGACTCCCCAGGTGGCGAGCTTGCCGCGCGGGGTCTTGGCGCTGTAGTGCCAGCGCATGACCGCGTCGGCGGCGGCGGCCCGCGTGCACGGGGCGACCAGCAGGGGGACGGTCGGGTCAGCGTGGGGTGCGGGCGTGGCGGCGCTGGGTGACGAGGGAGAGCTGGTCGAGCCGGGGCAGGGTCGCCGCGGGCTGGGGGGTGAAGTCGATATCGCCGGGCACCTCCCTCCGGTGGGCGGGTGCGCGTGCTGGCGACGGAGATGCGGACATGCGTTCTCCCTGGTGAGCGCGGGTGCGCGGGGTGGGCCCTGTTCGTGTGGGCGGTCGGGGAGTTTCGTACGGACCGCGAGTCGCTATGACCAACCGGTGCACGGCGACGGCGGGGGTGGGGGGTGCCCCCCTGGGGTGTGGCGCACGGGAGCGCCCCGGGCCGACCTGTCGACTACATGTGGTGTTGGTCGGGTCGATCTGTCGGCCGGGGCAACTCGCCCGGGTGCGGCACCGCCGGGCGGGGCCGGGAGAGGCGGCGGGCGCGTCCGCCTTCGCTGGAGCTCTTGGCCGCGTGGCACCGGGCGCACACGCCTTGCAGGTTCGACAGGCTGTGGTCGTCGCCCGCGATGATGTGGTCGGCCTGGGTGGAGGGCTGTGTCCAGCACAGTCGGCACCACGGGTCACGGGCCAGCACCAACGCGCGGCGGCGCGGCCAGTCTCGGGGCAGGCGCGCGCGGCGGTCGCTGCCGGTCCATCCGGTGCCCACGTGCCCCCGTCCGGCGGCGCGGGGACGCGGCGGTCAGGGCGGCGGGATACTGTCCGCGTGACGGATGAGACACAGTCGGTGGGGTTCACGCCGTTCGCGCTGGCCCGCAACGGCGCGCCGTTGGACGCGCTGAAAGCCGAGCGTGATGGACTACTGGGTGCCGGGGGCGGCGCGGCGGAGGCCGTCCTGCTCACGCGGATGATCGCGTTCATGGAGGCCACGAGCCTGGACCGCTACACACCGACCGGACACCGCGACTACGACGGTGAGTAGCGCGCGCGGTCGGCGAGCGCCGTAAGATTCACTCGTTTGGCGCAGAGTTCACCACTGTGAATCACTCTACGTTCGCCCCAGGTCAGGCGCAACCGACAATCACGTGGCGCCGGTTAGCCGCTTCACGTGGGCGTGGGCGGTTGAGTAGGCGATGCCCAGCGTGCGCGCGATCTCGGCGACGTTGACCCGCTCGTCGTTCGCGCGCGCGGCGTGCACCAGCTCGGCGACGGCGGGGCCGATCTTCTCGCGCGCGAGGCGGTCGCCGCTGCCGGGCGGTCGGCCGCCGCGGGCTGCTGTCGCGCGGGCGGCCCGTTCGCGCTTGCACCGCTTCACGGTGGCGCGGTACCAGTGGTCGACCCCGCACACGACCTCGTCGGCCGGGGGCACCAACGGCGCGCCCTCGCGCACCTGGGCGCGGGCGGTGCGCTGGTACTTGCTCCAGGTGTCGGGGGTGAGTCCGGCCAACGCGGCGGCCTCACCGCGATCCAACAGGTCCCGCTCGTTCGGCCGCGTGGGCAGGGCCGGGATCGGCTCGCCGTTGGCGTAGGCCCTGGCCTGTTGCTCGTCCCACAGCCGGGGGCGGCCGGGGACCGGCCGCCCTTGCGTGATCGGCTTGGGGTGGCCGGGGTCGGTCCACGGCCGCCGCTTGTGCGCGGTGGCGGGCGACAGACCGTGCATGACGGCGATGGCCTCGCTGTCGACGGCGGTGCGTCCGGCGTGAATCACGGTCGATCGGCTCCCTTCCGGTGCGCGTGGTCGGTGTCATTGTGGCCGCTGCCCCGGCTCCGCGTGGGAGCCGGGGCAGCGGTTACGGTCGTCAGTCCGAGGAGACCTTGACCATGACGCCCGTGACGAGGTGCGGCGGGACGCCGGTCGCCTTCAACTGCTCGGCGATCTCGGTACCGAGCTGGTAGTAGGCGACGTCGACGATCAGCCCGTTTACCCAGTCCTTCAACCGCTCGGGCATCGGCGCCGGTCGGTTGGTCAGGCTCAGGCCGGTGATCACGCACGGGCCGTGGATGGTGAGATCGGCCATGTTGTTGCGCTTCAACCGCTTGACTCGGGCGAGGTCCTTGTCACCGACCGCGTAGTCGCCTGCGACGATGTCGTTGACCAGGCGGGTGATCGCGACGGTCGCGGGGACGTTGACCTCGGTTCGCGGCGCGGCGAACCCGGGCCGCCAGAAGCCCACGCCGGTCACCAGGTCCATCGGGGTGATCTCCTGCTCCCCCAGGACCGCCGCAATCTTGTCCGTGGCCGTCTCGGCGGTCAACGCCAGAAAGCCGATCTCGCCGTTGCGGCGGATGAGTACCGCCTGGAATCGGCCGCCGTCCATGTCCGAGTCCTCCGGGCGCTGCGTGCCCTCCTGCGACCAGCTCGCCGCGTCGGGCGACTCGCCGCCAACCGAGTCGGCGACCAGCTCGGTAACCCTGGCCAGCAACGCGGCGAGGTCGGCGTACATCTGATTACTCACTGGTGTTCCTTTCGTTGTTTCGCAACGGGTTGCGGTGTCGGGGCGGGGTCCCATCCCGTCCCCCGAACAGTGATAACTGTATCCGGATTACAGGGAAGATGGAAGGTGATCCACGACGCCCCCCCAGGGACGCCCCCCAGGGACACCCCGGCCCGTGGGCCGGGGGCCGGGTCGGTCAGTCGGACAGGACGGTCACCTCGGTTACCTGGTCGGCCGTCACGCCCACCTCGGCGAGCGTGTCGGCGATGCGGTGCGCGAGGATGATCCGGTGCAGGTCGGGGGCGGAGCCTTCCCACCACGACCAGAACGCGTCGGGAAGCGGTGTCGCCTCGCCCTGGTCGCCGATCCCGGCGATCAGGCACGGCCCGTAGAAACAGGGGCTGCCGACGCGGTTGATCCCGGCGGCCACTCGTTCCTGTTCGTCGGCGGCATAGCGGCCGTCCGCGACGGCGCGCACGAGTTCGACGTAGACCGCGCCCGCCACCGGGTTGAGGTCCCACCGCTTGTAGGACTGCTGGCCGGTCCAGAACCCGACCCCGGCAATGGGTTCCCACCGGTGCGCCCTGGGGTAGGCCAGGTGTGAGCCGATGAAACCGTGGGCGTCGCCCTGTTCGACGGTGAAGGCGTACAGCCTGTCGAAGGTGATGTGCATGAGGTCGACCTCACCGGGAGCGACCCTGATCCTTTGTGGAATGACGTTCGGCTGGTGTGGCCGGATTGTGGTGCGCATGACGCTTGTGGTGCCTCTCTGTTCGCAACGGTGGCGTCGGCGGCGGGGTTCCATCCCGTCCCCCGACACCAATAACTCTATCCGTAATTCGGGGATCGTGGAAGGTGATCCACGACGCTCCCCAGGGGGCGGGTCCCGCTCGTGTGAGCGGGACCCGCGTCGGTCAGTCGGCGACTATCCGGACACCGATGACGCGGTCCAGGCGGTGGCCGCTCTCACGGATCAGCAACGCCAGTTCACGGCCCAGGTCGGTGACGCGGGGGTCGCCATCGCGGGTGTACCAGGTCCAGAACTCGCGAGACAGCGGCCGGAACATGGGCCGGGGGTCGGTGTAGTCGCGGTCGGCCTCCGGGATCAGACCGTCCACCACGCACGCGCCGTAGACCCGGCGGTCCCTCGGGTCGCCGTCGAGCAGCTCGGCGGCGTGGCGGCGCTCCCACGTGTCCCTGCCGGGCAGGTAGCGGCCCGCCTTGACACTGCGCAGGAACGCGTCCAACAGGTTGGTCGCGGGCCGGTTCAGCGGCGCGGTGTCGACTTCGGCGTCCCGGTCGACCCAGAACGCGACCCCGGCCAGATCCCAGCCGGTCAAGGCGGACGTGGCGGTCAGCAGGACGGGCAGCCCGCGACGGTCGGCGTGGATGTCGATCGTGGTCGGCCCGCTCGGGGTGACCAGCAGTGCCCGGCACCGCTGGATTCGGGCGCGGCGGTGACGCCCGGGGGGAGTGTTGTTCATGGACATTGAATCCTCCTGTTGCAACGGGTTTCGCGTCGGGTGGCGGGGTTCCATCCCGTCCCCCTGACACCAATAACTCTATCCGGAATGTGGGGATCATGGAAGGTGATCCACGACGCCAGGAGCGGGGCGCCCCGACCCGGAGGCCGGGGCGCCCATCGACTACTTGCCGACCCCCTTCCGACTCCTGGTGGTGACCTTGGCCTGACCGGTGTCGGCGGCCCGACCGGCGCGCACGCCGGCCGCGTGTCCGGCGACGGTGGTCTTGCTGCCGCGATCCTGCGAGATCTCGGGGAACTTGCGGGCGTACTCGGCGGCGATCCGCTCCGTGTCGCGAACCAGTACCACCGCCTTGGCACTTCCCTTGACCTCCTCGGCCAGGTCGTTCCGGGTGGCGAGGATCTTGTCCGCCACCCCCTGGCCGTAGCCCTTGATGAACGACCGGAAGTAGTCGCGGCGGAGGATGTTCTTGTTCGCCGTGGTCAGGTGATCGGTGTCTGCCTGCGCTACGTACAAGGGCGTCGCCAGGCGGGCCGCGCTCTCCGCCTGCGCCATGACCCAGGGCAGGAGCGTCTTCAACGTGTCGATCATCGAGGCCGTGCCGACTGCGGTCACCAAACGGTCCTTGGTCGTCATGTCATCGCCTTGGGCGATATGCTTGCCTCCCACGGCGTCGATCACGAAGCGGTGGAGGATGGTGCGCGCCTTGCCGTGGCATCCCTGGCCGGACACGGTGAAGACGTGAGTCGAGATGGGCTCCGGCCTCTGCCCCTTCTCCTCTCGCAACGCGGCGGCGTCCAAGCTGTACCGGGCCAGCAATTCGGCCGCCTTGGCGGCGAACGCCTGCGCCTCCTCCGGAGTGACGGCGGAGTCCTCGGCCTGCTTGAGCAGCGCGGCGACCTTGCGCTTGATGGCGGCCTTGTCCTCCGTCGCCGCGGGCTTGGACTCGGCGGCCTTGCCCTTGGAGGTCTTGCGAGTGGTGGCCATGATGGTCCTTTCGGTTCGGTGCAACGGTTTGGTGTTGTGTGGGGTGGGGTTCCATCCCGTCCCCCTCACAAGAAGAACTATATCCGGCTTGCGGGGAGTGGAGCTAGCGATCGTGATCCACGACGCCACTTCTCCAAGGGGCGAGGCGGGAGCGCGACGGCTCCCGCCTCGCCTGTGAATCAGTCCTCGGGGGCGAGGTTGAGCAAGCGGGCGACCACTTCGATCCGGCGGGCGCCGAGGCTCAGGTAACCCAGCACGGGAAACTGTCCCAGTTGGACGGAGTAGTCGGAGTACAGCTCCCGGAACTGGTCGTGCGCCAGGAGGGCGCGCCGCTCCAGGTTCGGGCAGGGACCGACGTTGCCGGGTACCAGCGTGCACAGGCCGCAGTAGCAGCGGTCGTCACTGAACAGGGCGTGTACCACGGGCGTGCCGACGCCCTGGGCCCCGAGGGTCGTCGGACCGGCCGGTCGCCAGTGGTACACCGCCCATACGGTCACCTCCTTGAATGTGCCGAGCCATACGGGAATGGGGAAGTCCATGGTGTCCATTTCCTTGGTGTGCAACGGTTCTCCTTTGGTGTGGGGTGGGGTTCCATCCCGTCCCCCTCACAGCAATAACTATATCCGGAGTGATGGGAGTGGAGCTAGCGATGGTGATCCACGACGCCACCTGGCGACACGGGGACCCGCTCGCCTACACTGAGCGTGTCCTTTCTGCGGCCTTCGTGGCCGAGTGCAACGGGACTGCGGGGCCGGTGGTTCCAACCGCCCTCCGGGGTGGTCACCGGTCCCGCAACCCACTACCCGGGCACCGCCGCGTGTCTGCGCCGCCAGGAGGCCAGCGCGTCCGTGCGCGCGAACTGCGGGCGGCGTCTGCTGCCGTGGTTGGCCCACTCGTCCTCGCCCCGCCAGCGGCGCAGGGTGCCGGTCGGCGTCGACAGCCACACCGACAGCGACGCGTAGTCCGACACCGGGGTGCCCAGCTCGCCGCCGAGGTCGTCCCAGCGGTCACGCGGCCAGCTCGCCCGGCACCGGGGACACCTGATCCGCTCGACCGACAATCGGGCCCTGAGCGGCCCGCCACAGGTCGTGAGACGGCCGGTGCCCGGGTCGGTGACCCGGGCCGGGCAAGGACCGACAGGGATCGTGCGCTCCTGCACGCCGAGCGCGGCGCGGAGCTGGTGCGCCAGCTCGTCCACCTCCTGGCCCAGGTCCCCGATCCAGTACTGGCGGGTCGCCCAGTCCAGCCACCGGACCAGGACGGCGACCTCCCCGGACACGGTGGCCGGGCCGCCGCGCGGATCCTGGCCGGTGTCCTGGCGCACGTTGTCCGCCCAGCTCGACAGCACCGCCAACACCGAGTGCGGGTCGTCGTCCTCCACCGCGTGCGTGCGCGGGTCGGTGAGCACGATCACGCTGTCCCGGGCCGGGGACCGGGAGCCGTGACCGGGCGCGCCGCGCGCGGCGGCCCCGCCGCCGCCCGGGACCATGGCGTCGTCGACCAGCGCGTACAGCTCCACCAGCTCGTTGAGCGTGGCGCGGAGCCGGTCGGCACACGGGTCGCACGTGCGGTAGCCGTGCTGGGCGGGAAACGGCTCTCCGTCGCCCGCGACGCAGCCGAGCAGGCACGGCGTCGCGGCGTAGATATCCAGGTCGGCGAGGTCGTTCACGCGGTCACCTCCCGGTCCTGCGCGGCGGCGGCGGCCTGGGCGGCGTCACGTCGGGACCGGTGCACGCCGGTGGCCGGGTCCCGGCGGGGACGCGGGCCGGTCTGGGCGCACATCACCCCGGCGGGGACCTCACACCCCGGTTCCGGGCATGGCACGGTCAGCGCCGCGCGTTGTTCGGGCAGCCGGGTCCATCCGGTCTCGGCGTAGACGGCCGCCATGCCGCGCCGGGCCGCGTCGGCACTGCGGCGCCGGTCGGTCTCCGGGTCGCGGGCGAGGCGCTGCCGCCGGACCTCGGTACGGTGCCGCGCGTCGCGGATGCGCCCGATGATCTGGGCCGGGGTCACGCTCTCCGGGCTGGTCTTGGAGTGCGCCAGCAGCGCCGCTTGGCACTCGGCCGAGCTGTACCCGACGAGCTGGTCACGCCACCAACGGAGCTCGGTGTCGCTGGGGGTGCGGGAGCGGAACGCGGCCATCATCGCCAGCAGCCCGGACACCTCCACCCGCGACATGAGCGGCCCGGCCTGGCCGCTCATGGTCTCCTGGCTCATGCCGCCACCCCCAGCAACGCGGCCACGGCGGTCTCGTCGTCGGCGGTGCGCAGGATGCGTCCAAGCTCGCTGTCGTCCTGGTCCTCGTGCGCGACCCGACGAGCCAGCTCCAGCGCGGCGGCCAGCGGGGTCGTGCCCGCGGCCCCGGCGGGCGCGGCGGTGCGCATGGCCTCGCCGACCAGCTCCGGCAGCAGACCGGCCCCGACCCGACGCTGTGCCCAACGGCGTAGCCCGGCTTCCACCCGGTCGGTGGTGATGCCCTCGGTCAGCAGCGCGGCGGCCTCGGTGGTGAGCCGATCGGTCACCCGGCGCGGTTGCGCCGGGACGTGGTCGGCGACCAAGCGGGCGGCCAGCTCGCGGGCGGGTCGCGTCGCGCGCGTGCGCCCAGAAGAACTACGAGACCGAGGACGGGAAGAGTCCCCTTGCCCCCTGCCCCCTTCCCCCAGAGGCCGCCCGGAACCCTTCCGGGAAGGGTCGCCCGCAGGGTTGTCGACGGGCTCCCGCTCGGCGGACTCGACCGCCGCGGGCGCGTCGGCGGCGTCGCTGGCCGGGCGGCGGCGCACGGGCTTGATCTCCACCGGCGGCGCGGTGTCGCCGCGCTCCAGCGAGGCGGCCACGATCTGCGGCAGCGACCCGCACAACTCGACCGGCAGGCGACGCAGCTCCACCGCCAGCGCCGCCCGCAGGATCGGCGACTCGATCGCGTAGGACTGCCGCAACGCGGCGGCGAGCACCTGCGGCTGCTTGACGATGCCGTCGTTGCGGATCAGGGTCCGGACAAGAAGCTCCTCCGTGTCGTGGTCGATGACGACCATGCGCGCCGCGTCCAGCTCCGACAACGCCGCCCGGATCTCGCTCACGTCGTGGTCGGGGTGCGCGCGCGCCCAACGCTTCGCGGCCAGATCGAGCAGCCCGGCATAGCTCAACTTCTTCTGTGACAGCAGGTGGATGTACATCAGCTTGGCCAGTGTCGACAGTGGACGGAAGTCGTCGTCGTCCCAGATGTCGCACTGAATGCGGGCGTGGTCACGCGCCACGTGCGGTGCTCCTCGAATGTGCGGTGTGCGCCCGGAGGCCCAGGCGTTCCCTGATGCGGCTAGTGGTGTAGGTCGACATCCGGGCGCGCCTGGCGATCTCGGTGTCTGTCAGCTTGCGGGCGTGCAGCCACGCCACGACCAGCCCGCGGGCAGCGCTGGTCAGCTCCTCGGCGACCAACTCACCGCCGATACAGCGGCGGGCTTGTTCGGCGTCGGCGTGGCTGCGTGCCGGGATCACGTCCTGTCGGGGCCGTCCGGCCCCACGTCACCCAGCCGCGACAGCGGCAACGGCTGGTCTTCCCCAGTGACTATCAGTACGTACACCGGTTGCGGCTTGCCGCCGTTGCCCCCGGCCCGGTCGGTCGAACGCACCCACCGGCCGGTGGACACCAGCAGCCCCGCCGACCTCATGCGCTGTACAACCGCGCCGATGACCTGCGGCCTGATCCACGTCGGCAGCAACGACCGCCAGCGGTTCGCCGTGGTCTCCCGCCACGGGTCACCCAGCGCATCGCACACGATGACCGTGATGACCGCCTCGACGTGGTCGACGTTGCGCGGGTCGAGTACCAGCAGCGCCGCCACGGCCGCGACCGGATCACCCTGTGCCGGGGTCAACGAGATCGCCCGCCGCGCGATCTCGCCGACCAGCTCCCGCACGCCGCGCTCCTGTGGTGCGGCGACCGTGCTCACCGCCCGAGCACCAGGAACCGCCGGACCTCGGTGATGTCGAGTACCTCCGGCACGATGTCCGGGTACTTCTCCTTCAACAGCTTCTGCGACACCCCGACACGCAGCGTCTTCCGCCACGAGACCACCGGCACCTCGCCGATGGTGCCGATCTCCCCGTCTCCCATGACGGCCTGGATGACCCGACGTAGCTGCCGCTGACGCGCGGCGAGCTTGTCCAGGCGCGGCACCAACCGTTCCAGTTGCGCGAACTCGTCCGCGACCCGATCCAGCGACACCAGCGATGCCGCGTCTTCGTTACCCGATTCGGGATCGGGCGTAGCCAAAGCGATTGTGGACATGACGAAACCGCCTCCCAGCGGCGCAAACAACGTCGTGTGAACCCGGACGCGCGCGCCGAGCGAGGCCCGCTCGGCGCAGCGGGTATCAGCGCCAGCCACACCGACAGCAGAGCTGTCACCACAGCAGGCGCAAGGCGACGTATTCGCCAGGACACAGCAGACCTCCCCCAGAGGCTCAGAAACCCACCGACCGGAGGGTTGACAAACCCATCCCGGCGAGCGATCTCCACAGTGGATCACAGCGCACGCGTCTGTCAAGAAAGTACGAACACTGAGACGATGTGGAGTAGTTCGACAGACACGCTCCGTGCCCGAACCGGAAAATGGCAACTGTTCAAGCGGACCTCGGACCGAGGTCCTACCGTGTGCTCACGAGTCGGTGACTATCCCTACGCTGCCAACGCCAGTACGGGGTACGTCTGTGATCACTGGGGATCACGCCGACCGGGTCGACAGGGGGACGACATGGCAGATGACGACGTCAAGACGCGCGTCGGGATGCTGGTGGACAAGTACCGCCGAGGCCGGTCCACCGCAGAGATCGAACGGCTGGCGGGGATGAAGCCTGGCCACCTCGCCCACCACCTCAAGCCCAGCGTTCGGTTTGGACGCTCGCCCAACTTGAAGGTCATCGAGCGCTTCGCGGCAGCCCTCGGCGCAGAGATGTGGGAGGTCTCGCAGGCGTTCTTCGCCGACGCGGGCGTAGCGCTGGACGGACCCGTGCTCACGCCCGAGCAACAGCAGGTGGTCGACACCTACGCCCTGTTGACACCGGAACGACGGCGCATAGCCATCGGTCTACTTGACGCCCTCCTGGCCGACCAGGCGGCCACCGTCGAGTGCGGATCTCCCTCGATCGCTCAAGAGACCAGCATCACATCCGACACGTAGATCATCCCGGCGCCCGACCGGCACATCCTGAGATCGTGGGTACGCGGCGAAGCACACAGTCGCTAAGCTCAACGCTTCCGCGAGCCACCCTGCCCGCGGCCCTGGCGGAGAGCTAGCCCGAAGCACAGCACAGCGCAACCTGGGGGGTTGTGCGCGAGGGAGAGACGTGTCGGCAGACCTGATCGAGATCCGACAAGACTTAGGCACGACAGCGCAAGTCGTCCAAAACCCAGACGGCAGCAGCAAGCTCCTGGCGGGGCCACTGGCCCGCATCGGAGCCCTCTACGAGGTCATCAACGACCTACACTGCCAACGGATCGGGGAAGCTACGGGCAGCGCTTGCAACCACCCCGACGACGGCGAGAACGGGCGGCTAGCCGAGCGCCTACTAAACGCCGCCAGTAGCAGGACCATCCCTGATCAGAGTCCACACGGCGAACAGCCTGGACGACGTGACGCGGATGGTCCCGATGTTGCTGCGATGGACTAGGACGGCGTGGTCGGGTTCGACCTTGGACGGTAGAACCCGACCACGGCCTCATCCCTTCGTAGCGGCTTGGACGAATCGCCGCCACTGCGCAGCCCCGAACCCTAGGGTCGGTCCGTACTCTCCCTGCTTCGAGTCTCGCACCGCTACCGAAGTGCGCGGCCACGCCACCTCGACGCACTCGTTGGTCGGCGACTGGCTAAAGGAACTCTTGCGCCACACAAGCTTGTTGTCATGCGCCACGGCGGTACACCTCAATCTGTTGTCTGATCCTCTCCATGGAAGCTGCCGGGGGCAGCGCGCCTCGCTTGGCCAGCTCAAACTCATCTGCGAGGACTTGCACAGTCTCGACATCTTCCAAGGTCCTGCCCCCTGCGGGGGATTCGAGGTATACCGAGCGGCTGAGGCCAACACCAGCGTCATCAAACGACAAGATGACGGCGCTCGTGTGCATCAACACGAATGGTCCATCGGCGAACGCGCGGACTCGAATGTCCACATTCGGCAATTCGGCGAGTTCCAACAGATATTCAAGTTGCTCGACCATGACCGCCGGGCCGCCAACGGGGTTGAGCAAAGCCGCCTCGTGCAGGACGACCTCCAACGGAAAGGAGCGAGGCGGGCGCAGTTGATCACGCCGCACGCGTCTCTCTTCTGCCGCCCCCGCTACCTCGGCGACCATGTCGCCGCGCAGCGCCGCGACGTACCCGTCAAGTTGGGTGATACCTGGCGTCACGAACGGTTGGTAGTTCTGCTCTTTGATCGCGTCCCGCTCGTCTTGCCGAAACGCTCGATATGCCAGGTCCAGACCGAACGCGTGATCAACAACCGCGTCGTCTTCCTTGGCATAGGCGTACAGTTGCATCGCTTTCGCGCGATCAGAATCCGAGGGCGCGTACTGGTCCAGGATAGCAGCGAACGTCGGAGGACCCGGAAGCGAGTAGCCGGTCTCCATGCGCTGGACCGTAGGGCGGGTGACGTCGATGGCCGAGGCGACCGCCTCTGGCGTCTTACTCGCCCTCGTCCGGAGCTGGCGCATCCATGCGCCCAGTACCCGCTTGCGTCTCGTCTCGCCCGTGGCCACGCGAACACCGTAGTCGGCCTCGTCAATCGGGTTCGGACAGATTCACCCGTTCAGCGCTGATCTCCGTGTACTGTTCACGTGGTACTGTTCACGAGTCGCCGGGTGTGGTCGACTTCCGCTGGCCTAAGGGCCGACCTGCGGACACAGGAAGCCCCGCACCCGGCGGCGTGCCAACGCCAGCAGCGCACAACGGTGTGCGCTGAGCATCTGGCGACGTACAGCGGACGCGAGTGCGGATCATGCTCGCCGCGGTGACGCTGCCGCGCGCTGTGCGACCTGTGGCGCGACGAGCGTGCGGCGTGGCCCCCCGGCGTCGCTACGCGCCCGGTCGGGCTCGCGGTGTGGGTACCGCCACCTCGCCGCGAGCCCGACCCTAGTTACCAGGAGTTGCGATGGGTGTGCCCGTGTCTGATGGCGCAGAGTGGGCCCAGTGGGTTCTTCTGGCCGCCCTTCTCGTGGTGACGGTCGTGCGCATAGCCATAAACCTTGACGACCGACCGAGTGGCTCGTCCAACGGCAAGTCCACGCGTAGGACCGAACGGTGAGCGAGACGTACAGCATCACCCGACTGCTCGACCTTGGCTTTCGCGTGCATCCGTTCCCAAGGACAGAGAGCGGATTTGGTGGCATTGTCCTTAACAAATACCTGCCGCATGGTTATGTGGACACCCTGTTTATCGCGGTGGACGAGATGGCTATTGCTTCGCGAGTGCGGAACGACTTCAATCCAACTACCGCGCTCCGCCTGGACCTGCCGACTTGGACATTGGCTGGCCCTCTAGACCGGGTTGTGGACACCTTGCTCTCACGTTACTACCCGGACGCATCAATTTGCACCGTGACGCGTTTCCCTGGACAACTTGCCATCCTCGAAGGGATATCGGCGTAGATGGCAACTACACCACTCTTCCGGCTCTAGCCATCCGGCCGGAGGCACGTTTGCATCATCTAGTGACGAAGGGAGGTGTCAGCTTGAAGACCAAGCCCAACGTGGTTCTGTCCTTGCGGGGGCGCCAGCTCGCCGCGAAGGCGTGCGGCCAGTGCTCGGGGTCGTCCAACGACGGCAAGCTCCGCACGGCCGCGCCCGTCGTTGCCAAGTAGATGACCGTCGCCGGTCGCGAACCGGAGAAAGGGCATATCTGTGCCGCTCAAGTCGTCCTTTTACAATCACTATGCCGCGACCGGCGACGGCTCCGCTATCGTCTTCAACCGGTATTGGGGCAGCGTTGCTGTTTTCGACGCTGCCGACGCTAGTGCGCTCGAAGCAGGTACTTTGGTTCGCCTCGACGCCAGCACCTTGGCGAGCATGGAAGACGCGGGGTTCGTCGTTGACGCCGCAACGAACGAGATCGACGTTGCTCACGAGCAGTACCTTCGCCGCAAAGCCACGAACTCCGTCTTCAACTTGACCATGGAAATGACGCAGGCGTGCAACTTGGCCTGCCCATTCTGCTACCAGAATAGTTATCGGGATGACACTCCGATAACGGACGGCGGACTGGACAACGTCCTACGTTACATGACCTCCGTCCTGGAGGAGCAGAAGCGTCCCTTTACGGACGTGGTGTTCCGCACGATCGGTGGCGAACCCTTGATGCAGAAGGCCAAGGTGTTGGATGGCGTGACGCGTGGCGCGGAGATCGCAAAACGCTTTGGCGTGAACTTCCATCCGCAAATCGACACAAACGGCCTACTGGTTGACGAGAGCGTTGTACGCGCCATGCGCTCCATCTCGATCACTTTGACAAACAAGGCTGACCATGACAAGTCCCGGATTCGCCACAACGGGTCTGGAACCTACGACACGATCTTGAAGATCCTCGGGAAGCTTGCTCCCGTCTTCAACGACCATCAGACCATCTTGAGTATCAGGTACAACGCCAACGCGTTCAACGCCAAGTACGCGGCCGAGGTGTACAAGATGATCAAGGGTCTGGGCATCACCCACACAGAGTTTGAACTGCACAACACGGTTCAGTACGGATACAACGCGCTGGCCGGAAGCATGTCGGGTGATGATTTCAAACGCCTGTACATGGAGATCATCGCCCTAAAGGTGCAGCACGGAGAGGTGGTGACCGACTTCCCGCGACCGACCTTTTCGCCGTGCTCGGCCTACACGCCGTTCAACGTCAAGTTCACTGCGACCGGGCAGTTGGCCGCCTGCGACGCGATGCACACCGCTCGGGGCTCTGCCGACGAACTTGTCGCCGACATCGACAAGCACGGCGAAATCTTCCACGAGGTTGCGAGCCACGACCCGTTCCTGCACCCTCAGTGCGGCGGATGCCCTAACGTGGGCATCTGCGGCGGGATGTTGTTTTGCAAGACGAACGAGAACGTCCCCGACAACAACCCGTGTGACTTCCTGCCGTTCGACCTGGACGAGTTCTTGCGCTTCTTCGTCAAGCACTACCCCGACAATCCAAGCCTGTTTGACCTCGGTCCTGAACCGGCGGTCAACGCTTAGCGTCCCATGCGGACTTTCGTGCGCGAGCCTCGTACAAGAAAACGGCGGCTGACACGGCAACATTGAGCGAATCGGCGTATCCAAGCATGGGCAGACCAATCCTACTGAAACCGTGCTGATACCAAGGCTTTGAAACGCCGTATCGCTCGCTACCGACTACGATCGCTGTTCGCCCCGCGTAGTCGGCAGTCCTGTAGTTGATGCTTTTGTCTGTATCGGCGAGCAATACCGTAAACTGGTTGGCCTTCAACCAGGCAATGGCATCGCCGGTGTCGTCAAAGTCGAGATGCGGAACACGCACGCTCATCCCCTGGCTAGCCCTGAGAACCTTTGGGTGGCTCATGCGGGTCCGTCGGTTCGTCATGACGAGCAAGTCTCCATGCACGGCATCCAAGGTACGTAGGAGCGTTCCTAGATTGCCTGGAATCTCCAGGGCATCGGTCACCAACACCAGGGACGACTCTTCCAATCGAATATCGTCGGGCGTCCACGTTGGCATACGCGCTGTGCTTAGGAGTCCGTCAGGCTGCCCCTTTTCGGTCAGGCGAGCCATGGTCTTTTCCGACACTCGGAAAGACCTGCGTGCTACGGCTACCAGTTCGGCGGCACGCTTCTTGGCTTCATCCGAGTAGGTCAGCTCCGGACACCAATAGAACGTGTCCACGCGGAGATCGGTGTCCAGGACGACGTTGTTTTCCCACAGCCCCTCGGCCACGAACAGGCGGAAAGGGTTCGCCGTGTTCTTCTGGATCGCCAGAACATCCTTGACCGCTGGGTGCCCCGGTCCGATCTGCTGTAGGTCCATGTCCATGGGACGCTAGCTTAGCGCTAGCGTTGACGGGCTACGCTGACAGCATGACCGCCGTGGTGAAGATCAACGCGATCGAAGTGCCTGAGGGCGCAGGCCCCGAACTCGAACAGCGCTTCGCGCAACGCCTTGGGGCGGTCGAGTCGGCCCCTGGTTTCCTCGGCTTCGAGTTGCTGCGTCCGAGAGCTGGCGAGACGCGCTACTACGTGTACACACGATGGGCGAGCGAGACGGACTTCCAGGCGTGGGCCAACGGCCCCGCCAGGGAAGCACATGCCGAGCATCGGTCTAAGCCGGTAGCTACGGGGTCAGCGTTGCTTGAGTTCGATGTGGTGCAGAGCACATTTCCGACCACCGAAACCTCCGCATGAGCGCAGGTCAGCAAGTTTTCCCAGGTCAGCGGGTATTGCCTACAGCACACATCTGCTGGGAGTCCGAGGAGCACTTCCAGGCCTGGCTCACCGGCTCGGCCAAGGAGGCCCACGCAGGCGCGCGGGCCAAGCCCGTCGGCACCGGCTCCGACCTGCTGGAGTTCGAGATCGTCCAGTCCGCGAACCCCCGCCCGTGACCGACCCCCTGGACCGCGCGGCCGCTCTGCTCGGATCGGCCGACGCGGTCCTCGTCTGTGCGGGGGCGGGCATGGGCGTCGACTCCGGCCTCCCCGACTTCCGGGGCACCACCGGTTTCTGGCGCGCTTATCCCCCATACGAGCGGCTCGGCCTCCGGTTCGAGGAGATCGCCGATCCCATCCACTTCACCGAGGACCCGGAGCTCGCCTGGGGCTTCTACGGCCACCGACTCGATCTCTACCGCACCACCGTGCCGCATTCCGGTTTCGCGATCCTCCGGAAGTGGGACGCCCGGGTCTTCACCTCCAACGTGGACGGCCAATTCCAGCTGGCCGGATTCGAGCACGTCGCCGAGGTACACGGTTCCATCCACCATCTGCAATGCACACTCCCCTGCCGCCGTGAGATCTGGTCGACCACCGTGGACATCACCGTCGACCCGGAAACCATGCGCGCCGCGAGCCCACTGCCGGAATGCCCGAACTGCGGTGCCCTGGCCCGCCCCAACATCCTCATGTTCGGCGATATCTCCTGGGTCCCCGACCGCAGCCAGGAAGCCTTGACCGCGCTCAACACCTGGCGTCGGGCCTGCCACGGCAAGAACCTGGTGGTCATCGAAATCGGCGCGGGTCAGGCCGTGCCCACGGTGCGCAGGCAGGCGGAACTGGCCAGCGCGGCGACCGGGAATCTCATCCGGATCAATCCACGCGAGCCAGAGGTGCGCCATGGCCGGGGGATCTCGCTCGCCATGGGCGCCCGGGAAGCGTTGGTCGAAATCGACGCACGCCGTTAGTGGTGCGACCCAGAACGTCGGCCGTGTATCGGCGGGTCCACGGCGTGGCTGGCGGTGCCGCCGGAACGGCCTCGTACTGGATGTACTTGGTCGTTTC
>NZ_KB894444.1 GCF_000374445.1 Actinokineospora enzanensis DSM 44649 | reverse complement strand
CGGCCTCGCCGAAGCGGCGATGGCGGTTGACCCACTTGGAGGCGCACTGGCGCGAGATGCCCATCTCGGCCGCGACGTGGGCGATCGGACGGGTGCGGCAACGTTGGACGAGGCGGTGGCGGCCTTCGACGGACAGCGGGGCGTTACGGTGGAGCACGGACGGGTCTTTCTGTTCGGCGGATGCGTTGGTCGCACTTCCATCCTGCCGCCGAAAGACCCGTCCCCTCGTCTCAGCCCCTGCCGGCTGTCACCAACGTCATGACCCGCAACAACTAGTCCCGGCCGCCGAACTGCCAGCGGTGTACCTCGACTTCGGAGTATTCGCCGGTGAGGACTGTGCGTGCTGCTTGTGCGTCCGGTGCTCGCACGAGGGCAGCGGTGCCCAGCCAGGTGTCGCCGTCGTCGGCGAGGAGTGGGCCGTAGGCGATCAGGTCGTGCGGTGGCGGGGTGAGGTCCGCGGGTTCGCCGTGGCCGAGGCCCAGGACGAGGTACCGGGTTCCTTCGTCGGGGCCGCCGGGGAACTCCCACATGGTCCGGTCGAGGGTGTTGCGCCAGCGGCGAAGCATGACGTCCCGGTAGACGCCTGCTTGGTAGTAGGTCTCGTTGAGGGCGAATGCCTGTGCGGCTGCCGGTGTGGGTAGGTCGAGGATGTGAATGCTGCCGGTGGGAGTTTTGCCGTCTTCGGTAAGAGTCGGGCCTCGGGCGATCATCTCGGTGGCGTAGGTGTCCATGTAGGACCAGTGTTGTTCCATCAGGGTGTCGCGTAGGTCTTCGGAGTCCGAGCGGTCGCGGTGGTAGCAGAAGAATTCCATGGGGGACAGTCTTCCGGATGCCGTCGGTCGCGGGGTGATGTCGGTGGTGCGCGGCGGCCGGTCGCGTTGGTGGTTGCCAGGGGGCGGGGGGAGAAGTTGATCATCGGTCCGCTACCGTTGTCCGGCGCTACAGGGAGGGTGGGTCGGAGTGGTGGACGACGTCGACTACTACGAGTTGCTCGGGGTGCGGCGGGATGCCTCGGCGGCCGAGGTCAAGTCGGCCTTTCGGGCGTTGGCCAAGGTCATGCATCCGGACGCGGGCGGGACCGCGGGGACGTTTCGGCTGCTCAAGGCGGCCTACGAGACGCTTGCCGACAGTGCGCGGCGGGCCGAGTACGACCGGGGTGTCGCGACCGCCGCGCCCGCGCCCGGACCGGCGGCTCGGGCGCCACGGCCGCGGCGGCGGATGTATCGGGACGAGCCCGTGTTCGTGCCGCCCGCGTGTGATGTGCCGCCTGCCTCGTTGCCGTGGTGGCACCTGACCAAGCATCAGCCGCGCATCGGGTATGTCCGGACGCCTGGGCACGCGCCTGCCGTCGGGATGGGTGTTGCCGCGGTGGTGCTCACGGTTCCGTTACTGGTGCCGGACTCGCTTCCGCCCGTTCTCCTGGTGACCTGGCTGGCCTTGATCGTCGCCGCATTGGCCGTCGCGGTGCGTTTGGCAAGGCGGTATATGTCGGCGGCGCGGGCGCAGCGGGCGGCGCAAGCGGAGTTCGGCGAGCGGACGGTATTCGGGGTCGCCGACACCGAGCCGGTGGGGGAGCGACTGACCGCGGGCCTTCTCGTCGACTATCTAGGCCGCCTTCCCGGCGCCCGTGTTTTCCACGGATTGTCCCGCCCCGGCTCGGTATTCGCCGACATCGACCACGCTGTCCTGTGTGGACGTAGGCTCGTCCTGGTCGAATCCAAACTCTGGCTCCCCGGCCACTACGAAATCGACGACGACGGTTCCCTCTGGCGCAACGGCCACCCGTTCCGTGGCGGCACCACCGACCTGTCCGCCGCCGTCGCCGCCTTCGCCGACCACCTCCCCGACGTCGACGTCCGCGGCGTCCTCCTGCTGTACCCGGCCCGCGCGGGCGAACTCACCACCGACCCCACCCCCGGCCTCGGCGTCTCCGCGATGGTCCCCGCCGACTTCGTCGACACCATCGGCACCTGGCTCGCCGCCGACTGCGCCACCGTCGACCACCACATCCTCCGCGCGGTCCGCGCCCGCGTCGTCCGCGAACCCGCCGCCTAGCCCTTTCGCACGGGACGGGTGATGAGCCGGATATCCGGCCCGACCCGCGAAACGTCGATGAGGTCCAGGCGGAGGATGTCGGACATGGTGTGGATCCCGGCATTCTCCAATCCACTCTTGCCGGAACCGAGAAGCGCGGGCGCGACGTAGTTCACCACCCGATCGACCAAACCGGCGGCGATGAAACTCCCCGCCAGGGTCGGCCCGCCTTCCAGGAACACCCCATTGATGCCACGCGCGAACAGCCCCCGCAGAACGGCATGCAGGTCAAGTCCTCGATCGGCTCTCCCGACACGCAACACATCGACGGTGCCATCGAGGTGCGCGGCGTCGGCGTCCTCCGCCACCACGATCAACGTAGGCGCGGCCCCATTGCAGACTTTCGCGTCGGCAGGAGTCTTCGCGTTGCTGTCGATGACGACCCGCCACGGTTGGCGGCCGGGGTCGGTGACCATTGACAGATCGAGCCGGGGATCGTCATTGCCACGAACGGCGAGATTGGGATTGTCCGCCTGCTGCGTTCCCGATCCGACCACGGTCGCCTGACATCCGGCGCGGAGAAGATGGACCTCGGCGCGGCTCTCCGCACTCGTGATCCACTGACTGCTCCCATCCTCGGCCGCGATCCGCCCATCCAACGTCGCGGCGAACTTGTAGACCACGAACGGCCGCCCCCACCCGCGATTGACCGCCGCCCACTCGCCCCGCCCGACCAACTCCCCAACACTCAACGCCACTGGGTGCCCTTTCCCTGCGCCACGGACTCCAGAAACTCGGCAACCGCCGCGTGCGATCGCCACGGTTCGAGATGGATGGCACTCGCGGCGAGCTCGCTCATCGTCCGCCGAGACCGAGTGCCACGCGCGATGCCGAGCGCGGCCACCCCACTCTCCACCGCCGCGTCCGGCAGACCGGCCAAGGCCGCCACCGAGGTGCGCCGGGCGAGATGGAGCCCCTTCTCCCGGTGGTACTCCTGAGGCCATTCGCCCAGGACGCGGTCGTATTCGTCGAGCGCACGACGGTGCAGGCCGAGCGTGCTCAACACAGCCGCGCGCTGTGCGGTGACATAGGCGGGCACGCAATAGCATGCGAGCGAGTACGGGTCCGCCTCCACTGGTTTCCGCTCACTCAAAGCGAAAGCGGTGTCGACATGCTGGAGCGCCGTGATTTCGTCACCGTCCAACGCGGACGCGTGAGCGGCTTGTTGATGGAGCGCGGCCCGCACGGATGTGCTCCGGACGGAGTGCTCGTGCTGGATGGCCGAGAACGCCAACGCGCTCGCTTGGGCGCGGTCGTCCGTGAGGTGGGCTTGCTGGCTCATCCGCATCACCACGAACGCCACGACATCCGCGTTCCCCGACGCGTGCGCCCACTCCAGTGCTCGCCGTGACCACGACTTGCCCTCGTCGAACCCGCCGAGATCGTCAGCCAACCAGCCGCACAGCTCCGCGAACAGCGCGCCGATCTCGAACAGCCGCCCCCGCGTGACACGATCGGCCCGACCGTACAGGCGCGACACGTTGTCGACCTGCTCGGTGGCGGAACGCACCAGGTTGCCGGGGCCGAGCAGGCTGTCCGCCGCGACGAGGGAGTCCCTCAGGTCGACGAAGGTATCGACGACACGGGGGTCGATCGCGCTGCCCTGTTCCCCGATCGCCAGGAGCACACCCACGCTGATACCGGATTGCAGCACACTGCGCCGGTCGACCTCGCACCCTTCCTCGGGCGATTCTCCGCGCAATAGGTCGCGGAGCCGGGCCGGGGTCGTGTCGAGCAGCTTTGCCAGCCTCGGCCAGAGATAGGGCTGCGGTCGCGACTTACCGGACTCCCAACGGTGAACCGTGCTGCGCTCGACGTGTAGCGCCTCGGCCAACCCCTCCTGCGTAAACCCGGCCATCCGCCGCGCGTCGGCCAACCCTGGTCGTCGTCCCGCCATGTTCTTAGTGTCTCATCTGTCGTCAGCGCTGCAAGAAGGACGTTTGTGCTGGTCAAGGCAACCAATGCGGCATTCTTGCCACAGGTCTGCGTTGAACTCGCATACCCGGCAACACCATCCACGCCCGAGAAGTCGGGCCAACCCCGCCCAGCGGAAGTCGGCGCTGCGAGGCGAGGGCAGGTATAGGGGAGGCGTGTGCGGGTGATCAGGAGTAGCGGGAGAGGAGGATTGAGTCCAAAGAAGACAGATAGTCGCGGCCGTATGGGCCGTTTTCCAGGTTTGAGAGCAAGTGTTTCGGCAGGTCCTGGGCCACCTGCCGCGACCGGGAAGCCGCGCCGAGCGCAATGGTGGCGACAGTGTCCACGTCCCCGGTGTAAGCGATCGAGGCCCGGAGGATGGCAGCCAGTCCGTTCTCCGCCTGTGTCACCAGCGAAGTCAACGCCGCCCGCACACTCATCCACCCCTTGGCGCCCACCGGTTCCCGCCACGGCAGGCCCCAATCACCTTCCAGCAGGCCCGAGATCCAGCGGGCAGTATCCGCAACGGGACCCAACTCATAGTGGCAGTAGTGCACGGCCAATGCGGCAGCCTGCGCCGCAAGCACACCATCACGCGTGTCGTGGGTGATCCGGGCCTGTATCTCCGCATGGTCGAGCACGTCGGCAACGCTCGGCAGGAGACCGACAGGGCAGACACGCATTGCCGCGCCGCTCTTGTCGCTATCAGGACGGAGGCGGGCGAGAAGGTCGGCTCCACTGTCGACTGTGGACAGCAAAGCGTGGAAGCGGCTGGCGTACCCGGGCCGGGGGTCGCGGTGGAAGACCTCGACGAACTTGTCGGACAGGGTGGTTCGGGTCCAGGGGGCGTCCGTGGCCAGTAGTTCCGCGAGGGCCAGGGTCATCTGGGTGTCGTCGGTGTAGTGGCCGGGGGGTAGGTCGTGTCGGGGGTGTCGGGTGTAGCCGCCGAGAGTGTTGTGGGTGGCCACGAAAGCGGGGTCGGCGTATTCGAAGCCTGCGCCGTATGCGTCGCCGATTGCCAGTTCCAGGAGCATGGGGTGTCTCAGAGGAGTGTGTAGTTGAGTTCGTCGCACACCCGGGCCAGCGGCAGGTCCAGGCCGGGATAGTCCAGGGGTAACAGGACGTCCGGCGTGTGTGGCAGGGCGCCGCTGGCCGGTGGGTCCCACAGGCATACCGCGGGTTCGCCGCTGTCCATCGAGGAGCGGTACCAGACACCGTCCAGGTCGGGGTACGCGGTTCGGATGGTGCGGGCCCAGGCCTGGGTGGTGGATTTGGCGCCGTTGTTGATTTCCTGGGACGCGCCTGCGCGGGTGGGCCAGAGGCCGCAGAGGTCCAGTAGGCGGAGGGTGCGGCGGGGGCGGAAGACGACCAGGTGGGGTTTTCTGGTGATGCGGTCGACCATCGACGTCTGCTGGAAGACCTCGGCCACGCAGGTGCGCACGCTCAGGCCGAAGTAGAGGACGCCGTGGCCCGGCGCGGTGGCCGGGCCCGCCTCCGGGCCCAGCGGCTGCGGGTCGAAGCGGGCGTGCGGGAGTGGGCCCGTGTAGCGGAACGAGTTCCACCGCTGGCGGTGTGCGCCCGCGGCCGCGAAGATGCGGACCAGGTGGGTGCCGCTGTGCAGGGCGACGATGTCCTCGTCGACGCGCAGCAGCGGTTTCAGTTCTGCGGGTTCGGGCGGCTGGGGGAGCCGGGACATCTCAGGCGGGTGTGCCCAGCGCCGAGGCCAGGGCGGCCACACGGGTGGGGGAGCCGCCCGCGAGCAGCCACTGGCGGGGGGTGGCGGGCTGGTCGTCGATGCGCAGGTCCGGCTGCGGGGTGGTCATGAACGCGGCCACCACCAGTGGGGGCTGGTCGTCCGGCACCGCGGCCAGCACGATCTCCAGGCCGGGCAGCACACCGGACGGCGCGAACTGCCAGGCGGGCAGCCGCCAGCCGCCGCGGTCCTTCCAGCCTGCCAGCCGACCCGCGGCGAGGCGGTGCCGGATGCGGCTGGAGTCCACCCCGACGGCCTCCGCGGCGGCGGCCACGGTGAGCGCGGAGTCGCGCAGCACGGCCTGGGCGGCCACGGCGCGCGCCCGCGAGTCGACCTCGTCCGGGCGGCGCGGGGTCAGGTCCAGGCCCACGTCGGTGAGCGCCTCGCGCTGGTCGGGGGAGAAGTAGTCGGCCGGGTCCGGGTTGGCCGGGGACAACCGGCGTGCCGCTTCCTCGACGAGCTCCAGGAACTCGACCGGGTTGACCCGCAGGCCCGCTTTGGCGAGCACGTGTTCGAGCGCCACTGTCATGCGCCCAGAGTATCTCGGATGTGCGGGTTCGTGCGCCTTTGTGGGAAAACTCACCTAGATCGACACGCACCGCACACACTCAAACACCGACAGTGGTTCCACTGTAGTGCAACGTCCGGGCGGCGCCGGTACGTCCATCCGGGTATGAGCGGTGAGAGACGCGGATTCCCGCACGCCCGGGTGGCGACTGCGGTGCTGGTGGCCGGGGCCTGCGCGATCGGGGGCGCTTACTGGGCAGGTACCCAGGAACCGGTCCGGTCGGACAACCGACTCGGCGCCGCCCCCGCGACGCCGGGGGGCGGCGTGCGACTGGTCGCCTACCAAACGTGCGATGAAGTGCTGGGTGACCTCCGTCGGGCGGCCCTCGAACGGGTGGGGCCGTTCGGCCTGGACGGGATGACGACGATGATCAGGGACGCGGTCCCGACCGCCGGATCGCTGCCCGCCGAGGCCGGGCGGGCGGCGGACGACCAGGCGCCCGCCCACTCGACCACCAACAACCACGAGGCCGCGGCGGACGAACCCGACCTGGTCAAGAACGACGGCAAGCGGATCGTCACCGCGACCGACGGCGTCCTGCGCGTCCTCGACGTCGCCACCCGCCGCTACACCGCCACCCTCGCCCTGCCCGGCGGCCGCCCGACCGCGCTGCTGCTCGACGGCGACCACGTCCTGGTCACCGCCGCGGGCACCGACCCCACCGGCTACGAGTCCCGGCCCTTCCAGCCGCGCACCGTCATCCACCAGGTCGACCTGAACGGCGGCGCGCGGATCACCGGCACCCTGGAGGTGGACGGCGACTACCTCGACGGCCGCCAGGTCGGTTCGGTCGTGCGACTGGTCGTCCGCTCCTGGCCCCGGATGGACTTCGTCTATCCGGACATGAAGCTGGACGTCGAGGGCGCGACCAAGCTGAACCGCACGCGGGTGGAGCAGGCGCCGATCGAGGATTGGTTACCGCGCTACCACCTCAAGCAGCAGGACGGTCAGCAGAAGTCGGGCACGCTGGTCGACTGCGCCGGGATCAGCCGTCCCACCGACCACACCGGCTCCTCGTTGCTGACCGTGCTCACCGTCGACCTGCGCGCGGCACTCGGCCAAGGCGACGCGATCTCCATCGCCGCGGACGGCGACACCGTGTACGGCACGGGCACCAGCCTCTACGTCGCGGACGACAAGTCGAGCCGCTACCTCACGCCGATGCCGGTAATCCCGCCGACCGAAGAGCCCGGGATGTCGCAACCGGGTTCGGCGCCCACCAAACCGCCCGCCCCGCCGGTCATCAAGTCGCCACCGATCACCGACTCGTCCCCGATATCGGTCACCCAGGTCCCTGTGCCGACGGCCACCAAACGCGTGCCCCTCAGCACACCCGTCCCGCCGCCGCCCCCCGTGCCGCCGGGAGACGACGGGACGGCGACCCCGTCGGACGCGGAGCGGCCGAACCTCGTGCCGTTGCCGGACGCGCCGAGCTTCGCGCCCACGCTCGTACCGGAGTCGCCGATCACCTCGACCGCGCCCATCCCCACCCCCGCGCCACAGCCGTTCGTCCAGCGGACGGACATCCATCAGTTCGACATCGGCGGTCCAGGCAAGCCGACCTACCTCGCGTCCGGATCGGTCGACGGCACGCTGGTCAACCAGTACGCCCTGTCCGAACGCAACGGAAACCTCCGGGTCGCCACCACGATCGACAACCCGACGGCGGGCCGATCGGACAGCTCCGTGCACGTCCTCACCCGCCGGGGCTCGACGCTCGCGCAGATCGGCCGGGTGGACGGACTCGGTCCCGGTGAACGGATCCAGTCCGTCCGCTACGTCGACGACACCGCCTACGTCGTCACCTTCCGCCGGACCGACCCGCTCTACACCGTCGATCTCGCCGACCCGGCGCACCCGCGCGTCGTGGGCGCGTTGAAGATCACCGGCTTCTCCGCCTACCTGCACCCGGTCGCGCCCGGACGTCTGCTCGGTGTCGGCCAGGAGGCCACGAAGTCGGGCCGGACCACCGGGACGCAGGTGTCGTTGTTCGACATCACCAAGCCGGAGGCGCAGCGGCTCGCCCAGATCCAGGTGCCGGGCGCGAGTTCCGCGGTCGAGTACGACGCACACGCATTCCTGTACTGGCCGGAGCGCGCGCTGGTCGTCGTCCCGTACAACGACTTCGACGGCAGCGGCGCGATGCTCCTGCACGTGACCCCGGACAACCTCACCACGATCGGCCGCGTGCAACCGCCCATGCAGACGGCGGTGCAACGCACGCTCGTCGCCGGGGACGCGTTGTGGTGTGTGACCGAGCGCGGGGTGGTGGTGTCGGGTCTGGATGGTGCTCAGCCGAACTGGCTGCCATTCGCCTGAACGGCGCGGAAACGGGACCACAGCGGTGGGACCGGACAGGTGCCGGTGGGCATCGGCGGGGGCGTGCCGTGCAGGGCGGCACGCACCGCCGCGTCGTCGCTGACGTACTCCGGGCGCAGGTGGTCGGTGTCGTAGTAGCGGTGGAAGACCGGGGTCGCCGAGCCCGACATCGGCGGCACGATCCAGCTCCAGTCCGCCGGGCACCGCCTGCCCGCCCGCTCCTCGCGGTCGAGGTGCCGCAGGAACCGCGCGGACTCGGTGTGGTGGTCGGTGATCGTGACCCCGGCCGCCTCGTACGAGTGCAGCACGGCCACGTTCAGCTCCAGCAGCGCCCGGTCCCGCCACAGCGTGGTCTCCCGGCCGGTGTCCAGGCCGAGCAGGCGCGCCACCACCGGCAGCAGGTCGTACCGGTCGGTGTCGGCGAGGTTGCGGGCGCCGATCTCCGTGCCCAGATACCAGCCGTTGAACGGGGCGGCCGGATAGTCGACGCCGCCGACGCGCAGCCGCATCGAGCTGATCGCGGGGACCGCGTGCCAGCGCAGGCCAAGCTCGGCGAACCACGGGTGCTCGGGGTGGCGCAGCGGCACCTCCAGCACCGCGTCGGCGGGCACCGGGAACAACCGCGCCGGTTCGTCGACCGTGGAGACGACCAGGGGTAACACGTCGAAGGCCGACCGGCGGGCGGGCGGTCGCCAGCCCAGTTCGGTGACGGCGGCGGTGAAGTCGGTGTACCGGGGGTCGCCCAGCGGGCGGCCGCCCGGCCCGTCCGGGTAGCCCGCGTACCGGATGAGCTGCTCGTTCCAGATCCGCGGGGCGGGCCTGCCGGGCGCGTCCGGGGCGAACACCGTGATCATGGGCAGCACCTTGCCGCCGTTGGTGGCCAGGCGCAGGTGCCGCACGCACTGCGCGGCGACGCCCTCCGCCGTGTGCACCGCGCGCATGTCCCGCACCCGCAGACCGCGCCAGTACAGCCTGCCAACGCAGCGCGCGTTGTTGCGCCAGGCGACGCGCGCGCCGAACGCCAGCTCGGCGGTGGTGTGCTGGTAGGTGCCGGTGAGCTCGATCTCCGCGCGCACCCAGGCGATCCGCGGCGCCGCCGGGCCCGCTTCCGGGTTCTCCGCGTGGAACAACGCCAGGAACTCCGCCGCCTCCTCCGGGTCGGCGTACCCGGGCGCGGCGGCGGGTGGTTGGGTGGGAGCGCTGCCGGTGGCGGCGCGGGGCGGGTGGGGGTCAAGATGCGGGGGGAGTGTCCATATCTCGCCGGTCACCCGCGAGAACCTACCCCGGGGAGTGCGGTACGACCACGCACTCTCACTCGATCGGGGCATGCACGAATGCGGTAAGGGAACGGGATGGTGAATCGCGCGCGGACCGGTGGGGCCGGGGCCCGGCAATGGTGTTCATCCACTCGCGTCGGGTGCGGATCGCGTCCGGTAACGGGTACCGACCGCGATTCGGGGTGGCCCGGTCAGCTGTCGGGCCGGGGGTGGCGCGAGTCACGCGGGCGTTTATGCGTGAACGGACAGTGCGTTTTCTCGGTGCGTTCTTCGATCGAACGCCACCCGATTAGGTGAGGGATGTGACGGTAAGTGGAAGGCGTCGTGAACTACTCATCGGTTCGACCGCCCGGTCAGAGCTTGAACACCACACCGGTCGCCGCCTCCAGCTGACAGCGGTTGCCGTACGTGTGGCGGAACTGGACGAACCGGTAGCCCCAGATGCCGTGCGCGGTGGCGGTGACCGGCGCGTACTCCATAGTGCACAGCTGCCCGGGATTGCCCGGGAGTCTGGAGAAGTCGCCGTTCACCTGCGACAGCGCGGCGCAGGTGCCGCCCGCGTCCGGGTGCGTGCCGCCGTCCGGGGCGCATTCCAGCAGCGCTGCGTCCAGGTTCCCCTGGCGGTCGGAGACGCTGAGCACGAACAGCGCGTGCACCGGCGCGATCCCGGGCGGCGGTTCGGCCGCCGCGGTGGCCGAGGGCAGCAGCGCCGCGAGGACCGCGCAGGCGGCCGCGGCGGCGAGGGACTTCGTGGACATGGCGCATCACTCCTTCTCGGCGGTGTGCTTTCCCGCCGAATCGGTGTAGTACGAAAACGGGGCCGGGCCGTCGGTGGACGGGCGGCGAATCCGAGCGTAGGTCTTCCGGAATTGTCTCGCGGTCCGGGGCCTCTGGCGCGCGCCCCGGCACCGATGCTATTCATGTCGCCGCACTCGTCGGCAAGATCGACAAGGCGTACTTCCTTAAGTTGGCATCGGGTGAAAGGTCCTCCTGTGGGCGGAATTACACGTGCGGCGAAGGCGTCGCGGGACCGTTTGTCCGACCGGGTCGCGATCGGGATGCTGATCAGGGCCTTCCCCCCGGAGGAGGTCGACGCCGCCATCGACGCCGCGGGCGCGCGCGAACAGCGCTCCCGCGCCCTGCCCGCGCGCACGATGGTCTACTTCACCCTCGCCTTATGGTTGTTCGGCGGCGCGGGCTACGACGCGGTGCTGGCCCGGCTCACCGCGGGCATGCGCTGGGCCGGGGTGGCCACCGGCACCCGGTCCGCGCCGAGCACCGGATCGATCACTAAGGCGCGCAAGCGGCTGGGGCCGGAGGTGATGCGCAGGCTGTTCCAGCGCCGCGCCGCCGCCGACCGGGCGGAGACCGCGCGCTGGCGCGGACTGCGCGTCTGCACGCTCGACGGCGGCGTGGTCGACATCCCGGACACCGCCGCCAACCTGGCCGCGTTCACCCGCTCCCAAGTGCGGGTTTCGGTGCTGGCGGGGCACGACACCGGCTCCCTGCTCGACGTCGCGGTGGACGCCGCGCGGGTCAGACCCGGCGAGGACCCCGGCCCGGCCGATCTGGCCGACCTCGGCGCGCAGGTGCTCGACACGCTCAGTCCCGGCACCCTCGTGGTGTCGCACCGCGCGGGCGGCCAGCGGCTCTGGCAGGCCGCCGCCGCCCGCGGTGCCGATCTGCTCTGGCGGGTGCGCGCGCCGGTCGCGCTGCCCCGGTTGCACGCGCTGCCCGACGGCACCTTCCTGTCCCGGCTGCTGCCCGAGGGCAACCCGGTGGCCGAGTCGCTCGCGGTGCGCGTGCTGCACGCCGCCGACGCCGTCCTGGTGACCACCCTGCTCGACCCCGACCAGGCGCCTGCCGCCGAGCTGGCGGCGCTGCACCGCACCCGGTGGCGGTTCGAGTCGTTGTTCGAGTCTCTCGAAGCCGGACCGGTTGCCCTCCGTTCGCAGGACCCGCATGGCGTCGCACAGGAGCTGTGGGCGATGCTCTGTGTGTACCAAGCGGTGCATCCGTGGCGCCGTAAGGAAGCACCCGGTCGCGCACTGCCCGGCCTTGGCGCGCCGGGCGGGGTGCAACACCGCCGGGCGCTGCGCGGCTGATCTTCCCGTCCGGGGTGGACATTCACCCGAATCGGGCGGCCCGCCCGGGAAATCGTGACGCTCGGCGCTCCATGCTGCGTTCCGTCCCCGGAGAGGGTAGGACCATGGGGTGAACGATCGTCCGCCACCCGATACCCCGGACCCGCGACGCTGGCGCGCCCTCGCGGTCACCCAGGCGGCGGGCTTCATGAGCCTGCTCGACGTCAGCATCGTCAACGTCGCGCTGCCGTCCATCCGCGCCGACCTCGCCGCCGCCCCGGCGGGCATCCAGTGGGTCGTCTCCGGCTACGCCCTCACCTTCGGTCTCTCGCTGGTCGCGGGCGGTCGTCTCGGCGACGCGCTGGGCAGGCGGCGGATGTTCCTGATCGCCCTCACCGGCTTCATCCTCACCAGCGCCCTGGCGGGCGCCGCGCCGTCCCTGCTGTGGCTGGTGGTCGCGCGGCTGTTGCAGGGCCTCACCGGCGGCCTGCTCACCCCGCAGAACTCCGGCCTGATCCAGGACCTCTTCCGCGGCGCCGAACGCGGCCGCGCCTTCGGCATCTTCGGCGCGACCGTCGGCGTCTCCACGGCGGTCGGGCCCATCGTGGGCGGCCTGATCCTGGCCACCTTCGGCGACCCGGAGGGCTGGCGGTGGGTGTTCTACGTGAACCTGCCGATCGGGGTCATCGCCCTCGGCCTCGCCGCGCGGTTGCTGCCCCGGGTGGAACGGCACGCACGGCCGGACATCGACGTGGTCGGGGCGTTGTTGTTGGGCGCGGCGGTGCTGGCCGTGCTGCTTCCCTTGGTGCAGGCCGAGAGCGGGGGTCTGCGGGAGCTGTGGTGGTTGTTCGGTGTGGCCGTCGTGTTCGGATGGTCGTTTGTCCGGTGGGAGCGCCGGACGGTGCGGCGTGGGCGTATGCCGTTGCTGGACACGCGGTTGTTCACGGAGACACCGGGCTATCTGGCCGGTGCCGGGGTAGGGCTCGCGTACTTCTGCGGGTTCACCGGGATCTGGTTGGTGTTCGCGCTGTTCTTCCAGAACGGGTTGGGGTACACGCCGTTGGAGTCCGGGCTCGCGGTGACGCCGTTCGCGATCGGGGGAGCGGTGTCGTCGGCGGTCGCGGGACGGCTGGTCTCCCGGTGGGGACGGCTGATCACCGTGGTGGGACTCGGCCTCGTTGGCGTGGGGATCGCGGCTGTCGCGGTGGTCGTCCTGTCGGTGTCCGGCACGGATATCGGGTGGTGGATCGCGGTGCCGATGCTGATCGCCGGTGTCGGCGGCGGAGCGGTGATCTCACCGAACACCACGATGACCCTGGCGTGTGTCCCGAACCGGATGGCGGGGGTGGCGGGCGGTGTGTTGCAGACAGGGCAACGCATCGGCACGGCCGTCGGGACCGCCACGCTGGCCGCCGTGTTCCAGGCGGTGGTCGGTGGTGGCGGCGGCTATGTGCCCGCCCTCGCCGCGGCGTTGGGGACCGCGGTGGCCTTGGTGCTGGTGGCCTTGGGGTTGGCGGTCTGGGACTGGCGATCGGACCGGGTGCCGTCGCGGGTTCCCTGAAGTATGCGTGCCTGACGGGATAACCGGCACCCACCAACAGGAAACCGACCCTTCGCGCCCGGAAAGGACACCGGACCGCACGCGGTTGTGTCGGCGGGACGGGTTGG
The DNA here is from genome assembly GCF_000374445.1 of Actinokineospora enzanensis DSM 44649. Taxonomy (GTDB): domain Bacteria; phylum Actinomycetota; class Actinomycetes; order Mycobacteriales; family Pseudonocardiaceae; genus Actinokineospora; species Actinokineospora enzanensis. The sequence continues at coordinate 39,602 of NZ_KB894444.1, read as the reverse complement.
GGAAGATCTCGGGGTGAGTGGAACCCAGGTGCCGGTGTTGGTGCTGTTGCATGGTCTGGCAGGCGACTCGACCGTCTGGGACGGGCTGGATCCCGGCAGCTGCTGGGACGGGCCGTGCGTGGCACCCGACCTGCCCGGCCACGGGCGAGCCGATCCCCTGCGCCGCTACACCTTCGGTGCGCTCGCCGCCGGGATCGCCGGTGCTCTCGAACCCGGCCGCCCCGCGGTCGTCCTGGGACACTCGCTGGGCGGGGTCGTCGCGCTCGCTTTGGCGTCCGGGTGGTTCGGGGTCGACGTCCTCGCCGTCGGTGCCCTGGGGGTGAAGGTGAGCTGGACGCCGGAGGAACTGGCCAAGGCCGGGGCGCTCGCCGCGAAGCCCGCCAAGGTGTTCGGCAGTCGCGAAGAGGCGCGCGGGTGGGCGGGGAAGCTGGCGGGGCTACCGGCAGGCGCGGTCACCGAGCGGGATGGTGGGTGGCGGGCGGCGGTGGATCCGCGCGCGTTCGGGGTGGGTCGCCCGGATGTGGCGGGGATGATCGGTGCCGCGCGGTGTCCGGTGATCCTGGCGGCGGGGGAGGACGACCCCATGTCCGGGATCGGGCAGCTCCGCGCGCTCGTCCCGGACCCGGTGGCGCTCGCGGGCGGGCACAACGTCCATGTCGAGGCGCCGGAAGCCGTGCGGCCGCTGGTCAGGCGGTTGGCGGAGGTGTGGAACCCCGCCCGGCACCGGGGTTGACGCGGTGCCGGGCGGGGGCTTTCAGTTCACCCCGAGCAGGTCCACGACGAAGATCAGGGTCTCGCCCGGCTTGATCGCGCCGCCCGCGCCGCGGTCGCCGTAGCCCAGGTGCGGCGGGATGACGAGGCGACGGCGGCCGCCGACGCGCATGCCTGCGACACCGCGGTCCCAGCCCGCGATCACCCGGCCGCCGCCCAGCGGGAAGGTGAAGGCCTCATCGCGGTTCCAGGAGGCGTCGAACTCCTCGCCGGTGGAGTGGGCGACGCCGACGTAGTGCACCGACACCAGCTGGCCGGGGGTGGCCTCGGGGCCGTCGCCGAGCGCCAGGTCCTTGATCTCCAGGTCGGCGGGCGGGGCGCCCTCGATCGGGTCGACCTCGGGCTTCTGCAGCGCCATGCGTAACTCCTCGTTCCTTCGACGGATCTGTCCCGGCCATCCTCTCCCGGCGCCCGATCGGCGGCGCGGCGGCCCTCAACCGGGGGTGTGCAGCAGGGCGCTGCGCACGACCTCCTCGGCCACCTGGGCGATCTTCAGGTTGTGGTCGCGGGCCAGCCTGCGCAGCTCCCGGAACCCGTCCGCGACGCGCACCCCGCGCCGTTCGGCCAGCACGCCCTTGGCCTGCTCGATCACGACCCGGCTGTCCAGCGCCGCCTGCAGCTGGTCGGCCAGGGCCTGCCGATGGCGCACCGTCCGTTCCGCGCTCAGGCCGACGGCGGCCATGTCGGCCAGGGCGCGGGCGGCGGCGATCTCCTCGCCGGTGAACGGGCGCTCGTCGGCCCGGTACAGGCAGACCGCGCCGACGGCCGTGCCGCGCAGGCGCATCGGGATGGCGTGGACGTGGCGGAAGCCCGCGGCGGTGGCGGTCGGGGCGAAGCCCGGCCAGCGGGTGACCGGGCCGGACTCGTCGGCCGCCGTGACGTACGCGCGCACGGCCGGGCCCTGGGCGGCCTGCTGGTCGCGGAGCGCGGTGGGCGCGGGCAGGCCGGGCGCGTGCAGGACGCCGTCGCCGTCGGCGAGCAGGACCCCGACCGCGTCGGCGTCGGCGAAGGCGGCGCAGTGCCCGGCCAGCGCGCGCAGGTAGTCGCCCGGGTCGAAACCGGGGGCGAGCGTGTCCGAAAGCCCGATCAACACATCCGCCAGTCCCGCTCGCGTCGGCATGTGCCGCCACCTCGTTCCGGAAAAGTTTCGTATTCGTCCCCGAATGGCCCTGCTCGACCACTGCCGGAACGTTCTCCCACAGTGATACCGTTCCGTCTTGGCCGCGCCGTCCCAGTGGAATCAACGTTTCGTCAACGAGGCCGGAGTTTGGACGCCGAGAGAGAAACCGTCAGCACGGACCGCCCGGTGGTGGTCCTCGTCGAGGACGAACCGGATCTCGCCGCGATGTCGCGCGACTACCTCACCCGCGACGGCTTCCGCGTCCTGCCCGCCGCCGACGTGCGCGCCGCGCTGCGCCTGCTCGGCGCCGAGGAGGTCGACCTCGTGGTACTCGACCTCGGCCTGCCCGACGGCAACGGCCTTGACCTCTTACGCGAGCTGCGCGGCAAGGACAACCCGCTGCCGGTGATCGTGGTGACCGGGCGCGGCGAGGAGGCCGACCGGGTCGTCGGGCTGGAGCTGGGCGCCGACGACTACGTGGTCAAGCCCTACTCCCAGCGCGAGCTGGCGGCCCGCGTACGCGCGGTGTTACGTCGCGCCCGGCCCGCGCCCGCGCCGGTCACGGCCATCCGGGTGGGCGGGCTGGAGATCGACACCAACGCCCGCGAGGTGCGCCGGGCGGGCACCCCGATCGCGCTCACCCCGCGCGAGTACGGGCTGATCGAGTTCCTGGCCGCCGCCCCCGGCCAGACCTTCTCCCGAGAGCAGCTGCTCGACCACGTGTGGGGCTCGTCCTCGCGCTGGCAGGCGGCCACCACAGTGGACGAACACGTGTACCGCATCCGGCGCAAGCTGGTGGCCGCGGGCGTGACCGAGCCGCGGATCACCACCGTGCGCGGGTTCGGATACCGATTGGACTCGTGATGGACTTCCGCCTGCTGTTCGAGTCCACCCCGTCGCCCTATCTGGTGCTCGCCCCGGACCTCACCATTGTCGAGGTCAATGCCGCCTATCTGGCCGCGACCGGGCGAGAACGTGAAGAACTTCTCGGAAAACATCTGTTCACCGCGTTTCCGGACAATCCCGAGAACACGGACGCGGACGGGGAGCGGAATCTGCGCGGCTCGCTGGACACCGTGCTGGCCACCCGACGCCCGGACACCATGCCGATGCAGCGCTACGACATCCCGCTCGGCCCGGAGGGCCGGTTCGAGGAGCGGTACTGGAGCCCGGTCAACACGCCGGTGCTGGACGCCGACGGCGGGATCGCCTACCTGCTGCACCGGGTGGAGGACGTGACGGAGCTGGTCACCGCCGCGCCGGACGAGCGGCTGCGGGTGCGGGCGGAGCGGATGGAGGTCGACCTGTTCGTCCGCTCCCGCGAGCTGAAGGCGGCCAACGACCGGCTGGCCGAGGCGGGGGCCGCGCTGCGTGCCGAGCACGAGGCGAAGGACCGGTTCTTCGCGGCGGTCTCGCACGAGCTGCGCACCCCGCTGGGCGCGTTGCGCGCGGCGGCGGAGCTGCTGGGGCTGGACTTCGACGCCGGGCACCCGGCGTTGGGGGTGCTGGACCGGCAGATCGACGCGCTGACCCGGATCACCGGCGACCTGCTGGACGCGGGCCGGGTGATGAACGGACGGCTGTTCGTGGACCGCTTCCCGGTGGACCTGCGCGATGTCGTGCGGGATGGGGTGACGGCCATCCCGTTGGGGGAGCGGCGGGTCTCGCTGTCGGTGCCCGAGGCGCCGGTGCGGCTGCTCGGCGACCGGGTGCGGCTCGACCAGGCGATGGCGAACCTGCTGGTCAACGCCGGTAAGTACAGCCCACCGGAGGCCGAGGTGGCGGTGTCGCTTGAGGTCAGGGACGAGGTCGCGGAGCTGGCGGTGCGGGACACCGGGATCGGGTTCGACCCGGCCGTCGCCGAGTCGCTGTTCGAGGCGTTCACCCGGGCGGCGGACACCCGGGCGAGCGGGCTGGGACTGGGGTTGCTGGTGGTGCGCGGTGTGATCACGCTGCACGGCGGCACGGTGACCGCGCACAGCGATGGGCCGGGCACCGGTGCCTGCTTCCGGGTGACGCTCCCGCTGCAGTATTGAGTCCGTCCACAGTGTCGGGAAATCCGGTCGGTAACACCGAGCGAGGTGTGGCGATACCTGGAGTGCGGCCCTGTCACCCCCCGACGGCAGGGCCGCTTCTTCGTCTCCGGGGTCCGGCACGAGCGGTGCGGTGCGCCCGCTCACCCGCCCGCCATCGGAAAGCTCTCCCGCGTTCACTCGGTAGTGGGTTACTTCATGGCAGTGTCTTCACTCGATAGTGAAGCCGAGGTCACGTTGTGTCGACTTTGGTCTCGATCGGGGAAAGGACGCCGCCGTGCAAGCCCGCCACCGCTGGACCCTGTTAGCCGTCCTCGCCTGTCTGGCCACCGTCGTGGTCGCGCTGCAGGGCAGGCCCACCGCCGCGGCCGCCACGCCGCTCACCGTCGCCCAGGCTGTCGCCACCCAGAACGGCTCCACCGCCACGGTCCGCGGCTATGTCGTCGGCCAGCCCACCGCCACGACCACCGTGGTGCGCGCGAACTACCCCAACGACTACGCCCTCGCGCTGGCCGACTCCGCCGCCGAGACCAACACCTCCCGCATGGTCTACGTGCAGATCACGACGTCGTTCCGGGCGGGCTACGGCCTCAGGTCCAACCCGTCGCTTCTCGGCGCCCAGTTGGACGTGACCGGTTCGCTCACGGCGTACTTCGCCCACCCGGGCCTGACATCCACCACCGCGTTCGCGCGCACGGGCACGCCCCCCACCAGCACGACGACCACAACGACCACGACCACGACCACGCAGCCCGGTGGCGGCAACGACGACTACTACCGTGCCGCGCTCGGGAAGACCGGTCCGATGCTGAAGACCGCGCTCAACCAGATCATCCGCACCAACTCGAAGCTCAGCTACGACCAGGTGTGGGACGCGCTGAAGGCCACCGACGAGGACCCGGCGAACCCGAACAACGTCATCCTCGTCTACAGCGGCCGCTCGCAGAGCAAGTCGTCCAACGGCGGCGGCGTCAACGACTGGAACCGCGAACACGTCTGGGCCAAGTCGCACGGCGACTTCGGCACCGCCACCGGTCCCGGCACCGATCTGCACCACCTGCGCCCCGAGGACGTCTCGGTGAACTCCGACCGCGGCAACAAGGACTTCGACGAGGGCGGCTCCCCGGTCGCCGAGGCACCGGGCAACTACACCGACGCCGACTCGTGGGAGCCCCGGGACGCGGTCAAGGGCGACGTGGCCCGGATGATCTTCTACATGGACGTCCGCTACGAGGGCGGTGACGGCTACGTCGACCTGGATGTCAACGACAGCGTCAACAACGGGACCCGGCCCAACATCGGCAGGCTGTCCACGCTGCTGCGCTGGAACGCCGAGGACCCGCCGGACGCGTTCGAGCGGCACCGCAACGACGTGATCTTCGACCGGTACCAGCACAACCGCAACCCGTTCGTCGACCACCCGGAGTGGGCCGCGTCGATCTGGGGCTGAGCAAGCGATCGGGGGCCGGGTCCGCGCCCGGCCCCCTCGGTCAACGCAGCTTCGTGTGCAGGTCGTCGAGGCTGTCCAGCAGCCAGAACTGCCTACCCCGGTTGGTCTCGTAGGTGAACGCGCGCAGCGACTCGCTCGCGGCCAGGTGCGCGCCGAAGTCGCCGACCACGGCCAGCGGCACCTGGTAGTTGACGAACTTCGCGATGAACGCGCCCAACACCCGGGTGCGCAGCTCGAAGAACTCCGGCGCCATCCGCCCCGCGGGCAATGCCACGACGGTCGCCCGCGCACCCCAGGCCGCCCCGATCACGTCCAGCGCGTCCTGCTCGGTGGACAGCGCGGGCCCGTCGACGGGGTAGTAGAGCACGGTCTGCCCGGCCACCTCCGCCACCAGGTCCTCGGCAGCCGGGAACTGTCCCGGCGCGATCGTGTGTTGGTCGGTCATCGGCCCTCCTCGGCCTCGGTGAGCACGCGCACGAGCCCGAGCAGCTCGGTCGTGGCGGCCAGGCCACCGAGCAACATGACTGTCAGGCTCGCGCGTTCTTCGTCGTAGGAGAGCTGCACGCGCAGCGGCACCGGGTCGTCCGCACCTGACTGCGCGGCCGCGGTGAGGGCGGTGGCCAGCCGGTCCAGATCACCCCGACCGATGCCCTCGATCCGTACCGTGGCCGCGACGTCGGTGTGGCGGACCCGTGGTGCGGGAACGCCGGTCAACGCTTCCAGATCGGCTCGGGCGATCCGGTACTGCTTCCCTATCCGGACCGCCTTGAGCCTGCCGTCCCGCACGTAGCCGCGCACGGTGCGGACGTGCAGGCCCAGCTCGTCGGCGACCTGTTCGACGGACAGCATCTCCATGTGTCACCAAACTACCGTATCGTTCCCTATGTGGCTAGCGGTTAGGGAAGTATAGGGCTACTGGGTGAGCTTCTCGATGCACTTGGTGATCCGGCGCTGGCGGGTCGCCTCGGCCTTGGCCTCCTCGATGGCGCGGACGTGCTCCTTGCGGTGGGTGTACGAGAGCTTGTCGAAGGCCGCGCGTGCGCCCGGGGTGGCGTCCAGGGCCGCTGCCAGGTCGGCGGGGATCTCCACCTCGCGTGGGGCGGTGTCGAGTTCGATGTCGACTTCTACTTCGTCGCCCGCTTGGACGCCTGCGGCGGTCCGGTGTTCGGCGGACAGGGGGACCATGAAGGCGCCGTTGTAGGGGGCGACCGTGGTGCGGTAGGTGTGGTTGTTGATGGTGATGGTCACCGGGGCGCGTTTCATTGCGGTGAGAGCGGTGATGATGTCCGGGGGGACGCGGAGGCCGGTGGCGGTCTTGCCGCCCAGTTCTATGGTGGTGTGGAACTTCATGGGCGCAGTATGCCGCGCTGGTGGGCTGGGAGCTTGTGATGCGTGGGATCGGGTTCGAGCTGGGGTCAGGCTCGGATGGAAAGGCGGGATTCGATTTCGGCGCGTTGGGTTGGGTCGTTCGAGGTTGCGCCCAGCCAGGTTCGTGCGTGCGACACCGCCTTTGTGGAGTGTGCTCCTGGTACGTCCAGTAGTGGGATCAGGACGAACCAGGCCTTGGGGTACTTCTCATTGACGTCCAGCCACTGCAACGCATGTGTCACGGCCTCGGGTGTCAGGGAGCCCAGGTCCGGCCGGGCCAGCAGGCGGCCGATGACGAAGCGGGTTTTGGTGGCGGTGCCCATGTCGGCGATCCAGGTGCAGGCGTAGGACATGGCCCGGGTTGCCCAGGCGCCCAGGTCTTTGCGGGTCAGCAGTTTGCTCAGGACAGCCGACGCGCCTGCGTGGGCGGGGTTTGCGCGGACCCAGGCCAGGGCGCGCACGATCACCGGTTCCGTGCAGCAGCCGAGGTCGGGGCGGTCGACTACGAGGTTGAGTATCTGGGCTGATCCGGCAGCCCCGTCATGGTCGTCCAGCCAACGCACCGCTGCCGCGTGCGCGCGCTTGTCCAGGTCCGGTAGTTCCAGCAGGCACTTCAGAACCGCGAGATGCGGTTCTCGGACGATGTCCTCTTCTTCGGCCAGCCAGTCCATTGTTCGGTCCACGGCGGTTGCCTTGTGTGGGCCGAGGTCGGGGTGGGTCAGTACTGCGCGCAAGATGGCCGCGCGGCCGGGCAAGTGGTGTTCTGCCAACCAAGCCAATGCGTGCTCCACGGCGTTCACGCGCGGTAGTACCGCCTCGATCAACGGACCCGCGTGTGGGTCGAGACCGTGGTGGTGTAGCCAGGTCATCGCATGGCCGGTGACAGTGGGATCGTTGTCGGCGAGGTCTTCGTGGCGCAGAAGGTGGCGTAGCAGGACTTCTGCGTGTTGTGCGTCGGCGTGGTTGTCCAGCCATGCCAGTATGAAGTCGAGATCGGGGACGTCGATCGCCAGGGCTGTTCGGAGTTCCGCTGTGGCAACGTGATCGCGGTGGGAGACCAGCCAGCGCAGGCTGTGTGCGGTGACGGTGGTCAGGTGGGGGCCGAGATCGGGGTGGCGCAGCAGTAGTGTCGCGATTGGACCGGTGAGTGGGTGTTTACGGTTGGCCGTCAGCCACACCACGCCGTGTTCCAACACACCCCCCGCGTCAGGCCGTGCCAACAGCGACGCCAGCAGTGGGCCTGCCGTGTGTGTGGAGTGATGTACGCCCAACCACGTGCGCGCGGCGTGCAGGACGACCGGGCCGCCCGCACCTAGGTCGGAGCGGTCGACGAGGCGGCCGAGTACTGCGCCTGCTACCGGTTCCTCGGCGTGTTCTCGTAGCCATGCGACCGCGAGTAGCAATGCATCCGTGGTGTGTGGGGTGAGATCGCGGCCGTCGAACAGGGCGTTGAGGAGGAAGCCGCCTGCGAAGCGGTCGAGATTGTCCACCAACCATCGCAGTGACAGGCGTATTACGCGGTCGGAGCTGTCCGGGGTGAGGGTGCGTTCGCCGAGCAGGGGCTCCAGGACGTACTGGGCGTTCGGTTCCACACCGTGTTCGCCCAGCCAGGTCAGTGCGTACGGGACCGCGCTGTCGGTGCGGCCGAGTAGGACGCTCAGGACCATGGCGCTCTCCGGGCCGGGGTGGTGGTCCAGCCAACCCAGCGCGAGTCCGATGATCTCTCGGGCGGCGCGGCCCAGGTCGTGGCGTTCGTCCAGGAGCGCGTTCAGCACATACCGTGCGTCGTCGCGGGCCCGGTGGACCACCAGCCAGCGGCGGGCGTATTCGACGACGACCGTGGTGCGGGAGCCTGGGCCGCGTCGGGTCAGGAGGCCGGTGAGGACGTACTGGGCGTCGACCCGGCGCCAGTGTCTGCGGACCCAGTCGACGGCGGTGGTGACGACGGTGTCGGCGTCGGTGCCCAGTTCGGCCTTGGCCAGCAGGGCGCTGAGCACGAAACCGGCGCCCGCGCGGGCGCCGTGGTCACGCAGCCAGCCGATGGCGCCCTCGGAGAGGTGGGCGGCGCGCTCGGCGGGGGCGACGTGCAGGCCCTTGAAATACAGGTGGCGGGCCTGGGGGGTGCGGCCGTGGCGGGTCAGCCAGGGGCCGATGAGATCGGCCCAGCAGGTCAGGGCGGCGTCGGCCCATGGCTCGCCGTCCAGCAGGGTGCCCAGGGTGAAGCCGCCGGACTCGGGATCGTCCAGGAGGGTGCGGCCGACGGTGGTCGCGTTGTCCCGCAACCATTCCGCGCAGAACGCGGTGAGGTCGTCGGCGCGGCCCTTGGCGGCGAGCTCGCGGACCAGGCGGGCCAGGTTGAGCGCGTAGCGGCCGGTGGTGCGGGCGTCGGTGACGGCCGGGGTCAGCAGGGACTCGGCAACGGACCGGCGGACGCGGTCGCCGGGGGCGGTCAGCATCGCCTGCTCCAGCAGCTGGTCGACGACGATGTCGTGCACCACGGCCAGGTTCGGGCCGTCCTCCTCGATCCAGCTCATGCCCAGCAGCGTGTCCACGTACTGGCGGGCGTCCTCGATGGTCGCCGACCCGCCCAGCACCGCCTCGGCCACCCGGTCCAGCTCGGCCCTGGGGCGCGGGCACGCCGCCACCACCGCGGCCGAGACCAGCAGGCCGGTGTCCGGCTCGACGCGTTCGAACGCGCGCTTCGGCCGGGGCAGCACCAGGCCGTCCTCCCGCAACCGGCTCAGCAGCCAGCCCGCCAGGCCGCGTCGGGGGTCCGCGGGTCGGACGCCGGTGCGTGCCCAGGCCTCCACCTCGCGGGCGATCAGCATGGCGATCACCGGGCGCCTGCCGCAGGCGCGTTCCACCCAGTCCCGGCCGTACAGGTGGGTCGCGGAGGGGGCCTCCAGGTCCAGGATGGCGCCGCGCACCGCGTCCTGGTGCGCGGTGTCCGCGCGCAGTGCCACCACGTCGAACGAGGTGTGCACCGGGTCGGCCTCGTCGAGCAGCATCCAGCCCGCGCGCGCGGTCGCCAGCACGGCCACGGTCACGCCCGCTGCGCGCGCCTCGGTGAACAGCCAGGTGGGCAGGTCGGCGCGGTCCAGGCCGCGGTACTCGCTGAGGTAGTCGACCAGCACCAGGGCCGGGGCTGGCTCGGCGACCACCGCCGACACGATCGGCTCCACCGAGTCGGCGCCGGGCAGCACGTGCAGCACCCGCCAGCCCGCCGCCCGCGCCAGCTCGGCGACCTCCAGACAGGTGCGGGTCTTGCCGGACCCCGCGGGCCCGACCAGCACCACGCCCCGGTCGTCGAGGCCGTCGCGCAGCCGGGCGAACAGCCGCGCCGGGTCGGACGGGTGGTCGGGGCCCGGCGGCACGAACGGCAGCCGGTCGTCGGTGAGGTTGCGCAGCGCGGACAGCCGGGCCAGCCGCTCCTCGTGGGACAGCACCGCGCGGGAGCCCCGGGGCTCGGCCACGAGGTGGATGTCCCCGTAGTTGTCCCGGAACTGCGCGACCGTCCCCGAGTTGCCCCGCAGCGAGTTGCTGGTGGGACCCTCGGACGCCCGATCCGTCACGGTAGGAAATCGGCCGTGTGCGCGCCGTCGTTACCCCTGGCGTGCTCGCGGAACACTGGCACCATCTCCCCACTCTGGCGCACCGGCCCGATCACCGCATCCCGCCCCGGGAATCGTGGGCGCGATATCGGGCGGGCGATGTCGAGGAACCGACCGCGGCTCCGACCTCTCCTCGCCCGGGTACCACCATGGTGCCCGAACAGAGGAGGACCGGCCGTGAAGTACATGCTGTTGATGACCGCCCAGGTCACGGGTATCCAGCCGATGACCGAGTGGACCCCGGCGGAGATCCGTGCGCACGTGGAGTTCCAGTTGGCGCTGAACGCGGAACTGACCGCCACCGGCGAGCTCGTCGACGCCCAGGGCCTCGCCGGGCCGGAGACGGCGGTGGTGGTCACCGCCGACGGGACCGGCGCACCGGTGGTCACCGACGGGCCGTTCCCCGAGTACAAGGAGTTCCTCGCGGGCTTCCGGATCGTCGAGGTGGACAGCCGGGAGCGGGCCATCGAGATCGCCGCGCGCAACTCCGCCGCCCCCGGGCCGGATGGGCGGCCGATCAGGCAGTCGATCGAGGTCCGCGAGGTGGTGGACGCACCGCGGTTCGACCGCTGACCGGCCCTGGCCCGGCTCACCGGGCGGCGGCGATGCCGTCGATCAGTACCCCTAGGCCGACGGTGAACGCGGCGCGCGCGTCCCGCTCCAGATAGGGCTCGCCCTCCGACGGCGTGTGGTCCGCCTCCAGGCGGGTGAGCAGCGGGAAGCGGGTCCCGAAGTCGCCCGCCAGCTCCATCAGGTGCGGGGCGCGCGCGGCCCACCACTCGTCGTCGGACTGTCCGGTGTCCTGGGCGGCGGCGCGCGCGTCGGCCATCGCGCGCGCGTTGCCCTGCACGAAGAAGATCACCGCGCTGGTCACCCCGCGCAGGGTCGGCGACGGCAGGTCCAGGGGCTGGAGCACGCGCAGCAGCCGTTCGGTCATGGCGGTCTCGTGCGGGCCGAGAATGGGGCGCGCGGGCGAGATCGACAATACCCAGGGGTGCCGCAGGTAGAACTCCCACAACTCCTCGGCCCACGCGGTCAACGCGCCGCGCCAGTCCGCCGGGTCGGCGTCCGCGGTGAGCTCCGCGTGCACGTGGTCGTACATCAGGTCGAGCAGTTCGTGCTTGTCCGCGACATACGTGTACAGCGCCATCGCGGTCCGCCCCAGGCGTTTCCCGACCGTGCGCATCGACATCCCGGCCGTGCCCGCGGCGTCCGCGACGCTCACCGCGGTGGCGATGATCTCGTCCACGGTGAGCGTCGGCCGGGGTCCTGGCCGGGACTCCGGCGGGTCGTCGCCGCGCCACAACAACGACAGCGTCCGGCGCGGGTCGCCCTGGGCGGCGTAGACCACATCCACTCCTTATGGCGTAAAGTGTCGGTGTCGGTCGTCATCCTGAACCGTGAGGACAGCCCACTGATGCAGCGCGCCACCGTGCACCCCGCGGACAGCCACGACACCATCCAGGTCCGGGGTGCCCGGGAGAACAACCTGGCCGACGTCTCCCTCGACATCCCGAAACGCAGGCTCACCGTGTTCACCGGGGTGTCCGGTTCCGGCAAGTCCTCGCTGGTGTTCGGCACCATCGCGGCCGAGTCCCAGCGCATGATCAACGAAACCTACACCGCCTTCGTCCAGTCCTTCATGCCCAGCCAGAGCAGACCGGATGTGGACGCCCTGCACAACCTGAGCGCGGCGATCATCGTCGACCAGGAGCGGATGGGCGCCAACTCCCGGTCCACCGTGGGCACCGCGACCGACGCGTTCACCATGCTGCGCATCCTGTTCAGCCGACTGGGCAGCCCGCACGTGGGCGGCGCGGGCGCGTTCAGCTTCAACCTGCCCGAGGGCATGTGCACCGGGTGTGAGGGCCTGGGCCGGGTGTCCACCCTCGACATCGACCGGCTGGTCGACCGCGGGCTCTCGCTCAACGAGGGCGCCATCACCGTGCCCAACTTCACCGTCGACACCTGGTACTGGCAGGGCTACGCGCGCAGCGGCCTGCTGGACCCGGACAAGAAGGTCAAGGACTACACCGAACAGGAGCTGGACGACTTCCTCTACAAGCCCGCCACCAAGGTCCGGGTCGGCAACAACAACATGACCTACGAGGGCCTGGTCGTGAAGGTGCAGCGGCAGATCCTGTCCAAGGACCGGGAATCCATGCAGGCGGGCACCCGCGCGTTCGTCGACCGGGTGGCCACCTTCGGCACCTGCTCGGCCTGCCGGGGCACCCGGCTCAACCCGGCCGCGCTGTCCGCGCGGATCGACGGGCGCGACATCGCCGAGTGCGCGGCCCTGCAGATCAGCGACCTGGCCGAGTTCGTCGGCAAGATCGAGGACCCGGAGGTGGGGCCGCTGCTGGCGGTGCTGCGCGGCACCCTCGACTCGCTGGTGGACATCGGCCTCGGCTACCTGAGCCTGGACCGGGAGACCTCGACGCTGTCCGGCGGCGAGTCGCAGCGGGTGAAGCTGGTGCGGCATCTGGGATCCAGCCTCACCGACGTCACCTACGTCTTCGACGAGCCGACCACCGGACTGCACCCGCACGACATCGCCAGGATGAACGACCTGCTGCGGCTGTTGCGGGACAAGGGGAACACGGTCCTGGTCGTCGAGCACAAACCGGAGGTCATCCGGATCGCCGACCACGTCGTCGACCTCGGCCCCGGCGCGGGCACCGACGGCGGCAGGCTCTGCTACTCCGGCGACTTCCCCGGCCTGGCCGCCTCCGACACGCTGACCGGCCGCCACCTCGGCTACCGCGCCCGGCTGCGCCCGGAACCGCGCCAGGCCACCGGGTGGGTGGCGATCCGCGGCGCGAACACGCACAACCTGCGCGATGTCGATGTGGACGTTCCGCTGGGCGTGCTGACCGTGGTCACCGGCGTCGCCGGGTCGGGCAAGAGCTCGCTGATCCACGGCTCGCTGTCCACACGGGACGATGTGGTGGTGGTCGACCAGTCCGCGATCCGCGGCTCCCGACGCAGCAACCCGGCCACCTACACCGGACTGCTCGACCCGATCCGCGCCGCGTTCGCCAAGGCCAACGACGTCAAACCGGCCCTGTTCAGCGCCAACTCCGCGGGCGCCTGCCCGACCTGCAAGGGCATCGGCCTCGTCTACACCGACCTGGCCATGATGGCCGGTGTCGCCTCGGTCTGCGAGGACTGCGAGGGTAGGCGGTTCACCCCGGAGGTGTTGGCGCACAAGCTGAACGGTCGCAACATCAGCGAGGTGCTTGGCATGTCGGTCACCGAGGCGCACGGGTTCCTCGCCGTGCCAGCGGCCCGCCGGATCCTGGACCGGCTGGTGGACGTCGGCCTCGGCTACCTGACCCTGGGACAGCCGCTGGCCACCCTGTCCGGCGGCGAGCGGCAGCGGCTCAAGCTGGCCATCCGGATGGCCGAGCGCGGCTCAACCTACCTGCTCGACGAGCCGACCACCGGCCTGCACCTGGCCGACGTCGAACAGCTGCTCGGCCTGCTCGACCGGCTGGTGGACGCGGGCAACACGGTCGTGGTGATCGAGCACCACCAGGCGGTCATGGCGCACGCCGACTGGCTGATCGACCTCGGCCCCGGCGCGGGCCACGACGGCGGCCGGGTCGTGTTCACCGGCACGCCCACCGACCTGGTCGAGCACGGCGACACGCTCACCGCCCGCCACCTGCGGGAGTACGTGCGCGACCAGACGGACTACCCGGTGTCCTGACCTGGACCCGCTGCGTAACATCGGTCACACGGTGGCGCGGCGCGGGACGGGAGCGGGCTCGTGGACGGGATCGGCATATCCGTGGCCTTGGCGGAGGGGCGACTGTCGGTCACCCCGACCAACGCGGTCGGCAGGCTGGCGCTCGGCGGCGGCCCGCTGACCGTGGCCGTCCGCGACATCGCCGCGGTGACAGTGCACGACGCGGGCCCGCTCCGCAACGGCCGTCTCGATCTCCGCCTGCGCGACGGCCGTCGCTACCAACTCGCGTTCACCCGTGCGCACCAAGCGGAGTTCACCCGCCTGCGCGGCATCCTCGTCGCGCAGCGGGCACCGGAAGTGCCCCGACCGCGCGCGGCGGACGTCCCGCCCCCGTTGCGCGGGCGCGGCCACTTCGCCCAGGCGGTGCTGGAGGAGCTGACGGCCGTGCGCGCGTTGGCGCCCGGCAGGCCGAGCACGGGGGAGCGGGTGGCCACGGCGGAGCTGCGCGCGGTCGGGGACACGGCGGTACGGGTGCTGATCGAGGGCCGGGATGTCGGCGGGCTGCCGCTCGACGCGGCCGACGCGTACCGGGTGCCACTGTCCCGGATCGGCGGGGCGGGCTCGTGCCGGGCGCGGATCTGGTGGACCCGGGACCGGCCGGAGTTCGCCGCCGCGGTCGCGCTCGACCTCGCCGAGCCGGAGTTCGCGCTGCCGGTCAACGATGTGGACGAGGACCTGCCGCACTTACCGCCGGGCCGCCCCTTTCAGCTGACCCACGAGCGCGAACACCTCGATGTGTTGGTACCGCTGGTGGAACGCGCGTACACGCCCGGCCGCTGCCTGGCGGTCGCGAGCCTGCACATGGTGGAACGACCCGGCCCGCGCTCGACGGCGATGGTGGTCGAACTACGCGTCGACGGCGCGCCCATCGGCGAGCTGGGCAAGCAGACTTCGGCGCGGCTGCGGGCGTTGGTGGGTCCGTTGGAGGAGGCAGGCGTGCCGTGCCACGCGGACGTCCGCCTGGTGGGCAACGCGTTCGCGGTCGAGGGGCGGGTGCTGATCACGCCACCGGAGGAGCTGCCCGAGGAGTTCGTCCGCCGGATCCAGGCCGTTCTCCGGGCCTGATCACCCGTCCAGCCCGCCTGCCACCTGCCAGGCCTTCTCAGCCGCCGCCCGCTCGTCCTCGCTCCGCTCCCGCCCGACCCACGCGTCACCGTCGAGTGCCGCCGCTGCCCCGTCCGCCACGTCGCCCGCGCCCGCGAGGACCGGGTGTGCGCGCACGACCTCGCCCAGGTAGGCCAACACCAGGTCATCGGCGTCGTAGCCGCGCTCGTCCAGCACGTCGTAGGCCCGTTCCTCCCGGACCAGCAGGACCGGGGTCCGCTTGCCGTCCATAATGGACTGTGTGGTGAGGGTCCAGGAGTCCGGGCTGGCGGGGAAGGGGAACCCGGGTGTCAACTCGCCCACCAGGCGCCAGGTCCCTTCCGGGTGCTCCTCGATCGGCAACCACGCGTGCGGCTGCGCCAACCGGCAGTCCTCGTCCACGCCTTCTTCCCACGGCCACCGCCCTTCGGCATCCGGCCAGACCAGTTGCAGCACGGGCGGGGGAGTGCCGAGGTAGAAGTGGGTCGACGCGGCGAAGAGGGAGTTGCCCCAGGACGGGTCCACCTGGCGGAGCCTGGTGGGGACACCGTCGATGACGCCGGTGAAGTCCTGGTCGAGCTCGGGCCAGCCGTTGTCCCGGGACAGCTCGACGACGTGGTTGAGCCAGTGCTGCATGTCCTCCACGTCGAGACCGAACATGGAGACCTCTGGGCGGTCGAGAGTGTGGCCGAGGCCCACGGTGTAGGCGAACTCGTCTTGACCGCCGTCGACGCCCAGCACGCACCAGCCGTGGCCGACGACAGCTTCGTTGATCGAGACAAACGCCTCGTCCTGGGTACCGGCGCAAACCTGGCAGGTGCAGCTCACGCGGGGCACTGTACTCAGGGCTGGACGTGATTCCCGAGCAGGCTGGTGAGTCCGTGAGCGTGTGACATCCACAGTTACCAGTTCCCGGTGCGGGCCGCCCTGTTCCCGGCAGCGTCCGAAAACCGCGTGCAGACCGAAAGGCGACAGCCCCCGACGAACCGGACCCACCACAGTAGACTCGCCCGATGGACACGCGCGAGGGTACGGACTGGGCAGGCCTGGAGCACGCCTACGGCGGCGCCGAGGACACGCCCGCCCTGCTCGACCGCCTGCGCGAGGACGACTGGTCCGACGCGGTCGGCGAACTCCACGCCTCGATCCTGCACCAGGGCAGCGTCTATCCCGCCACCGTAGCCGCCGTCCCGATCCTCGTCGACATCGCCCAAGACCCCACCGCGCCAGGCCGGACCGGCGCCCTCTGGCTGCTGACAGCCTACGCCGAGTCGATCGCCCAAGGCGCCGGTCGCGATCCGCAATACCTCCCCGATGACACAGACCTGACCACCTTCGACCACGACACACGCACAGCCCTCGCCGAGGCCACCAGCGCGCTACTCCCGCTGATGGATGACCCGAATCCCGAGACACGCCAAGCGGTCTACGGTTTCGTCGCCAACCTCACCGACGACCCGGGTGACATCCTGCGGGCCCGTTTCGAGGCCGAAGTGGACACCCAGGCATCGGTCGCCCTCATGGAACCGTTGCTGCGACACGGGCAACTCGCCCCGGCAGACCTCGACGTACTCATCGAACGAGGCAACGATCAGGTCACCTTCGCCGCACTCTGGTCGGCCGTCGCGACTGGAGTGGAAGCCCCGGCCGACCAGCTCGTCCGGCTCTGGCCCGATCACGCCGAGACCTACCCCGGCAACGGATCCTCGATCGAGACCCTGCTCCGGCACGCGGGCGCACGAGCGGTCCCGGTGTTGCGGCAACTCCGGACTTTGACCATCAGTGAGACGGCACGCGCATGGACCGTCGCCGCTGAGGTCTCCCGTTCGGCGGTCGGGTCTGCGGTGGAAGGATTGCTCACGCTCGCCCCGCACACGCCGGAGGAGAACCGGGCCGTAGTGGCCGCGCTGGCTTTGGTCCTACCCGGCGCTCCCGAGCACGCCAGTCGAATCTGCGATGCCGTGGCCCGATGGGGATCCGCCGCCTCCGCTGCCGCGATCCTCTTCGCTGCCCGTGACCCCCGATGGGCAGGCTTCGCGACAACCGCTGTCTCGGAGCCGGAGGAGCCGCGCGTCGCGTTCGGGACAACCCGGATGCCGCTGTCCTACGCCATGGTCGGCTTCCCGGCACGCCGCCGCCCGGCCGAATGGGCGACAGACGACCTGATCACCGTCGCCACCGCCGCAATCACCAGGTGGCGCGCGAGCGGCTGGGTGGAGGCCATGGAAACGCTGCCGCCCAACGAATCCATCGCACTTGCTGCGTTACCCGCCTGGAAGACAGCCCCGAAGGCCGTGGCGACCCTCGTCGCGCGATCGTCGCTCACGCCGACATTACGCGCGGCTCTCCGCGAGCTGGATCCGGAAGAACCCTGGCACACCGTCATCGAGGCGATCACCACCGACTCGGACGCCGCGTTCACCCAGGCCTGGACCACCCTCGGCCCCGACACCGACCTCCTCGACATCTGGCGGCGCTTCCCCACCCCCGGCCTGCCTGCCGCCTGCCTGGACCTGCTCGACGGCACCGCGCACACGTCCTTCCCCGCCCGCCAGTGCCAACTCACCGCCGCTCGCGTCATCGCCGACACCCGCGCCTGGCCCACCGTCCGCGCGATCGTCGACGAAGCAGGCGCACCGCTACCGGACGCGATCACCGTCGCGTTCGAGGTGGGGTCGCGGGCCGAGTTGGTGGACCTGTTGTGGGACATCGCCCGCGAGGGCCGCCGAACCTGGTCCGGCCCAGACCACTGGGCGGCCGCCGTGGCCCTCCAAGCCCTGGCCGACCTGGCGGAGATCACCCCGGACGACCTCGTCACCCGCGCGCTGGCCACCTTCGAGGCAGCGATCACGCACCACCACACCACCCGGATCGCCCCGGTGGTCGCCGAGCTTCTCCGTACCGCACTCACCGCCGAACCCGCCCTGCGCGACCGCATCGCCACAACCCTGGGCCCCCTGCTCGACGACGACCACCGATTCCCGACGTCGGGCAACCCGATCGAGGAGGACACACTCGCCTGCCAGGCCCTGCGCGCGGTCCTTGAACCGGCAACCTGAACCTCGCGCCTGCCCGCTCGCACAGGTCCGCGCCGGGGTGACATGGGCGCGGTGCGATCACGCGAATGTCCAAATGGTGCTGTTGGAGCGTATTCCTCGCACCGGGACCGATTCCGGAATCATGCTCACCTTCGTCGAGTCCGTCATGCCCAGAGATGCAGTGGCCGCGTTGTGTGGTCTCGGTGAAGAGGCCGGTCGTGCCATCGCCGTACGACCTGAGGAACGGACCTGCTGTGAACAAGGCGGTGTGGACCGTTCCGTCGGGCGGGGCCGTTGGCGGCCCCGCCCGAGCGGGTCACCAGCCGCGGGTGTGCCATTCGGCCAGGTGGGGGCGTTCGGCGCCGAGGGTGGAGTCGTCGCCGTGGCCGGGGTAGAAGTGGGTGGCGTCGGGGAGAACGTCGAAGATGCGGGATTTCACATCGTTGAGCAGGGATGTGAAGTTTTCCGGGGATGCCGTTTTTCCCACTCCGCCGGGGAACAGCGAGTCCCCGGTGAACAGGTGGCCGTCGCCGGTCGGGTCACGGTAGAGCAGGGCGATGGAGCCGGGGGTGTGGCCGCGCAGGTGGATCACCTCCAGGGTGATCTCTCCCACAGTGATCGTGTCGCCGTGGTCCACGAAACGGTCCGGGGGCACCGGCAGCGGGTCCGCGTCCAGGGCGTGCGCGATCGTGTTGACGCCGAAGGCTCCCGCGGTGGCGCCCAGGCCCTGCCAGTGGTCCGGGTGCTGGTGGGTGGTCACGATCGTGCGCAGCGTCGGCCGGTCGGGGCCGTGGCCGATCAGGTCGGACAGCCGCTGCGGGTCGTTCGCGGCGTCCACCAGCAATGCCTCCCTGGTCGCCCGGCAGGTGAGCAGGTAGGCGTTGTTGTCCATCGGGCCGACGGACAGCTTGGTGATCGTCAGCGCGGGCAGCGTGCGGCGGGCGGCCGGGCCGCCTGGCTCGACGTGGCCGGTGTAGTCGTCGACAAAGTCCACGGGGGCAACGGTAATCTCTGCGGTCACGCCCGCGCGGGGCGACCTCCTCAGGCGGAACTCAGGTTCGGGACTTATCCTGTTATCTGAGCGTGACCTGAGAAAGTGCCCCCTGTCGCCGACACCTGTGAGCTCGTGCAGACACTAGAGACAGCGAACCAGAAGCGGTCCCCGCGGAAGATCAGCTGGGACGTGCTGCGCGTCGTCGCCGTGTACTCGGTGGTGATCCAGCACATCACCCACCAGGCCCCGATCAACCACCCGGAACTCGGACCGTATCCCTTCCTGCTCCCGTTGCAGTACGGCGCGAGCACGTTGATGGTGATCTCCGCCTACTTCGTGTGCGTGACCGTCCGAAGGGGTGGGACGCGCCGCTGGCTGTGGAACCGGCTGGCCCGGCTGCTGCCCCCCTACGTGGTGGCCCTGGTCCTCGCCTACGCCGCCACCTGCGCGGTCGCCACCGCGTTCGGCTGGTACTTCCCGACGCCAACCGACCTGGTCGGGAACCTGCTGCTCATCCAGGCATGGTCGCCGGAGTTCCACTGGATCGACGCCGCGTACTGGACGATGCCGGTGCAGATCATGGCGTTCGTGGCCGCCGCCATGCTGTGGCCGCGCCGGTGGCTGCGCGGCCGCAGACTGACCGCTCTACTGTGGACATTAGTGGTCGCGCCCGTGGTGATCCGCTACCTGTGGCGGCAGGAGGACGCGGCGCTGTGGATCAGGTGCGCGTTCGACGGTCTCGCCCTGCACCGCGTGGCGCTGTTCGGCGCGGGCGCCGCCATCTGGCTGTGGTCGCAGCGGCGGATGTCCCTGCCGCACCTGTCCGCGTACCTGTTCGCCGCGCTGGTCGCGCAGGACGCGCACACCTACTTCACCGACGGACCGTCCACAGTCGCGTTCGGGGTCGTGCTGGTCGGGGTGGTCGCGGCGGCGGGCGGGCCGGACTGGGACATCCCGGTCATCCGCGCCATGGCCGGTCCGATCCGGTGGCTGGCGGGCATCTCGTTCGGCGTCTACCTGGTGCACCAGGAGCTCGGCTTCATCCTCGCCCGCTTCCTGCTCGACGCGGGCGTGAACGCCTGGGGCAGGCTGATCGCCTCGGTGGCGCTCGCGGTCGGGCTGGGCTGGGCGATCACCCGGTTCGTGGAGCGGCCCGTGCACGCCTGGCTGGTCGCCAACGGTCCTCGCATCTGGCACGGCACCCGCGACTTCGCCGCCGCGCTGGGCAAGGCGGTCTGGGAGCTGCCGACGGTCCCCGCTCAGCCCCAGGCCGACAGCTCCGGCGCGACCCCGGTCAGCTCGGCCCCGTCGGACCGGCCGGTCAGCCAGGCCAGGACCGCAACGCCAGGACCGGACAGCTCCGCCGAGCTGGACGGCGTCGCGATGGCCAGCTCCCAGGTGCGCTGACGGCCGTCCGGCAGGTCGGCCACCAGCCGCATCGGCTCCCCGGCCGCGCGCGCCCGCAGCGGCCGCACGGCGATGTCGAGCAGCCGGTCCAGGTGCGCGGCAGGCACGTCCGCCAGGGTCACGCCCGCGTCCAGGTCGGTCAGGTGGTGCCAGGCCTCGAACAGGGCGAGCGACGGCACCTCCAGCGCGACCAGGGGTCGCCCGTGCGGGTGAATCACGGTGGCCGCCCAGTCGGTCTCGGTCATCCGACCCGCTGCGATGTGAAATCGGTCACAGGCGGCGTAGAGATCCTCGCGGATCACCTGCGCGGGCCGCGTGGCGCCGTCCTCGATGTCCGCGTCGCGGTCCGCCCTGCTGGTGTACGCCGGGTGCTCCACCCCGGTCCGCGCCCAGGTCATGAGGTTGACCAGGGCGTCGGCGTTGCGCGCGATATGCGTCGCCACGTGCGCTCTTGACCAGCCAGGCAGCAGGCTCGGCTCGCGGAACGCCGGGTCGGGCAGCTCGGCGACCACGCGGTGCAGCACCGACCAGGCCTCCCGCAGCGCCGCCAGGCACTCGGCCGCCCTGGCCGCGCCGTCGGAACGCCGCTGGTTGGGCAGGTCCGGGCGCCCCGAGGGCGCCTCGACCTGGCCGCCGACCGCGTTCGCGGACGTGTCCGACACGCTCATCCCGCCCCCCGCACTGGTGTCGCTGGTGTGATCGGAGCAACGCGCTCCCGCCTCCAGCGTAGGACGCCTCGGTGACCGACCGGTACCGCCAGGCTGGGTGCACCGCGTCTCGGCGTCGGTCAGAATTGTCGGTGCCCCCATCTAGCATGCCCGTGCCACCGCCGTGGCCGCTCCGACCGCGCTCGAACCCGACCGCCCCGGACCCTCCGGCACGCCCGCGCGCCCCGCCAGCGTGCCGACCGGACCCGCCGGGTACCCGCGCACCGGTGCGGCGCCGCCGAGCGCGACGTGCGCGACCCGACCGGGGTCGCCGCCGGTCCCGCGCGAGACGGGCGGTGCGCCGACAGACCGACCAGCAGTACACCGCCGAACCAGGACGTGTGGCCGGGTGCCCCGCGTCCAGCACGATCCGAAGGGACCTCAGTGGCCGACCGCCTCGTCGTTCGCGGCGCCCGGGAGCACAACCTGCGTGGCGTGGACATCGACCTGCCCCGCGACAGCCTGGTGGTCTTCACCGGCCTGTCCGGCTCGGGCAAGTCCAGCCTCGCCTTCGACACGATCTTCGCCGAGGGGCAACGCCGCTACGTCGAGTCGCTGTCGGCCTACGCCCGGCAGTTCCTCGGCCAGATGGACAAGCCGGACGTCGACTTCATCGAGGGCCTGTCGCCCGCGGTGTCCATCGACCAGAAGTCCACCAGCCGCAACCCGCGCTCGACCGTCGGCACCATCACCGAGGTCTACGACTACCTGCGCCTGCTCTACGCGCGCGCGGGCAAGCCGCACTGCCCCACCTGCGGCGAGGCGATCAGCAAGCAGACCCCGCAGCAGATCGTCGACCAGGTGCTGGCGATGGAGTCCGGCGTCCGCTTCCAGGTGCTCGCCCCGGTCATCCGCGGCCGCAAGGGCGAGTACATCGACCTGTTCGCCAACCTGCAGACCCAGGGCTACTCGCGCGCCCTGGTCGACGGCGTCGTGCACTCGCTGGCCGACCCGCCGAAGCTGAAGAAGCAGGAGAAGCACCACATCGCGGTGATCATCGACCGGCTGTCGGTGAAGGCGAGCTCCAAGCAGCGGCTCACCGACTCGGTGGAGACCGCGCTGCGGCTGGCCGACGGCCTGGTCGAGCTGGAGTTCGTCGACCTGCCGGACAACGACCCGCACCGGGTGCGCGGCTTCTCCGAGCACCTGGCCTGCCCGAACGGCCACCCGCTCGGCGTGGAGGACCTGGAGCCGCGCTCGTTCTCGTTCAACTCGCCCTACGGCGCGTGCCCGGAGTGCACCGGCATCGGCGTGAAGAAGGAGGTCGACCCGGAGCTGGTCGTCCCGGACGACGAGCTGTCCCTGGCCGACGGGGCGATCGCGCCCTGGGCGGGCGGGCAGACCGCCGAGTACTTCACCCGGCTGCTCACCTCGCTGGCCGAGACCATCGGGTTCCGGATGGACATGCCGTGGCGGCGGCTGTCGGCCAAGGCGCAGAAGGCGGTGCTGCACGGCGTCAGCGACCAGGTGCACGTCCGCTACAAGAACCGCTACGGCCGCGAGCGCTCGTACTACGCCGCCTACGAGGGCGTGATCCCGTTCCTGGAGCGGCGTCAGGAGCAGACCGACTCCGAGTACATGCGGGAGAAGTACGAGGGGTACATGCGCGAGGTGCCGTGCCCCTCGTGCCGGGGCACGCGGCTCAAGCCGGAGATCCTCGCCGTCACGCTGGCGCACGGCACCGAGGGCGACAAGTCGATCGCCGAGGTGTCGAACATGTCCATCGGCGAGTGCTCGGCGTTCCTGGACGGGCTCAAGCTGGGCAAGCGCGAGACCATGATCGCGGGCGCGGTGCTCAAGGAGATCCAGGCCCGGCTGCGGTTCCTGCTGGACGTCGGTCTGGACTACCTGTCGCTGGACCGGGCGTCCGGCACCCTGTCCGGCGGCGAGGCGCAGCGCATCCGGCTGGCCACCCAGATCGGCTCCGGGCTGGTCGGCGTGCTGTACGTGCTGGACGAGCCGTCGATCGGACTGCACCAGCGGGACAACCACCGGCTCATCGAGACACTGACCCGGCTGCGCGACCTGGGCAACACGCTCATCGTGGTCGAGCACGACGAGGACACCATCCGCTCCTCGGACTGGGTGGTCGACATCGGACCGGGCGCGGGCGAGCACGGCGGCAAGGTCGTGCACAGCGGCACGTTCAAGGAGCTGCTGAAGAACAAGGAGTCGCTGACCGGCGCCTACCTGTCCGGCCGCAGCGAGATCCCGATGCCGGACATGCGCCGCCCGATCGACAAGAAGCGGCAGTTGACGGTCGTGGGCGCGCGCGAGCACAACCTGCGCGGCATCGACGTGTCGTTCCCGCTCGGCGCCCTGGTGTCGGTCACGGGCGTGTCCGGTTCCGGCAAGTCCACGCTGGTCAACGACATCCTGGCGACCGTGCTGGCGAACAAGCTCAACGGCGCCCGGCAGGTGCCCGGCAGGCACACCCGGGTCAAGGGCCTGGAGCACGTGGACAAGCTGGTCCAGGTCGACCAGTCGCCGATCGGCCGCACCCCGCGCTCCAACGCGGCCACCTACACCGGCGTGTTCGACCACATGCGCAAGCTGTTCGCCGCCACCACCGAGGCCAAGGTGCGCGGCTACCAGCCGGGCCGGTTCTCCTTCAACGTCAAGGGCGGCCGCTGCGAGGCGTGCGCGGGCGACGGCACCATCAAGATCGAGATGAACTTCCTGCCCGACGTGTACGTGCCGTGCGAGGTCTGCAAGGGCGCCCGGTACAACCGGGAGACCCTGGAGGTGCACTACAAGGGCAAGACCATCGCCGAGATCCTGGACATGCCGATCGAGGAGGCGGCCGACTTCTTCGAGCCGATCAAGGCCATCCACCGGCACCTGAAGACCCTGGTGGACGTCGGCCTCGGCTACGTGCGGCTCGGCCAGCCGGCGCCCACCCTGTCCGGCGGCGAGGCGCAGCGGGTGAAGCTGGCCAGCGAGCTGCAGAAGCGCTCCACCGGCCGCACCGTCTACATCCTCGACGAGCCCACCACCGGCCTGCACTTCGAGGACATCCGCAAGCTGCTCGGGGTGATCAACGGCCTGGTCGACAAGGGCAACACGGTGATCGTCATCGAGCACAACCTGGACGTGATCAAGGGCTCGGACTGGATCGTCGACATGGGACCCGAGGGCGGCTCCGGCGGCGGCCTGGTCATCGCCCAGGGCACCCCGGAGGACGTGGTCAAGGCCGAGGGCAGCTACACCGGCGAGTTCCTGGCCCACGTCATGTGAGACGTGCCACCGGTGGCGGGCCGCCGCGGGCACTCCCGCAGGTCGGCCCACCCCCGGTGATCACCCCGGGGTACCGCCGATGCGCACACGGTGACCAGCGCTAACGAGTTGTGGACAGGGCGTATCCCGGTCGCCGATGCTGACTCCTACCTCGTAGGCGCGGGCGGCGCGCATCGGCACGAGGAGGAAACGGCCATGTTCGAACCCACAGACCTCGCGGCCCGCGTGGCCCGCACCCGCCCCACCGCGGCGGCCGCGGCCCTGCTCGCCCCGGGCACGGACGACCGCTTCCGCGCCTGGGACATCCGCAAGGGCATCACCGCCCCGGCCGACTTCCGCCCCCACCCCCGCCGCCCCGCCGCGGCCCGCCAGACAGGACCGGTGCGTGCGGGCTGACCCGGACCTGAACCCGGCCACGAACCCGAACTCGGCCGAAGTGGACACTGCCGCGCGCGATGAGCTGCTCGGCGGCTCGGGCGAGGTGGTTCCCGCGGTGGAGACGACCCCCTCGACCGCTGTCGAACATCCTGACGCGACTGCCGACGACGAACCGGCCGCAGAGATCCCGGGGGCGGCGGCGGGTCCGGCTTCGACGATGGCTGTCGGCCCCGAGGAATTGGCGGCGATCCTCGCGGAAGCGGATTCCGAGTCGGACGGGTCCGAGAGTCCGGTCGACGAACCGGCCATGTCCGCGACGCCGGACCTCGATGGAGAGAAACCGGCCGTTGCCGACAGCGCCGCCCCGGACGCGATCGAGCCCGCGGGGGCTGTTTCGGAGAGCGCCGAGGCGCTCGTCGTCGCCGCTGATCCGGACACCACCGCGGCGGTCAGCCCCGAGGAACTGGCCGCGATCATGGCGGGAACGGATTCCGGGGACTCGGAAACGGGCGTTGCGCGGGTGAGCGTCCCTGAGGAGACCCCCGTGACCAGGGCGGTCATGCCTGAAGGGTCGGTCGTGACCGGGAGTGACTCGGCCGTCGAGGCGCCGGTGGACGCTGGTGACGGCGCGGCGGTCGAGCCCGAGGATCCGGACGCACCTGCCGCGTCGGCGGGCATCACCGCCGACGAGCCCGCGAGCGAGTCGGTTCGGGTTTCCGCGGAGGCGTCGGCGAGCGCCGAGGACGGTGAGGTGACCCGGGCGGTCGCCTCCGAGGTCGTGGGGACGGCTGCCGTGCCCGGGCAGGCCGTGGATCCGGAGGCCACGACGGCGGTCGGACCTGAGGAGCTCGCCGCGATCGTCGCGGGAACGAACTCCGTGCCTGGCGATTCGGACGCGCGCGCCGCGTCAGTGAGTACCGCTGACGACGAGCCCGCGACCAGTGCTGTCCCACCCGCAGGCGAACGGCATGTTCCCGAGCGGGTCGCCGACCCCGAGGCCACCACGGCGGTCAGGCCCGAGGAACTTGCCGAGATCATCGCGGGTACGGATTCCGGGGCCACGCGCGCCGGGTCTGCGGGTGTGGCTGACGACGCGCCTGCGACCGAGGCGGTCGTGCCTGGACCGGTCGCGGGGCAGGTTCCTGTCGAGGCAGGTGCGGAGGACGGCGAGGCGACCGGAGCGGTCGCCCCCGGAGCCGGTGCAACGGCCCCTGAGCGGGTCGCGGACCCCGAGGCCACCACGGCGGTCGGGCCCGAGGAACTCGCCGCGATCATCGCGAGGGTCGACACACCCGGAGGCGGCGCGGGTGCCACCAAGGCCCCGGACGACCCGGACGCGACCACCGCCGTGCCGCCCGAGGTACTGGGCGTCCCGCCGAAACGGCCCGGCGGCAAGTTCGACAGCGAGACCACCCGGTTCGTCCCCAGGGCCGCGATCCAGGCCGCCGCCACGAGCGCGAACCCGGTCGACAGCCCGACCAGGGCGATCCGGCCCCGGACCGTCCACTCCGGACCCCCGAGCAACCGCGCGGCGATCGTGGATCCCGCCGCGTCGACCATGTTCACCAGGCCCAAGGCCACCCGCCCACCCTGGCGCGGTGACGCGGCGGGGCTGCGGGACCGGCTCCGCCAGGAGTTCGGCGCCGACATCCACCTCTTCGGATCACCCGCCGCCAACACCGCCAAGTTCTCCGTGAGCATCGGCGAGAACCCCGCCTTCGACCGTTGGGCGCGCTCGTCGCGAGTCCGCGCGCTCACCATCGTCATCGCCGACGACCGGCTGCTGGTCGGCCCCCTGTCCGTGCCCGGCAAGCCCGGCTGCGCTGCCTGCGCCCGGGGCAGGCGCGTCGCCGCCGGTGCCGGGATGGCCGGGCCGCCGCGGCCCGATGACGAGACCACCGCCGTGGTGCGCACGGCGGACGAGGCCGCCCTGGCCCAGCTGGTCGACCTCCTCCGCGCCGACCCCCGCGAACTCGTCGGCCACCTCGCCGAGCTGGGTGGGCCGAAACCCGTCTGGCACCGCGTGATCCCGTTGCCGTTCTGCGAGGTCTGCGGCGGCGCCGACGGCATCGCCACAGTCGGGCTCCCCGACACCGACGAGGACGACCCGGCGGAGCTGCTGGAGGCGCTCGCGGGCTGGGTCGACCCGTTGACCGGCGTGATCCCGTGGATCACCCTCCGCCAACCGCTCGGCGACAACGGTCCGCACGTGGCCACCGCCGCGCCGCCGCACCTGCTCGACCGCGGCGGCGTGCCCAGGCCGTTGCCGATCGGCTGGGGCAAGGGGATGACCCGGTCCGCCGCGATCGTCTCCGCCGTCGCCGAGGCCGTGGAGCGCTACTCGGCGTCGCTGCCCGACGCGGGCAGGCTGGTCTGGGCGCGGCCCGCCGACCTGAGTGGCGAGATCCTCGACCCGCGCGAGTTCCCGCTGTACGAACCGGCCCAGTACACCCGGCCCGGCTTCGGGTACGTGCCGTTCGACCGGCGCATCGACCATCCATGGGTGCGTGGCACCTGGCTGGGCACCGACACCCCCGTGTGGGTGCCCGCCGTGTTCGCCTACCTGTCCATGACCCTGCTGCCCGAGCACTTCATCTGCCAGGGCTCCTCCAACGGCCTCGCCGCCGGTCCGGACGCGGACGCCGCCGTCGTCCGCGCCACCCTGGAGCTGGTCGAGCGGGACGCGATGATGACCGCGTGGCGCACCAGTGCGCGCGGCCGGTACGTGGAGCTGGACGAGACGCTGGACGCGGAGACCGCCGACATCGTGGACGCGTTGCGCGGGCGCGGCCCGGCAGTCGAGGTGTACCTGCTGCCGACCTCCCGCTACGGCACCACCGCGGTCGCGCTCGCGCTCGGCGACGGCAGGCGCTGGCCCGGGGTCGCGCTCGGCCTGGGCGCCGACCGGTCGCCGCGCGCGGCCATCCGCACCGCCGTGCTGGAGCTCGCGCAGACCGCCCCGCACCTGGCCGGGCTGCTGCGGGACCGGCAGCTGGTCGTGCCCGCGCGCCCGGAGGCCGTGCGGGAGATGGTCGACCACGCCGCCTTCTACTTCCCGACCAACCGCATCGCCGCCTTCGACCGGCTGCGCTGCGGCGGCACGACCCGGCTGGCCGACCTGCCCGAACCCGCCTTCGACACCTCGGTCGCCGATCTCGCCGGACAGCTCGGCCGGGCGGGCGCCAGGGTCGCGGTGGTGGACGTGACCAGCCCGGATGTGGCCACCAGCCCGTTCCGGGTGGTGCGCGCGGTGAGCCCGGACCTGCAGCCGATCAGCTACGGCCATGGCAACGACCGCGCCCCGGTCGCCCGGCTCCGACACTCGGGTGCCCAGCTGCGGGACGTGGTCCACCCGATCTGGTGAGTCCGGCGTTCATCCGGGGGACAGGTGGCGTGCACCGGCGCTGGGCATGATCCCCGCCCATGCGTGCCACACGGATCACCGCAGCCACCCTCGGTTCCCTGGCCCTCCTCACCGCCCTGACCCTCCCGGCCGCCGCCGCGCCACTGCCCGCGATCACCGCCGTCCTGGAGACCCCGCCGAACCACGACGACACCGCGGGCGGCAAGGCGGACGCCGACGACCCGGCCATCTGGGTCGACCACGCGCACCCCGACCGCAGCCGGGTCGTGGGAACGCTGAAGAACGGCGGCCTCGCCGTCTTCGACCTGCGCGGCAACCAGGTCCAGCACCTGCCGACCCCGCCCGCGCCCACCCCGGACGCCGAGCCGGGCCGGTTCAACAACGTCGACATCGTCCAGGGCGCCCGGATCGGCCGCCGGACCCTGGACCTCGCCGTGGTGTCCGACCGCGGCCGCGACCGGATCCGCGTCTACGCGATCGACCGGCGCGGCGCGCTCACCGACGTGACCACCGCCAACCCGCCGCGCGCGTTCAGCGCCACCGAGGCCGAGGTGGACGACCAGCGCACCGCCTACGGCCTCGCCGTCGCCCCGGACCCGGCTGGCGGCGCGCCGTGGGTCGTCGTCAGCAGGCGCCACGACACCCGCCTGGGCGTCTTCCGCCTGGCCGACGACGGCACCGGCCGCGTCACCTACCGCCGCACCGACACCGTCGACCTGCCGAGCACCTTCCGCGTCCCCGGCGGCACGTGGTCGCCGTGCGCGGAGCCGGGGGAGGGCCCGCAGGTCGAGGGCATGGTGTTCGACCCGGCCGACGGCACCCTCTACGCCGCCCAGGAAGACGTCGGCGTCTGGCGGATCCCGCTCCGCGCAGGCCGGTTCGGCACCCCGACCCCGGTCGACCGCGTCCGCGAGTTCGGCCGCCCCGCGACCTACGACCCGGCCACCGAGGAATGCGCCTTCACCGGCCCGCCCTCGCCTACCGCGGGCACCCACCTGTCCGCCGACGCCGAGGGCCTGACCATCGCCGCGGGCCACCACGGCGAACGCCTACTGTTGGCCTCCAGCCAGGGTGATAGCACCTTCGCCGCCTATGACCTGTCCCGCCGCGCCCGCTACACCGGAGGTTTCGCGGTCGTCGATTCCTCCACAGTGGACGGTGTGCAGCACAGCGATGGCGCGGCCGTGGTGACTGTCCCGCTGGGCCCGGACTTCCCGCACGGCTTGCTGGTCCTGCACGACGGCGAGAACACCCCGAACGACGGCCGTGAGAGCACCAACTTCAAGTTCGTCCCCTGGGAGCGCGCCGCCGCCGCGATCGACTAGACCGACTGGGAATCACGGTCCACCCCGAACCGTCGGGGTGGGCCGTGAGTGTCCACATGCGAACGCTCATACCGAGACGGGCATCTCGGCGCGAGCAGGTTCCGGACGGCGCCCGCCGATGAGCATTCCCGCCGCCACCAGTGCCGCCGCGCCGACCAGCAGCACCGCCATCCACCACGTGAGCCGGTCGTCGTCCCCCATCAGGAACCCGGGATCGAACGTCAGGATCCCGCGTTCCCCCAACGGCGCCGCCGCCACCCCGATCAGGCCCGCCAACACCACCCCGACCCCCGGCGCGCCACCGGCCCGCTCGGCCACGACCGCGCCCGCCAGTGTGACCAGCCCCGCCCCCACGACCAGCATCGCCACCCCGCTCGCCGTCGACCGATCAGGGCTGACCAGCAACGGCACCAACACGCCCGCCAACGCCGTCACGGCCACGAACAGCCAGGCCCGATGCCGCCACAACGCCGCCACCGCGAACACGGCCACGGTCACGAGCAGCACGACCGGCCCCGACGCGTCCGGGGCCACGTCCGGCCGCGCGGGCGCCGTGCCCACCCGCATCAGCATGACGCCCACGGTCGCCACGACGATCAACGCGGTGGTCTCCAACGCCGCCCGCCACGCGGTGCACGCGGCCAGCACGACCAGCACCGCCATTGCGGACAACGCGACCACTCCGGCCTGTCGGTCGATCTCGATCCCGTGTTCGTCCTGGGCGCCAACAGGCGGGTTCACCACGGTGAACACATCCACCGCCGCACAGGCGAGAACCGCCAACACGCCACTGACCAACACCGATGGCCGCCCGGCAGGCACGTGCTGGTCCCGCCACGTCACCAGGATCGCGCCCACCGCCCCGGCCAACGCGACGCCTGCGGCCACGAACGGAACGACCTCCCACGTCGAGGGTTCGATGAACGACAGCGCCAATGGCGCCCCCACGGTGCACATGCCCACCGCGACCCCGGTCAGCGCGATTCCCTGCATCGACCGGTCGAGCGCGACGAGGCGTGCCGCGCCGCCCAGCACCCCGATCAACAGCACGGTCGCCGAGGTGGCAGACAGCAACGACTCCGTCTGGAGCACACCCAGCAGTTCCTCGTCGGAGCGTGCCATCGGCCAGTTGTCGATCCACAGGACCGCCTCGGTCAACGCGCCCGCCGCGCCCGCCGTCAGTAACCACGGCCAGGCGCGGCTGGGGAAGCGCCAGACCAGGAACAGACCGAGCGCGCCCGCCGCCGGGACGAGCCACACCACGTCCCAGCCGGTGTTGGTGGCCCACAAGGCGAAAGGGTGGCGGAAGAGCAGGGCGCCGGTGGCGGCGAGCGCGGTGAGGAACGCCCAGCGAGTGGTCATGGGGGCACGGTACGTGGTCGGGCGTACGGTGCACGGGGGCGTCGCCGACTCGTGATCAAGTGTTCGTCCCGGACGCGCCGAACCGCCCGTACCGGGGGCATCGGTGACGGGCGGCTCGCGTGGTTCAACGAGTGGACCGGGGCCCAGGCTACGACTCCCGTGCGTCTTCCGGTGCGTTCGCCCGTGCGGACGAACGGGACTCCACTTCCACGCGTGGTCGCGGTAGTCCGGATGCCGGATGTTCACCCTGGTCGACGTCTGGCGCCGCCGACCGGCCGTCATCGGTGACGGTGAGTGACGACTCGTCGAACGGGAGCCGTCCGGCGAGGACGGCGTCCGCCCGGTCACGGTCGATCTCGCGGGTCCAGGTGCCGACAAGCACGGTGGCGACCGCGTTGCCCGCGAAGTTGGTCAGGGCGCGCGCCTCGGACATAAACCGGTCGATGCCCACGATCAGCCCGACCCCGTCCACCAGTCCCGGCCGGTGCGCCTGCAACCCGCCCGCGAGCGTGGCCAATCCCGCGCCACTGACACCCGCCGCGCCTTTGGACGCGATCACCATGAACAGCAGCAGCGACACCTGCTCGCCCACCGACAGCGGCGCGCCGGTCGCGTTGGCCACGAACAGCGTGGCCATGGTCAGGTAGATCGCGGTCCCGTCCAGGTTGAACGAGTACCCGGTCGGCACCATGATCCCGACGACCGGCCTGCTCACGCCCAGGTGTTCCATCTTCGCGATCAGTCGCGGCAGCGCCACCTCCGACGACGACGCGGACAGGATCAACAGGAACTCCCGGCCCAGGTAGCGCAACAACGCGAACAGGTTGATCCGCGCGACCGCCCACAGCAACGGCCCCAACACCGCGACCACGAACACCACGCAGGTCGCGTAGAACCCGAGCATGATCACCGCGAGGCTCTTCAGCGCGGCGAACCCGGTCGCGCCGACCACCGCCGCGATCGCGCCGAACGCGCCGACCGGGGCCACCCACATGATCATCGCCAGGATCCGGAACACCAGCTTCTGCAGGTGACCGACACCGCGCAGCACCGGTTCACCCGCCGGGCCCAGCAGCCGCACGGCGAACCCGACCAGCAACGCGACCAGCAGCGTCTGCAACACCTGGCCGGAGGTGAGCGCGGAGAACAGGCTGGTCGGGATGATCCCGAGCAGGAAGTCGTTGGTGTTGTCGGCGCCCTTCACCTGGGCCGCGCCGGTGTGCCGGAGCGCGTCGGTCAGGTGCAGGCCGTCGCCGGGGTGCAGCAGGTTGCCGACCACCAGGCCGATCGCCAGCGCGACCGTGGACATGACCAGGAAGTAGCCCAGCGCCAGCCCGCCCACCCGGCCGATCCGGCCCGCGCGGGCCACCGAGCCGACGCCAAGCACGATGGTGCAGAAGATCACCGGGCTGATCATCATCTTCACCAGGGCCACGAAACCGGTGCCAAGCGGCGCCAGCGCCTTGCCGGTGGCCGGGGCCAGCAGGCCGACGAGCACGCCGAGCAGCACGGCGCCGAGCACGGCCAGGTACAGCAGATGTGTGCGATCTCGACGCACGGGGACCTCCCTCGGGGCGGTGGGTCGCCCTACGATCAGGCCGCGGTATGGCGCCGGTCACCATTGCGTTCATTGAGTTCGGGGGTGTCGGATGCGCGGATGGAGCCTCGCGCGGCGGCTGTTGGTACCGCAGCTGCTGATCGTGACCGTGCTGGTGGTCGGTGGCGCCGCGCTGGCCTGGTCGGATGTCGCCGAACGGGCACGCGAGTCCGGCGCGGCCAAGGCGACGACATTGGCTCGGGCGGTGGCCGACGCGCCCTCGGTGGTCGGGGCGGTGTCCGGGCCGGATCCGACCGCGACATTGCAGCCCTACACGAACCTCTTGATCGCCGACACCGGCATCGACTTCGTGACGATCATGTCCACGGCCGGGATCCGGTACACACACCCGAACCCGGCCATGATCGGCGGCCGGTTCCTGGGAAACACCGCCGACGCCCTGGCAGGCCGTTCCCTCGTCGAGACCTACACCGGCACCCTCGGGCCGTCGGTGCGCGCCGTTGTCCCGGTCTTCGGCCAGGACCACCGAGTGATCGCCCTGGTCAGCGCCGGTGTCCGACTGACGGCGATCAGTGCCGAGGTGGGTGCCCGGGTGGTGGCACTGCTCGGCATCGCCCTGGTCGCCCTCGTCGTCGGCCTGGTCGGCTCGGTCCTGATCGCGGGCAGGCTCCGCCGACGAACCGGCGGCCTG
Organism: Actinokineospora enzanensis DSM 44649; assembly: GCF_000374445.1. GTDB lineage: Bacteria > Actinomycetota > Actinomycetes > Mycobacteriales > Pseudonocardiaceae > Actinokineospora > Actinokineospora enzanensis. Next base: position 6,354 of record NZ_KB894444.1, on the reverse strand, counting down.
GCCCCGGACCAGCTGACCCGGGTGATCGAACATCACGAGGCGATCCTGCACGCGGTCCGCGAGGGGTTGATCCTGCTGGACCGGGACTCCCGGGTGACGCTGTGCAACGACGGCGTGCGCTCGTTGCTGGACCTGCCTCCCGACCCGGAGGGACACCGCATCGACAAGGTGGGACTCCCGCCGGAACTTGTGGAACGAGTACTGGCAGGCGAGGACATGCGCGACGAACTGCACCTCACCGCGACCCGCGTACTCGTGGTCAACTCCTCGGCCGTGCGGTTCGACGGAAGGGTGCTCGGGACGGTGATCACGTTGCGGGACAGGACGGATCTCCAGGAACTGACCGGGGAACTCGACACCATGCGCGGCTTCGCCGAATCGCTGCGCTCCCAGGCCCACGAGGCGGCGAACCGGCTGCACACCGTGGTCTCGCTGGTGGAACTGGGACGGAACCGGGAAGCGGTCGAGTTCGCAACGGAGGAACTGGAACTGGCACAACGACTGACCGACCAGGTGGTCGCGGCGGTGTCCGAGCCCGTGCTGGCGGCCCTGTTGCTGGGCAAGGCGTCCGACGCGGCCGAACGCGGGGTGGAGCTGATCGTCGAACCGGACACGGATGTCCCGGCGGAACTCCCGATCTGCGCCCGTGACCTCGTGACCATCCTCGGCAACCTGATCGACAACGCGGTGGACGCAGCGGTCGAAGGCGGCCGCCGACCGGAGGTCCGGGTGGCGGCGCGGGTGGATGGTCGCGAACTCGTGTTGCGAATCTCGGACACCGGCCCGGGATTGGTTGCGGGACAGGCGGCATTCGCGCGGGGCTGGTCGACGAAGGAGGACGGTCGCGGATTGGGACTGGCGTTGGTGGGACAGGCGGTACGGCGGGCCGGGGGCGTCATCGAAGTGGGACAGGGCCCGGGAGCGGTGTTCACGGTGCGGGTACCGGTGTGATCGAGGTACTGGTGGTGGAGGACAACCCGGTCGCGGCCGACGCACATCGGCTGCATGTGGAACGGGTGGCCGGGTTCCGTGTTGCGGGAGTTGCACACACGGGACGGGACGCGTTGCGATTCCTGGGCTCGTCCACGATCGACCTTGTGCTGCTGGACCTGGTCCTGCCGGACGGCCACGGGTTATCGGTGGTCAACGCGATGCGTGCGGCCGGGAACACGGCCGACGTGATCGCGGTGACGTCGGCCCGGGACCTGGCTGTCGTGCGGGCGGCAGTGTCGGTGGGGGTTGTGCAGTACCTGTTGAAGCCGTTCACGTTCGCGGCGCTGCGGGACCGGTTGGTGGGGTATGCGCGGTTCCGGGAGCAGGCTGATGGAGAGGCACTGGACCAGGCGGCGGTGGACGCCGCCCTCGGGTTGTTGCGCCCGGGGGAGCAGGCGCTGCCCAAGGGAATGAGCCAGGAGACACTGGCCCTGATCGCGTCCGCCTTACGCACCGCCCCGGACGGCCTGTCAGCGACTGCTGCAGCCGAGTCGGTGGGCACGTCCCGCGTGACGGCGCGGCGATACCTGGAACACCTGGCCGACCACACCCAGGCAACCCGCCATCCACGCTATGGAGCAGTGGGACGACCGGAGGTCTGGTACCGCTGGTCCGCGGACTGAACCTTCGCACCAACGTAGTCGGCCAAGGCGATCGAGTCGGGGTTGCGGGGATGGTTGTCGGCGATGTCATGCGCGGCCAACCATGGAATTGGGCAAGGGTGACGCTACTCGACAAGCGCGTTAAGCAGGGCCGAGAACGACCAAGTGAGCGAGTCCAATGCGCGCTCACCCTTGCCCGCTGTCGCCTGTGATGGTTGGCCGATGACGCCGGTCTTGGTGTATCCGGCCATGCCCAGCAGGTGCAGGTGGGATCGGTCGGACGCGTCATGGTCGGCGCTTGTGTGGGTGTCGCGGACAAGTTTGGGGTGGGTGTGCAGCAGGATCGAGGTCTCCCACTCGCCTGCGTGCATGTCCTCGTGCGCGTTGCTCATCATGCCCGCAGCGGTACGGGCCGCCGCGATGTCCGGCGCCCCGGGAAACAGGGCGACCGCGGGGCCGGTGACGTTGGCTTCCTGGGCGATGTTCGACAACACATAGTTGCCGCCGTGCCCGTTGATCAGCACCAGTTTCGTGATACCCGACCGCACCAGCGACGCGCGCACGTCCGCCACGACCGCGATCACCGTCTGGGCGCTGATGCTCACGGTTCCGGCGAACCCCTCGTGCTCGTGCGAGCATGACAAAGTGATTGGCGGCAAGAGAAACAGGTCGTATCGCTGAGCGATTCTCTCCGCGATCACCTGGGCGACAATCGTGTCCGTAGCGAGTGGCAAATAGTCACCGTGTTGTTCGAAACTGCCCACCGGGAGAACGGCGACCCGCGCACCGCGTTTCGCCTCGTCGGTGGACGTCGCCACGGTGATCATCGCGCACCCTCGTTCGCCGGGGTCAAGACCCAGCGATTTTACCAGTCGAGCCGCCTGCATAGCCTCGTCATCGGCCCCGACCGACTCCAACACGCCAGGTATCCGCGCCAGTTGCACCCGGATTCGATGCGACCGGGTTTCCATGGCAATCGTCGTCGAACTCCGAGCCACCTGTACCGCCAGGGCAACGGCACAATCACTTATTGTGATCGTTGGTGACTCTCGGGCCATGGCCTGTCGATGTGCCAGCCGGTGAAACGGGACGACCTTCTGTCTGGAAATATGGAGATTGCGAAGTCAACATAGGGGCTGCCCAGACTTCGGTTGACACCGGAGCTGACTGTCTTTCAGGCCGCTGATGTGGCCGTGTAGATGGTCTCAAACTCGACCGGGGTGAGCTTGCCCAGGGCGCGTTGGCGGCGTTTGCGGTGGTACTTCGTCTCGGTCCAGGACATGATCGCCAACCGGAGCTCCTCCCGGGTGCGCCACCGCCGGGTATCGAGAACGTTCTTTTGCAGCAATGAAAAGAACGATTCCATCGCGGCGTTGTCGCCACAGGCGCCGACTCGTCCCATCGACCCGGTCAGCCCATGGCCGCGTAGCAGGCGCTGGTAGGCCGTCGACCGGAATTGGGCGCCGCGGTCGGAGTGGACCACGGTGCCGGCCGGGTCGCGCAGGGCGATGGCGTTGCGCAGCGCGCTGAGAGCGAGTGAGGCTCGCATGTGCGAGGCGATGGAGTAGCCGACGATCTTGTTGGAGTAGCAGTCCTTGATCGCACACAGGTAGAGCTTGCCCTCACCGGTGGGATGCTCGGTGATATCGGTCAGCCACGTGGTGTTCGGTGCGGTGGCGGTGAAATCCCGGCGCACGAGGTCGTCGTGCACCGGCGGTCCGGCCTTGCGGGAACGGCCTTTCCTCCTGGCGTGCGACGAGAAGATCTGTTGCATGGAGCAGATCCGCCACACGCGGTTCTCCGAGGCGCTGAAGCCCTGGTGGGCGAGTTCGTCGGCGATGAACCGGTAGCCGTCGGCCGGGTCGTCGGCATGGATCTCCAGCGCCGCGTTGATCAGATGGGCGTCGTCGAAGTCACGCTGCGAGACCGGGGCTGCGCACCATTGGTAGTAGGCCTGCCGGGAGATGCCCAGCACCCTGCACGTCACCGCGACCGGCACCATGATCGAGGCGCTGGCCGCGGCCAGTTCACGGACGAGCGGGAAGGCTATTTTCCCGGCAGGTTGCCCTGCGCCAAATAGGCCGCGGCCTTGCGCAGGACCTCCCCCGTTCCTCACCTACAAGGTCACGGAACCCCGCTTCCTGGAGGCGACCTACCACATCTGGAACGCGTTCAACGTTCCAGGCAGGACGTACCCGAGGTGGGACGGCAAGACGGTGCCCGGGAACTTCGACGCGCCGCAGCGGCAAGCGTTGAACCGGACCACGCTCGACTGGCTGAACGAGCGGAACCGGGAGCGGGCCAAGGCCGAGTGCCGCAAGATCGACCCGATCTACTCCATCAAGGGCCGGGACTGCGACGAGTTCCCGTTCGCCTCGACCTGGCAGGGGGCCGCGGTGCAGCCGGACCCGGACCGGAAGCGGATTTCGGCTTGCCCGATCGACGCCGAGCAGAACCGGGCCGCGGGGCGGGAGTTGCAGACCTGGTACGGGGTCGACCGGATTCTCGACTCGTTCGACCCGTTCTACATCCGGATCGATGGGACTCCGCCGCCGGACAAGCAGACCGGGTGTTTCACGTATCCCTGATCTCGGACCGCGTGGGGCTCGGGTGGTGCGAGCCCCACGCGGGTTAGGGTGAGTCATGGTTCCTTTGTGCCTGTCGGTGGTCAGTGGTGTCCCGGCTGGTGTGGCGGTGGACCGGTACGGTGGTTTTCCGCTGGACGGCGTCGAGATGTCGTTTGACGAGGCGGGGGCAGCGCAGGAGGCGGCCTATCCGCGTGATCTCGGCTATGTGTTGTTCGCCGAGGTGGGGGCTTGGTCGGTGTTGTTGGAGAACAACGGGTTTGTGGGGGCGCGGCCTGAGACGTTGCGGCGGTTGTCCGGTGGTGGTGAGGCGCTGACCGTGTATTGGAATGTGAACGCGGTGAGTCGGGTGAGTCACTGGCGCGACGGGGTTGAGCTGATGACGTTCGAGTTCGGGGAGTTCCCGGACGCGCGTGGAGCCGACCTGGGCAGCTTGGACCGGTACTGGGCGGGCCTGGACTTCGTGGACGACGGTCGGGTGTCCGCGTTGACGATGGTCGGCAGAGTCATCGGCGCCGAGGTCACGGCCGAATGGTTGGACCGGCGGCGGCAGGCGGCGTTGCTGGTGTCGCATGAGCTGTTCCGGCTTGGTGATCCGGACTCGTTGTTGGCCGCGTACCCGGGTGTCCGGCCGGACGCCGAGTTCGTCCGGCGCGCGGTTCGGGCGGCGTGCTCGGACACCGGGGTGCTGCGGCAGGAGCTCGTGGCGCGATCGCTTGCCCTGCAACGGGATGACGCGGTCCGGTATGTGTTGTCGTTGCACGCGAGGGAGTTGGCGCGGGTCGCGACGATGGCCAGTGGGCAGGCCGAGGCGATGGGGATGGCGCGTGCGGTCGCGGCGGCGGCGGCGCGGCTGGGCGGGGAGAACGCGGCAGCGGTTGTGCACGCGGTCGGCGCGGTGGGTGGGGACTACCGGCGGTTGATGGAATTGATGTGACGCTGGGCAAAGGTGCCCGCAGCGGAATCGGCGAACGGACCAGACTCAGATCAAGCCACGGCGGAGGGCGACGGTGCGGGGCCCAGAATCCGGCTCGATGACTCTGACCTAGGGCTGGTTCAGCGCGGGACCGCGCGCCGTGGCCCCAGACCGCCAGGCACACGGGATGCCTGTCGACGAGCGGAGGCGTGGCCCCGTGCTCGGGGGGTGTGGCGTAGACGCAGCACCCCGCCCCGGGCAGGTATATCCTCGGAGCGCACCGGTACCAGGCAGGCAAAGTGTCGGCGGCCTAGGCGATCACGGCGACCAGGCGCCCGCCGACGTGGACAAGTTCGGCGTCGGTCGCGTCGCGGAGCATGGTCGCGCGCCCGACCCGAGCGCCTACTAGCCCGAGGGGGGCAGCGCCGCCACAGGCCGCCGACCTCGTTCGCCCCGCGCGGGTCACCGGTCGCGAGAAAGATGGCCTGGGCCGCGCCACCAGTAAGAGGCCGCCTCGGCGAACCGCGCGAGGTGCCACAAGTCCGGGTAGGCCGAGGCCTCGCGGAAGGCCTTCTGCAACGACTGCAGCCCGTCGCGGATCGGGGCGGAGTGAACAGCAAGGGTGACAGCCCCTATCGGTGTGGGATTCGGAACTTCGAGCTATTTTGGATGACGAATGAGTGTTGACCCTGAAGAGAATCGACGAGTATTCCGAGTCACCTTTGACCTGCCAGAGGAAAGTCCGACCTGGCCTCCGGTTCGCTACGAGCGTCTCTGGGCAGAAAAGACTGACACCAAGCTACATCTGTCGTTGCGAAATACGCCATTCTATTGCATTGGTGTGGCGTTCGGGGATATCATCGCTGTGCGTCTTGACCATGAACGTCGGGAAGTCGTCTTCGACAAGTTCGTCTCCGAATCGGGGCATTCTGCCGTGCAGATCCTTGTCACGTCCCCGAGTTCCCGGAGCGCCCTGGACCAGATGCTTTTGAGCTTCGGTGCGGCCTGGGAAACGATGAGCGACGCGACCTACTATGCGGTCGATGTCAAGCCTGATACCGACTATGCGGCGCTCAGGTCAGAGTTGATAGCAGCCAAGGATCGCGGAGATATCGAATTTCAGGAATCAGCGATTTCGAAGCCTCACCAGGCTCAACTCCTATCGTTTCCCTAGCGCGAACCGCTCGAAATGTAAGCATGCAGCCGTAGTTGGATCGGCCTCTATAGTCTGCCGGCAATTCAAGGCGGGATCATGTGA
>NZ_KB894443.1 GCF_000374445.1 Actinokineospora enzanensis DSM 44649 | reverse complement strand
CGGCTAGGCCGTGTTTCAAATGTGGATCTTGGGTGTGTCGGTGTCTGAGACGGGGCGAGGTCTCCGGTAGACGGGTTAACGACCAAGAAAACCTGTCCGACCGGAGACCTCGTGGCCAGCGTAGCGGCGACGGGCCGGGGTGATCTGACCGACGCGCAGTGGGCCGTGTTGCGCCCGTTGTTGCCTGTGGGTCGTAAGCCTGGCCGTCCACCGAAGTGGAGCAAGCGTCGGTTGATCGATGGGATCCGGTGGCGGGTTCGAGTGGGTGCGCCGTGGCGGGATGTCCCGCCGGTGTATGGGCCGTGGCAGACCGTGTACGGGTTGTTCCGTCGATGGCAGCGGGCCGGGGTGTGGCGACGGATCCTGACCGCGTTGCAGGTCCGCGCCGATGCCGGCGGGCAGGTGGTGTGGGATGTCAGTGTGGACTCCACGATCTCGCGGGCGCATCATCATGCCGCCGGGGCGAGGAAAAGGGGGATCTCCAGGTCGAACCACCCGACACGATCGCCGGTGGGGTCGAGCCTCGTGACCACGCCCTGGGGCGTTCGCGGGGCGGGTGGACCACGAAGCTGCATCTGGCCTGTGAGCAGGGCCGCAAACCGTTGTCACTGCTGGTCACTGCCGGGCAGCGTGGTGACAGCCCCCGGTTCACGGCGGTGATCGAGGCGATCCGGGTGCCCAGGGCCGGTGCCGGTCGAGCCAGGACCCGCCCGGACCGTGTGCTGGCGGACAAGGCCTACTCCTCGCGGGCCAACCGGGCCTACCTGCGTCGACGCGGGATCAAGGCCACCATCGCACAACCCCGTGACCAAGCCGCCCACCGCAAGAACAAAGGCTCCCACGGCGGACGGCCACCCGCGTTCGACACCGAGATCTACAAGCAGCGCCACGCCGTGGAATGCGGCATCAACCTGCTCAAACAACACCGCGCAGTAGCTACCCGCTACGACAAACTCGCCCTGCGCTACACCGCCACCATCACCATCGCCAGCATCAACATCTGGCTCCGCCACATCTGAAACACGGCCTAGTGGTGCGACCCAGAACGTCGGCCGTGTATCGGCGGGTCCACGGCGTGGCCGGCGGTGCCGCCGGAACGGCCTCGTACTGGATGTACTTGGTCGTTTCGGCGGTGCCGCCAGGCACGTCGTGGGCGGGTCGAGACATGGTCGACGTTCTGGGTCGCACCACTAGGCGCGGAGGTGGTGGGCGAGGTCCCGCCCGGGTTGGTGTGTCCTGGGCGGGACCTCGATTTAAGTCGAGACTTCCCCTTGTTCCGATGGCCTTCGTGCAGGGAAGTCGGAGGAATACGGGGAATCGCAGGCCTTGCCGGTGCGCGACGACCGGGGTGCCAGGGTATCGAGCCGAATGGACAGGCGGCTCGATGCACCGGAGTCGTGCACCGGCGGGGCCGGTTCTCCATTTCCGGGTTCAGGTCCTGTTCCCGGCCGCGAGCGCGGCCACCGCGGTGAGCAGTCGGTCGACGTCGGCCTCGTCGGTGTAGGGCGCGATTCCCGCGCGGACCGCGCCTGCGTCGCCCAATCCCATCCACCGCGCGCATTCCACGGCGTAGAAGTGTCCGGCAGGCGCGTTCACCCCGGCCAAGGCGAGCTGTTCGTAGACCGACCTCGGCGGCACACCGTCCACAGTGAACAGAGCGGTCGGCGTTCGGGAAACCGGTGAACCGTGGATGACGACCCCGGAAATCGCGCTCAACCCGGCGAACAACCGTTTGGCCAGCCCACCCTCGTATTCCGCCAGCTCCCCCAGCGACCGCTCCAGTCGATCCCGCCGCGTTCCCGCGCCGTCGACCAGCCCGGCCAGGAAATCCACCGCCGCCGTCACGCCCGCCAGCGACTCGTACGGCAGCGTCCCCAGCTCGAACCGCTCCGGCACCGCGTCCGACGACGGCAACAACTTGTCCGGCCGCAGCCCCGCCAACAACTCCGGCGCGGCGACAACGGCGCCCAGATGCGGTCCGAGGAACTTGTAGGGCGAGCACGCGTAGAAGTCCGCGCCCATTGCCCGCACATCTACGAACGCGTGCGGCGTCAGGTGAACCCCGTCCACGTATGTCAATGCGCCGACCGCGTGAACCGCCGCCGAGATCTCCGCCACATCCGGCCGGGTGCCCAGCAGGTTCGAGGCCGCCGTGAAAGCGACCAGGCGGGTCCGCGGACCGAGCAACCCGGCAATGGCGGATACCGGCAGTTCACCGGTATTTCGGTCGAAATCCGCCCACCGGACGGTAACCCCGACGGCCGCCGCGGCCTGCACCCACGGCCGGATATTGGCATCGTGGTCGAGCCGGGTCACCACGATCTCGTCGCCAGCCCGCCACTGCTTGGCCAACGTCCGGGACAGGTCGTACGTGAGCTGCGTCATGCTGCGGCCGAAAACGACCCCGCCCTGATCGGCGCCCAGCAGGTCGGCGATGGCCTGGCGGGCCTGGGCGACGATCACATCGGCCCGTCGTTCGGCGGCGGTCACCTGCCCCCGGTTGGACACCGCCGACACCATCACACGGGCCACCGCCTCCGCGACCGGGGCCGGGACCTGGGAACCACCCGGTCCGTCGAAGTGGGCGGCACCCTCGGCGAGCGCGGGGAAAGCGGACCGGACAGTCGCTACACGGTAGGTCACCCACCCAGGGTAGAACCGGTTTTCCCGGAGTGCGGACGGCTTGACGGCGGCGCGCGTTCGCTGAGACCGTGCGCATGTCGATCTATGGCGGTGTGACCGAGTGGTTCAGGTACCGGCCTGCAAAGCCGTTTACACGGGTTCGAATCCCGTCGCCGCCTCCACAGCTCGCCCATCTCTCCCACGCAGTGGCTATCTCTCCCACCCACCCAGCGTCTATCTCTCCCACCCACCCACCCAGTGTCTATCCCTCCCACCCACCCACCCAGCGTCTATCCCTCCCACCAGCCCAGCTGATCCCCCTTATCGAGGAGCGTTCGTGACCAGCACCATCCCCGGGTACCTGACCGGCACCTGGGACATCGACCCCCTGCACTCGGACGTGTCGTTCGTGGTCCGCCACCTGGGCCTGACCCGGTTCCGCCGGAACTTCACCCGGTACTCCGGCGAGATCGTCACCGCCGAGAACCCGCTGGACTCCACCTTCCGCGCGGAGATCGACGTGGCCTCGTTCGACACCGGCCTTGAGGTGTTCAACCGGCACCTGCTGAGCGCCGACTTCCTGGACGTGGAGAACCACCCGACCGCGACCGTGGTGTCCACCGGGCTGCGCGAGAACGGCGAGAACTACCTGCTCGATGCCGACCTGACGCTGCGCGGGGTGACCAAGGCCGTCACCCTGGACGTGGAGCTGCTCGGCTTCGGCAAGGGCATCGACGACTCGGACAAGGTGGCCTTCTCGGCGAGCACCACGATCAGCCGCGCCGAGTTCGGCGTGCCCTACGACAACACCCTGGCCAGCGGCGCGTTCATCGTCGGCGACCAGGTGCGCGTCCTGGTGGAAATCGAGGGTGTACGCCGCGTGGCCGCCTGATCACAGCGTAAAGTGACCGGCATGGGGTCCGGTCGGGAGGCCAACATCAGGGTCGGCACGTCCGACCGGGAACGGGCGGTCGCCGCGCTGGCCGAGCACCTCGCGGGCGGGCGGCTGGAGATCTCCGAGTACGAGCAGCGCTGCGCGCAGGCCACCGCCGCGCGCACCCGCGCCGACCTCCGCGCCCTGTTCGACGACCTGCCCGAGCCGCACCCCGGCTTCGACCACCGGCCGCCGGTGGTGCCCACCACCGTGCCGGTGCCCGTGGCAGGCGAGGACTCGCTGTGGGAACGCCCGGCCCCGCGCCGCAACCGGCGCGGGCTGGGCATGTTCCTCGGGGTGGCCGCAGTCAGCACGGTCGCGGTGGTCGCCATCACCGCCACCTGGTGGGCGCTGGCCCCGCTGGCGCTGCTCGCCGTGATCATCATCATGACCTCGTAACGTCGGTCACGGGTAACGGCCGCGCACCCAGGCACGACGTCTACAATGGACAAGCGGGTGGACCGCGCCCGGCTCGGGTCGGCGCGGGACGTGACGGACGTCAACGTTTCACCCGGTCATCAACCTGGCATTCGGTGTCTGGCCGAACCGTGCAGGCACCCGGGAGGACACAGTGCAGGAACAGAGCGTCGCCAACCCCCGTCGGACCCGCCTCGGGCATCTCCGCCCGGGTGAGACGCCGGGGACGATCGAGCAGAACGGGAGCACCGCCGGGGAAGGCTCGGTGGACCGCACCGAGGGGACCGACACGGTCCAGCCGTAGCTGTCTTTCCTCGACGCAAGCCTTGCTCGATCCAGTCTTGTCGATTCAGCCGGTGGCGGGCAGTCGCTCGCGCAGCAGATCTCGCAGCTGCGCCAGCAGCTCGCCCCGGCTGTTGGCGCCCAGCCGGGCGCGCATCCGGGCCATGTGGTGCTCCACCGTCTTGGCCGAGATGAACAACCGGTCGCCCACCTGCTTGTAGGTCAACCCGACCAGCACCAGCTCGGCGACCTGCAGCTCGCGCTCGCTCAGCCGCACCATGCCGGAATGGTCCGGGGTCGGCTCCTCGCGCACGGTCCCGCCCTGCAGCGCGCGGGCGCAGTCCAGCAGCCTCAGCATCCGCTTGCGGTCGGTCGTCCTGATCGCGGCCTGGCCGGCCAGCCGGGCGCCGTCCCAGCACATGCCGACCGCGTGCAGTCCGCGCGCGGCCGATTCGACGCGCGCGGCGACCTCGTCGTCCACCTGCCCGGCGAACACGTCCAGCCAGCAGCGGGCGGCGTTGGCGATCGTGGCGTGGAACGGGCCAGCGGCGGCGTTCTCGGCCAGTGCCCGCGCGTGTTCCGCGGCCACCTCGGGCCGCTCGGCGATCATCTCGGCGTGCAGGCACGCCCAGTGCGGCAGCGTCGTCCACGCGGGCGGGGCGCCCAGCGCGTCCAGTAGCTCCCAGGCGCGGGCCAGGTGCGGGGCGAACCGTTGCCGATCACCGAGCCGGGCCGCGGCGATGGTGAACTCGCCCAGCGGGAGCAGGGTGAACAGGTCCACCTCGTGCCGCACGACGGCCTCGTAGGCCTGGTCCCAGATCCGGCGCAGCCCGGCGAGATCACCATGCCTGCGCGCGGTACCGACCGCCAGGCCGATGGCGAACAGCCAGTCGCGGGGCGTGCGGTCGGCCGACTCGATCGGGGCCGGGGCATCCCCGCGCATCATCGCCCCCCATGCTCCGAGCAAGGTGTGCCGTGGGCGCAGCAGGTCACCACCGGTGCCCGCACCGAGCGCGCGGGCGAGCAATGGTTCGGCGATGCTCGCGGCACCGTTGTGCAGGGCCAGGATCGCACCGAGCGCGGCGGGGCTGTCCGGGAGCAGCACGTTGCGGCCCACCGGTTCCAGCACCGCGGCCGCACGCACCACAGTGGACAGTGCGGCCGGGTCGCCGTCGATCGAGTCCAGGATGCCGCGCGCGGCCAGCGAGACGGCCGTGGCGAACAACGTCGGCGGCTCGGTGCTGTCCGCCTGCCGCACTGCCTCGCGCGCGTCGTCGAGCCTGCCCGCGCCCGCCAACCCGATCGCGGCGTATGGGCCTGCTCCCGCCCAGCGGTACAGCTCGGCGCTGCGCGCGGGTTGGCCGCGGTAGGCGAGGGCGGCCGCGGCGATCCGGGCGGCGCGTTGTTCGCCCAGTGCCACCAACATGTCCGCGCGGCGCAGGGCGTTGTCGAGGTCGCCGGTCAGCGCCTCCGCCTCGGCCCGGCCGATCTCGTCGACCGGGTGGCCCGCGTTGGCCGCGGCCTGGTGCAGCCGCACGGCCAGGCGCGGCTCGGCCTCGGCGGCAGCCGCCGCGTACACCGCGCCCGCGGCCGGGGTGGACGCGCTGGCGGCGAGCAGGGCCGTGGCGAACTCCCGAGTGGAGCCGGTCCGGGCCAGCCGGAGTTCGGCGAGGCCGTCGTGCACGGCGGCCCGGTGGTCGGTGGGGATGAGCGCGCGCAGCACGGTGGCGACCAAGGGCAGCAGGGAGCCGTCCAGGCGCAGGAAACCCGTCGCGCGGGCCTCGTCCAGCAGTGCGGCGGCGGCGGTCGGGGGACGGTCGAGCGCGCCCGCGAGCAGGCCCGCGTCGGCACGGACCTCGGCGGCGAGCAGGGCGTGCGTCTGGTCGGGGGTCAGCTGGTCGAGATCCAGCCGGAACTCCTCCACCACCGCGGCGGGCACGGTGTCGCTGCCCGCCACCAGGTGCGGGGCGAGCCGGTGCACCAGGCCAGGGACGCCGCCGGTCTGCGCCTGCACGAACGTGGCCTGTTCCTCCGGCACGCCCAGCGCACGCAGGCAGGCCGTGCCGCGGGCCAGGTCGAAGGGACGCAACACGATCTGGCCGCGCAGCCGGGTCAGCACCGCGGTGAGCGCGGCGGGCCGGGGGCGCGGCCGTGCGGCGATGACCAGACCGGTGTCCTCGTCGGCGGCGAAGCCGACCAGCTCGGCCAGGTTCCGGTCGTCGAGCAGGTGCGCGTCGTCGACCAGCAGCAGCGAGCCCGCGGGCCGGGGCGCTCCGGGGCGGTACCTGCGGGCGTTCGGGGTGGTGGCCAGCAGGTCGAGCAGGGCGGTCTTGCCGTAGCCGCCGGGCGCGATCACGGCGAGCCGGACGGGGGCGAGGCCGCCAGCGGTGATCGCCGCGCAGAGCCGCCGGGTGGGCTCGTCCAGCACCAGTTCGTCCGGGTGCGCGTGGCCGGGGATCACCGCGGGTCCTCGTCTTCGTCGTGGCGCGGCCTGCGCGGCCGGGGGAACCGGCCGGACGGTTGCCGGGGTGGGGTGACGTGCACGGGCGGCCGGGGTGGCGGCTCGTCCGGTACGTCCACAGTGGACAGAGCAGCGGGCAGCACGGGGACCCGGGGCAGGTGCGGGTCGCTCTCCGGATCCGGGACCGCGACGGCGTTCCCGGATCCGATCCGGCGGAGCTCGGGTCGCGGACTGATCGCCAGCGCGGCGCCACGCGCGGCCGCCCCGCCCGGGTCGTCGAGCACCGCGCAGTCGGAAAGCGCCGCCACCAGCGGAACCCGGGCCGTACCGCCCGCGAGCACCGCCACCGTGTCGGCGGGGGCGCGGGCCAGCAGCGCGCGGGTCGCGGTGATCGCGGGCGCAAGCAGCGGATGGGCCAGCTCGTCGAAGCGGGCACGGGTCACCGCGACGTCGGTGCCCAGGTGCGGCACCGGGACGCGGACCTCGGTGGCGACCGAGAGCCGCTCCTTGGCGGTCACGCACGCCGCCCGGAACGGCGCCATCGACCTGGTCGCGCGGATATCGGGGACGGTGTGGTCGGTGGGTCCCGGGTGCGCGGCCACGTGTGCGAGAACGTATCGGGCCAACGCGTCGTCCAGAGCGGCCCCTGCGTCGGTGGTCACGTGTTGACCAACGAGTTCGAACGCGTTCTGGGTACGGCGCAATACCGCGTGTTCCACTCTGTGGCCACCCAGCAGGGTGACCACGATCGTGCTACCAGCGGCGAGAGGCGCCGTGTCCTGGTATGCCTCGGCGGCGGCGACCACGGTCGGCACGAGCACCACTCCCGGCAGGCCGGCCGCGGTGAGGGCGTCGTGCAGCAGGCCGCGGCGGTATGGCCCCCAATCGGGTGGATGGGTGAGGGCGAGCCGTTCGGGCTGTTCCCCCTCGGCGTCCGCGACGGTGTCCACGATCCAGGCCACCAGGGCGGCGAGGAGGTTCTCCGCCGGGTACAGCTCACCGCCGAGCAGCACCGCGGTGTCGTCGCCGACCCGGTCGACGACGGACCGCGCCACCCGGTCGGGATGCTCCGCGGCGGCCCGCTCGGCGGCCTGGCCGACCAGCACCTCGCCGTCGCCCGCCAGCACGAGCACGCTGCTCACCCAGCGGGTGCCGCCGTCCAACCGGCCGATCTCCGGGGCGTCGAACCCGCCACCGGGCAGCCGCCTGCGCACCGCGGCCACGCCCCGGGTGCGGCCGATGTCGACGCCGAGCACGTAGGGCATCCGGCGTTCTCCTCGGCGGTGCGACTCGGGGCGTACTGGGTACTGGGATACCGGGCAGTTAACCGCAACCGAGAGTGGTTAGTCCACCACCCCCTAACCCCCTAATAGGTGAAAAGGTATCACCCTATCCGCCGGGGCCCGAGACCGGGAGTGATCCCCGATGGCCGGGGCGCCCCACCGCCCTAGCGTGGGCCACCGCCCACACCCGCCACGCCCATGGGAGACGCGTTGCAACACGCCGCAAGCCCGACCCTGCACGACTTCGTGCTGACCCTGCTCACCGACGAGACCGCCCGGACCGCCTTCGCCGCCGACCCGACCGCCGCGCTCACCGGCGCGGGCCTGCACGACGTCTCCGCGCAGGACGTGCGGGACGTGGTGCCACTGGTCGCCGACTACGCCCCGGTCGACCTGCACACCGTCGACCTGGCAGGCGACCCGATCAGCGGCCTGCGCGCGGTCGCCGACGCGGCACACGGCGCGGCGTCCTCGGCCGCCCAGTCCACCGACGCCACCCACCTGACCACCACCGCCGACGGCCTCTCGGCCTCCGCCGCGGGCGCCACCGCCCCCGCCGGCTACCGCGCCGACCTGGACGCCACCACCCACTCGCTCTCCGGCGGCACCATCCTGGAGAGCGACCACGCCAACACCGCAGGCCTGTTCGACGTCTCCACCGACCGCGTCGCCGCCTCCGCCACCGGCACCACCGACTTCACCGACTACCGCGCGGGTTTCGTCGCCTCTGGCGAGGGCTTCGCCAGCGAGACGTCGGTCAGCGGCCTCACCACCGCCACCGACCTAGGCCCGAACGCACTGTCCGGCGGCCTCGGCTTCACCGACGGCCCCGTCGACACCGACCTTGGCCTCACCAGCACCGCGACCGGCGCGGCGGGCGCCTTCACGCTGGGCACCGGAGTGTCCTCAGTGGACGCAGGCTTCGCGGCAAGCCAGTCCGGCCTGCACACCGAAACCCCCCTGGGCGACCTCGACTTCACCCCGAACCTGCCCAACACCCTGATCGACGCGAGCAACCTCGCCGACACCGGCTCCCTCACCGCGGGCGCCACGAACCTCGCGGGCACGGTGACCGGCCTGACCGGCGCGGCCCTGGCCAACCCGGCGGGCACCCTGGGCAACGTCACCGGCGCGGTCACGGGAGCACAGCAGGAACTCGGCGGCCTCACCAACACCGCCCACCTCCCCGGCACCACCGCCCTGCCCAACCTCACCGACCCGGGTGCCGCCCTGAACGGCCTGACCAACACGAACCCCCTGGGCGACTTCACCAACCCGTCGGCCATCACCGGCACGCTGACCGGCCTCGCCGACACCAGCGCGCTCGGCCACCTCGCGGACACGTCCGCCCTCACCGGCGCGCTCGCGCACCCGACCGGCACCCTGGACTCCGGCGTGCTGAGCACCGGCAGCCTGACCTTCACCAGCAGCTCCACGGTCACCGGCGCTCTCGACTCGGACGCGCTGAACACCAACGCGCTGGGCGACCTCACCGACCCGACCGCCGCGCTCCACAACGGCGCCCTGGGCAACATTGCCGACACCTCCCAGCTGACCGGTCTTGCGAACACCTCCGCGCTGACCGGCCTCACCGACACCTCAGACCTGACCGGCGCATTCGGCGACCTCACTGACCCGACCACCGCGCTCGACACCAGCGCGCTCGGCAGCGTCACCGACGCATCGCACCTGGCCGGGTTCGACGGCGCCAATGTGCTCGCCGACCCGACCGCCGCGCTCGACCAGTCCGCGTTGGGCGGAACGGACGCGCTGCCCGGTTTCGTCGACCCGAGCTCGGACCCGACCGCCGCGCTGGACGCGTTGCCGCTCGCGGGCACGTTGGACACCGACGCGGTCCGCGGCGGCGACCTGACCGCGGGCACCGTTGCCGACTACGTGTCCTCCGGCGGCGCACTGCTCGGCTCCACCGCGGGCCTCGGCGGCTACCTCACCAGCGCGTCGCAGGCCGGGCCGCATGTGCTGCCCGCCGACACGTCCGGGCTGGAGAGCGCCGTGCACCAGCTGCCGGTGAGCGACCTGCCCGCGCAGCTGCCGCAGCTGCCCGCCGTGCCGGACCTGGGTCACCTGCCTGTGCCGGTGCCCGAGGTGCACAACCTGCCGGTGGACCACCTGCCCACCGACCTGCCGCACCTGCCTGAGCTGCCGCACCTCCCGGTCGTGGACCACCTGCCGGACCTGCCGGTCGCCAACCCGCTGCCGGACGTGGCCAGCGGGGTGCAGGACTCGGTCGGCGGCCTGGTCGACCACGCCCCGCTGGGCGACGCGGCCGACCACCTGCCCGATGTGGGCGGGGTCGTCGGGGACCTGGGACTCGGCCACTGAGCCGACCCGCGGTGGGGGCGGGGTCTGTCCCGGAGACGGGCCCCGCCTCCTTCACCTGTCCGCCGAAAGCAGGCACACTCCGACGGGTGATGGCACCGCCCTGGCTCGACCTCCTGGACGACACCATCCGCGCCTGCGCGACATCCCGGCGCGACGACCTGGTGGACCGCCTGCTCGGCCGAAGAGCGGGCCTGCTCGCCCCCGGCCGCCGCGTCGTGCTCGCGGGCCGCCCGGGAACCGGCAAGAGTCACCTGGTCAACGCCCTGCTTGGCGCCGAGATCTGCGCCACCGGCGACGACGTGACCACCACGATCCCCACCGTCATCCGGCACGCCACCCATCCGTCCGCGACCCTGGTCAGCCCCGTTCCGCTCACCGAGTCGACCACCGAGGGCACCTTCGGCCCGGCGATCACCGAGTGGTCGATCACCGCACCCACCCGGCTGGCGCTCGCCCCGGCCGCCGGTCATGGCAATAACGCCGACCTCGGAGCAAATGGCCACGCCGCTCCCGGACATAGCGGCCATGCGCCCGCGGACGCCAGCCACAACGGCTTCGCCGCGAGCACCGACGCCGTGCCGGGCCTGGGTGGCCGTGGCCCCGAGGACGAGGTCGCGCGCGCCGAGATCGGATTACCCCGAGCATTGCTCCAAGCCGGGTTGGTCGTGGTGGACTCGCCGGGGTTCGTGGGACCGGGGTGTCCGCGCACCGAGCGGGCGATGGACGCGGTGGCCGAGGCCGACGCGGTACTCGTGGTGACCGCGGCGACCGCCGAGCTGACGCCGGTGGAGCTGGACCTGGTCGCCCAGGTGGGACGGTTGTGCCCGACCGTGCTGGTGGCGTTGACCAAGACCGACCTGTGTCCCGACTGGCGCCAGGTCGCGGCCGCGAACCGGATACGGCTGGCCGAGGTGGGCGTGTCGGCACCGGTGGTACCGGTGTCGTCGGCGCTGCGGGCAGCCGCGGTGCGGACCGGGGACCAAGCGCTCAACGAGGAGTCCGGGTTCGCGGAACTGATCGGGCACCTACGGACGCACGTGCTCGCCGACCCGGTGCGCGTCGCCGCCCGCGCGGCCGCCGCGACCAGCGGGATGGCGGTGGACCAGTTGATCGCACCGCTACGCGCGGAGGTGGTCGCCGAGCCAGACCCCGCCCGGGAGCGGGCAACCGCCGAGTGGCACGCGGCCGCACGGCGGATCGAGCGGTTACGCCGGGAAGGCGCGCGCTGGCAGACCCGCCTGGGCGATGACGTCGCGGACTTGGTCGCCGACCTCGATTTCGACCTGCGCGAACGCACTCGACGCATCCTGCGCGAAGTGGACGACTACTTCGACTCGGTGGACCCGGGGAAAGTCTGGTCGGAGTTCTCCGAGTGGCTACCCGCAAGCCTCACCGAGGTAGCCGAGGTGCACGCCGGCTGGCTGCTCGACCGCTTCGAGTGGATCGCGGCCCGGGTCGCGGGCCAGGTCGTCCCAGGCGCGGCCGCCCTCCCCGGCGAGTTCGCCCGAGACCTGGCCGCCGAACACACGGAAGCGTTACGGCGCCCCAACATCGAGCTGTTCAGCCCGGTGCAGAAGGCGTTCGTCGGCCTCCGCGGCTCGTACAGCGGCCTGCTGATGTCCGGCCTGGCCACCACCCTGGCCGGACTCCCCTTGATCAACCCGATCTCCCTTGGCGCGGGTGTGGCCTTCGGCGCCCGGAGCGTCTTCGAGGAACGCGGCGCCCGCCTGAAGCGCCGCCAGGCCGTGGCCAAGACCGCCGCCCAACGCTACGTGGACGACTTCTTCCTCCGCTACGGCAAGGAGTCCAAGGACGCCACCCGCCAGATCCACCGAGCACTCCGAGACCGCTTCTCCGAATACGCCGAAGAAATGCGTACAGCAGCCGACGAGTCAGCCCGCGAGATCAAGCGCGCCCTGGACGCCGACACCACCCGCCGCGCCCACCAACGCGCGGAACTGGAACGCCTGCTGGCCCTCCGCACCCGAATCGAAGCAGTCCGCGGTCGCCCCGCATGAACCAAACAGCGAGATCCCAGCGAAGAGACCTCCCGGAGCACCACCCCATGAATCCCCTATGGACAGTCCTGGACCAGGCCATATCCGCCTACCAAGACAGCCCCCGCGCCGCCGCCTACCTGCACGACCTCCGCGACCACCTCGACGCCCCCCTCCGCATAGCGATCACCGGCCCCCCGGGCTCCGGCCGCTCCACCCTCATCAGCGCGATAGTCGGCGACGAGGTGACCGGCGACGTCCTACTCGACTGGCCAGGCCCAGTAGAGCTCACGACCACCGACGGCGACGCCACCGTCCACCTGCTCCCCCATCCGGGCACACCCCCCGAAACCGACCCGGTGACCACCGTGATCGCCCTGTCCCGAGCAGACGAACTCGGCGGCGGCCGCCCGGACGCCGTCGACTCGGCCCGCCGGGTCGCGGCCAGACACGCGGCGACCGAACTCGGCACCCGCGCCCAGGATGTCGTCGCCGTCGCGGGCCTGGTCGCCCTGGCAGGCGCCACCCTCACCCGCGACGAAGCAGCCTGGCTGGTCGCCCTGTCCCGTCGCCCGGAGCTTGAGTCCCTGCTCCTCTCCGTGGACCGCCTCGCCACCGTCCCCGGCGCCCCCACCATCCTCACCCGCCTGGGCCTGTTCGGCGTCCGCCTCGCCACCTCCCTCATCCGCCGTGGCCGCACCGACCACCTGGCCGACGACCTGGTCCGGGCCAGCGGCATCGACGACCTCCGCGCCGCCATCGGCCGCTGCTTCGTCGACCGCGCCCCCGCCCTCCGCGCCCACACCACCCTGTCCGCCATCGAACGCGTCCTGCGCGCCGAGCCTCGCCCGGCCGTGGCCACCGCCGTCGAGCGCCTCCGCGCGGGCACGCATGAGCCGCGCGAGCTCCGACTCCTCGCCGACCTGCACACCGGCCGACTCACCCTCGGCGAGGACGAGGACGAGGCCCGCCGCCTGCTCGGCGCCCATGGCACCACCCCCGCCACCCGCCTCGCCCACTCCGGCGACCCCTACGCCACCCTCCTGCACTGGCGCACCCTCGCCGAGGACCCCCGCCTCGACTCCCACCAACGTCGAGCGGCCCTGGTCGTCGTCCGCACCTGTGAGGCCCTGGTCACCACCGGCGCCGTCCACTGATTTCCCGTCCCGGCAACCGAAATCTCACAGTCTGCATGCCTGCGGATCGAGGCGAGCGGTTCGCGGGACCTTCGCGACCGTCCGACGGCGGATGCTCTTCGGCTTGGCTGTCCCGCGCGCCGTTCCTTCGTCGAGTGGTGGCGGCCGTCGGCCCGGGATACCGTCTGCGGGTTGGCTGGGTGCGGCTGAAGGTGTCGGGCGGTGGATCTCGCGGTGCGGTGGGGTGTGCAGCACGATCGGTTGTTGACCTTCGTCTATCGCGTCTTCGACGGCTGCCTGCACGACACTGCCATCGCCAGTGATCTCACCGTCGACCTGTTCGCGGCGCACCGGCGGCTGATCGACAGTCCGGACCTGGATGACGAGAGGACGCGACGGCTGGTGGTTCCGCTCATCGGGGAAGCGTTGCGGCACCGGGTGAGCGGGGCCGCGATCCGGGCGGCGATCGGGCACGCGGCGTGGCAGGACGGGATCGGACGGCCTGCGCGGGACGTGCATGCCCGGATTGATCGGGTGCGGGCGTTCACCAGCCTGCACGCGACGACGTGATCGCGGTCGCGGGGGCGAGCGGGTACGTCGGGCGGTTGCTCGTCGAGAGTCTCGCCGGGGTGCCGGTGTTGGCCCTGGGCAGGCGGATCGAGGCGTTGCCGCACGGGCCGAACGTGCGGGCCGAGGCCATTGATGTCACCGACACGCGGGCATTGACCGAGGCATTGCAAGGAGTCAGCACCGCGTACTACCTCGTGCATGCCATGGCGGGCGGGTCGGATTTCGCCGAGCGGGACCGGGTCATGGCGCGGTCCTTCGCCGCCGCCGCCGCGGCCGCCGAGGTGGAGCGGATCGTCTACCTGGGTGGGCTCGGGGCCGACCGGCTGTCGCGGCATCTGGCCAGCAGGCAGGAGGTCGGTTCATTGCTCGCGTCGACCGGGGTCCCGGTCGTCGAATTGCGGGCGGCCGTCATTATCGGGTCCGGGAGCATCTCGTTCGAGATGCTCCGGTATCTCACCGAGCGGCTGCCCGTAATGATCTGCCCGCGCTGGGTGGACACCCGAGTGCAACCGCTCGCGGAGCAAGACCTCCTGACCTATCTCCGGCAGGCCGCCGACCCGCGGGTCCCGGCCGGGGTGCACGAGATCGGCGGGCCGGATGTCCTCACCTACAAGGAACTCATGCACCGCTACGCCCGGGTCCGCGGTCTGCCGCGGCGCCGGATCGCGCAGGTTCCGCTGCTCACCCCGAGGCTGTCGGCGCACTGGGTCGACCTGGTCACGCCGGTCGACCGCGCTGTCAGCCGCTCGCTCATCGACAGCCTGGCCACCGATGTCGTCGTGACCGAACCGACCACCGCCTTCGACGTCGTCCCCACCCCGGTGGACGACGCCATTCGGTCTACTTTGGACAGCCAACGCGATCGGATGAACGTGTTCGAGCTGCGGGACGGGGTCCGCGACGGCGTGTTCACGCTTACCACCCGGATCGAGGTCGGTCCGGGCGACGCCCCCGGCGCGCGGCTGGACCTGCGGCGGTGCGGCGGCAGCCTGCGCTGGTACGGCTGGGCGTGGGCGTGGTGGCTGCGGATCATGTTGGGCAGGTTGTTCGGCGAGCGCCTCACATTGCACCGACCGGCGAGCGTGGCCCGGGGTGCGACGGTGGACTGGTGGACCGTGGCCGACTTCGGTGACCGGCACATCGTGCTGATGACCGAGAAGTGGTTCTGCGGTGAGGCGTGGCTCGCCTACCGGATCGGCGACACCGAGCTGGAGCAGGTGGGTGCCCTGCGCGCCAAGGGAATGCTCGGCTGGGTCTACTGGCGCGCGGTCTATCCGATCCACCTCGTGGTGTTCAAGGTGATGGCCCGCAAGCAGGTGCGACGCGCCCACGCACTCGCGCGGGAGACTCAGGCTCGGACGAAGTAACGGAACAACCCGGGTGCCGGGGCGGAACAGGTCAGCGGCGTATCACTCCGACGGTTCACCGCGCGCACTCGGATCAATGCGCCTGCCAAGGCCACCTCCCAGAGCTGGTCCTCGACCTCCCGCACGGACAGCGGAGGGAACGAGTCGATCCCCGTCTCTCCCGCGTCCTCCCGGACGAACTGCTGCGCCGCTTGCACGGGCGCCGAGAACACCGACCGACCGCGCAGCAGGGGCAACTCCAGGTGCCCCTGCTCGTACCTCGTGGCAATGTCCAGCCCGCGCTCCGGAGCAACCTGCCCGTAGTAGAGCCCGTGGGGTAACACCACCAGGTTCCCCGCGAACCGGTCACCGCCGACGTGCGTGCACTCCCAGGTCGCCTCGGGACGCTCGACCGCCAACGCCGCCGCCAGCGGTCGTCCGAGCAATGCGCAGCACGCGTCATGCCGGGCATGGGCACACACCAGATACACCGGCGCGCGCGACGGCGCGCCGCGATCCGCGTCCAACCGCAGGTCCATCAGCTCATCGGGGTCGGTGAACTCCGACCACCACGAGCCCTCAACCCCGGGCCGCGAGTTGACCAATGCCCACCGACGTGGCCCCGGCACCGCCCGACCCGGGCGTCGGATCAACAACACCCGGACCCGCGCGGCAGCCGCCTGCGCGGCGACGGAAGCCACCACCGACGCGGGCAACCGCGAGTCACGCCACGGATCAGCCCCCCACGGGCCGGGTTGCTCGATGAGCAGCCAACGCGCGACGGGCGGCGCGCTCGCCGGGAGTGGATCACCCCGGCGAGCGCGGGCCTCAGCGCATCGCTCGACCACGGTCAAGAACCACAAGCGGGGACGAGGACGCCTTCCCGCAACAGGCGGCGGACCAACACGACCTGATCGGCACCGGGCAACCCCGGCAGCTCACCGATCACGCACGACGCACCCGCCAGCAGCGTGGCCAGCGCGGGCCCGGTGCTCGCAGGCAACGTCAGCTGGTTCCCCGGCAACTCCAGCACCACGGACTCACCCTCGAACCCGAGCCGGAACCGCACGCCTTCGCGCAACCGCACGCCATCCCCCACCCGCACCGAACTGGCCGCTGCTGCCTGCGCGATCGGCGCCAACGGCTGCGGCCGACTCCCCGACCACACCCGATCGCGCACCCGCCGAGCCACCTCGCCCGGAGCGATCTCGCCCAGCACTCGGGCCAATACCTCGACCGTCTCGGCCAGGTGCGGGGCAATCTGGTCCGGATCAGCGGCGTCAATCCCCAGGGGCAATGTCGTCCGCAGGTCCCGCTCCGCACCCGCGAGCCCCAGCAACGCCTCGACCAGCGCGTACCGCGTCAGCACATGCACACCGACGGTCAGGTGCGCGGACACCTCACCGAGCGCCTTGGCCGAGTGCAGGTAGCCACGCGGCAGGTAGAGAGCGTCCCCCGGGGACAGCACCCGATCAATCACCGGCGACTCACCAGCCCGCTCGGCGACCTGATCCCGGTACTTGTCCCAGTGGTGGCTGCGCAGCGGGTCCTCGTGCACCGGTTCGTGCACCCGCCACCGCTTCTGCCCGGCGACCTGGAGCACGAACACGTCGTGCACGTCGAAATGCGCCGCGAACCCCTGCGATGACGGCGGCGTGATGTACGCATTGATCTGAGCCGGATGCCCCAGCTCACTGCTGAGCCGCCCCGCGAGCTCGATCAGCGGCGGCCACAGCCGGTGCAGGCCCTGCAGGACGAGCGTGCAGCCCTGGTCGAACAGCCGCGCCACCTGGTCGTCGCCCACCTGGTCGGCCACCTCGGCGCCGACCCCGCCACCCCGGGTGAACTGGTCGGACGAGATGACGTCGCCGTTGCGGGCGACCCGTAGGAAGGGGGTGCGCAGGCCGCGCCGGGACAACAGTTCGTCCACGTCGGCCAGGGTGAGCAGGTCGTCGAACGGCCGGGGCAGCTCGGCCGCCGGGCTGACCAGCGGCCGCCGCCCCCAGTGCTCGGCGGCGAACACCTCCGGCGCGACGGCCACGCACCGGCGCACGGTCGGGCAGTCCGAAACGGACTGCCCGACCGGGTCGGCGAGCGCGGTCATGTCAGCGGACCGCCGAACCGTCGGCACCGCCGTCCGCGCCACCGTCACCACCGGCCCCGCCGTCGGCCGCACCGTGGTCGGACCCGGCGCCCGAGTCCGCGCCACCATCGGCCCCGCCGTCGGCACCACCGTCGTGACCACCGGGGATACCGGACGCGCCGTGGTCGGCCGGACCCGCGGCACCGCCGTCGGCACCACCATCGGCCCCGCCGTCCGCGCCCGCGCCACCATCCGCCGCGCCATGGTCGGACCCGGCACCGGAATCGGCGCCGACCGCGCCCGCGGTGTGCCCGCTGCGAATGTCGTCGTCTTCGAGAGACATGGCTCCTCCTCGCTCGGTTAGCCGTTCAGTTGGCCTCCTGGTACCCCCGAACGGGTCACTCCATGCGCCCGATGTGCCAATGACCACCCGACCGAGGTTCGCGTTTGCCCCGGACGAGGGTCGGGTATCTCCCGACGGGGCGTAACCGCGGGAGGTGGCATGGGGACCGGGACGGTGCTCGACGGGCGGTATCGGCTCGGCGAGCCGATCGGCTCGGGCGGCATGGCCGATGTGCACCGCGCGGTGGACCTCCGGCTGGGCCGCGAGGTCGCGGTCAAGCTGTTCCACCCGCGCGCGGACGGCGCCACCGTGGCCCGCCTGGAGACGGAGGCGCGGCTGCTGGCCGGGTTGTCACACCCCGGCCTGGTCCGCGTGTACGACGTCGCGGTGGACCACGACCGCCCTTACCTGGTCATGCAGCTGGTCGACGGCGGAACGCTGCGCGGCAGGCTCGACGACGGCGTGCTGCCCGCGGGCGAGGTGGCGCGGGTGGGCGTGCGGCTGGCGAACATCCTCGACTATGTGCACTCGCGCGGCATCGTGCACCGGGACGTGAAGCCGTCGAACGTGCTCATCGACGCGGCGGGCGAGTGCTACCTGGCCGACTTCGGCATCGCCCGCGCGCTCAGCGGGGCCCGGCTGACCTCGACCGGTCACTGCGTGGGCACGGCCGCCTACCTGGCGCCGGAGCAGGTGCGCGGCGAGCTGACCGGCCCGGCGGGCGACGTCTACTCGCTCGGCCTGGTGCTGCTGGAGTGCCTCACCGGCAAGCCCGCCTACCAGGGTTCGGACGTAGAGGCGGCGATCGCCCGGTTGACCAAGGACGCCGAGGTGCCCGCCTGGCTGCCCGCGATCTGGGCGAACACACTGACCGCGATGACCGCGCGCGAGCCCGAGAACCGCCCGTCCGCGGACGAGTGCGCGCAGCGGCTGGCCACCGCGGCCCTACTCGGCCCGCTCGCGTCGCCTCAGCCGAAGCCGGAACCGCAGCACGAGAAACCCGCGACCGCGGAACTCCCGGTTCCGGCCAGACGCGCGCCCGGACTCGTGCACGCCAGCCTGATGGCGGGCGCATTACTCATCGGCGGAGCGGCGGCCCTGCTCTCCACCGGTGCGTCCAGCGCGGAACAACAACCCGCCACCCCGGCCGCGCACGTCACGGTCCCGAGCGCCCAGATCACCACCACGCCCACGATCCCGGTCATGCCGTTGGGCGCGGCGACCGGCATGATCGAGGTACCCACCGTCTCGACCAAGGTCGTCACCGTCACCAAGCCGCCCGCCGCGCGCCCGCGCTGGGGGAACTGGGGCACCTGGGGCGGCGGCTGGGGCCAGTGGCCCGGCGCGCGCCCCGGCGACGATGGCGACGGCTGAAATCCGTACCCGAGTCGGTGACAGCGCGCACAGCACTGCCCGCGACGGGCGCGCCCCCATAGGCTGGCGGCAGACTCAGCGTCGAGTGCCCGCTAGACCCGATCGACCCCGAGATGAGCAGACCTCGCGGCCGTCCCCGGCGGCCGGGTGTGACCGAGGAGACTGAGTGCGGCCCTGGCCAGGAACCCCTTACCCGCTCGGCGCCACCTACGACGGCGCAGGCACCAACTTCGCGGTCTTCTCGGAGGCGGGCAGCCGGGTAGACCTGTGCCTGTTCGACCCGGACGGCACCGAGCACCGGGTGCGGATGCCGGAGGTCGACGGCTTCGTGTGGCACTGCTACCTGCCCGGGGTACTGCCCGGCAGGCACTACGGGTACCGGATCGAGGGACCGTTCGACGTGCCGAACGGCCAGCGGTGCAACCCGGCGAAGCTGCTGCTCGACCCGTACGCCAAGGCCGTGGCGGGCACGGTCGACTGGGACCAGTCCGTGTTCGGCTACCCGTTCGGGTCACCCGACGGGCGCAACGACGACGACTCGGCGGCGCACACCGTGAAGGGCGTGGTGGTCAACCCGTTCTTCGACTGGGCCAACGACCGCCCGCCGAACATCCCGTACAACGAAAGCGTCATCTACGAGGCGCACGTGCGCGGGCTGACCATGCGGCACCCGGACGTGCCGGAGGAGCTGCGCGGCACCTACGCGGGCCTGTCGCACCCGGCGGTGATCGAGCACCTGAAGCGGCTGGGCGTGACCGCGATCGAGCTGATGCCGGTGCACCAGTTCCTGCACGACGACGGCCTGTCGCAGCGTGGCCTGCGCAACTACTGGGGCTACAACACGATCGCGTTCTTCGCCCCGCACGCCGACTACGCCAGCCAGACCGCGCAGGGCGCGCAGGTGGCGGAGTTCAAGGCGATGGTGCGGACGCTGCACGAGGCGGGCATCGAGGTCATCCTGGACGTGGTCTACAACCACACCGCCGAGGGCAACCACCTGGGGCCGACGCTGTCCATGCGCGGTATCGACAATGACGCGTACTACCGGCTCGTCGAGGACGACCGCCGCTACTACATGGACTACACCGGCACCGGCAACTCGATGAACGTGCGCAACCCGCACACCCTGCAGCTGATCATGGACTCGCTGCGCTACTGGGTGACCGAGATGCGGGTGGACGGGTTCCGCTTCGACCTCGCCGCCACCCTGGCCCGCGAGTTCTACGACGTGGACCGGCTGTCCGCGTTCTTCGACATCGTCCAGCAGGACCCGGTGATCAGCCAGGTCAAGCTGATCGCCGAGCCGTGGGACGTCGGGCCGGGCGGCTACCAGGTCGGCAATTTCCCGCCGTTGTGGACCGAGTGGAACGGGAAGTACCGGGACACGGTGCGGGACTTCTGGCGCGGCGAGCCCGCCACGCTCGGCGAGTTCGCCTCGCGCATCACCGGTTCGTCCGACCTCTACCAGGAGGACGGCCGCAAACCGTTCGCGTCCATCAACTTCGTCACCGCGCACGACGGCTTCACCCTCAACGACCTGGTGTCCTACAACGAGAAGCACAACCAGGCCAACGGCGAGGACAACCGCGACGGCGCCGACGACAACCGGTCCTGGAACTGCGGCGCGGAGGGCGACACCGACGACCCGGAGGTCAACGGACTGCGCGCGCGCCAGCGCCGCAACATGATCGCCACCATGATGCTGTCCCAGGGCGTGCCGATGCTGCTGCACGGCGACGAGCTCGGCCGCACGCAGCAGGGCAACAACAACGCCTACTGCCAGGACACCGAACTGTCCTGGGTGGACTGGTCGCTCGCCGAGACCAACGCCGACCTGATCGAGTTCACCGCGGGCGTGGTCGCGCTGCGCGCCCGGCACCCGGTGTTCCGGCGCCGCCGCTTCTTCGCGGGCCGCCCGATCCGACGCGGCGACGAGCTGCGCGACATCGCCTGGTTCACCCCCGCCGGGCAGGAGATGTCGCATGACGACTGGGAGGCCGGGTTCGGCCGCTGCATCGTGACCTTCCTCAACGGGGAGGGCATCCCCGACCTGGACACGCGCGGCGAGCGCGTGACCGACGACTCCTTCCTGCTCTGCTTCAACGCGCACTACGAGGACATCGACGTGACCGTGCCGGACGGCGACTACGGCGCCGAATGGGAGGTCGTGCTCGACACCACCACCGGAGACGTCTCCCCACCGGAACCGGCCACCTACTCGGGAAAGGGGACCATGGTGCTGCCGTCCCGGTCACTGATCGTGCTGCGCCGAACCGGGGTCGAGTGATGCGCTCGACCTACCGGCTGCAGCTGCGCCCGGGTTTCGGCTTCGCCGAGACCGCCGACCTCGCCGAGTACCTGGCCGACCTGGGCGTCGGCGCGGTGTACACCTCGCCGATCCTGACGCCGACGCCGGGCTCCACGCACGGCTACGACGTGGTGGACCCGAGCCGCGCCAACCCGGAGCTGGGCGGGGAGCCGGGTCGGCTGGCGATGGTCAAACGTTTGCGGGCGCTGGGGTTGGACCTGGTGGTCGACATCGTGCCGAACCACATGGCGGTCGAGGTGCCGTCGGCGAACCCGTGGTGGTGGGACGTGCTCACGCACGGCCCGTCGTCCCGGTACGCGCGGTATTTCGACATCGCGTCGTTCCCGGTGGTGCTGCCGGTGCTGGGTTCCGATGAGGACTTGGACAAGCTGACGGTCGAGGGCGACCGGTTGCGGTACTACGACCACGAGTTCCCCATCGCGCCCGGTACGGGTACCGGTGACGCGCGGGCGGTGCACGACCGGCAGCACTACCGGCTCATCGACTGGCGTCGGGCCGCGCAGGAGCTGAACTACCGGCGGTTCTTCGACGTCACCACGCTGGCCGGGGTCCGGGTGGAAGACCCTGAAGTTTTCGAGGCGACCCACCGCGAGGTGTTGCGCTGGGTCGCCGAGGGCGACGTGCAGGGCCTGCGGGTGGATCACCCGGACGGGCTCGCCGACCCCACCGGGTACGCGCACCGGCTGGCCGAGCGGGCGCGGTGCTGGATCGTGGTGGAGAAGATCCTCGAACCGGGCGAGGTGCTGCCCGAGTCGTGGCCGGTGGCGGGCACGACCGGGTACGACGCGCTGCGCGAGGTGTGCGGGGTGTTCGTGGACCCCGCCGCAGAGCAGGCGTTCGACGCTCTTGCGACCGAGCTGGGCGTGCCGACCGACTTCGACGCGGTGCGCGGCGAGTGCCGTCGGCTGATCGCGACGACCTCGCTGGCCGCCGAGGTGGACCGGATCGCGTCGTTCGTGTCCGATGTGGACAATGGGCAGGCGCGTCAGGTCATCGCCGAGCTGATGGCGTGCTTCCCGGTGTACCGGTCGTACCTGCCCGAGGGCGAGGACCACTGGGCGGCGGCGGTCGCCGAGGTGCGGCGCGTACGGCCCGACCTGGCCGACGCCGTGGCCGCGGTCGACCGGCAGGTGCGCGACGACCCGCACGGCGAACTGGCGACCCGGGTGCAGCAGACCTCCGGGATGATCGTGGCCAAGGGCACCGAGGACACGACCTTCTACCGGTACACCCGGTTCGCCGCGTTGAACGAGGTCGGCGGCGACCCGTCCCGCTTCGGCGTGGAACCCGCGGAGTTCCACGCCGCCCAGGCCGCGCGCGAGACCCGGCACCCGTTCGCGATGACGACGCTGTCCACGCACGACACCAAGCGCTCCGAGGACGTGCGGGCCCGGCTCGCCGTGCTCGCGGAACTGCCCGAGGAGTTCGGCGCGGCGGTGCGGCGCTGGACCGAGCGGTGCGGGCTGCCCGAGCCGACGCTGAACCTGCTGGCCTGGCAGTCGCTGCTGGGCGCGTGGCCGATCACGCCTGCCCGGCTCTCGGCGTACCTGGACAAGGCCGCCAAGGAGGCCAAGGTCCGCACCTCGTGGACCGAGCACGACGAGGAGTTCGAGGAGGCCGTGCGCGCCTGGCCGCGCGCGGTGTTCGCCGACCCGCTGCTGCTGGCCGAGGTCACCGCGTTCGCCGCGCGGATCACGCCGCACGGGTGGTCCAACTCGCTGGGGCAGAAGCTGCTCCAGCTGGCCGGGCCGGGCGTGCCGGATGTCTACCAGGGCACCGAGCTGTGGGACCTGTCCCTGGTGGACCCGGACAACCGCAGGCCGGTGGACTTCACCGAGCGCCGGGACCTGCTGGACAAGCTCGCCGCGGGCTGGCCGCCGCCGGTGGACGAGACCGGCGCGGCGAAGCTGCACGTGGTGCGCACCGTGTTGCGGCTGCGCCGGGAGCGGCCGGAGCTGTTCACCGGCTACCGCCCGGTCGAGGCGCGCGGACCCGCCGCCCGGCACGTGGTGGCCTTCGAGCGCACCGGGCTCATCGCGGTCGCCACCCGCTTCCCGGCCCGGCTGACCGACTGGGCCGACACCCGGGTCGACCTGCCCGGCGGCACCTGGATCGACCAGCTCACCGGCAGGCCCGCCGACGGCGGGGTAGCCGACCTGCTGACGCACTACCCCGTGGCCCTCCTGCTGGGAGCGTGAATGGAGTCCTTCACCGTCTGGGCACCGGAACGCGCACGCGTCCGCCTCGTCATCGACGGCACCCGCCACGAGATGGCCCGCGACGACCACGGGTGGTGGCACGCGGAGGTGCCGGGCGCGGGACCGGGCACCGACTACGCGTTCCTGCTGGACGGGGACGAGCAGCCGCTGCCCGACCCGCGCTCGCGGTGGCAACCCGACGGCGTGCACGGTCCGTCGCGCCGCTACGACCACGCGGCGTTCGTCTGGACCGACGCGGGCTGGACGGGTCGCGCGTTGCCGGGCAGCGTGCTCTACGAGCTGCACATCGGCACGTTCACCGCCGATGGCACGTTCGACGCGGCCATCGAGCGGCTGGACCACCTGGTGGACCTGGGCATCGATCTCGTGGAGGTGTTGCCCGTCAACGCCTTCGACGGCACGGCGGGCTGGGGCTATGACGGCGTGCTGTGGGGCGCGGTGCACGCGCCCTACGGCGGCCCGGACGGGTTCAAGCGGTTCGTGGACGCCTGCCACGCGCGCGGGCTGGGCGTGGTGCTGGACGTGGTCTACAACCACCTCGGTCCGTCCGGCGCGTACCTCGACAGGTTCGGCCCCTACTTCGCGGGCCGCACGATCTGGGGCCCCACGCTGAACCTGAGCGGACCCGACTCGGACGAGGTGCGCCGGTACGTCGTGGACAACGCGCTGGACTGGTTCCGCGACTACCACCTGGACGGGCTGCGGCTGGACGCCGTGCACGCGCTGTCCGACAACCGCGCAACGCACCTGCTGGAGCAGTTGGCGGAGGAGGTGGACGCGCTCGCGGCGGGCCTGGGCAGGCCGCTGTCGCTGATCGCCGAGTCGGACCTGAACGACCCGCGCCACGTCACGCCCCGGCCGTCCGGCGGGTACGGGCTGACCGCGCAGTGGTGCGACGACATCCACCACGCGCTGCACGTCGCGCTCACCGGTGAGGTGTCGGGCTACTACGCGGACTTCGCGGGCGCGCTGCCCACCACGCTGCGCTCGGCGTTCTTCCACGCGGGCACATGGTCCTCGTTCCGCCGTCGTACGCATGGCAAGCCGATCGACCCACGGAGTACTCCGGGGCACCGGTTCCTGGCGTACCTGCAGAACCACGACCAGATCGGCAACCGCGCCACCGGCGACCGCCTGACCGCGACGGTGCCGACCGCGCGGGTGCTGTGCGGCGCGGCGATCGTGCTGTGCTCGCCGTACACGCCGATGCTGTTCATGGGCGAGGAGTGGGCCGCAGGCACACCGTGGCAGTTCTTCGCGTCCTTCCCCGACCCGGAGCTGGCGGAGGCGGTCCGCACCGGCCGCCGCCGTGAGTTCGCCGAACACGGCTGGGGCGAGGCGCAGGTCCCCGACCCGATGGCGGCCGCGACGGTGACAGCATCCACTTTGGACTGGAACGAGCCGGGCGAGCCGGACCACCGCGCGGTGTACGCGACCTACCGCGCGTTGATAGCGCTCCGCAAGGCACATCCCGCCCTGGCCGACCCCCGGTTGGACCGGTTCACGGTCGAGACACCCACGGCGAACTCCCTCGTGCTGCACCGTGGCCCCTACCGGGTCGTGGTCAACTTGGCCACCGAAACCCTTGCTGTGCCGAAACATCCGATCCTCCTGTCCTCGCCCGGGGTCACCGCCGACGAGGAGAGCATCCTCCTTCCCACCGACAATTTCGCGATTCTGTCCACAGGCCCGGCGACACGCGGCTAGTGGCCCGCCCGGCCGACATGTGGACAGTGGGCGAACAGCGTTGTACCCCCTTGACGCGAGCCGGGACGGGACGATCTGCTGTGCCCCATGACCGAGTACCGCCAGCCGCGCTTCGCCACCCCCGCCGGGGCGACCGAGTTCCTGTTGATCCGCCACGGCGAATCAGCGCCTGCCCGCCCCGGAGTGCTGTTCGACTTACTCGACGACGGACAGGGCGACCCGGAGCTGGCACCGGAGGGCAGGCGCCAGGCCGAGGCGGTCGGCAAGCGGCTGGCCGACGTGGAGATCGACGTCGCGTACGTGACCACGTTGCGGCGCACGGTACAGACGGCGGCGCCCTATCTGGCGGCGACCGGGAAGGTCCCGCTGGTCGAGCCCGACCTACGTGAGGTGCACCTCGGCGACTGGGAAGGCGGCGTGTTCCGGCAGCGGGTCGCCGAGCGGGACCCGACCTTCCTGCGGTCGCGCCGCGAGCAGCGGTGGGACGCGATCCCCGGTGCGGAACGGGACGAGGTATTCCAGGCCCGGGTCGAGGGGGCGATCCGCAGGCTGGCGGGAGCGCACCCAGGGCAGCGGCTGGTCGTGTTCACGCACAGCGGAGTGATCGCGCGCGTGCTGGCGTCGGCCACCGGCGCGGGACCGTTCGCGTTCCTCGGCTGCGACAACGGATCGCTGACGCACCTGGTCGTGTCCGGTGACGAGTGGACCGTGCGCCGCTACAACGACACCACCCACCTGGACGGCGACCTGTCCCGGGCGGGCGCGCTGCCGACGTAAGTGACCGGCGAGTAACATCAACGCATGTCGACTCGCCAGGTGTCCGAGACCAGGGTCATCGCCGCCCCGCCGGACCGGATCTTCGCGCTGCTGGCCGACCCCGCCCAGCACCCGCTCATCGACGGCTCCGGCACGGTCCAGGCCTCCCGCAGCACCGGCCCGCGCAAGCTGGAGCTGGGCGCGCGGTTCGGCATGGACATGAAGATGGGCCTGCCGTACAAGATCCTCAACACCGTGGTGGAGTACGAGGAGAGCCTGCTCATCGCCTGGCGGCACTTCTACGGCCACCGCTGGCGCTGGCAGCTGCGCGACCTCGGCGACGGGCGCACCGAGGTGACCGAGACGTTCGACTACTCGACCACGCCGGTGGGGTTCCTGCTCGCCCTGGTCGGCTTCCCGGAACGCAACCGGCGCGGCATCCACGCCACCCTCGACCGGCTGGCCGGGATGTTCGAGCCCGACTTGTCAAGCGGGCCGCCCCCATCGGTGTGACCATTATCGGCATGACCTATCCGCAGGAGCCCGATCCGCAGCGGACGCGAGCGTTACCTCAGCGGGACCCCGCGTACCGGGACGACCCGTACGTACGGCCCGCCCAGGAAGAGGTCGTCCGCGAGCGGGTCGAGGACAGCTACGCAGGCCGGGTGCGCACCGTCCGCATGGTGTGCTCGGCGATCACCTTCATCGTGGGTCTGTTCGCGGTCGTACTGGTCGCGCAGATCATCCTGGTCTTGGCCGAGGCCAACCCGGACAACGGGTTCGCCTCGTTCGTGGCCGGGTTCTCCTCCGGCGTGTCCCTTGGCTTCGACGGGCTGTTCGCGCCCGGCTCGCACAAGGCCGCCGTCCTGTTCAACTACGGCACCGCCGCCATCGTGTGGCTGCTCATCGGCGCCGCCCTCACCTATCTGATCCGCCGGTTCGCGCTCCCGGGTCCGCGCCGCGAGATCCGGTACCGCCGCACCGTGGAATAGTTCCACTGTGGACCGTCTTGGCCGTGTCCCGCACGACACGGCCAAGACCGGTGCGTCAGCGCGACGGTGTGATGAGCCCGGACTCGTAGGCGGCGATCACCAACTGGGCCCTGTCCCGCGCGTGCAGCTTCGCCAACAGCCGCCCGATGTGCGTCTTGATCGTGGCCGGACTCAACACCAGCCGCTCCGCGATCTCCGCGTTGGACAACCCCCGCGCGATCAACACGAGCACCTCCCGCTCTCGCTCGGTCACCCCGTCCAACGGCGTGGGCCGCTTCCCCGGACCGGGCATCCGCGCGAACTCCCCGATGAGCCGCCGCGTCACCGATGGCGCCAACAGCGCCTCACCGCGTGCCACCAACCGGATCGCGGAGAGCAGATCGGCGGGCCGGGTGTCCTTGAGCAGGAACCCGCTGGCGCCCGCGCGCAGTGCGCCGTAGACGTACTCGTCGAGGTCGAAGGTGGTCAGGATCAACACCCGCGCCCCCTTGCCGCGCAACTCCCTGGTGGCGCCGATCCCGTCGAGCCGGGGCATCCGGACATCCATCAGGACGACATCGGCTCCGGTCCGCGTGACGACCTCCACGGCCTCCACCCCGTCCCCGGCCTCCCCGACCACCTCAAGATCCTCCGCCGACTCGATCAACATCCGAAAACTCGCCCGCAACAACGCCTGGTCATCGGCGATCACCACCCGAACCACAGCCACCCCCGTGCGCAGGCACCGCTCCCCTGGGTACACCTCATCGCCCCTGTCTCCCACCGTCATGCCGGACCTTCGATCCGGGCTCACAGGTATGAGCAGCCCGACCCGACGATCAAGGACACAGTCCCCCCAATCTTCACCCATCCGCGTCAACGTGGCGTGGTCATGGTTCTCGAATGGCGACCGTGGTGGTGTTGCCCTGGTCTGTGCCGTCGCGGGCCCTGCCGATGCTTGTCCTGCTGGTGCTCGCCTCTGTCGTGTCGGCATACGGGAGGTGGGCACGGACGGCGAAGCCACCGCCGGATTGGGGGCCTGCGCTGAACTGGCCCGCGTAGAGGCCGACTCTTTCGCGCATGCCGATGAGGCCGTGGCCGGTGGGATGGTCGATGGGATGGTCCGCGGCGAGTCGGGTGCCGTCGTCGGTCACCTCGACAGTGACGGATTGGCCGGTGTCGTCGACGAGAACCCGGCAGTTGGCGGGAGCGGCGTGTCTGACCACATTGGTCAGTGCCTCTTGCACGATGCGGAAGACGGTCTGTTCGACGCCGTTGGGCATGGTGCCGGAGTCGTGGTAGACGACGTCGACCTTGACGCTGGCGAGTTCGGCGCGGCGGATCAGCTCGGTCATCTGATCGAGGGTGGGGGCCGGGGCGACCGGGGCGTCGTCCTCGGTGGCGCGGAGCATGCCGAGCATGCGGCGGAGCTCGGCGAGGGCCGCGCGGCTGGCCTCCTCGATCTCGGTGAGGGCGGCGCCTGCCTCGTCCGGGCGGTCGGCGGCCACGTGGTTGGCCACCGCGGCGCGGACGGTGATCATGGTCATGTCGTGCGCGATCACATCGTGCAGTTCGCGGGCGATACGCAGGCGCTCGGCGCCGACGGCCTCGGCAGCACTCTGCCGGGCGGTGAGCGCCAGGAGTTCGCGGCGTTCACGGGACAGCACCCCGAGGGCCCAGCCCGCGACCACGAGGGTGCAGCCCAGGACCACCCAGGCGACGTCGGAGGCGACGGCGGCGACCACCACGAGCAGCATGGCGATGAGCATTCCGAACACGCCCGCGCGGAATCCCCGGCTGCTCGCCAGGGAGTAGAGGGCGAACACCAGGACCAGGCAACCCTCCCAGCCGACGCCCACGGCATAGGTGAGCACCGCGACGACGACGGCGGCCGCGAAGACCGACACCGGCCAGAACCGGCGGAGCACCACCGGAACCAGGGCGAGCGCGGCCACGACATGCGCGATCCAGTCCGGCACGCCCCCGGGTGGCGCCCAGGCACCGCCCGCCAGGTTGCCGCTCACCAGCACAGCCATCGCCACGGCGAACGCGACGTCGAAGACGACGAGGTGCCGGGGCGTCAGCCTGCCCGTGAACGGTATGCGCTGCTTGTCCATGCACACGACGGTATCGAGCGGATCGGCGGCTGTCGTCGGACCAGCGGTGTCATACCGTGGTCCGATGCGGGGCCCTGAAGACCGGACCGTGCTCCGATCCGCCGGGCCGCTCGCGAGGCCATCGTTGTCACCATGATTCAGCTCATCGAACTCACCAAACGATACGGCCCCACGACGGCCGTGGACGGCCTGACGTTCACCGTCCGGCCCGGTCGGGTGACCGGGTTCCTCGGCGCCAACGGGTCCGGCAAGTCCACCACCCTGCGCATGCTGCTCGGTCTGGACGCACCCACCTCGGGGCGCGCCCTGATCGACGGCAGGCCATACGCGACGATCCCACGGCCGCTGCACCACGTCGGCGCCCTGCTCGACGCGAGCGGGGTGCATGGCGGCCGCACCGCGCTCGACCACCTGCACTGCCTCGGCCGCGCCAACGGCATCGGCCGGGTCCGGGCCGCGCGGGTGCTCGCCGAGGTCGGCCTGGCAAGCGTGGCGAACAGGCGCGTGCGCGGCTTCTCCCTGGGTATGAAGCAACGCTTGGGCGTGGCCGCCGCGTTACTCGGCGATCCGACGGTGCTGCTGTTCGACGAGCCGGTCAACGGCCTCGACCCGGAGGGCATCCGCTGGCTGCGCGACCTGGTCCGCGGGCTCGCCAGGGAAGGCCGCACCGTGCTCGTGTCCAGCCACCTGATGAGCGAGATGGCGCTCACCGCCGACCACGTCGTGGTGATCGGCCGCGGCAGGCTGATCACCGAGGCGTCCATGGCCGAACTGACCGAACGGTTCCACCGCGACGTACTGGTCACCACGCCGGACCGCGACGACCTGGCGCGGGCGCTGCGCGCGGCTGGGGCGGAGGTCCACACCGAGCCGGACGGCTTGTCGGTCACCGGTTTGTCGCCGGGCGAGATCGGCGACCTCGCCCGCGCCCGCGGCCACGCCGTGCACGGCCTCACCCAGCGCTCGGCGAGCCTGGAGGACGCCTACTTACAGCTCACCGAGCACAGCACCGAGTTCCGCGCCACCCGACAGGAGTCCTACCGATGACCACCCACACCCTGCGCGACGCGTACTCCGCCGAGCTGCTCAAACTGCGCTCCCTGCGCTCCACCCGCACCGTCCCGGCCGCGGCGCTCCTGGCCGTCGTCGCGGGCGCCGTGCTGGCGATCCTGCTCACCAACGACTTCGACGCGTCCCCACCGGATCTACGGGCCCACTTCGCCAGTGCCGATCCCTCGATCCTGATCACCCCCGTACTCGGCCTGGCGCTCGCCGCCATCGCCGCCCCGGTGTTCACCGCCGAGTACGGCACGGGCGCCATCCGGGCCACCATGATCGGTGTCCCGGCACGCCGCAAGCTGTTCACGGCCAAGGCACTCACGGTCGCGAGCATCGCCGCGGCGGCGGGAATGGTCGTCTCGTTCGCGTTGTACGCACTGACCACGTGGGTGGTGGGCGACCGGCCCGCCCCACTCGCCCCGTGGCCGACCCCGATCGACGGCGTGCCCTCGGCATTGGCGAACGGGACGATCGTGGTGGTCGTCGCCCTGCTGGCCCTTGGCTTAGGTGCCGCGCTCCGCTCGACCGCGGGTGCCCTGGTGACGGTCACGCTGCTGCTGTTCGTGCTCCCCGGCCTCGGCCTGTTCCTGCCCCCGCCCGCCACGGAGTGGATCACGTCGATGTCCCTGGTGAACCTGGCCCCGGCGATCAGCGGCACGACGACGGACACCGTGCTGTCCCCAGCGGCGGCCGTGATCGTCGCACTGGCCTACGCCGCCGTACCGCTGGCCCTGGGTTGGCTGCGCTTCTCCCGGAGGGACGCATGATCTGACAACGGCCGAGTACGACACGACTTCACGACAGGCACTACAAGGCGGTCACCTAGCCCCGACCCATCGGATCCATTGTAGATTGATAACTCCATAGTGGACGAACTTAGGACGTCAGCAGCTGGGACATGCTCTCCCGCACCGTCGGGTCCGGCTCCTCAGCGACCGCTTGGCGGAGGGCCGACTGGACCTCGGGGTCCCACGTCTCCGGCCCCCACCCGGTGAGGGTGCGGGTGGCCATGACCCGGTTGCGGGTGACCGGGCAGCGCAGCGCGGCCAGGACGAAATCCGTGCCATGGCCGGGGAAGTCGCGCAGTCCGGTCACCACGGTGCCGAGGACCATGTGCGCGGACAGACGGTCGCCGACGGCGGCAATGTCGGTCGGGCCGGTGGACAGGGCGGCCAGGGGCAGCGCGGCGGAGGCCAGGTCCAGGATGGCGGGCAGCCGGGTGGTGGTGGCCTGGGACATCAGGCTCAGCCAGTCGGCGTCGGTGGGGGTGGCGCGGATGCGGCGGACGGTGGCCGGGAACCGGTCGATGCCCAGGACCCGGGCGGCGTAGTCGGCGTCCTGGTGGACGCGGTCGTCGGCGGCGTCGAGGTCGCGCAGGGTGAGGTCGCGCCAGCGGGGTTCGGCCATCAGGTCGCGGCAGCGGCGGACCAGGGCGTCGTGGCGGGCCAGGTCCCAGCCGCGGGTGTAGCGCTCGTCCCAGCCGGGGCCGGTGAGGAACTCCGAGATCCGGGCGGCCACCACGAAGTGGCGCAGCGCGTGCGCGCGCGTGGTCAGGTGGCCGACCAGCAGCCACAGCGCGAGTGGGGCGTCCGGGTAGTCGTCGATGTCCTCGGCCGGGCCGCCCTCGACCAGCGCGCAGACGATCTCGGCGGCCGCGTCGAACAGTTCCTCGTCCGGCTCGGCGGCCAGGGCGTCGGCCAGCCTGCCGATGGTGGCGGCGCGGTGGGCCAGGTAGGTGTCCATCTCGGAGTTGCGGAAACCGCCGCGCAGCAACCAGTCCCGCACCTCCGGGCCCGCGTCGGGGCCGAAGCACTCCACCACGCTGATCCGACCCCAGCCCTCGACCCCGCGGGCCAGGGCGAGCAGCACCGGCTCCGGGTCGGCGTGCGCGGCGCGGACGGTGTCCACCACGAACCGGGTGAACTCCTCGTGCCTGCCCACGGTCAGCAGCAGCTCGGTGTCGATCGCGGACAAGCCCAGCCCGAGCAGCGCGATGCCGACCTTCACCGCCGCCCGGTGGCCGGACTCGACCACCAGGCGACGGCCGAGTGCCCGCGTTCCGGCGGCAGGCAGTTCCAGATCCCGCACCCCGTCGAGCAGTCCGTCGAGATCGGCGAGCGCGGTCCGGTCGCATAGCGCGGCGTACAACGGCTCATACCCGGCCGGATCCCGGACCGCGGCGGCGATCAGGTCCGGCAGCGCGTCGCCGCCGCGGCCGGTGTACCGGTCGGTGGCCCACCGCGCCAAGCCGCCGCCGTCCGACTCGTCGATCTGGTCGTCGGGCAGCACCTCGCCGCCGGGCAGCAGCCCGCACCCGCTCGGGTCCAGATGGGCGACGACGTGGTCGTGGATTGTCCGCACCGACACATTGTCGCGCGCGCATCCGACACCCACCGCGAGCCGTCCACACCCGGCCTAATCAGCGCAACGGCTTGACCAGCAGCTCGAACTCCAAGTCCGTGCGCAACGGCACGCCGAAGCGCTCGTCGCCGTACGGGAACGGCGACATCTCGCCGGTGCGCAGGTACCCGCGGCGGACGTACCAGGCGATCAGGTCGGCCCGCGCGGTGATCACCTTCATACGCAGCTCGGTCAGCCCCCACTCGGCCGCCACGTACCGCTCGGCCTCGGCCAGCACCGCCCGGCCCACGCCGCCGCCCTGCTCCGACGGGACCACCGCGAACATGCCGAAGTAGCCCGCCCCGTCCTCCACCGCGACATGGCAGCAGGCCACCGGCACACCGTCGCGCTCGGCCACCAGCACCGCGCTCTTGCCCGCGGTGATCACCTCGGCGACGCCCTCCGGATCGGTGCGCTGTCCCTCCAGCAGATCGGCCTCCGTCGTCCACCCGATCCGGCTGGACTCGCCGCGGTAGGCCGATTGCACCAGCGGCACGAGCATCGGGACATCGGCCAGGCCCGCCCGGCGAAAGGTCAGCACGGGCGCAGCGTAATCGCTGTTCAGAGGGTGGACCACCAACGGTCGACGGGCGGCGGCGCGGCCACGTCCACCCGCTGGCCCGGCCGCGGCACCGCGACCGGCACACCGCGCCGCTCGGCCTCGGCCAGCACTCGCTCCACCGGGTCGGCCCACGGGTGCGGGGAGAGCGAGAACGTCGCCCAGTGCACCGGGATCATCAGCCCGCCGCGCACGTCCACGTGCGCGGCCACGCCCTCCTCCGGCGTCATGTGGATGTCCGGCCAGCCGGGTGCGTACGCGCCGACCTGCACCAGGGCCGCGTCGAACGGCCCGTACTCGGCGCCGATCTCGGCGTAGCCGTCGAAGTAGCCGGAGTCGCCGGTGTAGAAGACGCTGTGCTCCGGTCCGGCGATCACCCAGGACGCCCAGAGCGTGCGGTCGCGGGCAAAGGCGCGGCCGGAGAAGTGCTGCGCGGCGGTGGCGGTCAGCCGCAGCCCGCCGACCTTGGCCGTCTCCGACCAGTCCAGCTCGATGATCCGGTCGTCCGGCACGCCCCAGCGCTCCAGGTGCGCGCCGATGCCCAGTGGCACCACGAACGGCGCGGTCTGGGTACGCAGCAGCGCGCGGATCGCGGCCAGGTCCAGGTGGTCGTAGTGGTCGTGCGAGATGACCACGGCGTCGACCGGGGGCAGCTGCTCGATGGGCTGCGGCGGCCGGTGCAGCCTGCGCGGCCCGACCAGCCGGGACGGCGACACCCGGTCGCTCCAGACCGGGTCGAGCAGGACGCGGGCGCCGTCCAGCTCCACCAGCGCGGTGGCGTGCCCGTGCCAGGTGATGTGCAGGCCCTCGGTGACCGGAGCACCCGGGGTGACCACGGGACGGGGCCCGCGGGTTTGCGCTTGGCACCGTCGGCGAAGAACTCGCGCATGGTGGTCCGCATGACGGCGGGGTCCATGGGGCGCGGATCGGCGCGGTTGTGGAAGGCACCGTCGCGGAACTGCGGGGAACGGGCGATCCGGTCGGCCCGCGCACCGCGCGACCGCCTGCCCAGCGCGACCGGGACGTCGTGGGCCACCCAGGCCGCCGCGGCCAGCCCCAGCGCGATCAGTGCTCGTCTCATGCGTACATCGTCGCCGCCGGGCGCTGTGATGGCTCTCAGCGGGGCGGCGCTGTCAGCCGGTCGGGCAGGTCTGGTCAGCCGGTCCGGTCAAGTCGAGTCCGGTCAGGCGGTCGGGTCGCCGCCCGCGGTCAGGCGCAGGCGCATGGCGCGGCGGGCGACCAGGCCGGGGCGCGGGGCGCGCACCGACATGCCGCCGAGCTGGTCGGCGTCGAGGCGGATGCCGGTCGGTGCCGGGTACTCCTCGTCGGGGGCGTCCGGGTGGTCCGGCGGCAGCAGGTCCAGGATCGCGCGCAGCGCCCAGCGGGCGTGCCCGTGGTAGGACCAGACGACGGTCTCGGCGGTGAACACGTCCCAGTCGGGCGTCTGCCGGGCGCGCGCGGCGGTGACGTCGTGC
This sequence comes from Actinokineospora enzanensis DSM 44649, assembly GCF_000374445.1. Lineage (GTDB taxonomy): Bacteria > Actinomycetota > Actinomycetes > Mycobacteriales > Pseudonocardiaceae > Actinokineospora > Actinokineospora enzanensis. The sequence goes on along the minus strand of NZ_KB894443.1, from coordinate 24,644 downwards.
GCGTCCTTGATCACCACGAAGTCGACGTGGTGCTCCCAGGCGTAGGTGGCCACGATCGCCTCGGGCTGGTCGGCGCCACCGCACAGGTACACGGTGAACCCGTCCGCGACAACGGCGCGGAGCAGGTCGTCGATCTCGCTCAGGTCGGACGGTTGTGACAGTTCGCAGGGCTGACTCATCGTGATCACCCGATTGGCCGGTGTCATTGTCGCGACAACAAGGCGCTCCGATGACACGGTGTGGTCGTACCTCCTGTGTACATCACCCGAATGCCCGCTGGGGAGGCATTGACGCCAATGACACAAAGAGGACGCATATCGATGCCCACCACACTTGTGAGTTATGGCCGATCGTCATCAACTGGGTAACGAGAGCACTAACAGTCGCTACCCTGCTGAAAAGCCACCCACGTGGGTGACTACTCTCACCTCGGTTCTGCTGGTTCTCGTCTGCGGCTCGGAAGCGTGAGGGCCCGCGACAACCCTGCTGGAGATGGAGTTGCCTTGAACACGAAGCGTTCCCGCGACTGGCTGTTAGCCGCCGGTCGCACCCTGGTCGTCAGCACCGTCGCCATCGTCGCCACGGCGGTCTTCTCCGGTATCGCGAGCGCCGAGGACGACCCCGACCCGTGCGCGCCGACCGGCGAGGGCACGGTCCGCATCGCGGGTGAGGACCCGGGCTGCACCACGACCACGACCACCACCACGACGACGACCAAGACGGAGCCGTCGGAGACCACCACCACGAAGCCGACCGAGCCCAGCGCGCCCGAGTCGACCGTCACCAGGACCCCGACCCAGCCGGTGCGCTCGGCGGGCGCGGTCGTGACGCCGACCGCGAAGGTGCCGAACCCGCAGGGCCGCGCCAACGCCGCCGTGCAGAACGACGCGGCGGGCGGCGACGAGCTGGCCAACACCGGTGCCGACGTGGGCGCCCCGCTCGCTCTGGGCAGCCTGCTGGTGGTCGGCGGCGCGAGCGTGCTCGTGCTCGCCCGCAGGCGCCGCTCCGCCGACTAGTCTCGGCGAGCACCTGGTACGACGGTCGAGAGGGCTGGAACCCGCCGGGGTTCCAGCCCTCTCGCCGTTGCGGTGTCCAGTAGTTGTCCACGGCGGCCGCGGTTCGCCCGGCACCCCAACGGATGGATCACCGATGTCCGCACCGGCGAGCGCGCGCCGCTCAGGCCGGGGCGTGCGAGGCCACCAGGTCGACGATGATCCGCCGGGTCTGGTCGAGGGTGTCCTGGTGGCCGACCGCGTCAAGGCGGAAGGCGAGCCGGGTCAGCACGTCCGCGGTGGTGACGCACTGCAGGATGGTGGCCCGCAGCGCCGGGGTGTCCACGAAGTCGAAGCGCGCCACCAGCAACTCGGCGAACACCGCGGCGAGCGGGTCGTCGAAGCCGGTGGACTCCAGTTCACCGGCGGCCAGGCCCGCGCCGCTCACCGCGCGGAAACCGTTGTCCGCGCGGCACATGTCCACGTAGACGGTGTGCGCGTGCTCCACCGCCGCCCGCCAGCCGTCGTCGTCCTCGTGCTCGGCGACGTGCTCACCGACCCGTTCGGAGAACCGGCGGGTGTTGCGGTCGAGCACGGCGCGCATCACCGCGGTCTTGTCCGGGAAGTAGCGGTAGACCGATCCGATCGAGACAGTCGCCGCCTTCGCGATGTCGGCGGTGGTCGTGGCCGCGAACCCCTTCTCCGCGACCACCCTGGCCGCCGCGTCCAGGATGCGCTCGATCTGCCTGCTGGCCCGATACTGGGTGGGTGTCCGCCGAACCTGGTAAGGCGTGTCTGGAACGGTCACATCAGCCATTGTGCCCAGGTCACCGCGATGATCCGGGCCGCTTGGAGGAATCCTTGTCGGAAACATGCGTGTTCTGCGGAATCGTCGCGGGGGAACTCCCGGCCGCGACCGTCCACGAGGACCACGACACGCTGGCCTTTTTGGACCACCGGCCGCTGTTCCGCGGACATGTCCTACTGGTACCCAAGGTGCACGTGACGATCCTCAGCGAGCTGCCCGCCGAGCGGGTGGGCCCGTTCTTCACGCTGGCCCAGCGGCTGGAGCGGGCGGTGGAGGACGGACTCGGCGCGGACGGCTCGCTGATCATGATCAACAACGTGATCAGCCAGTCGGTGCCGCACCTGCACCTGCACGTCATCCCGCGCCGCAAGAAGGACGGGCTACGGTTCTGGCTTGGACCGCGCCACCCCTACGACGACGAGCACCCCGCCGAGGAATACGCGAACCGCATTCGCGCCGCGCTCGCGAATACCTGACGCGACGCGATCAGTGGTGTACAACGGGTGATGGATCGGGGTGCTGGGCGGTATCTCCCGAGGGGCGGCGAGATGGTGGACGGGCACGACCAGCTGGCGGCGTTGGTGGCACCGCTGTCCCTGGCACACCTGACGTCCGTGCTGGCGCGCTGGCTGTGGGACGGCCACCGCGCCGCCGCCGAGCTGCAGGCGCTGCGCCGCGACGACGCGCGCGGCCACTGGGACAACGCCTTCAGCTACGGCACCGACCGCTACCAGTACCTGGTGCGGACCGCCGACTCGCTGATCGACGAGATCGACGGCCTGGCACCGGACCGCGGATACCAGTCGCTGCTGCTGAAGCTGCCCCGGGTCGCGCTCTACCCGCTCAGCGCGGCGAGCGGCCCGCACGGCCCGATGGGCACCGCAAGCGAGCTGCGCCGGGAGCTGCTCAACGACGCCGAGTCCCCGGAGCTGGCGTTGCTGAGCAGGCGCGAGATGTGGGTGGCCAACCGGGAGCTGGTGCTGCTGCCGTGGTCGGGCAGCGAGGACGTGGGACTGACCGGATTGTGGGCGGGCAAGGGCGAGGCGGACCGGCACGACCGGGCGCACGTCGACTGGGAATGGTTGGTACAGCTGGACCTCACCGGCGGCACCGGCCAGGCGGGCCTGTTCGACGCGGTCCCGCTCGACCGCCCGCTGCGCCGCCGAACGGGTCAGCGGCGCGCGCTGTAGTGCCCCGGCGCGGCTGATCCACCCCGGCTGACCTGTGCCGACGTGGGAGTTCCCGGGGTCGGGGCGCGCGGGCGGGGGCGATAGGCGACGATGTTGCGGTCCGTTTTCGTCCAAGCTGGGAGTCCGTCCGGTGTCCTCCGAACCCTTCGCGTTGGCGTCGGCGTTCGACCCGCCCCGGCTGACGATGGCGCGCAGGCTGGCCGGACGCAGCGCTGCCGACCTGGCCGCGACGCTGGGCCATCCGGTCGAACGGTACGAACTGGGCCAGGTCCGACCGACCGCCGACGTGGTCCGCGCCTGCGCGCGCGTGCTGGGCGTGGAGCCGGGGTTCTTCACCGCGGGCAGGCCACGGCTGCACCTCGACCTGGAGCGGACATCGTTGCCGCGCGGGGCGGAGCGGACAGCGGCGTTCCTGGAACTGCTCTGGGAAGTGCTGTGCGTGCTGAACGAGCAGGTAGAGCTGCCGGACGCGGCATTGTTCCCGCCCGGTAAGCCTGCCGCGCCCGCACGGGCCGCGATCCCGACCGCGCTGGCGCACAAGGTCCGGCTCGACTGGTGTGCCCGGGGTGGCCCGCTGCACCGCCTGGTGGGCAGGCTGGAGGGCCGCGGGATCATCGTGGTGCCGTTCGCCGGGGCGCCATGCGTGGCGGACCTGCCCGGCCACACCGTGATCACCGTGGACCCGCGGCAACCGGTGGCCGAGCGGCGCTGGGCGACGGCCGAGCAGTTCGGCCACCTGCTCTACGGCGTGGACACCTGCGCGCGGCCGAGCGCGGTCGCGTTCGGGGCAGAGCTGCTGCTGCCCTGCGGCTCGCTGGTGGCCGCGGAGATCCGCCGGGACCCGGTCGAGGTGGCCACCCGGTTCGGCGTGCCGGTGGCGCGACTGCTGCACCGGGCGCGCGCGTTGCGGCTCGTCGGCACCGCGGTCGACCCGCCGCGCGCGGTCCCGGACGGGGACGTGCCGGATGACGAGGTGCCGCGGTTGTTGGCCGAGGCGGCCGGGTTGGCGTTCACCGATCCGGTGCCGGAGCTGGCGGACCGCCTGTTCGTGACCCCGCGGCTGATGCGGGCGCTGCTGTCCGGATCGCCCGCCGTGCCCGACCGGCACCTCGCCGCGGTGCGATAAGGGCTCTGGATCGCGGGCCACCCGTCACGGAATGCGTGTTCGGTCGGATACCGTGCGTAGGAATCGCCGGAACCGTCGGCGAGGGGAGGCCGATGTCGCCGCGCGAGGCGGTCGCGGGGATGCGCGCCGCGCTGACCGCGGAGATCACCAGTCTCCGCCGGGCCGACGACGCGTCCGCGCCGACGGCGAGACTGGTGTCCGCCCGCACCACCGGCGGTGACCCGACCGGGCGGTACTACCTGGCCAGGGTGACCGCCTGGCCGACGGACCTGCCCAGGGACTCGGCGCTGGTGGCGCGGGCGGGGACCCGCGGCCCATGGCACCCGGTGACCGGGGTGGAGGTCACCGGGCGGGACGCGCGGTTCAGCTGTCCGGTCGACCTCGGCGCCGAGCCCCCGGTGGTGTTCCTGCGCGCGGACCCGGCCCGCTCGGCCATCGCGCTGCGCGAGGCCATCGGCGATGTGCTCGGGCGTGGCAAGGCCGACCTGGTGCTTGGCGCGCGGGCGAAGACCGCCGTGTCCACCGAGGCGGCCCGGCTGACGACCGAGTTCGGCAAGCTCAACCTGAGCCAGCAGAGCGCGGTGGCGCGGGCGCTGGCCGGGGACATCACGTTCATCTGGGGACCGCCGGGCACCGGCAAGACCGATGTGGTCGCCCGGATCGTGGAGGGCAGCCTGCGGCAGGGCCGGTCGGTGCTGTTCGTCGCGCCCACGCACGTGGCCGTCGACCAGGCGCTGGAACGCGTCTGCGACCTGGTGCACGATCTGCCGGACTTCGCCGACGGCCTGGTGCGGCGGGTGGGCGAGGCGCAGGTGTCCAGTCTGGTCGGCCGGTACGGCGACGTGATCGATCCGGACCAGGTGGTCGCCCGGCTGGGCGCGGGGATCTCCACTCGCGTGGCCGAACTGCGCGAACAGCAACGCGTGGTGACGGGCATGCTGCACGACCGGGAGGCGGCGGACGCCGCGCGCGCCGCCGTCCAGGCCGCGGTGGCCGCGCTCGGCCGCCACCACGCGCGTCGGGCCGACATCGTGCGCTATCTGACCACTGTGGACGGTCAGGTGGCCGGGCTGGACCGGCAGCTGGACGCGTTGGAGAAACAGCGGTTCTTCACCGAGCGCAGGGCCGAGCGGACCCGGGCCGAACGCGCCGAGCTGGCCCGCCAGCGGGTGGTACCGCTGCGCGATCTCACCGCCGTGGACGCCGCGATCGCCACCACCCAACGGGATCTGACCCGGTTGCACACGGAAGCGGACGCGGCGGTCCACCGCGCGGGAATCACGGACGCGGCGACGTTACGCGCACGAGCGGCCGCGATAGCCGACGAACTGACCCAGGCGACGGCAACGCTCGCGGAACTGCCCAAGCGCGTACAAGCCAACTGCCGTCTCGCGGCCATGACCACCCAACGCGGTTATCAGGGCGGATTACCCTTCTCGCCACAGGTTGTCGTGGTCGACGAAGCCGGAATGGTCGATCTCCCGACCGCTGTCTTCCTCGCGAGCCGCGCGAGCGAACGTGTCGTGTTCGCGGGTGACTTCCGCCAACTGCCCGCAGTCGTCACAGGTGAGACAGACCGACAGGCGACCGAGGAACAGCGCGCGACTGTCCGGCACTGGTTGAGCCGCGACGCTTTCCGCGCCTCCGGCGTGATCGGGCCCAACGGCGAGGTTCGCGAGGATCCGCGTCTGGCCCGGCTCGGCACCCAGTACCGGATGCGTCCGGGGATCTGCGCGGTGGTCAACGCCGTGGCCTATCCGGACGCGCCACTGCGGACCGGGCGCAGCGACGTGTCCTCGGTGGTCCGCTCGCCGGTGCTGTCCGGGCCGTTGGTGCTCATCGACACCAGCGGCCGCGCCGGGCTCGCGGGCACCGCCTACCGCAACGAGGTCCACGCCGCGCTGATCCGCGAGTACGTGCGCCTGCTGCAACACGACGGCGTGCTGCCCGCGCGCGGCGACGACCGCGTCGACCCGAAGTCCGTGCTCGCCGTGATCGCGCCCTACCGCAAGCAGGTGAAGCTGCTCGACGGGCACCTGACCGAGCGGCTGGGCAAGCAGTTCACGGGCCTGGTCGACACCGTGCACCGCTTCCAGGGCAGCCAGCGCCCGGTCGTGGTGATCGACACCGTGTCCGGCGCGAGCAGGCGGCTCGGCGTGTTCTACGAGGGCGTCGGTCCGGACTCGACGACGTGCAGGCTGCTGAACGTGGCGCTGAGCCGGGCGCAGGACCACGTGGTGGTCGTGGCCGATGTGGCGCACCTGCGCGAGCGGCTGCCCGCGGGCAGCGAGGTGCGGGTCATGCTCGACCACCTCACCGCGCACGCCCGGCACGTCCCGCTGGACGACCTGATCCCGGTGCGCACCGCCGCCGAGCTCGGCGACCTGGCCGCCGACGACCTGGCGCGGCCCGCGTTCTTCCCGGCCGACGAGGTCGACGCGGCCGTGCTGTGGGACTTCGCGCGCGCGGCCCGGCGGATCGAGATCTACTGCCCGTTCCTGCACAGCCGCCGCATGCCCCGGTTCCGCCCGGCGCTGCTGGCCGCGCTGGCCCGGGGCACCGCGGTACGCCTGTTCACCCGCGGCGCCGACGAGCACCCCGACCACGAGCCGATCCTGCGTGCTCTGGCGGCCGACGGGTTCGCGGTGGAGACCCGCGACCAGATGCACGAGAAGATGGTCGTGGTCGACGACGTGCTCTGGCACGGCTCGCTCAACCTGTTCGCCGACACCCGCGCCACCGAGCTGATGATGCGCCTGGCCAGCCCGGTGGCCTGCGAGGCGGCCCGGGTCACCGTGCACCGCGCCCAGCCGACCCGACCGCGGCGCGGACTGCCCGCGGGCGCGCGCGTGTACCTGAAAGTGCCGTTCGCGGAGAAAGAAGAGGCGAAGAAGGTCGGCGCCCGCTGGGACGGCGCGCGGCGCCAGTGGTACGTGGACGGTGCCAACGCCACCGCGGTGACCCGCTGGGGCGATTGAGGCCGTTCACGTCCTGGACGTCCGGATGTACCCCGGTCCACCCATGATCGTCATCGAATCGGAACGTGGCGGCCGGGCCGGGCATCGGTACGGGGTGGATGGTGAGCACTCGCCGGGGCTCGACAACCCCTACCCGATCGGGGCGCGCACTTCCACCGCACGCGAGTCCGCTGCCGCCTGTCGGGGCCCTCGTGTCGCCCGGATGGGTGGTGTACCGACGAACGACCGGATGCCCGCCCAGGAGCGGGGGAATCTGGTGACATCCGGGGCTTGCATTCTGGCGCCAACCCGGACACATTGGTTCAGACCACTCAATGGTTCAGACCAGTTGGCTACGGAGGCGGGATGGCGCGGATCAGACCCAACGAGCTGGTGGCCGACGCCTGCGTCGGGCTGCTGGGTCGCCGGGTGCGCGGGCTGAGCTGGACCGGCCGTGAACTGTCGTGGGTGGACGCGCGGGCGCGCAGGCTGCAACTGGGCCGGATGACCGAACTGGGCCCCCGGCACGTGGCCACCCTGGGCGTGGACGGGCGCGCGGTGGGCGCGGTGGCCACCCGCGACGGCTGGGTGGTGGCGGGCGAACCGGTGCTGCTGCGCCGGGACGGCCGGGTGCTCCCGCTGGAGTTCCCGCCCGCGGACGGCGTCTGGTGCGATCCGGCAGGCAGGCTGTGGCTGGGCACCGAGGACACGCTGTACCGCGTGGACCTCAGTGGCTCGGTCCACCCCGTCCTGTCCGGCCCCACCCACGGTCTGGCGTGGAGCCCGGACACCACCGTCCTCTTCCGCGTCGGCGCGGACGGCTTGGTGGCACACCGGTTCGACCTCGCCAACGGCACGATAGGCGCGGAGCGCGGGCTGGTCCCGGACGCGCGCGGCGTCGCAGTGGACATCGACGGGTTCGTCTGGGTCGCGGCGGGCGACACCGTGCGCCGCATCGACCACACCGGCACCTCGTACACCATCGTCCGGCTCCCGGACGCCGCCGACTGCTGCTTCGCCGGACCCACCATGCTGATCACCACCGGGGACGGCACGGTGCACGCCTGCGACGCCGGGGTGCGCGGTCAGCCCGCCGTGCGCTGGATGGGGCTGCCCCGGCGCGGCCGCGCGGTCCCCCGCCCGGTCCTCTGACCGCAGCACGCCGTGACCGTCAGCATCCGGCGGTTCGTATGTTCGAGCGAATCCGCTTGATCGCTCTACCGACTCGACGGCCGCAAGAGGTACCCACCTAGGTGTGGAAACAGCAGCGCCCTGGCGCGCGCCCGCGATCATCGTGGGGTTCGCCGTCCTCGCCCCCATCACCGCAGGCTTGGCATTCGGCTGGGCGAACTGGGTCACCATCCCGGTGCTCGTGGTGGCGCTGGGGCTCGCGGCGCTGGTCGTGAAGCAGATCCTGTTCCACCGCGAACAACGCGCCTTACGCGCGGAGGCGGTCCGCGAACGCGCCCGCCCCGAACCCGAGGCGCCGCCGCGGGCCGAGCACCACGTGCCGTCGATCCCGGTGGACAGCGCCGAGCCGTACTACCGGTTCATCCTCACCTGCACGGTCTGCTGGACGCCCAACGCGGGCGTGCCGCAGCACGGGAACCTGCGTGGGCTGGCAGTCCACTCGATCCTGGAACGCGCCCGCCAGGTCACCGTCACCGGCTCGCCCACCGACGCCGAGGTCGTGCAGACCCGCCTGGCCGCCGAACTCGGCGCGATGGCGCCGGACCGCTCCGGGCAGATCATCACCTGGGCCGAGAACGTCGGTCTGACCGTGCCCGACGAGGACGCGCGCAGGCTCGGCAGGCTCACCGAGCTGCGCAAGGAGAAGCAGGTCCGGCACCACGAGCAGGAGCTGGAGCAGCGCACCCGGGCATACCTGGCCGAGGAGGTGCTGATCGACCCGGGCACGGCCGTGGTGTGGTGGCTGGCCCGACACCCGGAACAGGTCCGCGAGGCCGCCGACCTGCTACCCACCTTCGCCCGACTCTCCGCCGCGGTCACCAAGACCGAGATCGCCCCGCAGTACGCTGAGCGCCTCGACGCGGAACGACTGGAGGGCGAGCGACCCGCACTGAGCGCCGTCGGCTGGCCCCGCATCCCGTCCGAAGAGGACCGGCGGGCCCTGCCACGGCCGGAAACCGCCGAACCGCTCTGGCCCCGAGGCAACCGCGACCACGGCGACTACGACGAATCCGGCGACGCCGCCCGCTGATACCCGTGCTCGTATCCCGCACGCCCACCCGCCGACGCCTGCCCGTCTCACGCAGCCGCGCGCTGATGCTTCAGCCCCAGCGACAGCTCCAGTCCGCCTGGTGCCTCGACCCACTGGCGGCCCAGCCTCGCACGCCCGGCCGATCCCGCACCCCTATCCGCTGACGCCTCAGCCCCACTGACGCCTCAGCCCCACTGACGCCCCAGGCCGCCTGGCACACCGCTCCGGCGGCGCAGCCCGCCGGAGCCTCCTGCCCGCCTGACACATTCGCTTGCCTGCCCCTACGCCCACTGCCGACCCCTGACCCGCGTGGCACGTCCGGTCGTGCGACTCCGCCCCGCTGGTGCCCGGCCCGCTCGATTGCCCTGTCGTCCCGCTCGGGTCGTGTGTCATGTGGTCCGTCGGGCGGTCTCTGCGTGCCGTGTCGGGTGTGGCACGGCGTCGGTGTCCACAACGAGAGGGTCGCTCACTTTCCCGCGCCCCCGGCGCTTTCGGCCGCTTAAGCGTGACAGGCCCCGGTGTCGGCTCCACCCGACCTCCGGGGCCCGCCGTTCCCATCGCGCGAGGGCGCGGTGCGCGGTGTCCCGGCCGCGGCGACCGCAGAGGCGATGAGAACGGACGATGATCCGCCGCCGACCCTGCACGGCGCGGTCCACCGTTCCGACCGCCATCGTCCCCGGTTCTGGCCTCGCTAGCAACGACGTCCATCACTTAGCGGTCATCAATTTCGTTAACTCACCGCCCGCGACGGGTCGACTACACTCTTTCGGCCTAGTCGGAGGGCCTGGCGCTACCGTTCGGTAGGGCTCCGATCGGACATTCAGGACTTCCGCCCCGTCCGACCGCCCGGCCAACCCCGCACCCCCGCGCGCTCCGCCGGGCGTCCCTCGGCCCCGCTCCGCATGCCCGCGTCATCGATCCCACAAACGAACGTCGTTGCGTTAAGCCCGAACGCACCCCATTGGCCGAGTAACGCGCAATTCGGCCACCCTCCGCGATCACCTCTCACCCCCACGACGGAATCCCATCACCCACCCGAAACCCCATCTCCCGCGACTCGCCGATAACCGGATTCCACCCACCCAGCGGCCGCGAATCCGATTTTCACCCTAACCGGCCGACCCACGCGTAAACAGCCCAGGAACACCCCTGTGAACAATTCCGTACCCCTGTGGACAACTCGCCAGGGGACCCCCGAAATCAACGCTATCGCAATGCCCGAACCGCTGTCGAGCACGCTCCCATCAGCCTGTGGATAACCATCCCACTTCGGGTGAAAGCCCCGGAGGTTCCCCCAAATTCCCACGCTACCACGGGGGTACGACAAAGATCGAGGCGTTGAAAGCGGTCTGTGGATAACCATCCCACTAGGACTGAAAGGGCGGGAATCCCCCGAGTTTCCATTCTAGCGGAAGGAAAGTCGGGGCCGGGGAAATGATGATCTTGCCTGTGGACAACCCGGGAAACGCGAGGTCGGCGGGGTCCTGGCGCAGCGCGAGGCGGGTCACGTTGTGTGCACGGCGGGCCGTGGTGGTCGACGTCAGGCGGGTGCGGCGACGGCGAAGGTTGCGCGGTGGGCGAATTCGTAAATCGGCCTTGCGCCTGCATGTGCGCCGAATGGGGCCGGAGGTAGTGGCAGGCCCCGGCTGGGGGTTACCGGGGCCTGCCTGGCCCGACCGCTCCGCTGCCCGGGCGCCAGGGGGGAGGGCTCTCGGGCGCGATCAGCGGTCGGGGTCTGACAGGGAGTTCGCGCCTCCCGAAAGTGACGTACCCGGCGTGCCCGGGGGTGAAACTCACTCGGTCACGACAAGATCGGCACGGCCGTCCTCGTCCACCGCGCGCAGCTCCACCCGCACGCCGCCGACCAGCGCGGCCTCGCCGGGGTTGAGGGTGACGTCGACGCCGTCGGCCGCGACCCGGACCTGGCCGCGGCCCACGGTGGCCTTCAGCCGGGCGTCGAGCACCTCGATCGTGGGCGAGCCGGTGATGGACAGCTCGCACCGGGTGGCCGAACAGCTCCAGTCGCGGTCGGTCGGCGCCTCGCAGCCGGTGATCGCGGTGGCGATCACGAACGGGGGCAACACCAACGCCGCGGCGGCGCGCGGCAACGGTCTTCGCACCATGTGCGGGAAATCGCGGCGGAGCGCCCGCCCGTAACAACATACGGGCGGGCCAAGTGCTTACGCCGGAACGGATTCGACCATTCGGGGGCGCTTTCGTGAACCGGCGGGTACGGGTTCGTTGCCCATCGGTGCACGCGTTATCCACGCGAATCGACAATGGTTGCCGATTCGCCCGCGCGCGGTCAGCCGCTCTTGCGCCGGAACTGTCGCTTGCCGCCCGCGCGGCCCTGCGCGTCGTGGATCTTCGACGCGCCGGTGGCGTGGCCCTCGCCGGACTGGGCGCGGGCCTGCTTGCGGGCCAGCGCCTCGCGGAAGCGGGCCTTGACGTCCTGCGGACCCGGCGCGGTCACGGCCGTGGCCTCGGTGGCCGCGTCGGCCGTGTCGGCCGTGTCGGCCTCGGTGGTGGTCGCGGGCTGGTCGGGCGCCTCGGACACGGGTGGACCTCCAGGAGGGCGATGCGGCACGGGACCCCCCGACCGTACCGTCACCCCGCCTCGGCGCGGGCCTTGAGGCCCTCGGCCTCCAGCACCAGGTACCGGTCGGTGAGCCCGGCCACCAGCCGGGCGACCAGCACGCCGAGCGGACCGGTCATCTCCAGGCCGAGCGAGACCCTGGCCCCCTCGCCGTGCGGGTCGACGGTGTGCCAGGCGACCGTGCGCGCGCCCAGCCCGCCCGCCACCCAGGTCCACGTGCGGCCCTCTTCCAGCTCCGAGACGGTCCACACGGTGACCGGCAGACGAGGCTGGCGGACGCGCGCGCGGCTCCCCACACGGAGCGGACCGGGGTCCAATGAGGTGATCGAGGTCACCGAGGCGGTCCACTCCGGCCACCGCTCGATGTCGGAGTAGATCCCCCACACCGCGGCGGGCGCCGCGGCCACGTCGATCTGCTGCTGGAACCGCATCCCGGGAGGGTAGCGCCGATGATCGTCCGCGGGCACCGGCGACTACCCTTTGCGGTGGAGGAAACGGTGAATCTGCTGGACCACATCGCGGCCGCGGCGGCGCTGACCGACCGTCCGGTGCACGACCCACGCGCGCTGGCCGACGAGCACCGGCGCTTCGCCTGGTACCGCGCGGCCACCCCGGCCGACGAGCGCGCCTTCCTCGCCGCGATCCTGCGCGACCCCGACGAGGCCATGGCCGGTGCCGCCGCCATCGCCCGCATCGACGACCGCGCCGCGACGGCCAGGGGGTTCCGCGCGTGGGCGGACCGAATGTCTCCGGCTGTAGACCATGTTCCCGCGGTGCGCGCCCGGCTCGCGGAGTGGCGGCTGGTGCACGACGCGCTGGCCGGGCGCGAGGTGGCCGTCAACGCCGTGCTCGCCGCCTCCGACTGGGCGCAGCGGCGGCTGGCCGCCGAGGTCGACGGCGAGTTATTGGCGTTACTGGCGGTACACGGCCGAACCCGGCGTGTGCGCGCGCTGACCCGGATACCCCGCCCGGTCCGCCCGCGCCCCAGGGACGAGGATTGAAGTCTCAGAGCACCTGTTCTTCCAACGCGGTCAGCTCCGCGTCGAGATACGTCAACAAGCGTTGCAAATGCGGGACAGAGCGGCGGCAGCCGGTGAGTCCGAACTCCAGTGATCCCGCGTAGCTGGTGACCGTGATGTTCAGGGCCTGCCCCTCGTAGGGCACCGACACCGGGTACACCCCGCTCATCCGCGCGCCGTTCCAGTACAGCGGTTCCGCCGGTCCCGGCACGTTGCTGATCATCAGGTTGAACGCGGGCGGCGTCAGCCGGACCGCGCCCGGCAGCAGGGCCACGGCCAGCGGCGCGAACGGGATGGCGCTCAGCGCGGTCACCTGGAGCCTGCTCATGCCCTGGTAGGCGGCCTTGCCCAACCGGGTCGAGGCGATGATCGCGGCGAGCCGGTCGGCGGGCTCGGGCAGGTCGGTGGCCAGCGTGGTGAGGATCAGGCCGAGTGCGTTGCCGCCGTTGTCACCGTCGCCCGCGCGCAGCGACATGGGCACCGCGGCCACCAGCGGGCGGTCCGGCAGCGCGTCGAGCTCCAGCAGGTAGCGGCGCAGCGCGCCCGCGCACATGGCCAGCATGACGTCGTTGACGGTCGCCCCGGCGGCCTCGCCGACCGCGCGCACCCGGTCCAGCGGCCAACCCTGGGCGGCGAACCGGCGGGCGCCGGTGATCGGCACATTGAACATGGACTTCGGCGCCTCGAACGGGAGCGTTCCCGCCTGTTCCCGCCACGCCTGGTTGACCCAGCGGGCGACCGCCGGTCCCAACCCGAGGACGTCGCGCGCGATCGAGGACAACCCGGGGCGGTCGCGTGCCGTACGCGCCCGCGCGGGACGCGGGGCCCACGGCGGCGGCATGTCCCGCTCGTCCGAGTCCGCGGTCAGTGTGTCCTGCAACAGCCGCAGCGCGGAGACGCCGTCGAGCAGGGCGTGGTGGACCTTCGTGTAGACGGCGAACCTGTTGTCCCGCAACCCCTCGATGAGGTGGGACTCCCACAGCGGCCGGTGCCGGTCGAGCAGCGAGCCGTGCAGCCGCGACACCAGCTCCAGCAGCTCCCGCACGCGGCCCGGCGCGGGCAGCGCGGAGAGCCGGACGTGGTACTCCAGGTCCAGCTCGTCGTCGTCCGTCCACATGAGCTGACCGAGGCTGCCCACCGGCGCCCGCGGCCTGCGCCGGAACAGCGGCGCCACCCGGCCGTCGGCGAGCAGCGCGCGGAACAGCTCGCCCACGTGGTCCGGGCCTGCGCCGTCGGGTGGCGTGAACAGCTGTAGACCGCCCACGTGCAGCGGGTGCTCCCGCGTCTCACCGAGCAGGAACATCGCGTCCGTCACGGGCATCAGCGGCACGGCCGTCCTCCGTCCTTCGGCTGTCCCGGGTGGACGGGGCTCAGCGCGAGTCGGTCGCCCAGGTGTCTACCACCGCGAGTCGGAATCGATGAGGTACCTACCACCGAGGGAGACGACCTTCACGTTCTTGTGCTTGGTCCCCTCCACCCCGTCGGTGCCCTTCACTGTGACATCGACCGGGACGTTGACCGAACCGTCCGGGTTGGAGGTCACGCCGTAGGCGTTGCGGGAGGAGATGTACTGGAACTGGGCCCAGTAGGCCTTGAACGCGTCCAGGCCGCCGAACACCGCCTGGCCGTTCGGGCCGAGCTGGCCCCACCGGGTCTCCGGCGTGCCGTCGCCGAAATAGTCGATGATCAGCAGGCCAGCGGCGCTGAAGTCGGTGACCTTCTGCGCCTCCGGCAACGGCTGGGTGGTGAGGGTGGTCGACTGGGTCGTGGTGGTGGGTGGCGGACTCTGGCTGACCGTGATGACCTTGGTCTGCGGCACGGACGTGCCCTTGTCGTCGCGGCTCGCGTCGATCAGCACGAAGGTGACGGCGGCGGCCAGCACAACCACGCCGAGCAGCAGCGCGATCAGCACCCCGCGCTTGGGGCCAGGCGGGGTGGCGCCCTGCTCGAAGCGCGGCGTGGCCACCATCCGGGTCGCGGGCGCGGCCTGCGCGACGGGCCTGCGCCGCGGCACCGTACGCGGCTCGAACGGGACGGCGGTGGCCACCGGCAGCGGCGCGGTGGGCAGCGCGAGGACGCCCGCGGCCTCCTCCATCGTCGGTCGGTCGACGGGCTCGGCGCGCAGCAGCGACATCAGCGTCGGGGTGAGCGCGCCCGCGCCCCGCGGCGGGGTGATCTCGCCGGAGGCGACCGCGTGCAGCAGTGCCAGCGGGTTCGGGTTCAGGCCGAACGGCGGGGCGCCCTCAACCGCGTGGTAGAGCGTTGCGCCCAGCGAGAACACGTCCGAGGCCTGGCTGGGGTCGTGGCCGCGGGCGATCTCCGGGGCCAGGTAGGCGGGGGTGCCGGCGAGCAGGCCGGTGTCGGTGACGGTGCCGTCGTCGATGGCCCGGGAGATGCCGAAGTCGGTGATCTTCACGGTGCCGTTGTCGCCGAGCAGGATGTTGCCGGGCTTGACGTCCCGGTGCACGATCCCGGCCGCGTGCGCGGCGGCCAGCGCGGCGGCCACCTGGGAGCCGATCGCGGCCACCTGCTCCGGCGGCAGGGTGCCGTCCTCGGCCAGCACCTTGGACAGGCTGCGGGACGGCAGGAACTCCATGACCAGGCAGGGATCGCCGTCGTGCTCGGCGACGTCGAGCATGGCGATCGCGTTGCGGTGCTGCAGCCGGGCGGCGATCCGCCCCTCCCGCATGGCCCGCCTGCGCGCCTCGTCGGCCTGTTCCGCGGTGAGGCCGGGCCGGATGATCAGCCGCTTGAGCGCGATGACCCGTTCCAGCCGCTCGTCCTTCGCGCGCCAGACGACTCCCATGGCACCGCTGCCCACGGGTTCCTGCAGCCGATAGCGTCCGGCGACCAACTCACCCTGTTCGATGACCAGGTACTCCTCGCGTGTGTGCGCCACAGCAGGCGATTGAGGTGCCGAGACTAGCGAACCACCCCGACGGACCGATCATTCGTCCGCACGACTGATGCGCGGCATCGGTTTGGTGACAGGGAGTTCATCACTCCGCACGCTGCGAGAGGGGCGACCGCTTGAGGTAGGCCACCAGCGTCGCCCGCGCGCTCGCGCCGCGCACCTCGACGACGTCGCCGGAGACGGTGTCGCGGATGTAGAGCGCGCGCGGCGAGTAGCCGAGCGCGACGCAGCCGCCGGTGCTGCACCGGGAACTCCGCTGGAACGAGACCGACATGGCCGCACCCTCCTTCGATCGGCGTCACCGGAGAAAGCGGGTCACACCTCGTCGAGCGACCGTGCGGCCAGGTTACCGGAATGTAACCGGATAAACCAGTGCCCCGGCAACCAGTGGACGCCGGGGCACCTTTACCGCGTGTTCACAGCCGGTCCGCCGAATCGAACACACCGGTCCGGAGTTTGTCGGTGAAAGTCCGCCACACGGCGGCATCCGGGAAGGCGGGCAGACTCGCCGCCGCCTTGGAATCACGCACAGTGACCCCGCCGACCTGCGGGAAGGCTACCTGCAGGCAGGCGCCGGTGCTGCAGAAGCTGCTCTGCCGGAAACGCTGTGTCATCTCTTGGGCCAGTCATCTCTCGTGGGAATACTGCCGGATCATCGTTTCCAGGAGCGCGCGCGATCCGTCACCATCGGGACATCTGCGCGACAGCTCCTCGAAAATCTTGGTATAGCGCGCGACCTCGTTCTCCTGCTCCAACCACCGATCGTCCAGACTGGCCTCGATATTGACGGCGTTGCGGTCGTTTTCACTCTCGAAGGTGAAGACGACGAACGTGCACTGTCCGGCGATGTCGGGGCCGAGCCCGAAGGGGAACACGCGCAGGGCCACGTTCGGCCGCTGCGAGACTTCGACCAGGTGCGCCAGCTGGTCGCGCATGGTCGCCGCCGAGCCGACCCGCCGGTGCAGCGCGGCCTCGTCGACGACCATGTGCAGCTGGAGCGGTTCGGCGCGTTCGGCGACCGCCTGCTGCCTGCGCATGCGCATCTCCAACCGTTGTGCGTTCAGCTCTTTCGCGCGTGGGTAGATGGTGGCGAACAGCTCGCGGGCGTAGTCCTCGGTCTGGAGCAGGCCGGGGATGGTGGAAGTGACGTAGCCGCGGACCTTCGACGCCTCGGCCTCCAGCGACATGTACATGTCCACGTTGGTGGAGACGACCTCGGAGAAGTCCTGCCACCACGCCTGCCTGCGGCCATCGCCCGCGAGCCGGACGAGCCGGTCGCGCAGCCGCTGGTCGGCGACGTGGTAGAGGTCGAGCAGGTCGCGCACGTCGCGGGCCTTGGGCACGCCGCGCCCGTTCTCCAGTCGGCTGATCTTGGAGATGGAGCATTCCAGCCGCTCGGCGGCGTCCTCCAGGTGCAGGCC
Organism: Actinokineospora enzanensis DSM 44649; assembly: GCF_000374445.1. Lineage (GTDB taxonomy): Bacteria > Actinomycetota > Actinomycetes > Mycobacteriales > Pseudonocardiaceae > Actinokineospora > Actinokineospora enzanensis. Next base: position 7,400 of record NZ_KB894443.1, on the reverse strand, counting down.
CGCGGCCTCGCGCAGGGTGCGCAGCTCGGTGCCCAGCCTGCGACGCGGGATCAGGGGTCCCTGTGCGGGCATGCTCGCCTCCTCGGCCGGTCGCCGGGGCGGCCGGGGTCCCTTGGTGCAATTGCATCGGGGGATTGCCCCGTGATACTGGCGCCGGAATCTACCAGTGCCCACCGGCAGGTCCAGCGGGTGACTGGACACTTTTGGGACACGGAGTTGGGCCATTCGAGTGATCTTGCCGGGCTGATCCATGCAATTGCATGAAGGCATTGCCTCACGGGATCTCATGACGCAACCTGGCCTGGAGGGTGTAGCCGCCCTCTCGACGAGGGGAGGTCAGCATGTCCCGCCCGCTCCCGACCGTGCTCACCGCCGCCGCGCTCACCGCGTTGGCCGCCTGCGCCACCCCTGCCCCGACGGACGGTGAACTGCTGGTCATCGCCGCGACGGCGGTGGCCAACGAGCAGCGCCCGTCCCTGACCACCGCGGCCCGCCACGAGATCGAGACCGCCCTGGCCACCGACACGGCCCGGCTCCGCGTCGTGGTCACCAGCCCACAGCGGCCGACCGTCATCGAGGACGGCGACCTGCGCCTACGCCGCGGGACCCAGATCGAGCACGACCCGACCCGCCGCGCCGAGCTGACCACGCGCGAGGTGACCCGCGTCGGCGGCGTCCTGGGAGATGCCGCGAGCCAGGCGCCGCAGCTGGACCTGCTGGGCCTGCTGGACTATGTCGCCCGCACACCCGGGAAGGTCACCGCGGTACTGATCAGCTCCGGCGTCCAGACCACCGGCCCGTTGGCGCTCGACCGACTGGGCTGGGACCAGGTCGGCACAGACGCGGTCATCGAGCAGGCACAACGGGACGGCCTGGTGCCGGACCTGCACGGGAAACGGGTGGTGTTCACCGGCCTGGGCGAGGTCGACCCGCCACAGGAGACACTGCCCGCCCCGTTGCGCGCCCGCCTGGTCCAACTGTGGCTGAAGCTCTGCCGCGCGGGCGGCGGGGACTGCGTCCAGGACGACGAACCGGTGCCCGGCGGCACCCCGAAGTCGACCACCCCCGTCCCGGTCGTGCCGGTGCCGCACCTGCCGGAGATCACCGCACCGGCCGCGGCCACGCCGGTGGAGCTGCCCAGCGACATCCTCTTCGGCCCCGACTCCGCCGCCTTACTCCCGGACGCCGCCCCGGTCCTCGACCGCCTCGCCGCTGGATTTCCCCGTAGCGCGCACGCCCACCTAGTCGGCCGCACCGCCTCGGTCGGCCCGGCCGACACGTCCCGCACCCTGAGCCTGCAACGCGCGGAAGCCGTCCGCGACGCCCTCGTCGCCCGCGGCATCCCCGCCGCCGCGTTGACGGTGGAAGGCGTCGGCTACGACCGGCCGTTGATCGCCGACCGGGACGCGGCCGGGAACCTGATCCCCGCCGCCGCCCAACGCAACCGCAGCGTCGCACTCACCATCGGCTCCTGAACCCGTTCCGCCCCCAGCGGCCCCCCGGGTCGCCGCAGCCAGTGTCGCCTGCGGAGTGCCCTCCGGCTTTCAGCACGCACAGCAGGAAGGGAGACCACCATGGCTCCGCGCCTCCCCCGCCGTCGGACCCCCGGCGACCGCGGCCCGTTCCGCGTCACCACGCACCCCGAGCAGGCGTCCGCGCCGATGACCGTCCCCACCCGACCGCGGGCCCTGCCCGTGTCGTTGTGGCTGCGGCACCCTGCGCTAGCCCACCACGCCACCTTCCTGGCCCGTCGCGGCGGCGAGGACCACGGCGAACTGGCCCACGAGAGCCACGCCCTGGCCAAGGCAAACCGCCTGGTACACCGGCGTTCCCGACGCATCGGCCGGCTGTGCGCGGGTGCCCACGCCGCGGCCGTCCGCGCCACCGACCTGTGCACCGACGCCCTCCTCGCCCCGGACCGCTTGCGCGGCGGCAAGGGCAAGGTCACCGCCACGCACGGCTGGGCCGTCACCGCCCGGGACGCGCGACCGCTGCTGGCGGAGACGATGGACCGGATCGACGAGGAGGTGGAAGCGGGCATCACGACCCATCTGCAGTCCCGCGGCCGCCTGATGACCGCCATCGCCTACCTGCTCCTGGCCGTGGACGCGATCGCCCTGTTCATGGTCTTCGGCCTGCTGCTCAACATCGACTGGACCGCGCCGACCCCGGTCCCCCTGGTCACGGCCACCGCGTTCGCCCTCTTCGGCGCGGGTGTCCAGGCCAAGCTCGCGATGGAGCTCGGCAAACGCCTGTGGGCGTGGCGGGTGTCGGACTCGGTCGAGGAGTTCCCGCCGCGCAGCGCGGTGATCACCTGTTCGGTGCTGCTGCTGTTGGTGGTAAGCGTCTTCGCCGCGCTCTCCATCTATCTGCGCGTACGCCACGAAGGCGAACTCGTCGACGAGGTCGGTGTCGCCACGGTGATCGGCCTGGCCTTGGCCGCCTGCGCACTGGCCGCGCCGTGGATCATCGTCCAGCAGGAGGCTTTCGACGGTTCCGCGCTGACCCGCCGCGCCACCACACTCACCCGCGTCCTGGTCGACACCGCCCACACACAGACGCGCTCGCTCCGCCGCGCCGACCGCGCCCTGTCGCGGGCCCACACACTCGATGCCCGCGCCCGCCGTTGCCACGCACGTCTGCGCTCACGCATCGGCCGCTGCTACATCCCCACCCACCGCGCGATCCTGCTGTCGCGACAGCTCTCCGCGGCGCCGGTGCCCAGCGTCACCCCGAACACGGACAGTCCGCGGTCGGCGCTCCCGATCCGCCTCTCGGTGGACGAGACGGCCATCACCGTGGCACTGTCGCAATCGGAACAGGCCATCGCGCAGGCCCGGTCCCGGCGCCTCGCCCTCACCGCCGACCTGTCCCCCAGCTCGGAGCGCATCCCGGCACCGCGATGATCCCAGTAGGACACTCACCCGGTGGTTGCCCGCTCAGGGCTTGCGGGCGACCACCGCGTAGGCCATGGCGTCGCGCGGGTCGGCGGTCAGCGGCGCGTCCGGGTGCCACTCCGGCGTCCAGACCACCCCGGGCTCGACGATCGCCAACCCGTCGCACAGCGCGGCGACCTCCTCCCGGCTCCGGGGCGCCACGCTCGAACCGCTGTTCTCGTACAGGTTGATGACGTCGCCGCTGCTGGGCGGTTTCGTGTCGACCGTGCCGTGCGTCAACGCCAGGTAGCTGCCGGACGGCATCGCCGCGACATACCGGGCGAGCGCGTCGTACGGCTCCGGGATGAAGTGCAGGACCGCGACCATCAGTACCGCCACCGGCTCGTCCGGTTTGATCAGTCGGCGGACCGGTTCGGCGTCGAGTACGCCATCCGGGTCGCACAGGTCGCCCAGCACGGCCTCGGCGGTCGGGGTGTCGGCCAGCTCGATCTCGCTGTGCGCGACCGCGATGGGGTCGTTGTCGATGTAGGCGACGCGGCTGCCGGGGGCGGTCTCGTGCACGTTGCCGACCGTAGGGATGCCGGAACCGAGGTCAAGAAACTGCTGGATGCCCTGGTCGGCGCAGTAGCGCACGGCGCGGCGCAGGAAGGCGCGGTTGACCCGGGCGGCCTCGGCCGCGCCGGGCATGACCTCCAGGATGCGCTCGGCCAGGACGCGGTCCGGCTCGAAGTTGCAGGCGCCGCCCAGCAGGTAGTCGTAGATCCGCGCGGGGTGCGCCCGATCGGGATCGATCTCGCCCACGTTTGCCTCCCCAGCACACCGGGTCGCCCGTTCCGCCCGTCACGATACTAGTCGGCGGGCGGTCCGGGCAGGACGCGGAACGGGTGACATCCGCGGGCCCCTTGGCACGACAAAGGGCCCCCGGCGAGTACCGAGGGCCCTTTGTGGACTGTCACATGTGGACGGCCGGAGCCGCGGTCCTCAGCTCGTCCGGCACACCGGGCCGGAGGATGAACGCGCAGGCCACGCCGCCGATGACGAACAGGATCGCGCTCCAGGTGAAGGCCGCGCTGTAGCCTGCGACCTTCGCCGCCTCGGCACCCTTGCCCGAGGTCATGGCGGAGGTGACGGCGCTCGCGGCGATCGTGCTGAACGCCGCGGTGCCGATCGAGCCGCCGATCTGCTGCATCGCGTTGAGCGCCGCGGAGGCCGCGCCGGAGTCGTGCGCCTCGACGCCCGCGACCCCGACGTTCATCGCCGAGGCCATGGTCAGGCCGATGCCGAGACCGGAGACCAGCAGGCCGGGCAGCACGCCGGAGGCGTAGGTGCTGTCCACCTTGAGCAGCGCCAGCAGGCCGATGCCCGCGCCCGCGATCACCATGCCGACCGACACCAGCAGCCTGGGGCCGATCCGCGGCAGTAGCACCGTGGTGGCCACGGTGGCGCCGACCATCAGCGTGCCGATCATCGGCAGGAAGGCGACGCCGCTGGTCACCGGCTTGAACTGGAGGTTGAACTGCATGAAGTAGGTGAGGAACAGGAAGATCACGAACATGCCCGCGCAGAGCACGAAGATGGACAGGAAGGACCCGCCCCGGTTGCGGTGCAGCAGGATCCGCGGCGGCAGCAGCGGGTGCTCGGTGCGCGCCTGCCAGGCCGCGAACGCCACCAGCAGCACCACGCCCGCGCTCAGGAAGCCCCAGCTCTCCGGCGCGTCCCAGTCCTTGGTCGGCACGTTGCCCAGGCCGTAGACGAGCGCGAACATGCCCCCGGTCGCCAGCAGAACGCCCAGCAGGTCCAGCTTCGGCCGGGTCTCGGCGGTGCTGTGGCTCAGCAGCGCCATGCCGCCGAGGAAGCCGATCGCGGCGAACACCAGGTTCACGTACATGCACCAGCGCCAGTCGAGATACTCGGTGAGCACGCCGCCGAGCAGCAGGCCGACCGCGCCACCCGCGCCGGAGATGGCACCGAAGATGCCGAACGCTTTGCCGCGCTCGGCCGGATCGCTGAACGTGGTGGTCAGCAGCGACAGCGCGGCAGGCGCCAGCAGCGCGGCGAACACGCCCTGCCCCACCCGCGCCGCCACCAACATCTCGAACGACCCGGCGGCACCCCCGATGGCGGAGGCGATCGCGAAGCCCGCGACCCCGACCAGGAACGTGATCTTGCGCCCGAACAGGTCGGCGACCCGCCCGCCGATGAGCAGCAGACTGCCGAAGCTCAGCGCGTACCCGGTGATCAGCCACTGCCGCTGGTCATCGCTGAACTTGAGGTCCAGCTGCGCCGACGGCAGCGCGATGTTCACCACGGTCGCGTCCAGGATCACCATCACCTGGGCGATGGCGATCACCGCCAGGATCAGCCAGCGCTTACCGCTGCCGGACTCCTGGTCGGTGGAGGGTGGCGCGGTCGATATGGAGTCGGACAGTGTCAAGGTCGCCCCCTGGTCGAGATGTGCGTTTCCTGCGGTGTTGACGCTAACAGAAGTGGAGACACCATCTCCGCTTCCGGCTAGACTGAGAGAGTGACCTCTGACACCCGACCGGAGCATCGCCCACTACGCGCCGATGCCGAGCGAAACCGCACCCGCCTGGTCCACGCGGCCCGCGAGGTCTTCGCCACCCACGGCCTGAGCGTCACCCTCGACGACGTAGCCCGCCACGCAGGCGTCGGCGTCGGCACCGTCTACCGCCGCTTCCCCAACAAGGACGCCCTCGTCTCCGCCGTCTTCGACCAACTACTCGGCGAGATCCTCGACCTGATCGACACGATCGCCGCGGACCCGGACCCGTGGCACGGCATCACCTGCCTGATCACGGAGATCGTGGAACGGCAGACGGCCAACCGGGGGCTGTACGAGATCTGTACCAACGAGGACTTCGGGCGGATGCGGCAGATCGCCGAACACTTCGAACCCGCGGTGGACTCGTTGGTACTGCGCGCGCAGGCACAGGGCACGCTTCGGGCGGACTTCGAGTCGACGGACCTTGGTCCGCTCATCATCATGTTGACGACGGCGGCGGATCTGACGCGTTCGATCGATCCGAACCTGTGGCGTCGGTATCTGTGCCTGGTGCTTGATGGGCTGCGGGCGCCAGGGAACTGCGCTCTTCCGGCAGCGGAGTTGACCCATGAGCGACTTTCCACGGCCATGCGCGAGTTCCGCTTCAAGTAGCCCTAGGGCAACTGCGGCTCCATCAACTCAACTGTCTGCCGGGCCAATTGGCAGGCCTTGGTCGTGTCCACGCCTGCGACGACACTCGCGGCGGCCATAGCATGATCGGTGACGGAAATCGAGACAGCACACGTCCCGGCGCCGCCACCTTGGGCGGTCTGAATGGACTTCCGCCCGGCGATGTCAGGCACATCCGTGTTGTTCGGATTGCCGGACAAGCTCGACAGACCAGCACGGTCCCACAGCTGGGCGCTGAAGATCGTGGTCTCGTTCTCCCCACGAATCCGATACTCACAGGTCCGCGCTCCACCCAGCTTCAGTTCACTACCCGAGCCGGTGATACCCAACTGCGACTTTGCTGCGTCAGTGAGCAGCTCACACGGCTTGAGTGCGGCGAGAGGTGAGCTGTTCGTACTGGTCTTGGTGGTAGATGGAGCGACCTTCGTGGGGGACGGATTCGACGGTATTCCGGCTGGCGTGGTCGCTGTTCCCGTTGTGGTGTCAGCACAGGCCGCGAGGGTCAACGCTGCACACGTCACGACAAGGGCGGTCCTTGCGCGTCGGGGCGAGGTCGTCATTGGTGTTGCTCCTGGGAAGCAGTCATCGCGCCCGCAGCGGCATGATCCGTGTTCTGATAGTTTGCCATGGCGGTCTTGATGGCGTCCTGGGCGTGCGCCAGTGACTCCCGCATCTTCATGAGCTGGGTCAGGAAGCCTCGTTCATCCGTCGCGACCGCGACCATGTACGGCTTCATGACCTCGGCGTTGTTGGTGGAACCCAGCATGGGTGCGCGCTGCAGCGTCTCCAGACGCACCCGGTTCTCATCGATCCAGTCGATCATGTTTCGGATGGCGGTGAGCATGGCCTGGCCGCCGGTCTCGTTGACGGCGAACTCGCCGGTGTTGGCGGCGTTGAGGAAGCCGGTAAGGCTGTTGTTCATCGCCGTCATTGCTTCTGGTGCGTACATGTTGTCCTCCCCGCAACGGCGACATCGTAGCCGAGGGCGGGGTTGGGCGAGCGTGTGTTACCTCAGTTCGGTCGACGTCTTCCCCAGCAACCGCCGGGCCACGATGAGCTGCTGGATCTGCTGTGTCCCTTCGAAGATGTCCAGGATCTTCGAGTCACGCGCCCACTTCTCCAGCAGCGAATTCTCTCCGTAGCCGAGAGGGCCTGCGAGTTCCACGCAGCGGAGGGTGATGTCGGAGGCCGTTCGGCCTGCCTTCGCCTTGCACATGCTGGCCTGTAGGGAGTTGGGTTCGCGGTTGTCGGCCAGCCAGGCCGCCGACAGGGTGAGCAGGCGGGCGGCTTCCCAGTCCGCCTCCAGCTGG
>NZ_KB894442.1 GCF_000374445.1 Actinokineospora enzanensis DSM 44649 | reverse complement strand
ATCAGGGCAGCGAGATGGCCGATCACGCGTACTTCACCATGGCCACCGGAATGCCGGTCTATTTCTGTGACCCGCACAGCCCATGGCAGCGGGGCACGAACGAGAACACGAATCGACTGCTGCGCCAGTATTTTCCGAAGGGGACCGACCTGTCGGTCCATTCCCAGGCTCACCTCGACGCGGTCGCCCGGGAACTCAACGGCCGTCCCCGTGAGACCCTCGGCGGCTACAAACCCGTCGAGAAGATGAACGAACTCCTGCTCAGACACGGTGGCGCAATGACCACATGAGGTCAAGCACTAGTGGTTTGGGCGGCTTGGTGGGTGGGGGAATTGTGCGGGTGTGGATAAGTGGGGATCTTGGTGGGCGCGGCGGCGCGAGGGTACCCGGGAATAGGGGATCCCCGATTTCTATTTTATGCGGGTGGGGCGGGAGAAAGCGAATAGGGATGATCTTGGCTGTGGACAACCTGGGGGACGGGGTGGGTGGCTAGGCTCGGGGCGTGGTGGAGGAGCAGCTGGGGCGGCCGGAGCGGAATCGGGCGATCGCGGCGTTGGTGGCGATGGTGGTGGCGGGGTTGGTGACCCTGCTGGGGGTGTTGCTCGTGGTGGCGGCGTTCGTCGAGGACGGGGCCATCGAGGGGCATACCGGGAACGCGAACGCCGATGTCGTCAGTGTGTCGTTCGCGCGGACGTTGGTGCGGTTCCAGACGCCGGATGGGGCGGAGCACGTGCCGACGGTGGGGGTGCTGTACCCGGAGGCGCTGGAGGAGGGGCAGGTCGTGCGGGTCGAGTACGACCTGCGCAACCCCGATCTCGTGCGGGTGGCCGGGCGGGGGGCGGCGTTGACGATTTTGCCGGTGAGTACCGCCGTGCTGGCCGTGTGGGTGGTGTCGGGGGGCGTTCTCTACTGGTTGCGCAGGCGGGGGCCGTTGCAGGTGCGGCGGTTGCGGCCGCGGCGGCGGATCCGGATCTGACCGGGGCGCACCTGCTGTGACACTTCTCGGCGAAATCGGCGCCCAGGTGTAACATCGGCGCGTGGACCTGGAACGCGAGTTCGAGCGCGTCGTCGCCGCGGAGCACCGGGTGGAGCCGCGGGACTGGATGCCGGACGGGTACCGGAAGACGCTGGTGCGGCAGATCGCGCAGCACGCGCACTCCGAGATCATCGGGATGCAGCCGGAGGGGAACTGGATCGGCCGGGCGCCGTCGCTGCGGCGGAAGGCGATCCTACTGGCCAAGGTGCAGGACGAGGCCGGGCACGGGCTCTACCTGTACGCCGCGGCCGAGACGCTGGGCGCGGACCGGGCCGAGTTGACCCGCAACCTGGTCGAGGGGCGGCAGAAGTACTCCTCGATCTTCAACTACCCCACGCTCACCTTCGCCGACGTCGGTGTCATCGGCTGGCTGGTGGACGGCGCGGCGATCTGCAACCAGGTCCCGCTCTGCCGCACCTCCTACGGGCCGTACGCGCGCGCCATGATCCGGGTTTGCAAAGAGGAGTCGTTCCACCAGCGGCAGGGCTACGAGCTGCTGATGACCATGATGCGCGGCACGCCCGCCCAGCGGGAGATGGTGCAGGACGCGGTGGACCGCTGGTGGTGGCCGTCGCTGATGATGTTCGGGCCGCCGGACGCGGAGAGTGCCAACACCGAGCAGTCCATGCGGTGGCGGATCAAGCGGCACACCAACGACGAGCTGCGGCAGCGGTTCGTGGACATGACCGTGCCGCAGGCCGAGCGGCTCGGCGTCACGCTGCCCGACCCGGCGCTGGCCTGGAACGCCGAGCGCGGGCACCACGACTTCGGCGAGATCGACTGGGCCGAGTTCTGGCGGGTCGTCAAGGGCGACGGGCCGTGCAACGCGGAGCGGGTCGCGCACCGGCGGCAGGCGCACGAGGATGGTGCGTGGGTGCGTGAGGCGGCGGCCGCCTACGCGGCGAAGAAGCGGGAGCGGGCGGTATGACCGACGCATCGTGGCCGTTGTACGAGGTGTTCGTGCGCGGCAAACGCGGGCTCAACCACGTGCACGTCGGCTCGCTGCACGCGCCCGACGACGAGATGGCGCTGCGCAACGCGCGTGACCTGTACACCCGGCGCAACGAGGGCGTGAGCATCTGGGTGGTGCGGGCCGACGCGATCACCGCGTCCAGCCCGGACGAGAAGGACCCGTTCTTCGCCCCCAGCGGCGACAAGGTCTACCGGCACCCCACGTTCTACGCCATCCCGGACGACGTGCCGCACCTCTGATCTTTAAGGCCGCCGATCTTCTAAGGCCGCCGATCTTCTAAGGCCGCCGATCTTTTAAGGACATCGTGGGCAGTATGGACAACGCGTACGAGGCCCTCGCCGACGAGGGCGAGGAGAAGCACTGGGCGTTCGGCACCGGCTTCACGGCCGCGCTGACCGGCGTCGACCGAGCCCTGCCCGCCGGGGTCGAGCGGGCCGACCTGGTGGTGTACTGCCTGATGCTCGGCGACGACGCGCTCATCCACGCCCAGCGCCTCGCCGAGTGGTGCTCGCGGGCGCCGGAGCTGGAGGAGGACGTCGCGCTGGCCAACATCGCGCTCGACCTGCTCGGGCAGGCGCGGCTGCTGCTCAGCCGGGCCGCCGAGGTCGAGGACGCGGGCCGGGACGAGGACGCGCTGGCCTACCTGCGTGACGAACGCGAGTTCCGCAACGTGCGGCTGGTGGAAATCGACTGCGGACCCGGCCCGGGGGGCGACTTCGCGACCACCATCGCCCGGCTGCTGGTGTTCTCGTCGTGGCGGCTGGCCGTGTTCCAGCGACTCACCGCGTCGGCGGATCCGGTGCTGGCGGCCGTGGCCGCGAAGGGGATCAAGGAACTCGCCTACCACCGTGATCACGCCGCCCAGTGGGTGCTGCGGCTGGCGGGCGGCACCGACTACTCGCGGGAACGGATGATCGCCGGGCTGACTCAGGTGTGGGCGTACACCGACGAACTTTTCACCACGCACCCGGTGGAGACCGCGCTCGGCGGGGTGGCGGTCGACCCGGCGGACGTCCGGGCCGAGGTGGCCGAGGTGCTCGACACCGTGCTGTCCGCCGCCGAGCTCGACCGGCCCGAGGTCACCCAGGTCGCCGCGCTCGCGGGTCGGGCGGGTCGGGACGGCGTGCACACCCAGGCCCTGGGGCACCTGCTCGCCGAGCTGCAGCACGTGGCCCGATCGATGCCGGGGGCGGTGTGGTGAGCGCGCGGGAGATCGTCTCGGCCGTGGTGGACCCGGAATTGCCGGTCCTCACGCTGGCGGACCTCGGCGTGCTGCGGGACGTGCGCGAAGAGGGCGGCCGCGTGGTCGTCACCATCACGCCCACCTACTCCGGCTGCCCGGCGCTGGACGAGATGCGCGCCGATTTGCGAGCCGACCTCGTCGAAGCGGGCTATTCGGACATCGAGATCCGCACTGTGCTGCACCCGGCCTGGACCACCGACTGGATCAGCGACGCCGGGCTGCGCAAGCTGGCCGACCACGGCATCGCACCGCCCCAGCGGATCGGGCCGCGCGCGGTCGGGCCGATCCCGCTGACCCTGGAGCCGCCCGCGCGCCGGGTGCCGTGCCCGCGCTGTGGATCGGTCGACACGACCGAGCTGTCCCGGTTCGGCTCCACCGCGTGCAAGGCGCTGCGTCGCTGCGAGGACTGCCGCGAACCGTTCGAGCAGATCAAGGAACTCTGACCGTGCGCGCCTTCCACGCCCTCCCGGTCGCCAGGGTCGACCGGCTCTGCGACGACGCCGTGGCCATCACCTTCGCGGTTCCCGACGGGTTGGGCGACCAATTCGCGTTCAAAGCCGGTCAGTACCTGACGCTGCGCCAGGACGTCGAGGGGCACGAGGAGCGCCGGTCGTACTCGATCTGCGCGCCGGTCGGCGCCGCGCCGCGCATCGGGGTGCGGCGGGTCGAGGGCGGGCTGTTCTCCAGCCACCTCGTCGACGCGCTCGAACCCGGCGACCTGCTGGAGGTGCTGCCCCCGCAGGGCGGGTTCACCCCGGTGGTCGAGCCGGGCGGCCACCACGGCTTCATCGCGGCCGGGTCGGGTATCACCCCGGTGCTCTCGATCGCCGCGACCGTGCTCGCCGAACCCGACACCCGCGTCACCCTGCTCTACGCCAACCGGCGCTCCGATACCGTGATGTTCGCGGAGGAGCTGGCCGACCTGAAGGACCGCTACCCGGCGCGGGTGCAGTTGGTGCACGTACTGTCCCGCGAGCCGGGCGATGTCGAACTGTTCTCCGGCCGTCTCGACGCGGACCGGCTCACCGCGCTGTTCGACCGTGTCGTCCCGGCTGCCGATATCGACCACTGGTGGTTGTGCGGCCCGTTCGGGATGGTCCAGGACGCGCACGCGGTGCTCACCGCGCGCGGCGTCCCGTCGAACCGGCTGCACCGCGAGCTGTTCTACGTCGACGAACCGCCGCCCGCGCCCAAGCGCGTCGACGAGCGCCGCCCCGACGGACCGACCGCGTCGGTGACCGTCGTCCTCGACGGCCGCGAGACCACCCTGGCCCTGCCCTATGACGAGCCGATCCTGGACGCCGCGCAGCGGGTCCGTGCCGACCTGCCGTTCGCGTGCAAGGGTGGGGTGTGCGGCACGTGCCGGGCGAAGGTCGTGGCCGGGGAGGTCGAGATGCGGCGGAACTACGCACTGGAACAGCACGAACTCGACGCGGGATTCGTGCTCACCTGCCAGGGCCTGCCGGTCACCGAGTCGGTCACCGTCGATTTCGACGCGTGACCGCGCACAGCGGCCTCGGCGTCAGCCCGGGGGTCGCCACCGGCCCGGTCGCCCGGCTCGGCACGCCCCCGGAGCTCCCGGCCGAGATGCCCGCGCCCGGCACCGACGACACCGACCGGGCGTTGGCCGCGCTCGACGCCACGGCGGCGGAGCTGGAAAGACGGGCTGAACTCGTCGACGGCGCGGCGGCCGACGTTCTGACCACCTCGGCCGTCATCGCCCGCGACCCCGCCCTGGCCGCCGAGATCGAGGCCCTCGTCCGCCAGGGCATCCCGGCCGCGTGGGCCGTCGACCGGGCGATAGCCCGATACCGGGACCTGCTCGCCGACGGCCACCTCGCGGAACGCGCCGACGACCTCGCCGACATCCGCGACCGGGCCGTTGCCGACCTGCTCGACCTCCCGGCCCCGGGCCTCCCGACGCCCGGCCACCCCCATGTCCTCGTCGCCGACGATCTCTCACCCGCCGACACGGCGTTGCTGGACCCGGGCGAGGTCCTGGCCGTGATCACCGCACGGGGCGGGCCAACCGGCCACACCGCGATCCTGGCTCGGGCTGCGGGCATCCCGGCCGTGCTGTCCTGCTCGGTCGCGGAGTCGCTTGTGGATGGACAGCGGGTGCTGGTGGACGGCGGCACCGGTCAGGTGATCGTGTCGCCGACGGACGCGGACATCGCGTCTCACCAGGTCGGCAGTGTCCCCGACGCCGCGGTGACCTTGCCGGTCACGCTGCTGGCCAACATCGGCGGACCGGATCCGGCGGAGGGCATGGACGGCGTCGGCCTGTTCCGCACCGAGTTCTTCTACCTGAACCGGAGAGAAGCGCCGACGGTCGAGGAACAGCGCGCGGCATACCGTGAAGTGCTGGTGCCGTTGGCGGGTCGACGCGTCGTCGTGCGGACGTTGGACGTGGGCTCCGACAAATCGCCGCCGTATTTGCTGACGAGGCCCGAGCCCAACCCGGCATTGGGGCTTCGCGGTACGCGACGTACGGAGCTGTTGGCCGACCAGTTGACCGCGCTCGCGGCGGCGGCCGAGGACACCGGCGTCGAACCGTGGGTGATGGCCCCGATGATCGCCACCGCCGCCGAGGCCGCGCGGTTCGCCGAGACCGCGCGTGCGTACGGGTTCGCTCACGTCGGGGTGATGGTGGAGATCCCCGCCGCCGCGCTCCGCGCCGAAGACGTGCTCGCGGAGGTGGACTTCGTCAGCATCGGCACGAACGACCTGGCGCAGTACACGTTCGCGGCCGACCGGGAGTCCGGCGAACTGGCCGAGTTGCTCGACCCGTGGCAGCCCGCGCTCCTCGACCTGGTGGCACGGGTGGTCAGCGCGGCGCTGGCCGTGGCGAAACCGGTGGGGATCTGCGGGGAATCGGCGGCCGATCCGTTGCTCGCCCTGGTCTACACGGGATTGGGCGTGGATTCCCTGTCGATGACGCCCAACAGCGCAGGCCCGGTTCGGGAGATGCTGTCGCGGCATGACTCCGCGTCCTGCCGCGAGATCGCCACGGCAGTTCTCCCGGCGTCCACTGCGAAACAAGCCCGCGACACCGCGATCCGACTGACCGCCACCTGAACCACCGGCTTCCCCGCGAGCCGGTGGCAATGTCTACAGTGGACGAATATCAGGGCCGGGCGAGGAACTCCGCCAACACCGGCGCCAGCACCGCGATGTCCACGTTGTGGGTCTGCTCCGCCAGGCTGACCGCCGTCGCGTTGGGCAGCGCCGCGGCCACGGCCTTCGCGGCAGCGCGCAGGAACGGCGGGCTCGCGTCGCCGTCGACCACCAGCGCCTCCGTGCCCACCTGCGGGAGGTCCTTCACCGAGGCGCGGGCGACGATCCGGGCGTCGTAGGACAGCGTGTGCGCCAACGACACCAGGTACCCCCAGGCCGGACCCTGCCGCATGCCCGCGATCGCCTCGCTGGACATGCCCGTCGAGGCCAGGAACACCTCGACCGCCTCGTCCCGGTTGCCCGCGCGGACCCGAGCGTCCTGCTCGTCGGCGAAGTCCTCGGACTTGTCCGAGTTGTACGGGGGCTCGTAGACGGCGACCCGGGTGACCGGCAGACCGTGCTGGACCGCGAGCAGGGCGAGGATGCCGCCCGAGGACATGCCGTAGACGGCGGTGGCGCCGACGTCGCCGAGCACCGCGGCCAGGTCTTCGAGCTCGCGTTCCACCGCGTAGGGCGGCGTGTCGGTGCTGTCGCCGCGGCCGCGCCGGTCGTAGGACACCGCGGTCAGGCCCGCGTCGGCCAGGAGCGCGCCCAGCCCCGCAGTGGAGGAACGGTTGTTGAACGCCCCGCCGACGAGCACGACCGGGCTCCCCGAGCCCACGGCCTCGTACGCGATCTTCGTCCCATCGGACGAGTGCACACTCTTCATGACAGGGCAGCCAACCGCCCCACGAAAGCGCTTGTCAATGTGTGAACGTGAGAGCTTCACTCGATTACGCGGCGCCGCCACCGGTCCGATGGACGTGGGCGACCGCCCGGCCGCGCCGGGTCAGGCGGCCGTTTCCTGCCACCAGGAGAGCACCGTCTCGGCCACCCCCGGCGCGGCCACCAACAGCCCGTCGACCGGCAGCGGCGCGTCCTCGCCACGTCTGTCCAGCACGACGGCCCCCGATTCCAGGGCCAACGCGACCGCGCCCGCCACATCCCACTCGTGGTAGCTGTGCAGGACGGCGGCCGACGCGTGACCGAGGGCCACCTGGGCGACCGACAACGCGGCCGAGCCCAGCACCCGCACACCGGCGTGCGCCGCGGCCGCGCGTTCGATGAACCCGCCCATGCCCGGCCAGGGACCGTTGCGCGCCAACTCCGTGCACACGATCGTGCCCGCCGTGTCCGTCCGGTCGATCAACGACACCCGCACCCCGTTCGCCCGCGCGCCCCGACCGCGCGCGGCCGCGTAGATCTGGCTGCGATACGGGTCGGCGACCACGCCGACCACCGGGCCCTCCGCGTCCACCAGCGCCAGGCTGTAGGCGCACCACGGCACCCCGGCCACGTAGTTCGCGGTGCCGTCGACCGGGTCCACCACCCACCGGTACTCCGAGTCGTCCGAGCCGACGTCGGCGCCGAACTCCTCGCCGACCACCGGGATGCCGGGGAACTCGGCGGTCAGCACCCGCCGGGTGTGCCGCTCCAGCGTGCGGTCGGTGTCGGTGACCCAGTCGAACGGGGAGTCCAAGACCTCCGGCCTGGCCCCGCGGCCCGCGGTCGCGATGATCACGTCCGTGGCGTCGTTGGCCAGGCGCCCGGCGATCTCCAGGGCTCGGGAGAGCAGTCCCGGCTCCACTGGTCGGCGCGAGCGGGAGGACAAGAGCGTCATGCCAACCTAGAGTGACGACCGGTTGTGGCCGGTGTGCGTCCGGTAGATGACGGATCGGGGCCCGGCAGGCCAAAGTTGGTCATTCCGGCGGTACCCACCTGCTGTTCCGGTGTCGTTCGCCGCACTGTCACGCGGCCGACCCCCGGGTGGGAGGGGTGGGGTGCCACGGTCCAGGGGTGCGCGTCGCGATCGTCACCGAGAGCTTTCTGCCGCAGGTGAATGGCGTCACCAACTCCGTCCTGCGGGTGCTCGAACATCTCCACCAGCGCGGGCACCGGGCGATGGTGGTGGCTCCCGGTGCCGGGCCCGACCGTTATCTCGGCGCGGACGTCGTCCGGGTGCGCGCGGTCGACCTGCCGGTGATCACCTCCCTGCCGATCGGGCTGCCGAACCGCAAGATGCTCGCCGACCTGGCGGACTTCGGCCCCGACGTGGTGCACCTGGCCTCACCCTTCGTGCTCGGCGCGGGCGGGCTGTGGGCGGCGCGGCGGCTGGGCGTGCCCACGGTCGCGGTCTACCAGACCGACGTGGCCGGGTTCGCCGCCTCCTACGGGCTGAGCCGGGGCGCGCGGGCCGCGTGGCGGTGGATCCGCAGGCTGCACTCCAACGCCGACCGGACGCTGGCGCCGTCGTCGGCCGCGGTGCGCGACCTGACCGGACGCGGGATCCCGCGTGTCCACCGCTGGGGCCGGGGCGTGGACATCCGCCGGTTCGCACCCGAACACGTCGACCGTGAGTTGCGGGCCCGGCTGGCACCGGACGGCGAACTGCTCGTCGGCTATGTCGGCAGGCTCGCGCCGGAGAAGCGGGTGGAGCACCTGGCCGTGCTCGACCAGCTGCCCGGGGTGCGGGTGGTGGTGGTCGGTGACGGGCCGGACGTGCGGTCGCTGCGCGAGCGGATGCCGAACGCCGCGTTCCTCGGCTTCCGTGACGGAGCCGACCTTGCCGCCGCCTACGCCAGTCTCGACGTGTTCGTGCACACCGGCCCGCACGAGACCTTCTGCCAGGCCGTGCAGGAGGCCATGGCGTCCGGGGTACCGGTGATCGCGCCGAACGCGGGTGGTCCGCGCGACCTGGTCGACCACGGCCGCACCGGCTTCCTGCTGGACCCGGACGACTTCCCGAACCAGCTGGTACCGGCGGTCGAACGACTCACCGACGCACTGCTGCGCCGCCGCATGGGGGCGGCGGGCCGTACGGATGTCCTCGGCCGTACCTGGAGCGCGGCGTGCGAGGAACTACTTGGCCACTACGACGCGGTGGCACTGGACCGGCGGTCCAAGGCGGCGTGACCCGCGCCGTGTCGTGTGTGTGGTGCATGGTGGATGAGTCGGTCGCGTAGACTTGGTGAAGGTGGCCTGAGCGATGCGGATTGTGCAACTGGCCAACTTCTACGGCCCACGATCCGGTGGTCTGCGCACCGCGCTGCACCACCTCGGCGCAGGCTACGCGGCGTCCGGACATGAGGTCACACTGGTGGTGCCCGGTGGCCGAGTGGGTGACGAGCACCTACCCACCGGAGTTCGACGGATCACCCTGCCCGCCCCGCGCATTCCCGGTACCGCCGGCTACCGCGCGGTCGACCCGGTTCGCGTAGGCGCACTGCTCTCCCGGCTGAGACCGGACCGGCTGGAGGTGTCCGACCGGCTCACCCTGCGCGGCATGGGCCGGTGGGCGGCCGAGCGGGGCGTGCCGAGCGTGGTGATCTCGCATGAACGACTGGATCGGTTGCTGGAGCAGTTCCTGATGCCGGGACCGCTGGCCCGCCGGGTCGCGGACGTGGCGAACCAGCGGATGGCGGCCAACTACGACACGGTTGTGTGCACGACGGCGTTCGCCCGCGCCGAGTTCGACCGGATCGGTGCTACCAACGTGACCAGGGTTCCGTTAGGGGTCGACCTGACCACTTTCGCGCCGACCAGGCATGACGGTGCCTTGCGTGCCGAATTGGCGCAGGGGGCTGACGCGCTTCTGGTGCATTGTGGGCGATTATCGCCGGAGAAACACGTGGAACGCAGCATCGATGCGCTTGCCGAGCTGCGTGCCATGGGGAATCGGGTACGGCTGGTGGTGGCGGGGGATGGCCCTCGGATGTCGGCGTTGCGCCGCAGGGCGGTGGGGCTGCCGGTGACGTTTCTGGGGTTCGTGTCCGATCGGGCGGATGTGGCACGTTTGCTTGCCACTGCGGATGTTTCGTTGGCGCCTGGGCCGCATGAGACGTTCGGGTTGGCGGCGCTGGAGGCATTGGCTTCCGGAACGCCGGTGGTGGTTTCGGCTTCGTCGGCTTTGCCGGAGATCGTGCGGCCGGATTGCGGACAGGCCGTGGCGGATGCCGCGCCTGCGTTTGCCGGGGCGGTGGAGGGGTTGTTGTCGGTGCCCGAGCCGGATCGGCGGGCTGCCGCCCGTGCTCGTGCCGAGGAGTTCGACTGGCCCAGCTCGGTGCGCGGAATGCTGACCGCGTTGAGCCTCTCCTGAACCTCCCGGCGCTCAGGACCCCGCACCTGACACGCCGATGCGCGGCCGGAGTTCCAGCGCGGGGGACACCCTCGTACGCTGCGCACATGATGGCCCGAGCCGGCTTGGACAAGGACCCGCGTGACATCGCGGAGATGTTCGATGGGGTTGCCCGGGGCTACGACCGTACGAACTCGGTCATGACCCTCGGCTTCGACCGTCGCTGGCGGGAGACGACCCGTCAGGTGTTGGACGCGTCTCCCGGTGAGCGGGTCCTCGACCTCGCGGCAGGCACCGCCGTGTCCACGGTGGAGTACGCGCGGTCCGGGGCCTGGTGTGTGGCCGCCGACTTCTCCCTGGAGATGTTGCGCGGCGGCTCGGACCGGGGTGTGCCGAGGGTCGCGGCCGACGCGTTCCACCTGCCGTTCGCGAGTGGTGCGTTCGACGCGGTGACCGTGTCGTTCGGGTTGCGGAACATGAATGACACCGTGGCCGCGCTCGCCGAGATGCGTCGGGTCGTCAAGCCGGGTGGGCGGCTGGTCATCTGCGAGGTGTCCCAGCCGCCGTTGCGGCCGTTGCGGTGGCTCTACCGGAACACCGTGCTGCGCGCCCTGCCGATCGTGACCCGGCCGTTCTCGTCCAACCGGGAGGCCTACGCCTACCTGGCCGAGTCGATGCGGGACTGGCATGATCAGCGCAGGGTGGCGGAGCTGATCGCCGAGGCCGGCTGGGGCGACGTCGAGTGGCTGAACCTGACCTTCGGCGTGGTCGCCCTGCACCGGGCGACCAACCCGGACTAGCGGATCAGCTCGCGGCCCGCCTGCCACCGGTCGATCCGCCACATCACCGTCAGCGCCGCCAGTGCGCACAGTCCGGCCAGGCCCGCGCTGAGGGCGTTGGCGAAGAACACCGACTCGAACGTCTTCTCCGTGTCGTCCTTCGCCAGCAGGTTCACCGCGAACAGGTCGACCGCGTGCATGGCCAGGAACAGTACCCACCACACCGCGATCAGCTTGCTGGCCCGCACGTCGCGCAGGTCGCCGCCGCGGGCGGGGGTGTCCGGGTGGCTGGCGCGCCACACGTCGCCGACGACCATCTGGGGGAGCCAGAGGTTGCCCAGGGGGATGAACCACGACAGCACCGACCAGCGGATGCGCAGCCGCTGCGGCGCGTCGCAGATGCGGGCGGAGTTGATCCGGGCACGCCAGAGCCAGAACAGGAACGCGATCCCGGACAACGCCACGCCGCCCAGCCAGCCGTAGGAGAGCCAGTCGCCGCGCTGGGTCGCGGTGTCGAGCTGGTCCTGGGTGACCGTCGGCACCGCCGAGTACACGTCCCGGACCAGCCAGTAGGTCCGCCACGACTGCCAGGCCGCGAGCCCGGCGACGGCCGTGGTCAGCAGGATCAGGGCGGAGGCGATGAACCGGGCCGCCCGCGCGGGTCGGGCCAGTGGCACCTCCGGCGGGAGCGGGAGCCCCACGATGCCCAGTGGCGACGTCGTGGTCAGGTCGGGGTCGGGCTCGCTCATCTGTCTCGCCCTCCAACGGGCAACCGTGTCCGTGTTCGGAGGTGGATCGCTGATCACAGTTCGGACGTTTCAGCTGCCACTAGACTTCACACCAGGAACGTGAAGGCTTTCACAAGGAGCGCGATGAGCAGGCGCAAGGCCGGGGAAGACGCTGAGGTCATCGTGGTGGGGGCGGGCCCGGCCGGGTCCACCGCCGCGACCTACCTGGCCCGCGCCGGGCTGGACGTGCTGCTGCTGGAGAAGAGCACCTTCCCCAGGGAGAAGGTCTGCGGCGACGGGCTCACCCCGCGCGGCGTCAAGCAGCTCATCGACCTGGGCGTGGACACCCGCGAGGAGGCGGGCTGGCTGCACAACCGCGGCCTGCGCGTGGTCGGCGGCGGGATCACCCTGGAGCTCGACTGGCCCGACCTGGCCACCTTCCCGCCGTACGGGGTGGTGCGGCCGCGCCAGGACTTCGACGAGATGCTGGCCCGCACCGCCCAGCGCGCCGGGGCCCGGCTGCTGGAGCGCACCACCGTCGGTGCCGCGATCGTGGAGAACGGCCGGGTCGTCGGCGTGACGGCCAAGGCGGGCCCGGAGAAGGTGCCGGTCACCTACCGGGCGCCGCTGGTGCTGGCCTGCGACGGCGTGTCCGCCCGGCTGGCCCTCTCGGTCGGCCTGGAGAAGATCGACAGCAGGCCGATGGGCGTCGCGGTCCGCCGCTACTACGCCAGCCCGCGCAGCAAGGACGACTACCTGGAGTCGCACCTGGAGCTGTGGGACCGCACCGACCCGGACAACCCGGTGCTGCTGCCCGGCTACGGCTGGCTGTTCGGCATGGGCGACGGCACGGTCAACGCGGGCCTGGGCATCCTGTCCACCTCGGCGGCCTTCGGCAGCACCGACTACCGGCAGCTCATGCGGGCCTGGCTGGACGGCACCCCGGAGGAGTGGGGCTTCCGCGAGCACAACGCGATCGGCAAGGTCGGCGGCGCGGCGCTGCCGATGGGCTTCAACCGCACCCCGCACTACCGCGCGGGCCTGCTGCTGGTCGGCGACGCGGGCGGGATGGTCAACCCGTTCAACGGCGAGGGCATCGGCTACGCCATGGAGTCGGCCCGGCTGGCCGCCGAGTGCGTGGTGCAGGCGCTGGCGCGGGCCGAGGGACCGGCCAGGGAGCGAGCGCTGGAAGGCTACCCGGTGGCGCTCAAACAGGCGCTGGGCAGCTACTACCGGCTGGGCAACATCTTCTCCCGGCTGATCGGCAACCCGACCGTGATGGGGCTGGCGACCAAGTACGGGCTGCCGCGCAAGACGCTGATGAAGCTGGTCCTCAAGCTGCTGGCCGGGCTGTACGACCCGAAGGACGGCGACGCGTTCGACCGGGTGATCACCGCCGCCACCCGGGTCACGCCCAGCGTCTGAGCGAGTCGTCCACGGGCGGGTGAAATCTCGACGGACGAGGGAGCGACCGTCCGCTCCGTCGATGTCGTGTTCTCACCTGTAAGTGGGATGTCGTCGCGCCCTTGGGTCGCGATTGCGGCAGGTCCGGGCGAAAATCATTCCCAGGTTTCGGCAGGGTTGCCGGAATTGGTCTGGTAGCTCATGCAAGCGGTCTGTTCGCGCTGGTCAGAGCACTCCTGGCGATCACCGGCTGTTCACGGAGAGTTGCCGAGGGGGTCGCGTTTCGGGCTGTGAGCAAGGTCCTACACTGGGCCCGATGCTTGTGAAGCCGTTCACAACTCAAGGCCGAGCTTGTGAATGTTTTCACAAACGCCGGGAACGCTCAGTTAGGGCCGCCTAACAAACAGTGGTGTGACCCACGGCCCATAGGGTTCCGGGCGGAGGACGCGGGAAAGGACGACGAGGGTGTCAACGCTCAGTTCAGCGGTCACGGAGTCGCTAGCCCGATCGTTCCTGGCCCAGCCCCCGGACGTCACCACCGACCTGGGCGTCTACCTGCCCCTGGTGGTCATGTTCGCGCTGGCCGGGGCGTTCGCGGTGTTCAGCGCCCTGCTCGGGCCGCTGGTCGGGCCGAGCCGCTACAACCGGGCCAAGGTGTCCGCCTACGAGTGCGGCATCGAACCCTCCCCGCAGCCGGTGATCGGCGGCGGCCGCGTCCCGGTCGCGTACTACCTGACGGCCATGCTGTTCATCCTCTTCGACATCGAGATGGTGTTCCTCTACCCGTTCGCGGTGTCGGCCGACGTGCTGGGGATGTTCGGCCTGTTCGAGATCTTCTTGTTCATCGCCACGGTCGGCTTCGCCTACGCGTATGTGTGGCGGCGCGGCGGGCTCGACTGGAACTGAGAGGGGGACCGGCAATGGGACTGGAAGAGAAGCTGCCGAACGGCGTCCTGCTGGCCAGCCTGGAGAAGCTGGTCAACTGGGGGCGCAAGAACTCGCTGTGGCCCGCGACCTTCGGCCTGGCCTGCTGCGCCATCGAGATGATGACCACCGGCGGCCCGCGCTACGACATCGCCCGCTTCGGCATGGAGGCCTTCCGCGCCTCGCCGAGGCAGGCCGACCTGATGATCGTGGCGGGCCGGGTGACCAACAAGATGGCCCCGGTGCTGCGCCAGATCTACGACCAGATGGCCGAGCCGCGCTGGGTGCTGGCGATGGGCGTGTGCGCCTCCTCCGGCGGCATGTTCAACAACTACGCGGTGGTCCAGGGCGTCGACCACGTCGTCCCGGTGGACATGTACCTGCCCGGCTGCCCGCCGCGGCCGGAGATGCTGCTGGACGCGATCCTCAAGCTGCACGCCAAGATCGGCGACGAGCCGATCAACGCCACCAGGGCCGCCATCCGCGCGGCCTCCGGCGCCCGCACGGAGCTGATCCCCTCCTCCGTGAAGTTCGCGAAGAAGAAGTGAACTAATGGCTGACGAGACTCCCACCACGCCGGAAGCGAACGCGGGCAAGGAAACCGGCGCCGCGCACTCCAGCGCCCAGCAGCCCGCCGATGGCCTGCAGCAGCCCGGCACCGACGCCGCGCACCGCACGCCCGTCCCGGTCGAGCCGGTCCAGGCCGGACGGACCCGCAAGGGCATGTTCAACGTCGCGGGCACCGGCGACACCTCCGGCTTCGGCGGTCTGGTGCTGCCCGGCTACAGCCCGGCCCCGGCCGAGCGTCCCTACGGCGGCTGGTTCGACGAGTTCGCCGACGACCTGAACACCGCGATGGCCGCGCACGGCGTCCCCGCCGACGCGATCCAGCAGGTCACGGTCGACCGCGGCGAGATCACCTTCTACGTCCACCGCGAACACCTGCTCGCGCTGTGCAGGTTGCTGCGCGACGAGCCCGCGCTCCGGTTCGAGCTGTGCAGCTCGGTGTCCGGTGTGGACTACGGGGTGGACATCGCCCAGCGGCTGCACTCGGTCTACCACCTGACCTCGATGACCTACCGCCGCCGGATCCGGCTGGAGGTGGCCGTCGACGTCGACGACCCGCACGTGCCCTCGGTGGTCGAGGTCTACCCGACCGCGGACTGGCACGAGCGCGAGACGTGGGACATGTTCGGCATCGTCTACGACGGACACCCCGCGCTGACCCGCATCCTCATGCCGGACGACTGGGACGGCCACCCGCAGCGCAAGGACTACCCGCTCGGCGGCATCCCGGTGGAGTACAAGGGCGCGGAGATCCCTCCGCCGGACCAGCGGAGGTCGTACTCGTGACCACCAGCCAGAACGCGGACTCGCGGGAGCAGGTCCCGGCCGAGTCCAGGGAGACCACCGAGGGCCGGGTCTACACGGTCACCGGCGGCGACTGGGACAGCGTGCTGGAGGACGCGATCCACGACGAGCGGATCGTGATCAACCTCGGCCCGCAGCACCCGTCCACGCACGGCGTGCTGCGCCTGGTGCTGGAGCTGGAGGGCGAGACCGTCACCCAGGCCCGCAGCGTCATCGGCTACCTGCACACCGGTATCGAGAAGAACTGCGAGTACCGCACCTGGACCCAGGGCGTCACCTTCGTGACGCGGATGGACTACCTGGCGCCGCTGTCCAACGAGGCCGCCTACTGCCTGGCCGTGGAGAAGCTGCTCGGCATCGAGGCGCCGCGCCGGGCGCAGGTCATCCGGGTGCTGCTGCTGGAGATCAACCGGATCAGCTCGCACCTGGTGGCGCTGGCCACCGGCGGCATGGAGCTCGGCTCGCTGACCGCGATGACCGCGGGTTTCCGCGAGCGCGAGGAGGCCCTGCACCTGCTGGAGCACCTGACCGGCCTGCGGATGAACCACGCGTTCATCCGGCCCGGCGGCGTCGCCCAGGACCTGCCGGACGATTACGAGGTCAAGGTCAAGGACTTCCTCAAGGTCATGACCAAGCGGCTGCCGGACTACGACAAGCTGCTCACCGGCCAGCCGATCTGGCGCAACCGGCTCAAGGACGTCGGCTACCTGCCGGTGGACGCCTGCCTGGCGCTGGGCATCACCGGCCCGATCCTGCGCTCCGCAGGCCTGCCCTGGGACCTGCGCAAGACCGAGCCGTACCTGGGCTACGAGGAGTACGACTTCGAGGTGCCCACCTCGAACGCGGCCGACTCGTTCGCCCGCTACCTGCTGCGGCTGGAGGAGATCCACCAGTCGCTGCGGATCATCAACCAGGCGCTGAAGAAGCTGGAGCCCGGCCCGGTCATGGTCGAGGACCAGAAGGTCGCCTGGCCTGCCAAGCTGACCATCGGCCCGGACGGCATGGGCAACTCGCTTGAGCACGTGCGCAAGATCATGGGTCAGTCGATGGAGTCGCTGATCCACCACTTCAAGCTGGTCACCGAGGGCTTCAAGGTCCCGGCGGGCCAGGTCTACGTGCCGGTCGAGTCGCCGCGCGGCGAGCTGGGCTACCACCTGGTCTCCGACGGCGGCACCCGGCCGCTGCGCGTGCACGTGCGCGAACCCAGCTTCGTGAACCTGCAGGCGATGCCCGCGATGTCCGAGGGCGGCATGGTCGCCGACGTAATCGCGGCCGTGGCCTCGATCGACCCGGTGATGGGAGGGTGTGACCGTTGAGCAGCACCGGTTCCACTTACGGTGGCTCCAGCGTGGGCGCGGGTGAGACATACCAGGCGACGGTGGGCGACACCGACGTTCTCGGGGTCTCACCGGTCGCCGCGGAGCACCTGGTCACGGACATCGCCGAGGACCTGAGCGTGTTCGACGCGCTGACCGTCGAGCGGGCGCGGGCGCTCATCGCGCGGTACCCGCAGTCGCGGTCGGCGCTGCTGCCGATGCTGCACCTGGTGCAGTCGGTGGAGGGGCGGGTCAGCCAGGCGGGCATCCAGTTCTGCGCCCAGCAGCTGAACCTGACCGCCGCCGAGGTGAGCGCGGTCGCCACCTTCTACACCATGTACAAGCGCAAGACCTGCGGCGAGCACCTGGTCAGCGTGTGCACCAACACTCTGTGCGCGGTGCTGGGCGGCGACGACATCTACAAGAAGCTCGGCGAGCACCTCGGTGAGGGCGGCAAGCGCCTGGGCCACAACGAGACCGTGGGCGAGCCGGGGCAGCCTGGCTCGATCACGCTGGAGCACGCCGAGTGCCTGGCGGCCTGCGACCTCGGCCCGGTCATCCAGGTCAACTACGAGTTCTACGACAACCAGACCCCGGAGAAGGCCGTCGAGCTGGTCGACGCGTTGCGCCGCGGCGAGAAGCCCGCGCCTACGCGCGGCGCCCCGCTGCGCGACTTCCGCACCGCGGAGCTGGAGCTGGCCGGGTTCTGGCCTGAGGACGAGGCCGATTACCGGTCCACTGTGGACGGCCCGAGCGCGGCGGTGGAAACCCTGCGCGGCGCCAAGTTGGCCGAGGACCGCGGCTGGACCGCGCCCGCCATGCCGAACCCGCCCCTGCCGGAGGTGGAGAAGAAGTGACCACTCCGAACAAGCCCGCACCGGTCACCCCGGTGCTGACCAAGCGCTGGCTGTCGCCGACGTCGTGGTCCATCAAGACCTACGAGCAGCTGGAGGGCTACACCGCGCTGCGCAAGGCGCTCGGCGGCACGCCCGAGCAGCTGGTCGAGCTGGTGAAGGCTTCCGGTCTGCGCGGCCGCGGTGGTGCCGGGTTTCCGTCCGGTATCAAGTGGTCGTTCATGCCGCCCAACGAGGACAGGCCGCACTACCTGGTGATCAATGCCGATGAGGGCGAACCGGGTACCTGCAAGGACATCCCGCTGATGATGGCCGACCCACACTCCCTCATCGAGGGATGCATCATCGCCTCCTACGCGATGCGGTCGCACCACTGCTTCATCTACGTGCGCGGCGAGGCCCTGCACTGCATCCGTCGCCTCAACGCGGCGATCCGCGAGGCACACGCGGCCGGTTACCTCGGCAAGAACGTCCTCGACTCCGGCTTCGACATCGAGATCACCGTCCACGCGGGCGCGGGTGCCTACATCTGCGGCGAGGAGACGGCACTGCTCGACTCGCTCGAAGGCCGTCGCGGCCAGCCCCGGCTCAAGCCCCCGTTCCCGGCCGCCGCCGGTCTCTACGCGGCGCCGACCACGGTGAACAACGTCGAGACCATCGCCAGCGTGCCGTTCATCGTCAACGGCGGCGCCGACTGGTTCCGCACCATGGGCACCGAGAAGTCGCCCGGCCCGAAGATCTACTCGATCTCCGGCCACGTGACCAACCCCGGCCAGTTCGAGGCGCCGCTGGGCACCACGCTGCGCGAGCTGCTGGAGCTGGCGGGCGGCATGAAGGACGGCGTCCCGCTCAAGTTCTGGACCCCGGGCGGCTCGTCCACGCCGATGTTCACCGCCGAGCACCTCGACGTCCCGCTGGACTTCGAGGGCGCCGCGGCGGCGGGCTCGATGCTGGGCACCACCGCGGTCATGGTCTTCAACGAGACCGTGTCCGTGCCGTGGGCGGTGATGAAGTGGACCCAGTTCTACGAGCACGAGTCCTGCGGCAAGTGCACCCCGTGCCGCGAGGGCACCTACTGGCTCACCGGCATCCTGGAGCGGATGGTCGAGGGCAAGGGCACCGAGTCCGATATCGACACCCTGCTCGACATCTGCGACAACATCCTGGGCCGCTCGTTCTGCGCGCTCGGTGACGGTGCGGTCAGCCCGATCACCAGCGGCATCAAGTACTTCCGGGACGAATTCCTCGCCCTCTGTGACAAGAACAGGGCACTTGTAGGAGCGCAGTCATGACCATCGCGCCGGAGAACCCCGTCGAGACCAAGCCGGTCCCCGAGGGACACGTGCGGCTGACCGTCGACGGCCACGTGGTGGACGCGCCCAAGGGCGAGCTGGTCATCCGCACCGCGGAACGGCTGGGCATCCAGATCCCGCGGTTCTGCGACCACCCGCTGCTCGACCCGGCAGGCGCCTGTCGGCAGTGCCTGGTCGAGGTCGAGATGGGCGGGCGCCCGATGCCCAAGCCGCAGGCCTCCTGCACGATCACCGTCGCCGACGGCATGGTGGTCAACACCCAGCTGACCTCGCCGGTGGCGGACAAGGCGCAGCAGGGCGTGATGGAGCTGCTGCTCATCAACCACCCGCTGGACTGCCCGATCTGCGACAAGGGCGGCGAGTGCCCGCTGCAGAACCAGGCCATGGCGCACGGCCGCACGGAATCCCGGTTCGTGGAGACCAAGCGGACGTTCCCCAAGCCGATCCCGGTGTCCACCCAGGTGCTGCTCGACCGTGAGCGCTGCGTGCTCTGCCAGCGCTGCACCCGGTTCTCCGCGCAGATCGCGGGCGACCCGTTCATCGAGCTGCTCGAACGCGGCGCCCAGCAGCAGATCGGCATCGCCGAGGAGAAGCCGTTCCAGAGCTACTTCTCCGGCAACACCATCCAGATCTGTCCGGTCGGCGCGCTGACCAGTGCCGCCTACCGGTTCCGGTCGCGGCCGTTCGACCTGGTGTCCACCCCGAGCGTGTGCGAGCACTGCTCGTCCGGCTGCGCGGAGCGCACGGACTGGCGGCGCGGCAAGGTGATGCGCAAGCTCGCGGGCGACGACCCCGAGGTCAACGAGGAGTGGATCTGCGACAAGGGCCGGTTCGCCTTCCGCTACGCCACCGCCGCCGACCGGATCACCCGGCCGCTGGTGCGTGACGCGAAGACCGGAGCGCTGGTCGAGTCCAGCTGGACCGAGGCGCTCCAGGTGGCCGCGGACGGGCTGGTCAAGGCCCGCGACGGCAAGGGCGTCGGGGTGCTGGCGGGCGGTCGGCTGACCGTCGAGGACGCGTACGCGTACGGCAAGTTCGCCCGGATCGCGTTGCGCACCAACGACATCGACTTCCGGGCCCGGCCGCACTCCGCCGAAGAGCTGGAGTTCCTGGCGTCCACCGTGGTCGGCACCACGCCGGACACCGGGGTCACCTTCCGGGGCATCGAGCAGGCACCGGCCGCGCTGCTGGTCGCCCTCGACCCCGAGGAGGAGGCGCCGATCGTGTTCCTGCGGCTGCGCAAGGCAGCCCGCAAGAACAAGACCAAGGTGTTCCACCTCGGCCAGTGGACCAGCCCGAGCGTCACCAAGACCAACGGCACCCTGCTGGCCTGCGTGCCCGGCGGCGAGCCCGCCGCGCTGGACGGCTTGGCCGCGCACGCGCCGGACGTCGCCGAGGCGCTCGGCGCCGCGGGCGCGGTCATCCTGGTCGGCGAGCGCGCCGCCCAGGTGCCCGGCCTGCTCAGCGCCGTGCTGCGGCTGGCGGACAGCACCGGCGCCAAGCTCGCCTGGATCCCGCGCCGCGCCGGTGAGCGCGGCGCGTTGGACGCGGGTGCCGCGCCGAACCTGCTGCCCGGCGGCCGCCTGGTCGGCGACGACAAGGCCCGCGCGGTCGTCGAGCAGGTGTGGGGCCTGGCCGAGGGCGCGCTGCCCACCCGGGTCGGCCGTGACACCGACGCCATCCTGGACGCGGCCGACAACCACAAGCTGGACGGCCTGGTGATCGGCGGGGTCGACCCGTACGACCTGGCCGACCCGGAGCTGGCGCTGCGTGCCATCGCCGAGGCCGGTTTCGTGGTCAGCCTGGAGCTGCGGCACAGCGCGGTCACCGCGCTCGCCGACGTCGTGCTGCCGATCGCCCCCGCGGTCGAGAAGTCCGGCAGCTACCTCAACTGGGAGGGCAGGCGCCGGGAGTTCGGCCACACCCTGGAGGGCACCGGCGCGCTGCCGGACGGCCGGGTCCTGGACTCGCTCGCGGTCGAGATGGACGTCGACCTGTTCACCCAGACCTCCGCCGCCAGCGCCGCTGACCTGGCCCGGCTGCCCGCGATCGCGCGCACCGCCGGTGCGCCGGAGACCGCGGCCGCGCCCGCCAAGGCCGGTGCCGGACAGGCCGTGCTGGCCAGCTGGCGCCAGCTGCTGGACGACGGGTCCGCACAGGACGGTGAGCCGCACCTGGCGGGCACCGCCCGGCCGGTCTACGCGCGACTGTCCTTGAAGACCGCGACGGACCTGGGCGTGGCGGGCACCGCACGGGTGGCCACCGACCGCGGCGCGGTCACCGTCCCGGTCCAGATCGCCGACCTGCCGGACGGCGTGGTCTGGCTGCCGGGCAACTCCCCGGGCTCGACCGTGCGCCGGACCCTCGGGGTCGGCCACGGTGCCGTGGTGACGGTTAGTGGAGGCAACGCATGACCAGGGCCCAACTCCTGGCCGACGACCCGCTCTGGCTGATCCTGATCAAGGCCGTGGTGCTGCTGCTGCTCGGCGCGCTCTCGACCATGGCGATGATCGTGCTGGAGCGCAAGATCGTGGCCAGGATGCAGCACCGGCCCGGCCCCAACCGGGTCGGTCCGGGCGGCTGGTTCCAGTCCATCGCGGACGCGATCAAGCTCCCGTTCAAGGAGCAGGTCATCCCGGACACCGCGGACCGGAAGGTCTACTTCCTGGCCCCGATCATGTCCACCATCCCGGCCTTCCTGGCCTTCTCGGTGATCCCGTTCGGCCCGGAGGTCTCGATCTTCGGCGAGCGCACCGTGCTGCAGCTGGTGGACCTGCCGGTCGGGGTGCTGGTGATCCTGGCCTGCTCGTCCATGGGCGTCTACGGCATCGTGCTCGCGGGCTGGGCGTCCGGCTCGCCGTACCCGCTGCTCGGCGGTCTGCGCTCGGCCGCCCAGGTGATCTCCTACGAGATCGCCATGGGCCTGTCCATCGTGGCCGTGATCCTCTACTCCGGGTCGCTGTCCACCGGCGACATCGTCGACGCGCAGCACAGCGGCTGGTACTTCTACCTGCTGGCGCCGAGCTTCGTCATCTACTTCATCTCCATGGTCGGCGAGACCAACCGGGCCCCGTTCGACCTCCCCGAGGCTGAGTCGGAGCTGGTCGGCGGCTTCCACACCGAGTACAGCTCGATGAAGTTCGCGCTGTTCTTCCTCGCCGAGTACGTCAACATGGTCATCGTCTCGGCCTTCTGCACCACCCTGTTCTTCGGCGGCTACATGGCCCCGTGGCCGATCTCGCTGATCGACGGCAACTACTTCAACACCGGCTGGTGGCCACTGCTGTGGTTCTTCGGCAAGACCGCGGTGTTCCTGTTCGTGTTCATCTGGCTGCGCGGCACGCTGCCCCGGCTGCGCTACGACCAGTTCATGCGGCTGGGCTGGAAGGTCCTGGTCCCGGTCAACCTGGTGTGGATCGTCGCGGTGGTCGCGCTGCGCGCCATCCGGCACGACCAGTCGATCTCCAGCGGGTCCATCGTGTGGATCGTCGCGGTCGTCGTGGTGGTGCTCATCGCGGTCGCCCTGCTGCTGCCCGACCGGGCGGTGCCGCCGGACGAGCAGGTGCCGGTCACCGGCGGCGGCTACCCGGTGCCGCCGCTCGACCTTCGGGTGCCGGACAAGGAAAACCTCAAGCCGCGGGTCCGCCGTAGGCGGGAGCGCGCCGCGGTCGGCGCCGGTCCGGAGCGGGGCGCGGACAAGGAGACACAGCAGTGAGCATCTTCGACCCGCTCAAGGGCTTCGGCGTCACCTTCTCGACGATGTTCAAGAAGGTCGTCACCGAGGAGTACCCGGAGAACTTCCCCGGCACCGCGCCGCGCTACCACGGCCGCCACCAGCTCAACCGGCACCCGGACGGGCTGGAGAAGTGCGTCGGCTGCGAGCTGTGCGCGTGGGCCTGCCCGGCGGACGCCATCTTCGTGGAAGGCGGCGACAACACCGAGGACGCCCGCTACTCCCCTGGCGAGCGCTACGGTGCCGACTACCAGATCAACTACCTGCGCTGCATCGGCTGCGGCCTGTGCATCGAGGCCTGCCCGACCCGGTCGCTGACCATGCTCAACGACTTCGAGCTGGCCGACGACGACCGGCAGCGGCTGATCTACACCAAGGAACAGCTGATGGCGCCACTGCTGCCGGGCATGGAGCAGCCGCCGCACCCGATGCGCCTGGGCGACAACGAGCAGGACTACTACGTGAACGGCCCGCAGCTGGCCGCGCGGAACAACGAGGTGGCCAAGTGAGCGCGATGCTGCTGGCCCAGGAGGCCGCCACGCACGTGACCACCGGCGAGGCGGTCGCGTTCTGGATCCTCGGCCCGCTGGCCCTGGCAGGCGGCCTCGGCATGATCTTCGCCAGGAACGCGGTGCACTCGGCGCTGTTCCTGGTGCTGACCATGCTCAGCCTCGGCGTGATCTACCTGGTGCAGCAGGCTCCGTTCCTGGGCTTCGTGCAGATCATCGTCTACACCGGCGCGATCATGATGCTGTTCCTGTTCGTGCTCATGCTGGTCGGCCGCGACTCCTCGGACTCCGTCGTGGAAGTCCTGCGCGGACAGCGGCTCTGGGCCACCGTGCTCGGCATCGGGCTCGCGGTCCTCATCGTGGCCGCCGTGTCCCGCGCGCTGTCCAGCGTCAAGTCCCTCGACCTGGCGGGCGAGAACGCCAACGGCGGCAAGGGGAACGTGGCCAACATCGGCCGGGCGCTGTTCTCCGACTGGGTCTTCCCGTTCGAGCTGACCTCCGCCCTGCTGATCGTGGCCGCCGTCGGCGCCATGGTCCTCGGCTACGTCGACCGGCACCTGCGCGGCCGCCGGACACAGAAGGAGCTCGTCGAGGCCCGCTTCCGCGGCGAGTACGAGCGGCCGTCGCCGCTGCCCGGACCTGGCGTGTTCGCCACGTCCAACTCGGTCGCCACCCCCGCGCTGCTGCCGGACGGCTCGGTCGCCGAGGAGTCGCTGTCCCGGCTCATCGACGCCACCGCGTCGGAGAAGCTGGACGAGGAGCGCAAGGCGGTCGCGGGCACCCTGCCCGGCCCCGACTCCCGCGCGCTCGCCCCTGGCAAGTCGGACCCTGGGAAGGGTGACCTCGGATGACCCCGACCTACTACCTGCTGCTGTCGGCGCTGCTGTTCACCATCGGCGCGGTCGGTGTGCTGGTCCGCCGCAACGCCATCGTGGTGTTCATGTGCGTCGAGCTGATGCTCAACGCGGTGAACCTCTCGCTGGTGACCTTCGCGCGGATCAACGGGCAGCTCTCCGGTCAGATCATGGCGTTCTTCGTGATGGTCGTGGCCGCGGCCGAGGTGGTGGTCGGGCTGGCGATCATCATGTCGATCTTCCGGACCCGCCGGACCGCCTCGGTCGACGACTCCAACCTGCTGAAGTACTAAGGGGATCCTCAGGTGACGGGAACCATGAACCTCGCTGCCGAGGTCCACCAGGCCTCCGGGGTGGCGGGCGCGGCGTGGCTGCTGCTCGTGCTGCCCGCGGCGGGCGCCGCGGTGCTGCTGCTCGGCGGCCGACGCACGGACAAGTGGGGCCACCTGCTCGGTAGCGCCACCGTCATCGCCGCGTTCGTGTACGGCGTGCTGCTGTTCTTCGACACGACCGGGCAGGGCACCGAGGACCGGCTGCGCGACCTGCACCTGTTCGACTGGATCCCGGTCAACGCGCTGGACGTCGAGTTCGGGCTGCGGCTGGACCCGCTGTCGGTGACCTTCGTGCTGCTGATCACCGGGGTCGGCTCGCTGATCCACATCTACTCGATCGGCTACATGTCGCACGAGCTGCGCGACCGGCGCCGGTTCTTCGCCTACCTGAACCTGTTCGTCGCGGCCATGCTGCTGCTGGTGCTGGGCAACAGCTTCGTGACCCTCTACTTCGGCTGGGAGGGCGTCGGTCTGGCGTCCTACCTGCTGATCGGGTGGTACCAGGGCAAGGACTTCGCGGCAACGGCGGCGAAGAAGGCGTTCCTGATGAACCGGGTCGGCGATGTCGGGCTGGCGCTGGCGATCTTCCTGATGTTCAAGAACATCGGCTCCACCCAGTACGACGTGGTGTTCGACAAGATCGGCCAGCAGTCCACCGGCGTGATCGTCGCCATCGGCGTGCTGCTGCTGCTCGGTGCCTGCGGCAAGTCCGGCCAGTTCCCGTTGCAGGCGTGGCTCCCGGACGCGATGGCCGGTCCCACACCGGTCTCCGCCCTGATCCACGCGGCCACCATGGTGACCGCGGGCGTGTACCTCATCGCCCGCTCCAGCCCGCTGTACTCGCTGGCGCAGGCCGGTGACGCCCGCCTGGTCGTGATGATCATCGGTGCGATCACGCTGTTGCTCGGCTGCATCATCGGCTGTGCCTACGACGACTTCAAGAAGGTCCTGGCGTACTCCACGGTGAGCCAGATCGGCTACATGATCCTGGCGGTCGGCCTCGGCCCGGCCGGGTACGCGCTGGGCATCCTGCACCTGCTCACGCACGGCTTCTTCAAGGCCGGGCTGTTCCTCGGTGCCGGTTCGGTCATGCACGGCATGAACGACGAGGGCGACATCCGCCGCCTCGGCGGTCTGGCGCGCAAGATGCCGATCACCTTCATCACCTGGACGCTCGGCTACCTCGCGCTGATCGGCTTCCCGTTCCTGTCCGGCTACTTCTCCAAGGACGCGATCATCGAGGCCGCGCTGGCCGAGGGCGGCACCCGGGGCTGGATCTTCGGCGGCATCGCGCTGCTCGGCGCGGGCCTCACCGCGTTCTACATGACCCGCCTGCTGATCCTGGTGTTCCTGGGCAAGCCGCGCTGGGAGAACCTGAAGTCCGCGGACGGGCGGTCCTACCACCCGCACGAGTCCGGCCCGACGATGACCATCCCGATGATCATCCTGGCGGTCGGCTCGGTGGCCGCCGGTGGCGTGCTGTCCGGGATGCTGCCGGAGTGGCTGGAGCCCGCGGTCGGCAAGCTGCAGGAGGAGCACGGCCCGCTGTCGGCGACCGTGGTCTCCGTGCTCACCGTGGTGATCTCCGCGCTCGGCGCAGGCATCGCGTTCCTGCTCTTCGGCCGCGGCGAGCAGCCGGTCACCCGCCCGCAGCGGGTGTCGTTCCCGGTCCGCGCCGCGCGCGCCGACCTGTACGGCAACCACCTCAACGAGGCGCTGATCTCCCGGCCCGGCGTCTGGCTCACCCGGTTCCTGGTGTTCGTCGACAACCGCGGCGTCGACGGCCTGGTCAACGGCATCGCGGCGGGCCTGGGCGGCAGCTCCGGCAGGCTGCGCAGGCTGCAGACCGGGTTCGTGCGCTCGTACGCGCTGTCCATGCTCGGAGGGTCGATCCTGGTGATCGCCGCACTGTTGATGGTGAGGTTCGCATGACCACGTCAGGGGCCCATTCCTGGCTGCTCGCCGCGCTGCTGCTGGTACCGCTGCTCGGCGCCGTGGTGGTCACCGCGCTGCGCGGCAACGACCACACCGCCAAGCTCGCCGCGCTGGCGTTCTCGGTCGCGGAGTTCGTGCTGGCCATCGTGTCCTGGGTGAACTTCCAGCCCGGCGGCGACCGG
Source organism: Actinokineospora enzanensis DSM 44649 (assembly GCF_000374445.1). GTDB lineage: Bacteria > Actinomycetota > Actinomycetes > Mycobacteriales > Pseudonocardiaceae > Actinokineospora > Actinokineospora enzanensis. The sequence goes on along the minus strand of NZ_KB894442.1, from coordinate 36,289 downwards.
TTGCAGCAGGGCTTCTCGCTGACCTGGATCCCGTCCTTCGGCGTGCACATCTCGTTCGCCGTGGACGGCATCGCGCTGGTGATGATCGCGGTCATCGGGCTGCTGGTGCCGCTGGTGATCGGCGCGGGCTGGGTGGACAAGCTGCCCGAGGGCCGCACCAAGGGCGGCTTCTTCGCGCTGATCCTGCTGGAGCAGGCGCTCACCGTCGGCGTGTTCGCCGCGACCGACGTGTTCCTGTTCTACGTGCTGTTCGAGATCATGCTGATCCCGATGTACTTCCTGATCGGCTCCTACGGCGGCGCGCGCAGGCAGTACGCGGCGGTCAAGTTCTTCCTGTACTCGTTCCTCGGCGGCCTGATCATGCTGGCCTCGGTGATCGGCTGCTACTCGATGGCCGTGGACGAGCTGGGCGCGGGCACCTTCGACTGGGCCAAGCTGGTCCAGGTCGTGCACGACGCGCCGCTGTCCACCCAGATCTGGCTGTTCTTCGGCTTCTTCATCGCCTTCGCGGTCAAGGCCCCGCTGGTGCCGCTGCACACCTGGCTGCCGGACGCCACCGCCGAGGCGCCGATCGGCGTCGCGGTGCTGCTGGTCGGTATCCTGGACAAGGTCGGCACCTTCGGCTTCCTGCGCTACCTGCTGCCGATGTTCCCGGACGCCAGCAAGGAGCTCGCGCCGCTGGTGCTGGTGCTGGCCGTGGCAGGCGTGGTCTACGGCTCGCTGCTGGCCACCGGCCAGCGGGACATGAAGCGGTTCCTGGCCTACGTGTCCATCGCGCACTTCGGCTTCATCGCGCTGGGCATCTTCTCGTTCAGCTCGCAGTCGCTGACCGGCTCGGTCACCTACATGGTCAACCACAGCATCGCCACCGGGATGCTGATCCTGGTCGTCGGCATGGTGATCGCCCGCGGCGGCGGCTCCACCAGGGTCGCCGACTACGGCGGCATGGCCAAGCTGACCCCGCTGCTCGGCGGCGTGCTGCTCATCGCCGGGCTGAGCACGTTGTCGCTGCCCGGCACCAACTCGTTCGTCAGCGAGTTTCTCGTGCTCATCGGCTCGTTCCCGAACGCGCCGGTGTACACGACCATCGCCACCGTCGGCATGATCTTCGCCGCGCTCTACGTGCTCTGGCTCTACCAGCGGATCATGCAGGGCCCGCTGCGCGGTGACGCGCTGCTGCCCGGCGTGCCCTCCGCCGAGACCCCGGGCACCGACGGCTCCGGCGCCGTGCTGACCGCGCAGGCGGCCACCGGCACGAAGAAGATCGTCGACCTGGACACACGGGAGAAGCTGGTGCTCGCACCGCTGATCCTGCTGGTGGTGGGTCTGGGCCTGTACCCCAAGCCCGTGCTCGACACCGTGACCCCGACCGTGGACGCCACGATGTGCCAAGCGGCCCTGGTCGACCCGGTCCAGCCCGCAGAGAGGCAAGTGCAGTGTCGGTGATTTCCTCCGTGCTCCTGCTCGCGCAGGAGCAGCCAGCCGCGCCGCCGACGCAGGTCGAGGCGCCCTCGGTGACCGCGATCTGGCCGATCCTGATCGTGCTCGGCGCGGCCTGTGTCAGCGTGCTGCTGGAAGCGCTGCTGCCGCGGCACCTGCGCTGGTCGAGCCAGGTCGTGCTGTCGCTGCTGACCATCGCGGGCGCCGGGCTGGCCCTGGTGATCTACCTCAAGGACGCCCCGGTCAAGGGCGAGGTCGTGCTCAACGGCACGCTCGTGGTCGACCGGCCGGGTCTGTTCCTGTGGGGCACGCTGCTGGCCCTGTCACTGGGCGCGGTGCTGCTGATCGCCGACCGCTCGGTCGAGCCCGGCGGCGCGTTCGTGGCCAGCGCGGCGATCCGGCCGGGCACCATCCAGGACCGCGCGCAGGTCGCCTCGACCGGCATGCAGACCGAGGTCTTCCCGCTGACGCTGTTCGCGCTCGGCGGCATGATGACCTTCTGCGTGGCCAACGACCTGCTGACCATGTTCGTGGCGCTGGAAGTGCTGTCGCTGCCGCTGTACCTGATGTGCGGCCTGGCCCGGCGGCGCAGGCTGCTGTCGCAGGAAGCCGCGGTCAAGTACTTCCTGCTCGGCGCGTTCGCCTCGGCGTTCTTCCTCTACGGCGTGGCCCTGCTCTACGGCTACTCCGGCTCGGTGCGGATGTCCGACATCGCCTCCGCCGCGGCAGGCTCCGACCGCTCCGACACGCTGCTGTTCGCGGGCATGGGCCTGCTGGTGGTCGGCCTGCTGTTCAAGGCATCCGTCGGCCCGTTCCACACCTGGACCCCGGACGTCTACCAGGGCGCGCCGACCCCGGTCACCGCGTTCATGGGCGCCTGCACCAAGGTCGCGGCGTTCGGCGGCATCCTGCGTGTGTTGCAGGTGGCCTTCCAGTCGACGCAGTGGGAATGGCGCGGCGTGCTGTGGGGCGTGGCCATCGTGTCCATGGTCATCGGCGCGGTCCTCGGCCTCACCCAGACCGATGTGAAGCGCATGATCGCCTACTCCTCGGTGGCGCACGCGGGCTTCCTGCTGATCGGGGCCATCGCGCTGACCCAGAAGGGCCTGTCCGGCACGCTGTTCTACCTGCTCACCTACGGCTTCACCACGCTGGCCGCGTTCGGCGTGATCAGCCTGGTGCGCGACTCCTCCGGCGAGGCGACGCACCTGTCGCAGTGGGCGGGCCTGGCGAAGCGGTCACCGTTGCTGGCGGGCGTGTTCACGTTCCTGTTGCTGGCACTGGCGGGCATCCCGTTGACAAGCGGGTTCGTCGGCAAGTTCGTGGTGTTCGAGGCGGCACTGTCGGACGGCATGGGCCCGCTGGTGGTGATCGCGCTGATCGCCTCCGCGGTGGCGGCGTTCTTCTACCTGCGGGTGATCGTGCTGATGTACTTCAGCGAGCCCGCCGCGGACGGCCCCACGGTGACCGTGCCCGGCGCGTTCACCACGGCGGCGATCACCCTCGGCGTGCTCGTCACGCTGCTGCTCGGCGTTGCCCCGGCGTTCGCCCTCGACTGGGCGGGCAGCGGTGCCTTCGCCATCCAGTGATCACCCGGTGACCCGACGGGTCCGATAACGGCTTTTCCCCGAATCGAAGGCCATCTCCGCCCCGGCGGAGGTGGCCTTCGAGACATCCGGGGCGGTGTGCGGGGCGGTGGCCAGTAGGCTCGTTTTCACGGGCCAGCACTCTTCCTTTCAGCAGAGACCCAGACGACGGCCACAGTTGATCAGGAGCACCGCCGACGTGATTGCCACAGGGAGTCCCGGCCACCCCGGGAACGGGAAGGTCGCGGATGTCATCGGGGTTCCCGCGTTCCCCGGCCTCGACGGCGCCGACCCCGATCTGGTGCGGGTGGTCGTGGACGGCCTCGGCCGGGTCGAGGGGCTGCTGCGCGAGGTCGTGCACAGCGATGTGGACTTCGTCGACCAGGCCGCGCTGCACCTGGTCAAGGCCGGTGGCAAGCGCTTTCGCCCGTTGTTCACGCTGCTCGCCGCGCAGTTCAACCAGGGCGACTCGGCCGACGTGATCACCGCGGCGGCCGCGGTGGAGCTGGTGCACCTGGCCACGCTCTACCACGACGACGTGATGGACGAGGCCACCATGCGCCGCGGCGACGCGAGCGCCAACGCCAGGTGGAACAACTCCGTCGCCATCCTCACCGGCGACTTCCTGTTCGCGCACGCCTCGATGCTGGTCGCCGATCTCGGCGCGGAGGCCACCCGGGTGATCGCGGAGACCATGCGCGAGCTGGTCACCGGGCAGATGCGGGAGACCGTCGGCCCCGGCGCGGAGGACCCGATCGAGCACTACCTCTCGGTGATCGCGCAGAAGACCGGCTCGCTGATCGCCACCTCCGGCCGCTACGGCGGCATGTTCTCCGGCGCCCCGGCCGAGCAGGTCGCCGCGCTGTGCCGGTTCGGCGAGATCATCGGCGCGGCGTTCCAGATCTCCGACGACGTCATCGACATCGCCTCGCCCGCCGACGAGTCCGGCAAGACCCCGGGCACCGACCTGCGCGAGGGCGTGCGCACGCTGCCGATGCTCTACGCGCTGGCCGACGGCCCGGACCCGAGGCTGGCCGAGCTGCTCGCCGGGCCGATCGCCGACGACGCCGACATCGCCGACGCGCTGGCCCTGCTGCGCAAGTCCAGTGGCCTGGACCGCGCGCGGCGCACGCTGGACACCTACGTGGACCGGGCGCATGCCGAGCTCGTCGCTCTTCCGGGGTGTCCGGCCCGGGACGCGCTGGAGTTGTTGACACGGTACGTAGTCGAACGAACCCGATAAGGCACAGTTCGTCCACCGGCACTGTGACGTACCGGCTATTTGCGCGGCATGTCGGCGGGGGTCCGGTGGTCCGCAGTAACCTCCCCTAGGCTTGGTCAACCGTGTGACGCGCCGACGAGCGGCGCGACCGGGAGGGAGACGTCGGCGATGCCGTTCTTCGGGCAGGTGTGGGTGTGGAGCCTCGCCGGTTTCCTGGTCGGCGCGGCCCTGTGCTGGCTGCTGATCGGCAACCCCGCCCGCAAGCGCGTCACGGAGCTGGAAGGCGAGCTGGCCGAGGCGAAGGGCCGGGCGAACCGGGCCGAGCTGGAGTCCCGCGACTACGGCAGCGGCGCGAGCTCCCTGGTGCCCGGCTTCGGCGACACCCGCGACAACCTGACGCCCGCGCGGGTCGAGGAGCGACGCGTCGGGGGCGGCGGCGAGGACTCCATCCGCCGCGGCCTGCTGACCCTCTCCGACGAGGACGAGGGCGGCCTGCGCGCGCTGCCCGCACCCGCGTTCGGCGCCGACGACCACGATCACGAGCACGAGCACCGCGACCGGGATCTCGCGCACGACGGCCACGGCTACGACCGGGACCACCAGCAGGACGACCGGCTCGACCGAGATGACCACGACGGTCATGACGAGCGCGACGAGTATGACGACGACCTGGCAGGCGGGCGCGAGCACGGCTACGACGGCGCGCCCGAGCCGCGGCAGGCGCCCGAGGCGGCCGCCGAGCGCACCCAGTACATCCCGCCCGCGGTCGACTCCGCCCAGGCCACCCAGTTCGCCCGGCCCGCCGACTACGCCGCGGCCGACACCGGCGCCGAGACCGATCGGGACTGGTTCGGCGACCCGGTGGCCGGGCAGCAGGACCGCCGCCTGGTCGATGACCTGGACGGTGAGGACACCGCCCGCGGCCACGACTACCAGCACGGCGACCGCCAGGACTACGCCGAGCAGACCGCCGATGAGCACGGCGAACACAGCGGCTACGCCGACGAGGACGAGCGCCCGGCGCACGGCGACCTCACCGCCGAGCGTGGTGGCTATGCCAACGACTACGCCGACGACCAGGACGGCGAGTACGGCACCGACGAGGACGCCGACGCCGACCAGGACGCCGACTACGACGACGACACCGGCACGATCTTCACCCAGCACACCACGCCGATCTCCGGCGACCTGATCCGCGACCTGGACGCCGACGGCCGCGCCCGGGGCGTCGACCACGCCCTGGTCGACGACCTGGACGACGAGTCGGACCTGGACGACTTGGCCGCCGTGGACGGGCAGCCGCGCTCGCGGCACGCCTACGACGATTCTCCCGGCGGCGACCTCGCCGACGAGCACGCGGACGAGGACCACCCCGGGCCCGCCACCGAGGTCGACTACCAGCCGGTCGGCGGGCAGGCCACCGGCCTGTATCGCCCACCCCCCGCGCACGACCTGGACGAGCCGGAGCCCGCCGAGGCCACCCAGCTGGTGCCGGTGGTGCGCGACGAGCAGCCCGCCCAGGACCACCAGCACCGGGAAGAACTGCCCCGCCGGGAGGAACAGCGTCGGGAGCCCGCGCACGCGGCAGTGGAGCGCACCGAGATGGTGCCGCCGGTGCGCGCGCCCGAGCCGGAGCCTGTTCGGGCCGGGGTGGCCGACCAGCCCGGGTTCCAGCAGCCCATCGAGCCGACCCTGGCCTACGGCCAGACCCAGCCGGAAAGGATGTCGAACGTGTTGCCGAAGCGGATTCCCTCCAAGCCGCAGAACCGGTTCCCGTTCGGCGTGCAGACCTCCTCACCGGCGAACCCGGCCCCGACGCTGCCCGCGCCAACTCCGGCGGCCGAGCAGCGGCCCGTGGCCCAGTCCGCCACCAAGACCTCCGACCGCGAGCGCTCGCTGTTCGAGCCGATCCTGGCGGCCGAGCAGACCGCGGCTGGTGCCAAGCCTGCCCCGGCGGCGCAGCCGCAGCGGCTGCGCGGCGCCCGCACACTGCAGCAGGCGCCGTCCGGCGGGGTCGACCCGTTCGTGCCGCCCGGCCCGTTCGGCCCCGGCTCGGCCATGCCGCTGCCCGGCGGCCGCTCGCCGTCCAGCGAGTACACCATCAAGGCCAGCGTGACCGCGCTGCGCTACTGCGCCCCGGACTCGCCGAAGTTCGACCGCACGGTGGCCGAGGTGTGGTTCCGTTCGGTGGCCGACGCGGAGCGCGTCGGCTTCCGCCCGCTTGGCTGAGCCACTCGCCCGGGTGAGCCGCGCTCACCCGTACCGCCGACCCGGACCCCCGCCGAACTGGCAGTCACCCACTCAGGGTGCTACATAGATTTGGTGGGCGGAGGCGGCCCGGCGGCGAGGGCGAGGAGGCACCCCGGTGAGGCGACCGGTCCTGTGGTGCGTGCTGTCGTTCCTGCTCGGCCTGGGCATGGCCTGGTACCTGCTGGTGCGCAGACCCGCGCGCCAGGTATCCCCGCCGGTGGTCTGGCTGCCCCTGCGGCCCGCGCCGGAGCGGCCTGAGCAGCCGGAACCGGCCGAGTCCGCGGCGGCCGCCGACGGCGACTCGGACGGCGCCGCGCCCGGGGTGCGGATCCCGGCGCAGGCGCGCGAGGAGGACGAGGTCACCCGGGTCTCCGGCACCCTCGACGACGCCTTCACCGCCGACGCCGCCCCGGCGGGTCCCGGTGGCCTGGCCCCCTCCAACGAGTACACGGTCAAGGGCGCCCAGGGCGTCTTCCACACCACCGAGTCCCCGGACTACCCACTGGTCACCGCCACGGTCTGGTTCCGCACCGTGCCGGACGCCGAACGCGCGGGCTTCGTCCCGTGGGACCACAAGACCCGCCCGACACCCGGCTGAACGACAGCGGCCCCCGCCCGAAGCCGGGCAGGGGCCGCGTCGAGAACGCGAGAGCTCAGACAACGGTCCAGGTGTCCTTGCCGCGCAGCAGGTCGCCCAGGTTGGCGGCCCGCGTGGCCTTGGCCTCCTCGACCTGGGCGCGCGCCTGGTCGTCGTAGGTCGGGCGGGACACCGAGCGGAACACGCCGGTGACGGTGTAGCGCAGGTCCTGGGTGGAGAGCCGGGACAGCGCGAACGCGTAGGACGGGTCGGTCATGTGCGCGTCGTGCACGACCAGCTCCTCCTCGCCGACCTCGCTGACCTTGGCCACCTCCAGCGAGCCGAAGCCCGCGCGCACCACGCCGTACTCGCCCTCGGCGCCGAAGCGCACCGGCTTGCCGTGCTCCAGCGGGATCAGCCGCTGCTCGGCCTCACCCGGCTCCTTGAGCACGTCGAACGCGCCGTCATTGAAGATCGGGCAGTTCTGGTAGATCTCCACCAGGGCCGAGCCGCGGTGCTCGGCGGCCTGCCGCAGCACCTCGGTCAGGCCCTTGCGGTCGCTGTCCAGCGCCCGGCCGACGAAGCTGACCTCCGCGCCAAGCGCCAGCGACACCGGGTTGAACGGGTAGTCCAGCGAGCCCATCGGCGTCGACTTGGTGACCTTGCCCGCCTCCGAGGTCGGCGAGTACTGGCCCTTGGTGAGCCCGTAGATCCGGTTGTTGAACAGCAGGATCTTCAGGTTCACGTTGCGCCGCAACGTGTGGATCAGGTGGTTGCCGCCGATGGACAGCGCGTCGCCGTCCCCGGTCACCACCCAGACCGACAGGTCCGGGCGGGCGGTCGCCAGGCCGGTGGCGATGGCCGGGGCGCGGCCGTGGATGGAGTGCATCCCGTAGGTGTTCATGTAGTACGGGAACCGGGACGAGCAGCCGATGCCCGAGATGAAGACGATGTTCTCCCGCTTGAGGCCCAGCGTCGGCAGGAACGACTGCACGGCGTTGAGCACGACGTAGTCACCGCAGCCGGGGCACCAGCGCACCTCCTGGTCGGACTTGTAGTCCTTGGCCTTCTGCGGCTCGTCGCTGGTGGGCACCCCGGCCAGGCCGGGCAGGCCCAGATCGATCGTGGTCACGCGGCGTCGACCCCCTTCACGATGTCGGTGAGCACGTTCTGCAGTTCCTCGGCCTTGAACGGCAGCCCGGCCACCTTGGTGTAGCTGATGACGTCGACCAGGTACCTGCCCCGCAGCAGCAGCGCCAGCTGCCCGAGGTTCATCTCCGGCACCACGACCTTGTCGTAGCCGCGCAGCACGTCGCCCAGGTTGGCCGGGAACGGGTTGAGGTTGCGCAGGTGCGCCTGCGCGACGGAGAGCCCGAGCTTGCGCACCCGGCGGCAGGCGGCACCGATCGGGCCGTAGGAGGAGCCCCAGCCCAGCACCAGCACGCGGGCCTTGCCGGACGGGTCGTGCACCTCAAGGTCGGGCACCGGGATGCCGTCGATCTTGGCCTGGCGCAACCGGACCATGCGGTCGTGGTTGTCCGGCTCGTAGGAGATGTTGCCGGTGCCGTCGGCCTTCTCCAGACCGCCGATGCGGTGCTGCAGGCCCGGCGTGCCCGGCACCGCCCAGGCGCGGGCCAGCGTCTCCGGGTCGCGCAGGTACGGCCAGAACGAGCCGTCCGGGGCGTTGGGCTCGGTGGCGAACTCGACGCCCAGGTCGGGCAGGTCCTCGACGTCCGGGATCAGCCACGGCTCGGAGCCGTTGGCGACCGCGCCATCGGAAAGCAGCAGCACCGGCGTGCGGTACTTCAGCGCGATGTGTGTGGCCTCCAGCGCGGCGGCGAAGCAGTCGGCGGGCGACTGCGGCGCCACGATCGGCACCGGCGACTCGCCGTTGCGGCCGAACATCGCCTGCAACAGGTCGGCCTGCTCGGTCTTGGTCGGCAGACCGGTGGACGGCCCGCCCCGCTGCACGTCGATGACCAGCAGCGGCAGCTCGGTCATCACGCCGAGGCCGATGGTCTCCGACTTCAGCGCGATACCCGGCCCGGAGGTCGAGGTGACCCCGAGCGCGCCGCCGTAGCTGGCGCCCAGCGCGGCGCAGATGCCCGCGATCTCGTCCTCGGCCTGGAAGGTGGTGATGCCGAACTGCTTGTGCTTGGACAGCTCGTGCAGGATGTCCGAGGCCGGGGTGATCGGGTAGGTGCCCAGCAGCACCGGCAGCCTCGACTGCTGCGCGGCCGCGACGATGCCGTAGGCGAGCGCGGTGTTGCCGGTGATCTGCCGGTAGGTGCCCTGGGCCAGCTTGGCCGGGGCCACCTCGTAGGTGACCGCGAACGCCTCGGTGGTCTCGCCGTAGTAGAAGCCCGCGCGGAACGCGAGCACGTTCGCCTCGGCGATGTCCGGCTTCTTGGCGAACTTCTCGCGCAGGAACCGCTCGGTGCCCTCGGTCGGCCGGTGGTACATCCACGACAGCAGGCCGAGCGCGAACATGTTCTTGCAGCGCTCGGCGTCCTTCTTGCCGAGCCCGGTGTCCGCGAGCGCGCCCTGGGTCAGCGTGGCCATGGCCACCTGGTGCACCTGGTACGCCGCGAGGGTGTCGTCGTCGAGCGGGTTGGCGTCGTAGCCGACCTTGGTCAGGTTGCGCTTGATGAACTCGTCGGTGTTCACGATGAGCGTGCCGCCCGCGGGCAGGTCGGCGATATTCGCCTTGAGCGCGGCCGGGTTCATCGCCACCAGCACGTCCGGGCGGTCGCCCGGGGTGAGGATGTCGTAGTCGGCGAAGTGCACCTGGAAGCTGGAGACACCGGGGATGGTGCCCTGTGGTGCGCGGATCTCCGCCGGGAAGTTGGGCATGGTGGACAGGTCGTTGCCGAAGGCCGCGGCCTCCGAGGTGAAGCGGTCGCCGGTCAGCTGCATGCCGTCGCCGGAGTCGCCAGCGAACCGGATGACCACCCGGTCCAGCTTGGTGACCGCGGCGGGCCGCGTCGTCCCGGTGGCGTCGCCGCCACCCCCCACACCTGTGCTCATGAGCTCTCGCCGATCCCTCTCGTTCGACACCCGGACTGCGGGTCGCCTCCGGTCAACGGTAGGCATCGCACGACCCCGGACCCGTGCAACGCGCTACAGATCACAGTGCTGTGCGCGACCCCTCATCCCCAGTATCCGGTACCGGCCGGGTGGGAACCGCATCCGACTGTGACTTTCAGTCACACTTATCCCGGATAATGGACGTCGGCGTCCGTTCCATCCGCCGACCGCGCCAGCCTATTCGGTGTCCCTAAGGCCGATCTTGGCCTTCATCGCGGCCAGCAACCGGGCGAACTCGGGTGCGTCCATCGAGGCGACCTGCTTCACCAGTTCGGCCTCGACCGCGTCCGCGTGGCTATCGGTGATCGCGTTCACGCGCAATGAATCCTTGATCGCCACGACCAGGTCGCGCGGGGCCTTCGCGGCGGGCAGCGCCAGCTCCACGGCCGCATCCACCAGCGCGTCATGCCCGCCGTCGACGGTGGTGAGGGTGAGCCCGACCCGCCGCGCCTCGGCCGCGTCCGGCACGTGCCGGAACAGGGTCATCGCGGTCGCCGTCTGCGGGCCGACGATCCGGTCCAGCATCCAGGTCATCCCACCGCCGGGGTGGATGCCCAGTTGCAGGAACCGCGCCTCGAACCGGGCCCGCGGCCCCCCGATCCGCACATCCGCGGCCAGCGCCAGGTTCAACCCGGCCCCCACCGCGGCTCCACCGACAGCCGCGACGGTCGGCAGCGAGCACCGCGCCACGGCGAGGAACCCGGCGTATATCCCGCGCAGCCCCTCCGCCCGCGACTCGCCCAGCTCGGTCAGGTCGGCCCCGGCGCAGAACGCGGGTGGCGCCCCGGTGACCACGATCGCGGACGTGCCCGGGTCGGCCTCGCACTCGGCGACCAGCTTGGCCAGCCGCCCGGACATGGCCAACGTCAGCGCATTGCGCCGCTCGGGGGCGTTGAGCGTGAGCACGGCGACGCCGTCGCGCCGCTCCAGCAGGACGGGTTCGGCGGTCATGACCCCTGACTGTAGTGATCCGTCAGCTGTGTTCCGGCGCGGGCGGGCGCTCCAAAAGAGTGGAGAGCACGACGGTCGAGACCGTCCGCGACACCATGTCCACCGCCCGCAGCCGCTCCAGCGCGTCCTCCAGGTGGTGGATGTTCGCGGCCCGCAGGTGCACGATCGCGTCCGCCGCCCCGGAGACCGTGTAGGCGGCCACCACCTCCGGCAGCGGCTCCAACCGCTGCCGGATCCGGTCCGGCGACACGTTCCCCTGACAGTGCACCTCGACGAACGCCTCGGTGCCCCAACCGAGCGCCTCCGGGTTGACCACGGCGGTGAACCCGCGCAGCACCCCGGTCTCCAACAGCCGGTCCACCCGCCGCTTCACCGCGGGCGCCGACAGCGACACGGCCTTCCCGATATCGGCGTAACTCGACCGGGCGTCGGCCACGAGCTGAGCAATGATTCGCTGATCGATCGTGTCCACACGCAACATTCTGCATGCACAAGGGCGCCTCAGCGACATTGATGCCTGCACTCGCCGCCCTTACATTTCGATCCATGACTTCAGCACCCGTTCGCCTGGCCGGTGCGACCCGCCTCGGCACCACGCGCCGCTACCTCATGTGCGCGCCCCGGTTCTTCACGGTCGAGTACTCGATCAACCCGTGGATGGACCCCACCCGCCCGGTGAGCACCGACCGGGCCGTGGCCGAGTGGACGGCGCTGAAGGACACCTACGAACGCCTCGGCCACCGCGTCGAGACCATCGACCCGGCCCCCGGCCTCCCCGACATGGTCTTCGCCGCCAACTCCGGCACGGTCATCGACGGCCGGGTCCTGGGCGCCCGCTTCCGCGCCCCCCAACGCACGGCGGAGGCCGACCACTACCGCACCTGGTTCCTCGACCACGGCTACCGCGACGTCGTCATGCCCCAACGCGTCAACGAGGCCGAGGGCGACCTCACCTGGACCGGCGACCTGCTGTTGGCGGGCACCGGCTTCCGCACCGACCCCGGCGCCCACGCCGAAGCCCAGGAGGTCCTCGGCGTCCCGGTCGTGTCCCTGCACCTGGTCGACCCCCGCTACTACCACCTGGACGTGGCCCTCTTCGTCATCTCCGAGGCCACCCCCACCACCCGGGCCCACATCGCCTACTACCCCGAGGCGTTCTCCCCGGGCACTCAGCAGGCCCTCCGCCGCCTCTACCCCGACGCCATCCTCGCCACCGCGGAAGACGCCGCCTGCCTGGGCCTCAACGCCGTCTCCGACGGCCACAACGTGATCCTCCCCCAGGAAGCCACCCACCTCGCCGGTGAACTGGTGACCCACGGCTACACCGTCCACTTCGTCGACATCACCGAACTCCGCAAGTCCGGCGGCGGCCCGAAGTGCTGCACGATGGAACTACGCGGATAAGGGTCGCGGAATGTCGTCCCCTGGTGCTGGAATGTCGTTAGAGTCGTCGAAAGCGGGGCACTCCGCCTGCGGCGGTCGTTCCAGTAGAGGGGTGTTTGATGAGTATCAGCGTGCAACCGGAGAAGCCGAAGACGCCGGTGTTCCTGAGTGCGGGTGTGGTCGAGGAGCCGAAGGTGGTTCCCGTGCAACGTGCCGAGGTGAATGGGCCGGTGTTCAGCGCGCAGAAGGACTGATGCGGGCCGGTGCGGGCGTTGGGGGGTGTGGGGGCGAGGATGAGGGGTGATGAGCACGCACCCCGAGACGCGTAGGCGCTCGCGCAGGCAAGAGACGCGGTTGTGGCGCGTTCCCGTGGTCCGGGTCGAGCGGGTGACGCCGCGGATGGCGCGGGTGACCGTGCGGCACGAGTCGTTGGCGGGGCTCGCGGGGGCGGGGACCGACCAGAACGTGATGCTCTACTTCTTTCCCGACGACACCGAGCTGCCCGAGCCGCTCACCCTGGAGTCCGTGCGCGCCCGCTGGTCCCAGGTGCGGCCGCTGACCAGGACATACACCATCCGCAGGCACGACCCGGCCACCAACGAGGTCGACTTCGACCTGGTCCTGCACGGCGACGCGGGCCCGGCCTCGGCCTGGGCGTCCCGGGTCCGGCCGGGCGACGAGATGATCTTTGTCGGGCCGTCGCCCGCCTACCAGCCCGATCCCGCCGCCGACTGGTATCTGCTGGCCGGGGACGAGACCGCGTTGCCCGCCATCACCGCCATTCTCGGCGCGCTGCCGTCCGAGAAGCGGGCCATCGCGTATGTGGAGGTCGCCGATGCGGCCGAGGAACAGCCGATCCCGGGCGTCATCTGGCTGCATCGTGACGGCGTCCCGGCGGGGGAGAGCACCGCGCTCGTCGATGCCGTCCGCGCGGCGGAGCTGCCCGAGGGGCTGCCGGAGGTGTGGATGGCCGGTGAACGGACGTCGATGCTCGCGGTGCGCGCCCACCTTTTGGATGAACGTGGTTACCCCCGCCAGCGCGTCCGCCCCACGACCTACTGGCGTTTGGGCGAAAGCGGCAACTGAGCTTCTTCCTCCCACCATCGCGGACTTGTGGGACACGGCCTGGTCCACTGTCCGGTTGGAACTTCTCGCGCCGGGTGGTCGTTGAATACTGCGGACTGGAACGAAGACGAGAACGACGAGGAGGTGCGGCGTGCACGGTCACTTCAACGGGCTCAAGACCGCCCTCCTGCTGGGCGGGCTCACCACACTGATCCTGCTCGTGAGTTCTCTCTTCGGCCGCACGGCGCTGCTCGTCGGCGCGGTGCTCGCGCTGGCCGTCAACGGCTACGCCTACTTCAACTCCGACAAGCTGGCCCTGCGCGCGATGCGGGCCCGGCCGGTGTCGCAGGCCGAGCAGCCCGCGCTGTACCGGATCGTGCGCGAGCTGGCCACCACCGCCCGCCAGCCCATGCCGCGCCTCTACCTGAGCCCCACCGACGCCCCCAACGCGTTCGCGACCGGCCGCAGCCCGCGCAACGCGGCCGTCTGCTGCACCACCGGCCTGCTCGACCTACTCGACGAACGCGAACTCCGCGGCGTCCTGGGCCACGAACTGTCCCACGTCTACAACCGGGACATCCTCATCTCCTGTGTCGCGGGCGCTCTCGCGGGAATCGTCAGCATGCTCGCCAGCCTCGCCCTTTTCGCAGGCGTCTTCACCGACGACGACGATGACCGCGCCAACCCGATCGCCCTGCTGCTGGTCTCGTTGCTCGGCCCCATCGCCGCCACCATCGTCCAGATGGCCGTCAGCCGCTCCCGCGAATACCAGGCCGACGAGTCCGGCGCCCGCCTCACCGGCGACCCGCTGGCCCTGGCCTCCGCCCTCCGCAAACTCGACCAGGGCACCCGACACGCCCCCCTGGCCCCCGAACCCGCGGTCGCCGCCCAGTCCCACCTGATGATCGCCAACCCGTTCCGCCCCGGCGACGGCGTCGCCCGGCACTTCTCCACCCACCCGCCGATCGCCGACCGAATCGCCCGCCTCGAACGCATGGCCCGCGACGGCTTCTGACCCGGCACTCGCGCGTCCGGCGTGCGCCAACCCCCGGCGTTTCGACCGTTCTCGGCCTTCGAGGGCCAGACCAAGCTCCGCCACGGTCACTCGGGTGCGGCGCCGACCGGGCAGTCGTCCCAATAGGTCGATCCCCGCGCGGGTGAGTCGGGCCAACTCGTCGCCGTACCTCGTGGCATTACCACGATCTTGGGCACACCGGAGGACAGATCCGTTGGAGCAGCGCAAGATCCTGGCCACGTGGTGCCCAGGTGCGTGCGAAGAGGTTCCAGCCAGCGGGATTCGGACCCGATGATCAGCCCGTGGCGCCCGCCGCGCGAGCTACGCCCATGACGTAGTCGCCGTAGCCGGACTTGGCGAGTTTGGCGCCAAGGGCGTAGCACTCGTCCGGTGTGATGAAACCGCGGTCGAGGGCGATTTCCTCCAGGCAGGCGATGCGGACGCCGGTGCGGTGCTCCAGGACCTGCACGAACTGGCCCGCCTCCAGCAGCGAGTCGTGGGTGCCGGTGTCCAGCCAGGCGAAGCCGCGGCCCATGTCCAGTAAACGGGCGCGGCCCTGGCGCATGTACTCGACGTTGACGTCGGTGATCTCCAGTTCGCCCCGGGGGGACGGGGCGAGGCCCTTGGCGATCTTGACCACGTCGTTGTCGTAGAAGTACAGCCCGGTGATGGCCCGGTTGGACCGCGGCTGGGCGGGCTTCTCCTCGATGGAGACCAGCCTGCCCTCGGCGTCGACCTCGCCGACGCCGTAGCGCTGCGGGTCCTTGACCGGGTAGCCGAACAGCACCGCGCCGTCCAGGTCGGCGATGTGGGCCTGCATGAGCTGCGAGAAGCCCTGGCCGAAGAAGATGTTGTCGCCGAGCACCAGCGCGACGTGGTCGTCGCCGATGAAGTCCTCGCCGATGATGAACGCCTCGGCCAAGCCGTTGGGCTGGGGCTGCTCGGCGTAGCCGAAGCGCACCCCGTACTGGCTGCCGTCGCCGAGCAGGCGGCGGAAGTTCGGCAGGTCGGTGGGCGTGGAGATGATCAGGATGTCCCGGATGCCTGCCAGCATCAGCACCGACAGCGGGTAGTAGATCATCGGCTTGTCGTAGACGGGCAGCAGCTGCTTCGACACCGCCTGGGTGATCGGGTGCAACCTGGTGCCACTGCCCCCGGCGAGGACGATGCCCTTCATCACGGCTCCCCTGTCGTATCCCAACTCGCACCTGATGGAAGCCCCCGGAACTCAAGGCTGCCTAGTGGCGGGGACGGATCCCCCACGAATGCATCGCGACCGACCGGTGTCGGGTTACCTGGGTGACCGACGACACAGGGGGCGAGCCCGACCGGCCCGCCCCTGTTCGCGCTGGTCAGCGTTAGTTCGTGAACCGCGCCCTACCCTGGGCAACCCTAGCGGGAGACTTCTGACCTGCGGACTGGTGCCGTTGCGTGATGGCTGGTGCGGACTGGTGCCATGCTGGATCCGCACCCGACTTGTACCGGCCAGACATCGAAGCGGAACGACGCGCGCTACACTCTGTTCCTGCAAAAACGCCACTGAGCTTGCAGAATAGGCGTAACTACGCCTTTTGAGTAAGTTATGACGTTTGCGGCTAGTTGCCAGTGTCGTGACGAACGGCTGATAAACGTCTCGGATCACCCTGAGCCCGAGTCCCTCAACGCTGCGGATCTTTCGGCCCGGATCAAACATATGTTGAGGACCTCTGGATAACGTCCATATGGGCCTGGCGGTACGTCAGTACAGCTGAGAGAGGGATGGTTGTGGCGGGTCTTGACTTTGCGATGTTGGCGGAGTTTGCCAGGGTGGACTCAGGCGGCCTGTTGACCGTCGTCGGTGGCGGCTTCGATCGCATGGAGGTTCGCTCGTCTGGCCTAGTGCAACAGGTACACCTAGTGATGCGGTTCAACTTGGGCGATGGTGAGACCTCTGTCGGCTTCGGTGTTCGTGTGCTCACCCCTGGCGACCCGGTCTTTCAAGTCGAGGTCTCAGGACTTGCCGTGACTGACAACCGCGAAGCGGATGCGCCTGTTGCTCGCCACGCCGTAACCGTCATTCCGTTGGGATTCCCGGTCGCAGTCTCCGGGAGCTACGCCCTGGAGATCCAGGTTGATGGTCAGGTCGTGGGCTCCCTTCCGTTCGAAGTTCGCATCGTCGCTGGGACTGCGAGCTGAGATGCGCCTGCAGTTCTCGGGACACGCGCGCAGGCGCATGGCGCAGCGAGGGATCACCGAGAGTGATGTTTTAACCTGTTGGGTAACTTCAACACCCGCATCGTGAAAGAGGCCAGTTCCACCTACATTGGCGACGTGGGAACACGTACGCTGAAGGTCGTTGTTGCAACGGACAGGGATGGCGACACCGAGAAGTTCATCATCACGACCGTATGGAAGGGCGACGATGACAACTAGCCACGGCATCTCCTTGGAGATCGACCAAGAGGCTGGTGCCGCGTACCTGCAGTTCAGCGCGGCTGCAGTCGCTCGCAGCGTTGAGTTCAACGACTCCATCGTTGTCGATCTGGATGAGCACGGTGTCACTGTCGGTATCGAGATTCTCGACCTGGACGCCTCGGTGCCGCTGGATGAACTGGTCGTGAAGTACCACATCCGGAGCGAGTCACTCGCTGTGCTGCTGCAGGCTATGCGGTCTTCGACGCCTGCTCGCACGTACGCGGCTGGCTCCGTGGCGACGTTCAGTCAGCCGCTCCAGATGCTGACGGCCTCTCCCGGCCTGTAACCTGCCTCACAATTGACTCCGGCCTGTCGCGGGCGATAGCACCTCCTTTGTTGAACATTTCCCCAGGTCGGGGCCATTTGTTCATGATCAACTCAACCGGTGCCGATCATCCATAGTGGACACTTCGGGTGGCTTTCGCCACCACAAGGAGCGGGGTTCCCGTCATCCCGTCACCCTGGCGTCAGCCCTGCAGGGTAGGAGAGGGCGCAACCCTCCATGACCGGGGTGGCGAGTGCGCGTGTGTGACTGAGGATTGTGCCCCCAGCGTGGTCGAGGGTTACGCCCTCTCTCCGGCCCTGGTAGCCCTCGGGAAGGTTGTCGGGATGATGGTTTGCCCCCGACGAACCGCAAGTGTTCATGGTTGCCGTCATCCCGGAGACCTGTCCACCCGGCGAGGGCAATCTCTCGGGCCGCATCCGATCGCTCAACCGTCGTCCGGTGGTTGTTGCGCTCCTCCGGCTCCTGTGTGCTGTTGGGTGGTTGTCGCGCCTCGGCGGTCGGTGTCCGCGCGGAGACCGACCGCGGATTGCGTCGACCACAGGACCAGCTCGCGATGGGCCACACCGACTATCACCCTGGACACCTATGTCGGGTACTGGCCGGAGACCCGCAACCTGGCCGATGCCTCGCTCGGATTTACCCGGAGTGTACCGGGGACCGCTGCGTGAGGCATCGGCGCAGGTCAGCGGGGGGTCACCGGTAGTTCGTGAACTGCAGGGCGATGCCGAAGTCGCTGTTCTTCAGCAGCCCGATCACGTCCTGCAGGTGGTCCTTCTTCTTGGCCGACACGCGCAGCTGGTCGCCCTGGATCTGGGCCTGGACGCCCTTGGGCCCCTCGTCCCGGATCTTCTTGGCGATCTCCTTCGCCTTCTCCGTGGAGATGCCCTGCACCAGCGTCCCGGTCACCCGGTACACCTTCTTGCCGGACGGCCTCGGCTCCCCGATGTCGAACGCCTTCTGCGAGACGCTGCGCTTGATCAGCTTCTCCTTGAAGACGTCGATCGCGGCCGCGCACCGCTCCTCGGTCTCCGCCTCGAAGGTGATCGCCTCGTCCCCCGACCAGCTCACCTTCGCCCCGGTGTTGCGGAAGTCGAACCGGGTGGTCAACTCCTTCGCCGCCTGGTTGAGCGCGTTGTCCACCTCCTGCCGGTCGACCTTGCTCACCACGTCGAATGACGGGTCCGCCACGTGCCACGCACCTCCGCGTTCATGGGATGTTCAGGTCGGCACGGATGCTACCGCCGCCACCCCCGAGCGGACCCCCGCCGCGCAAAAGGGGGGACCCGTTGGAACCAGCCCGTGCCCGTTGGGTAAGGTTCCCCCCGTCCGGCAACGGACACCCCGGCGGGTTGCCCGAGCGGCCAATGGGAGCGGACTGTAAATCCGTCGCGAAAGCTACAGAGGTTCGAATCCTCTACCCGCCACACCTGCGAAAACACCCCCATGACCTGCGTAAACAGGGCACGGGGGTGTTTGTGTTCTGTCCGGTTGTGTCCGACCGAATCCGGTCGATTGCGGGTGTCTGTACCGAGGACGTACCGAAGGGCTGGCGCGGTCACATGGATGCGATGAGCTGCCGGGCCCTGCCCTCTCCCGCGTCGATATACGCGGCGTAGACGCGCATCAGCACGGCGAGGCTGTGCCCCGCCCACGCTGCCACGCGGGCAGCCTCCACTCCGAGGATGAGCCAGAAGGACACGCACGCGTGACGAAGGTCGTAGGGGCGCTTCGCCAGCGCCGACGCGGCCACCTCCGGCGTGAACGCGACTTCCCGGGCCTGGGACCACACGCGGCAGTAGGTCGAGCTGCCGATGCGACCGCCGCGCTCGGCGACGAAGAGCAACCCGTCCAGCAGGATGCCGAACTCGTCCACGTGCTCGTACAGGATCAACGCCAACTCAGGGGCCATGGGCGCGCGCCGAAACTCGTCTTCGGCGCGATGCTTCAGCCCGCGCTCTTCGTTGGGTCGTCCACTGTCGGTCCACGCACCGCCGACCTCCGGCGTGGCCACGGCGACGTTGATGTCACCGGTCTCGGTGACTCGCCATTTCTGCGCGTCCTCGTCCCACACGCGAGGCGGTAGCACGAGGTCGGCGCGACGCAGGGCCGTGACCTCCTCCGGACGTAGCCCCGCGAAGAACATCACGGCGAAGAACGCGACCAACTTGCGTCCTGTGCGGCCGATCTTCCGCACCTCGGCGAGGATCGTCCGGAACTGAACGGCGTTGATCACGGACCGCCGGTCGACTTGGCGTACGGCCTGCTTGCGCTTCTTCACAGCGCCGTTCTTGAGCGGGTTGGTCGTCAAGATCTTCTCTTCGACGCACGCGTAGTCCAGTGCCACTCCGAGAGTTACCCGGCGCAGTCGGATCGTGTTCGGTGCCGCTCGATGTCCGTCCATCTTGCGCTCAATCTTTGTCAGCACCTCGCGTAGCACACTCGGCTCTTCCAAATCGCTTACCGGTCTGGTGTTCGCGACCAGCCAGATCAGGGCGTCCGCGATATCCGGCGGGTGCCCGGTGTCCCTGCGGTTGGGGCTGAACGCCCGGCGCATCGCTTTCCGGAGTACCTCGTCCGATGGGCGGTCCTTCCTGGGCACTGTCAGAGCCAGGGTTATGGGCACCAGGGTGTCGGCAACCGTCCGCCGTTGACCGGGTGACGATTCGTCCCACTTGGCATCCACGAGATTGCATGCGTGCTGGAACCAGGAGATGTGCTTGGTCTCCTTGCGCAGCAACGTCAGCGGAAGACCGGATTTGAGGTCGAACGCCTCACCCTTTCGGGACGTGCTGACCAGCGTCGACCGGAAGCTGTCCGCGAGCGCCTCGGTCTTGAACGGCTTCTTGAACCGCTGCCGGGACACCGACCACTGCACCCAGTAGGTGGTTGTGCGTTTCCCCTGGTAGATGTCGGTGGCGTAGACGCGTACGTCATAGCTTGTGCTCATGCTGCCGCCCGGAGGCTCTGCCACCACTGGTCGACGTCGGCCCGGTCGAACCGGAGCTGACCGTTGGGCAGTTTGGTGCATTTCGGGGCAAGCCCCTTGGGAAGCCATTCGTAGAGCGTCGACCGGGAGATCTTGAACTCGGAGCAGAACTCGGCGACGGTCAGCAAGTCGCGAGAAACGCGGCGGGCACCCGGTGCTGTGCCACGGGCCCGGTTGGTGGTCATAGCTCCCCCTTGTCGCCGAATTGGTTGTCCGTCGCGGTCAGATAGCGAGCCCAGGCGTCGGCGAGTCCCACCTGTTCGACCTGGGTGGTGGTGGGATAAGTGACGTAGCCCTTTCCGTTTCTGCCCTCATGCTGGAACGTCAAAGGTGCGACCTGGTAAGAGCTGAGTTCCCGGGCGAGGCGTTGCGCGTCGAGTGGTTTGCCGCCGAGATCGGACCAGGGCGCGTCATCGAGTGCGCGGAGTCGGGTGATGATCTCGGCACTGTGCATGCGGTCGGTGCGGGTCTCGGTGAACAGGGCGCGAAGATCCGCGAGGAGCCGGACACCGAGGGAAGGGGTGTTCTTCTGGTTGAACACGAAGTGGGTGCACGCGGCACGCGCGGTATCGGGCCAGTGTCCGCCCGCTTCGTCGGCGATCGCCAGCAGTGGCTCCCAGATTTCGGCGGGCCGGTCATCCACCCCGGCGGGCATGTGCGGTTCGGCCTCCACCAGCCGTTCGCCGATTTCGGTCATCCAGGCGCTCAATGCCTCACGGATCGGAAGGGCCTGGCGGATGACCTTGGCCTCGCGGTAAGGCTCCACGGTTTCGTCGTGGCGTCGGCGGCGCAGGTGGATGGTGATGGCACGGGTGGTGATGGTGTCGGGCATGCGCCCGGCGAGACCGGCCAACGCGGTCGGGGCGAAGATCGGCAGGCGCTCGACGGTGAATCCGCTGGCAGGGTCCCCCTTGGTCTTGGGGATGGTCGCGGTGCGCTTGTAGCCGAGATTCAGCATGCCGCGGACTTCCTCGTTGCCCGCACCGCCGGAACCGAACACGGTGTCGACCTCGTCCATGAGCACGGTGATCGGCCCGGCAGCGACCATCCGCACGAGCGCGGCGGCCGACCCGCCGGCGGTCATCTCCGGTTGCCTGGTGAGGTGCTGCGCGATCTCCAGCACCCGCGTCTTGCCTGAGCCCGGTTCGGGGGACGAGAGGATCAGGCGGGGGGTGATGTAGAAGGCGTCGGCCGCCCAGGTGTGGGCGTACCAGAGCGCGAGCATGGGCGCGCAGTGCTCGTGCGGGAACACGGAGAACCGCGTCACGAAGTCGTGCACCTGGTCGAGGATCAGGTGTCCCGGTACCGGTGGTGGCGCCGGGACAACGTGCAGCGCGGCGGTCATGCTGCGCTCCTTTCGTCGAAGGCGCGCAGCGCGGGGGTGTCGATGCGGGCGCGGTGTCGGGCGAGGGTGGCGTTGGCGGCGGCCAGGTGGTGGTCCATCTCGGCGAGGCTGGGCATGTCGGCGATCTGCCGGAGTCGGGTGGCGTGGGCGGTCAGGGCGCGGCGGTAGGCGGTCTCGATCAACGCGGCGATGTGGAACTCGACCACCACGAGGGGGACGGCGGTGGCGTGGGCGTCGAACACCCAGCCGGTGAGCAGGTGGGCGGTGTTGGTGTCACGGAACATGCCGCCGCGTTGAGCGTGGGTGAGCAGGGTGGCGGGGTCGAGGCTGGGCACCCGCGTGTCGATCAGGTCGGACATGACGGCCAGCGCTTCCCGCCCCCTCGGGTCGGTGAAGTCGCCCGGGTCGAGACGGGACAGGTGCGGTCGGGCCTGGTCGGGGGTGGCCCACATGAGCGTGCCGAGAACGATCCGCTCCGGGTCGAGCGTGGGGCTGTGCGCGGCAGACATGGCGAGTGTCCTTTGCTGACAGAAACTGGGGGTGGCTGACCGAGGTGGCAAGTCCGGCTCAAGGGCGTGCGGGGCCAGGGGGAGTGGCCTGGTGGCGTGTCCCTGGGGGTGTGGTTGTGGAGGGTGAGCGGCCCGCGTGACACCTGTGGTGGGGTGCGGGGCGGGGCTGGGGTGGAGAGTGTGAGGTCAGGGGCGGTGTCACGGGTCGTGACAGGTGCCGTGACACCGCCTGTGACAGGTGTCGTGACAGGTGGTCGCGGGTGGGTGTGACACCCGCGTGACAAGATCATCTTGAGGGTGGTCGGGCGTCTTACGCGCAGCCGCGCGCGGGGGTCAGGCGGCGCGCAGTCCCGTGTCGGGGTCGGTGTCGGGTTCGATGGTGTAGAGGCCGTTGTGGACGGTCAGCCGTCCGGTGTCCTGGAGTTCCCCGAGGACCTTGTAGGTCCACGCTCGTCCCATCCCGAGGTGTTCGCGCAGTGTGGCGAGGCCGGGGTCGGAGGCGGTGAAGGTGTCGTGTCCGGTCGCGGCGCGTTCGGTGAGCCAGTCGTGCAGCGCGGCGCGGGACTGCGTGGGGGTGGCCCGCTGGGCGGGCGGGTCGGTGTGCAGTGCCTCGGCTTCGTCGGGGGTGGGCTGCTGGATCGGGGTGTCGGGTCGGGCGGCGGCGGTGACCGTGCTGTCGGGGTCGGCGAGGTCGGGGTCGTGCCGGGCCGCGTCGTCCAGTTCGTCGGCGGCCACGTCCCAGTCCATGGTGTCCTCGCTGTCGCTGTCGCTGTCGCTGTCGCTGTCGCTGTCGCTGTCGCTGTCGCTGTCGGTCTCGGTGTGGTCGAGGTCGGTGTCCCGGGGGCCGCCGGCGGGTGAGCGGAGCAGCTGCGCGGTGAGCGGGTCGGGGTCGTGGTGCTGGTGGTGTTCGGCGACGTGGGCGGCCATGGTCTCGCGGCTGGTGCTCTCGCCCCAGTCGTAGCAGCGCAGCGGCATCATGGCGTGTTTCTCGGAGACGCCCTGCGCGTCGAGGTAGGCCATGCCGGGGTAGTTGGCCTCCCATTCCTCGGGGGCGACGGTGTCCACTTTCTGCTGGCGGGTGGACAGGCCCCATTTGGCGTCGTCGGACGATCCGAGCCCGAAGCACCACTTGGCAAGCTGGCCGCGCACCAGGGTGGGCATCTGGGTGTAGTCGGAGCGTTGCAGCGACAGGACGATGGCCACTCCGGCGGAGCGGGCTTCCTTGATGATCTCCTCGAAGCGCTCTTCGTCCTTGCCGGACAGTGCGGCCAGGAACTTGGAGGCTTCCTCGATCCACAGCACCACGAAGTCCATGCCGCAGCCCTTGGTCCACTTGCTGTGGCCGGTGCGGCCCAGCGTCTTGGTGCGCTGGGGGATCTGGCGGTGCAGCCTGCGCAGCACCTCGACCGCGTGTGCCTGGTCGGTCACCACGGCGGCCAGGCCGGGCTTGAGCGGACCGAGGGTCTGCTCGTCCTTGCTGGT
Organism: Actinokineospora enzanensis DSM 44649; assembly: GCF_000374445.1. Taxonomy (GTDB): domain Bacteria; phylum Actinomycetota; class Actinomycetes; order Mycobacteriales; family Pseudonocardiaceae; genus Actinokineospora; species Actinokineospora enzanensis. Next base: position 12,651 of record NZ_KB894442.1, on the reverse strand, counting down.
GTCGACGGCGATGACCTGGACGTCGCGGCGGGTCATGATCTCGCCCAGGGTGTTCCAGGCGGAGCCGAAACTCTTGCCCGACCCTGTCCTGCCCATGACCTGAAGGTGGCTGCCGGGCAGGGTGAACTCGCAGTCGTCGCCGTCCTGGAACACCCCGACCCGCAGCGGGTCGGCGATGGACGCGCCGGGCCGTGACGGTCCGGGCCACGGGATCGGGGTGCGCAGCACACGCGGGTCGGAGACGGTGATCTCGGCCAGGTCGGCGCGGTCGGGGTTCGCGGCCAGCGCCAGCGTGCCGGGCGGGACCTGCATTCCGGACTCCAGTTTGCCGATGGAGCGCTGGGCGTCGTGCACGGTGGCCTCGCCCGGGGCCAGCGCGAGCACGCCCTTGATCTTGCGTTCTGTGACCTGCGTGGCCCGCGCGCGGGCGCCCTTGAGCCCGGCCTGGTCCTTGGCCTTGTCGAACAGGGTGGCCAGGGCGTCCGCGCCGCCCTGCTGGTCGGGGTCCAGGCGGCGGATGACCGAGCGCAGGTTCCACGACAGGGCCAGACCGGCGCCGCCCCACCACAGGGCGCCGGTGACCACGTCGGAGTCCAGGCCGGTGACCGTGGCGGTGGTCAGCCACGCCCCGGCGGCGGCGACGGTGGCGGTGGCGTGCACCCGCCCCAAAAGCCGCCGTGCGTGGGTGATCGCCCACGTCAGGCTGGACAGGCCGGTGGTGCCCAGGGTCGCGGCGACGGCGGCCCAGGCGACCTCGCCCGGATCACCCCACACCGCGTGTGAGAGCGCCCCGGCCCCGGCGGTACCGGCCAGCAGCAGCCACGGGGGCGCCAGCACCCCGGCCTGGCTGCCGATCTTGGCCCACAGCCGTGGGGTGCTCGCCTCATCGGCGGCGACCAGGGCCACGGGGTTGGTGTTGCGTCGCATCACAGGTCGACCTCTCCGCGATGGTGCCTGGTCTTCTCGGCCCGTTTCGGGTCCAGGGCGTCGGCGAACTCGCGGCGGAACTGGAGGTTGAACGCGACTGCCTCCGCCGAGATGCCCTTGCACAGCTCCCGCGCCTCGCGCAGTTCCCGGGTCACCTTCCGGGCCCGCAGGCGCACATCGATGCCCACCAGCAGCGGGTGGCCCTTGAGCCGACGCAACGCGGTCTCCGCGGCTTCCTCGGCCGTGTCCAGCTCCCGGGCCAGGTCATGGGCGAGACGCTGGGTGAGCTGGGCGTACTGGGCGATGCGCTCGGCCACGCGTTTGCCGGTGAACTCGCACTCGGCGATCTCCTCGATCCGCTCCGCCGCGCTCCTCATTCGCCGCCCCTTTCCTCCAGCTTGCGGGTGTAGTCCTTGGCTGCCTCGACGCCGGTCACCAGGAACTGCTTGGCGTACTGGGTCCGGAACCGGTCGGCCCTGGAGGCCAGGGCCGCCGCCAGCGACTGGGCCCGCCGCAGACGCCGCGCGACCCGCCGCGCCCGCACTCGCCGGGCCGCCTTGTCCAGCCCCAGCCAGGACCCGCGTGTCGCCACCAGCGCCGCCCGCACGTCCGCCGACGCCAACCCCAGCTCGGTGTCCCAGCGACGCGAGATGTTCCGCAACGCCGCCGAGTAGTGCCCGATCGCCTCGCCCATGGACCCGGTGAACTCCACCCGGGCCAACTCATCGATCCTGCGGTCCCTGCTCATCGCCACACCCCGTTCTCCACGTCGACTACCTCGGCCTCGACCACGCCGCACCGCCACACGCGCCACTCGGCGGCCACCTGCTGCCACCACCACCGAAGCCGCGGTAACACCGGCGGCACACCCAGCCACGCCGTCACCAACTCGTCCAGCGGCACCGCGACGAACCCCACCGCCGACACCACCCGACGCCAGCGCGCGCGCAGCCCCGACCGCCACCCGGATCGACGCCCCGGACCCGGGTCCACGGGGCCGGTGACCCGCGCGCTCATCGCCCGGCCTCCTCTGCCGTGCTCTCACGTCGCAGGTGCAGCAGAGCCGCCGCGCAGCCCAGCACCGCCACCGGCAGGCACGAGACGAACGTGGTGATCCACCACGGGGCGACGGTGATCCCGGCGGCGGTCATCAAGTGGTAGGCGATCTGCCCGAGTCCTCCGAGGACCAGCGCGCCGATGGCCGACCACTTGGCGAACCCGCGTCCCTTCGCGGCCGACCCGCCGGTCAGCCAGACCCGCAGGGCGAACGCGGCGTAGGCCTCCATGCCCAACGGCAGGGTGATCGCGGAGTTGATGACGAACTCGTCCGCGATCCCCGGCAGCAGCCGGACCAACCCGAACCCGGACTTCTCTCCCAGCCCCACCCAGCCGGACCAGATCGAGACGAACGCGCCCGCCGCGATCACCAACAGCGGCAACGTCCGCGACCACTCCCCCCCACCCCGCACCCCGGCCCGGGCAGGCACCGCGACCGGGACGGGACCCGGGTCCGTGACGGTGGTGACCTCAGGCGCCGCCAAGGACACCCCCGCCACGTCGGAAGCAGGCAGGTCCACCAGGACGGGAACGGGCCCGACCTGGTCGGCCGGTGACGCAACCGTCCCGGTCGCTTGCGTCACCACGTCGGCGGCGGGCCCGCCCGCCGGGTCGGGGTCGGCGAGTTCACCGGCCCGGACCACGTGCAGGGGCTGGGTCGGTGTGTCGGGGCGGGTGGGGTCGAACCCGGTGGCCTCCAACTCGGCCAGCACGGCGGACGCCTTGGGCGCGCCCACCTTGAACTCGGTCTTGATGCGGTTGCGGGACGGGACCTCGCCCAGCTCGACCGCGCGGGACTTGACCCGCTCCACGAGCGTGTCCAGGGCGACGGGGTAGGCGCTGGTCACGGGCGCACCCCCCGCTTCTTGAGTTCCTTGCAGGTCGGGCAGGTCGGCGCCGAAAACCAGCAGCGTTCGGCTTCCATCTTCGGGATGACCAGGCCGCACAAGGTGATCACCCGCCCGTCCCACCACTTGCGGCGTCCTGTGTGGACGATGTAGGCGCTCATGCCGTGTCTCCGTCCTGGTCGTGGGCGGCGGTCCAGCACAGGCACCACGCCTCCTGGTCGGCGGGGTCGGTGTCCCAGTCCACCGACGGGTCGTCGGTGTAGGCGACGGCGATGCGCTCGGCCACCGCGCGGTCGGCGCAGACCACCGGCAACGCCCGCGCCGCCCCGCCGACGTAGGGAGAGCGCACCTCCACGACCGTCCACCGGTCGGTGCGGATCTCGATCGCCGGACCGTTCACGGTCAGGTCCGGGGTCACCGCCGCGACCGGGGTGACCAGGATCAACGGCCGGTCCAGGGCATAGATGACCTCACCGACCGGGACCTGCACCCGGATGCCGTAGGTGGACCCGCCGGACCAGGTCAGGCAGGACCCCATCACCACGTCGCTCACGCCGCACCCCCCAGCGCCTCGGCCAGCGTGGTCGTGGTGGTGAGCACAGCCACGAGGAAGCGCTGGTGGCGGGTGCTCACCCCGGGCAGGTCGGCGACCTCGCCCAGGACGGTGACCTCGATGTACTCGACACGGCTCCTGACGTGGAGCACCACGGTGTCCTCGTCCTTGCGCCACGCGGTGAACTCCTCGACCCCCAGAGCCGTGGCCCAGCGGCCGAACTCGACGGGGTGGTCAATCGAGATCAGGGCGTGGTCGTCGACCGAGACCCGGTCGGCGACCAACTGGTGCGCGGAGACCAGACGCACGACCGTGTCCAGAACGGTGACAGCGTCGGACAGCAGTTCCACGGTGCTGTCATGGGTGGCTAGCATCGATCCCTCTCCACTACTGGTTGCCTGGTGGTGGCTGGAGACCCCGATCCGGCGAGCGTTCTTGGCGGTTCGAGCGCCGGATCGGGGGTTGTTCCCGGGCACGGCCTTGCCGGCCGGTGGCGGGGTCACTTGCCCTTCTTGGAGGGCTTGCCGTTCGCGGACTTGTCGGTGGGCAGGCCCATGCGCTCGTGCAACGCGGCCATTTCGCGCTGGTGGAAGGCTTGGGCGCCCCGGATGATCTTGGCGAACATCGGGTCGTACTCCGGGTCGTACTCGTGGTCGGAGGTGTTCTCGGCCATCTCTGGTGCCCTTTCCTGGTGATCAGGTGGTGGGATCGGTGGGTGTGGTGGTCTGGTCGCAGGGCCAGCAGCGGCGGCCGTTGGAGGCGGGCAGCCGGTAGTCGGTGAACTGTCCGCAGGCGGCGCAGGTGCGCAACGCCCTGTTGGCCTTCCACAGCGCCTGGAGCTGGGCGGTGGTCGCGCCCGGGGACTGTTTGGCGGTGTCGAGCCGGTAGAGCGCGGCCCAGCGTCGGCCCCGGGACCAGCGGATCTGGGCCACCCAGTCCACGCCACCCGGGCACATGTCGCGGGCACGCAACTGGCGGCGGGTGACCAGCCCCGGGGGCGCGTCCCGGAAACGGAAGGTCGGCACGCCATCGGCCCACCGGCCCGGCCAGTGCTGCCCGTTCCACGGCAACCGCACCATCCGCGCGGTCACCACGGGCCCTGCCCGCCGAAGCCGGGCCGGTCGGGGTCGACGACGTGCACCCGGTTCGGGTCCTTGTACAGCAGGACGATCTCCATCAGGGACGGCTGCTGCCAGTGCCCCACCGGCATCGCGGCGATCTCCAGCTCAGCCCCGTACTGCCGCTTCAGCGCGTCCGCCCACGCGTCCATCCCCGCGTAGTCGTCGTCGGCGAAGTCCGGGCGCCGGGGAATGCCGCGCAACTGCGGGTGCTGCCCGAGAATCCACTCACGGCAGGCCGGACGAGCGGGCAGGACCCCCACCGGGCTCTCAATCTGCGTTCCGGTGATGAACTCCAGGATTGCCTGATGCATCGACCACTTCGACGGCAACCGGTGCGTCACCGACAACACCGCGTACAGGTCGAACGAGCGCGTCACGCCCATGCCGACACCCCCTTCTGGACGGCCAGCAGCAACGCGGCCACGGTCTTCATGTCGGTGATCCAGCCCTTGGCCGCCAGCGCCACCGCGCCGGTCAGCTCCCACCACTCGCCGTGGATGTGGGAGTCCTCCGCACGCGCGGGCACCTCGACCAGCCCCCGCGCCAGGAACAGCGACATCCGCTCGGTGGTGTAGCCCGGCGACACCGGCATCCCCGACGCCAACGCCACCAGCTCACCGGCGAACAGCCCGGCTTCCTCCTGCAACTCCCGCGCGGCGGCGGCCTCCGGGGTCTCGCCCGGATCGAGCTTCCCCGCGACGACCTCGACCAACATCGGCACACCCACCACCGGACGCGGCTGGGACACCAGGAACACCTCGACCCCGCCGCGCACACCCCGCCGCACCGGCAGCACACCCACCGCGTCCGGTCGACGAACCACCGCCGTGTCCTTCAGCCGACCATCCGGCAACCGGAACGTCGCCCGCTCCAGACTGGTCGACCCCATCGCGCTCACGCAGCCTCACCCCGCACAACCACAGGGCCGGCCACCGGCAACACACGCACCTGCGCACCGATCGCCCGGCGCATCGCACGACGCTCCCGCCGCACATCCACATCCCGCATCGCAACCGGCGACGTCGACCGGTACACCGGCCGCACCGTCGCATCCACCTCCGCCAACAACGCATCCACGACAGCCTCCGTGAAGCCATCGGGGTAATGACTGGGGTACACCCGCGTCTCCATTCGTTCATACCGTCCGTTGCGTTCGAACGATATGGACGCTAGGGCTTGGCGTCGACACCTGTCAAGCCCTTGCGTAGGATTCGTTCGAACGCAACCGGGAGGCAGGTGCGGTGGGAGCAGGACCGAGGTACCAGGAGCTCGCCGATGAGCTGCGGGAAGCCATCCACGCTGAGGCGACCGTGCTCGGCGTACGACTTGTCGATGGCGCGAAGCTGCCGACCGAGCCGGCGATGGCCGAGCACTACCAGGCGGGGCGCGGCACCATCCGATCCGCCCTAGCTGGGCTAGCGGCTGAGGGGCTGATTGAGACGCGCGGTCGCGCGGGAACCTATATTCGGCGACTGCCGATGCTGGAGTACAACGTGGATACGGAACATCCACGACGCAGGGATAAACCAGGAAGCGTCACAGACACGTGGTCATCCGTGGTCCGCGCATCTGGTCGCGAGCCGAGCCAGGACTTCAATTTTCGTATCGAACCGGCAACGGTAGTAGTAGCCGACAGGCTCAATGTTGCCGTCAAGGATCTCGTCGTTGTTCGAGAGATGTTCCGCTATGTTGATGAGATTCCATGGTCGGTACAAACGACGTACTATCCGCATCTAATTGCCCAAGAATGCGGCCTCGATGTGCCGTACGACATCCCGGAGGGTACCGTCAGGAGAATGGCCGCAAGAGGATATGTTGAAGACCAGATTCACCATGAAATATCTAGTCGGCCAGCGCGAAACGATGAACGTGAGAGATTCGACCTTGCCTCGGGAGTTTCCGTTCTTCTCTTCCGGCGACTCGCCTTCGCGAAGGGTGTAGCGACCCGCCTGACGATGGAAATCCTGCCTGCCGACCGAAATGTAATCACGCACATGACCGATAACGGCGAGGAAGCCGGGGCATGAAGTTTCGGCGAGCGACAGCAGAAGACATGGACCTCATCACCGACTGGCGGTGGGAGGTGACTGACTGGATACACGAAAAAGGAAGCGACCAGTGGGGGGATGCGGGCTTGACTCGCGACGAGTTTCAACGCCGCATCCAACGTTCCATCGATGCGGGTGAGACCTGGCTGGCAATCGCGGACAACGGCGAACCCGTCGGGACTATTGCCGTTGATCTTGTCCCCGACGAAGGGCTGTGGACGGATGATGAGCTCGACCGGTCATACATCATTCATCGAATGATGGTCCCACGTGGGCATGCCGGAAAGGGGATTGGTGGCGAAATGGTCAAATTTGCCGAGAACCTCGCCCGTTCCCACGGCCGCGAGAACTTGATCCTTGATGTGTGGAATACGAATCATGGATTGCATCGTTACTACGAGTCTCTCGGTTTCGAAATGGTTCGCACTGTTCCGAATCACTGGACACCCAGTGCGACGCTTTTTGAAAAGCGTGTCTCTAATTTTGACCCCGCCGTCGTCGGTCCGAAAATCAAAGCAACACCCTTCAAGGATGTTGGACGTTAGTCCTCGACTAAGGCCCAGATCGCCAGCGGCTCTCATCGGTTATCGCGTTCCCGGCGGCGATCAGGCAGGGGACGCACATAGCGCCGCGCCGATCATGCACGAGGCTGGCGGGGACGCTCAGACCACAGACCGTCTGACGTACACGGCCCGGTACGGGGTCGGGGGACACCCAGAGATGGACTAGATGGTCTCGGGCGCTCCATAGCGGCGTCATTGCCGTCACCCTCCGGTCGGTGATCGCTTCTTGGCGTGAGCAGTAAACGCCAGAAACGCCAGATTCGCCACTATCGCCAGTTGACCAGCGCAAACGCCAGATTCGCCAGGCAGAGTGACCGCCGTGACTGCTCGCCTGGTGTCGACCGGAGACGCGGCGCGGGAACTCGGGATCCACCGGGAGACGCTGCGGGCATGGTGGCGCGCGGGCCTCGTCACCCCGGCAAGCGAGACAGCCGGTGGTCACGCCCGCTGGGACGTCGACCAACTCAAACGCGACCTTCGAGCGCTGCAACAGCGAGACGCCTAGCCTCCGGGCATCCTTCGCGCCGCTGTCGCTACGGGCTTACGGCCGCGCGACGGGCATAGCCTCACTCGTGTCCGGCCCGGAGAACGCCCCCACGTCGACTACAGCCGGTAAAACTTAGGGTGGGGCTGTAGTCGCGGGGGCTGCCTGTTCTCCAGGGGTCGTAAAGCCCGTAAAGGCCGTAAACGCGCTGGTCACGGGCTTGCAAGGCCGTAAACCGGGCGGGGTGGGCCGTAAACCGGTTACGGCCGCAAGCGTCGAGCCGTAAAGCTCTGGCCTGCTTCTTTACGGCCATTACGGCCTTTACGGGCCCTGACGGACATAGCCCCGCCCCTGTCCAACCCTGGGGCTCCCGTCGGCTACGGCCGGTGAGTGTCCCTGTAGGGCCGTAGCCGACGGGCTGTCTCCAGGCTGTCTAATTCCCGATGGCGCGATCGAGCACATTGAATAGGCCACCGGCGATGCCGATGGGCAACGCTAGCCACGGATGCAGTACCACCAGGGCCCCAACCGTAGCGCTGAGAAGAAGAAGGAAGGCCGTGCGCAGAGGCAGAGGCGGATGCAGAGCGGTTGAAGGGTTGGGACCTGGGGTGTTGTTGGGTAGAGTCATGCGGTCAACTCCTTGACTGGTTTGACACCCGAACGACCCTCCTATAGCCCAGGAGGGTCGTTCGTCTTGCTTGGCATTACTCGCTGCATCATGGACTACAAGACCGCACTGACGCAAACCATCACACGGGTGTCGGAGTTAGCGCACGTTGACCAAACTTGACGAAAGTTGGCTAACGTTGGCAGCCGGGCTACATGTCGCTCGCTAGTTGTATTTGGCCAGGTCAAGCGCTAGATCGCCGCAGTTCTGCGACTTTCTGCGACTTCCGAATCGGAACAACGTCGTCTCTTCTCGAAGAGCCCCCAGCTTCCAGAATCTTCCCCTATCTTCCCCCTGGCTTCCAGAATCTTCCCCTACCTTCCCCAGCTTCCCAAGACTTGCCCACGCGCCCGCAACCGAACTGGACACCGTCCGACTGTGGGGCCACCAGGAAGTCGCTCGGGCTGGTGGCGGTGCTGCCCGCGCGGCGCGCACGCTGACCCGGCCGGATGCCGACACGACCCGGGCCTCCGGGGTCAGGCTGGTCGGAGCGGCGACTACAGCCGGTGAGCCCCTGGGCGGGGCTGTGGTCGAGGGGGCTGCCTGTTCTCCAGGGGTCGTAAAGCCCGTAAAGGCCGTAAACGCGCTGGTCACGGGCTTGCAAGGTCGTAAACCGGGCGAGGTGTGCCGTAAACCGGTTTACGGCACCGGATGTCGAGCCGTAAAGCTCTGACCTGCGTTTTTACGGCCTTTACGGGCTTTACGGCCTGTGGCGGGCATAGCCCCGCTCGTGTCCGGCCCGGCGAACGTCCCCACCCCGTCGACTACAGCCGGTCCTTGGGCGCGTCGAGCGGTAGGTGGTGGCGCAGGCTACCTAGATAACCGCAACCAGCCTTGTCGGTCCGTGGCCTGCTGGGCAACGCCTAGGGCGGCTAGGCTTCACGGTCATGACGAGTCCGGCGGAGCTTGAGCGCAAGGTGCGGCAGCTCGACAACGACGTGCAGTCGATCTACGAGATGCTGGCCACGATCGAGGCCACCCAGCGTCGGCAGGGCAACCGACTCTCCGAGATCGTCTCCGCCCAGGCTGAACAGGGAGTGAAGCTCGACGAGATCCTGCAACTGTTGCGGGACCAACGGCGCGAGTAGCTGACTCTGCGCCCCTTGCCCCGGGCTGCTGGACGTCAGCGCCCAGGGGCAACGTCCTCCACGTCCGGGCCCCTCGTGTCGCCCCGACCAGGCGTGAGGGAGGCGGGAAACCTGGCGTCCGGCGACGGCGGACGGGCGGGGTTGTGCCGAATGCGTACCGAAGTTATGCTGTGAGAGACGGTTTCCGCAGGTCAGACATGGTGGCGGGAATGGCCTGTAAATCCGTCGCGAAAGCTTCAGAGGTTCGAATCCTCTACCCGCCACCAACTAGCTTGACCAGCATATATAACCGAAGAGTAGATCAGCGGGTCAGTTGCTGTTGATCTTGGGGTGCGGCCTTGGGTGCGAACGTACACTCAAGGCCATGCCTGTTTCGCCAGATGAGGCCCGCAAGCGCGGCAGGATCGAGTCGCGCGGCACCAACCTCCGCGTCGTGGTCTACTCCGGAGACGACCCGGTCACGGGCAAACGTTCGTACCTTCGCGAGACGGTCAAAGGCAATGACAAGGCCGCGCACCGCAGGGCGAACTCGACACTCAACCGCCTCATCGCGCAGGTCGACAAGCAGCGGGTGACCGAGTCGGCCGTGCCCCTCGGGGCAGTGTTGGACGAGTGGCTGCGTGTCGCGGAGATGGAAGACAGCACGCGCGAGGCTTACCGGGGCTATGTCGACCGGAACATCCGGCCCGTGCTGGGCTCGATGTCCATCAAGAAGATCACCCCGCGCGTACTCGAATCCTTCAATGCCGAACTCCGCCGGTGTCGGCAGCGTTGTGACGGAACGCCGTTCATCACGCACAAGGTCGACGGGGTTCACGACTGCGTGCGTAGTGGGTGCAAGCCGCACGTGTGCAAGCCGTTGTCCGCCTCGACCGTCCGGCAGATTCAGGCAGTGATCAGCGGTGCCCTGGCCGCCGCAGTTCGGTGGGAATGGCTTGACGACAACGCGGCTCGCAAGGCGAAGCGTCCGAAGCAGCTTCCGGCGCAACCCGATCCGCCGTCGTCCCAGGACGCGGCGAGGCTGGTCGACGCGGCTTTCGCCATCGACGATGAGTGGGGAACCCTGGTCTGGCTGGTCATGACCACCGGGATGCGGCGAGGCGAAGTCTGCGCGCTCCAATGGGACAACATCGACCTTGACGAGGCCGTGGTGGAGGTCCGCCAGAACTACATCCACCGGAAGAGCATCCAACAGATCAAGGACACGAAGACCCACCAGATGCGGCGTATCGCGCTCGACTCAGAGACGGTGGTCCTCTTGCGCGCACAACGTCAACGCTGCGTTGAGCGATGCACATCGCTCGGGATCGAGTTCACCGGCAAGCTGTACGTGTTCGTCGGCATCCGCAACCCAGACCCGCGTGTGCCCTGCAAGCCGGACAGCGTGTCCGGACGATACAAGTACATGGCCAGCAAGCTGGGCATAGAGACGCACGTTCACGAGCTACGGCACTACTCCGCGACCGAACTTCTCATCGCGGGTGTGGACCTTAGAACCGTCGCCGGTCGGCTGGGCCATGGCGGCGGCGGAGCCACGACACTCAGGGTGTACGCGGCCTGGGTGGCTGCATCGGACCGCAAGGCCGCCGAGATCCTCGCTACGAGGATGCCGAAGCGCCGTTCAACGCCATGATCACCAACGCGTGCGGACAGTGATCCTGTCTAGGCTGGCGTACGTGACCGATGAGCGCGGTGCCTGGAAGACCTTCGGTGAGCGGACCGTCTATGACAACCCCTGGGTGCGGGTTGGGCTGGCGGACGTGGAGGCGCCGAACGGGCAACGGTGGGACTACCACGTTGTGCATCTGGCTCGGATTGCCATTGCGTTGATCGTGAACGAGCGGGATGAGGCGCTGATGTTGTGGCGCTATCGGTTCCCGACCGACCAGTGGGGCTATGAGTTGCTGGGTGGGCTCGTTGACGAGGGAGAGGAAGCCGCCGCGACCGCCGCGCGCGAGGCTGCTGAGGAGAGCGGTTGGCGACCGGTCGGAGAGCCAGAGCACCTGGTGAGCTTCGAACCGTTGCCGGGTCAGGTCACGGCGCCGATGGATGTCTACCTGTGGCGGACCGCCGAGCACCTTGGGGAGCCGACTGACACGGAAGAGGCTGGTCGTGTGGAGTGGGTGCCGTTGAGCCGTGTCAACGAGCTGGCGCAGCGGCAGGAGTTGTTGGGGTCGGGGACGCTGGTGGCGTTGCTGTACTACCTGAACTCACGTTGACGGCAGGATCAGTTGACCGAGTCTGCGCAGGTGGCGATCGGACTTGATCTGCAGGCCCAGGCGGCGGGCTTCGCGGGTGTAGGACTGGGCGGCGGTGCGGTCACCTGCTGCCGCGTGGGCGTAGGCCAAGTCGACTAGATGATTGATTCCATGGGGTCAGTGGTCGTAGGCGGTCAGTGATCGCTTGACGGGTTGTCCGGTCTTGTCGTTGTGCCAGATGGCGGCGGTCAGGGCGAGGATGCGTTGCAGGACCCGGACGATCACGCCGGGTTTGGTGCGACCGCCGTGTCGTTCCAGGTCGAGTTGGGCCTTGAATGTCTGGTTGATCGACTCGATGACCTGGCGCAGCGGCTTGAACAGTGTCGCGCCGGGTCGTTCGGCCTCGCGTTTGCGGGCAGGTCGTAGCAGCACGAGGCCGGCCTCGGCCAAGGCGTGTTCGAAGTCGCGGCCGTAGTAGTTCTTGTCCGCGATCACCGTCTGACCGGGGCGTCGCTCGACCAACGCGGGGTCGGTGTCGAGAATGTCGAGCAGGGTGGTGCGCTCGTCGGCCTTGGCGCCGGTCAACGCGAACGCGATCGGCAGCCCGCCGGGGGTGCAGACCAGGTGCAGGCGCAGGCCCCAGAAGAAGCGGGTGTGGGAGGCGCAGTAGCCGTACTGGGCCCATCCGGCCAGGTCGGAACGTTTCGTGGTCTGGCGGGACCGGCCGCATTCCACCGGGGTGGAATCGAGCGGCCACACGTCGTCGGTCCACAGTGTGGTGTCCGCCGCCAGGAGGCGGATCACGGCCTTGACCAGACCGGCGGCGTTACGAAGCCGCTTGTTGTAGCCGGATTGGCCGGGCAGGTAGCGGAACAGATGGTGCAGGCGGGCGTGGGCGTGGCGCAGGAACCGCGCCTCACTGGTGAACCCGAGCAGGGCCTGCACCATCGCCAGGGTGACCAGCTCCGCGTCGGTCAACCGCGGCTTGAGACCGACCCGCGGCCGCCACGGCGCCAGATGCGGCGCGTCCTTCAGCAGGTCGTCGGTTCTGACGTAGAGTGCGGTCGCGAGGGTGTCAATGTCGGTCGTCACAACCCG
>NZ_KB894441.1 GCF_000374445.1 Actinokineospora enzanensis DSM 44649 | reverse complement strand
AGATTACCCACGTGTTACTCACCCGTTCGCCGCTCGTGTACCCCGAAGGGCCTTACCGCTCGACTTGCATGTGTTAAGCACGCCGCCAGCGTTCGTCCTGAGCCAGGATCAAACTCTCCAAAGATGCTTCAAAGAGTACAACTCCTGACAAACAGACACCATCAAACTGGCATCAACATCTGTCACTCAAAGGAACCCCTAGGGGTTCACTTCATTTAAGCTCTACTGGCTTAAATCGGCACACTGTTGAGTTCTCAAACAACACACGCACATCCGAGTCAACCGCCTGAGAGGCGGCCTCATCCGAGGCTGGTATTGCCTAGCAAGTTTGTTGTCCGAACCGACCCGTGCCGGATCCGAAGACCTTTGGCTTAGGAAGATCAGAACTGGTAACGCCGGAGAACTTTACCCGGTTCGTTTCGCGGTGTCAACCCGCTCGACCCGGGGGAAGCCCCGTCCCCTGAAGCTTAGCTCCTGGGAGGTTTGTCTTCCGAGACCGTCCCCGCCAGGCTCTTGCGTCCTGTTCCGTCCGGCGCTCCGTGCGACATGGAGAAAGTTACCGGGCACCGAAACACGAAGTCAAATCGGCTGGTCAGCGGCTTGCGGGGGGTCGGAGCCAGAGCGTGCGCAGCTGCCCGGAAGCGGCCTCCGCGACCGCCTCGTCGACCCCGATCGAACGCTCCGCACCCGGCCTGGCGAGCTCGTAGCCCCAGGTCCGGAACTCACGAACGACGATGGCGGGATCATCGCCGAAACCGCTGGTCAACGGCCCATCGAAGGCGATGATCACGTGCGGTCGGTCCTTGCGCAGGCGGCGCACCAGACCCGCGAGCGCGCGGTGTCCGCGGCCGGGGACGTCGACCTTCACGACCGACAGGCGCTGCCCCTTGGTGGCCGCCAGCGCGTCGAGTTCGCGATCCAGTCGCACCCCGGTCACGGCGAATTCTCCGGCTGTGTCCGTGGTCACTTTTTCCCGATCTTGTAGGCGGACGCTGAGCCCGCCCCCGGCGGCGGCCGTGCCGACCAGCGGGACCGGGCCGTCCCAGGCCGCGCCCTCCAGCACGATCAGCCGCTCGGCGACGGCGTCGGACACGTTCTCGGACACGTTGTGCCGCAACAGTTTCACCGCGTCCGGGTCGGGTTCGACCGCCACCACGGTGCCGCTCACGCCCAGCCTGCTGAGCACGCGGATCGCGTGGTAGCCGACGTACGCGCCCACGTCGAGGAAGACGCTCTCCGGCTCGATAAGCGAGTCCACCAGCTCGGCGATGTCCGGTTCCCACGCGCCATTGCTGGACAGAACCGCGGACATGACGCTGTCCTGCGTGGGCAGTCGCAACAGGCCCGCGTCGCAGAGCACCGGCGCGCTCGGTACGTCCACCGAGAGCGCGCGTTCGTGTTGGCGGACCACCACCCGGCGGAGCGCGTCGGTCGCCCGCAGGGCTTGGTCACCGGACCACGACCCGGCAGCGGCGCGGCTCTCCGCCTCGGTCTGGTGCGCGGCGAGCCGGGCTTCCAGTGCGTCCATCCTGGCCGTGTTGGCGGCCAGAGCCTCGGTGAGTCTGCGCACGTCATCGGTGGTGTCGACCGGGTCCCGGGTGGACGCGGCGCGGACCTGGGCGGCCAGTTCGCCGACGTCCCGGGTGCCCCCGGCGACCTCGCCGCGCAGCCGCACGACCTCCTCGCCGGTCGCGGAGACCTGTTTGGCGACCTGGCCGATCCGCTCGACCACCAGGTCCAGGTCGGCGCGGAGCAGGTCCGCGTCCAGGCCCGCGCCCGCGGTGGTGAGCTTCTCCTGGCGTTCCACCAGCTCGACGGCGGTGCGCTCGATGCCGTCGATGAGCGAGGCGAGCACCGAGGACAGGTGCGCGTCGTAGTGCGCGAGCACGCGGAGCACGGCCCGGCGCAGCTGCGGCGCCATCGGGATCTTGTAGCCGACCTCGGTGTCCGGCCTTCGGTGCAGTGCGTGGCGGGCCGCGCGCAGGGCGCGCAGCGGGTCTTCCTCGGTGGCCGCGGCCAGTGTCCGGCCTGCCCGCCAGCTGCGGTAGGCCAGTTCGACGCGGCGGCGCAGGGCGGCCCCGGCCGCGGCGGGCGCGAGGTGTTCGAGCACGTGTGTGCGGGCCGCGGAGCCGATCTTGTCGGCGGTGGCGTGGTCGTCGGCCAGATCTCGGATGGCGCCTGCGACCATGGTGTCGGCGGCGTACTCGTCCACCGGTAGCGGTACGCACGCGTCGGGTCCGAGCAGGTCGGCGGCGGTGCCACCGGAGACGGTGATGGTGGGTACGCCGCGCAGGGAGAGTTCGGCGAGCCAGCGGTTGACCCGCGCGGCGCCGGGCGCGCCGGGTTCGTGGACCGAGATCGACCAGGTGGCGGCGTCCCCGGCGGCGGCGAACGCGGACTCGTCGACCACCAGCCGGAGGCGGGGGTCGGCCGCGGCGGCCAGGCGGAGGCGTTCGGCGGCTTCCGTGCGCGCGAACGTGGTCGGGACCAGCAGGAGCAGGCGCACGTCCGCGCGGTCGGGGAAGGCGGCGGCGAAGGCGGCGAGCAGGTCGTCGGCGCGGTCGGCACGGGCCACGAAGACCGGCATGTCGTCGGTGATGCCGAGCCGGTGGCGGGCTTCGTCGCGTGCCACTTCGTCGCGCGCGCCGGGGTCGGACAGTGGCAGCGGGATTGTGTGTGTGGCGATGCCGTCGGGCGCGGGGGCGATCGCGGGCCAGGCCAGCCAGCGTTCGTCCACGCGGAACGGGATGGGGTCGAACTCGTCGCGGATGGCGACGACGTGTCGTTGCCTCGGCACGCCGGTCAGGCCGTCGCAGGTGAGGACGACCGGGTAGATCGGTTCGTCGGAGGTGGGCAGGCCGGATGCCTCGGCCGCGAGTCGGACGCGGTCCGCGAACGGCCCGGTACCGACGACGGATACGCCGATCTGGTCTATCAGCGATACGTCCACGCCTTGCTGGCCGGGTACCGCGCGTTGGTGCAGCAGTCCGGCGAGGGCCGCGTCGGTCGCGCACCAGTCGCGGTAGGCGGCGGAGTCCTCACCGAACGGGTCGGGGAAGCGTTCGCGCAGGTCGGGATCGCCCTCCCAGAGTGCGCGTGACCAGCGCGTGGCGTCCGGTGTGTCCGGTACGGGCGCGCACGCCCAGAGGAGGAACCCGGCCGGATCGATACCGGCGGCGGGTGGTTTGTCTACACCGGTACGCGCTGCGCGGTAGGCCGCGCGCAGAGGCGCGGGAAAGACGGTCCCGTCCGTGAGTTGTCCGAACCGGACCGAGGGTCGTGGGGCGTCGGTGTCGAGTTCGTTCGCGTAGTCGGCGCATACGCGTGCGAGCACGGGGTGTTCGGAGAGCAGCACACGTGGGTGGTCGGCAATATCGGCGCTGAGCAGCCACGGGCGGTTGGGGTCGAAGCCGGTGAAGTTCGCCGCGCGTAGGACTACGCCGCCGGCGGTGAGCCTGCCTTGCGCGTCCTGGGCGAGTGCGCGTTGTGCGGCGTTCCAACGGGACAGTCCGAGTCCCGGATCGCGGAGCACGCGGTGGTCGACCATGGCGGGGGCGCCGTCGAGGAACGCGCCCGCGCGGGTGGGGTCGGCGTGGCTTACCTCGGCCCAGCTGTGCAGGAACGACTCGGCTCCGTGCGTGACGGCGACGAATCCCTCGTCGTAGATTCCCGCGCCGCACAGGTCGTCCGGGCCAGGTCTCAAACCGTCGTTGGGTAGTGGGCGCAGCACCCTGGGGATCAACGCGACGACGGCGTCCGTGAGTGCTTCGGTCAACACGTCGGTGACCGGGGCGTAGACGCGAACCGTGGGATCCAGGTACAGGACCAGGCCGGGGTGGGCACCGAGCAGCCACTCCAGCAGCCGGGGCCGCAGGGCCGCGCAGGCTTCGCGCGCGGTGTGTCCGGTGGCGAGGTCGGCCAGTTCGGCGGGGCCGATCCCCAGGTCCTCTGGAAGGAGGATGGAGCTGTCCGCGTCCTGGTGTTCGCCGTCCACCAGCAGTGTGATGAACCGGGAGCCGGGGTGGTGGTCCAGGAACGTTCGTGCTGTCACCCGCGCGGCGGGCAGGTCCGCCGCGGCCACCGCCGTGCAGGCGATCAGCGCGTGACCCGGCGGCGCGGGCGTGGCTGGTTCGGCGGTCACGGCGTCGTGGGGCGCGTCGGGCACCGCGCCAACCTAACGGCTCGACGGGGTCCCGTGTGCCACCCGGACGAGGGAAGTTGACCCGGTTCCCGGCCGCCTCCCCTGGACCTGCGGGAACGCGCGGGTGGCGGACGCAACACAGTGCCCGCGGTCAGAGCATGGGCAGCAGGGTGCGCAGCTCGTATGGGGTGACGCTGCGGCGGTAGGTGTCCCACTCGGTGCGCTTGTTGCGCAGGAAGTAGTCGAAGACGTGCTCGCCGAGGGTCTCCGCGAGCAGCTCGGAGTTCTCCATCTCGGCCAGCGCCTCGCCCAGGTTCTGCGGCAGGTTCGCGTATCCGGCGGCGCGGCGTTCCGCGTCGGAGAGCGACCACACGTCGTCCTCGGCGGCGGGCGGCAGTGTGTAACCCTCCGCGACCCCCTTGAGACCCGCGGCGAGGATGACCGAGAACGCCAGGTACGGGTTGCACGCGGAGTCCAGCGAGCGGATCTCGACCCGGCGGGAGGAGGCCTTGCTGGGCGAGTACATCGGCACGCGCACGAGCGCGGACCGGTTCGCGTGTCCCCAGCAGACAGCGGTGGGGGCCTCGCCGCCGACAATCAGCCGCTTGTACGAGTTGACCCACTGGTTGGTGACCGCGGAGATCTCGCGCGCGTGCTTGAGAAGACCGGCGACGAACGCCTTGCCCGTGGCCGACAGCTGGTACGGGTCCTCGTTGTCGTAGAACGCGTTGCGGTCGCCCTCGAACAGGCTCACGTGGGTGTGCATGCCGGAGCCGGGTTGGTCGGAGAACGGCTTGGGCATGAACGAGGCGAACACGCCCTGGGTGAGCGCGACCTCCTTGACCACGTACCGGAAGGTCATCACGTTGTCGGCCATGGTGAGCGCGTCCGCGTAGCGCAGGTCGATCTCCTGCTGGCCGGGCGCGCCCTCGTGGTGGCTGAACTCGACCGAGATGCCCATGGCCTCCAGGGTCTCGATCGCGTGCCTGCGGAAGTGCGTGGCGGTGGCGTGGCTGGCCTGGTCGAAGTAGCCGCCGTTGTCCGCCGGGGTGGGCTCGCTGCCGTCGTCGGGGAGGTTGTTGAGCAGGAAGAACTCGATCTCGGGGTGCACGTAGCAGGTGAATCCGGCCTCGCTCGCCTTGGACAGCGTGCGGCGCAGCACGTGCCGGGGGTCCGCCCAGGACGGTGAGCCGTCCGGCATGGCGATGTCGCAGAACATCCTGGCCGAGTAGGGCTCGCCGTCCGGGGTCTCCCAGGGCAGCACCTGGAAGGTGGCCGGGTCCGGCTTGGCGATCATGTCCGACTCGTACACCCGGGAGAAGCCCTCGATCGCCGAGCCGTCGAAGCCGATGCCCTCGGCGAACGCGCCCTCCAGCTCGGCCGGGGCGACCGCCACCGACTTGAGGAAGCCGAGCACGTCGGTGAACCACAGCCGGACGAACCGGATGTCGCGCTCTTCGAGCGTGCGCAGGACGAACTCTTGCTGGCGATCCATGTGCGCAGCGTAGACATCAACCAGCGCTGCGCGCCTTACCGACTCCGTGTGACGTGATCCGGAGCGACATGACCGCGGCGAGCGCGCACAAACCGCCCGCGACGTACCAGGCGGGGTCGTAGCTGCCGTGGTGGTCGCGGGTCAGTCCGGCGCCGACCGCGGCGATGGCGGCGCCCACCTGGTGGGAGGCGAACACCCAGCCGAAGACGATGGGGCCGTCCTGGCCGAACACCCGGCGGCACAGGGCGACCGTGGGCGGAACGGTGGCGACCCAGTCGAGGCCGTAGAACACGATGAACGCCCACATGGGTGGTTCCGTGGTGGCGGCGAACAGGTGCGGCAGGACCAACAGGGACGCGCCGCGCAGGCTGTAGTAAGCCCCGAGTAGGTAGCGCGGGTCCACGCGGTCGGTAAACCAGCCTGAGGCGATAGTGCCGACCACATCGAACACGCCTACCAGTGCGAGTAGCCCGGCTGCGATGGTGGCGGGCATGCCGTGGTCGTGTGCGGCGGGTACGAAGTGGGTGCCGATGAGGCCGTTGGTGGAGGCGCCGCAGATAGCGAACCCTCCCGCGAGCAGCCAGAACGTGCCGGAGCGGGTTGCCTGTCTGAGCACCTGCAACGCGCGGCTCGCGGTCCGGCCGCCCTTCGGCGGTAACGGGATCTCCGTGGTGGCGCCGTAGGCGAGGGTGCCGACGTCGCTGGGGTGGTCGCGCAGGGCGATGAGCACGAGCGGGACGACGGCGAGCGCGGCGAAGGAAATGGCCAGGGAGGCGGTGCGCCAGCCGCTGTGTGCGGCGAGGTTGGCGACGAGCGGGAGGAAGACCAGCTGCCCGGCCGCGCCCGCGGCGGTCAGGACGCCGCTGACCAGGCCCTGGTGCTTCACGAACCAGCGGGAGGTGACGGTGGCGACGAAGGTGAGCGCCATCGATCCGGTGCCAACGCCGACCAGTACGCCCCAGAGCAGGAGCAGCTGCCAGCTGGCGGTCATGAACACGGTGAGGCCACTACCGGCGGCGACCAGTACCAACGCGCCCGCGACGACGCGGCGCATGCCCAGCCGTTCCATCAGCGCGGCGGCGAACGGTGAGATGAGCCCGTAAAGGAGCAGGTTGATGCTGACGGCCGTGGAGACGGTGGCCGTGGTCCAGCCGAACTCGTGGTGCAGCGGTTCGATCAGCACGCTCGGCGCGGCGCGGAACCCGGCCGCGCCGACCAGGGCGACGAACGCCACGCCCGCGACGAACCAGGCCCAGTGCGGCCTGCGGACCCGAATCTCGGTGTGTGTCACGCGCTCAGCCTGCGGCACCGGCGGGCACCGGAGAAGTGGCCCGATTGCCAATATGTGCAAGGATCTGGCCATGGCACATCGGGTGGCGGTCCTGGGCATCAACGAGGCGGTCGGCTACGACCTGACCATTCCGCCGCAGGTCATGGGTGCGGCGACGGACGCGGACGGGCGGCAGCTGTACGAGGTGCTGATGTGCGGGGTCGACCGGGAGCCGGTCCGGATGACGACCGGGTTCACCGCGGTGTTCGACCACGGGCCGGAGGCGCTGGCGACCGCGGACACGGTGATCGTGGCGGGCACGCGCTCCCCCGGGCCGCGGCTGCACGGGACACTGCCGGACGAGATCGCGGCCGCGCTGGACCGGATCAGACCGGGCACGCGGGTCATGTCGATCTGCACCGGCGCGTTCGTGCTGGGCGCGGCGGGGCTGCTCGACGGGCGGCCCGCGACCACGCACTGGCGGTACACGGACGAGCTTCGCGAGCTGTACCCGCGGGTGCGGGTGAACCCGGATGTGTTGTTCGTGGACGACGGCGACGTATTGACCTCCGCCGGTCTGGGCGCGGGGGTCGACCTGTGCCTGCACGTGGTCCGCACCGATTTCGGCAGTGAGGCGGCCAACCGCGCGGCGCGGCATTGCGTTGTGCCGCCGTGGCGGGAGGGTGGTCAGGCCCAGTACATCGACCGTCCACTTCCGGAAGGGGGGTCGGACGGGGTAGCGCCCACTCGCGAGTGGGTCTTGGGGCGGCTGCACGAACCGTTGGAACTGGCGGCGATGGCGGAGCACGCGTCGATGAGCGTCCGCACGTTCTCTCGCCGGTTCCGCGCGGAGACAGGGTTGTCGCCGGGGGTCTGGTTGGTTCAGCAGCGCGTGCGGCACGCGCGGTATCTGTTGGAGAACACCGACCTGCCGGTGGACCAGGTGGCAGAGCGGGCGGGTCTGGGCAGTTCGGCCTCGTTGCGACAGCACCTGCGGGCGGCGATCGGGGTGTCCCCGG
Source organism: Actinokineospora enzanensis DSM 44649 (assembly GCF_000374445.1). GTDB lineage: Bacteria > Actinomycetota > Actinomycetes > Mycobacteriales > Pseudonocardiaceae > Actinokineospora > Actinokineospora enzanensis. The sequence goes on along the minus strand of NZ_KB894441.1, from coordinate 61,028 downwards.
TGGCCTATCGCCGCACGTTCCGGTCCGGGATGCCGCGCTGAGACCGGTCGTTCACCAAGCCGAGATCACCGGCGGGCGCCGGGCTGTGGACAACTCCGTCGGCGGTTGACCCGGTCGGCCTACGATCTGGGGCCATGGGCATGCGCCGGAGGATTGTGGGAGTCATCGGAGTGACCGCGCTGGTGACAGCGCTGGTCGCGGGCTGTTCGTCGAGCGGTTCCACGGACGGCGGCGGACCGCTGCCGGACGGCACGGCGCTGACGCGGGATGCGTCGGCGGCGACGAAGAACATCAAGAGCGCGCACTTCACGCTGAAGGTCAACGGCACCGTGCCCGCGATCCCGGTGCAGGACGCCGACGGCGACCTCACCCGCGAGGGCGGGCCGTCCGGCGCGGCCAAGGGCACGGTCAAGCTGACCCTGATGGGCCAGCTGATCGAGGGCGAGTTCGTGCTGGTCGACGGCTCGCTCTACATCAAGGGCCCGACTGGCGGCTTCAGCAAGTACCCGGCGTCGCTGAGCTCAAGCATCTACGACCCGTCGGCCATCCTGGACCCGGACAAGGGCATCGCCAACGTGCTGGCGAAGGTGCAGAACCCGCGCACCGAGGCGGCCGAGTCGGTGGCGGGCGCCGACACGTACAAGGTGTCCGGCAAGGTCGCGCAGGACGTGGTGGCCAAGGTGGTGCCCGGGGTCAACGCCGACGTGGACGTCACGCTGTGGGTGCGTAAAGACAACAAGCAGCCGGTGAAGGCGTCGGTCAAGATGCCCGGCGACGGCAGCGTCGACCTCACGCTGTCCGATGTGGACAAGCCGGTCAGCATCACCGCGCCATGAGCAGGGGCCGCACCATCGCGATCGGCGCGGCCGGGCTGGCCGTGCTGCTCGGGGCGCTGGACACCTACGTGGTGGTCAGCGTCCTCCGGCAGATCATCGAGGACCTGCGGATCCCGGTGAACCGGCTGGAGCGGGTCACCCCGATCGTCACCGGCTACCTGCTCGGCTACATCGCGGCCATGCCGCTGCTCGGCCAGGCCTCCGACCGGTTCGGGCGCAAGCTGCTGCTCCAGTCGTGCCTGCTCGGCTTCCTGGCGGGCTCGGTGATCACCGCGCTGTCGGCCGACCTGCCGGTGCTGGTCGCGGGTCGCGTCGTGCAGGGCGTGGCCAGCGGCGCGCTGCTGCCGGTCACCATGGCGCTGGCGGCCGACCTGTGGAACGCGCGGCGCCGGTCGACGGTGCTGGGCACGGTCGGCGCGGCCCAGGAGCTGGGCAGTGTGCTCGGCCCGCTCTACGGCGTGGGCCTCGCCGCGCTGCCGCTGTGGTCCGACACGTTCGGCATCACCGGCTGGCGCGGCGTGTTCTGGGTGAACGTGCCGTTGGCGGTGCTGGCGATGGTGGCCATCCAGCTGACGGTTCCCAAGCACCGCAAGGCCGAGACCCCCGTCCGGGTCGACGTGATGGGCGGCGGATTGCTCGCCGTGGCACTGGGTCTGGCGGTCGTGGGCCTCTACAACCCGGACCCGCGCAACGCGGTGCTGCCGTCGTGGGGTCTGCCGTTCCTGATCGCGGCGGTGGTGGCGTTCGTCGGTTTCCTTCTGTGGGAGCGGCGCGCGCGCACGAAACTGATCGATCCCGCGGGCGTCGCCATGCGCCCTTTCCTGTCCTCGCTGGGCGTCTCCGCGGCGGCCGGGGCGGCGTTGATGGTGACGCTCGTGGACGTGGACCTGTTCGCGCAGACCCTGTTGGGCAAGGACGACGAGGGCGGCGTCTTCCTGCTGCTCCGGTTCCTGATCGCCCTCCCCATCGGCGCGATCCTGGGCGGCTACCTGGCAGGCCGCTTCGGCGAACGGCTCGTGTCGGTGATCGGCATGGTCCTGGCCGCGGCGGGCTACCTGCACATGTCGTCCTGGTCGGCCGACGTCCTGTCGTCCACCGTCCTCGGCCTGCCCCGGCTCGACGCCGACCTGGTCCTCGCGGGCCTCGGCCTCGGCCTGGTCATCGCCCCGCTGTCGGCGGCGGTCCTGCGCGTCGTCCCCACCGAACGCCACGGCGTCGCCTCGGCGGGCGTCGTGGTCGCCCGGATGACCGGCATGCTCGTCGGCGTCGCCGCCCTGTCCGCCTGGGGCCTGCACCGCTTCCACAGCCTCACGGCGAACCTGGACGTCCCCCTGCCGTTCGGCAAGGACCCGGATGTCGCGGCCCGCGAGGTCGCGGACTACGAGGCGGCGGTCAAATCCGCGCTGCTGACCCAGTACACGGACATCTTCCTGATCACCGCCATCATCTGCGCCCTTGGCGCCCTGGTGGCCCTGCTCATCACGATCCGCCGCACGGCTGAAACCCCCGCCCAGGAACCGATCGGGGTGGGCAGCACCGCCTGAGATCCGCATCATTGCCCGTATGTGGACCGATACCACCGTGCGCCGAATCGCGGAATTCGAGGAACACTTCGCCCGCGCCCAAGCAACCAGCGTCGTGGAGTCGGGCTGGGGCTACACCCTCCTCCAGTCCGACTTCCCCGCCTCCTGGCACCACAACCGCCTGGTGGTGACCGGCCTCGTCGACCCGGTCGAGGTCGTCGCCACCGCCGACCAGGTCTTCGACCGCGCGGGCCTGGCCCACCGCCTGGTCCAGTTCAACGTCAACGGCGCCGCGGCGGCGCAGACGTTCGCGGCGGCCGGCTACCAGGTGCATGAACGAATCCTGACGATGCTGCACGTGGGGGCGCTGCCCGAGCGCACCGGCCAGGTCGAGTCGCTCGACTTCGCCACGTTGCGGCCTTCGCTGGTTCGGGACTGGCGGGCTGACTATCCGGAGGACAGTGACGAGCAGATCGCACAGTTGGCGGATCGGGTGTTGTTGTATGAGCGTGGGGCCGAGGTCGAGTTTCTGGTGGTCCGGGATGCTTCGGGGGAGATTCTTTCCCGGGCCGAGCTGTATATCGGGGGCGGGGTTGCCCAGTTCGAGAATTTGATTACCCGGCCGGAGAGTCGGGGGATGGGGCATGCTCGGGCGCTGGTGGCGGACGCGCTTCACCGGGGACGGGAGGCTGGGGCTTCGGTGAACTTCTTGATCGCCCAGGCTGATGATTGGCCTCGTGGATGGTACTCGCGGCTCGGGTATCAGGGTGGGCCGTTGGTGCATGTCTATCAGCGGACACCTTAAGGGGCTGCCAGACATGCCGCCACCCGCTCAACAAACCAACTCCACCCCAGGAACGGTCCCGTAGACAAGATACCGAATCCCGGCATCATCCACGCAAGAATGCCCCCCAAGAAACGCGGTATGCTGCGTCCCATTGAACGTAATCAACCGCCCACCCAACTCCTGAGCCAACCGCACCCCGGCCTGGTAAGGCGTAGCCGGATCCCCGGTAGTGGAAACCACCAGCACCACCGGAATCCCGAAAATCTTCACCTCGCCCCCAGTGACCGGCACCGGCCACAACCCACAAACATCCAACGCGGGCAACACCGGCACATCGTCAGCCATGAACGTCCCCCGAGTCCCCTCGACGATCCGCCGAGCCCGATCCGCCACCACCGCGCGATCAGTGACCCGAGGGTCATCCACACACCGAATGGCATTCCGTGCATCCGTCGAGTGGTTGTACTCCCCATCCCCCTGCCGCCCAAGATACAGATCGGCCATCTCAAGCAGCGTAGCCCCGTCCCCCTTGGCCAGCTCATTCATGGCCCGCTGCAACCGAGTCCAACTCAGCTCGGAATACAACGCGGAAGTCAACCCGATGGACGCATCCGAGAACGACAGCTTTCGATCCCCCACAGCAAGCGGCGCGTCCTTCAGCGGACGAAGCAACGCAGCCATCTGATCCTGGTTCTTCACCCCGCACTTGGCCTGCGCGGCACACCACTCCACATACTTCTGCAACGCCTGGTCGAACCCCTTGGCCTGCGCGATCCCCGCATCCACCGGATCCTCATCCGGATCGAGCGCCCCATCCAGGATCATCGCCCGGATGTTCTTGGGAAACATCGAGGCGTAGTAGGTCCCCAACCGGGTCCCATACGAATACCCCAGATAGTTCAGCTTCTCCGCACCAAGAGCCGAACGCAACACATCCATATCCCGGGCGACATCCCGCGACCCCACATTCGCGAGCGCCTCAACGCCCCCGCTGTGCTCGATGCACGCGGCCACATACTGCTGCGACCGCTTCTCCGACTCCTCGACCGTCGTGGCAGGCGGCGCAAGCCGATCAGCGTCGAACTGACGCGCGTCATAACACCGGATGTGCGGTTCCGAGGCCCCCACCCCGCGCGGATCGAACCCGATCAGGTCGAAGCGCTGGACCATTTCATTGTCCGGCAACGCCGCACCCAGCTGCGACACCGTCATCATCCCGGAGACACCGGGCCCACCAGGGTTGACCAGTAGCGCGCCAACCCGGGCACCAGTCGCCTTGTGGCGCAGGATCGCGATGGTGATCGTGCGGCCGTCCGGTTTCGAGTAGTCCAACGGCACCGTCATCCGCGCGCACAGGATCCGCGGGACCGCGTAGGCGAGCCGGGTGTCCTCGTCGTCGCCGTAGGGGGCGCAGTCCTCCCAGTCGATCCGCTGGCCGTAGAAGCGTTCGAGGCCGGGCGGCACCGGGCCCTGGGGACCCAGTTGCTCACGGACGCCGGATGTCGGCGAGCCGTCCACAACGGACGTGCACGCGCTCAGGGCGAGGGCAGCCACACCGGCTATGACCAGCGGAAACCTGCGGAAAAACGACACCACGCCATCTTCTCAGGCAGAGCAACGGGTTTCCGGCGCGGGCAACGCCAAATCAACCAGGTAGGTGGTGCCCGCGTCGTCCACGCACTTGTCGCCCTGCAGGAACGCGGTGTGCTGGGTGGCCTCGTAGGTCAGCACCCGGCCGCCGAGGGCCTTGGCCAGCGAGACGCCCGCCTCGTACGGGGTGGCCGGGTCGCCGGTGGTGGAGACGACGAGGATCGGGGGCAGGCCGCTGACCTGCGGTTGACGTTCGGCGGCGGTGACCGGAACGGGCCAGAAGGCGCACGCGTCCAGGGAGTCGGTGGGTGGGTTGCCGTCGTCGAGGAACGGGGCGGCGGCCTTGTAGCGGCGCTGGGCCTCAAGGATCACCGCGCGGTCGGTCACCCGGGCGTCGTCCACGCAACGCACGGCGGTGAACGCGTCCTGGGTGGTCGAGTAGCGGCCCTTCTTGTCCCGTTCCAGGTAGGCGTCAGCGAGCCGCATCAACGTCGTGGCGCGGTTCTGCCTCAGCTCGTTAAGACCGGTGTTGAGCAGCTCCCACAGCTGCTCGGAGTACAGGGCCTGGGTGACGCCGGTGCTCGCGTCCGAGAACGACAGCTTCCGGCCGTCGCCGACGTCGACCGGGCGGGTGATCAGCTGCCGGACCAGCTCCTGGTACTTGGTCTGGGCGCGGGTCGCGTCCCGGCCGAGCGCGCAGTCCTGGCGTTGCCCGCACCAGGCCACGAAGTCGTCGAAGGCGTCCTGGAAGCCCTGGGCCTGCGAGACCAGCTCGGCGACCGGGTCCTGCTCCGGGTCGACGGCCCCGTCCAGCACCATCGCCCGCACGCTGCCGGGGAACGCGTCGGCGTAGACGCTGCCGATGCGGGTGCCGTAGGAGTAGCCCAGGTAGGTGAGTTTCTGATCGCCGAGAGCGGAACGCAGCACGTCGATGTCCCTGGCGACGTCGCGGGTGCCGACATTGGCGAGCATGGCGGCGCCCTTGTCGGTGCGCTGGGCGCACTTGGCCGCGTAGTCCTTCTCCTCGCCCTCGACCTTGGCGACCCCGGCGGGCGAGGCGTCCAGCTCGTCGTCGTCCGCGCGGTCGGCGTCGCGCTCGGCGTCGGTGAGGCAGTGGATGGTGGGCTCGCTGGAGCCGACCCCGCGCGGGTCGAAGCCGACGAAGTCGAACCGGCGGTTGAGGGTGCCCTCGGCGGACAGCCGGGCGGCGGTGGCCAGGCCCGCCGCGCCCGGTCCGCCCGGGTTGACGATGAGCGAGCCGATCCGGTCGTCGGCGTCCGTTGCCGGCTTTCGCAGAATTCCGATGCGGATCGTGTCGCCGCCGGGCTGGGCGTAGTCGAGCGGGACGGTGAGCTGCGCGCACTGCACGCCCTTGGTGCGCAGCGGCGCCCTGTCGTCGTCCGTCTTGGCGTACGGGTCGCAATTCTCCCAGGTCAGGGACTGCCCGTAGAACCTGTCCAGGCCCGGCGGCACGGCCCCGGCCGGACCCTTGCGCTCGACCAGCGGCAGCGTCGGCTCGTCCGACGAGCAGCCCCCGGCAAGGACGAGCAGGATCGCCAGGGCACTCGCAGTCGACTTCCGCACCGAAGGCATCCTGCCATCCGGATGCGGAACTCACCTGCCGTGCTGCACCGTTAAGGAGCAGGGCGAGAATTGCGTCACTGCGAGCGTCGCTGTTCGGACGAGGGAAGAGGACCGAGGACGTGGCTGCGTTGTTGACACGGGTCAAGAGCGGGTTCCAGCGGCTGTTGGAGCGCCCCGCCACCGTCGATCTCAAGCGGTACGCGGAGGTCCTGACCTCGATCGAGTGGCGCGAGGAGCGGGTGGCGAAGCTGTCCGACGCGGAGCTGACCGAGGCGGCGGACGCGCTGCGGGCGAAACTCGCGGAGAAGAACAAGAAAGACAAAAAGGACAGGGAACCGGTCAAAACGCTCGACGTGCAGGACATGGTCGAGTTGTGCGCGCTCGGCCGCGAGGCGTCCCGGCGGGCACTCGACCAGCGCCCGTACGACATGCAGCTGGTCGGTGCCATGGAGCTGCTGCACGGCCGGATCGTGGAGATGGGCACCGGCGAGGGCAAGACGCTCGCGGGCGCGCTGGCCGCCGCGGGTTACGCGCTGCAGGGCCGGTCGGTGCATGTCATGTCGGTCAACGACTACCTGGCCCGGCGCGACGCGGAGTGGATGCGCCCGGTGTACGAGCTGCTCGGCGTGTCGGTGGGCTGGGTCGACCAGGAGTCCGGCCCGGAGGACCGGCGCGACGCCTACGGCCGCGACGTCACCTACGGCGCGGTCAGCGAGATCGGCTTCGACGTGCTGCGCGACCGGCTCTGCGTCGACCCCGAGGACCTGGTGCAGCGCGTCCCGGACGTGGCGCTGATCGACGAGGCCGACTCGGTGCTGGTCGACGAGGCCAGGGTGCCGCTGGTGATGGCCGGGTCCACCGACGACAGCCAGGGCGACCCCGAGGTGGCCCAGATCGTCCGCACGCTGCGGCCGGGCCAGCACTACGAGCGCGACGAGGACAACCGCAACGCCTGGCTGACCAGTCGCGGCGCCAAGGTCGTGGAGAAGGCGCTCGGGGATATCGACCTCTACTCAGGCGATCACTCCGACCGGCTGGCCGCGGTCAATGCCGCATTGCACGCGCACGCGCTGCTCCAGCGGGACGTGGACTACATCGTCCGCGACGGCAAGGTGCACCTGATCAACTCCTCCCGCGGCCGGATCGCGCTGCTCCAGCGCTGGCCGGACGGGCTGCAGGCGGCGGTCGAGGCCAAGGAGCGGCTCAAGCCGACGGAGAGCGGCGAGGTACTCGACTCGATCTCGGTGCAGGGGCTGGTCAGCCGCTACCAGCGGGTCTGCGGGATGACCGGCACGGCGCAGGCCGTGTCGGAGCAGCTGCGCGAGTTCTACGAGCTGAAGGTGTCGGTGATCCCGCCGAACAAGCCGTGCGTGCGCGCGGACGAATCGGACCGGGTCTACGACACGATCGAGAGCAAGGAGGCCGCGCTGGTCGCCGAGATCGCGGCCCAGCACGAGACCGGGCGGCCGATCCTGGTCGGCACCATGGACGTGGCCGAGTCCGAGCGGATCGCGGAGAAGCTGACCGAGGCAGGCGTGTCCGGCGTGGTCGTGCTCAACGCGAAGAACGACGCCGAGGAGGCCGCGATCGTGGCCGAGGCGGGCGCGCTGAACGCGGTGACCGTGTCCACCCAGATGGCTGGCCGCGGCACCGACATCCGGCTGGGCGGTGCCGAGGGCGACGACGCCGCGCACGACAAGGTGGCCGACCTGGGCGGGCTGTACGTGATCGGCTGCGGACACTACCCGAGCAGCAGGCTGGACAACCAGCTGCGCGGCCGGTCCGGCAGGCAGGGCGACCCGGGCGGGTCGGTGATCTTCGCCAGCCTGGCCGACGACCTGGTCGCCCAGTACGCGCCGGACGCCACCGCCGGGACCGAGGCGGACGACGACGGGCGGCACGAGGACGCGACCGCGCGCCGGTTCGTGGAGCACGCGCAGAAGGTCGCCGAGGGCGTCAACCTGGACATCCACCGCAACACCTGGCGCTACACCCGGCTGATCGAGCACCAGCGCGGCCTGGTCCTCGCCTACCGCGACGACGTGCTGCACACCGACCTGGCCGCGACGCAGATGTCGGAGCGGTTGTCGGAGCAATGGGCGAAGTGGTCCGCGGACGTCGACGATGAGGTGCTGGCGCGCGTCGCCCGGCACGTCGTGCTGTTCCACCTGGACACCAAGTGGTCGGAGCACCTGGCGTATTTGTCCGACGTGCGCGAGACCATTCACCTGCGTGCGCTGGCCCGGGAGACCCCGATCGACGAGTTCCACCGGGCGGCCATCACCGAGTTCCGCGGACTGCTGAAGTCGATCGGCGACCTGGCCGCGGAGACCCTGGAGACCGCAAAGGTCACCGCGAGCGGGCTGGACCTGGAGACGGCCGGGCTGCGCAGGCCGACGTCGACCTGGACGTACCTGGTGCACGACAACCCGTTCGACTCCGACGCCGAGCAGGCGCTGCAGCGGGTGCGCGCGATGCTCAAGAAGGTGAAGACGCGCAAGGCGTGAACCCGTGGCGGGCGAACCTGCCTGACAGGCAAGCCCGCCACCCCACCAGGGCATCTATGGTGTTCCCCACGGTGGCGGGCTGACCCCCGTCACATTTTCGCCTCAGAGGCGAAAACATGGTGGAGGATGATGTCATGCCGCAGCTCCGAATCGCACTCGCGCAGGTCAACCCCACGGTCGGCGACCTGGCGGGCAACGCGGGCACCGTGCTCGCGTGGACCCGCCGCGCCGTGGAGGCGGGCGCCCACCTGGTCGTGTTCCCCGAGATGGTGCTCACCGGGTACCCGGTCGAGGACCTCGCCCTGCGCGAGTCGTTCGGCCTCGCCGCCCGGCACGCGCTGGAGGAGCTGGCCGCATCCCTCGCGACCGCGGGCTGCGGCGACATCCCCGCCTGGGTCGGCTACCTCGACCGCGACGAGGTCGGCCCGCGCAACGCGGCGGCGGTCCTGCACGGCGGTCGGGTGGTGGCCCGGCAGTACAAGCACCACCTCCCCAACTACGGCGTGTTCGACGAGCGCCGCTACTTCAAGCGTGGCCACAGCCTGGACATCGTCCGCGTGCGCGGGCTGGAGGTCGGCATGGTCATCTGCGAGGACATCTGGCAGGAGGGCGGCCCCATCGCGGCGCTCGGCCGGGCCGGGGTGGACCTGGTCGTGTCGCCGAACGCCTCGCCGTACGAGCGCAAGAAGGACGACGCCCGCCTGCCGCTGGTCGCCCGGCGGGCGCGGGAGGCCGGGGCGCCGCTGGTGTACGTCAACCAGGTCGGCGGTCAGGACGACCTGGTGTTCGACGGGGACTCGATGGTGGTCGGCACGGACGGGGCGTTGGTTGCGCGGGCGCCGCAGTTCGTCGAGCACCTGACGGTGGTGGACCTGGAGCTGCCGGGCGGCGCGGACCGCACCGACGCCCAGGCGGACGAGGAGTTCACGGTCCGGCGGGTGACGGTGTCGGATTCGTTCGTGCCCGCCTACGAGCCGGTGCACGTGCCGGGGATCGCGGAGCCGTTGCCGGAGGAAGCCGAGGTGTGGGCGGCGCTGGTGACCGGACTGCGGGACTACGTGCAGAAGAACGGGTTCCGGTCGGTGGTGCTGGGGCTGTCGGGGGGCATCGACTCGGCGGTGGTGGCCTCGCTCGCGGTGGATGCCCTGGGCGCCGACTCGGTCTATGGCGTGTCGATGCCGTCGGTGTACTCGTCGGAGCATTCACGGTCGGACGCGGCGGACCTGGCCGAGCGCACCGGATTGCACTTGAGCGAGCAGCCGATCGCCCGGATGGTCGAGGTGTTCGTCGGCCAGCTCGGGCTGACCGGGCTGGCCGAGGAGAACGTGCAGGCGCGGTGCCGGGGGATGACGCTGATGGGGCTGTCGAACCAGCACGGGCACCTGGTGCTGGCCACCGGGAACAAGACCGAGCTGGCGGTGGGGTACTCGACCATCTACGGGGACGCGGTCGGCGGGTTCGCGCCGATCAAGGACGTGCCGAAGACGTTGGTGTGGGAGCTGGCGCGGTGGCGCAACGCGGCGGCGGAGAAGCACGGCGAGGTGCCGCCGATCCCGGAGGACTCGATCAGCAAGCCGCCATCGGCGGAGCTACGGCCGGGACAGATGGACAGCGACTCGTTGCCGGACTACGAGCTGCTGGACGCGGTGCTGGATGACTACGTGGAGGGGGATCGGGGGTACGCGGACCTGATCGCGGCCGGGTTCGAGCCGGAACTGGTGGACCGGGTGCTGCGGATGGTGGACCGGGCCGAGTACAAGCGGCGCCAGTACCCGCCGGGCACCAAGATCAGCTTCCGGGCGTTCGGGCGGGACCGCCGCCTGCCGATCACCAGCGCTTGGCGGGAGGGGGCGGTCTGAGCTGGGCGACGAAAGTGAATGAGAAACGTCGTTACGGCTCATAGCGCCGCAGGTCAGGAAGTGTCGTCCCCGCGCCTGCGGGGGTGTTCCCAACACCCGGTCGCCGGGGAGCACGTACCACCAGTCGTCCCCGCGCCTGCGGGGGTGTTCCGTGCAGCCACGTCGACAACATCCAGATCTACGGGTCGTCCCCGCGCCTGCGGGGGTGTTCCCAGGCGCACCGGACTCCCGGTAGGCGGGTCTGAGTCGTCCCCGCGCCTGCGGGGGTGTTCCCTGCTACGCGAACTGGCCGAGCACCATCGCCATGTCGTCCCCGCGCCCTGCGGGGGTGTTCCGCCCTGGAGGCGGAGGAACCGGCCACCGATGCGGTCGTCCCCGCGCCTGCGGGGGTGTTCCCGAAGGATTGATCGTCTCAATTCTCGATGCGATGTCGTCCCCGCCTACGTGGGGGTGTTCCCAGCAGGTCTCCGGGTTGCAGGTCGGTGATCGAGTCGTCCCCGCGCACGCGGGGGTGTTTCGTCGATGTGACGGCGGCTGGTCGGTGACTCCTTGTCGTCCCCGCGTACGCGGGGATGTCCCGTCGAGCCCGCCATATCCGGTGCACAGGGTTCCGTCATCCCGCGTAGGTCGGGTTCGGTTCGAACTGTGCTGCGCGGTGATGTGTCGGGAAGCGAGTCGCTGTCGTCACCCGTTTGGGGTGGTCAGGGGCTAGGGTGCTCGGTGTGGAGTCCACGGGGACCGGGGGTGCTGGGGTCGATTTCGCGCGGGTTCGGGCGGAGTTCGGGTTGCCCGATCAGTTCCCGCCCGGCGCGCTGGCCGAAGCGGAACAGGCCGTGTTCGATGGGCCGCGCGGGGAGCGGGTGGATGCGACGGCGTTGCCGCTGGTCACCATAGATCCGCCAGGGGCCAAGGATCTCGATCAGGCCGTGCTGCTGGAGCGGCGCGGGGATGGCTACCGGGTGCACTACGCGATCGCCGATCTTGGGGCGTTCGTGGTGCCGGGTGGGGCGTTGGACGCGGAAGTCCGGGGGCGGGGGCAGACGATCTATCTGCCGGACGGGAATGTTCCGTTGCACCCGACCGTCCTGTCCGAGGGGGCGGCGAGTCTGCTGCCCGATCAGACCAGTCCGGCGGCACTGTGGACGATCGATCTCGACGCGGTCGGGGAGCCGGTGCACGCCGAGGTGCGGCGGGCCTGGGTGCGGTCGATCGGGCAGTTCGACTACGAGGGTGTGCAGGCGACGTTCGATGCTGGGACGCCGCACCCGTCCGTCGCGCTGCTGCCCGAGGTGGGCAGGCTGCGACGGGCGTTGGCGATCAAGCGTGGGGCTGTCGAGTTGCAGTTGCCCGAGCAGGAGATCGAGCCCGCCGGTGACGGGTGGCGGCTGGTGTTGCGGCCGCGCAACGAGGTGGACGCGTGGAACGCGGAGATCTCACTGCTCACCGGGATCTGCGCGGCCGAGATCATGCTCAGCGCCAAGGTCGGCGTGCTGCGGACGTTGCCACCGCCGGACGAGAGCGCGATCCACTGGCTCCGCCGGTCGGCGAAGGCGCTGGACATCCCGTGGCCCGCCGACGAGAGCACCGCGCGGATGCTGGCCGAGCTCGACCCGTCCTCCCCCGCGTCGTTGGCCCTGTTCATGGACGCGACCCGCCTCCTGCGCGGCGCCGGTTACACCGTCTTCGACGGCGAGATTCCCGCCCTCACCACGCACGCGGGCATCGCCGCCTCGTACGCGCACGTCACCGCCCCACTGCGCCGCCTCGTCGACCGCTTCGGCACCGAGATCTGCCTGTCCGTCTGCGCGGGCGACCCCATCCCCGACTGGGTGCGCGCCGCCCTGCCGCTGCTGCCCGACCTGATGGAACGCTCCGACACCACCGCCGCCAAGGTCGACCGCACCTGCCTCGACCAGGTCGAGACCTGGGTCCTCGCGGACCACGTCGGCACCGAGTTCCCCGCCGTCGTGCTGCGCGCCGAGACCACCACCGCCGAGATCTTCATCCCCACCCCGCCCGTCCTGGCCCGCTGCACCGGCCCCGCCCTCCGCGAGGGCGCCACCATCCGCGTCCGCCTCCTTGAGGCCGACACCACCCGCCGCCGCCTCACCTTCGAACAAACCGACGTCCCGCCCACCCCGGAAACCTGAGTCGCGAACCGCCGCGTGGCAGAACGGAACTGCGTGTTTCCCCGCGTCCGGAGGCGCGTAATTCCGGGTGCGGGTGTGGGGTGGGTGTCAGTGCGGGAACACCCCGGGAGTGGATACCGTGCGGGGAAGGCAACCGGGAAGGGGTGGGTGTGGCTGAGTTGGGGCGGGTCAAGGTCGGGGTGCTCGGGGGGACCGGGCCGCAGGGGCGGGGGCTCGCGCTGCGGTGGGCCAAGGCGGGGATCCCGGTGGTGATCGGGTCGCGGTCGGCGGAGCGAGCGGAGGCCGCGGCGGCGGAGTTGCGGGAGGCGGCCGGGGTCGGGCATGTGACCGGGCTGGACAACGCGGGATGTGCGGCGGACGCGGATGTCGTGTTGGTCGCCGTGCCGTGGGAGGGGCACCGCGAGTTGCTGGTCGCGGTGCGGGACGAGTTGGCGGGGAAGATCGTCATCGACTGTGTGAACCCGCTCGGGTTCGACAAGCAGGGGCCGTACGCGCTGGCCGTCGAGGAAGGGAGTGCGGCGCAGCAGGCGGAGCGGACGTTGCCGGACTCGCGGGTGACGGCGGCGTTCCACCACGTGTCGGCGGTGCTGCTGGGTGACCTGTCCGTGGCCGAGGTGGACATCGACGTGCTGGTGCTCGGCGACGACCGGGAGGCCACCGACACCGTGCGGGCGCTGGCCGACGCGATCCCGGGGATGCGTGGGATCTACGGGGGACGGCTGCGTAACGCCCACCAGGTCGAGGCGTTGACGGCGAACCTGATCGCGGTCAACAAGCGGTACAAGGCGCACGCGGGGCTGCGGATCACGGACGTCTGAGTGGTCGACGACCAGGGAACGCCCGTCACCGGCGCGGTCCGGCGGGTGGTGAGTCTGGTGCCGTCGCTGACCGAGGCGATCGAGGTGTCGGTGCCCGGATTGCTCGTCGGTGCAACGGACTATTGCACGCACCCGATTGACCTCGATGTGCCGCGCGTGGGTGGCTCGAAGTATCCGAGTGTCGACGCCGTGCTCGACCTGCGGCCCGATCTCGTGGTCGCCAATACCGAGGAGAACCGGCGCGAGGACGTGGACGCGCTGCGGGCCGCCGGGGTGGGTGTGTGGGTGACCGAGGCGCCCGCCACCGTGCCTGCCGGGCTCGGTTCTATCCGGCGGTTGCTCGGAGCGCTCGGTCAAAGCGAACCGGAATGGCTCGCTACCGCGACCGAACTGTGGACCGAGACGCCTGCGCCCAGGGCAACAGCGATTGTGCCGGTGTGGCGGAAGCCGTGGGTCGTCGTCGGGCGGGACACGTTCGCCGGGGATGTGTTGCGGCGTCTGGGGATCGTCAATGTCTACGCCGACCACGCGGACCGGTATCCGCGTCCGAGCATCGATGAGCTGAATGCCATGAGCGCTGACCTCGTAGTGCTCCCCGACGAGCCCTACGAGTTCACCGAGACTGACGGCCCGCAATGGTTCCCCGGCAAACGGGCCGTGTTGGTCGTCGGTCGTTACCTCACCTGGTACGGGCCGTCGCTCGTCGAGGCCAAGGCGGCGCTGGAGTCCGCGCTGGCCTAACGGAACTCGTCGGTCGCCGCGCGCAGGGCCTCGATCATGCCCGGGTCGCCGGTGGAGTGGCCCGCCTGCGGCAGCAGGGTCAGCCGCGCGTCGGGCCACAGCCGGGCCAGTGCCCAGGCGGTGACCGGTGGGCACACGATGTCGTAGCGGCCCTGCACGATCCGGCCCGGGATGCCGTGCAGCCGGTGGGCGTCGCGGAGTAGCTGGTCCTCGGTCAGCCATCCCGCATTGCTGAAGTAGTGCAGGGCGATGCGGGCGAACGGCACCGCGAACACCGGGTTCGCGTACTGCGCGACCAGCGCCGGGTTCGGGATCACCGACGCCGTCGCCCCCTCCCAGTTGCTCCACGCCGCCGCCGCGCGCACCCGTACCTGCGGGTCCGGCGACGACACCAGCCGCTGGTAGGCGGCGAGCGGGTCCTCCCCCGCAGGCACCAGCGACACGAAGTCGGCCCACGCGTCCGGGAAGATCGCGCCCGCGCCGCCCCGGTAGAGCCAATCCAGTTCCGAAGCTCGGAGCAGGAAGACGCCCCGCAGGATCATTTCGCTGACCCGCTCCGGGTATTGCTGTGCGTAGGCGACCGCCAATGTGGCGCCCCAGGAGCCGCCGAACAGCTGCCAGCGGTCGATGTCCAGGTGTTCGCGCAGCCGCTCCAGATCGGACACCAGGTGCCAGGTGGTGTTCGCGGACAGGTCCACCCCGGGGTCGCTGACGTGCGGCGTGCTGCGCCCAGAGCCGCGTTGGTCGAACAGGACGATCCGGTACGCGTCGGGGTCGAAGTGCCTGCGCTGCATCGCGTTCGAGCCGGTGCCCGGACCGCCGTGCAGGACCACGACCGGCTTGCCGTCGGGGTTGCCGCTGGTCTCCCAGTGCAGCTGGTGACCGTCGCCCACGTCGAGCAGGCCGTGAGCGTGCGGCTCGATGGCCGGGTACAGGAAGCGCATGCGTTCATGCTGCACCAGGGCATAAGGTCGTGGGTATGGCGCAATTCGGCGGGGAGACCGCGACCAGCGGGGCGTTCGTGCGGCAGCCCAACGCGTTCACCGGGCGGATCACCGCCGACGGATCGTCCGGCGTCCGCCCCGAGCCGGGCCGCTACCGGCTGATCGCCTGCCTGGCCTGCCCGTGGGCGCACCGCGCGATCATCGCGCGCAAGCTGCTCGGACTGGAGGCGGTGATCTCGCTCGGAGTGGTCGATCCGATCCGGGACGAGCAAGGCTGGCGGTTCACCCTGGACCCGGACGGCCGGCGACCCGGTGCTTGGCATCCGGTACCTGTCCGAGGCGTACCTGGCGACGGACCCGGACTTCACCGGCCGGTTCACCGTGCCCGCACTCGTCGACCCCCACACGGGGAAGGTCGTCACGAACGACTACCCGCGGATCACTCTCGACCTGAGCACCGAATGGCGTGAGTTCCATGCCGAGGGTGCACCGGATCTCTACCCGGAGAAACTGCGCCCGGAGATCGACGCACTGATCGAGCCGATCTTCCACAACGTCAACAACGGCGTCTACAAGGCCGGGTTCGCCACCTCGCAGGATGCCTACGCGGACGCATACACCGCGCTGTTCGCCGAGCTCGATCGCCTCACCGTGCGGCTGGAGAGCTCCCGCTACCTGATGGGCGACCAGATCACCGAGGTGGACATCCGGCTGTTCACCACGCTGGTCCGGTTCGACGCGGTCTACCACGGCCACTTCAAGTGCAACCGGCAGAAGCTCGCCGAGCTGCCGACCCTGTGGGCCTACGCGCGCGACCTGTACCAGACGTCCGGGTTCGGCGAGACGGTCGACTTCGACCACATCAAGCGGCATTACTACGCCACCCACGACCAGATCAATCCGACCCGGATCGTCCCGATCGGTCCGCTCGCGGACGCCTGGCTGGCACCGCACGGCCGGGGCTGAGCACCCCGACCGCGCGGTCGGGGTTCAGTGGAAGACATGCTCCGGGGCAGGGAACTCGCGCCCGCGCACGTCGTCCGCGAACGATCGCGCCGCGCCGAGCAGCACGTCGGCCACGTCCGCGTAGCGCTTGACGAACCGCGACGCCTTGGCCCGCCGCAGGCCCGCCATGTCCTGCCAGACCAGCACCTGGCCGTCGCAGTCCGGCCCGGCCCCGATGCCGATCGTCGGCACCCGAAGCTCGTGCGTGACCCGCTTGGCCACCTCCGCCGGGACCATCTCCATCACCACCGCGAACGCGCCCGCCTCCTCGACGGCCACCGCGTCGGCCAGCACCCGCTCGCCGGTGTCGCCGCGGCCCTGCACGCGGTAGCCGCCCAGGCTGTGCTCGCTCTGCGGGGTGAAGCCGATGTGCGCCATGACCGGGATGCCCGCGTTGGTGATCGCCCGGATGTGCGGCGCGAACACGCTGCCGCCCTCCAGCTTCACCGCGTGCGCGCGGCCCTCCTTCATGAACCGCACGGCCGTGGTCACCGCCTGCTCGACCGAGACCTGGTAGGAGCCGAACGGCAGATCGGCCACCACCAGCGCGGACTTGGCCGCGCGGGTCACCGAGCGGACGAGCGGGATCAGCTCGTCCACGGTGACCGGCAGCGAGGTGTCGTAGCCGAAGACGTTGTTCGCGGCCGAGTCGCCGACCAGCAGCACCGGGATGCCCGCCTCGTCGAACAGCTCGGCGGTGTACATGTCGTAGGCGGTGAGCATGGGGAACGGCTCACCGCGGTCTTTGAGGTCCTGCAGGTGGTGGACGCGGACGCGCTTGGCGGGCTTGCGGCCGGTCGCCGGTCCGGACCCGTACGGCGCCACATCCTCGGAGTGCGGCGCGACCTCGGAACTCGGGGCAGGGGAATTCATCGCAGCGGACATCGCTGTTCGACCGTCCTTCCCTCAAGGCCCGCGTCGTCGCGGGTCCCTGGGTGTATGCGGATGGCTTACCCGTCCAGCGTCGCACCGCACCCCACCCCAGGCGAGGCCGTTGGGACGGATTTCACAGCCCCACCTGCGGAAACAGGGGTGGGTCAGCCCGTCATTCGTCGTCGTCGCCGCGGAACCGTCGGTCGGCGCTGTCGGCCGCCGCGGTGCGCTCGTGCGCGATCTCCAGCGCCCGCTCGGCGGTCGCCCGGTCGGGGTACGGGCCGAGCAGGTCGACCCGTCGGGACAACGTCCCGTGTTCGACCTGCCCGGTTCGAGTGTTGTAGTACCAGCCCGGATCAGGGTTGTCGTCGCTCATGGCATCAGCTAACCCCAGGTCGGCGACTGCTGCACCGGGAAGCCGCGCGGCGGCGTGTCCTGGTTGGCGTTGTAGTGCTGGCCGGGGATCGGGTCCAGGCAGGAGACCAGCACCTCCTGCTGCTCCGGGTGCTCGATCCGGCGGCCGTTGCGCTCCCGGTAGACCAGCTCGCCGTCGCCGTCGATCTCCACCAGGCAGCCGACCTCGGCCAGCTGGTCCTCGTCGAGGTCGACCAGCCGCTCCCGCCGGGACGGCACCACGCGGTACTCCGGCCAGTCCAGGTGCGCGTAGACTTGGTGGAACTCGTGCAGCAGGTGCGCCATGTGCTGCTGCCACGGCAGCGGCATCGCCTCCGCCAGCCCGCGCGGCAGCACCACGTAGCCCTCGCTCACCCCGGGCCGCTTGGCGCTGTTGAGGAAGTCGCGGATCGGCGCGGCGGAGGCGGGTGGGCCGGGATGTCTGGGCAGGGGTCCCGGTGGGTACATGTTCATCAGTCGCCTCTTCTCAAACCCCGGGCCGCACGGCCTGGTTCATCAGCTCGCCCTCGGTGAAGGAGACCGGCCGGATGTGCACGGGGACACCGGTCTGCTGGGCCTCCACGATCTTGCCATCCCCCAGGTACATGGCCACGTGGTGAATGGTGCTCGGGTCGGACTCGTCGTAGGCCCAGAACAGCAGGTCGCCCGGCTGCGCCTGCTCCACCGGCAGCAGCGCGCCCGCGTGGTACTGCTCGCGCGAGGTGCGCGGCAGAAGCACCCCGGCCGAGCGGTAGGACTGCAGCATCAGGCTGGAGCAGTCGTACGAGTCCTGTTGGTCGATCGAGGCGGCCCACAGATACGGCTTGCCCTGCTGGGACAGCGCGAACTGCATCGCACCGCCCGCGGCCGCGGTGGGCGCGGGCAGCAGCGCGCCCAGACCTTCGCCACAACCGGTGTAGTTCGCGACCTGGCCGAGCTCCCCGATGAGGAACGCGGCCATCGGCTCCCAGCGGTGGTAGCGGTCCGGGAACGCGGACCGCTCGACGTCCTGCGCGGAGTCGCCCGGCCGCTGGGTGTCCCAGTCGGGCAGCGCCAGCAGCACGTCGTAGAACTTGTTGATGGCGTAGGTCGGGTTGGTGACCTCCGCGGCGGTGCCCCAGCCCATGGACGGGCGCATCTGGAAGATGCCCAGCGAGTCCCGGTCGCCGTAGTCCAGGCTGCGCAGCCCGGACTCGGTCATGCCCGCCTGGATCGCCACCTGCCAGGCCCGCGAGGACAGGTTGCGCTGCTTGCCGATGGTGATGATCAGCGCGACGGTGCCGCGCTGCTCCTCGGAGAGGTTGGCCGCGTCCGCCGCGCCGGAACCTGCCGGGCCGGTGCTGATCGGGCCGAGCGAGGCGTTGCACGAGGTGAGGCCGACCGCGGCGGCCTGCTCGGCCTGGTCGTTCTGCACCACCGAGGTGACCGCGCCGGTGCTGATCACGGTGGTGAACACCGTCACCACGACCGCGCCGACGATGATCGCCGTCTTCATGACCGCCCCTGCTCGTAGCCTGCGACCTTCCAGCCCTTGCCGGTGTCGATCACCGTCACGTGCAGGGTGCCCGCGTCCGTCGGCACCTCGGCCTCCACCGACTTGGCGAACGACACCGCCGCGCGCACCGGGCCGGTGACCCGGCTCGCAGGCACGTTCGCCGGGTCCACGTCGGCCATGACGGCCAGGTACTCCTCGGTCGTGTACGGGCGCAGGTGGTCGAGCCAGTCCTTGGCGGTGATCCCGGCCGGGTGGTCCACCCAGCGCTCGGCGAACCTGGTCACCGCGTCCAGGGCCTGCGGCGGCGCGTCCGCCCGGGACGTGGGGGTGGGGCCGGAGGTGATGCGGGTGGGCAGCGGGGACGTCGGCACGGCCGTGGTCAGCCCGGCGTCCGGGCGCTGCCCGGGGACGGTGGTCGAGGTCGCCACCGGGGTCGACGCGCCTGCCGCGCCGGGCGCGGCCTGCTGGCCGTGGCCCCGGCCGAGGACCTTCGGCACGATGATCCCGGCCGCGGTCAGCACGAGCACGGCCAGGAAGACGGCGACCGCTAAGTGCCGGGGCGAGCGCAGCGGCCAGCCCCACAGCTTGCGGTAGACCGCGGCCCGGCCGCGGTTGGTGCGGATCGGCACGGCGTCACCTCACCACCGAGTCGGTGTCGCGCGGCCCGTCGTGCAGCGGCATCCGGCGCGGCTGCGGCTGCCGCTGGTCGGCGACCTCCAGGCCGCGCGATGGCCGGTAGACCACGTGCACCGGTCGGCCCGCGACCATCTCCACATCCGCCACCCGCGGCGCCGGGTTGGGCGGGGCCTCCACCGGCGCCTCGAACTCGCCCCGCCTGCTGGGCACCATGGACGGGATCACCACCGCGTCCTCGCCGCGGTCGTAGCCCCGGTCGGCCACCGGCACGGTGTCCACGACCCGGCTCGCACGGCTGCCGCCGCCGACCGACAGCCGGGTGGTGCCGGGCTGGCCGGGCAGGCCGTCGAGCAGGAGCTCACCGTGGATGTCCTCGGCCCGGGACTCGATGCCCGGCCGGGACCCGCCCACCTGGGTACGCCTGCGCACCACCACCGGCTGGCCGCGGCCGTCGAGCCGCTCGGCGTGCGCGGTGACCGGGTTGCTGGCCTCGGGGCGCGGCCGCTTGCCCGAACTGGGCACCAGCGTGCCCGCGCCTTCCTCGTTCTGCTCACCCTCGCGAACGTTCTCCCAGAACGCGTCCTGCGGGGTCGGCCCCTGCTGCTTGTTGCGCCGGAACCGGGAGAAGAACCCGCCCCCCGCGCCAGGCATCGCGCCGCCCGCGGCACCCACGGACAGCTCCAGCATCTGCCACATCCGCCGCGCGGGGCGGCCGACCAGGAAGAAGACCAGGGTCACGATGGCGGCCAGGAGCATCTGCGTGAGCAGGGACAGCTTGGCGTCCGGGGAGAAGATCAGCTCCAGGAACTTGAAATGGATGCCCGCGAGCATCGCCAGCACGAGCACGTTCAGTACCACCGCGCCGACCGCTCGGCCGATCTTGCGCAGGATGTCGTGGTGGATCAGCGCGACCAGGCCGATGACCGGCGCGCTGAGCGCGAGCACCCGCAGCAGCAGCTGGGCCAGCAGCACCGCGAGCTTGGCGAACAGCTGGAACAGTGAGTACACGATGGACTGGAACAGGGCCAGCACACCGGCACCGGTGCGGCTGCCGCCGGTGCCCTTGAAGTAGTCGGTCGCCGGGCCGAGCTGACCGGCGATCTGCTTGTACTCGGCCTTCTTCGCCTGCTCGGCCGCGTTGTCCGCGTCCCGGCCGGTGACCACGTCGTCGCGGGTCCAGGACTGGGCGTCGAGCAGCTTGCGGCCGTAGTCGCGGGCCTGCGGGCTGGTCGGGTCGCCGAACTCGCCGCGCAGCCAGTTGTCGTAGACGATCTTGTTGTGCAGCTCGGTTGGCAGCACGTGCTGCGCGGCCACGTTCTCCTTGGGGTCCTCGAACCCGGCCTGGATGCTGGTCGTGGTGCGCACGATGACGTCGTCGATGCGGTCGTAGTTGGCGACCAGCACCGCCGACGAGGCGGCCAGCCACATGCCGGCGAAGGCGAACAGCGTGCGTTTGCTGACCGTGGCCAGGTCGCCCTTCCAGATCTGCCGGAACAGCAGGATGGCCAGGCCGAGCATGAAGATGCTGAACAGCTGGGCGAAGGTGTTGTTGAAGATCGAGTCGGCGGCCTTGCCGATCTGACCGTTGAGGCCGCCGAGGACACCGCCGTCGAGCAGGGTGTAGTGCAGTGAGTTGGTGGCGCCGACGATGTTCTTGGCGACGTTGAACAGCTCGTTGCCCGCCCAGTTGTCGATCGTGGCGCCCGGGTCGGTGACGCCGGTCGGCACGATGCCGCCGCACTTGTCGTCGTAGACGTGCCAAACCATGCCGGAGTAGCCGTAGATCAGGTACGGGCTGTTCGGCTCGCCGTTGCCCTGCGGCGGGTCCAACGCCCCGACCATGCCCGCGCCCGGTCGCTCCGGGTTGGCGACGCAGGAGTCGTTGGCCGGTGGCTGCGCGAAGGCCGGGCTGCCGGTGAAGACCTGGAGGCCGAGGACGCCGATGGCGGTGAGCATGGCCAGGGAGCGGCGGGAGAAGGCCTGCCCGCGTTGTCTGCGCCGCCGCCGGGCCGCGATGAGCAGCACGGCGGCGGCCACCACCAGGAGCGTGATCATGTGACGTCCACCAACCTCGCCGACCTCGGGGGCACCAGCTTGATCAACTCAACCAAACGAACGACCGCGACCGCCAGGCCGCCGCTCATGCCGCGTCCTCACGACCGCGCTTCTTGTCCCCGCCACCGCCGTCCGGCGGCGGCCCGCCGGGCACCGGCTCGCCGACGAAGTCGTCCTCGGTCAGCCCAAGCTCGAACTCCGCGGCGCGCTCGAACTCCTCGTCCGTGAGCGAGCCGTCGACCGGCTCGAACTCCTGCTCGCTTGGCGGTGTCGGCGGGGCCACCGGGCGCTCGGCCGACTCGGCCAGCAGCCTGCGCGCCGACTCGCGCTGTGCGTCCGGGGTGGTGTCCATGACGGTGCGCAGGTGGTCGAGGTGGTTGCCGGACAGGTCGATGCGGATGCGCTCCACGCCGCCCGCGCCGTCGCCGAAGATGAACTGGCGGGGCGCGGTGTCCCGTTCGACCATGCCGCGCTGCACGCCGGGGCGGCGGCCGAGGCTGGCCACCACCTGTTCGTAGCCCGCGCCGACCGGCACCTTGAGCAGCCGCAGCGCGTCCGCCTGGGCCTGGTCGTCGTCGAGCCTGCCGATGAACACCGAGTCCAGCAGCGCGACGAAGCCCTGGATCTTCAGGAAGTCGGCCGGGATCTGCGAGGACAGCAGCACCCGGACGTTCCACTTGCGGGAGTCGCGGGCGAACCGGTTCATCAGCACCCGGCCGGTCGGCACCTCGGAGAGGAAGAACGCCTCGTCGATCCAGACGCCCTTGCGCATGTCCTTGGGCTTGTCGTAGATGGTACGCTGGGTGAGCCAGGCGGCCAGGTTGAGCATCTCCACGCCGAGCGCCTCGGCGTCGGTCCAGTGCTCGCGGCCGACGCCGTCCTTGGGCAGGGTCAGGCCCGCCATGGTGAGCACGGTCATCCGGTCGTCGCGCTGCTCGTCGTACGGGTCGGCGCCGCGCTCGGGGATGAGCAGCGACATCCGCTCCTTCATCTCGTCCAGGAAGTCGGCGACCACGATGGCATGCTCGCGGTGTTCGCTGGCGTCCCGGCGCAGCGCGTCGAAGACCAGGCCGGGGTCGGCGTCGATGCGGCCGCCGACGGTGCGGACCGCGCGCAGCAGCACGATGCGGCTCTGCGGCAGCCGGGCGACCTCGTAGGGCAGCAGGCCGGTGAGCACGTCCAGCACGAGCCTGCGGCGGGTGGCGGCGGCGAGCGCCTTCTCCCGGCGCCAGGCGCGTTCCGGGTCGTCGTCGTCCAGGAAGTGGTCGATCTTGGGTTCGGCCACCACCCGGTACGGGTTGAGGATGCCTGCCTGGGCGTTGAGCAGGTTGATCGGCCGGGCGTACGGGCGCAGCTCGGGCAGGTCGCAGAGCCGGGCCAGTGGGCCGGACGGGTCCAGGATGGTCCAGTGCGCCCCGGCGCGCAGCGTCTTGTAGACGATGCCGCCGCCGAGGAAGGACTTGCCGCCGCCGAGACCCGCGACCATTGCGGTGAGGCCGGAGCCGTCCCGGATCTCCTGCGCCATCCACGGGTCCCAGGCGACCGGGCGGCGGGTGGCGGTGCAGGTCTCGCCGAGCAGGATGCCGCGCCGGTCGCCGACCTCGGCGGTGGCGGTGGGCACCGCCGAGGCGGCCCAGATGACCGAGCCGCGGCGCAGGTAGGCGCTGGAGGCCAGCGGCTCGCCGGGGATGAACTCGCGGGCCATGGCGTACTGCGCCTCGGGGTGCTCGATGGCGACCTTCGGTTTGTACAGGTCGAGCAGCTGCTGGGCCAGCCGCAGCGCGTCGCGCTCGCTGGGGCCGGACACCGCGAGCCGCCACCAGGACCGCACCCGGGTGGCCAGCGCGGTGAAGCCGGAGGTCATCTCGTCGTCGATCTCCAGCACCCGGCTGGCCTGCCGGGCCAGCGACTGCGGCGGCTCCAGCTCGTGCTCGTCGGTGTAGTGCTTGACCTGCGAGCGCACCTTGTTCATCTGGCGCTGCAGCTCACCCTGGACTTCCTCGGGTTTGCGCACGTAGATCCGAGCGGACCACTCGACGGAGGCGGGCAGCCGGTCGCTGCGCTGCACCCACGGGTCGTCGATCTCGGGGATCTGCAGGCCGTGCATCATGCCGACGGTCAGCACGGTGACGTGCCGGGTGACACCCGCGTTGGAGCCGGTGCGGCCGCGCACGGTGACCGTCGGGGAGTACGGGTCCTGGTGGAAGTCGGCGGCGTCGGTGAAGCTGGCCAGGTCCTCGGGTTCCCAGGCGGCGCCGGGGACCGCGGGCATGTTGCGTGGCGCGGGCAGGCCGAGCGAGCAGGACCGGTGCATCAGCCAGGACATCTCCTCGGCGGTGGCCGGTCGGCCCTCCAGCCCGGCGGAGCCGATGACCTGGTCGAGGTGCTCGACCTCGCTCTCGATGGCGAGCAACTCGGCGTCGACCGCGTCCGGGAACACCTTGCGCAGCAACGGGGCCGCGCGTTCAACGGCCCGGTCGACGACGTTGCGGGTCTGCACCTGGACGCCCAGGTAGACCTCTTTCTCCGCCATGGACCGGCCGAGCAGCTGCTGCTGTTCGCCGACCAGGTAGTCGTCGAAGCTCAGCGCGCCCGGCACGTCCGGCAGCCGGTTCACCGCGTTGTGCACGTGCGCCTCGGCCCACATCCGGATCGGATAGGGCCGGGTGGTGACGCGCAGGTGCAGCCAGCGGCCGGCCAGTTCGGCGTACTGGCCTGCGATGGCGGCGATCAGGTCCTGGCGCTGCGAGTCGGAGCGGAACGACCAGCGCTGCGGGGCCAGCCGGTACCAGGCGTAGACGTCGGTGCCGGTGCGCAGCAGGTGCCCGTCGATGGTGCGGGCCGCGATCTCCGGGGTGTAGCTGGGGATGCCCTGTTCGCCGGGCAGCCGCTTGCCGCGTTTGCGGGGCGCCTGCGCCTGCTCGTAGCGCGCGCTGTGCCGGGTCCGGCCCTGGGAGACGGGGTCGTGCGGGTGTCCCGCCGGGTGGGGCGCGAGCGGGTCCTGCTCGCGCTTACGGCGTCCGAACACCACTGGCCTCCCTGTTCCGCTGCTTCTGGACGTTCTTGGCGGTGCGCTTGGCCGGGCGCGGCGGCCTGCCCGCGCGCGCCTCCCTGGCCTTGCGCCGGGCCTCCTCGGCCCGGCGCGCGGTCTTGGCCCGGCGGCGGTCGGAGGTGCCGCGCGGCTTGCGGTGCGGGCGTTCCGCGCGCACCCGGACGCCTGCCGCGCTGACCGCGCCGCCGTTGCCCGAGGTGGTCTCGCGCGGCGCCTTGAGCTCGCGCAGCCACATGGTGAGCACGGCGCCGAGCGGGCGCTCATGGCTGATCCGCGAGCAGATCACCATGGTCAGGCCGATGGTGGCCACCAGTCCCCAGGCGAACGACCAGAACAGGCCGACGCCCAGGTTGCGCAGGACGGTGAGCGCGAGCAGGAAGACGACCGTGCCCACACCCCAGGCGACATAGCGGGCCCGAAAGGGGAAGGTGGCCTTGGGCGGCCCGAGCCAGACCGCGTCGACCCGGTATACCTCGTCGTCGGTGCGTATCCGCACGTCAGTTCACCGGGCCTGATCAGCCGGTGAACAGGCCTGCGAGCCACCGGCCGATTCCCTCGCCGGCATTGGTGACCGCCAACCCGATGATGGCCAGGGCGACGATGACGCCGCCGAGACGGCGCATGACTCCCGCGTTGTCCCCCTTGCCGCCACCCAGCCACAGCAGCAGGAGCGCCACCGTGAGCAGGAGCAACGGGATGATGTTGTTGAGGATCCAGTCGCGGACGCCGCCGGTGCTGAGACCACCTTTGTCGGAGGGTTGTTGCTGTTGGGCGAAGTCGACGAGCGCGGCGATGGTCGGGGTAGTCATCTCGATCTCCCAAGTGCGCGGAAGCGGTCCGGGGCGTCGGGCTCCTGCGCGGCAGGTCTGTGCTGTGCCCGTCGAGTAGAGCACGAAAGGCACATGGTTGTCATTACTATGGGTAGCTAGAAGGATGCGTACCGTAGGTTCAGTACGTCCAAGCGGGCCCTCCGTCGTCCCATCCGGCTGCCATCTGACCACACCATCATCATCCGGAGCGGGCCGGTCAGAACCTACGACCACCCGATTTTCCTAGTCCAGGGGACGTTTCACCCGGCCGCGCGGATCACTCTCACTCTGTGTGACACAACTCACGAGGATAATCGCGGCGAGTCGCGTGCGGAATTACTCCAATCGGTGTAGGGCCGATCAGGTCACACTCGGGCGGACCGAGTGGTCGCTCAGGGCGGGCGAGCCGGCCGTAAGCCGGATCCTGTCCCCGGGACCCGCGTCCCGGGGGGCGACCATCCATCTAGGCCTGCCGTCGCCGACAGGCTCGTGCGGCCTACCCGCAGACTCGGGCGGGCCGCCCTCGGACGTCTGCGCAGGAGCCTCGCGGCTCCCTCTTGGCCTTGCTCCGGGTGGGGTTTACCTAGCCGCCCCGGTCACCCGGGGCGCTGGTGGTCTCTTACACCACCGTTTCACCCTTACCCGGCGGCTCGGTGCTCCCGACCCGCCGGGCGGTCTGTTTTCTGTGGCACTGTCCCGCGAGTCGCCTCGGGTTGCCGTTAACAACCACCCTGCCCTGCGGAGTCCGGACTTTCCTCGTCGGTGGGTCACACCGCCGCGGCCGCCCTGCCGACTCGCCCGCGGATCAAGGATACGGGGGTCCACTTCGCGGTCCGCACGTCCCATGGCGTGGACACCGTTGAGCCCGCGGACCTGGCCTGTTCTACTCGTGCCATGTCCGGTGACCGAGTACTCACCCGGCGCAGGCACGTGGACTTCCTCCTCCTCGCGGGCGGCTGCTGTCCGCGCTGAAAGCACGGCATCCCAACGCTCCCACCCGTTCCGGGTCGTTCGGCGTCCGCGCTGTTCAGCGCGTCTTTCCTTGTTCAGCTCGGCTTTTCCCAAGCGTCGCCCCGCCGCCGCCCGGCGGGCACACCACCTGGAGGGACCCGTGGGCTCGATCCTGATCATCTCCGGCAGTCCGGCACCGAGCGCGCGGGCAGGCGTCCTCGTCGCGCACGTCGCGGCCGAGCTGCGTCGGCTCGGCGAGCAGGTCGCGGTGCTCAGCGTGCGGGACCTGCCCACGGTCGCGCTGCTGGCCGAGGACACCGGCGACCCGGCGATCAGCGCCGCGATCGAGGCGGTGGCGGGCGCGGACGGCATCGTGGTGGCCAGCCCGGTCTACCGGGCCGCCTACAGCGGACTGGTGAAGTCCCTGCTGGACCTGCTGCCCGCCGGGGCGCTGGCAGGCAAGGCCGTGCTGCCGCTGGCGACCGGCGGCACCCAGGGGCACCTGGTGGCCATCGACGGGGTGCTGCGGCCGCTGCTGTTCGCCATGGGCGCCACCAAGGTCCTCGCCGGGCACTTCGTGCTGGACCAGATGATCGCCGACGAGCACGAGGGCGCCCGGGTGCGCCCGCTGGCCGCGGCCGCGCTTGGCGAGGTGCTGCACGGCTTCACCGAGACCGTGCGCAGGCGCCGTCCCGCGGTCGTGCCGCTCACCGGCTGAACCGGACCGCCCGATGGCCGAAGTGGACTTGTCCGGCCTGCCGGGCGAACTGTCCAGTCGACTGTGGATTTCTGTCGATTTCCCGCCGACCGCAAGGATTTCCGTCGTCTACGCCGTCAGTCCAGGTGGGAGATGTCGTTGACGAGTCGCACAGACGCGTTGCCGTCCGGGTAGAACTCCACGATGGACAGCGACGCCAGGTCCAGGTGCAACCGGAACAAAAGGGACGGACCGACCTCCAGCGCCAGCCGCAGCAGCGCCTTGATCGGCGTCACGTGGCTGACCACCAGCACCGTCCGACCCGCGTGCTCGACCAACAACTCGTCCCGCACCCGGGCGACCCGCTCGTGCACCGCGTCGAAGCTCTCACCGCCGGGCGGCGGCACCGAGGTGTCGGCCAGCCAGCGGTCGTGCAGCGCCGGGTCGCGCTCGTAGGCCTCGGTGAAGGTGCGGCCCTCCCAGTCGCCGAAGTCCGTCTCCACCAGACCCTCGTGCACCCGGACCTTGGCGCCCAGCGCGTCGGCCACGGCGCCCGCGGTGCGCCGGGCGCGGTCCAACGGGGATGTGATCACCGGCGTGTCCGGGCCGAGGCCGTCCAGCGCGGCGATCCGGCGCGCGGCCGCCGCCGCCTGGGCCCGGCCGAGCTCGGTCAGCGGGACGTCGCCGCGGCCGGAGTAGCGGCGCTCGGCGGACATCGCGGTCTGCCCGTGCCGCAACAACAGGATCTTCGTCGGGTCGCCGTGCGCCCCGGTCCAGGCGGCCGGGGACATCCGCCGTGGAGTCGCGAAGAGACCGTCCTGTTCGGCCTTGGGGCGCGCGGCGGGCGGCTCCGGCGTGGCCGGTTTCGGCGCGATGCCCGCCTGCGCGTCCATGGCCTGGTTGGCCAGCCGGTCGGCGCGCTGGTTGCGCTCGCGCGGGATCCACGTGTAGGTCACCCGGGAGAACTCGCCAGCGAGCGTGCGCGCCCGTTCGGCCAACGGCTTCATGGACGGGTGCTTGACCTGCCAGCGGCCGGACATCTGCTCCACCACGAGCTTGGAGTCCATCCGCACCTCGACCACGTCCGCGCCGAGCGCGGCGGCCGCCCGCAGGCCCGCGAGCAGGCCCTGGTACTCGGCGACGTTGTTGGTGGTCACCCCGATGCCCTCGGCGCGCTCGGCGAGCACCGCGCCGGTGTCCGGGTCCAGCACCACGGCGCCGTACCCGGCCGGGCCGGGGTTGCCGCGCGAGCCGCCGTCCGCCTCGACGATCACCCGCACGGCGCCGTCACACTCCCGACTCGGCGGTGCGGACCATGATCGTGCCGCACTCCGGGCACTCCAGCACCTCGTCGGCGGCGGCCTCCCGGATGCGGGACAGCTCGCGGCTGTCCAGCTCGATCCGGCAGGCGCCGCAGCGGCGGGCGCGCAGCAGGGCCGCGCCGGTGCCGCGCAGCTCGTGCCGACGCGTGTAGACCGCGAGCAGGTCGGCGGGCAGGTCCGGGAGCACCCTGGCGCGCTCGGCGGTGCGCCGCGCCTCGGTGGTGTCCAGGTCGGCCAGGTTCTCGTCGCGCCGGTGCGTGGCGTCGGCCAGCGCCTCCTCGGCCTTGGCCAGCTCCAGGTCGGCGTGCTTGGTGTCCAGCTCGACCGCCTCGCGCCGCTCCATCAGCTCAAGCAGGTCGTCCTCCAGCACCGCCTGCCTGCGCTCCAGGGTGCCCAGCTCGTGCTCCAGGTCGGTGAGCTGCTTGGCGTTGAGGGTGCCGCCGACCTGGAGCTTGCGGTCGCGGTCCTCGCGGGCGCGCACCGCGTCGATCTCCTTCTCCTGCCGGGCGGCCTCGCGGTCGAGGTCGTCCAGCTGGGTGCGCGCGGCCACCACGGCGTCGCGCCTGGCCCGCGCGGTCCGCTCGGCCGCGTCGATCTCGGCCAGCTCCGGCATGGTGGTGCGGCGGTGTCGCACCCGGGTGAGCTCGATGTCGACCTCGGCCAGGTCGAGCAGTCTGCGCTGGGCGGCGGGATCGGCTTTCACCCGGTGAACCTCCCGGTTCGGCTCGGCGCGCCCGCTGCCTGGGTGGTCCAGGGATCGGTGCGGCGGTGGGAAACGTCAACGATGACCGTACCGCCGAGGGCGGCGCGCAGGATCTCCGCCGCCTGGGCGCACCACGGCCACTCGCTGGCCCAGTGGGCGACGTCGACCAGCGCGGGCGCGCCGGGCCGGGCAAGGTGCTCGGCGGCCGGGTGGTGGCGCAGGTCGGCGGTGACGAAGGCGTCCACGCCCGCGGCGGTGGCGGTGGCCAGGTAGGAGTCGCCCGCGCCGCCGGAGACGGCGACCCGGCGGATCGGCCGGTCCGGGTCGCCCGCGGCGCGGACCCCGCCCTCGGTGCCGGGCAGCGCGGCGGCGACGCGGTCGACGAACCGGGCGAACGGCTCTGGCTCGGGCAGCTCGCCGATCCGGCCGATGCCGGTGCGGCCGTCCGGGTTGGCGTCGAGCGGGCCGGTGACGGTGAGGCCGAGGGCGGCGGCGAGCGCGTCGGAGACGCCGGGGTCGGCGGCGTCGGCGTTGGTGTGCGCGCAGAACAGCGCGATGCCGTTGCGGATCATGCGGTGCACCAGCGCGCCCTTGGCGGTGTCGGCGGGTACCCCGTGCACGCCCTTGAGCAGCAGTGGGTGGTGGGCCACGATCAGCAGGGCACCGACATCGACCGCCTCGTCCACAGTGGACTCGACGGGGTCGACGCAGACCAGGATCCGGTCGGCAGGCTCGGCCGGGTCCCCGCAGACCAGGCCGACCGCGTCCCAGCTCTCGGCGAGCGCGGGCGGGTAGGCGGCCTCCAGGGCGGCGACCGCGTCGGCGACGGTCGTCACGGGCGGACCTCCAGGACGGGTTCGGCGCGAAGCGCGGCCAGCAGCGGCGCGCATTCCTCGGGCGAGCGGACGGCGACGCGCAGGTGGTTCGGCCCCAGACCGGGGAAGGTGTCGCCCCTGCGCACGGCGATTCCCCGGTCGCGTAAGGCCATCCGCAGCCGTTCGCCGTCCGGGACTTCGAGGAGCAGGAACGGCGCCTTCGGGTCGCCGAGCACCAGATCGCCCAGTTCCGCGCGCAACGCCTCGCGGTGGTCACGAGCGTCCACCGCGGCCAGTTCGGCCTCCGCGAGCGCGGGCGCCTCGCAGCACGCGACGACCGCCTCAAGCACCAGCGTCCCGACCGGCCACTGTGGACGGCCGCGGGTCAGCCGGGCGAGCAGGTCCGGGTGGCCGAGCGCGTATCCGGCGCGCAGGCCGGGGAGCGCCCAGGTCTTGGTGAGGCTGCGGAAGACCAGCACGCCCGGATCACCCGCCAGGGTTTCGGGTTCGCCGGGGATGGCGTCCATGAACGCCTCGTCGACCAGGACCACGCGCCCGTCGGCGAGTTCGCGGATCCGGTCGGCGGGGTGCAGCGTCGAGGTCGGGTTGGTGGGGTTTCCGATCACCACGAGATCGGCGGCAGCGGGCACGTCCTCGGGATGCAGCGCGAAGTCGTCGGCCGCGGAAAGCAGGACCCGTCGGACATCGATGCCGCCGGTGCGCAGCGCCACCTCGGGCTCGGTGAACTGCGGGTGCACGACGGCGGCCAACGCGGGCGCCAGGTTGGGCAGCAACGCGAACCCCTCGGCGGACCCGTTGAGGATCACCACCTCGTCCGGGTCGCGGTCGTGCCGGGCGGCGACGGCGGCGCGGGCGCGCAGGTCGTCCGCCGGGGACGGGTAGGTCCCCAGCCGGTCGATGGCGGCGGCCAGCCGCTCGCGCAACCAGCGGGGCGGGGTACCGCCGCGCACGTTGACCGCGAAGTCGAGCAGGCCGGGCGCGGTATCGCGGTCGCCGTGGTGGCTGAGCAAGGGATCGATATCGCCGCTGGTCATCGCCCCGGAGTCTAGATGAGTCAGTCCGAGCGGTCGTCGGCACTGTTTGCCCGGTCAGTCGGCGCCCCGCGCCCAGCTCAGCGCTGCACGACGGCGGCCAGGCCGTTGGCGCGCAGCCAGCGGGTGGCGCGGCGGCGGGCCAGTTCGTCCGGTGAGGTGCGGGAGACGATGTGTGCCTCCACCGCCTCCGCGAGCCGGTCGACCGCCTCCGCGCGTTGCTCCGCGGACAGCTGCCGGAGCGCGTCCGGCGTCCACCACATCTCCGTCACCACGTGTCTCCCCGACGACATCGACGCTCCCTGGTCTTCCCTAGGCTGGCCTGCGTGCACATCTGCTTCGTCTGCACCGGCAACATCTGCCGGTCGCCCATGGCCGCGCTGGTGTTCGGCGAGCACCTGCGCCGCGCGGGCCTGGCCGAGCGGGTGCGGGTGACCAGCGCGGGGCTCGACGACTGGCATGTGGGTGAGCCCGCGGACCCGCGGACCGCACGGGTGCTGGCCCGGCACGGCTATCCCACCGCCCATGTCGCCACCCAGGTCGACGCCGACCATCTGGGCGCCGATCTGCTGGTCGCGATGGACTCCGGGCACGCGAAGGCACTGCGGGCCCGGGTGTCCGACCCCGAACGGGTGACATTGTGCCGCGTTTTCGACCCGGCGACTTCGACGAATCTTGACATTCCGGACCCCTACTACGGCCCGCCGAAGGGGTTCGAGGCGGTGTTGGCGCTGGTCGAGGCCGCCTGCCCGGGTCTGCTCGACTGGGTGCGGGAGAACAGGGGTTGAACCTCGACGAGGTGACCGCGCTCACCGGGCTCGTGGTCGTCGGCACGCACGCGCTGGCCGACCACGTCTTCGAGGTCGACACCGCGGACGGCGACCTGCTGGTGGCCAAGCACGACCCGCGCCCGAACGCGGTGGCCGCCGAGGCGGCCGGGCTGGCGTGGCTGACCGAGCCGGGCGCGGTGGCGGTGCCGCACGTGCGCGCGCACGACGACCGCTGGCTGGTGATGGAGCAGGTCGAGCAGACCGGCCCTTCCCCGGCGGTGGCCGAGGACTTCGGCCGGGGCCTGGCGGACCTGCACGCGGCGGGCGCGTCGGCCTTCGGCGCCGCGCCCGGTCCGGTGGACGCCTGGATCGGCCTGGCCCCGATGCGCTGCGTGCCCGCTCCCGCGTGGCCGGAGTGGTACGCGGCGGATCGTGTGGAGCCGCATCTGCGTAGCGCGGCGAACCGGGGGTTGTTGGAGGCCGAGGGTGTGCACGCCATCGAGCGGGTCTGTGCGCGGATCACCGAGTTGTCCGGTCCGGCCGAGCCGCCCGCGCGGCTGCACGGTGACCTGTGGTCGGGCAACGTGCTGTGGACGCGGGACCGCGTGTGGCTGATCGACCCGGCCGCGCACGGCGGGCGCCGCGAGACCGACCTGGCGATGCTGGCCCTGTTCGGCTGTCCGCACCTGGACCGGATCCTGGCCGCCTACGACGAGCACCGCCCGTTGGCGGACGGCTGGCGGGCGCGGATCCCGCTGCACCAACTGTTCCCGTTGCTGGTCCACACCGTGCTGTTCGGCGCGGGCTACGCGCGCGAGTCGCGGCTGGCGGCGGAGGCGGCCCTGCGTATCTGAGCCGGGCGGACTCGCCTACCGTGGTGGGGTGCGGCTGAGGTTCCTCCTGCGTCCGGGCTGGCTGCTGCTGGCCTTCGTCACGGTGTCGTTCGCCGTGGCGTGCTTCACGCTGCTCGCGCCGTGGCAGTTCCGCCGGGACGCGGAGAACTCGGCCACGAACTCCGCCATCCAGTCCTCCTACGACGCGCCGCCGGTGCCGCTGGGCACCGACCCACACGAGGAGTGGCGGAAGGTGACACTGACCGGCACCTACCTCCCGGCGGCCGAGGCGGTCGCCCGGCTGCGGACGGTGCTGGGCAACGCGGCGTTCGAGGTGCTCACGCCGGTGCGGCTGACCGACGGCTCGGTGGTGCTCGTCGACCGGGGCTACGTGCGGCCCAAGGAGGGCGTCCGCGTCCCGGACATCGCCCCCGCGCCCGGCGGTCAGGTCACGCTGCTGGCCCGGGTCCGGGTGGCCGAGTCGACGCCGCGGGACGCGTTCCAGGAGGACGGGCACCGGCAGGTCTACGCGGTCGACCCGGCGGTGGTGGGCAGGGCCGCGGACATCACCATCCGGCCCGGTTACGTGCAGTTGGAGGCAGGCTCACCGGGCGTGCTGGAGCCGTTGCCGCTGCCGCAGCTGGACGCGGGACCGTACTTCTCGTACGCGCTGCAATGGATCGCGTTCGGCAGCATGGCCCTGTTCGGCCTGTTCTACTTCACGGCACGCGAGGTCAAGCCGGGTGGCGCGCTGGCCGGGGAGCGCCCACGGCGCCGCTCGGTCGCCGAGATCCTGGCCGAGGACGAGGCCCGGGACCGGGCCGCCGCGACCAGCACGGCGACGCCCGTCGTCAAGTGAGCCACCAGCCGGGACAGCCGCACGGCCCGGCGGACGTCCACCGGGCTGGGATCGTCGCCGTCGCCAAGGACCGGGCGGATCTCCACGCCGTAGGGGTAGACCGTGCGGCCGCCGAGGCTGATCTCCAGCGCGCCCGCGAACGCCGCCTCGACCCGGCCCGCGTTCGGGCTCGGGTGCGCCGCCGCGTCGCGCTGCCACGCCACCCACGCGCCCGGCCGGTCGCCGTCGACGGCGGGCGCCGCGAGCACGGTCAGCGCCGCCGCCACCCGGGCCGGTAGCCAGTTCACCGCGTCGTCCAGCCGTGCCGACGCCCAGCCGAACCGCAGGTAGCGGGCCGACTTGTGGCCCACCATCGCGTCCATGGTGTTGATCGCCCGGTAGCCCAGCAGGCCCGGCACGCCCGCGACCGCTCCCCACAGCAGCGGCGCCACCACCGCGTCGGATGTGTTCTCGGCCACCGATTCGACGGTCGCGCGTGCGATGCCCGGCCCGTCCAGCGACGCCGGATCGCGCCCGACCAGGTGCGGCAGCCGTTCGCGTGCCGCCGCCAGGTCGTCGCCTGCCAGGTGTCCGCCGATCAACGCGCCTTCCCGGGCCAACGACCGGCCGCCCAGCACGACCCAGGTGGCCACCGCCGTTCCCAGCGTCCGCACCACCGGGTTCCGCGCCCGCTCGACGGCCACGCCCAGCGCGACCGCTCCCCCGGCGAGCAGTCCGGTGTACCCGACACCGGCCCACCGCTCGTCCCGGTACACGGTCTTCTCGACCAGCGCGGCCACGCGGCCGAACCCGGCGACCGGATGCCACCGGCGCGGGTCGCCGAACGCGGCGTCGGCGGCTGCGCCGAGCAGCAGGCCGACGGCACGGGCGCCGGACACGGATCCTCCTCTGGCCGAACCTGTGCGCACATTCCCCCTGGCGAGGGAACCGTAGCGTGGGCGGGCGGCCGGGGTGCGCGGCTGTCGGCCGCTCGGGCTATCGTGGCCCGCCGTGGAGGACGAGCAGGGGCGGGACGCGAGCAGGCTCCAGCTCTACGCCTATCTGCAGCCCCGTGAGCACCACCACACCTATCTGGCGATCATGCGGTTGTTCACCTCGACGCTGCTGGCCGACCTGTCCGCGGGCGAGGTGTCCAGCGCGCTGGCGGCGGCCGAGCGCGACGGGCTGATCGATATCGGCGAGTCGCACATCGATGTGGTGATCCCCCGGCTGCGGCAGCTGGTCGAGTGGGGGAACCTGGTGCACGGGCGCCGGGAGACCATCGCGGCGAGCATCGCGGAGTTCCAGCAGGGCTCGATGCGCTACCAGGTCAGCAAGCTGGCCGTGCGGGTGCAGCGGGACGTTGACGAGCTGCTGCGGGTGCCGGAGGGCGCGCGCGAGGTGTCCCGGGAGCTGCTGCCCGCGATCGAGCGCGGTCTTGGCGAGCTGGGCGAGGCGCTGGCGGTGGCGGTCGCGCGCGGCCAGCGTGACCCCGGTTCGCTGCCCGCGCGGCGGGCCCGCGAACAGCTGGCCGAGCGGGTGACCACGCTGTTCCTGCAGCACGCCGAGCTGGCCGCCACGGTCCGCGACTTCTACGCCTACCTGGGCCAGATCCTGACCCGGCACCACTTGGCGCCGGAGGAGATCGCCGGGTTCCGCAACCTGCTGGTCGAGTACATCCAGGTCGTGGTGGAGGATGTGCTGCGGTACACCCCCGCGATCGCAGGCGCGCTGACCGCGCTGGCCTCCGGGCGCAGTGAGCTGCTGCGGCTGCTGC
Source organism: Actinokineospora enzanensis DSM 44649 (assembly GCF_000374445.1). Classification (GTDB taxonomy): domain Bacteria; phylum Actinomycetota; class Actinomycetes; order Mycobacteriales; family Pseudonocardiaceae; genus Actinokineospora; species Actinokineospora enzanensis. The sequence continues at coordinate 25,613 of NZ_KB894441.1, read as the reverse complement.
GCCCGGCCGAACAGCTTGGCTTGGCCGTGGAGCGCACGCGCGGGCGCGGCGAGGCCGATTGGCAGGAGTTCACCGACTGGTTCGTCGACCGCCCCGGCAACCCGAGCCAGGTGACCGCGCTGCGCGAGGCGACCACCCGCGCGATCGGCGCGCTGCTGGCCACGGTCCGCCGCGCGACAACCGGCGGCGGGCTGCTGCCGAGCAGGCGCGCCGAGCTGGTGCGGTTGGCGGGCTGGCTGGACGCGTCGACCCCGGACCGCGCGCACGCCGTCTACGCGGCCGCGTTCGGCCTGCACTCGGCGCGGAACCTGCTGCCCGCCCCGGAGCACGACGGCGACGACGAGCACACCCCGTGGGCGGACGGCCCGGCGCTGGACGTGACGGTGAGCGTGCGCGGCCGGGGCGACCGGGGCGCGCGCGGCCGCACCTCCCGGATCATGGACGACCCGATCACCGAGCAGGGCCTGCTGGCCCAGGCCCGCGAGGCCGACGAGCTGCGCGAGGCGGCCGCCGCCGAGCTGGCCGCCGCGGCCGCGGACCTCGACGGGACGACGCTGTCCGGCGCCGCCCTTGGCGCGTTGTGCGAGCTGTTGACGCTGGCCATGGCGCAGCGCGAGGGCGCGAGCGACCCGGGTTCGGCCACCGACCAGGTGCGCGGGCTGGCGTTGACGCTCACCCCGGCGGCGGGCACCACGACCAGGATCCGCAGCAAGTCGGGCACGTTGACGCTGCGCGACACCGTGCTGGGCATCAGCCGGGTGGCCACCGGCAAGAAGGTGCGCGATGCCCGCTAAGGCCGCCTTCCGCGCCGACGTGCTCGGCGACCTGTCCGATATCGACGCCGCGAACGTCGCCCGCTGCGCGAAGGTCCTGCTACGGCACCCGCTGCTGCGCCCCGGCGGCCCGGACGCCGACCTGCTGCCGTTGATCTATCGCTACCGGGTCTCGTTGCAGGAGATGTTCGCGACCCTGCTGGGCTACCGGCTGGTCGTGGAGCGCCGGTTCGCGCGCCTGTACAAGAGCGGTCCGGGCGAGGACACCACGCGCGGCGAGCCGGGCCTGTCCCCGCGCGCCTACGCGTACGTGTGCCTGACGATGGCCGCGTTGACCGGTGTCGGGCGGCAGGTGCTGCTGTCCCGGCTGGTCGCCGACGTGCGCGGGGCGACGGCCGAGGCCGGGATCAAAGCGGCCGACGGCGTGGGCGACCGGCGCGCGCTGACCGCCGCGCTGCGGCACCTGATCGGCCTTGGCGTGATCACCGAGACGGACGGCACGGTGGCCGGGCTGGTCGCTGAGGCGCCCGCCGAGGCCTTGATCACCATTCACACCGACCTGCTCGGCCAGCTGCTCGCCGGGCCGCTGGCCGAGGCCGACTCAGCCGACGAGCTGGTGTCGCTGGCCGCCGCGCCCGGTCAGCTGGGCGTGGAGCACGCGGTGCGGCGCAGGCTGGTGGAGAACCCGGTCACGCTGCACGCCGACCTGCCCGCCGCCGAGGCGGAGTGGCTGCTGCGCAACCAGCGCCGCGAGTCCGTGGTGTTGGAGCGCTGTTTCGGCCTGGTCACCGAGATCCGCGCGGAGGGCGTGGCGGTGACCGACCCGGAGGAGTACCTGACCGATGTCGTGTTCCCGTCCACCGGCACGGTCGCCCGGATCACCCTGTTGGCGCTACCGGAGCTGCTCGACCAGTCCGACACCGTCAACAGCGGGATCAACAGCGGGATCGACAGCGAGAACGACGGCGAGAAGCCTGCCCGGCGGCCGGACGGCCGGGTGCCGGTCAGCCGGGAGCGGATGAGCGAGGTGTGCCGGATCCTGGTCGAGGACTACCCGGCGGCGTGGTCGCGGCAGGCCACCGACGATCTCGACACGCTGGTGGACAACGTGGTCGACCTGATGACCCGGCTGTCCCTGGCCGTGCCGGATGCGGACGGCGGCTGGCTGATCAGCCCCGCCGCGCACCGCTGGCTGCCGCAGCCGGACGACTCCCCCGGCCGACCGACCGCGCAGCCGGAGATCCCGCCGGAGCCGGGCTGGTCGCTGTTCGACGAGGAGGGGACGCCGTGACGGAGCCCGTCGGCCACAGTGCGAACACGCGCACCGAAACCGAGCACCCGACAGAAGCGAGCAGCGTGAGCGAGCCGAACGGCCTCCTGGACTCCCCCGACGACTCTCCCGGTGTAGACGACCACGCCGTGGGCGATCGCGCGGCGGTCGGCGAGCCCGAGGACACGCCCGCGTTCGGCCGGTGGCGGCTGCACCGGGGCGGCATCGTCAACATCTGGCAGTACCGCGAGCAGACGTTCGACTTCTCCGGCGGCCGCGCGATCTTCCAGGGCACCAACGGTTCCGGCAAGTCCCGCACGCTGGAGCTGCTGCTGCCGCTGTGCCTGGACGGCGACCTGCGCTACCTGGGCTCCAAGGGCGCGGGCACGGTGTCGATCCGGCGGCTCATGCTGGACGACTACGACGGCGGCCCCAACCGCATCGGCTACGCCTGGATCGAGCTGCACCGAACCACCCCGACCGGTGCCGACGAGTACCTCACCTGCGGCATCGGCGTGAAGGCGTCGGCCACCTCGCAGCAGATCAGCGACTCCTGGCGGTTCGTCACCCCGGCCAGGGTCGGCACGCACTTCCAGCTGGCCTCCGCCGACCGCGTCCCGCTCGGCCCGGCCGCGCTGCGCGAGGTGCTCGGCGCCGACCGGGTCTACGACGAGGCCGCGTTCCGCGCCAAGGTGGCCGAGACCGTCTACGGCGTTCCCGGCGGCCGGTACGGCGATCTGCTGCACCTGCAACGGACCCTGCGCAACCCGGACATCGGGCTGAAGGTGCAGGACGGGCAGCTGGAGCAGATCCTCACCGACGCGCTGCCGCCGTTGGACGCTGGCGTGGTCGAGCAGCTGGCCACGTCGTTCGAGGACCTGGAGTCCATCCGGGAGAACATCGGCAGGCTCAGCTCGGCCGACACGGCGATGAGCGCGTTCCTGTCCGGCTACTCCGGTTACGCCCTGGGTGCCCTGCACGGCGCGGGCGGCCGCGCGCAGTCCGCGGGTCGCGCGTTGGACAACGCGCGCGCGGAGATCGCCAAGCTGGAGACGAGACTCGGGGCCGACGCGACCAAGCACACCGAGGCCGAGGAACGCGTGCGGGCCTTGGAGGAGCGCGACGCCGAGCTGGAGAACAGCATCGACTCGCTCAAGTCCCTCCCCGCCTATCAAGGCCTTCGCGACTTGCAGGACCGGGAGAAGCTTGTCGAGCGCACGCGTGAAGCAGCGAGCGCGGCACTGGACAACGCTGGTATGCAGCGCAATCACGCCGATCGCGCGGTGGAGACCGTGCTGACCGTGTTGCGCCGCCTGGGCGGGGACATCGAGGACGCGGCCGAGCTCGCACAGTCCACTTCGGACGCCGTGGCCGCCGCCGGGCTGGACGCGTCGATGCGGCCGAACGTGCCCGCCGCCCCGAAGCCCGTGCCGGGCACGGCGACCGACCGGGTACGCGCCAAGCCGGACCCGGAGGCCGAGCCGCTGACCATCCAGCGCCGCACCCCGCCCGCGGTGGCCCCGGACGAGCTGTCCGCGAGCCTGACCGTCGCCGCCGGGCGCGCGGGTGAGCTGGCAGGCGAGGCGGCCCGGCGCGCGGCGCTGGCGATGTCCCTGCACGACCGGGCGATGTCGTTGGACGCCGACCGGCAGGAGCTGGACAAGCTGCACGCCAAGGCCCGCGACACGCAGATCGAGGCGACCGAGTCGGCGGGCCGCCGGTACGAGGCGCGGCAGCGGTTCGGCGTGGCGGCGGAGGTGTGGTGCGAGCGGGCGGTGGCGTGGACGTCGGCCGGTCCGTTCGCCGGTGACCCGCACGCCCCCCGACCGCCCCAGCCTCCCCTCGTGGATGCCGTGCTGGCCGCGCCGGACGCGACCCGCGCGGCGGCGGAAGGCGCGCGGCAGTGGGCGGCCCCGCACCTGACCGGGTTGCGCCAGCGCGTGGTGGCCGCCCGGCAGACCGTGGACGATCTGATCAAGCGCACCAAGGACGCCGAGGCCCGGCTGATCGAGCTGCGCAAGGGCGTGGACGCGGCCCCGGCCGGACTGGTCGACCAGGGCGCGGGCGCCGCGTTCTACCGGCTCGTGGACTTCGCGCCCGGTCTCGACCCGGCGGCGCGCGCGGGCATCGAGGCGGCGTTGCAGGGCAGTGGGTTGCTCACCGCGTGGGTCCGTCCCGATGGCGGGATCGGCGACACGGGCCTCGCGGGCGTATTGGCCAGTGTGGACGGTTCGGCGCCGGAACCGTTGAGCGCGGCCCTGGTTCCGGCCGTGGAGCCGGACGCGCCGGTGTCCGCCGAGGTCGTGGCCGCGCTGTTGGCGTCGGTGTCCTACGACGCGGAGTACCCCGGCCTGGCGGTCTGGCCGTCCGGGCGGTGGCGCGCGGGCGTGCTGCGCGGCGCACTGTCCAAACCGGACGCCGAGTTCGTCGGCGCGGGCGCGCGGGCGGCGGCTCGGCAGCGGGCGATCACCGAGCTGGCCGCGGCGCTGGAGGTGCTGCACACCGAGCTGGCCGCGGCCGAGGCGGAGCTGCGCGCCCGGTCGGCCACGGTCGAGGTGTGGGACCGGCACCTGGACGCGTTCCCGGACGACCGGGAGCTGATCGGCGCCCGGGTCACCGCCGAGCAGGCGACCCGGCAGGCCGAGGAGACCGCGACCAAGGCCGAGCGGCGGCGGTCGGAGCACGTGGCCGCCGAGGGCCGGGTGCGGGCGATGGAGACCGAGCTGTCCCAGGACGCGGGCGCGGCCGGGCTGTCCGCGGACACCGAGGCGTTGCGCGCGGCGCAGCGGGCGGCGAGCCAGGCGCGCGGGTCGGCGGAGAGCCTGCGCGACGCGCTGGCGAAGCGGTGCGTCGGCACGGTGCGCGACCTGGTGGAGGCGCTGCACGACCACAACGCATCGGTCGACGACCGGACCACCGCCGAGCGGGTGGCGGACGAGAAGTGCGTGGCGTTCCACCGCGAGGCGGCCGCCCTGGCCGAGCTGACGGCGGCGGTCGGCGGCGCGGCCGAGGAGGTGTCGCGGCAGCTCGGTGAGCTGGAGCGGCAGCGGCGCGCGGCCCGACAAGAGCTGCCGGAGGCGCGGCGGACGTCGGTCGAGCTGTCCAACCAGGTGGTGAAGACGCAGACCCTGCTGGACACCCGGGGCGCGGAGATCGACGGCAAGCGGGCGGCGGCGGACAGCGCGGCGCAAGCGTTTGCGGAGGCATTGGCCGCGCCCGGCGTGTGGCCCGCCGCGATCACCGAGGACCGACCGGACGACGACGCGGCCGCGTGGGCGCTGCTGGAGGCGGCGGTCGCCGAGGCGAAGCGGCTGCCCAGCGAGGAGAACGTCCTCACCAAGCTGCAGAACCTCCAGTCCTCGCTGGCGGGCACGCACAACGTGCTGCCCGAGCGGCACGCGGGCATCCTGACCGTGGTGGTGTCGGCGGAGGAGGGCCCGGCCCCGGTGGCGGTCGCCGCCCGGCGGGTGGCCGACCGGCTGGCCGAGCGGCGCGGCTTCCTGACCGAGCAGTACCAGGGGATCTTCGCCCTGCACCTGGTGCGCGAGCTGGCCGAGCGGCTGTCCGCGCAGATCGCCGTCGCCGAGGACCTGACCCGGCGGATGAACGACGTGCTGGACACCGCGCGGTCCAGCCAGGGCGTGCACGTGCGGCTGGAGTGGCAACCCGCCGCCTGGCTGGACGAGGCCACGCTGGAGGCGCTCCGATTGCTCCGGGTGCCGTTCGCGCAGCGCACCGAGGAGCAGGACACCCGGTTGCAGCAGGTGTTCACCGAGCGCATCGAGTCCGAACGCGACAGCACCACCGGCGGTTACACCGAGATCCTGGCCAGGGCCTTGGACTACCGGTCCTGGTTCGCGTTCACCGTGCGCGTCCGCGACACCGGCCCGGACGGCAAGCCCCGCTCGCGACGGCTGCGTCAGCTGTCCTCCGGCGAGACCCGGCTGATCTCGTACGTGACGCTGTTCGCTGCGGCGGCCGCGTTCTACGGCGCCATCTCCGCAGGCCTGGCCGCGACCATGTCCCCGCTACGGCTGGTGCTGCTGGACGAGGCGTTCGAGCGGCTGGACGACCCGACCATCGCCCGTATGCTGGAGCTGCTGGTCGACCTGGACATGGACTGGATCATCACCTGGCCCAGCGGCTGGGGCGTGTCCGACCGCATCCCGCGCATGCACATCTACGACGTCCTGCGCCCCAAGTCCGGCCACGGCGTCGCCTGCACGCACACCACGTGGGACGGCGCCGACCTGGAACGGGACGACCCGTGACCGAGGAGTTCGACCGGCCGGAGTACGCGGTCCTGTGGCGCCAGGCGCGCACGGCGGTGGCCCGTGGCCAGGTGAAGCTGGGCTACAAGGCTCCGGACCCGGCGGCCGCGTCTGCGGTGTCCGGCTTGCTGGGCCGGGAACTGACGGCGGGCGTGGGCACGACCATCCCGGTCGCCGACCTGGACGACGCCGTGCGCTCGCGATTCCACTGTGGACTATCCGATGTGCTCGGCGCGGTGTTCGGCGAGCAGGCGGCGGCCGTTCCCGCCGCCGCACCGGACGAGGCCGACCGCATCCTGTTCCAGGCCATGACCGACGCGGGCGTGTCCGGCGACTGGGTGCCGCGCTGGGTCGACCAGGCCCGCCGCTACGCCAAGATCGCCCCGGACCGGCTGGCCACGGCCGCCCGACAGGCCGCCGCGATCGTCGCTTCATTGCACCTGGACTCGTCGGTCCCGCCCCCGTCCTGGGAGGTGCGGTCCGATCTCGCCCAGGGCCACCGCCTGACCGGCCTCGTCTTACGCGCCGCCGCCCTCGCCCACGGCGTCCCGCTTCCCCGCCAGCGCGGCGAGGAGAAGCGCCTATGGGAACGCTGCGGCGTCCTGCTCGACGGCGTGTCCACTACCATACTGACCTGGGCTTTCCCCGGCTTCGACGACCGCAACGCACAGGGCCTGCCCACCCACCTGACGATCCGCGACCGCGTGCCCTCCGGCCTGGTAGCCGCTGTCTGTACGAGCCCACGCACGATCGACGCCGCCATCGCCGCCGGGATCCGCACGCCGCTGCTCTGCCTGTCCGGCCACGTGAACCCGGTGACCCGCCAGGTGCTGTCGACCCTGTCGGGCGCCCGCGTGCACAGCGACTTCGACGCCCACGGCCTGCTCATCGCCCAGCAGGCACTGTCACTGACCAACGGCACCCCATGGCGCATGACCGCCGACGATTACCGCGCCGCACTGAGCCGCGCGCGCCAGGAGGAGATCGACCTCCCCGCCCTGGACGCGGCACCCCCGGCCACCCCCTGGGACCCGGACCTGACCGAGGCGATGCGCGCGGGCTGGGCGGTCCCGGAGGACGTGGTGATCGCCGAACTGCTCACCGACCTCGGCTGATCAGGGGAGTTCGGCCAGTACCACGCTGACGATGGCGCGCATGACGGATTCGGCACGTACCGGGTCGCCTGCCGTGATGGCCTCGGCGACCTCCACGTGCAGGCGCACGGCCCAGGGGGCCGGGGTGGCGGGCATCAGGTGGTGGTGGGTGCGGCCGGTGAGCACGGCCGCGACGACGTCGCCGAGCTGGGCGAACATCTCGTTTCCGGAGGCGGTCAGGATCAGCCGGTGGAAGGCGATGTCGTGGGTGAGGAAGGCATCCAGGTCGTGGGTGCTGGAGCGCAGTTCGACGGCCAGTGCGGTCAGAGTGCCCACCTGGTCGGGGGTGACTCGGGTGGCGGCGAGGGCGGCGGCGGTCGGCTCGGCGGCGGCGCGGAGCTCGGTGAGCGAGCGGAGCTGGTCGACGCGGTCGGAACCGGCCAGGCGCCAGCGGATGACCAGCGGGTCGTAGAGATTCCAGTCGGCGCGGGGCAGGACGGTGATGCCGACGCGGCGGCGGCTGCTGATCAGCCGCATGGCCTCCAGTACGCGCAGGGCCTCGCGGACCACCGTGCGGGAGACGCGGTGGGCGCGTTCCAGTTCCTCGGTGCGTAGGACCGTGCCAGCGGGGTACTTACCCCCCACGATGGCCGGTCCGAGGTCGTCGAGCAGGCGGCCCGGGAGTCCTGAGATCACCGCGCCAGTGTCCCACTCGTATGACCAATGCGTATCACCCTCTTGAATAAGTAGTACTTTTGAGCGCACACTGGGTCGGTGCACAGTGTCGTGGTCGTCATGGGCGTCGCGGGGTCGGGCAAGACCACCGTGGCCGCGCTGCTCGCCGCGCGGCTGGGGGTACCGCTGGCCGAGGCGGACGAGTTCCACCCGGCGGCCAACATCGCCAAGATGCGCTCCGGGGTCCCGCTCACCGACGAGGACCGCTGGCCGTGGCTACACGCCATCGCCGAGTGGATCACCAGCCGCGGCCGGGACGGGGGCGGCGTGGTCACCTGCTCGGCGCTGAAGCGCGGCTACCGCGACCTGCTGGCAGGCGCCGGGAACGTGTTCTTCGTGCACCTCGACGGCGACCGGGACCTGCTCGCCACCCGCATGTCCGCGCGCACCGGGCACTTCATGCCGGTCTCGCTGCTGGACTCCCAGCTGGCCGACCTGGAACCGCTCGCCGACAGCGAACGCGGGGTCCGGCTGGACATCGCGGACGCACCCGAACGGCTCGCCGAGGCCGCCGCGCGGTCGCTGGCCGATGTGGACGGAGGTACCCCGTCATGACCACCCTGGCGGCAGGCTGGACCGGGCACGACACCCGGCTGATCGGGGCGGCGGTGCTCGGCATCGCGCTCATCGTCGTGCTGATCACCAAGGCCAGGTTCCACCCGTTCCTGGCCCTGGTGCTTGGCTCGGGGCTACTCGGGCTGGTGGCCGGGATGCCGGTGGACAAGCTGGTGGACAGCTTCACCAAGGGCGTCGGCTCGACCGTGGCCGGGGTCGGCGTGCTGATCGCGCTTGGCTCCATGCTGGGCAAGCTGCTGGCCGACTCCGGCGGCGCCGATCAGATCGTGGACACCATCCTGGGCAAGGCGACCGGCCGGAAGCTGCCGTGGGCGATGGCGCTGGTGGCGGCGTTGATCGGGCTGCCGATGTTCTTCGAGATCGGCCTGGTCATGCTGATCCCGGTGGTGCTGCTGGCCGCCCGGCGCAGCGGCAAGCCGTTGATGCTGCTGGCGATCCCCGCGCTGGCGGGCCTGTCCGTACTGCACGGGCTGGTGCCGCCGCACCCGGGACCGCTGGTGGCGGTCGACTCGCTCAAGGCCGACCTGGGGCTGACGCTGGGCCTGGGTGTCCTGGTCGCCATCCCGACGGTGATCATCGCCGGGCCGCTGTTCGCCCGGCTCGCCGCGCGCTGGGTGCCGGTGACCGCGCCGGAGGCCGACGAGGCGGACGCGGAGGAACGGCCCGAGCGCAGGCCGAGCTTCGCCGCCACGCTGGGCACCGTGCTGCTGCCGGTGGTGCTGATGCTGGGCAAGGCACTGGCCGACATCCTGCTGGCCAAGGGCACCACCGCCCGGACCGTGTTGGACTTCCTGGGCACCCCGCTGGTCGCACTGCTGCTGGCGGTGCTGGTCGGCATGGTCACGCTCGGCCGCGGCCTGGGCCGGGACCGGCTGTCCGCCTCGGTCGCCGCCTCGCTGCCGCCGATCGCGGGCATCCTGCTGATCGTCGGCGCGGGCGGCGGGTTCAAGCAGACCCTGGTGGACGCGGGCGTCGGCGACGTGATCACCGGCCTGGCCAAGGACGCGAACTTCTCCCCACTGCTGCTCGGCTGGCTGATCGCGGTCGCCATCCGGCTGGCCACCGGCTCCGCCACCGTCGCCACGGTGTCCGCCGCCGGGATCATCGCCCCGCTGGCCGTCGGGCTGGCCCCGCCCCAGGCCGCCCTGCTGGCACTGGCCATCGGCGCCGGGTCGCTGTTCTTCTCGCACGTCAACGACGCGGGCTTCTGGCTGGTGAAGGAGTACTTCGGGCTGAGCGTCGGGCAGACCGTGCGCACCTGGTCGGTCATGGAGACGATCATCTCGGTGGTCGGGATCCTGCTGATCCTGCCGCTCAGCCTGGTGTTCTAGTGGTCGCACCACTAGCCCAGCTCTCGATCATGAGGCGGGCGATGGAGGCGCCGCCTGCCAGCACGATGTCGTTGTGCCTGCCGCCGTGGTCCAGGATCTCGCGGACCTCGGTGCGGGACATCCAGCGGGCGGTGTCGATCTCGCCGTCGGCGGGGGTGATGGGGGCGTCGCGGTCGGCGGTGGCGGCGAAGCCGATCATGATGGAGCGGGGGAAGGGCCAGGGCTGGCTGCCGAGGTAGCGCACGTCGCGGACTTGGACGCCTACCTCCTCGGCGATCTCGCGTTCCACGCAGGCTTCGAGGGACTCGCCGGTCTCGACGAAGCCCGCGAGGACCGAGTAGCGGCCTGCGGGCCAGTTGGCGCCGGTGGCGAGGAGAACGTGTTCGCCGTTGGGGCCCTCGGTGTCATGGACGAGGCAGATGACGGCCGGGTCGGTGCGGGGGTATTCCTCGCGGGAGCAGCCGGTGCAGGTCGTGGCCCAGCCTGCGGAGGTGACAGTGGTGGGGGAACCGCAGCGGGCGCAGAAGCGGGCTCTGGCGTGCCAGTTGGACAGGCCTGCGGCGGCGGTGAAGATGCCCGCGTGGATGCCATCGAGGTGGGCGCCGATGCCTCGGAGGTCGTGCCATTGTTCGCCGGTGGCGGATTGGGCGCCGGACCAGAAGGTGAAGGATGTGGCGGGGGCTGGGAGTTGTGCCAATTCTACGTCTATTGGCTGGGCCCAGTAGGAAATGTCGTCGAGTTCGCCCAGGAGCCAGGCGTTGTCCGGGCGGTCGCCGGTGGTTTCCCGGAGAGCCAGGGAGGAGAGGTCTCGGGTTACCGGGGTGCGGCCCTTGGGGTCGATCAGGAGGAGGTGGCCTGACTTCCAGAGATGGTCCAGGAGGTCGGGGGCCTTGCGGGTTGCTTCACTGCGGGTGGTGGTGGAGCGGGAGAGAGTGGGGAGGGAGGGGAGCTGGAACTTGGGTGTCACGGGGGGTTCGCCTCGCCTGCGGCATCGTGTTCGGGGTCGGCTCGCCTTCGGCATCGCACCTGGGGCGCCACCCGATCAAGCAGTGATCGGGTGGCGTGTTGCGTTTGTCGAGGGTCGGGGGCGGCGGCCGGTAGAGCTGGTTTCCGGCTGGACGATTGTTGTTCGTCGGTTGCGGATTCCAGCTCTACCTGCCGGTTCGATGGTGTTACTTGTCGGGGAAGTGGATGCCACCCAGTTTCTTCAGGGGGGCCAGCTTGTCCACGTCGCCGACTACCACGCCGGTGAAGTTGGTGGGGGCGAAGAACTCCTGGGCGGCCGCGGCCACCTCGTCGGCGGTCACGGCCTGGAGCTGTAGCGGATGGTTGATCAGCCAGTCCAGGCCGAGACCGACGGCGGCCAGGGCGGCCAGCTGGGAGGCGATGCCGCCCTGGGAGGAGGTGCTGGTCAGCAGGGAGCCGACGGCGTACTGGCGGACCGTGTCCACTTCGGACGGCTCGGGGGCGATCAGGGCGAACCGGCCGAGCTCGTAGCGGATCTCCAGGAGAGCGGCGGCGGTGACATCGCTGGCGGTGTCCGTGTCGATCAGCAGGGTGCTGCCGTCCGGGGTGAACTCCGGGTAGGAACGGGCGTGGTAGGTGTAGCCCTTGTCCTCGCGGATGTTCTCCACCAGGCGGGAGGAGAAGAAGCCGCCGAAGGCCAGGTTGGCCAGTTTCAGTGCCGGGTAGCGCGGGTCGGTGCGCGGGACGGCCTGGGCGGAGAGGCGGATCTGGGACTGGACGGCGCCGGGGCGGCTGATGACCTGGAGGTCGCCGGGGGTCAGGTGCGGCAGCGGCGGCAGGACGACGGCCGCGTCCGGGGACTGCCAGCCGCGCAGGGCCGACTCGGCCTCGGCGATGGCCCTGGCCGGGTCGATGTCGCCGACCAGGACCAGGACCGAGCCCCGGGGCAGCACCGCGCTCGCGTGCAGGGCGCGGACGTCGACCGGGCGGACCTGGGCGACCTCGGCGGCCTCCGGGATCTCGCGGGTGAACGGGTGGTCGCCGTAGCGGTGCCGTTGGAGGGCCAGGCGGGCGATGACGTTGGGCTTGGAACGGGCGACGGTGATGCGCTCGATCAGCCGGGCCTTCTCCCCCGCCACCTCGTCGTCCCGGTGGACCGCGCCGGTGAGGGCGTCCGCGAGCACCGCGAGCAGCGTGTCGAAGCCGCTGGCCAGGGCGTTGCCGCCGAGGGAGAGCAGCTCGGGGTCGACGGCCGCGGACAGCTCGCCGCCGACCAGCGCCAGCTCGGTGTCGACGGCGACCCGGTCGCGGCGTTCGGTGCCGGTCAGGATCGTGGCGGCCAGGACCTCGGCGGTGGCCGCGTGCGTGGGGGCGTCGCTCGCGAACGGGATGCGGAGGCGGAGCTCGACCATCGGGACCGTGGACTGGTGCACCGCGATGACCCGGAGGCCGTTCGGCAGCACGGTGTCCACAGAGGACAGATTGGTCGCCGCGCGCTGCTCGCCGAGCGGCGGGAGGGGGCGGGGGCCCTGGGTGGTGCGCCCGATCTCCTCGGCGGTGCGGCTCACTGGTCGTCTCCTGCGGTCTCGGCGGTGGGCTGGCTGGGGGTGACGGTCAGGATCGCGCGGGCGTCCGGGCGCAGCTGTTTGGCGGCTGCGGACACCGCCTCGGGGGTGATCGCGGCGATCCGGTCGGGGAGCTCGTAGACCAGGGCCGGGTTGCCGTAGAGCAGCTCGAACGCGCCGAGCGCCAGCGTGCGGCTGACGATCCGGTCGTGCTCCTTGTGCAGGCTGGCCGCCCACCGGGCGGTGACCTTGGTCAGCTCGGCCTGCTCCGGGGCGGTGCCCGCCAGCCGCTCGATCTCCTCGTCGACCGCGACCAGCACGGTGTCCAGGTCGACCTCGGGCGAGTACATGGCGGTGATGGTGAACGTGTCCGGATCGCGGGCCTCGAACGGGCCGAACATGCCGCAGCCCGCGCCGACCTCGCTGACCAGCTGGTCGCCGTAGACCAGGCGCTGCTGCAGGCGGGAGCCGTCGCCGTCGGCCAGCACGCCCGCCAGCAGCAGGTAGGCCAGGTAGGCGTCCAGCTCCTCGATCGGGTCCGGGATGCGGTAGCCGATCGCGACCGCGGGCAGCGGGGCCAGCGGGTCGGGGTGGTCGGCGCGCAGCTCGGCGGCGGGTGGCGGCTCGGCGAACGAGGGGCGCTCCGGGCGCGGGCGCGCGGGCACGTCGCCGAAGTGCTTCTCGATCAGCGCGCGGGCGTTGTCGACCGTGAAGTCGCCCGCGACGGTGAGCACCGCGTTGGCCGGGGCGTAGTAGGTGTCGAAGAAGGCCGCGCAGTCGGCGACCGTCGCCTGCTCCAGGTCCTCGAACCCGCCGTAGCCGTTGTGCGCGTTGGGGAAGGTGTCGAACAGGACCGGCGGGAGCAGGATCCACGGGAAGCCGCCGTACGGCCGGTTCAGCACGTTGAGCCGGATCTCCTCCTTGACCACGTCGATCTGGTTGCGGAGGTTCTCCTCGGTGAGCTTGGGCGCGCGCATCCGGTCGGCCTCCAGGAACAGGGCCCGTTCCAGCGCGGCCGAGGGCAGCACCTCGAAGTAGTCGGTGTAGTCCGGATGGGTGGAACCGTTGAACGTGCCGCCGGAGGATTGCACGTGCCGGAAGTGGGCGAGCTTCTCCAGGCTCTCGCTGCCCTGGAACATCAGGTGTTCGAACAGGTGCGCGAAGCCGGTCCGACCTTCCGGCTCGGAGCGGAAACCCACGTCGTAGTGCACGCTGACGCCGACGACCGGGGTGGTCTCGTCGGGCGCGAGGACGACCCGCAGGCCGTTGTCGAGGGTGTACCTGAGCGGCTGGGAAACGGTCACACCGCGAGCCTACGGGAGATGGACCACAGGCGGACACCGCGCGGCGCCCGCCTGTGGACAACTCCCGATCCCGCAGGTCGGCCCGGGTCGGCCGGGCTCGGGGGCCGGACCGTCCCGGGTGGACAGAGCTAGCAGTCCACGGTGAACTTCTCGGTGGTGCGCAACCCGCCCCCGACAAGCTGTGCGGTGTAGGTGCCGTCCTTGAACCGGCCGGCGTAGCGGGTCCACTGGTAGACGCCTGGGCCGTCGAAGCGGATCTCCTCGTCGTAGCGCGCGGCGCCCTTCACACTGAAGTTCCGCACGGCCGGGAACGGACCGACGGCGTAGTACCGGAATGTCACCACCGACTTGCCCGCCACGCAGCGGGTCGACACCTGGAGCCCGTCCCGGTCGACCACGACGTCCGCGCAGTAGTCGACGGCGACGCCGGTCTCGGTCTCGGTGCCGTCCGAGCCCCGCACGACCACTTGGTGGTCACCGGCCGGGACCGGGCCGAGGTCGACGCTGCCGTGGCCTGCGCCGGACACGGTCACCGCGCGGCTCGCCCCACTCGCGCTGACGGTGTACTCGACCGCCGCCCGGTTCGGGTTGTCGATTTCCACCCACAGCACGGCGGGCGTGGTCACGTCGGCCTTGTCGTCACATTGCGCGTAGGTGCCCAGGCCGGGTGAGTTGCCCGCCGCGCAGTTCACCGTGAACGTGCGCGCCAGCGGCTCGTCCAAGCCGCCGCCGGTGAGCACGGCGCGGTAGACGCCGTCGTCGTAAAGGTTCTCGGTGATGCTCAGGAACATCCCGGGCGCCACCTGGACCTGGTACTGGTCCGGGGTGCCGAGCTGGAGACGGTAGTCGCGGACCTCGTCGGTGCCCGGGTTGGCGATCTCGAAGGTGGCCAGGCCCCAGCCGCCCCGGCACTGCACGTCGACACTCAGCGCGCCCTTGGCCGGGTCGCGGTCGGCGCACGGCTTGACCACGACCGGCAGGCCGTCGGACGGCTCGTCGGCGCCCTTGATCCCGACCGTGTACTCACCGACCGGTACCGGGGTGAACAGCACGCGGTTGACGCCGTGTTCGTCGTCGTATGCGGTCTTCTTCGCGGGCAGGCCGGAGCCCGCGAGCGTGACCGTGTAGGGCTTGGTGCGGTCGTCGAGGATGACCTCCACCCCGGCCGTGCCGCCGTCGCACACGCTGGTGGCCGCGGCCAGGGTCGGCTGGGCGACCTCGACCGGGTAGTCCGGGTCCTCCTGGGCGGTGGCGGGTGACGCCGCGAGAGCCACGGTGAGGCCAACGGCGGTGGTCAGGGCGATTCTGCGCACGATCGTGAGCAATGGTCCTCCCCGGTCGTACCAATGAAAGTGCGCGAAAGGTACACCGCGAATCCCACTTTGACGAGCCCACCCCGAGTAGATCCGTGTAGATCAAACGCGATCGGCTCACATCAGGTCAGCGTTTGGCGAACACCTCGTCCAACGCGGCCACGAAAGCCTGGAACTGGGCCACGAACCGAGCCTGGTCGTGTGCCGCGGCCTGGTCTTGCGTGGCGTACCAATACAAGCCGGGCGTGCCGTCCGCGGCGGAATCGAGGTCACCGAATTGCGCCAACCAGCGCTCGGTCTCCCCCAACGCCACCGCATAGGGCAACGACCGCGAGAACACCGATTCCCTGTCCGCGGCGGGAATGGAGTTCGGCCGCGCGGCGTGCAGGAACCCGCGCACGCCCTTCACCTGCTGCACGAGCACACTGCCGCGTTTGGTGCGGGCGGGTGCCAGCCGCGCGCCGATCAACAGGCCGAGACCGCCTGCCGCCACCGCGATGCCGAGCAGCGCGGGCCCGCCGAGCGCCGCCGCGAGCACGGTCGCGACCGTGCCCAGGGACAGGACGACCGCGCCTGCCAGCCCCCAGCGGCCGACCCCGCGCGGGTGCCTGCCGAACCAGTCGCGGCGGATGGCGTCGGCGTAGAGGGCGGCGCGGGCGGGGCCGAGGTCCGGTGGGGTCTCCCGGAGCGCCGAGAGCGTCACCGACTCGACGCCGTCCGGCACGATCGTGTCGTAGACCGCGCGCTCGTAGGGCGTGAGCGCGTCGTCGGCCGGGTTGCGGCGCACGATCTGCCAGTCGCCGCCCACCTCGATGATCCACAGGTAGTTGCGCACCGCCAGGTCGAGCACGGTCGCGCTCAGGTCGCGGGCATCCACCCGCTCGTCCACGACGGTGCCGACCTGGCCGGGCAGGATGCCGTCCGGCGAGGCGAACCGGACCCGGTCGCCGTCGCGGGCCAGCAGGTCGATCGGGGCCACCTCGGCGGCCACCGCCTTGGCGTCCCGGCCGCGGGCGAGCCACAACACGGCGAACCCGGCGACCAGGAACAGCAGCACCAGGCCGAGCCCGGTGCCGGTGAGCGGGGTCAGCGCGAACGCGGCATCGGCCGCCCGCTCGAACCGGGCGTTGACCGGGACCGCGCCGGGCTCAAGGTCGGCGGCGAGGTCGACCCGGGAGCCGACGTCCAGATCGGACTCGGCCACCCGGAGCACACCGGTCGCGTCGATCACCCCGCTGCGGCACGGCTCGGTGCTGCCCGTGGGCCCGGACAGACAGGTGAAGTGGCGCGGCACCTTGGGCGTCAACAGCGAGGCGCGCACGCGGTTGATCCTGGTGTCCCAGCCGCTTACCACCGGCCAGCGGACCTCAAGGTGGTCGCCCAGGTCCGCGACCGCGCCGTCCACCGTGTACGTGACGGTCGAGGCGCCCCCGTTCAGGCGCAGCACCAGGGCGTCGTCGACCACCTGGGCCGTCCCGTCGCCCCGCACCGCGATATCGCGCACGGTGAAGGCCCGGTCACCGATGTGCAGCGGCGCGGTCCGCGTCATGGTCTGCCGCGCCTGCACGACGACCTGTTCCCGCACGGTCAGCCTGCCGTCGCGCTCCACCTTGAGTTGCAGGTTCAGGCTCTGCGTCAGCACCGGGTCCACCGGCTTGCGGGTCGGCGGCACGGACGGCCCGGTGGGCGGCACCGGGTCGATCCGCGGCGGCGTGGCCGTCCCGGTCGGGCCCGGCTTGGGCAACGGGAAGTCGATGCTCGGCGGATTCGGCGGCAACGACGGAAACGACGGCTGCGCCGCGGTCAAAGTGACGCCTGCCACGACAGTCGCGGCGGCGGCCCCCCATTTCGTCAACACGGCAGCGAACGATAGCCGAGCGGCCCTATGCTCACCGCCGGTCCGGCCAAATCGACCGGGTCCGTCCAGACCGGGGGAACGATGCACCAACCGCCCATGGGCCCGTGGCGCCCGCAAGGCCCCTACCGGCCGCCACCGTTACCGGTGGCGCCGCCGCCCATGGCCAGTCCGCTGCCGTTCCCCGCGCCGTACCCGCCGCAGTATCCGGCCCAGCAGCCTGCTCAATATCCACAAAGGACATACGGGCCGACCGGGTACGCGCCACAGCCCGGATATGGGCCGCCACCACCCGGATACGGCGCGCCGTACGGCCCCCCGCCGGGTTGGCGCCCGCCGCCGAAGCGGATGGGGACCGGGCCGAAGGTGGCGCTGATCCTGTCGCTGGTCTTCGTGGGGCTGTTGTTGGCCCGGGTCACCGTGAGCACTGTCAGTGCCGCGAGCCGTTCCCGCCACACGGATGTCGGTTACACGACCCCGGCCACATACACGTATTCGACCACCACGACCACCACCACCGTCACCATCACCACGGCCGCCCCGACGACAACGGCCACCGCGCGCGGCACTACTACTGCTACGTCCACGGCCCCGCGCACCACGACCGCCAGCCCCACCCCAACGGGCCCGCGCCCGGTGGTCACTCTCGCGGACAACCCGTTGTTCTCGCCCAACAACGGCGTCAACGTGGTCACCTGCAACCTGCCCGCCTGGCGCAGCGACCCGGCGAGCACCCAGGCGTTCTTCGCCGCCGCGGTCCCCTGCTTCGACAAGGCGTGGGCGCCGGTGCTGCAACGGGCCGGGCTGCCGTACCGGACCCCCGGCCTGAAGTTCACCTGGGAAAGCGCCTGCGGTGGCAAACGCGGCGCGCACTGGGCCGCCTTCTACTGCTCGGTGGACTCGACGCTGTACATGCCGTTCGACGGCCTGCAGACCGACCAGAGCGGCAACCAGGTCGGCGCCTATCTCGCGTTGTTCGCGCACGAGTTCGGACACCACATCCAGTCCATGTCCGGCGTCCTGGAAGCCTCGCACGAGGCCATATACGAGGCGGGCGACCAGACCCCGGCGGGCCTGGAACTGAGCCGCCGCACGGAACTACAGGCGACCTGCTTCGGCGGCATGTGGTTCGCGGGCGGCCAACACGGCGGCGCCTCCATCTCCGACCAGGTGATCCGGGAAATGCTCGCCGACGGCTACACCCGCGGCGACTGGGACCCCAACGAGCCTGCGGACCATGGCTCGCAACAGCACAACGGTGCTTGGCAGCAACAGGGCTTCGAGACGAACCGGACTCAGCCGTGCAACACGTGGGCGGCCAAACCCGGGGACGTGAGCTAGTTGTCCACAGGCCACGGTCGGGCGATATTGACAACCGCCGGGATCGCCTAGGGTTCCGCGTATCGGGCGGGTTCGCCCCCCGGGTGGGTGGGGCGTGTCCGCTGGATGTTCTGGGGCGGCGGGAAGAGAACCGGGGTCGGGTGGGCGAGGTGGTCTGGTGGCTGGAGTCGGTGGCGCGACCACGCGGACGCTGTCGAGCCGCTACGTGGTCTGTGCGGTCTGCCGGGGTGGGGTGCGGCGGCGGAGTAGTTCGGCCATGCCGCCGCCTGCCATACCCGCGAAGATCAACAACACCACGCCGATAGGACGGGCGTCCAGGCTCGCACCGGCGTTCGCGGATGCCAGGTGCACGACCGTTCCCAGACTCACCTCGACCTCATCCCCCACCGAATGCCCACAAGCATCGAGCGCCGCCTCCCCACCCGGATACGACACACGTTCCTGCCCCGACTGATCGCACGGCACCGCTACCACCACCCGGGCCTGCACAGTCCGTACTTCGCTGGTCACAGACCAGTGCCCCAGCAGTCCCACGAACGCCAACGCCAACGCGAGCACTGTGCTGACCACGCCCACTATCGCCGCTTTGACAGCGGTGACGGGAAGGGCGAGGACTCGCATCCCCGGATCGTCGCAGACCGCGCAAGAGGGAGTGTCAGTCCTCGGCGGGGGTGACCTTCCGGATGTACAGCAGGCGGTCGCCGGACTCGATGGCGTCGGCCTCGCTGGAGTCGACCCGGTACAGCCTGCCCGCGCGGACCAGACCGAGGACGATGTCGGGCAGGTGTCGGGGGGAGCCGCCGACCTCGGTGGGTTCGACCTCGCGTTCGGCGATGGCCAGGCCCTCGTCCGGGGTGATCAGGTCCTCGACCATGTCGACCACGGTGGGGGTGTGCGTGGCCATGCCGAGCAGCCTGCCCGCGGTCTCGCTGGAGACGACGACCTGGTTGGCGCCGGACTGGCGGAGCAGGTGGACGTTCTCGGTCTCCCGCACGGCCGCCACGATCTGCGCGTCCGGTGCCATCTCGCGGGCGGTGAGCGTGATCAGCACGGCCGAGTCGTCCCGGCTGGCGGCCACGACGACCGACTTGGCCCGCGGCACGCCCGCGACGCGCAGCACGTCGGAGCGGGTGCCGGAGCCGTGCACGGTCACCAGGCCGAGCAGGGAGGCCGCGTCGAGCATGGCCTGGTCGGTGTCGACGACCACGATCCGGCTGGGTTCGACCCCGTCGGAGAGCACCGCGCTCACCGCCGAGCGCCCCTTGGTGCCGTAGCCGACGACCACCACGTGGTCCCGCACCTTCGACCTCCACCTCTGGATCTTGAATGCCTGCCGGGAGCGTTCGGTCAGCACGGCCAGGGTGGTGCCGACCAGGACGATGAGGAACAGGATGCGCAGCGGGGTGATGACCAGGATGTTGGTCAGCCGCGCGGACTCGCTGACCGGGGTGATGTCGCCGTAGCCGGTGGTCGACAGGGACACCGTGGCGTAGTAGGTGGCGTCCAGGAACGAGATGCCGTCCCCGTTGACGTCCCGGTAGCCGTCCCGGTTCAGGTAGACCATGATCACCGCGGCGAACAGGGCGAGCACCGCCCAGATCACCCGCCGGACGATCGAGGTGACCGGGGAGACGCTGCCCTCCGGCATCCGCAGGATGCCGACCAGGTCGTGCTCCGCCCGGGCCGACAGGTCGCCTCCCGACCGCCATGACCTGTTCACCGCGACTCCCCCGACACCGTCCGACTCACCAGCGGAAGGTTAGCCGCCGCCCGCCGCGGCCGCCGCAGGGCTCGCGGGTCGGTTCAGACCTGCTCGATGACCAGCCAGAACCAGGTCTCGATGTCGCCCGCCACCAGCCTGGTCCATTGCGGAACGGTTCAGGCCGCGGGCGTCGCCGGAAAGCCGCACGCGTGCAGCCGGGTCAACTGATCTCGCCCTTGCTGCCGGTGCCGCGGATCTGCTCGACCAGTTCCTCCGCCGCCGCCCGGCTCAGGCCGGTGCCGACGATGATGGGCAGGTCGGACTCGACCATCTCCTTGGCCTCCTTGAGGCCGACCCCGTTGTGCTCGCGCACCACCTTGATCAGGTTGATCTTGAACTCGCCGATCTCGGTGACCAGCACGTCGAAGTCGATCCGCCGGACGCCGACCGCCTCGGACAGGTAGATGTACCCGTCCAGGGCGTGCGCGTCCTGCTCCACGGCGGCGATGAGCCTGCCCACCGCGCGGTCGCCGGTCAACGAGTTCACTGTCTTCTCCACGGTGTCGTCCGGGGCCAGCGCGTCGCGCAGCTCGGTGATCTCCTTGTAGAAGTCCGGCCGCTGGTACTGCACGACCAGCAGCGCGGCCAGGATGCGCACCTCGT
The DNA here is from genome assembly GCF_000374445.1 of Actinokineospora enzanensis DSM 44649. GTDB lineage: Bacteria > Actinomycetota > Actinomycetes > Mycobacteriales > Pseudonocardiaceae > Actinokineospora > Actinokineospora enzanensis. The sequence goes on along the minus strand of NZ_KB894441.1, from coordinate 4,854 downwards.
AGTCCGTGCCTGCGAAGGTCTGCTTGGCCAGCTCGTCGTTGAGGATGAACGAGTTCACGAACCGCTTGATCCGGCGCGGGTTGGTGCCCAGGCCCGCCACGATGTCGGCGGCGATGTCGTGCAGGCTCTCCGGCAGCAGCGAGCAGACGAACGAGGTGGTCGAGTCGGTGGAGACCGGCGGCAAACTGAACGGCACCTGGACGATCTTGTCCAGGTAGCGCTCGCTGATGTCGCGGTCCTTGTAGCGGGTGTTGATGCTGTTCTCCAGCGCCTCGCGGTCCACGCCGAGCACGTAGACGCAGCCGGGCATGTTCAGGAACAGCTTCAGCGCCTCCAGGGTCTTGAGGATGTTCTCCGGCAGGCAGCGGTCCAGGTCGTCGATGAAGAACACCAGCCGGACCGCGCCGTCGTCGGTGGCCCGGCCGAGCAGGCGTTCGAAGTGCTCGCGCAGCCGGACCTGCTTCTCGCGGATCTGGAAGCGTTCCTCCTCGTACTGCTTCTCGAACGCCTTGAAGTCGGTGGTCGCGTTGAACACCGTCATGGCGCGCAGGGCGGCGTTGGTGAGCGCGCCCGCGATGGCGGCCAGCAGCCTGCGGCCCTCCTCGCCGAGGCCGAGCTTGTCCACCATGGTGTGCAGCAGGGCCACGGCCGGGTTCTCGTCGAACTGGTGCCGCCAGGCGTCGAACCACACCGTGATCGGCCCGCCCTGGGCGGTCTCCAGGTGCCTGCCGACCAGCCGCATGAGCGAGGTCTTGCCGGTGCCCCAGGAGCCGTAGAGGCCGACCACCAGCGGCGTCTCGCACACCATGATCGAGTTCCCGAGCGCGCGGGCGATCTTGTCCCGGTCCAGGGCGTCGACCGACGCCGGTTCGTCGTTGCGGATCCCGGTGGACCAGGACGCGAGTCCGTCCCTCGTGGACATGCCTGCTCCCCTGCCTAGGCTGCGCGACCAGCCTAGTGCGGGGCGATTACTCCGCGTGGGGAATTGAACGCAGCAGGGCACGCAGGCCGTCGGCGTCGAGAAGATCGGCCGGGCGCAGTGTCGTGTCATGCCGGACGTAGTGGAAGGCAGCGCGGACCTGCTCGATCGGCACGCCAGACAACCCGGCCCACGCCAACCGGTAGGCGGCGAGCTGGACGGTCAACGCGGGTAGGTGGTCGTCGTCCGGGACGCGGCCGGTCTTCCAGTCGACGACGGTCCAGCCGCCGTCGGGGTCGAGGAACACCGCGTCCATCCGGCCGCGCACGGCGATGCCGTCGATGTCGGTGGAGAACGGCACCTCCACCTCGTGCGGGGTGCGGTTGGCCCAGTCGCTGCGCAGGAATGCCTCGCGCAGCGTGTCCAGGTCGGTGTCGGGGGCGGCGTCGTCGTCGGCCGCGCCGGGCAGCTCGTCCAGGTCGAGCAGGGCGCGGGAGCCGAACCGGCGCTCCAGCCAGGCGTGGAACGCGGTGCCGCGGCGGGCGACCGGGTTCGGCGGGAACGGCAGCGGCCTGCGCAGCCTGCGGGCGAGCGCGCGCGGGTCGGCGGCGAGCTCGACCAGCTGGCTGACCGAGAGGCTGTCGGGCAGCGTGACCTGCTCGCGGTGTGCGGCGGCGGCCCGTTCGGCGAGGAGCACGTCGGTGTCGCGGACCCAGCCGTCCTGATCGTCCGGCGGGTCGTCGAACTCGGCCCCCGCCGCCAGCGCCTGGAGCTCGGCACGGACCAGGGCGGCGCCGGTGGCCACGTCGTCGCGACGGTCGCGGAGCGGGTCGGCGGGCCACTGGGCCGACTTCACGGCGGTGGCCAACGGGTTCTCCGAGCCTTCCTCGGGCTCGTCGGCCCAGCTGTCCACGAAATCGGTGTGGTCGGACAGTTCGGTGAGGAACTCGGAGGGGCCGCGCGGTTTCGAGCCGGTGCGCGCCCACCAATGGCCGGAGACGAACAGGGTGCGTTCGGCGCGGGTGAGCGCGACGTAGAAAAGCCTGCGCTCCTCCAACAAACCGCGTTCGGCGAACTCCTCGTTGTGAATGCGGAGGGCTTCCTCGACCTCCTTGCGGTTCGCCGCGCCCGCCAGGTTGAGCTTCGGCAGGTCGACGGCGTCACCGCGCAGGTCGGCGGGCAGCTCGGTGACCGTGCGCAGCCAGCTGCCGCCGCGCCTGCCGCTCGGGAACACCTCGCGGACCACGTGCGGGACGGCCACGATCTCCCATTCCAGGCCCTTGGCCGAGTGCACGGTGACGATCTGCACCCGGTCCTCGGCGACCTGGATCTCGCCCGGTTCCAGCCCATCCTCGGCGCTCTCCGCGGTGGCCAGGTAGTCCAGCAGGGCGGCGAGGCTGGCGGCCGGGGCGGCCTGGGCGTAGTCGGAGACCACGTCGGCGAACGCGTCCAGGTGCGCCCGGCCCGCGCCGCCGCGCCGGGCGGTGGCCTCGATGTCCAGCAGCATGGTCCGCTCGACGTCGGCGACCAGCTCGGGCAGCGGCTGATCGAGCCTGCGGCGCAGCATGGTCAACTCGTGCCCGAGCGCGCGGACCCGCCGATAGCCCAGCTCGGAGTAGGCCGCCGGGGGGCCGGGGTCGTCGATGGCGTCGACCAGCCCGGCCTGTTCGGCGCCCTCGCCGGGCACCAGGTTGCCTGGCTCGGTGGCGTAGGCACCCGCCAGCGTGCTCGCCCGTCCCCAGAGCGCGGCCAGATCGGCGGCCCCGACGCGCCAGCGAGACCCGGTGAGCAGCCGGGCGGCGGCGGTGCCCGCGAGCGGGTCGATGAGCACGCGCAGGGCACTGACCAGGTCGCGCACCTCGGGTTCGTCGAGCAGCCCACCGAGCCCGACGACCTCGACCGGCAGCCCACGCGCCCGCAACGCCGTGGCGATATCGGCCATGTCCGCCCGACGCCGCACCAACACGGCGGCGGTCGGCGGCTTGCCCTCCGCCTCGACCGCGGCATGCCAGCGATCAGCCACCTGGTCGGCCATCCACTGGATCTCAGCGTCCACATCGGACAGAAGGGCGATCCGAATGTCCCCCGGCGGGGCGTCGTCACGCGCCCGCAGCTCGTCGACCTCCAGTCCCTGCGCACGCAGCGGCGCGGAGACGGCGTTGGCGAGAGCAAGCACCTCGGGCGGGTTACGGAAACTGGTGAGCAGACCGAAACGCGTGGCAGGCTCGCGACGTCCGCCGTGTTTCTGTGGGAAATCGGTGGTGAACCGAGGCAGGTTCGCCGCGCTCGCGCCCCGCCACCCGTAGATGGCCTGCGCGGGGTCACCGACGGCGGTCACCGGCATAGGCTCGGCGTCCGGGTATTCCAGCGAACTGCCGAAGAGCGAACGCAGCAGAACACGCTGGGAATGCCCGGTATCCTGGTACTCGTCGAGCAGCACGGCCCCGAACCGCTCCCGCTCCCCCTTGACCACTTCGGCATGCCCGGCGGCAAGCCGAGCCGCGAGCGACATCTGGTCCCCGAAGTCCAACGCCCCTTCCTTGCGCTTGCGGTCGGCGTACGCGGCGACAAGCGGGAGGAGCGCGATCCGGAACTGTTGCGTGACAACGACTTTCCGAAGGTCTTGCGACATCTCCGCCCGCTGCCCCTTGGCCCGCGGCGCTTCCTCGATCGCGGCACACAACCGAATCGCGTGCTCCCACAACACTTCCGGCTCGACAAGATGCTCGGCCAACTCCCCGGCGAGAGCGAGAAGATATTGGGTCACGGTGGCAGGCACGTAGTCGGTATCGAGATCCTGCCCCCAGGTCGACACAACCCGATGCGCGGCCTGCCAGGACGCCGTCTCAGTCAGCAACCGCGCCCCCGGCTCGACCGGCAGCCTCAACCCATGCTCGGCAACAAGCCTGCCCGCGTAAGCGTGGTAGGTGAGAATCGTAGGTTCCCCGGCGAACACAGCGGCTTTGCGTTCCCCAGTGGGATCAAGCTTGTCCAGCAACCGCGACCCCGCCAGCCTACGCAACCGAGCCCGAACCCGATCGGCCAACTGCCGCGCGGCCTTCCGAGTGAAGGTAAGCCCCAACACCCTCTCTGGCGTGACCAACCCATTGGCCACCAACCAGACCACCCGCCCGGCCATCGTCTCGGTCTTCCCGGCCCCCGCCCCCGCCACCACCAACGCAGGCTCCGGCGGCGCCGCAACAACCTCGGCCTGCTCCCGCGTAGGCGGCGCAAGACCGAGCTCAGCAGCCAGTTCCCCAGGACTGACCAGCGCCAACCCAGGCAGCGGAAGACTCACGGCAGCAACGCGTCCAGGTAGATCAACAACGGACACGGGCTGTCGACCTTGAGCACGTCCTGAACGTGCATGACCTCCTGGTAATTGCCATCCACCAGGTCAAAGACCGTCACGGACATGGGATACCCCGGCACGACCCGCCAGAAGTGCGGGATTCCCGCACGAGCGTACTGCTCGGGCTTGGTCAGCAGGTCGACCCGCCTTGACCCGGGCGAGACGACCTCGACCACTAGCACCACGTCCTTCGCGGCGGTGAAGGTGTCGTCGTAGACCGTTGTCGTGGCGGTGACAGTGAGATCCGGGACCCGCACCGTGGGCGGCTCAAGACCAAGGTCGACATCGATCTCGGGAAAGACCAGAAGTTCTGGCGGCAGCTGGGTTTCGATCTGGGTGAAGAGTCTCCCCAGCGCCAACTGGTGGAGTTTGACCGGCCGTGGACTCACGCGCAGGATGCCTTCGTCGAGTTCGTGGATGAACGAGCTCTCCGGGGGCAAGTCGGCGAACTGCTGCAGCGTCAGCCGCCGTCCGCCGTGGGCCTGTATCGAACTCATACGAGTCAATCTACCTCGCGAAACCCCAAACTCCACCCCCACAACCCTCGATCACCTGTTCGAGCGCCGACAACACCCCCAACCCC
>NZ_KB894440.1 GCF_000374445.1 Actinokineospora enzanensis DSM 44649 | reverse complement strand
CGGACAGCCCGTCGAGCCGGTCGGTCAGGAACCGGGAACGCCACTTCGACACCGTCGCCCGCGACATGCCCAGATCGGCGGCGACCTCGCCGATCGTGCCGCCTTCCGCGCACCGCAACACGATCCGGGAACGCGACGCCAACGCCTGCGCCGTCTTCCGCCGCCGGGACCACCCGGTCAACACCGAACGCTCCTCGTCGGACAGCACCACCGGGGCAAGCTTGGGACTCGGCACCGATCCACCCTACCGAGTAACCCCGAACTAACGACTCAGGACACTAGGCGATCATGAGCGCTGTCAATATCCCCCGACCGTGACCTGTGGACGACTCACCAGCCATGTGGACAACCAAACCCCGGGCATCCCGCAGAACCAGGCCCGGCCCACCGCAAGGCAAGCCGCCCACGGCAGGGTCAGACCTGCGCCCCGTTGTCCCCATCATCCATCAGGTTGTGCGGCGTCTTCCGCGCCCGCAGCAGCAACAACGCGATCCCCGCCGCCAAACTGATCAACGCCACCGGCGTGGTGATCCGCGCGTCCAGCCCGATCATCGGCGACAGGATCAGCAGGATCACCCCGGCAGCCACCGCCACCAACGCCACGATCGTCCAAGGCCGTGGTCGCGGCAGCGGCGGCGGCTCCGGTGGTTCGTAGTGTTCGTTGTCGTTCGCCCAGTCGATCTCGGTGTCGTGGGCGCGCCATGTCGAGGGCTGGGGCGCGGGGGCCAGGGTGGGCTCGACGGGCTCCGGGTCGGTGAGGTCCTCGGGCAGGTTGCGGCCGACGCCCTCGCGTTCGAGGTCGGCGACTATCTGCGCGAAGGCGGCGTCGACGTCCTCCGGTCCGTCGCCTGGACGACTCTTCACACCCGATCACCTGCCCGCTCGGCACGCACCCGCCGGACGAACTCGATGCTGCGGTCGAAGATGACCGGGGCGTCGTGGTCGAGGGTGGCGACGTGGTAGCTGTTCTCCAGCACGACCTCGGTGACGTCGGTGCTGGAGACCCCCGCCAGCACGATGGCCGAGTTCTCCGGCTCGACGACGTGGTCCACCGCCGAGTGCAGCACCAGCACCGGCTGGTCGACCCGAGGCAGGTCCCGGCGCACCGTCTGCCACAGCTTGGCCAGACTCGCCAGCGCGCGCAACGGGGTGCGGGGGTAGGCGTGCTCGCTTATCCCCGGTTTGGCTATGTCGTTGCCGATCGCGGCGACCGACGGCAGCACCCGGCACAGGACCGAGATCAGCCGGACCTCCCTGCGCAGCGTCATCACCGACGGGTTGACCAGCACCACGCCCGCCAGCCGGTCGCCTTGCGTCTGCGCGAGCCGCAGCACCAGCGTGCCGCCCATGGACAGGCCGAACGCGAACACCGTCGAGCACCGCTCGGACAGTTCGGTGAACGAGCGCTCGACCTCGCCGTACCACTGCGGCCAGGTCGTGCCGTTCATGTCCTGCCAGCTGGTGCCGTGGCCGGGCAGCAGCGGAACCCGCACGCTGTACCCCGCGGCCACCAACCGGTCGGCCCACGGGCGCATGCTGATCGGCGAGCCGGTGAACCCGTGGCTGAGCACGACCCCGACCTCGCTCGACCCGTCGTGCGCGAAGCTCTCCGCGCCTGGGATCGCGAGCACCCCGCCCCTCCTATGGTCCCTGGGCTTGCCGCCATCGTCGCATGAAACGGGCCGGACGCGCCCGGATCGGCTGCCCCTTGTTCGTCGTCCGGGCAACAACCGCACACCGGGCATCTCGCGGGGCGCCCCCCGCGTTACTCCCGGCTCTCGCGTTGTGCCGGAGCCTGCCCGATTCGTACCCTCGAACGGATCACCCGCGACAGACGAGGAGCGCCGTCCGCGTGCTGTACTGGCTGTGCAAGTGGGTCCTGCTGGGCCCGGTGCTGAAGCTGTTCTTCCGACCGCGGGTCGAGGGCCTGGAGAACATCCCGGCCACCGGCGGCGCCCTGCTGGCCAGCAACCACCTGGCCGTGTCCGACTCGTTCTTCCTGCCGCTGATGGTGCCGCGCCGGGTGACGTTCCCGGCGAAGCTGGAGTACTTCACCCAGCCCGGGGTCAAGGGCAGGCTGAAGAAGTGGTTCTTCAGCGGCGTCGGCCAGATCCCCATCGACCGATCCGGTGGTTCCGCCGCCCAGGCCGCCCTGGACACGGTGACCCGACTGCTGCGCGAAGGTCACCTGGTCGGCATCTACCCCGAGGGCACACGTTCACCCGACGGCAGGCTGTACAAGGGCAAGACCGGCGTCGCCCGCATCGCGCTGGAGGCCCGTGTCCCAGTCATCCCGGTGGTGATGATCGGCACCGACAAGGCCAACCCGATCGGTTCGAGGATGTGGCGCCCGTACCCGATCCGCATCAAGATCGGCAAGCCGCTGGACTTCAGCCGCTACGACGGCCTCTCCGGCGACCGGTTCGTGGAACGCTCGATCACCGACGAGGTCATGTACGCCCTGATGGAGCTGTCCGACCAGGAATACGTCGACACCTACGCCGCCGCGGCCAAGGACCGCGTCACCCTCCCCACCCAGCCCACCGCCCGCGACGCCGACCGTGCCCCGGAGTCGACCTCGGGCTGACCTCACCCGAGTGCGGCGATCTCCGTCCGCCAGAGCGCGCCACCGGCGATCACCTGCGCTTCCGCCCCGCTGACGGTCGCCGCGGTGACCGGGCCGGATGGGCCGTCGGTGTCTCGGGTCGTCCAGGTGTCGCCGGTGTAGCGGAGGAGTTTGACCTTTCCGTTGTCGGGGATCACCTGGATGACCGCGTCGCCGATGAGCAGTGGTGGGGCCAGGACGTCCTCGTCGCCGACCTGGATGGTGGGGGTGTCGGGGAGGCGGGTCCAGGTGGTGCCGGTCAGGCGCCAGAGGGCGAGCTTGTTGTCGGCCCGGCCCGCGGCGACGCAGGTGGTGTCGGTGCAGGTGACGGCGAGGGCGGCGCTTTGGCCGTCGGACGGCAGGACGGTGCGGGTCCAGTCGGTGGTGCCGTCGGGGGAGTGCCAGGCGGCCGGCTGTGGGGTGCCGTTGGCGTAGAGCCAGCCGACGATCAGGGTGCCCTGGGCGTGGCGGGTGGCGGCGACCGGGAACGACAGGGTGTCGGTGCTGCTCGCCAGGGGTGTGTCGGTCGACGGGTGGCGGTTCCACAGGCCCGCCGGGTCGGGCGTCCACACCGCGACGTCGAAACCGGCCTCGGTGCTTTCCCAGCTGCCCAGGACCGTGGCGGAGGTGGGGGTGACCACGGGGCCGAGAAGGTCGCCCGCGCCGTAGCCGCCGAAGACGCTGAAGCCCTGGCGGTGTTCGGTGAGGGCGGTGGTGTCGCCGTCCCAGACGCTCCAGCGGACGTTGCCGTGTGCGCCGCCGCGCTCCCCGCCGACGGCCACGATGCGGGTGCCGTCGGTGGCGATCGACGTCCAGCGGGCGAGTTGGCCGTACGGGGTGCTGCCGTGTGTCGGGATCTCGGTGATCGCGCCGGTCGGGTCGCGGCGTAACAGACCCGGGGTGCTGCCGCGGCGGATGCCGATCAGCAGGGAGTCGCCGAACGGGGTCAGCGTCACCGGCTCGGCGCCCGCCGGATCGACCCTGGTGAACGCCACGGCCGCCGGGGTGTCCGGACCGCCGCAGCCCGCCAGTCCCACCGTGACGGCGAACACGACCGCCCAGCCCCGTCTGCGCATGGCGGTCAGTATCCACCGGGGTGGGCTGACCTAGGGTGTGTTCGATGAGGTACTTCTACGACACCGAGTTCATCGAGGACGGACAGACCATCGACCTGGTGTCGATCGGTGTCGTCGACGAGGACGGGCGCGAGTTCTACGCCGTCTCGACCGAGTTCGACCCGGACAAGGCCGGGACCTGGGTGCGGGCCAACGTGTTGGACAAGCTGCCGCCGCCCGCCGACCAGGTGTGGTGTTCCCGGGCGGAGATGCGGCGGCGGTTGATGGATTTCCTGACACCCGCGCGGGCCCGGGACAAGATCGAGCTGTGGGCCTGGTTCGGGGCTTACGACCATGTGGTGCTGGGTCAGTTGTGGGGGGCCATGCCCGCGTTGCCGCGGTTGATTCCGCGGTTTACCCGGGAATTGCGGCAGCGGTGGGAGGATGTGGGAAAGCCCGCTTTGCCGCCGCCGCCGAATGACGCGCATGACGCGTTGGCCGACGCTCGACACAATCTGGTTCGGTGGCGGGTCATCGACGCGGAGTGGAAACGGCGGGTTCGGGAGGCCGAGTGATTTCGGTCCGGGATTTGCGCCTGGATCGGATTTGAGCCCCATCATTTTCGAGTGTTGAAAGATCGCCGGGACGACGGGCAGGGTGGGGGCTCCTGGCGGTGATGGCGGCTGACCGCCTGCTGCCCAGGGGGTGGGAGGGCCTCCTTGCTATACCGATTCAGTTGCGGCAGGCTGGCGCCGAAACGCGGTGATGACCATCACTGCGGGTGAGGGTTGGAGGGTCGGTAGTCATGCGGGTCGGCGTACTCACCGGTGGTGGAGACTGCCCCGGGTTGAACGCGGTCATCCGGGCGGTCGTGCGCAAGGGCGTCGAGACGCACGGCTGGGACGTCGTCGGGTTTCGCAACGGGTGGAAGGGGCCGCTGGAGGGGGACTCGCGGCCGATCGGGCTCGACGACGTCGAGGACATCCTGACCAGGGGCGGCACCATCCTGGGCTCCTCGCGGACCAACCCCTACAAGGTCGAGGACGGCCCCGACCGGATCAAGGCCGTGCTGGCCGAGCAGGGCGTGGACGCGCTCATCGCGATCGGCGGCGAGGACACCCTGGGGGTCGCCAAGCGGCTCACCGACGACGGCGTCGGCGTGGTCGGGGTGCCCAAGACCATCGACAACGACCTCGGGGCCACCGACTACACCTTCGGCTTCGACACCGCCGTGCACATCGCCACCGAGTCGATCGACCGGCTGCGCACCACCGCCGAGTCGCACCACCGGGCGCTGGTGGTCGAGGTCATGGGGCGGCACGCGGGCTGGATCGCGCTGCACTCCGGGCTCGCGGGCGGGGCCAACGTGATCCTGGTGCCGGAGCGGCAGTTCAGCGTGGACAAGGTCGTGCAGTGGGTGAAGCGGCGGTTCGAGCGGCAGTACGCGCCGATCATCGTCGTGGCCGAGGGCGCGCTGCCGGAGGGCGGCGACGAGGTGCTGATCACCGGCGAGAAGGACGCCTTCGGGCACGTCCGGCTGGGCGGCGTCGGCACCTGGCTGGCCGACGAGATCGCGGCCAAGACCGGCAAGGAGTCCCGGGCCGTCGTACTCGGCCACACCCAGCGCGGCGGCACGCCGACCGCCTACGACCGGGTGCTCGCCACCCGGTTCGGCCTGCACGCCGTGGACGCGGTGGCCGACGGCGACTTCGGCGTCATGGTCGCGCTGCGCGGCACCGACATCGTGCGGGTGAAGCTGTCCGAGGCGACCGCGGAGCTCAAGACCGTGCCGCTGGAGCGCTACGCCGAGGCCGAGGTCTTCTTCGGATAACGAGAACCTTCGAGCGCCCCGCGGAGTGGGTTCCGCGGGGCGCTTGGCGTGTGTGCACCGGACCGGTCGGTCGCGGGGTTACTGTGCGCGGCATGGACGAGCTGCTCTGGGTCGGGGCGGACGCGCAGGCACGGGCGTTGCGGGACGGGTGGGTGACCGCCCCGGAGCTGCTGGCGGCGGTGATCCGCCGGGCGGAGGCGCTCGCCCCGACGGTGAACGCCTTCCGGGTCCTCTACCTCGACTCGGCCCGCGCGGCGGCCGAGGACGCCCAGCGCCGGATCGAGGCCGGGGAACGGACGCCGCTGCTGGGCGTGCCGGTCGCGGTCAAGGACGATCTCGACGTCGCCGGGGACGTCACGGCCCAGGGCGGACGGCCGCAGTTCCCGGCAGCCGAGGAGGACAGCGTCGTGGTGGCGCGGCTGCGCGCGGCCGGTGCGGTGATCGTCGGGCGGACGCGGACGCCGGAGCGCTGCCTGTGGCCGTTCACCGAGTCCTCGGTGGCCGCGCCGACCCGCAACCCGTGGCAGCTCGGCCGCACCCCGGGCGGTTCCTCCGGCGGCTCGGCGGCGGCGATCGCGGCGGGCATCGTCGGCGCGGCGACCGGGTCCGACGGCGGCGGCTCGATCCGCATCCCGGCCGCGGCGACCGGCGTCTTCGGCCTCAAGACCACGCGCGGCCTGGTGCCGCAGACCCCCGGCTGGCACGGGCTGTCGAGCGTCGGCCCGCTCGGCCGCCGGGTCGCGGACGCGGGGGCGATGCTCGACGTGTTCACCGGCGAATCGGTGTATCGGGCGGCCGTGGACGCGATTCCGGAACCGACCCGGATCGCTTTGGTGTGGCGGACACCGGTCGGTCGGCCCCGGTTGGATCCGGCCTGGCGGCGTGCGGTGCTGGATACCGCGGACCGGTTCCGTGCGTTGGGGCATCGGGTGACCGAGGTCGACCTGCCGCTCGGACCGGCGCCCACACCGCAGTTCGTCCTGCGCTATCTGCGCGGTGTCGCCGACGATGTCGCGCGTCTTCCGCACCCGGAATGGCTGGAGCGCCGCACCCAGGCTGTCGCGAAGATCGGCCGCCGTGTTCCCGACCGGGTGTTGCGCTGGGCTCTCGACGCGGAAACCGGGCTGCAGGAACGGATGGCCGGGTTCTTCGCTTCCCAGGATGTGATTCTCCAGCCCACGTGGACGAAGACGCCGCCGAAGGTCGGGTTGTTCCACGGGCGTGGACTCATCGCCACCTGGCTCGGGGTGACCGCGCGTATTCCGTATTTCCCGACGTGGAACGTGTTGGGGTATCCGGTTGCGACTGTCCCGGTAGGACAGGACGCGCTGGGAATGCCGATCGGTGTGCAACTCGTTGGACCGGCCGATTCCGAGCGGCTACTGTTGTCGATGTCGGGGCAGTTCGAGAACGCCCATCCGTGGGCGGATCGGCGGCCCAAGATCTGAATCCGCTGGGGGGACCGTGGAATTCTCGGGTGGGATCGAGCGTGTGCGGCGACGGTTCGGGAATGACGTGGAGCCGTGGCTTGCAGGGCTCCCGGAACGGTTGGCGGAACTGGCCAGGCGCTGGGATCTGACGCTCGGGGCGGCATTTCCGGACGGCAACTCCGCGATCACCATGCGGGCCGTGCTGGCGGGGGTTCCGGTGGTGTTGAAGGTGACGCCGGATATCGAGTTCGCGGCCGAACAGGTCGAGGTGCTGCGAGCGTTCGGGCGTTGCGCGCCGGAGGTGCTGGCCGCCGCCGAGGGCGCGCTGCTGCTGGAGTTCGTCGACGGTGTGGTGGGGTGGCCGTCAGCGGAGAGGTTCGCTGCGTTGCTGCGGGAGATGCACTCGGCTGTTCCCGATCCGGCTCGGATTGCTCGGCGGGAGCTGGCGTCGCATAGCGCGGAGTTCTTTCCGATGTTCCGTCCACTCGGGCCGATCACTGCCGAACACCTGCGACGGGCGGGTGAGATTCGTGCCGAGCTGGTTGTGGAGCAGGGGAAACCGGTTCTGCTGCACGGTGATCTGCATCGAGACAACTTGTTGGACGCGGGTGGGCGGGGGTTGGTGGTGATCGACCCCAAGGCATGTCTGGGAGAGGCCGAGTTCGACGCGGTGGATTATGTGCTTGGGGGGCCTGAGGATGTGGCGGAGCGGCGGGACGCGTTGTTGCGGGTTTCTGAGCTTGATGGTGAGCGGTTGGAAGGGTGGTGTCGAGCGACGGCGCCGTTGGTAGCCATCGGGTTGGTACGGCAAGGGCGGTCGATCGACCACATTTTGACGTATATGAAGTGATCGGCCAGGTGTGCGGCCGTGCCCGACGGAGCGCGTCCGGGAGCGTCCCCGGCGGCTGAGGTTGCCAGGTCGGGGACAGTGCCGGGCGGGGATGAGGGGGTGGGTGGCGGGAGAAAATGTCACAGCGCCGCGTGTGGGGAGCACCTCCGGCGGCTGAGGTTGCCAGGTCGGGGACGATGCCGGGCGGGGATGACGGGGTGGGTGGCGGGAGAACCGGAGCGCGTTCCGGGAGCGTCCCCGGCGGCTGAGGTTGCCAGGTCGGGGACGATGCCGGGCGGGGAAGAGGGGGTGGGTGGCGGGAGAAAATGTCACAGCGCCGCGTGCGGGGATTCGTCGTAGAGGGCGCCGATGTCGAGGTAGGCAGCGAACGTACCCAGCCAGTGTTCCGCCGCATAGCCATAACCGAACACGTACTTCCAGCCCGCCTCATGGTGTTCGTCAGCCGCCTCCCGCGCCAGGGCCTGGTAGCGGTGATCGTCCGGGAGGCTGTCCGCGACACCCCGCCAAGCCCAGGTGCGCGACAACGCCAGGCCTGCCAGATGGGAGCCGTGCGGATCGGCCGGGTCGTCCACCGGGACCGGGTTGCGCAGGACCGACCAGCGCTGCGCGGTCAGGTCCGGAATGAACGCGTCCAGCCAGGCGGCGAACTCGTCGGGGTCCAGGACGCGGCGCATCAGGTCGGCCTCGGCGAGGGCGGGGGAGAGAAAGTCGGCGGCACTGGGTTCGAAGCCGCCGTAGTCGCGGTCGGTGAGGTAGAAGCGGCGGGTCGCGGACTCGCAGGCGGTGGCCAGGTCGCGGTCACCAACGGCGCGGGCCGCGTCCAGGCCGAGGGACAGGGCGAAGGCCGAGTTGGTGTGCGTGCCCACACGGACCGGCCAGCGGGCCAGGCCCAGCCAGGTCAGCCAGCGGGCGCGGACCGCCTTGACCAGCGGGCGCAGTGCGTCCGACCACGCCGACGCCTCCGGCCAGGCGCGTAGCTCCGCGTCGAGCAGCAGCAGCCACGCCCAGCCGTAGGGGCGCTCCCAGAACGCGCCCTCCGGGCTCGTGAAGAACTCGGCCTCGACCTGCGCGCCCTCCGGGGTGATCAGCCGGTCGAGCGCCGCGCGGGCCAGGTCGGCATCCCTGACCTGCGGGAACAGGCGCAGGAGGCGGACCGCGAGCCAGGTCTGGTGCACGCACGAGTGCCAGTCGAACGAGCCTGCGAACACCGGGTGCCGGTGCCGCTGGGGGACCAGCTCGTCCGGCGAGTCGATCAGGTGGATCCAGTGCACCGGGTAGTCACGCTGGATGTTGGCGACCGCGGTCGTCAGGAGTCGGTGGGCGGTGTCGGGGTCCAGTCCGGTGGTCATCGGCGCATCTTGCCGTCTGCAACTCGCCGTGCCCACCCCCGGTACCAATTTCCGCCGGCCGTCCCGGCCGTCAACCCGGTTGCCCTGTCTCCTACGCTGATGTCGTGAACTGGACCGTCGACGTGCCGGTGGACACGCTCCCGGAACTTCCGCCGTTGCCGCCCGCACTGCGCACCCGACTCGACGACGCCCTGTCCCGCCCCGCTGCCCAGCAGCCCGAGTGGCCCGACGGCGAGCAGGTGCGCCGCGTGCGCACCCTGCTGGAGAGCGTCCCGCCCATCACCGTGCCCGCGGAGATCGACCGGCTGCACGACCGCCTCGCGGAGGTCGCCCGCGGCGAGGCGTTCCTGCTGCAGGGTGGTGACTGCGCCGAGACCTTCGTGGACAACACCGAGCCGCACATCCGCGGCAACATCCGCACCCTGCTGCAGATGGCCGTCGTGCTCACCTACGGTGCCAGCCTCCCGGTCGTCAAGGTCGGCCGGATCGCGGGCCAGTACGCCAAGCCCCGGTCCAACAAGACCGACGCGCTCGGCCTGCCGGTCTACCGGGGCGACATCGTCAACTCCCTGGTCGCCACCCCCGAGGCACGCGTCCCGGACCCGGGCCGGATGCTGCGCGCCTACGCCAACGCGGGCGCCGCGATGAACCTGCTGCGCGCCCTCACCGGCGCCGGTATGGCCGACCTCACCAAGGTGCACGACTGGAACCGCGACTTCGTCCGCACCTCGCCCGCAGGCGAGCGCTACGAGGCGCTGGCCACCGAGATCGACCGCGGCCTCCGCTTCATGCAGGCCTGCGGCGTCGAGGACAGCTCCCTGCACAGCGTCGAGGTCTTCGCCAGCCACGAGGCCCTGCTGCTCGACTACGAGCGCGCCCTCCTCCGCCTGGACTCGACCAGCCCCGATCCCAAGCTGTACGACCTGTCCGCGCACTTCCTGTGGATCGGCGAACGCACCCGCCAGCTCGATGGCGCCCACATCGCCTTCGCCGAACTGCTGGCCAACCCGATCGGCCTCAAGATCGGCCCCGGCACCTCGCCGGAGCTGGCGGTCGAGTACGTGGAACGGCTCGACCCGCGCAACGAGCCCGGACGGCTGACGCTGATCAGCCGCATGGGCAACGGCAAGGTCCGCGACGTGCTGCCCGCGATCGTGGAGAAGGTCGAGGCCTCCGGACACCGCGTCATCTGGCAGTGCGACCCGATGCACGGCAACACGCACGAGTCCTCGACCGGGTACAAGACGCGGCACTTCGACCGGATCGTGGACGAGGTCCAGGGCTTCTTCGAGGTCCACCGGCGGCTGGGCACGCACCCGGGCGGCATCCATGTGGAGCTGACGGGCGAGGACGTGACCGAGTGCCTGGGCGGCGCCCAGGAGATCTCGGACGCGGACCTCGCCGGGCGGTACGAGACTGCTTGCGATCCGCGGCTGAACACGCAGCAGTCGTTGGAGCTGGCGTTCCTGGTGGCGGAGATGCTCCGCTCGTAGATGTTGTTCGGCAGCGGCGGTCGTCCTTGGATGACCGCCGCTGTTTGTTTTGTGGGTTGTCCACATGGCTGCCGAGTCGTCCACAGGTCGGCTGGGCCGAGCCGGGATGGGGCGTTGAGGTGGGTTGTCCACAACCTCGCGGATCCATCCACAGGTCACGGTCGGGGGATATTGACAGCAGGCCCGGACGCCTAGGGTTCCTCGTATAGGGCGGGTTTGCCCCCCGGGTGGGTGGGGGCGTGCCTCGGGGCAGGCTGGGTCAGAGGGCGAAGGCGGTGACCTTGCTGCCGGACTGGACGCGGGTGGTGGGGCCGGGGTTCTGGTTGAAGATGCGGCCGTTGGGGTTGGAGAAGGGCTGCAGGTCAAGTTGCAGGCCCGCTTGTTGCAGGATCGCCTGGGCCTCGGGGATCGTGCGGCCGGTGATGTCCGGGACGGCGACCGAGTTCGAGATCACGACGGCGACGCGCATGTTGCCTGCTGAGTCGATCTTGGTGTCCGGGGGTGGGTCGGTGCGGACGACGCGGCCGCTGTCGATGTCCGGGGAGAACTCCGGTTGGCCGTCGTATGGCTGGAAACCGGCCTGGGTGAGTTGGCGGAAGGCCTCGTCGCGGGTTTGGCCGCGGACGTTCGGGACCGGTTTCGGGGCCGGGCCCTTGCTCAGCACGAGCACGACCCGCTGCCCGATGTCCAGGGCGGTGCCCGCGGGCGGGTCCAGTTTCACGACCTTGCCCTGGGTGATCGAGTCGTCGTAGACGTTCTTCGAGTCGTCCAGTTGGGGTTGGAGCTCCTCGGCGCGCACGGCCTGTTCGGCGTCCTCGCGGGTCGAGCCGCCGGGGACGTCGGGGACCACCGGGCGGCCCGCGGAGACCACCAGGTTGACCTCGTCACCGCGTAGTGCCTCGACGCCCGCGGCCGGGTCGCTGCTGATGACGACGCCCGCGGCGACCTTGTTGTCGCGGACCGTGGTGACGTGCGGGCTCAGGTTCGCCGCGCGCACGGCCTGCTGCGCGACCGTCGAGTCCTGGCCGGTCAGGGTCGGTACCTCGGTGTAGCGGCCGGAGCTGAACCACCAGATGCCGGTGCCGAGAACCCCGAGCAGCAGCACCCCGACAATGCTCAGGATGATCAGCCGCCGGGTCTTGTTCACCGGGCGCTGGACCGGGACCCCGCCGGTGTTCGGAACCGGGATACCGCCGGTGTTGTACTGGATCGGATGCGGACCGGTGGGCGGCCGCTGGTCGACTGACTCGATCACCTTCTCCAGATCGGAGCGCAGCATCGCCCGAGTGCCCTGAGGGCCCATCGCCGAGAAACCCGAGGGAACCTGTCGGACAATCGTGGGCGAATGCGGGACCTGTCCGTAGCCGGTCTGCGGGAATGGTCCGGACGGCGGCGCGGTCTGCACGGTCGAGTCCGTGCGGACCGTGGTGTCGTCGTCGGGCTGGGCGTCCGGAATCGCGGAGCGCGGCACCTTGACCGTCGCCTCCGGATCGTCGTCGCCCTCCGGTGCCGCGTGCGCGGGACCCTTCTTCGTCTGGTCGGCGGCACCGTCGGCGGGCCACGCCTGCGGCGCGCCGGACTCGGCGGCGGCGTCGGAGGCCGGTGTGTCGGGACCGGTGGTGTTCGACTCGGTCGTGCCAGGCCAGGACGGGTCGGTGTTCGGTTGTCCGGCCTGCGTCGGTATCGGGCCGCTCGGCCATGGCGTGCTCTGGCCCGGATTGCTCTGACCAGGAGTGGCGGATTGCCCCTGATCGGGCGTGCGTTCCGCACTGTGCTCGGACGCGGAGTTTTCGCCGGAGGCGTTCGCGGTCCCGGGGATGCCGTGGCCGGGTGTCGTGGGGCCGGACGACGGCGTGTGGGCCGGGTCTTGCCCTGACACTCCGGGGCTGGGCGTGCTGCCTGATCCCTGGTCCGCCAGGCTGGATATGCCGTGGCCGGGTGTGCCTGTCGTTCCGGGAACGAGTCCGGGGCCGGTGCTGTGACCGGTCGGATCGGTGGGGCCTGTCGCGGAGGTGTCGCCGTGGTCGGGCGTGCTGCCCGGCCCGTGGGCGGGCAGGCCGTGTCCGGGTGTTCCCGTTGTCCCGGGCCCATGTCCGGGTGCGGTCGGGTCGACCGATCCCTGTCCGGCCATACCCTGCGCGGATGCAGCGCCCTGTTCGCCGGGCGTGTTGCCCACGCCCTGACCCGCCTGGCCCGGCAGGCCAGGTCCGGGTGTGCCTGTTGTCCCGGGCGGGAGTTCGTGTCCGGGCGTGCCGGTGCCGTGGCCGGTCGAGTCGGCCGGTCCTGCCATGCCCGGCGCGGGCGCGACGCCCTGACCGCCGGGTACTCCGCCGATCGCGCCGGATGCGTGGTGGCCTGCGGAGCCCTGCGCGAAGCTGTGGCCGGGCATCCCGGGCGTGCTGTGCATGGGCGTGTAGGCGGGACCCTGCCCGAACGTGTCCGGGGCGCCATGCCCAGGCATCCCACCGGGCGCAGCGGGCGGGTTGCCGGGGCCCTGAGCGACTGAGCCGTAACCGGGCGGCTGTCCGTGTCCGGGCATCCCCACCGGCCCATGCCCAGGCGCGATGCCCGCGGCAGGCACACCAGGGCCCATCGGGCCGCTGCCCGGCCACGCGGGCGCGTAGCCGCCCGTGCCAGGACCGTCGATCCGGGCCGCCGGATAACCGGGCGCCCCAGGCGGTGGCGTCCACACACCGTTCGACCGGGGCACACTGCCCGAGACCGCCGCGATAGGCGCGCTCGACACCTGGACCGTCCCGTCGACCTGCATAGGCTGCGGTACCGGGATCCGCATCCGAGGCAGCGACAACGCCGCCCGCACGCGTTGCAGCTCCATCAGCAGAGCAGCCCCATCAGCGGGGCGCGCGGCCGGATCACGCCGCGTCGCACGTACGACCAAGTCGTCCAGGATCGGGGGGATGCCCGGCACAGAGGCGCTGGGCGGCGGCACATCGTCGTTCACGTGCCGATAGGCCACGGACAGTGCGCTGTCCCCGTAGTAGGGCGGCATACCCGTGAGGGCCTCGTACAGGACGATCCCCGCCGAGTACACGTCCCCACGCGCGGTAGCCGACCCTGTGGTGACCTGTTCCGGCGACAGGTACGACACCGTCCCCAGGATCACGCTGCTCTTGGTGGTGCCCACGCTCGCCACCGCGCGCACGAGGCCGAAGTCGGCGACCTTGACCACGCCGCCGGTGCCGATGAGCACGTTCTCCGGCTTCACGTCGCGGTGGATCAGGCCCGCCCGGTGCGCGGCGGCCAGTGCCGAGGCGACCGGTTCCATGATGGCCACGGCCAGCGGGGTGGGCAGCCGGACGCGTTCGGCCAGCAGGTCGCGCAGGGTGCCGCCGCTGACCAGCTCCATCACCAGGTACACGTTCTCGCCGTCGAGGCCCTGGTCGTGCACGGCCACCACGTTCGGGTGGTGAATCTTGGCCGCGGACCGGGCCTCGCGCTCGAAGCGCTCCACGAAGGTCTGGTCGTCGGCGAACCGGGCGTCCATCACCTTGATCGCGACCGGTCGGTCCAGGCGGGTGTCCAGGCCGCGGTAGACCGCCGACATCCCGCCGCGCGCCAGCGGCGCGTCGACGCGGTAGCGCTGCTCCAGCAGCGCCCCGATCAGGCTCGGGCCCTTGTCCTCCACAAGAGTGGATCGTACGGAGACCGAGCGGGGCATGTGGGCGCCCCCACGTTTATGTGACTTTCGCCGGGGGCCGGGGACTCGCGCGTCACCACCCGGTCGCGGTGCGCGATCCGCGCGGGCGGGAAGGTACCTGCTCAGCGGGCGTGGATGTGGCATGGTTGTCAGCCGTGAGTTCTCTTCCCGTCGCCGACGACGTGCTCGACCCCGAGGTTCCCGTGCTGCCGCTGCCGGATGTGGCCGTCCGCCTCGATCAGCCCATCACCCACGTGCACCAGGCCCTGCGCGACCACCAGCTGCTGGCGGTCCGCCGCGCCGGGGTGCTGCTGGTGCCCGCCGAGTTCATCACCGACACCGGTGACATCGTCAAGGGCCTGTCCGGCACGATCACCGTGCTCAACGACTCCGGGTTCAGCCCTGGTGAGGTGCTGAGCTGGCTGTTCACCCCCGACGAGTCGCTGCCCGGCAGGCCGATCGACGCGCTGCGCGGCGACCGGGGCCGGGAGGTCAAGCGCCGCGCCCAGGCCCTCGCGTTCTGACCCGGGCCGCCACGCAGCGCGCCACCCCGGGTACCGCCACCATCAGCCGCCGCCGGGCGGGCACCACCGCCCGGCGGGTCACCACGTCGTGGTCCGCCGCCGCGATCTCGTCCAGGATCGCCGCGTACAGGCGAGCCGCGGTCGCCACGCACGGCCGCGACACCGGGTCCAGCAACGCGATCCCGGGCTCGGCGGCGCGGTAGACCGCCCGCGTGTGTGCGGCGAAATGCGCCATCGCCCGTCGGATCGCCCGGTCCGGGCCGTGTGTACGCGCCCACAGCAGCCGTTCGCGGTCCACACCGAACGCGGCCAGGTGGTCGGCGGCCAGGTAGACGCGCCCGCGGTCGAGGTCTTCACCGACGTCGCGCAGAAAGTTCGTCAGCTGGAACGCCTCGCCCAGCCGCGCCGCGTAAGGTGCGGCTTCCTCGGCGGGACACACGGTGCCGAGCACGGGCAGCAGCATCAGACCGATGACACCCGCGGAACCGTGTGTGTAGCGGGCCAACTCGGCCAGATCTGCGTAGTCGGTGACGGTCAGGTCCATCCGCATCGAGTACAGGAACTGTCCGAACAGGTCACGGTCTATGCCGTGGCGTTCAACGGTGTCGGCCAACGCCAACAACACCGGTAACGCCCCGGGCACACCGTCCAGCGCACTCTTGAGCGCGCGCTCCAACTCCAACAGATCCGCCGCCGGATCAGGACCGGGATCGTCCACGATCTCGTCCGCCACCCGCGCGAACCCGTACAACGCGTGCACCGCCGGACGCCGCGCGGGCGGCAACAACCGCGTGGCCAGGTAGTAACTACGGCCGTGCACGGCGTTGAGCGCGCGCCCGGCCGCGTAGGCCGCCGTGAGATCCCCGCTCAGCGCGCGCACCCCACCCATTGCGCGGGCGGGCACTGCCCCTTCGCGTTGCGGTACGTGTCGACCAGCTGCTTCAACAGCCCCTGCGCCGACGCCGCGTCACCGGTCGCGGTCACCAGGTCCACCCGGCACACCGAGCCGGTCGCGCCCAGGCAGTAGTTCAGCTGCTGGCCCGCGGTGTCGGACCAGAACTTGCCCGCCACCACCCCGTACTTGAACACCTGTTGCCCGAACACGATCGCGTACACGTAATGCGAGCCCTCTGCCTGCTTGTTCTGCGCGCTCGCGGGCGCCGCCTTGGCCAGCGCGGTCACCGCGGCCAGGTCCGGCGCGTCGGCCAGCACCACCGTCGACCACTCCACGCTGTACGGGTGGTTGCCGGGCACCGAGTTGGCGCGCGCGAAGAACTGCACCCACTCCGGCGTGGCCACCGTGCACTTCGCACTGCCCGGCTGCCCCGGCGCGACCGGACCGGCCTGCGACTCGCAGTTGCCCAGCGGCGCGTTGTCGCCGATCCACCGGCCGCGCACGGACACCTTCACCGCCGCCTTGCCGCCGTTGGTGAAGTTCACGACGATCGTGCAGCTGGCCGCCCCGCAGCCCTCGAAGGTGTGCTCGCCCTCCTGCACCGTGGTGAGCACGTCCACCGGCGCGGTCAGCTCGCCCGCCTGCGCGGCCACGTCCTGGTAGAACTTCGCCAGGTCGGCGGTGCCGTCCGCGACGGTGCCGGTCAGCTGCTTGACCTTGGTCGCGTCGGCCTTGCCCACACTGTCCAGCTCGACCTTGAGCAGCCCGTGCGGCGCCGCGTCGGCCAGGTAGGCGGTGCCCCTGGCCAGCGGCACCTTGACCACCTTGGCGCCCGCCAGGTCCGACCGCTCGGCCTTGTCCACCGGGTCGGCCGCCTTGTCCCCGTCGACCAGCACGCTCTGCCCCAGCGCGACCGGGGTGAACACGTCCGCAGGCTCCATGCCGATCAGCCCGCCGGGCACCTTCACCCACCGGTCGGCCACCGCGGTGCCCTTATTCTGGCCGTTGGCGACCCCGGACAGCGACGCCCAGAACTCGGCCGCCGCCTTCAGGTAGATGCCGCCGCCGACCACCAGCAGCTGCGTTGGCTTGTCGTTGATGGTCATCGACCCGGCGATCTCGCCGCTGCTCGCGGCCGCCACGTCGAAGCCCACCAGGTCGCCGGAGGCGGCCGTGAGCGTGCCCTTGAACCGCAGCAGACCCGCCTCGGCCAGGTCGCGCGCCGCCTGCAGCGCCGCGTCGGACACCGTCGGCGGGGTGATCGGGGCGGGCACCGCCGCGCCGGGCACCTCGTTGCTGCAGCCCGCCACCAGGGCCGCGGCGCAGGCCAGGGTGATCACCGCCCGGACACCCGGCCGTCCTCGTCGCACTGCCCCGCGCATTCGCCGCTCCCCGTCCGCGCCCAGCTCACCGCGTCGCATTATCGCGGCAGGACAAGGCGAATACCTGCAAGTAAGTTCACAGTCCGCTTACGGATTGCCCGCGCCGCTCGGCCCCGGGCGCCCGACCGGCGATCCGCTGAGCCGCCAGTCTGCCGGAGACCAGCACCGGCGGGACGCCGACACCCGGGGTCGTGCCGCATCCGGCCAGCACCACGTTGTCCACCCCGGGCACCAGGTTCCGCGGCCGGAACGGCCCGGTCTGCGCGAACGTGTGCGCCACCGAGAACGGTGTGCCTGCCGCCAGCCCCGCCGCCGCCCAGTCCGCGGGCGTCACCAGCACCCGCGTCTCGATCGCCGCGCCCAGCCCGGTCAGCCCGCGTTCCTCCAGCACGCGCACCAGCTCGTCCCGGTAGATCGGGCCGATCCTGGCCCAGTCCACCGGGCCGGTCCGCAGGTTCGGGCACGGAGCCAGCACCGACACCTGCTGCCTGCCCTCCGGCGCCAGCCCGGGGTCGGTCGCGGTCGGCCGGGTCACCAGCAGCGACGGGTCGCTCATCAGCCTGCCCCGGCGGGTGATCTCGGCGAACGTGCGCTCCCAGGCCGCGCCGAAGAAGATCGTGTGATGGTCCAACCGGTCCCAGGACCGGGTCGTGCCGGTGTGCAGCACGACCGCCGACGGCGAGTACCGCAGCCCCAGCGGCCGCCGCGGCGTCACCCCCACCAGCCCGTACGCGGTGGGCAGGTCCGCGGTCAGCACCACCGCGTCGCACGCGATCCGCTCACCCGCCGTCGTCCGCACCGCGCGCACCCGCGCGCCCACCCGCTCCAGCCACGCCGCGCTCGTCGCATAGCGGAACCGCACCCCGGCCCGCCCGGCCGCCGCCGCCATCGTCTCGGCCACCGCGCCCACCCCGCCGCGCGGGAAGTACACCCCGGCCACGGTGTCCATGTAGGCGATCACCGCGTACGCGGCCAACGCCCGGCTCGGCGGCACCCCCGCATACAGCGACTGGAACGAGAACAGCCTGCGCAGCCGCTCGTCCCGCAGGTGCCTGCCCACCGCGGGGCCCAGCCTGCCGAACCCGCCCAGCGCGGCCAACCGGGCCAGGTCCCTGCCCAGCAGGTCCAGCGGCGAGTCGAAGTTGGCGCCGATGAACCGGTCCCGCTGCACCCGGTACAGGTCGGTCAGCCAGGCCCGCAGCCGCAGGTAGCCGCGGGCGTCGCGCGGCCCGGCCACCCGCCGCACCTCCGCGGCCATCGCCTCGGCGTCGGTGTGCACGGCGATCGTCGACCCGTCCGCGAACTGCGCCCGGTAGGCCGGGTCCAGCTTCGTCAGCTCCAGGTCGAACGGCGCGCCGACCGCCGCCAGCGCCTCCTCCACCAGCTCCGGCATGGTCAGCACGGTCGCGCCGGTGTCCACCGTGTACCCGCCGAACCGCTCCCGCCGCGCCCGGCCGCCCGGCGCCGCGGCCGCCTCCACCACGGTCACCTCACGGCCCGCGCCCGCCAGGTGCAGCGCCGCGGACAACCCGGCCAGACCCGCCCCCACCACCACGACGTGGTCGGTACGGCCCGGCACCGTGCGCGTGCCCACGCCTAGCTGGACCGGCGGGTCGCGCTGACCGCCAACCCGGCCAGCACCTCGCCCGCGGGCTCGGCCAGCTCCACCGACCCCAACGCGGCCAGCGCCGACTCGGTCAACCCGTCGATCCGCCGCTCCACCGCCGCCACCGCGCCCAGGTCCACCAGCAGCTCGCGCACCCGCGCCACCGTCGCCGAGGCCAGGTTCTCGTCACCCAGCGCCGACCGCAGCACCCGCGCGTCCACCTCCCGGCCCGCCGCGTCCGCCCGCCGCACACCCTCCGACATCAGCAGCGTCCGCTTGCCCTCGCGCAGGTCGTCACCCGCGGGCTTGCCGGTCACGTCGGTGTCGCCGAACATGCCAAGCAGGTCGTCGCGCAGCTGGAACGCCACCCCGATGTCGGCGCCGAACGCCCGCAACCCCGTCACCACCGGCTCCGGCGCCCCGGCCAACGCCGCCCCCATGTGCAGCGGCCGCTCCACCGTGTACGCGGCGGTCTTCATCCGCGCCACGCTCAGCGCCGCCTCCGCCGACTCGTCCCCCTTGGCCTGGGTCAGCACGTCCAGGTACTGCCCGGCCAGCATCTCCGCGCGCATCGCCTGCCACGGCACCAGCGCCGCCGCCCGCCGGTCCGCGGCCAGCCCGGCCGCGACGTACATGTCGTCCGCCCAGGCCAGCGCCAGATCGCCGAGCAGCACCGCGGCCGCCGCGCCGAACCGCTCCGGGTCGCCCCGCCAGCCCCGGTCCCGGTGCCGCGCGGCGAACTCCACGTGCACCGTCGGCTTGCCCCGGCGCACCGCCGAGGCGTCCATCAGGTCGTCGTGCACCAGCGCGCACGCCTGGATCAGCTCCAACGCGCTCACCGCCCGCAACACCGCGCGCGCCTGCTCGCCGTCCCCGGGACCGCCCGCGCCACGCCACGCCCACCAGGCGAACGTGGGCCGGATCCGCTTCCCGCCGCCGAGCACGAACGCCGACAGCGACGCCACCGCCGACCCGAACGAGGGCGCCATCTCGGCCATCCCCGCGTGCCGCTCGGCCAGGTACTCCGCCAGCGCCCGCTCCACATGCGCCGCCAGGGCCACGTCGATGGGTCCTTCGGTGGAGTCGGTGGGTCCTTCGGTGGAATTGTCGATCGTCTGGGTATCGCGCACAGCCCGCACGCCGCTATGGTCCGCTCCCGACGCGCGTGCCCGCCCGCCGGGGTGCGCCGATGTGACCGGTGTCCTGCGCCGCCCAGCTCCTGGGAGACCCGTCTCAGCGGGCGGACACTTCGCTACCCTGAGCACATGACGACGGTGCTGGAGCGGATCCGCGTGGGCAGGCCGGTGTTCTCCGTGGAGTTCATGCCGCCGCGCGACGAGGCCGACGAGCGACGCCTGTGGCACGCCATCCGCGAACTGGAGGGCCTCGACCCCGCCTTCGTGTCCGTCACCTACGGTGCGGGCGGCTCCAGCCGCGACCGCACCATCCGCACCACCGGCCGGGTCGCCCGCGAGACCACCCTGGTCTCCATGGCGCACCTGACCGCCGTCGACCACACCATCGCCGAGCTGCGCAACGTCATCGGCTGGTACGCCGCCCTCGGCATCCGCAACATCCTCGCGCTGCGCGGCGACCCGCCCGGCGACCCCAACGGCGAGTGGGTCGCCCACCCGCAGGGCCTGATGTACGCCGCCGAGCTGGTCCGCCTGGTCCGCGAGCTGGGCGACTTCTGCGTCGGCGTGGCCGCCTTCCCCTACGGCCACCCGCGCTCGGACGACGTCGACGTGGACACCGAGAACCTGATCCGCAAGTTCGACGCGGGCGCCGACTTCGCCATCGCCCAGCTGTTCTTCGAACCCGAGGACTTCCTGCGCCTGCGCGACCGCGTCACCGCCCGCGGCTGCGAGGCCCCCCTGCTGCCCGGCATCATGCCCATCACCACCCGCAAGACCCTGGCCAAGATGGTCGAACTGTCCGGCGCGCCGGTACCCGCCCGCATCGCCACACTGCTCGACCCACTGGCCGACGACCCCGCCGCGTTCCGCCGCGCGGGCATCGACCTGGCCACCGAGGTCAGCGAGCGACTGCTCGCCGAAGGCGTGCCCGGCCTGCACTTCTACACGTTCAACCGGTCCAAGGCGACCAAGGAGGTCGTCGGACGGCTCGGTCTCGTCCCCAGCCGCACCTGAGGCGGGCAGGCACCACTAGACCGGTTCGGTCTCCCGGCGGGCCGCGCGATCGGCTCGCCGGTGGGTGAAGTAGGCCAGGGCCAGCACCAGCAGGGCCACGCCGATCGCCGAGGAGCCGACGATCAGCACCCACTTCGTCCAGGAGACCCCGGACGTGTCGGTGTACTGGACGGTCGCGTCGAACTCGGTCACCGCGCCCGGCTTGGGCTTCCAGGTGACCGTGCCGTTGTCGTTGATGCCGTCGGTGTGTCGGATCGTGCCCGGGAACGACACCTTGATCTGCACGTCCGACCGGTCCGCCGGTAGCTCGGTGAGGTCGACCGAGCCCGCCATGGTGACCAGGTCGCCGGAGCGGCGGAAGCTGAGCCGGTACTGCTTGCCCTCGGTGATCGAGTCGCTGAGCAGGGTGATGTCGGCGAACGACAGGCCCTGGAAGGACACCGTCTGCCCCACGTAGCCGTCCGCCGTGTACAGCTGGGTGGTGACCTTGCCGTCGAGCTCCGGCGGGACCGTCAGCGTCGGTCCGGTGTCGCCCTGCTTGGCCGCCACCGAGGCGATCACCAGCTGGCCGGACACCAGGTCGTCCTCGGTCACCGCCAGCGCGGCCTGTACCCGCACGCAGCCCGACAGGGTCAACAGCGCCAGCAGCGCGAGCGGCCCCAACGCCGCCCACCTGCGCCAACCTGAGCGGGGTCGTCGAATCGCCTGGTGCACCGGGCCATCCTGCCAGTCCGGCCCGCCATGCCCGCCGCCGACTGGCGACGCCCATCCCCGACCGTTGGGTAACGTGCGGGCATGTCCTCCTCCCAGCAAGCCGGTGTGCACCACATCTGCGACACCTTCGTCGACGACTTCGCCGCCGCCGAACCCATCGTGGCGACCATCGTCGGAGTACCCGGGCACGACCGCGAGCTGCCCGACCTGTCCCCGGACGGGGTCGCCGAGCGCGCCGGGATCGCCGCCCGCGCGCTGGCCGCGGTCGCGGCGGCCGAGCCCGCGAACGACTCGGAGGCCAACGCCAAGGCCGTGTTCGCCGAGCGGATCGGGCTGCAGCTGGAACTGCACGAGGCGGGCGAGGACCTCGCCCCGCTCAACGTGCTCGCCTCCGCTCCGCAGGACCTGCGCCAGGTGTTCGACCTGATGGACACCGACACCGAGGAGGGCTGGGCCGACCTCGCCGCCCGGCTCGCCGCCGTGCCCGACTGCCTCGCGGGCTACCGGTCGGCGCTGCGCGAGTCGGCGGGCCGCGGCCGGGTCGCCGCGCTGCGCCAGGTGCGCAAGGTCGGCGAGCAGTGCCGGACCTGGGCGGGCCTGACCGACCAGCCGTCCTTCTTCACCACCAGGGTCGAGGGCGCCGAGGTGCCCGACACGCTGCGCGCCGACCTGGACGCCGCCGCCCGCGCCGCCAACCAGGCCTACGCCGACCTGGCCGCCTTCCTGGCCGACGAGCTGGCCCCGCGGGCCCCCGCCGAGGACGCCGTCGGCGAGGAGCGCTACACCCTCTGGTCCCGCGAGTACACCGGCGCCCGGCTCGACCTGCGCGAGGCCTACGCCTGGGGCTGGGAGGAGTTCGCCCGGCTGGAGGCCGAGATGGTGGAGGTGGCGGGCCGGGTCAAGCCCGGCGCCACCATGGCCGAGGCCGCCGCCGCCCTCGACGCCGACCCGCGCTACCGGCTGCACGGCCAGAAGGCGCTGGAGGAGTGGATGCAGCGCCTGTCCGACCAGGCGCTGGCCGACCTGCGCGGGGTGCACTTCGAGATCCCCGACCGGCTGATGCGGCTGGAATGCCGGATCGCCCCGCCCGGCGGGACCGTCGGCGCCTACTACACCGGCCCCAACGACGACTGGAGCCGACCGGGCCGCATGTGGTGGTCGGTGCCCGCCGACCGCGAGGACTTCGCCACCTGGCGCGAGGTCAGCACCGTCTACCACGAGGGCGTCCCCGGCCACCACCTGCAGCTGGCCACCGCCGTCCTGCAGGCCGAGAACCTCAACCGGTTCCAGCGGCTGCTCTGCTGGGTGCCCGCGCACGGCGAGGGCTGGGCCCTCTACGCCGAGCGCCTGATGCGCGAGTTCGGCTACCTGTCCGACGACGGCGACCTGCTCGGCATGCTCGACGCGCACATCTTCCGCGCCGCCCGGGTGATCGTGGACATCGGCATGCACCTGAAGCTGGAGATCCCGCGCGGCTTCGGCTTCCACGAGGGCGAGCGCTGGACGCCCGAGCTGGGCCTGGAGTTCATGCTCACCCGCACCATCACCGACCCGGCGCACGTGCACGACGAGATCGACCGCTACCTTGGCTGGCCCGGCCAGGCCGCCACCTACAAGCTGGGCGAGCGGCTCTGGCTGCAGGCGCGCGACGAGGTGCGGGCCCGCAAGGGCGCGGCCTTCGACCTCAAGGCCTTCCACCAGGACGCCCTGGAGATGGGCGCCATGGGCCTCGACACCCTGCGCGAACGGCTGGCGGCGTTGTAATTGCCTTGTGGGCGCGTGCTGTCAGAACGGCAGCGCGCGCCCCAGGACGCCGAACGGGCGCGGGTCGCCCGCGAACTGGTAATGCCGCAGCACGTCCGTGAACTCCAGCCGCCGGTACAGGTTCCACGCGCGGGACGGGCCCTCCGGCGTCGACAGCAGCACATGCGCGTTCGACGCGCCCCCGACCAGCCTGCGCAGCAGCTCGCCGCCGATGCCCTGGCCCTGGGTGTCCGGGCGCACGTGCAGCTCGGTCAGTTCGAAGTAGTCCGCCATCCACTCCTCGGCCTGCTCCAGGCCGTGCCGCTCGGTGATCCCGCGCTTCACCTGTTCGTGCCACCACTGGCCGGGCGCGCCCTGGTAGCCGTAGGCGATGCCGCACAGCCGGTCGTCGGTGTCGAACGCGCCGACGCAGCGCCAGCCCACCCGCAGGATGTGCGCCAGCCACATCGGGGCGCGCTGCTCCGCGGTGCCCCTGGGGTAGCGCATGGCCGCGACGTAGAGGGCCAGCGCCTCGCGCAGCCGGGTCCGCAGCTCGTCGCCGGTCAGCTCGGCGAAGCGGGCGACACTGGGGGAGGGAGCGGCGGTCACGTCGAGGGATCATCCTCCTCCGCGCCGACCCGCGCAGCCGTGCCCCCGGTCAGCGTCACCAGATCGGCATGGCTGGTGGGGAACACGGTCTTCGGGTGCCCGGCCGCCGCCCACACCACCGGATAGCGCTCCAGATGGCGGTCCACCAGCGTCTCCAGCGGCTCCGGGTGGCCCACCGGGGCGACCCCGCCGATGGCCTGGCCGGTGTGCGCGCGCACGAACGCCGGGTCCGCGCGGGCGATCTCGTCGGCGCCCACCAACCCGGCCACCCGGCCCGTGTCGGCCCGGTGGTCGCCGGAGGTGAGCACCAGCAGCGGCCGGTCCCCGTCCGCGCGCCGGGCCACGAACACCAGGCTGTTGGCGATCGCCCCGACCGGCACGCCGAGCGCCGCGGCCGCCGCCGCGGCGGTACGGACGTCATCGGCCAGGACCCGGATCCCGTCGGCCGCGGCGGACAGGCCCGCGGCGCGCAACGCCTCGGCGACTTCCTTGACCGCGCGGTGGTCGAGTGAGCTCACCGCACCATCCCACCATTACCCACACCCCTCCCGCCCACCCGGACATCCACCCGTCCCACCCGCCCTTCCCGCTCACCCGCCACCCGTGTGCCCACCGCTCCCGTCGACCCGACCCGCCCCGGTCGCAGATAACGGTCCACGCGTCACACCGTGGACCGCTTGAACCCCCGCCTACCACGGGTTACGCTGGCAGTGTTCGAACATCCGTTCGACATGCCCGGTGGTGGGGCGGGGGAAGCGCCTCACCACCGGGCGACGCCGGCTTCCCCTCGGCGCCGCACGTCCACCGGCACCCCCGCGTGCCGCCGTCGACGTACCCACGCGAGGAGGCCCCGATGACCAGCACGCTGGACTTCCCCGTCACCCAGGCACCGCCCGCCGCCGCGGTGCACCTGCTCCACCAGGCCGAACGCGGGTTCGCCGCGATCGACGTAGGTGCCACCCCGGCGCACCGGTTCACCGAGTCCTACCTGTGCGCGCTGCGCGCCGCCGCCGCCCTGCTCGCCCTGCGCGGCAGACCGCACCGCGGCCGCGCCAAGCCCACCAGCGTGTGGACCCTGATGTCCTCGGTCGCCCCCGAGATGCGCGAGTGGGCGGCGTTCTTCGCCTCCTGCTCGGCCACCCGCGCCGCCGTGCAGGCGGGCATCACCAGCCGGGTCGGGCCGCGCGCCGCCGACGACCTGCACCGCCAGACCGCCGAGTTCCTGCACCTCATCCGCCGTGCCGTGCACGGCGGCGGGCGGTGACCGCGCTGTCCCCGTGCACCCCGCTGATCGATCCCGACCGTCTGCTCGACGTACTGGAGACCGAGGCCACCCTGCTCGCCGCCACCGCCGAGGGCACCGACCACGACCGGCCGGTCCCCGGCTGCCCCGGCCTGACCGTCGGCGAGACCACCCGCCACCTGGGCAGCGTGCTGCGCATGGCGGTCACCTGGATCCGCTCCGGCGAACGCCCCACCCGCTGGCAACGGCAGCCCGCCGACGGCGAGACCGCGGAGAACTACCTGCGCGACGGGCTGCGCACACTGCTCGGCGAGCTGGAGGCGCACGACCCGGAGGACCCGTGCGCCACCTGGCACCCCCGGCACCGGGACTACGGCTTCTGGCGGCGCAGGCTGGCGCACGAGGCCACCGTGCACCGGGTCGACGTGCAGGCCGCGCTCGGCCTGCCGATCACCCCGGTCGCCGACGACGTCGCCATCGATGGCGTCGACGAGGCGCTCACCCTGTGGTTCACCCACCGGCTGGCCGTGCTCGGCGTCTCCGGCACCCGGCACACCACCGTCGCCGTGCGCACCGGCGGCCACACCTGGCTCGCCGAGGTCACCACCAGCCGCACCGCCGCCGTACCCGCACCGCCGCTGGCCGCCGCGACCGCCGACGCCACCATCACCGCCGACCCGCAGCGCCTCTACCTGTGGCTGTGGGGCCGGGCCGCGGTGTTCGGCGACGACATCGACCGCGAGGGCGACCTGGACGCGCTCACCCAGCTGTGGGCGCTGCTCCGGCTCGCCACCCGCTGACCCGGCCCCCGGTCCCGCCACGCGCGGGACCGGGCTGGGAAAAAGCGCGTCCCTCGGCCGAGCCACGACAGGACTACGGTGTCGGATATGTCCACCCGGTTGGCGAGCCTCGTGATCGACGCAAGCGACCCGGCGACCGCCGCCCAGTTCTGGTACATCATGCTCGGCGGCACGGCCACCCCCGGCCGCGACGGCAGCCACCGGCTGGTCGCCCCCGATCTCGGCGGCTGCGGCCTGGACCTGCTGTTCGTGCCCGCCCCCCGGGCCAAGACCGGCAAGAACCGGGTACACCTCGACCTGGCCACCGAGAGCCCGCACGAGTACCAGGTGCTCACCTCGCTGGCCGCCGACGTCGGCGCCCGCGCGGTCAACGTCGGCCAGGGCCCCGGCGTGCCGTGGACGGTGTTCCGCGACCCGGAGGGCAACGAGTTCTGCATCCTCGAACCCGGGGACCTCTACCACCACACCGGCCCGCTGGCCGCACTCGTGGTCGACGCCGTCGAACCCGCCGCCCTCGCCGGCTTCTGGTCCGCCGCCACCGGCTGGCCGCTGCTGCACGCCGAGATGAACTCGGCCGCACTGCGCGCAGGCGAGGACAGCGGCCCGTGGATCGAGTTCCTGCGCGTCCCGGAACCCAAGCGCGGCCCCAACCGGGTCCGCTTCGACGTCAGCGCCACCGAACCGGACGACGACACTGCCCGCCTGCTCGACCTGGGCGCCCGCCGCTGCGACCGGGCCCTCGCCGACCCCGAGGGCAACGAGTTCCGGGTCCTGCCCGCGCCCGTCCACACCTGATCCCGGGAAGCGTGCAGCGGATCCCGGCACCCACCCCGTCCACACGTCAGCGGCGAAAGGGTGGGGATGACCTTCGACGAGTACGTGCGGGACCAGGGGCAGTCCCTGCTGCGGTTCGCGTACCTGCTCACCGGTGACCGGCACCTGGCGGAAGACCTCGTACAGACAGCACTGCTCAAGGCCCACAGCCGTTGGCGCCTCGTCCGCGCCGCCGACCGCCCCGACGCCTACCTGCGCCGCATCCTGGTCAACGCCCACCTGGACTGGCGCCGCCGCCGCTCCAGCACCGAGACCCCCGTCGAACCCGGAGACAACTGGTTCACCCACGCCAGCACCGCCGACCACGCCGACGGCATCGCCGCGCGCGCCCAGGCCTGGGGAGCACTGTCCGCGCTACCACCCCGTCAACGCGCGGTCCTGGTCCTGCGCTTCTACGAGGACCGCGACGACCGGACGATCGCGGACATGCTGGGGTGCGCGGAAAGCACCGTCCGCTCCCAGGCCGCCCGCGCCCTGGCGACCCTGCGCACCGCGTGGGCCGAGGCCGACGAGAAGGAGCCACGGTCGTGACCGACGACGCCGAACAGCGGCTGCGCGACCTGTTCGCCGAGGGCGCGGACCACGCCCCGAGCGCCGCGGGCCTGGTCGAGGCGGTCCACCGGCGCGTCACCCGGCGTCGGCACCGTCGCATCGGGGCGGGCCTGACCGTCCTCGCCGCACTGGCGGTCGGCGGCATCGTGCTGGCACCCCTGAGCGTCACCGAGACCGCGGGCACCGCCGCGGGCGGCATGGCCGCCGAACGCCCGAACACCGCTTCCGTCGACCTGACCGGGGTGTGGGTCTCGACGGTCAAACAGACCCCGATGCCGCCGAGCCAGGTCCCCGCCAGCGTCCCACCCCCGCGCATCACCTTCACCGCCGATGGCCGCTGGGAGGCCGCGGACGGCTGCACCCGCCTGACCGGCCGCTATTCCGCCGACGGCTCGCTCTCCCCGAACCCCACCTTCGCCGCCGACTGCGCGGACAAGTCCGCCGAACCGCTCCTGCTCACCGCCGACACCTACGAACTCACCGCGGGCCGCCTGACCTTCTACGACGCCGCCCACCGAGCACTGGCGGTCTACACCCGCCCCAACTGACCGTCTACTGTCACCTCATGCCGACGCGCCTGGTCAATGTGGTCGTGGACGCCCGAGACCCGGCCACCCTGGCCAGGTTCTGGGCCGACCTGCTCGGATGGGAGATCACCCAGGGCGACGCCACCGAGGTCGACGTCACCGCCCCGGCCATGGACGGTTGGCCGCTGGACCTGACCTTCGTCCCGGTGTCGGACCCGAAAACCTCGGTCAACCCGCTGCACCTGGACCTCCCCAGCATCTCCCCGACCGCCCAGGCCGCCCTGGTGACCAAGGCACTGTCCCTTGGAGCGTCCCATGTGGACATCGGACAGGGCGAGGCCCCCTGGGTGGTCCTGGCCGACCCCGAGGGCAACGAGTTCTGCGCCCTCGACCCCCGCCCGGAATACGCCGACACGGGCGCGATCGCCGCGATCATCCTCAACGCCCTCGACCCGGGTCCGCTGGCCAACTTCTGGGCCGCCGCGACGGACTGGCCGATCGTCCGCGACGAACCCGCGTTCGCCTCGCTCCGCTCGCTCACCGGCCGTGGCCCCTGGCTCGAATTCCTCCGCGTGCCCGCGCTTCCGCCCGGCAAGAACCGGGTACACCTCGACCTTGCCCCTCGGCCCGGCGAAAGCCAAACCGCCGCCGTGTCACGCCTGCTGGCGCTGGGTGCGTCCCATGTGGACATCGAGCAGGGGGATGCGCCGTGGACGGTCCTGGCCGACCCCGAAGGCAACGAGTTCTGCGTCCTCACCCCTCGCTGACCCACGCGCTCCCCTGGTCGTCGGTGGGCTTGGCTGGTTGGCTCGGATGACTTGCTTGCCAACACGATGACCCCCAGGCCCGGCGAACTTCTCCGGCCCCGATGGGCGGTCGTGTGTAGCTGACGGCTGTCGAGGTGGACCGGGTGGTGAAGTTGGCCGGGTGGTGTGGCTGGTTCGGGCGGGAGGTGCGGTCCGTGCTGTGTTGCCTGGGGTGCTGTGTTGTCCGGGGTGCTGCGTGGTTGCTTGGGTGTGCTGGGTGGCGGCTCGGGGTGCCCGTTGGGGCGTGGTTCCTCCTTTCTGTTGGTGGGGCGGGTGGGGCGTCGAGGTGCTGGGGTGGCTTCGGCGCGCTTGAGGGGTGTGGCCCGCTTCGCCCGCACCGATTTATTAAGCGAACGCGGGTAGCCGGGTGAAACATTCCCGGTTTGGGCCATACGGTCGGGGGAATGTGGCGTTACGGGCTGGGGTCGAGGTCACTCGATGAGGGGATGAAGTGGTTGGGGGGCAAGGGAAAGGCCTCCGGCTCAGGGTCTGAGGCGGAGGCCTTGGGGGGTGGGGTGGAAACCGGCTTCGCGGAGGAGGGTGGACAGGGGGGAGGTGAGGGCTGTCTCGCCGTCTGTCTTTCGGACCGAGAGGGAGCCGAGCCAGCCGTCGTGGACGGCTTGGGTGAGGGCGGTGAGGGCGGCGCGGAGGGGTGGTTCGGCTTCGGTGAAGGTGAGGAGGGTTTTGCCGCCGCGTTCCACGTAGAGGACCGGGGTGCCGTCCACGAGTATCGTGAGGGCGCCTGCTTTGCGAGCCGGGCGGTGCTTTCCGCCGCCTACCGGGTCCGGCCAGGTGAGGGCGGCGCCGTAGGGCTGGGCTGGGTCGGCGGCGGCGAGGACCACGGCCGGTGGGGGTGGGGACTCGCGGGGGCGGGTCAGGCTCGCGGGGGTTGGCCAGCCGGGGGCCTGGACGACGTCGGTCTGCTGCATGGTGGGTTCGGGGTGGGAGTGGGCGCGGAGGCGGTCGACGGCGCCGCGGGCGGCGAACTGGGTGGCGCCCAGGCCTTCCACGACGTAGCCGCGGATGATCTGGCCGGTGTCCTCCATGGCGCGTAGCACCTTGTAGATGCCGCTGAAGCCGCCGGTGACGCGTTCGGTGTCCAGGGCGCCGCGGGTGAGGACGCCGTGGCGTTCCAGGAAGGCCTCGGCGCGGGCGTGGGCGCGGCGGGTGGGGTCGGGTTCACGCGGGGTGACCAGGGACCAGCGGCCGCCGACGGTGGGTGGGCCGGTGCGGGAGGGCATGGCGGGGCGGGCGGTGCGCAGTCGGGCGTAGCGGCCGCGGGGTGCCGTGCGGCGGGGTTTGTGGGCGGCGCCCTTGCCGGAGACCAGGGCGCGCAGGGGGGCGATGGTGTCGTTGGTGATCA
Organism: Actinokineospora enzanensis DSM 44649; assembly: GCF_000374445.1. GTDB lineage: Bacteria > Actinomycetota > Actinomycetes > Mycobacteriales > Pseudonocardiaceae > Actinokineospora > Actinokineospora enzanensis. Next base: position 44,435 of record NZ_KB894440.1, on the reverse strand, counting down.
GGCCGCCCCATACCAGGTCCCACAGGGCGGCTACGACGTCGGCGTCGGTGGGGGAGGGGGCGCCGCCGTCGACAAGTACGGCGGTGGCGCGGTCGGTGATCTGGCGGAAGAACAGGGCTCCGCCGTCCAATGCGGACAGTACGGCGCCGTGCAGCGGGGTGTCCGGTACGGCGTCCTCCACCTCGGGCAGCAGCAGGTCGGCCACGTCGGCGGGGGCGAGGGCGACCCAGCCGTCGCCGCCTGCCAGGGAGCCGGTGCCGCACCAGGTGACCTCGCCCGCGGTGGTGAGCTCGTCGAGCAGTGCCGGGGAATAGCCGGGCAGGCGGGCGGGCAGGATCAGCGACTCCACCGCGCTCGCAGGCAGTGGGGCGCCAGCGAGTTGTTCCACAATGGACAGTACGTCGTCCGCGGTCGGCGCGGAGCGGGTGCGGCGGCCGATGCCGTGCCAGGTGGGCAGGAAGCGGCCGAGGGCGGCGGGTTCGACGGGTTCGACCTCGGCGCGCAGGCGGGCGAGCGAGGCGCGGCGCAGGCGGCGCAGGACGTCGGCGTCGCAGTACTCGGTGTGTGTGCCGCCGGGGCGCAGTTCGCCGCGGACGAGGCGGCCGGTGGCGGACAGGCGTTCCAGCACGCCGGTCACCACCGAGACGCCCAGGCCGAAGCGGGTGGCGGCGTCCAGCGCCGGGAACGGGCCGTGGGTGCGGGCGTAGCGGGCGAGCAGGTCGCCGAGCGGGTCGACCACCGGTTCGGTGAACGCCTCCGGCACGCCCACCGGCAGCGCGGTGCCCAGCGCGTCGCGGACCCGGCTCGCGTCCTCCACGGCGATATAGCGTTCCTCGCTCGCGATGCGCACCCGCAGCACCCGGCGCGCCGCCGCCAGCTCGGTCAGCCACTCCGCGCGCACGCCCCGCTCGGCCGCCTCCGCCACCGACAGGTCGCCGAGGAACCGCAGCAGGTCGGCCGCGTCCTCGGCGTGCCGGGCGTGCCGCTGGGGATCCAGGCGTTGCAGGGAGCGTTCGACCTCGGTGAGCACCTCGGTGTCGAGCAGCTCGCGGATGGCCTCGGAGCCCAGCAGCTCTGCCAGCAGGGCGCTGTCGAGCGACAGTGCGGCCGCGCGTCGCTCGGCCAGCGGGACGTCGACGCCGTAGAGGAACATCCCGACATAGCCGAACAGCAGGCTGCGCGCGAACGGCGAGGCCGACGGCGTCTCCACCTCGACCACCCGAACCCGGCGGGCCCGCACGTCGGTCATCAGCTCGCGCAGCCCGGCCACGTCGTAGACGTCCTGCAGGCACTCGCGCATCGCCTCCAGCACCACCGGGAACCGCTCGTACTTCGCCGCCACCGACAGCAGCTGCGCCGACCGCTGCCGTTGCTGCCACAGCGGCGTGCGCCGCCGTGGGTCGCGCCGGGGCAGCAGCAGGGAACGGGCCGCGCACTCGCGGAAGCGGGACGCGAACAGCGCCGACCCGCCCACCTCGGCGACCACGATCTGCTCCACCTCCTCCGGGTTGAGCAGCACGTCCTCGACGCCCGCGACCACCTCCTGGCCCGCGTCGTCGACCGCGTCCGGCAGCCGCACCACGATGCCGTCGTCGGCGTGCGCGATCTGTGCCTCCACCCCGCGCCGCTCGCGCAGCCGGGCCCCGATGGCCAGCGCCCACGGGGCGTTGACCTGGGCGCCGAACGGCGAGTGCACCACCAGCCGCCAGTCGCCGAGCTCGTCGCGGAACCGTTCCACCAGGACGGTCCGGTCGTCGGGCACGTGCCGGGCGGTCTGCCGCTGCTCGGTCAGGTAGGCGAGCAGGTTGTCGGTGGCCCACTCGTCCAGCCCGGCGCGCGCGGCCCGCGCCCGCGCCGCCGGACCGTCCATACTGGACAGTTCGCGCACGAACGCGCCCAGCGCGCGGCCCAGTTCCAGCGGCCTGCCCGGGGTGTCGCCCTTCCAGAACGGCATCCGCGCGGGCTCACCGGGCGCCGGGGTGACGATCACGCGGTCGTGCGTGATGTCCTGCACCCGCCACGCGGACGTGCCCAGCAGGAACGTGTCGCCGACCCGGGACTCGTAGACCATCTCCTCGTCCAGCTCGCCCACCCGCGACCCGGCGCCGTTCTCGCTCGGCGGCGTGGTCACGGTGAACAGGCCGCGGTCGGGGATGGTGCCGCCGGAGGTGACCGCCAGCCGCTGCGCGCCCGGCCTGCCGCGCAGCTCGCCGCCGATCCGGTCCCAGGTGATCCGCGGTCGCAGCTCGCCGAACTCCTCGCTGGGATAGCGGCCCGCCAGCATGTCCAGCACCGAGTGCAGCGCCGAGTCGGGCAGCGCGGCGTAGGGGGCGGCCCGGCGCACCAGCCGGGCCAGCTCCTCGACCGGCCACGGTTCCAGCGCCACCATGGCCACGATGTGCTGGGCCAGCACGTCCAACGGGTTGCGCGGGTAGCGCACGGCCTCGATCGCGCCCTGCGCCATCCGTTCCGCCACCACCGCGCAGGACACCAGGTCGCCGCGGAACTTCGGGAACATCACCCCCTCGGACACCGCGCCGACCTGGTGCCCGGCCCGGCCGACCCGCTGCAGCCCGGAGGCCACCGTGGGCGGCGCCTCGATCTGCACCACCAGGTCGACCGCGCCCATGTCGATGCCCAGCTCCAGCGACGAGGTGGCCACCACGCACGGCAGCCGCCCCGACTTGAGGTCCTCCTCCACCAGCGTGCGCTGCTCGCGCGACATCGACCCGTGGTGCGCGCGGGCCACCACCGGTTCGACCATCGTGGTCAGCCCGGACTGCCCGATCGCCTGCGCCGGGAACCGGTCCAGGTCGACCGGCTGTTCCGCGGCCAGCTCGTTGAGCCGGGCGGTGAGCCGCTCGGCCAGCCGCCGCGAGTTCGAGAACACGATCGTCGACCGGTGCGCGCGCACCAGCTCCAGCACCCGGCGCTCCACCATCGGCCAGATCGACGCCTGCGCGGGCGGTTCCGGCGAGTCGGGGTCGACCGGCGCGGCCGGACCCTCGCCCAGACTCGCCATGTCCTCGACCGGCACCTCCACCCGCACCCGGATCGTCTTGCCGGTCTCCGGCTGCACCAGTGACACCGGCCGCCCGCCGCCCAGGTAGCCGCTGACCTCCTCGACCGGCCGCACCGTCGCGGACAGCCCGATCCGCTGGGCCGGGCGCTCCAGCAGCGCGTCCAGCCGCTCCAGCGACAGCGCCAGGTGCGAGCCGCGCTTGGTGCCCGCCACCGCGTGCACCTCGTCCAGGATCACCGTGCGCACCCCGCGCAGCGACTCCCTGGCCGCGGAGGTGAGCAGCAGGAACAGCGACTCCGGCGTGGTCACCAGCACGTCCGGCGGGGTGCGGGCGAAGCCGCGGCGCTCCTCGGCCGGGGTGTCGCCGGTGCGGGTGCCGACCGTGATGTCCGGTTCGGGCAGCTCCAGTCGGTGCGCGGCCTGCCGGATGCCCGCCAGCGGCGCCCGCAGGTTGCGCTGGACGTCGACCGCCAGCGCCTTCAGCGGCGAGATGTAGAGCACCCGGCAGCGGCGCTTGGCGTCCGCGGGCACCCCGTCGGCGGCCAGCCGGTCCAGCGCCCACAGGAACGCCGCCAGCGTCTTGCCGGACCCGGTCGGCGCGACCACCAGCGCGTGCTCGCCCGCCGCGGCCGCCCGCCAGGCCCCGAGCTGGGCGGCGGTCGGCGCGGCGAACGCCCCGGTGAACCAGGTCCGGGTCGGGGCGGTGAACAGGTCGAGCGCGTCGTCGGTGGTCATGCGGCCATGGTTACCCCTGCTCCCCGACAGCGCCACGGCCCGGCACCCGCCTGTGGACAACTTCGCGGCCTTGTGGACAACCGCCGGTGTGGACACACCGCAAAACGCCGTCGACGCTCCGTGTCCGCGCCGGGTGTCCACCCGCGACCCAGGGCGCGATCCGGTCTCGATTACCGGAAGGACGCGTCGGACCTGGGTACGGTTGGCGGCCCGCCGGATTTCGTTCGCGCACGCGCATATCTGGGAGACCGTGCCCACAGGGCGTATCGCGCGTGGGAGCATCTGCGAGAACACCCTGGGGGGAGCAGGTCGGGGTTGTGGTGAGGGGAGAGCAGTGAACGTCCTGTCGGTCGATCTCGGCACGTCGAACACCGTCGCCGTGCTGTCCGCGCACGGCCGCCCACCGCGGGTGGTCGACGTCGACGGCGCGTCGATGATGCCTTCGGCCGTGTTCGCGGGGGAGGACGGCAACCTCGTCGTCGGCCGCGACGCGGAACGCCGGGCCCGGCTGGACCCGTCGCGGTTCGAGCCGAACCCCAAGCGGCGGGTGGACGAGGGCACGCTGCTGCTCGGCGACGCCGTGGTGCCGGTGACCGACGCGCTGGCAGGCGTGCTGCGCCGGGTGGTCGACGAGACCTCCCGGCAGCTCAACAACAGCAAGCCGGACGAGGTGCGGCTGACCCACCCCGCGCAGTGGGGCCCGGTGCGCCGCAACGTGCTGCTGTCCGCGGCGCGGCAGGCGGGCATGGGGTCCAATCTGGTCCTGGTCCCCGAACCGGTGGCGGCCGCCGCGCACTTCGCCTCGTTCCCCGGCCAGACCCTGGCCCCGGGACAGGCTCTCGCGGTCTATGACCTGGGCGCGGGCACGTTCGACGTGGCCATCGTCGGCGCCACCCAGAACGGGTTCGTGGTCCTGGCCGAGGCAGGTCTGCCCGATCTGGGCGGTCTCGACGTGGACCAGGCGCTGTTGGAACACGTGGGCCGCCAGGTGTCCCAGCGGGACCCGGCGAGCTGGCAGCGGCTGCTGCGTCCGGAGTCGACCGCCGACCGGCGCGCCCAGCGCGCGCTGCGCGAGGACGTGAAGGCGGCCAAGGAGGCGCTGTCGCGGCACCCGCAGACCGAGGTGCCGCTGCCCGAGCCGTTCGACGACGTGCTGGTCACCCGGGTCGAGCTGGAGGGCCTGATCCGCGCGGGCATGCTGCGCAGCGTCGAGCTGTTAGCGGCCACGATCCGCTCCACCGGGATGACCCCGGACCGCCTGGTCGGCATCTACCTGGTGGGCGGCTCCAGCCGGATCCCGCTGGTGGCGACGCTGATCGCGGAGCAGCTGCGGGTGGTGCCGACGAGCCTGGACCAGCCGGAGACCGCCGTCGCCCTCGGCGCGCACCACGTGCCCCAGGAGGGCATCACCATGCGCACCGGCGACATGTCCAGCACGATCGACGCCGTCCAGCGCACCCGCGCGATGGTGCCGCCGCGCACCGGCGGGTTCAACCCGCAACAGGCGCCGCAGAACCCCCAGAACCCGAGCACCGGCGCCACCCCCGCCCAGCAGTTCCCCAACGGCGGCCCGCAGCGGGTCGTGCCCGGACCGCCGTCGCGTCCGACGCCGGTCCAGAACCCGGTCTCGGTCCCCACATCCGTGCAGGCCCCGCAGTCGGCGCCGATCCCGATCCAGAACCCACCGTCGCTGCCGACGCCGATCCAGGCGCCGCCGTCGGTGCCCACCCCGATCCAGCACGTGCCCATCCCGGTGCAGCCCGGTCCGCGCCCGCTCCCGGCCAAGAGCTCCAACCGGATGTGGTACGTCGCCACCGCGATCGTCGCCGTCGTGGTGATCGGCGTGGTCAGCCTGATCGTCGCCACCTCCGGCTCCGGCGGCGGCATGGCCGCGGACTGCTCCGACGTGACCACCGACAGCAGCGGTTTCACCCCGTGCCTGCGCGAGATCGCGGGCACGGTCGCCCAGGCGGACTGCGCCAAGGGCATCCAGCTCATGGGCGGCAGCGGAAGCGGCACCAACGTCCCCGGCGCCAACACGGTGACCTGCAAGTCGGGCAACTACACGATCCTGTACTACCAGTTCTCCAACGAGCAGATGGTCAGCCAGAGCGTGGACGCGTTCTTCTCCGCCGCGAATGCGAGCAAGGACTCCTCGGAGAGCGGCGACTGGAACGGCGGCAACAAGTCCGGGAAGTACTACAGCATCGACATCGCGGGCACCAGCAACCTGCTCGCGTTCACGGTCAAGGACACCCCGGTGATGGGCGCCGTGGTCAGCCTCAGCGGCGGCGGCAACGTGGTGACCTACTTCAAGGACCACGTGCAACCCGGGCACGGCGCCTGAGCATGCGGGTGCTGTCGGTCGACCTGGGCACGTCGAACACGGTCGCGGTGCTGTCCGCGCACGGTCGCGAACCCCGGGTGGTCGAGGTCGACGGCGCCGCCACCATGCCCTCCGCGGTCTACGCGAGCGAGGAGGGCGGGCTGGTCGTCGGCCGGGAGGCGGAGCGGCGCGCGCGGCTGGACCCGTCGCGGTTCGAGCCGAACCCCAAGCGGCGCATCGACGACGGCAACCTGCTGCTCGGCGATGTGGTCGTGCCGGTGCCCGAGGCGTTGGCGGCGGTGCTGCGGCACGTGCTGCGCGAGGTCTCGCGGCAGCTCGGCGGCGCGCAGCCGGACGAGATCCGGTTGACGCACCCTGCGCAGTGGGGCGTGGCCCGGCGCAACGTGCTGCTGTCCGCGGCGCGGTCGGCCGGGATCTCCGGGCCGCTGGTCCTGATCCCGGAGCCGGTGGCCGCTGCCGCGCATTTCACGTCCCTCGGCCACACCCTCGCCCCAGGACAGGCTCTCGCGGTCTATGACCTGGGCGCGGGTACGTTCGACGTCGCGGTGGTGTCGGCGACGCAGAGCGGGTTCGCGGTCCTGGCCGAGAACGGTCTACCGGACCTGGGCGGGGTCGACGTGGACCAGACGCTGTTGGAACACGTGGGCCGCCAGGTCTCGCACCGCGACCCGCGCGCGTGGCAACACCTGCTGCGGCCGGAGTCCACCGCCGACCGCCGGTCCCGCCGCGCGTTGCAGGAGGACGTCACCGGGGCCAAGGAGACGCTGTCGCGGCATCCGCAGACCGAGGTGCCGATGCCGGTGCCGTTCGACGACGTGCTGGTCACGCGTGCCGAACTGGAGGCGCTGATCCGGCCCAGCCTGCTGCGCAGCGTCCAGGTGCTGGCGGGCACGATCCGCCAGACCGGGCTGCCCGCTGACCGGGTCGCCGGGATCTACCTGGTCGGTGGCTCCAGCCGGATCCCGCTGGTGGCGACGCTGATCGCGGAGCAGCTGCGGGTGGTGCCCATCAGCCTGGACCAGCCGGAGACCGCGGTGGCGTTGGGCGCGCACCTGGTCACCCGCGAGGGCATCAGCATGCGCACCGGCTCGGTGTCCGCGCCGCAGCTCCCGGTCCCGCAGAGCCTGCCGGTCCCGCAGAACCTGCAGAGTCCGCAGAACTCGCCGGTCACGGGTGGGTTTCCAGTCCCTGCGGCACCCGTTCCCGGACAACAGACCGGTACCGCCGTGCCCGTGCACACCGGTCCGATCCAGCACCACTTCCCGACGCCACCGCGCGCGCCCGCGCCGGTCAAGAAACGCTCGCGCCGCACGCCGGTGCTGATCGCGGTGTCGGTCGTCGTGGCGCTACTCGCCGCCGGAGGGGGCTACCTCTACTTCAAGGGCGACAATCTACCGACCGCCGAGTCCTGTCAGAACAAGGGGACCGCGGATGGCACCGGGTTCACCGACTGTCTGCGGCAGCTCGCGGGCACGGTCGCCGACGGCGGACAGTGCCACACGGGCGAGTCCCCCGCGGACGTCACCTGCGCCCTGGCCGACTCCTACACCGTCAACTACGCCCAGTTCGGCTCGCTCGACCAGGCCAAGCAGCTGTTCGACACCGAGCTGACCCCGCTGACCGCGGGCGACCACGTGGCCGCCGACTGGCGCGGCAACGGCCTGGAAGGCGCCTACCGCGCGGGCACCGGCGACGACGGCGGCGTGCTGGTGTTCACGGTCAAAGACCGGCCCCTGGTCGGCTGGCTCACCCACGGCAAGACAGTCACCCCGGACGCGCTCGCGGACTACTTCATCGCCCACGTGCAGCCCGGGACCTAGACCGCGCCACTGGACCGCGCGCCTAGACTGCACGCCGATGCGCATCACTGCTTTCCGGGCCCGGCTCGCCGACGAGTTCGGCGCGGCCAGGGCCGAGACGATCGCCCACGACCACGTCTTCGCCGCCCTCGGCGGCCGCACCGTCGACCAGGCACTGGACGCGGGCCTGCCGACCAAGGAGATCTGGCAGGTCGTCTGCGAGGTCTACGAGGTACCACCCGAACGGCGCTGACCGGGATCGGCGTGTCGGTGCCGGGGCTCGAACACCTGTTCGCTACCCTGGCCATCCACAACGGCTGGCGTTTGTCCACAGACCGGCGGTGCCCGCCGACAATCGTCGGTCCCTGCCCGTAGCGTGCTCGCCGTGAGCACGAAACAGACCAGAGGTGGATCGAAGATGGCAGCAGCACCCGACCGGGACAAGGCGCTGGAACTCGCCCTGGCCCAGATCGACAAGAACTTCGGCAAGGGCTCGGTGATGCGGCTGGGCGACGAGGGCCGGGCGCCCATCGCCATCATCCCCACCGGCGCCATCGCCCTGGACGTGGCGTTGGGCATCGGCGGCCTGCCACGCGGCCGGGTGGTGGAGATCTACGGCCCGGAGTCCTCCGGTAAGACCACGGTCGCCCTGCACGCGGTGGCCAACGCCCAGCGCGCGGGCGGCATCGCGGCGTTCATCGACGCCGAGCACGCGCTGGACCCGGAGTACGCCAAGGCGCTCGGCGTGGACACCGACGCGCTGCTGGTGTCCCAGCCGGACACCGGCGAGCAGGCGCTGGAGATCGCCGACATGCTGATCCGCTCCGGCGCGCTGGACATCATCGTGATCGACTCGGTGGCCGCCCTGGTGCCGCGCGCCGAGATCGAGGGCGAGATGGGCGACAACCACGTCGGCCTGCAGGCCCGGCTGATGAGCCAGGCGCTGCGAAAGATGACCGGCGCGATGAACAACTCGGGCACCACCGCGATCTTCATCAACCAGCTGCGCGAGAAGATCGGCGTGATGTTCGGCTCGCCGGAGACCACGACCGGTGGCAAGGCGCTGAAGTTCTACGCCTCGGTGCGCCTGGACGTGCGCCGCATCGAGACGCTCAAGGACGGCGGCGAGCCGGTCGGCAACCGCACCCGGGTCAAGGTGGTGAAGAACAAGGTCGCGCCGCCGTTCAAGCAGGCCGAGTTCGACATCCTCTACGGCAAGGGCGTCAGCCGCGAGGGCTCGCTCATCGACATGGGCGTGGAGCAGGGCATCCTGCGCAAGTCCGGCGCCTGGTACACCTACGAGGGCGACCAGCTGGGCCAGGGCAAGGAGAACGCCCGCAAGTTCCTGCTGGAGAACCCGGACGTGGCCGACGAGATCGAGAAGCGGATCAAGGAGAAGCTCGGCATCGGCGCCAAGCTGGACGCCGACGAGACGGCCCCCGCGCCCGTCGAGTTCTGATGCCCGCGCACGCCTCCCGGGAACCGGACGACGCGACCGGCACGGCCGACTCGCGGACCGGTTCCCGGGATGGTGGGGCGGACTGGTGGCGGGAGCCCGAGGCCCCCGCCCCGGCTGATACCGGCGTGTCCTGGTGGGTCGACGGGGACGCGCCCCCGGGCCCGACCACGGTGGACTTCGCCGAGCCCGACACGTCCCCGGGGCGCCGCCCGCGCCGACCGGCGGGTGGCGGGTGGTGGGCCGAGACCGCGCCGGAGGCTCCACAGCGGACTCGGCGGCCGCCGGAGAAGTCCGAAGTGGAGGAACCGGCGCCGCGTGCCCGTCGGACCGAGACCCCGGCCGGGCAGCACCCACGCGACGGCGTGGATGAGGTGGAGGCGGTACGGCGACGGCTCGCCGAGCTGACGGCCGCTTCCGCGACGGCACAACGTGATCACGGCAGACGCCCACGGAACGCCGGGACCCGCGAGCCCGCCGTCGAACAAGACACATCCACGGACGGCGACGAACAGCGCGACCGGCGGGCACCCGGCGCCGAGCGGCAGCGGAGCGCGCCGCAGGAGAAACGGGAGCGGGCAGGCGGTCGGCGGCGCGGTGGTTCGACGCGCCGGGATCCGGAGTCGGACGCTACAGCCGTGGACGATCCGTCCCGGCACGATCTCGACGACGGCCGCGACCAGCGGGAGAACAGGCGCGAGGCCCGGCGGGCGGAGCGCGAGGAGGACCCCGCCGCCAAGGCGCGGGACATCTGCTACCGGCTGCTCACCGTCCGCGACCGCACCCGCCTGGAACTCGCCCAGGCACTGCGCCGCAAGGAGATCCCGGACGATGTCGCCGAGGTCGTGCTGGACAAGTTCGCCGCCGCGGGCCTGATCAACGACGCCGCGTTCGCCGAGAGCTGGGTGCGGTCCCGGCACACCCATCGTGGCCTCGGACGTCGGGCGCTGGTCACCGAGCTGCGCAAGAAGGGTGTGGCGGACGAGATCGTCACCGAGGCCGTGGCCGCGGTGGACGGGGACGCCGAGGTGGACCGCGCCGCCGAGCTGGTCCGCCGGAAGCTGGGGTCGGTGCGCGGCTTGGACGACCAGGTCCGGATCCGCCGCCTGGTGGCGATGCTGGCCCGCCGCGGCTACCCGGAGGGGCTGGCCTACCGGGTCGTCCGCGCCGAGCTGGACGCCGACGAGACCCTCGACTGACGCCCCTACGCCGCGTTCGTCGCCGTGTGCGCACAGTGACTCGCGGCCCGGAACCCGCGACCCCTGGGAACGGGAGTGAAACGGGTATTCCTCGGGCATCGAAATGCCCGTTCCGACCGTCCTCCGGCACCTTGAGGGCAGGCCACAGTGGTCAGTCTCACAAGAGATCATTCTTCGCGAATCCCCTTGCCGCGCAACGGTTTTACCAGCGGAGACGCTGCGCGCGACCGACGTTTGTGTGCGCGAGATCACAGGTGTTGACCACGGTTGGGCAGGGTCCGATCACCCATCGACGCGCCGCTTGTGGTACTTGTCACATCTGCTGTCGCAGGGCACAGTCGGCGACGAGCGGTGCTCCCGGGTCCACCTCGACGGCAGCCACGGGCCCGGGTACCGCGAACGGACCGAGGTACGGAGGTGCGAGATGTCGAGTACTGAGATCAGCGAGCTGCGGCGGACCATCGGTCAGCTGCGGCAGTGCGTCGGTGCGTTGCGGGCCCGGTACGGCGACATCCCGGCGGTGCGCAGGCTGGACAACGATCTCGAACGGATCGATATCGACGTCGCCGACTTCACCGCCACGCCCGCCGCGCCGGTGCCCCGGCAGGCCGAGCCCGCGGAGGTCGTGGTCGTTCCCGACACGCCCTACGACCCAGCGCTGTGGCACGGCGCCGACGACGAGGGAGTCGGCGGCTACCAGCGCTAGCCCACCACAAGATCACAACGACGAGGACACGATGACGTCAGGTGTTGGCGCCCCCACCCGGGCGAAGATCGCCGCGCGCACCCTGCGGACCGACCGGTGGTGGCTCCCGCCCCTGATGACGAACCTGGGGCTGTTGACGTTCGTCGTGTACGCGGGAGTCCGCTCGTTCATGCGGGCGGACTACTGGGTGCCCGAGTACGGGTACCTGACCCCGTTCTACTCGCCCTGTCTGAGCACGTCCTGCGCGTCGGGATCCAGCCACTTCGGCACCCTGTTCGGGGAGCTGCCCGGCTGGATCCCGCTGGGCTTCCTGGCCCTGCCGTTCCTGCTCGGCTTCCGCCTGACCTGCTACTACTACCGCAAGGCCTACTACCGCTCGGTGTGGCAGTCGCCGCCCGCCTGCGCCGTGGCCGAGCCGCACGGCTCCTACTCCGGTGAGACGCGGCTTCCTTTGATCATCCAGAACGCGCACCGGTACTTCTTCTATGTGGCGCTGATCGTCTCGGTGATCAATACTTACGACGCCGTCGTGGCCCTCACCCACGGCCTCGGCTTGGGGAACCTGATCCTGCTGGCGAACGTGGTCCTGCTCTGGGCCTACACGCTGTCCTGCCATTCGTGCAGGCACATCGCGGGCGGCAGGCTCAAGCACTTCTCCAAACACCCGGTGCGCTACCGCGCCTGGACGGTCGTCTCCAAGCTCAACACGCGGCACATGCAACTGGCCTGGACGACGCTGGGCACCCTGGTCCTCACCGACCTCTACGTGATGCTGGTGGCCAGTGGTGCCATCGCAGACTTGCGCTTCATCTGAGTTCTTGAAGCGGTTTCGCTATTTCGAGAGGAACACATGACCGAGGTCGAGCGCCTTTCCTACGACGTGGTGGTCATCGGGGCAGGCGGCGCCGGGCTGCGCGCGGTGATCGAGGCCCGCCAGCGCGGTCTCCGGGTCGCCGTGGTCTGCAAGTCGCTGTTCGGCAAGGCGCACACCGTCATGGCCGAGGGCGGCTGCGCGGCGTCTATGGGCAACGCGAACTCGAACGACAACTGGCAGGTGCACTTCCGCGACACCATGCGCGGCGGCAAGTTCCTGAACAACTGGCGGATGGCCGAGCTGCACGCCAAGGAAGCGCCGGACCGGGTCTGGGAGCTGGAGACCTACGGCGCGCTGTTCGACCGCACCAAGGACGGCCGGATCAGCCAACGCAACTTCGGCGGCCACACCTACCCGCGGCTGGCGCACGTCGGCGACCGCACCGGTCTTGAGCTGATCCGCACGATGCAGCAGAAGATCGTGTCGTTGCAGCAGGAGGACTTCAAGGAGTCCGGCGACTACGAGGCGCGGATCAAGGTCTTCGCCGAGTGCACGATCACCGAGCTGCTCAAGGACGGCGACGCCATCGCCGGGGCGTTCGGCTACTGGCGCGAGTCCGGCCGGTTCATCCTGTTCGAGGCCCCCGCCGTGGTGCTCGCCACCGGCGGCATCGGCAAGTCCTTCAAGGTGACCTCGAACTCCTGGGAGTACACCGGCGACGGGCACGCGCTGGCCCTGCGCGCGGGCGCCACGCTGATCAACATGGAGTTCGTGCAGTTCCACCCGACCGGCATGGTCTGGCCGCCGAGCGTGAAGGGCATCCTGGTCACCGAGGGGGTGCGCGGCGACGGCGGGGTGCTGAAGAACTCCGAGAACAAGCGGTTCATGTTCAACTACATCCCGGACGTGTTCAAGGGCCAGTACGCCGACGGCGAGCAGGAGGCCGACCGCTGGTACGACGACGCGGACAACAACCGCCGCACCCCGGACCTGCTGCCCCGCGACGAGGTCGCGCGCGCGATCAACTCCGAGGTCAAGGCGGGCCGCGGCTCACCGCACGGCGGCGTGTTCCTGGACATCGCCAGCAGGCTGCCCGCCGAGGAGATCCGGCGCAGGCTGCCGTCGATGTACCACCAGTTCAAGGAGCTGGCCGATGTGGACATCACGGCCGAGCCGATGGAGGTCGGCCCGACCTGCCACTACGTGATGGGCGGGGTGGAGGTCGACCCGGACACCGGGGCGGCCACCGTGCCCGGCCTGTTCGCCGCGGGCGAGTGCTCCGGCGGCATGCACGGCTCCAACCGGCTGGGCGGCAACTCGCTGTCCGACCTGCTGGTGTTCGGCCGCCGCGCGGGCCTGGGCGCGGCCACCTACGTGGAGTCGCTGACGGCCCGCCCGGCGGTCGGCCAGTCCGATGTGGACGCCGCGGCGAAGCTGGCGCTGGCGCCGTTCGAGCCGCCCGCCGACGGCGGCGAGGAGAACCCGTACACGCTGCAGAACGAGCTGCAGCAGTCGATGAACGACCTGGTCGGCATCATCCGCAAGGCGGGCGAGATCGAGCAGGCGCTGGAGACCCTGCGCGGCCTCCGGGCCCGCATCGGCAACGTGACGGTCGAGGGTCACCGGCAGTACAACCCCGGCTGGCACCTCGCCCTTGACCTGCGCAACATGCTTCTGGTCAGCGAGTGCGTTGCCAAGGCCGCGCTGACCCGCACGGAGAGCCGCGGCGGCCACACCCGCGACGACTTCCCGATGATGGACGCCCAGTGGCGCAACACGCTGCTGGTCTGCGCCACCGAGGGCGACGGCCCGGTGCCCGGGGTGAACATCACCCGGCAGGAACAGCTGCCCATGCGCGATGACCTGCTGGAGCTGTTCGAGGTCACCGAGCTGGAGAAGTACTACACCGAAGGCGAGCTGGGCGCCCATCCGTCCCGAAAGGACTGAGGTGGCCGCCGAGGCGGAGTTCGAGGCCCGGCGCGGGGACACCGACGGTGCACCCGGCGGGCCGATTAGAAAGGACTGAGGTGGCCTACGAGGCGAAGTTCAAGGTCTGGCGCGGGGACACCGATTCCGGCACCCTGCAGGACTACCGGGTGGAGGTGAACGAGGGCGAGGTCGTCCTCGACATCATCCACCGGTTGCAGGCCACGCAGGCCCCGGACCTGGCGGTGCGCTGGAACTGCAAGGCGGGCAAGTGCGGCTCGTGCTCGGCCGAGGTGAACGGCATGCCGCGGCTGTTGTGCATGACCCGGATGTCCACCTTCACCGAGGACGAGACTGTCACCGTCACGCCGATGCGCACCTTCCCGGTGATCCGCGACCTGGTGACCGACGTGTCGTTCAACTACACCAAGGCACGCGAGATCCCGTCGTTCACCCCGCCCGCCGACCTGTCCCCGGGCGAATACCGGATGAAGCAGGTGGACGTCGAGCGCTCGCAGGAGTTCCGCAAGTGCATCGAGTGCTTCCTGTGCCAGAACACCTGTCACGTGGTGCGTGACCACGAGGACAACAAGGATGCCTTCTCCGGCCCCCGCTACCTGATGCGGATGGCCGAGCTGGAGATGCACCCGCTGGACGTGGCGGACCGCGTGCCCGCCGCGCAGGAGGCGCACGGCCTCGGCTTCTGCAACATCACCAAGTGCTGTACCGAGGTCTGCCCGGAGCACATCAAGATCACCGACAACGCGCTGATCCCGATGAAGGAGCGCGTGGCCGACCGCAAGTACGACCCGGTGGTCTGGCTGGGCAGCAAGATCTTCCGCCGGTCCGGCAAGGACGGCTGAGCCCCGGTCGCCCGGGTCGCGGGGGCGACCCGGGCAACGGCCGCGGCTAGTGTCCGTGATGGTCGGTGCCCTGGTGGCGGTGGAATCTCGCCACCTCTGGCGGGTGTACGACGAACGGCCGCATCATGCCCATGTCCTCGTGTTCGAGGATGTGGCAGTGGTACATGAACTCGCCGGTCGCGCCATCGAACCGGCCCGCGATCGTGAGCCACTGGCCGGACAGCTGCGGGAAAGTGTCCTTCCAGCCTTCCTCATGCTTCTCGATCGGCGGCCCGTCGACGGGCGCGGGCAGCGGCTTGCGGGTTCCGCCCACGGTGGCGTCGAAGGCCGACAGGTCGGTCCACGTTCGCCGGGACAGCAGCTGGAACCGTGCCGTGTGGACGTGCATCGGGTGCGGGGGACCGCCCAGCTGCAGGAAGTTCCACACCACCCAGCGGCCGTGGGTGAAGAAGAAGTTCGTCGTGTCGTCGAACAGGCTCGCGGCCCTGCGGAACGTCCGCACCTTCCCGGTATCCGGGTCGGTGAGCTGGAGGACGCCCGCCGCCGGGAACGTGGTCGGCAGCTCGCCCGGGTCGGTGATCTCCCGCAGCTCCCAGATGACCGGCTCGGCCTCACCCGCCGCGTTCGGCGGCATCGACGCCACGTACACGTGGTCGTGGTCCTCGGGAAGTGTCTTGCCGTGCTCCAGCCGCACATAGGTCGACGACAGCGTGGGTGGCAGCGTGAACGGGTCGCGCCGGTCGCGGCCGTCGACCCGGAACTCCATGATGTCCGGCTCGACCGCGCTGCCGGTGTTGGTCAGGCGCAGCTTCTGCCCCTTGAACCGGCTGAAGTCCACGAGCAGGTCGACCCGCTCGGCCGAGGTGAGCACCACCCCGCTCGCGGGCACCGCCGCCGGGGCGGGCAGCAGACCGGCGTCCGTGCCCGCGATCCGGACCGCGTCGTTGTGCTTCGCCCCTGCCTCGTCGACGAGGTCCAGTCGGAAGGTCCGCGCGTTCGTGGCGTTGAGCACGCGGAACCGGTACCAGCGCCCGTCCACGTCCAGATGCGGCCAGATCACGCCGTTGACCAGGGTGAACGGCCCGGTCACCGGGATCATCGCGCCGCCCGGCCGCACCAGCGGGACCTTGTAGAGCAGCTGGCCGGTCAGCGCGCCGGTCGCCGGGTCGGTGTCCAGGTTGCGGTCGGTGATCACCAGCGGGATCTCGTGGTCGCCGCTCGGCAGCCGCAGCGCGTCCTCCTCGGCGTCCCGCACCAGGTACAGGCCCGCGAGCCCGGCGTACACGGTGAAGCGGGTGATTGCCATGGCGTGGTCGTGGTACCACAGCGGCGCGGCAGGCTGGCGGTTCGGGTACTCCACCAGCTGCGTGTTCCCCTGCGGGACACCGTTGTGCGCCCAGCCGTCGCTGCCGCCGTTGGCCACGGCCCCGTGCAGGTGCACGACGTTCCACGCGGGCAGGTCGGCCACACCTTCGAGCAGCTCCACGCCCGCGGGCAGGGTCCCGTCCGGGTTGCGGTAGCCGGGCACGTCGGCTGGTGACGGCTTCGTGTTCGGCGTCCGCACCGCCACCAGCGGGATCGTGCCCTGGAGGTCGTTGTACCAGGCCACCCGCAACCGCTTGCCGCTGCGCACCTCGATGATGGGGCCGGGAAACTGGCCCTCGTAGGTCCACAGCGCGGTCGGCGGCAGCTGCGAGTGCAGCCGGACCCGCGCGGTCTTCATAGTGAGCGTGATCTGGTCCTGGGTCGGCCACGCGTGCGGCCGCAGCACCGGCGGGATCCGCAGCGGGTCGAGGAACTTGGCAAGCCCGAACGTCGGTCCCGACGGTCCGGGTGTCGGTTCGGCCGCCGCCTCCTGGCCGTGCGGGTCGAACAGCCGCACGCCCGCGACGAGGCCAGCGGATCCGAGGACGGCCGAGGTCAGCAGCGCGCGGCGGCCGACGAAGTCGTTCATCGAGGATTCTCCTGCGTGGTCGCAGGGGAGTGCACCCGTCGCGCCGCGACGGTTCGCGAGGTCGCGCCACGATCCTGGGAACGTGCGTCGGCCTCGATGAACTCCCCTGGTCTCAGGTGCGCCGAGTTTCCCCGCTCGTCTCGCGCTTGGACCCCGTCAGCCTAAGGGGACGCCGGAGGAGCGTGAAAGGCCGACGCGGCAAGGGAATTCAACACGTTCACCGTGAAGTTGCCGCGAATGCAACGAAGTCCGGCTAGGCGGCCGCGACCTCCGCCTGCGTGGGCTGTGGAGGTGCGCTGATGTGCTTGCGACTGCGGCGTTCCCGCCGCTGCAACCGGTTCGCCAGCAGGGTCAGCAGCAGGCACAACGTGATGTAGATCGCGGCGATGACGATCGTCGTGGGCACGATCGGCCGGTAGAAGTACACCGGCGCCTCGACCGGGCCGAACGAGTAGATCGAGCCGATGTAGCGGGCGTAGTTGAGCAGCTCCTCGTAGGTGATCAGGAAGCCCAGCGCGGTGTCCTTGAGCAGCACGACCAGCTGGCTGATGATCGTCGGCAGCATGGTGCGCAACGCCTGCGGCAGCAGCACCAGCACCATCACCTGCGTCTTGCGCATGCCCAGCGCGTACGCGGCCTCGCTCTGCCCCTTCGGCAGCGCCTGGATGCCCGCCCGGAACACCTCCGCCAGCACCGAGCCGTTGTACAGCATGAGGCCCAGCACCACGGCGAAGTACGGGGTCATGTGGATGCCCGCCACCGGCAGGCCGTAGTAGAACAGGAACATCAGGATCAGCAGCGGGATCGCGCGGAACAGCTCCACCACGAACGCCGACACCACCCGCACCGCCCGGTGCTCGGACAGCCTGCCCGCGGCGAACACCGCGCCGAACACGATGGCCAGCACCGCGCCGAGGGCGAACGCCTTGACCGTGTTCAGCACCGCCCGGCCCAGGCTCTCCTGGACCTGCTTGTACTGCAGCCACTGCCACTTGCCCGCGGTGAACTGGCCGCTGTCGGCCAGCCGCCACACCACGAACGCCACCAGCCCGGCGACCGCCAGCACGCCGAGCACGCCGTAGAGCCGGTGCCGGACCCGCGCGCGGGGACCGGGGGTGTCGAACAGGACGTTGCTCATCGCGCACGGCTCCAGCGCTTCTCCAGGGCCCGCTGCACCAGCGTCAGGACCATGACCAGCAGGATGAACCCGACCGCCACCCAGATCAGCGCGAGCAGCTGGTTCTCGCCCTTCTCCGACAGCACCTGGCGGATCGCGCCCGCCTCGGCCACCGAGAAACCGGCGGCGATCGTGGAATTCTTCAACAGGGCGATCAGCGTGCTCATCATCGGCGGCGCCACCGCCCGGATGGCCTGCGGCAGCACCACCGAGCCCAGGATCTGCCCGAAGTTCAGCCCTAGCGCGCGCGCCGCCTCGGCCTGGCCGACCGGCACGGTGTTGATGCCCGAGCGCACGACCTCGCACACGAACGCGGAGGTGTACACCGACAGCGCCACCACGGCCCCGGTGAAGTAGGAGAGCTTGACGATCTCCAACAGCGGGTAGGCGAAGATGAAGAACAGGAACACCAGCGTGAGCGGGGTGTTGCGCACCACGGTCACGTACAGCGTGCCCAGCCCGCGCAGGATCGGCACCGGCGACACGCGCAGCATCGCGAGGATCGTGCCGAACACCAGCGACGCCACCGCGGCGACCGCGAACAGCAGCACGGTGGTGCGGAAGCCGCCGAGGAACAGCGGGAGGTTGTCGGTCAGTACGCCCATGGTCCTGGCTCCACCCGGGGGAACCGGACCGGCAGGCACCCGCGGCGCGGGCACCTGCCGGTCGGTGGTCGGTCAGTAGCGGTCGAGGGTCGGCTTGGTGGCCGTGGAGCCGGACTTGCCCAGCGTCGAGTCGTAGGTCGACTGCCAGGTGCCGTCGTCCAGCGCGCCCTGCAGGATGTCGTTGATCTTGTCCCGGAGCGCCTTGTCGTCCTTGGCCAGGCCGATGCCGTACGGCTCCTTGGAGAACGGCTCGCCGACGACCTTGAGCAGGTCGTTCTGCTGCGCGGCGTAGCCCTTGAGGATGGCGTCGTCGGTGGTGACCGCGTCGACCTCCTTGGCCACGAGCTTGTCCACGCACTGCGAGTAGCCCTGGAACT
Source organism: Actinokineospora enzanensis DSM 44649 (assembly GCF_000374445.1). Lineage (GTDB taxonomy): Bacteria > Actinomycetota > Actinomycetes > Mycobacteriales > Pseudonocardiaceae > Actinokineospora > Actinokineospora enzanensis. Next base: position 25,455 of record NZ_KB894440.1, on the reverse strand, counting down.
CGACGATGTTCGACGGCTCGGTCAGCTGCTGGTCGCGGATCCGCCCGATCGGGGTGGAGCCGGTCACCGAGCAGACCTTCTTGCCCTTGAGGGTGTCCTTGCCGGTGATCGACGAGTCGTCCTTGCGGACCAGCAGCGACTGACCCGCGATGAAGTACGGGCCCGCGAAGGAGACCTGCTGCTTGCGCTTGTCGTTGATCGTGTAGGTGCCGACGTAGATGTCCACGTCGCCGTTGATGATGGCCTGCTCGCGGCCCGCGCTCTGCACGACCTTGTAGTTGATCTTGCCGGCGTCGAAGCCCAGCTTCGCCGCCACCAGCCGGGCGATCTCGATGTCGAACCCGGAGAACTGGTTGGTCGTCGGGTCCCGGAAGCCCAGGCCCGGCTGGTCCTCCTTGACCCCGATGGTGATCTTCCCGGCCTTGGTCATCCGGTCGAACGTGGGCGACCCGGTCACGGTCACCCCGGTCGCGGCGGCGGCCGTGGTGGACGGGCCGGACGGGGCCACCTCCTTGCCGCACGCGGTCAGCGCGAGGCCGGTCGCGAGCAGCCCCACTACCAGGCTACGCATCCTCATCGTCTCTGCTCTCCCGATCTGTTGGACGGTCTACGTGTCGGCTCGGGGCCGGGGGGAACGAGGCCGGGCGCGGGAACCACCCGCGCGCGGGTCAGTGCGTGAGGATCTTGCCGAGGAAGTCCTTGGCGCGGGTGGACTTCGGCGCGGTGAAGAACGCCTCCGGGGTGCTGTCCTCGACGATCTCGCCCTCGGACATGAACACCACCCGGCTCGCGGCCTTGCGCGCGAACCCCATCTCGTGCGTGACCACCAGCATCGTCATGCCGTCGGCGGCCAGCCCGGTCATCACGTCCAGCACCTCCTGGACCATCTCCGGGTCCAGTGCCGAGGTCGGCTCGTCGAACAGCATCACCTTGGGGCGCATGGCCAGCGCGCGGGCGATCGCCGCCCGCTGCTGCTGGCCGCCGGACAGTTGCGCCGGGTACTTGTCGGCCTGGTTGGTGATGCCCACCCGCTCCAGCAGCTCCAGCGCCGACTTGCGCACCTCCGCCGCGGGCTGCCTGCGCACCTTGACCGGCGCGAGCATCACGTTCTCCAGGATCGTCTTGTGCGCGAACAGGTTGAACGACTGGAACACCATGCCGACCTCGGCGCGCAGCCTGGCCAGCTCGCGGCCCTCCTGCGGGATCGGCCTGCCGTCGACCTCGATCACCCCGGAGTCCACCGGTTCCAGCCGGTTGATCGCCCGGCAGAGCGTGGACTTGCCCGAGCCGGACGGCCCCAGCACCACCACGACCTGCCCCTTGGGCACCTCCAGGTCGATGTCCTTGAGCACGTGCAACGGGCCGAAGTGCTTCTGCACCGAGGCCATCCTGATCATGGGAGGAGCGGTGGTCGAGGCGGTCATCTTCTCCTCCGCGGACGCGAGCGTGTCGGTTTCCCGCAGGCCGTGGGCGGGTGTCGGCGGAAACTTACTCCGACTCGGTGACCAAGCACACGGTCCTTGAGCAACACTTAGGGTCTCAACTCTGTCACACGGAACGGTCATCCGGCCGCGGAAGCGAGGAACACGGTGCGAGTGCTGCTCGTGGAGGACGACGACCGGGTCGCCGACGCGCTGGTCCCGGCGCTGGTCCGGCGCGGTCTCGCGGTGCGCAGACTGGCCTCCGGGGCGGGCGTGTTGGACCTCGTCGGCGAGGTCGAGGTGGTGCTGCTCGACCTCGGCCTGCCCGATGTGGACGGGGTCGTCCTGTGTCGACAGATCCGCGCGGGCAGCGATGTCGCCATCATCGTGGTCTCCGCCCGCGGCGAGGTCGACGACCGCATCCTCGGCCTGCGCGCGGGCGCCGACGACTACCTGGTGAAGCCCTACGACGTGGACGAGCTGGTGGCGCGCGTGCACGCGGTCCGCAGGCGCCGCACCGACCGCGGCGGCGGGCCGTCCGGCGTGGTCGAGCTGTCCGGCACCCGGGTGGACTTCGACCGGCACGAGGTCACTGTGGACGGTGCGTCAATCGCCCTGTCGCGCAAGGAGTTCCAGGTGTTCGCGCTGATCGTGGCGGCGGGCGGCGCGGTGTGCGAACGGGAGCAGATCCTCGCCGAGGTGTGGGGCCGGGCGGGCGCCGCGGAGAACCGGTCATTGGACGTGCACGTGGCCACGCTGCGCACCAAGCTCGGCCGCCCGGCGCTCATCGAGACCGTTCGCGGGGTCGGGTACCGCTTGTCGGCCCAACCGGGCAGACTCGCCTAGCGGGAGCACCTACTGGCGTTCGGGGGAGGGCGGGGATGCGCACTCGGCTGCTGGGCATGGTGTGGATCGTGGTCGCGCTGCTGGTGGCCGGTCTCGGCGTGCCGCTGGCGCTCGCGGTCGCCGGTGCCGAACAGCAGAAGCTCTACCTCGACCGGCTCGCCGACACCACCCGGTTCGCCTCCATGGCGCAGCGCCCGCTCATCGACGGCACCCCGGCGTCGCTCGCCGACGAGCTGCGCCGCTACACCGACCTCTACGGCATCTCCGTGCTGATCGTCGACCAGAACGGCCGCCCCACGGTCGGTTCCGGTCCGGTGGCGGGCGCGCCGAACATCGATCCGGCCGCCGAGGGCGTGCACGACTCCATGCGTGCCGCGCTCGCGGGCCAGCGCCCCGCGCCCGGCCCGTTGTTGCTGCCGTGGGACGGGGAACCGTTGGTGCTGGCGGGTCCGGTACTGGTCGACGGCGACGTACGCGGCGCGGTGATCACGGTGTCGCCCACCGACCGGAGCCGGGACCGGATGCTGTGGTGGTGGCTGCTCATCGGCGCGGGCTGCGTTCTCGCGTTCGCGTTGGCACTGCTGCTCGCGATGCCGGTGATCCGGTGGATCCTGCGGCCCGTGCGCAGGCTGGAGGACGCGACAGGCTCGCTGGTGTCCGCGGTGGTCAGCGGCCGCGAGGCGGAACGCGTGGGTGACGAGCACGGCCCGCCCGAGCTGCGCGAGCTCAGCCGCGCGTTCGACCGGATGGCCGCCAGCGTGGGCGACACCCTGGCGGCGCAACGCGCGTTCGTCGCCGACGCCTCGCACCAGCTGCGCAACCCGCTCACCGCGCTCAAGCTGCGGCTGGTGAACCTGGAGGGTCACGTCGACCACGAGGCCGACGACCACCGAGTCGCCGCCGCGGCCGAGGCCGACCGGCTCAACCGCATCCTGGACGAGCTGCTCGCCATGGCCCGCGCGGAGAACACCGGCGGGGAGCTGGTGCCCACCGAGGTCGACCAGGTGGTCGCCGACCGCGTCGCGGACTGGCGCGTGGTCGCCGATACCCGCGACATCGCCCTCGACACCGCAGGCACGGCAGGCCGCGTACGCGCGCTGGTGCCTGCCCGGGGGCTGGACGGGATTCTGGACGCATTGCTGGACAACGCGTTGAAGTTCACGCCGCACGGTGGCGCTGTCCGGGTCTCCATCGCAGTGGAAGGCAACGGCGACGGACAGGAGCGCGTGCGTGTCTCCGTGCGTGATCACGGTCCGGGACTGAGGCCGGAGGAACTGGAACGCGCCACCGACCGGTTCTGGCGCAGCGGTTCCCACCAGAACGTGCCCGGATCCGGGCTGGGACTGGCCATCGTCAGCCGCATCGTCACCCACGCGGGCGGCGACCTCCGCCTCGACCTGCCCGACGGCGGCGGCCTCCGCGTGACAGTCGACCTACCCGCCGACTAGACTTTTTCGCTTCGGTAATAGCGAGCCGCGCCCGGGTGTAAAGGGATCGGATCGGTCTCGATCGCGGACTGGATATCTATCGACAGCGCCGCCGGGGTCACCTTCGCCAGCGCGGGCACGTCCGCGAAGAACTCCCGCACCAGCGCCTCCGCCAGGTCGTCGGACATGTCCGAGGTGACCAGCAGGAAGTTCGGCACCGCCAGGGTGTTCACCGACGGGCCGGACAGGTGGTAGGTGGACGACGGGATCGTGGCCGCGTTGTAGACCGGGTACCTCGTGCGCAGCTTGGGCAGGTCGTCGCCCAGGTCCAGCAGCCGGATCGTGGTGCTGTTCGCCAATGTCGAGATCGCGTCCGTCGGCAGGCCGCCGGACCAGAAGAACGCGTCCAGCTCGCCGCGCTTGAACTTCTCCGTCGCGGTGGTCAGCTCCATCGACTCGGTCGACACCATGCCCGGCTTGTCCAGGCCGACCACCGCCAGCACCCGCTTGGCGATGAACTCCACACCGGAGTTCCGCTGCCCGATCGCCACCCGCATGCCGCGCAGGTCGGACAGGGTCTGGATGCGCCCGTCGTCGTGCACCACCACGTGCAGGTAGTCGTCGTAGATGCGGGCCAGCGCGCGCGGCTGGGTCTTCCCGCCGGTCGGCTCCGCGGCCACGTCGGCGGCGCTGAACGCGATGTCGGCCTGCCCGCCGAGCAGCCTGCCCATGTTGTCCGGCGAGCCCCCGGTGATCATCACCTCCGGCTGCTCGGTGCCCAGCCTGGCCTGCCACGCGCCCGCCAGGTAGGTGCCCATCAGGCTGTACACGCCCTGCTGGTTGCCCGCCGCCACCCGCAGCCGCACGCTTGGGAACTGCGTCTCGCACCCGCTGAGCAGGGCGGCCAGCGCGATCACCGCGACCGCCAGCGCCCCCACCCGACGTCGTCCGCGTGCCATTGCTCGATCGTGCCAGACCCGGGGCGCCCGGTGGCCGGAAACGACCGGCGGGTGCCGACCGGTTCCCGCGCCCGGCGTACCCTCGGATCCCGAGATGAGCACGCGCACCTACCAAGTCCGCACCTACGGGTGCCAGATGAACGTCCACGACTCCGAGCGGCTGTCCGGCCTGCTGGAGGACGCGGGCTACGTCGCCGTACCCGAGGGCGAGCAGGCCGACGTGGTCGTGCTCAACACCTGCGCGGTGCGCGAGAACGCCGACAACAAGCTGTACGGCAACCTGGGCCATCTCGCCCCCGCCAAGACCGCCAACCCGGACCTGCAGATCGCCGTCGGCGGCTGCCTGGCGCAGAAGGACCGCGGCGAGATCGTCCGCCGCGCCCCCTGGGTGGACGTGGTGTTCGGCACGCACAACATCGGCTCGCTGCCCGTCCTGCTGGAGCGCGCCCGGCACAACCGGCGCGCCGAGGTGGAGATCCTGGAGTCGCTGGAGGTCTTCCCGTCCACGCTGCCCGCGCGTCGCGACTCGGCGCACTCGGGCTGGGTGTCCATCTCGGTCGGCTGCAACAACACCTGCACGTTCTGCATCGTCCCGTCGCTGCGCGGCCGGGAACGCGACCGCCGCCCCGGCGAGATCCTGGGCGAGGTGTCCGCGCTGGTCGCCGAGGGCGTGCTGGAGGTGACCCTGCTCGGCCAGAACGTCAACTCCTACGGCGTCGAGTTCGGCGACCGGCTCGCCTTCGGCAAGCTGCTGCGCGCCTGCGGCGGAATCGACGGTCTGGAACGGGTCCGGTTCACCTCCCCGCACCCGAAGGACTTCACCGACGACGTCATCGCCGCCATGGCCGAGACGCCGAACGTGTGCCACCAGCTGCACATGCCGCTGCAGTCCGGCTCCGACCGCCTGCTGCGCGAGATGCGCCGCTCCTACCGCTCGGCCCGCTACCTGTCGATCATCGACAAGGTCCGCGCGGCCATGCCGGACGCGGCCATCACCACCGACATCATCGTCGGCTTCCCCGGCGAGACCGAGGCGGATTTCCAGGCCACCCTGGACGTCGTCGCCCAGTCCCGCTTCACCGGCGCGTTCACCTTCCAGTACTCGAAACGCCCCGGCACCCCCGCCGCGTCGATGCCCGACCAGCTCCCCAAGGAGGTCGTGCGGGAACGCTACGACCGGCTGGTGGAGCTGCAGGACGACATCGCCTGGCAGCTGAACAAGGAACAGGTCGGCCGCACCGTGGAGGTACTGGTCGCCACCGGCGAGGGCCGCAAGGACGCGGACACCCGACGGATGAGCGGCCGCGCCCGCGACAACCGCCTGGTCCACTTCACCCCCGGCGACCGCGACATCCGCCCCGGCGACGTGGTCGAGGCCACCATCACCTACGCCGCTCCCCACCACCTGGTCGCCGACGGCCCCCTGGTCACCCACCGCCGCACCCGCGCGGGCGACAACCACGCGGCAGGCCTACGCCCCAAGACCCCCGGCGTCAGCCTCGGCCTTCCCGGCTTCGGCACCCCCACCCCGACCCCAGCGGGAGGCTGCGGATGACCTCCGAGCCGGACATGTCCGCCCTCCGCGAGGAAATCGACGCGGTGGAACGCCGCGCGATGCCCATGGAACTCGGCGGCCGCGCCATCGCCCTGGCCATCCTGGTCTTCGTCCTGCTGGTCGGCTACCTGCTCCCGTGGATGGGCAGCGCCGCAGGCTGGCAGGTCCTCCTTGCCACCGGCGACGCCACCGGCAAGGCAGGCGCCGTCCCCCGCCTCTTCGCCGCCACCTCCCTCGCCTTCGGCATCGGCGCCTCGGCCCTGGCCCTCACCCTTCGCCGCTGGACCCTCACCTGGATAGCCGCCCTGGGCGGCTGGTTCGCCGCCGTCGACGGCCTCCTGGCCATCTGGACTCGCCAGTCGACCGCGGGCATGACCTCGCCCGGCCCCGGCATCGGCCTGGCGATCAGCGAGGCCGCCGTCATCATCCTCGCCGCCCTCTGGCTCCGCACCGCTTGGTCCCGCCGCGACCCCTGACCGCCCCCCTGAACTCCTTCACCCGGCTCGCGCCCCCCAATCCGCCCCCTCATGCCTTCGGAAAGCAGGCCCCGCCCAACCAGGGGGCGGGCCGACTGGCAGTGGAGCCTGCCGGACTGCGCGTGTTGTCAATATCGCCCAGTCGAGAACTGTGGATAACCCAAGCCGCTGTGGACAACCCGAACAACACAATGGCCCCCGTCCACCAAGGACGAGGGCCACCGAGCAACAACAATCTCAACGACTGGCGACAGCCTGTTCCGCCGCCGCCAACCACTCACGCCACTGCGCGGCCTGAGCCTCAGCCTGCTCAGCACGCCGCTTGTCGCCCGACGCGCGGGCCTTGGCCGCTTGGGCCTCGAACTGCTGCACCCGCTCCCGGAACTGTGCGGCGCGCGCCTCGGCCTCCGGGTCGGTGCGGCGCCACTGGGCGTCGGCGGCCGTGCGGACCTTCTCCTCGACCGCGCGCAGCCTGCCTTCCAGCTCGCGGATGCGTTCGCGCGGGACCTTGCCGATCTCCTCCCAGCGTTCCTGGACGCGGTGCAGGTGGGCCCGCGCGCCGTCCAGGTCGCCCTGGGGGTTGATCTTCTCGGCCTCGGTGAGCAGGTCTTCCTTCTTGCGCGCGTTGTCCGCGTACTCCGCGTCCCGCTCGTCGAACACGGACGAGCGGCGGGCGAAGAAGGCGTCCTGGGCGGCACGGAAGCGCTGCCACAGCGCGTCGTCCGCGTCCTTGGGGGCGCGGCCCGCCGCCTTCCACTCGACCATCAGGTCCTTGTAGCGGCCCGCCGTGGGACCCCAGTCGTCCGACTCGGACAGGCGCTCGGCCTCGTCGACCAGTTCCTGCTTGCGGGTCTTGGCCGTGGCGCGCTGCCGGTCCAGGTCGGCGAAGTGCGAGCCGCGCCTGCGGTTGAACGTGTCCCTGGCCTTGGAGAACCGCCGCCACAGCTGCTCGTCGGTCTTGCGGTCGACGCCCTTGATCGTCTTCCACTCGTCCAGGATCGTGCGCAGCCGGTCGCCAGCGGACTTCCACTGGGTGGACTCCTCGGCCAGCTTCTCGGCCTCGTCGACCAGCTGCTGCTTGCGCGCCACCGAGCCCGCGCGGGCCTCCTCGCGGGCGTGCTTGGCCTTGTCCATGGCCACCGCCGCGTCCGCGATCACCTGGTCGACGCGCGCTTCCAGCGCCACCAGGTCGCCGACCACGTGCAGCTCGGCCAGGCTCTCCTTGACGTGCCGGGCGTTGGTCGAAGCCTGCTTGGGGTCGCCGGAGCCGGACGCCAGCCGGGACGCCAGCAGCTCAACCTCGGTGCGGATGTCGTCGAACCGGCGCGCGAAGTGCGCCAGGCCCTCCTCCGGCTCACCGGCCTGCCACGAGCCGACCGAGCGCTCCCCGTCGGTGGTGCGCACGTACACGGTGCCCTCGGCGTCCACCCGGCCCCAACGGCCCGGGTCGGTGGACGCGACCGGCACCTGCGCGCCGTCGGTCGGGGCCGGGACGGCGGGGGCGGCAGCGGCAGGCGCCACCGCGACCGGGCTGGGTGCCGGGACGGCGTCGGCGGGTGTCGCGTCCGCGAGCTGTTCCCCCGGCGCTGCCTCGGTCGACACCGTCTCCGCGGACACCGTCTCCGCCGCAGCCGCTTCGTCGGGGGCGGTGACCGGCACGTCCTCGGCGGGTGCCGCCGCACCGTCCTGGTCCACCGCCGCCTCGGCGCGCTCGTCCTTGTCCGTCATGGCCGACTCCTCCTGCCTGCGTGCCCGCGTCGACCGCGGGCGCCCCGCTCGCGCGGGGCCCAGCACTGTGCGAACGGCCCTCGGGCCGTGCGACTTCCGGGGTACCCGGGCGCATTCAAACAGGTCACGGGGCGCCTGGGTACTCCGGAGGGCCGCAATGGTCATCATGGTGCCGCAAAAGGCGCTGCCCGTGGGCCACGCACGCCAAGATTGTTCGACGGACAGTAATCTCGCCACCGTGATCCGCCGCGTCGCCGTGTTGCCTCATCCGCCCCTGATCGTGCCGGAACTGACCGGTGCGGGCGACCGGGACGCGGCCGCCGTCCGGGCCGCCTGCCTGGGCATCGTCCGCGGGCTCGGCCCCCGCTGGTTCGTGCTGGGCGCGGACCGCGTGCCCGGCCGGTACGGGCCCGAGGTCGCGGGCACCTTCCGCGGCTTCGGCGTGGACGTCCGCGTCGGCCTCGGCCCGGCCGCCGACCCGACCTTCGCCGACCCGGCACTGCCGTTGCCCGCGCTGGTCGCGGGTTGGCTGCGGGGCGAGGTCGGCGCGCAGGAGGCGACCGTCCGTGTCATCCCGGCCGACCTGTCACCCGCCGGGTGCGTGGCGGAGGGCGAACGGATGGCGACCGAGCTGTCCGGCCCGGACCCCGTCGACCTGCTTGTCCTCGGCGACGGCTCGCACCGGCACGGCGAACGCGCCGTGGGCAGGCCGGACGACCGGGCGGACGCCTTCGACGCCGACATCGCCGCGGCACTGGCCGCCGTCGACGTGGACCGGTTGAGCGCCATCGACCCGGACCTCGCCGCCGAACTGGGCGCGGTGGGCCGCGCGCCGTGGCAGGTGCTGGCGGAGGTCGTGCGCGCGGTGGGTGGACGTTGGCAGGCGACCGAGTCCAGCATGTCGACACCGTTCGGCGTCGCCTACCACTTCGCGGTGTGGACGGCCGCGTGACCGTCGCCGTCGCCGTGGTGGGCCCGACCGCCACCGGCAAGTCCGACCTCGGCGTCGCCCTGGCCGAACGACTGGGCGGCGAGGTCGTCAACGCGGACGCCATGCAGCTCTACCGGGGCATGGACATCGGCACCGCCAAGATCACCCCCGCCGAGCGTCGCGGCGTCCCGCACCACCTGCTGGACGTGCTCGACGTGCGCGAGACCGCCTCCGTCGCCGCCTACCAGCGTCACGCGCGGGCCACGATCGAGGACCTGCTGGCCCACGACCGGGTCCCGGTGCTGGTCGGCGGCTCGGGCCTGTACGTGCAGGCGGTCGTCGACGACCTGGAGTTCCCCGGCACCGACCCGGCCATCCGCGCCCGCCTGGAAGCCGAACTCGCCGACGTCGGCGCCGCACCACTGCACGCTCGTCTGACGCTCCTGGACCCGGTCGCCGCCGAGGCCGTGTTGCCGACCAACGGCCGCCGCGTCGTGCGCGCGCTGGAGGTCATCGAACTGACCGGCCGCCCATTCTCCGCGACGATGCCCCGCCCCGGCCCGCCCCGCTACGACCTGGTCATGATCGCGCTCGACCGCCCGGCCGAGGACCTCGACACCCGCGTCGACCTCCGCGTCACCCGCATGTTCGACGACGGCCTGGTTGACGAGACCCGAACTCTGGTCACCCACGGTCTCCGCGACGGCCGGACCGCCTCGCGAGCCCTCGGCTACCAACAGGTCCTCACCGCCCTGGACGCCGACGAGGACTTCGAGACCGCCGCCGCGGAAACCGCCCGAGCCACCCGCCGCTTCGTCCGCCGCCAACGCTCCTGGTTCCGCCGCGACCCCCGCCTGACCTGGCTCGACGCCTCCCGTCCCGACCTCGTGGCCGCCGCCTTGACGGTCATCGCCTCGCAAACTTCACCCGCCTGAGCGACACAAGTTATCCACAGCCCCGCCCCCGCGCTCTTATTCCCAAGATCCACAACCACTCCCGCCTGGTAGAATGGCCGTGGGGGGATCCCCCTTGGGAGCGGCGGGTTTTGTGGTGGGGCTGCCGTTTGCATTTCTGCTCTGTCAATGACCGCCTGCGGCTCATTCTCGGGTTTTGATCATGGCGGGTGAACTGCGTGGCCATGACCTGTGTCGATGCTGTTGATCACGCCCGAGATTCATTCCGTCGGGCGACAAGAGTTATCCACAGATAGATCGAGAACTTCCCGATGGAAGATCTTTTCGGCCCTTGGCCTGGTAAAATGGCTGCGGGGGATCCCCCTGGGAGTGGTGGGCTTTGGGTGTGGCCCGGATTGGTCGCGGGGGCTCCTGGCTCGGCCCAGGTTGCTGGTGCCGGTGTCCGGCTGTTCGCCATCTGCGGCGGCTCTGCGGCAGGCCGTTGGGGGCGCTGAGCTGGTGGCGTCGAAGGTGCCCTGGCCCAAGGAAGCGCACTGCGCGGGGCGATCTTGAGTCGTCCGAGCCCTTGCGGCTGTCTGTGGGGACTCGGTTGTCCACTCCGACCTGGCGGTCCGGGTTGGCGGACGCGACCGGTACCTGTGCGTCGTTGGCCGGGGCCGGAGATGGTCGGCGGGTGTTACCGCGACCAGGCTGGGCGACCGGGCTAGGCGTCCGGCGGCGTCGGCGGGTGTCGCGTCCGCAGGTGATGTTTGTGCGGGAATGCGGACGGACGCCGGGTGAACGGGCTGCCAGGTGGCGCGGGTACAGGGAGAGCCGGGCCGACGATCTTGATCGTGGGTGGGTGTCTGCCCTTGCCAAGTCAAGCGGAGGGTGGCGGGTTGTGGATGGATCGGCCCGTTGTGGACAAGTCGCCGGGGACCCCCGAGTTTCATTCTACCGGCAGGTGCAGGTCCTGCGCGCAGATGATGATCTTGGCTGTGGATGGGGAACGGCGGTGATGGTCGTAGGCTGTGCTGGTGGCGATCGCGTTTTGCAAGGGGCACGGGACGGAGAACGACTTTGTGTTGTTGCCCGATCCTGATGGTGACCTGGACCTGACCGACAACCGTGTCCGTGCCCTGTGTGACCGGCGGCGGGGGCTCGGGGCCGACGGGGTGTTGCGGGTGGTGCGGACTAAGGCGTTGCGGGATGCCCCGGCCGGGATCGATGGCGACGTGTGGTTCATGGACTACCGCAACGCGGATGGGTCTGTGGCGGAGATGTGCGGCAACGGGGTGCGGGTGTTCGCTCGGTACCTGCGTGATGCCGGGCTGGCCGAGGGGCCGGAGATCCCGGTCGGGACCCGGTCGGGGATGAGGCCCGCGACCGTGGACGGCGCCGGGATGGTCACTGTCGACATGGGACGGGTGCGGGTCACCGGGCGGTCGACGGCCACGGTTGGCGGGGTGGCGTTCGCCGGGCTCGGGATCGATGTGGGGAATCCGCATCTGGCGTGTGTGGTGGACGGGGTCGAGCCGTTGGACCTGACCGTGCAGCCGGGGTTCGACGGCGCGGTGTTCCCGAACGGCGTCAACCTGGAGTTCGTGCAGCCGATCGGGCCCGACGAGGTGCGGATGCGTGTTCACGAGCGGGGTGTGGGCGAGACGCGGTCGTGTGGAACCGGGACGGTCGCGGCGGCGGCGGCGCATCTGGACGCGCGGGGGCAGGGGACGGGCACGGTGACCGTGCACATTCCCGGTGGCACGGTGCGGGTGTCCATCACCGACGATGGCAGCACATTGACCGGCCCGGCCGTTTTCGTCGCCCAGGGCGAGATTTCCGACGACTGGTGGGCGGCCCACGCCTGAGGCAGGGGTATGGCCAGCCGCGAGCCCGGCTCGTTAACCCCCTGAACCGTTAACCCCCTGAACCGTTGTCGCCGACCGGCAGCGAGTGAGTTGGTAGCTCGCCGCGACCGGGTGTCTCGCGAACCGGGGCCTCAGGACTCGGCCGCCGTGGGTAACGCGTCCACCGGCAGGTCGCGGGTCGTGCGCAGTGGGGACAGCAGTACCCACAGGCAGGCCGATATCCAGCCGAGCACCGCGACCCACAGCGTGGAGCGGACGCCGAGCCATTCGCCGAGGGCGCCGCCCAGCAGGCCGCCCAGGGGCATGGTGCCCCAGACCAGGAAGCGGACGCTGGCGTTCATCCGGCCCAGCAGGTGGTCGGGGCACAGTGCCTGGCGGAAGCTGACCTGGGCGACGTTGTAGATCACCGACGCGGAGCTGACCGCGAGGAAGCCCACGACCAGCAGGGACACCGACCAGCCCGGCCGGGCCAGTGGGGCGACCAGGCTGACCAGCGCGCTGCCGGTGGTGACCACCCAGATGGTCCTGGCCTGGCCCAGCGCGCGGATGACCCGGGCGGAGACCAGCGCGCCGAGGACGCCGCCGACCCCCATGCTGCCGATCACCAGGCCGATCGCGGTCCCGCCGAGCCGGAGGTCGTGCACCAGGAACAGCATGAGCACCGCGTTCTGCACACCGAAGAACAGGTTCCACGTGGCCGTGCAACCGACGATGGCGCGCAGGCGGGTGTCGGCGAACACGAACCGCAGCCCCTCCAGCACTTCCGCGCGCAGGTTGGGGTTGGCGGGGCGTTCCGGAGCCGGTTCGGGGGTGGTGATCCGGGACAGGAAGAACGCCGACGACAGGTAACCCACACTGGTGACAAGCAGGCTGGACACCGCGCCCACCAGCTGGGTGAGGACGCCGCCCAGCGCCGGGCCGCCGAACATCGCGACGGACTGGCTGGCCTGGAGTCGGGCGTTGCCCTCCATCAGGTGTTCGCGGCCGATCAGCGACGGCAGGTACGACTGGTAGCCGACGTCGAAGAACACCGTGCAACCGCCTACCAGCAGCGCCACCACGACCAGCTGCGGGAAGCCGAGCACGCCCAGCCAGCCCGCCACCGGCACGCTGAGCAGCAGGGCCGCGCGGGCCAGGTCCATCCGGATCATCAGCGGCCGCCGCCGCATCCGGTCCACCCAGGCGCCTGCGGGCAGGCCGATGAGCAGGAACGCGGCTGTCTCGGCCGCGGTGAGCACACCCATCTCGGCCGGGGTCGCGTGCAGCACGCCGACGGCCAGCAGCGGCAGCACGACCTGGCCGATGGCCGTGCCGAACTGGGCGATTGTGTCGCCGGTCCAGAGCCGCCGGAAGCCGGGGTGGGTGCGGAGTGTGGTGGTCACGGCGCAAGGATCCGGGAGTGATTGGAAACTGTCAATCACTTTATCCACCGCCGTAGGCTGGGCCGGTGAGCACGCCCAGTCCCGCCCGCCGCGCGGCGACCCCTGCCGAGATCGAGGCCATGGGGTCGGCGATCCGGTTGCGGATCATCCGGTTGACCCACCAGCGCGCACTCACCAACAAGGAGATCGCCGAGCGCCTCGACAAGGACCCGGCGACCACGCTGCACCACATCCGCAAGCTGGTCGCGACCGGTTTCCTGGAGGCGCAGCCCGCCCGGCGCGGCAACCGGGGTGCCAAGGAGATCCCCTACCTGAGCACCGGCCTGTCCTGGCGGCTGAGCGCCGGGCACGGCGGCCCGCGGGTCTCCATCGCCGAGGCGATGCTGCAGGCCTACCTGACCGAGGTCTCCGACGCCGGGCTGGCCGCGATCGACCAGTCCCGCATGGTCGTGCAGGTCGACGCGGCGGCCCGGCTGGAGCTGATGGACCGGATGGGCGCCCTGCTCGACGAGTTCGCCGCCCGCCCGCCGGATCCGGACGTACAGCGCACGGCCGTGTATGTCGCGTTCTATCCCGGGGAATAACCGGATCGATTCGTCCGCTTCATCGTGGGACGATGGCGGAACGGATACCGACGGGGTACCGAGAGTCTCGCAACCGAACGAAGGACGGGTTCACCACGTGACAGAGGAAATCAACCGGCACGAGTTCGACCGGACGTCGACGTCGCGGGCATGGTCCGAGCCGGATGACCTCTCCCTCGGTGAGCTCGAACTCGAAGAGCGGTCGTCGCTGCGGCGCGTCGCCGGGCTGTCCACCGAGCTGCAGGACATCACCGAGGTCGAGTACCGGCAGCTGCGCCTGGAGCGGGTCGTGCTGGTCGGCGTGTGGACCGGGGGCTCCGCGCTGGAGTCCGAGGTCTCGCTGGCCGAGCTGGCCCGGCTGGCCGAGACGGCGGGCTCGGAGGTGCTGGAGGGGCTCGTGCAGCGGCGCGACCGTCCCGACCCGGCCACCTACATCGGCTCCGGCAAGGTCGCCGAGCTGGGCGAGGTCGTCCGCGCGACCGGCGCCGACACGGTGATCTGCGACGGCGAGCTGTCGCCGTCGCAGCTGCGGCAGCTGGAGGCCCGGCTCAAGGTCAAGGTCATCGACCGCACCGCGCTGATTCTGGACATCTTCGCCCAGCACGCCCGGTCCCGGGAGGGCAAGTCCCAGGTCGAGCTGGCGCAGCTGCAGTACCTGCTGCCACGCCTGCGCGGCTGGGGCGAGACGCTGTCCCGGCAGGCCGGCGGCCGCGCTGGCGGCGGCAACGGCGGTGTGGGTCTGCGCGGTCCCGGTGAGACGAAGCTGGAGACCGACCGCAGGCGCATCCGGGCGAAGATCTCCAAGCTGCGCAAGGAGATCGCGGGCATGGGCACGGTCCGCGACACCAAGCGCGGCCGCCGCACGGCCAACGAGATCCCCAGCGTCGCCATCGCCGGCTACACCAACGCGGGCAAGTCGAGCCTGCTCAACGCGCTGACCGGGGCGGGCGTGCTGGTGGAGGACGCGCTGTTCGCCACCCTCGACGCCACCACCCGGCGCACGCGGACCCCGGACGGGCACACGTACACGCTCACCGACACCGTCGGGTTCGTCCGGCACCTGCCGCACCAGCTGGTCGAGGCGTTCCGCACCACGCTGGACGAGGTGGCCGACGCCGACCTGGTGCTGCACGTGGTCGACGGTTCCGACCCGATGCCGGAGTGGCAGGTCAACGCGGTGCGCGAGGTGCTGGCCGAGATCGGGCAGCGGCGCGACCGGGCGATGCCGCCGGAGCTGGTGGTGGTCAACAAGGTCGACGCCACCACCGAGTTCGGCCTGGCCCGGCTGCGGCACCTGCTGCCGGGCGCGGTGTTCGTGTCCGCGCACACCGGCGCGGGCATCGAGGCGCTGCGCGAGAAGCTCGCCGAGCTGCTGCCCCGGCCGGACCAGGAGATCGACGTGCTGGTGCCCTATGCGCGCGGCGAGCTCGTCGCACGCGTGCACCGCGAGGGCGAGGTACTGCGCGAGGAGCACACGGCGGCGGGCACGGCGCTGCGCGCGCGGGTCAAGCGCGACCTGGCGGGCGTGCTGGAGGGCTTCGCGGTCAACGGCACCTCGGCGTAGCACGACATACGCGAGGCCCCGGCGAGACACACGTCTCGCCGGGGCCTCGTCGTGTCGCGCCAACCCCGGTCGCGGCGCGGACGTCCTACCGGGGACACGGCTACGGTGGTCGGGGAGACGGGGGAGGTGGCGCGTGCGGAGGTCGACGGCCTCGGTGCTGGTGGGCGTGCTGGTCGGGGGCATCGCGATGACGGGCGCGCCGGTCGCGGCGGCCGACCCGCCCGCCCCGGTGGACGCGTGCGTGCAATCCGACAAGCGCCTGTCCGAGCTGTCCGGCCTGGTCGCCGACGCCGACCACTGGTACGCGATCAACGACGGCGGCACGAAGTCCACGGTGTTCGTGCTGGGCAAGGACTGCGCCATCCAGAAGGTGATCAACGGGCCGACCGACCCGTACGACGTGGAGGACCTGGCCCGGTCCGCCGACGGCACGTTCTGGCTCAGCGACACCGGCGACAACAACAAGAAGCGGCCCACCGCCGCGCTGATCGAGCTGACCCCCGCCGGGAAGACCACACTGCACCGGTTGAGCTATCCGGACGGTCCACACGACACCGAAGCGTTGTTGTTGGACAAGAACAACGTCCCCTACCTGGTGACGAAGAACCCGTTCGGGGTGGGCGAGGTCTACCGGCCGACCGGGCCGCTGGCCACCCCCGGCCCGACCCCGCTGGAGAAGGTCGGCGAGGTCGACCTGCACAGCACCGACACCCCCGGCGGGCCGATCAACTCGATGATCGGCTCCATCGTCGTGACCGGTGGCGCGACCAGCGCCGACGGCACCGTCGTCGCCCTGCGCACCTACACCGAGGCCTACCTCTACCCGGCCCCCGACGGCGACATCGCGGCCGCCCTCAAGCGCGAACCCGTGCGGATCCCGCTGCCCAACGAGAAACAGGGCGAGGCCATCGCGTTCGAGCCCGACGGCACCCTGGTCTCCGGCTCCGAGGGCGTCGGCACCCCCATCCGCGTGGTCAAGGGTGCCACCGGCCTGCTCGCGAACGCGCCCCAAGCCACGTCCGACAGCGCACAACCCGGCACACCCGCTGCCACCGGCGGCGGAGCCGCGCCCGCGGGAAAGTCCGACGGTTTGGGCACGCTGCCCGCGATCGGCGTGGCCGTGGTGGTCGTCGGCGGCGTCCTGCTGCTGATGCACCGCCGCTCGGCCAGGCGCTAGAGCCTGCGCAGCACGGCGACGACCTTGCCCAGGATCGTGGCCTCGTCACCGGGGATCGGCTCGTACGCGTCGTTGTGCGGCAGCAGCCAGACGTGGCCGTCGCGGCGCTTGAAGGTCTTCACCGTGGCCTCGCCGTCGATCATGGCCGCGACGATGTCGCCGTTGTCGGCGGTCGGCTGTTGGCGGACCACCACCCAGTCGTCGTTCGCGATCGCCGCGTCGATCATCGAGTCGCCCGCGACCTTCAGCATGAACAGCGAGCCCTCGCCGACCAGCTCCTTGGGCAGCGGGAACACGTCCTCCACCGCCTGCTCGGCCAGGATCGGGCCACCGGCGGCGATCCGGCCGACCACCGGCACGTAGGTGGGCACCGGGCCCGCGTCGGACTGCCCCACCAGCACCGGGGAGCCCTGCTCGCCGCGCAGCTGCGCGGGGGAGGCGTCGGCGGACAGCACGCCGATCGCGCGCGGGCGGTTCGGGTCGCGGCGCAGGTAGCCCTTGTCCTCCAGGGCGCGCAGCTGGTAGGCGACCGAGGAGGTGGACGTGAGGCCGACCGCCTCGCCGATCTCGCGCACGCTCGGCGGGTAGCCGTGCCGCTGCACCCAGGAGCGGATCACCTCCAGCACCTGCCGCTGGCGTACCGGCAGGTCGGCGACGTCCGCGGTCTGCGCCTGCTCGGGGAAGCCGCGGACGTTGTCGCCCGCCGCGGGCTTCCGCTTCGCTGCCCCCGAGGGCTTCCGACCACTCGTGCCTGACACCGCACTGCCTCCCTGCGCCTACCGGGACGGCCTCTCGCCCCGGTGGTGGAACCACTTCGATCTTTCCGTCAGCCCGACGTTAGCCCGCCGACCTGCGCAGATCAAACACCTGTTCGAGCGACACGCCGGGCGGGTCTCGATTTTGTCGGTGCGTGGTGGTAGACATTCGCACGGGCGTTCGATCGAACGACAGTTCGATTCACGAGCACGGCGGGCGCCCTGATGAGCAGGTAGCTAGGAGGTTGCGGTGGCGGCTCCGTTGGCGACGCGGCTGGTCTCCGACCCGGTCGAGCGGGATGAGCGGGTCGAGCGGCGAGTATCGCGGGTGGCGACCCCGGTGGCGCCCGCGCGGCGGTCGGGCGCGGGCAGGCTGCGACCACCGACCCGCAGGCGGGTGCCGGGCGCGCCGCATGTGGTGGCCGCGCCGGAGTGCGAGCCGCGCCGGGCGCCGGTGCCGGTGGCCGTGCTCGCCGGGTTGGCCGCCACCGTGGCGCTGGCGATCTACGGGCTGGGCGCCGCCGCCGACTCGGCCGCCGAGGCGACCGTGCCAACGGACACCGCGGTGGTGCGGCTCATGGCAGGCGAGAACCTGTCCCAGCTGGCCGCGCGGGTGGCCCCGGGGGCCGATGTCGACGCCGTGGTGGACCGGATCGTCGCGCTGAACGGCCTGGACGACGAGCCGCTGCAACCCGGTCAGCCACTGCAGGTGCCGGTCTCGCACTGAGGCCCCGCCCGCGCCGGTGATGATCATCCCACCGTGCGCCTGATCACTCGCTTGAGTGAGATTCGTTCCTGAGCCGTCGGCGGCCGTGCGCGATCCGCGTGCGCGTGATGGCCCTCCGTGTTCGGCGGTCCGGACACGCCCCGGGCGGGTTTGGGCGTCGCGCCGGCGGGGGAGCCGGGGGACATGTCGCCCAATGGTTCATACGGACGAGTGATACCGGCCGGTCACCCGGTCGTCGCAACCGCACCGTGCGCCGGTGACCACGCGCCGTGGTGTGACTAGCCACCCCGGCGTGTCCGAGTTGCGTCCATGTAGGGTCTCGGAATACGGTCCACCCCAACATCTTGTGGTTACGTCAATGTAGTTTGTCCACAGGTTGGGGCGGGTTATCCACCGTCCATCCACTGGTTATCCACAGTTCGATCAACATGTCGATCACCATGCGTGGTGGTCGGCGCTACGCCGGTCGGTGGGCGGTGCGACACGGCGAGCAGGGAGGGGTCGGGGCATGCGCTGTCCGTTCTGTCGGAACTCCGATTCGCGGGTCGTGGACTCGCGGGAGGTCGACGACGGACAGGTGATCCGCCGCAGGCGAGCGTGCGCGCAGTGCAGCCGCCGGTTCACCACGGTCGAGGAGGCCGTGCTCGCGGTGGTCAAGCGCTCCGGGGTCACCGAGCCGTTCAGCCGCGACAAGGTCGTGCGCGGCGTGCGGCGCGCCTGCCAGGGCAGGCCGGTCGACGAGGACCGGCTGCAGCAGCTGGCGCAGAAGGTCGAGGAGACGATCCGGGCCACCGGCAGCGCCGAGGTGCCCAGCCACGAGGTGGGGCTGGCGATCCTCGGCCCGCTGCGCGAGCTCGACGGGGTCGCCTACCTGCGGTTCGCCAGCGTGTACCGGTCGTTCTCCTCGGTGGAGGACTTCGAGAAGGAGATCGCCGACCTGCGGGCCGCGATGGCGCGACAGGCGGCGGAGACGGATGAGCAGTAGGCGACAGGCGCGGCGGCCCCGGGGTGGGGACCGCCGGTACAGGCTTCGGCCGCAGCGGACGGGGAGCCCGGACGTGGCCACACCAGCACAGAACGAGGGAGAGGGACCGGTCATGACCGAGACCGTCGGGACCACCGCGGCCGAGGTGGCGGGCACACCGCGACCAGGCCTGCGGGTGGAGCGTGTCCACACCACCGCGGGCGTGCACCCCTACGACGAGGTGACCTGGGAGCACCGCGACGTGGTGATGACCAACTGGCGGGACGGCTCGGTCAACTTCGAGCAGCGCGGCGTGGAGTTCCCCGACTTCTGGTCGGTCAACGCCACCAACATCGTCACCAGCAAGTACTTCCGCGGCGCGGTCGGCACCCCGGTCCGCGAGCACTCCCTGCGCACCCTCATCGACCGCGTCGTCACGACGTACGTCGCCGCGGGCGTCAAGCACGGCTACTTCGCCACCGACGCGGACGCGGAGATCTTCGAGCACGAGCTGACCTGGATGCTGCTGCACCAGGTGTTCAGCTTCAACTCCCCGGTCTGGTTCAACGTGGGGACGAGCTCTCCGCAGCAGGTCAGCGCGTGTTTCATCCTGGCCGTCGACGACACGATGGACTCGATTCTCAACTGGTACAAGGAAGAGGGGCTGATCTTCAAGGGCGGCTCCGGCGCTGGCCTGAACCTCTCCCGCATCCGCTCCTCCAAGGAGCTGCTCTCCTCCGGCGGCACCGCCTCCGGCCCGGTGTCCTTCATGCGCGGCGCGGACGCGTCCGCCGGGACGATCAAGTCCGGGGGGGCGACCCGGCGGGCGGCCAAGATGGTCGTGCTCGATGTGGACCACCCCGATGTCGAGGAGTTCATCGAGACCAAGGCGCGGGAGGAGGAGAAGATCCGGGTCCTGCGCGACGCCGGGTTCGACATGGACCTGGGCGGCTCGGACATCGCCTCGGTGCAGTACCAGAACGCCAACAACTCGGTGCGGGTGTCCGACCAGTTCATGCACGCGGTCGAGTCGGCCGGGCAGTTCGGGCTGCGGTCGCGGACCTCCGGTGAGGTGATCGAGCGGGTCGACGCGAAGAACCTGTTCCGGAAGCTGGCGAAGGCGGCGTGGGAGTGCGCCGACCCGGGCATCCAGTACGACGACACGATCAACGCCTGGCACACCTGCCCCGAGTCCGGGCGGATCACCGCGTCCAACCCGTGCAGCGAGTACATGCACCTGGACAACTCCAGCTGCAACCTGGCGTCGCTGAACCTGATGAAGTTCCTCGCCGCCGACGGCACCTTCGACGCGGAGACGTTCGTCAAGGCCGTCGAGCTGGTCATCACCGCGATGGACATCTCGATCTGCTTCGCGGACTTCCCGACCGAGCCGATCGCCGACACCACGCGCAAGTTCCGGCAGCTGGGCATCGGCTACGCGAACATCGGCGCGCTGCTGATGGCCACCGGCCACGCCTACGACTCCGAGGGCGGCCGGGCGCTGGCCGCGGCCATCACCTCGCTGATGACCGGCACCGCCTACCGTCGCTCCGCCGAGCTGGCGGGCGTCGTCGGCGCGTTCGACGGGTACGCCCGCAACGCCGACGCGCACCAGCGGGTCATGCGCAAGCACGCCGCGGCCAACGACCTCGTCCGCACCTACCACGCCAACGACGCCGCCGTGCAGCGCGTCGCCACCCGCGAGTGGCAGGCGGCGCTGGAGATCGGCGCCCGGCAGGGCTGGCGGAACGCGCAGGCCAGCGTGCTCGCGCCGACCGGCACCATCGGTCTGATGATGGACTGCGACACCACCGGTATCGAGCCGGACCTGGCGCTGGTCAAGTTCAAGAAGCTGGTCGGCGGCGGCTCCATGCAGATCGTCAACCAGACCGTGCCGCGCGCGCTGACCGCGCTGGGCTACCAGGGCGAGCAGGTCGAGGCGATCGTCGAGTACATCTCCGAGCACGGCCACGTGGTCGACGCGCCGGGTCTGCGGCCGGAGCACTATGAGGTGTTCGACTGCGCCATGGGCGAGCGCTCGATCGCGCCGATGGGGCACGTGCGGATGATGGCGGCGGTGCAGCCGTTCATCTCCGGCGCGATCTCCAAGACGGTCAACATGCCGGAGTCGGCGACCGTGGCGGAGGTCGAGGAGATCTACTTCCAGGGCTGGAAGCTGGGCTTGAAGGCGCTGGCCATCTACCGCGACAACTGCAAGGTCGGCCAGCCGCTGTCGGCGGGCAAGGGCGCCAAGGCCACCGCCAAGGCGGAGCCGGAGAAGGTCGTCGAGTACCGCCCGGTGCGCAAGCGCCTGCCGAAGAAGCGCCCATCGCAGACGGTGTCGTTCACCGTCGGCGGTGCCGAGGGCTACCTGCACGCTGGGTCGTACCCGGACGACGGCCTCGGCGAGATCTTCGTCAAGCTGGGCAAGCAGGGCTCGACCCTGGCGGGCGTGATGGACGCGTTCTCCATGTCGATCTCGGTGGGCCTGCAGTACGGCATCCCGCTGGAGTTCTACGTCTCGAAGTTCCAGAACCTCCGCTTCGAGCCCGCCGGCATGACCGACGACCCGGACGTGCGCATCGCCACCAGCGTCCTGGACTACCTGTTCCGTAGGCTGGCCCTGGACTACCTGCCCTACGAGAAGCGCGCCCAGCTCGGCGTCTTCACCGCGGACGAGCGCTCCGCCCAGGTCGCTGCCGACTACAGTGGACAGTCCGATGTGGACCTGGAGGGCCTGCGCACCTCGGTCGACGCCGGCCCGCGCGCCGAGGTCGAGGCCGCCCCCGCCGAGGCGCACAGCTCGACGGAGCTGCTGGAGCTGCACCTGGGCAAGGCGGCCGACGCCCCGCTGTGCATGACCTGCGGCACCAAGATGCGCCCGGCCGGTTCCTGCTACGTCTGCGAGGGCTGCGGCTCGACGTCCGGCTGCAGCTGACCCACCAGATACTCGACGGGGTGTCCGCTTCATCGGCGGGCACCCCGTCCTGCTTGACTGCGCTTGTCACCGGCAAGCCTGGTCGAGGGGGAACGATGGATCATGCCGAGGAACAAGAGCGGCTCTTACGGTCGTTACGGGAGGAACTTGCCCGTGCGCGGGAAGATCCCGCGGCCTGGGCCGAGCTGGCGTTCGATCCGGGCAGGCACGACGATGGGCGCGCGTTCGACCGCAACTGGGTGGCCCGGTTCCGGGTGTTGTGGGCGATGCAATACGACCGTCGCGAGCAGGATCTACCGCTGTTGCGTTACCTGATGGAACAGCAGATCACGTACTACCGAGAAGTGGTCCGCTGGGGGATGGGCACGGATCTGGCCCTGCCCGGTTTCCTGCTCGCCGAGCACCGGCGCGTCGAGGATGTCTGGTTGCATTGGCAGGCCAGGGAAACCAGCTTCGACACCAACCTGGGTTATCGGGCTTTCCACCTTCTCGCTGCCGGTGTCGAAACCACGACTGAGGCGGTACGGGCGAGTGCACATCCCGACCGTGAACGTCTGCTCGACGCGCTCGGGTCGCCCCGCTGTACAGCGGTGGCGTTCGAGGAATGGTTGGTCAAGGAACGGCGGAAGTTTCCCGTCGACCCTGTCGACGAGGATCTGCGGACGTGGGCTCGTCGCACTGCCTCGCTGGGGGAATGCGAGCTGTCCCGGCTGTTCATGCACGGCTGGTCGGAAACCCAGCCCCGCACGAAGTTCACCCTCGAACAGCTCCGTTTCCACCTTGCGGATCTGGACTATCTCGACGAAGCTGTGCGATTGCAGAAGGACATCATCGCGCTGGATGGACAGGGCTCGCGGTCGGAGCTTGAAACCCTGGCGGAACTGGAACGACGGGCAGGCAACTTCGACGGCGCGTTGCACGCGCTCCGGGAAGCCGAGCGCTTGATGCCCGGCGCGAAAGATGGCAGTTGCCAAGGGATCTGGCGGCATTTCATCCGGGACTACTTCGCCCTGGTCCCGTTGGCGCCGGACGAGCACACGGCCCGGGAGCTGTTCGCCACGGCCGACCGGCACCTGCTGGGCGTCGTCCGGCTGTGGATGGACTCGGTTCTCGGCGCGGGTATGGCGGCGGCCGAACATATCGGGGACCCGGAACTCATCCGTCGTTACCGGGGTCTGCGGCTGGCCGCCGACTACGAGCGGGAAGAGGATTCCCGACGGTCGCTGCAAGGGTACGAGACCGGCCGATAGCGAGCCTCCTGCGCGGTGACAGAGAGGAGGGTTGCTGACGGCGGTGTTCGGCCGGCATGCTTTGGGCATGATCGAGAGAAACGAGACCATCGCACGCCGGTGAACGTCGTCCCCGAGCCTGGATTGCTCGGATCTCAGCAGACCCTCTATGACCACGCGCTCCGTCTGCACCGGTTGGCGCCGGACTCGCCATTGGACAATGAGGGCGCCCCATTTCCCGACGAGGAGCGGCATCGGGAGCGTGGGCCTGGCTGGCCCAGGGACAAGACGCTGGTCGGTGCCGATGTGGCGCGGGTTCTCCGGGAGTACTTCGCCGATCCCGGTGCCGGGCCCGACAGTCTGCACGATGCGTTCCACGGCCTCCTGATCCCCATCTACCCCAACGAGAACATCACCGCCGTCGCCGAGCAGGCCGATCCTGAGCTGGTCAGGGCGACTGGTCGATGGCTCGTACGGCACGGCACCGACCGTTGTCCGGCCACCGTCGGGCTCGCGCTTCTCGCGGTCGCGGGCACTGTCGACGACATTCCGCTCATCCAGATCGTCGGGCTGATGTCCGACAGTTTCGGTGTTCTGGCCGCCGAGGCGTTGAAACGCCTGAACGGAAACGCGGCCACGTTGATCTGGCTGGCCGATCGGGTCATCGGTTGGGGGAGGGTACGGGTCGTCGAGACGTTGTGCGGTATCGACGATCCGGCGATAAGGCCGTGGCTGCTTCGGCGCGCTATCAATGGTGATGCCCTGAATGGCTACTTCGCGGCCCGGGTCGCGCGGGTGGCGGTGGTGCATGAGGCGATCGAGGACCCGGGCGTCGATGAGGACGTGGTCGACCACACGGGCAGTCTTCTGAACGTGATCTGCCATACCACCTACGGCATGGGGATGCCGCTTGAGATGTACAAGCATGGGGCGAGCGTCATGTACGCCCATGCGCGGCACCTTCGAGCACTGAAGCCGACGGGCCTGCGTTTCGCCATCAGTGTGTCGCTGCTCCACTACGTGACCACGAACGCCGACGGACTTGACTGGCCATCCGAACTGCTTCAACGGATCCGGGAAACCTACTTCTCGGTTCTGGTTCGTGAGGACTGGTGCGAGGCCGCCCGCCGTGCGGTCACGCATGGCGATGAGCAGTTGAATCCGAGGTTTCTCCGTTGGGTCGCAGGCGAGTTGGCTCCACAGTTGGGACTTCGGGCGTTCGAAGGTCTCGAACTTCCCGCGTGACAACCGGATAGAGTGTCCGCCATGGATGACTACCTGCTGGTCGGCTATATGGGCGTCCTCCGGACATACATGGACGTCCCCTCGATCAGTCACTGTGTGGTGGACCTTGCCCCCGCCAACGAGTTCGACATGTGGTTCGAGGACCCGGCGGCCGTTCCGGTAGGTGTGCCGGTGCTGGCCGTCGGGTTCGCCGCGACCGACGTCGCGCCACAGGTGGACGAGATGGCTCGGCAGGGGTTCGATGCGGTTCGCTTGCACGGTAAGGGAAAGATGCCGGGCGGTGTGTTGCTGGGATTCGAGCCGGTCGGTTTCGACACCGGTACCTGGCACACCTGGCGTTGTATCGGCGACCTGGTGACAGATGTCGCCACCGCGACCGGCATCAGGCCGGGACCGTACGGGCTGATCGTGGACGAGCCAGACGCGCGGCGGGCGGCCGAGTGGTTGAACATTCCGGAGAATGGCGACGAGAAAGTGGCCAGGTGGACCTCGGTGGCCCTAGTGTTCCGTGATTCTGGTTGTTTTACGCAGGTCTGATGGATCTTGGTGTTGGCTGTGCCGGTGGAGTTGACGGTGGATCAGCTGGGCGAGTTGCGGGCACTGGTGAACAGGTCGGACGTGTCCGGCACGATCGCGACCAGGGCTCGGATCGTGTTGTGGTGTGTGGAGGGCAGGCGGAAGAAGGAGGTCGCTGTGCTGGCCGGGGTGTCGCGGCCGACGGTGGACCTGTGGCTGCGTCGCTATGCCTCGGACGGAGTGGCGGGGCTGGGCGACCGGTCTCACGCG
>NZ_KB894439.1 GCF_000374445.1 Actinokineospora enzanensis DSM 44649 | reverse complement strand
GTGCCCACCATCGGCACCAATTCCGATTGGGTCACCTACCACTTCGGTGGTGCCGAGGAGACCGGCCTCCCGCCGTTCTCCGAGGTCCCCATCGACACCGTCTACCAGGTCCTGACCGAGTTCATCGTCACCCGTACCCGTCCCACCTGTGTGGACTGGCGGGAGGCGGCACCCTTCGAGAGTCAGTTCGGCTGAGCGGGGCCCGGTACGAAACCGGGCCCCGCGAGCATCACGAGTACCAGGTCGGTTCCGGGATCTCATCCCGCAACACGAACACCCCCACCTCCCGCCGTTTGTACGCCACCGGATCATGCAGCGTGTGCGTCCGGACGTTGCGCCAGAACCGGTCCAACCCCTCCCGCGAAGCCGTCGACCGCGCGCCCGTCACCTCGAAGACCCCCGACGTGATCTCCAGTGCCACCTCCGTGGCCCGGGCCTTCACCGCCGCCACCCGCACCTCGTGTTCGCCCCGCGCGCGTTCGGAAACACCCGCCGGGTCGCGGTGGATCTCCAACGCCTCCAAGGCGACCTGGTCCGCGAAAGCCTCCACCGCCCACAGTTTCGACGTGAAATCCCCATACGCGTCAATCACATACGGCTCATCCACCGCCCGCGAATATCCGCCGTGCAGCCAGGACCGCGACTTCGACCCGGTATACGTCCGCGCCGTCTCCAAAGCCCCGCGCGCGATCCCGAGATAGAAGTTCACGAATACCAGCTGAATCGTCGGCACGTTCAACGTGTTGTACACCCGAGGCGTGAACTCCTTGTCCACATACCCCGCCGCCGACGCCCAGTCCACTCGCACGTCGGAGATCGTCACGCTGCCCGACTCGGTCAGTCGCTGGCCGATGTTGTCCCAGTCGTCATGGAAGGTCAGACCTTCCACAGTGGACGGGACGATCGCGAAGATGTGCTTGTCCGTCCCCTCCAGCACCCCTTCCAACACTGTCAGATCGGAAACCTTGCTTCCCGTCGAGAAGGATTTTCGTCCGTTGTAGACGATGGAGTCCCCGTCGTCCCGGATGGTCACGTCATTGTCCCGGGGGTTCACCGCTCCGCCGAAGAAGAACCGGTTGGCAGTCGCCAGTTCCTCCACGGCCGTGATCTGTTCAGGCGTCCCCACCAGCCGCGCGGCCCAGAACCACAGGTAGTGGTAGCCGAGCAGCTGGCCGATCGAGCCATCGGCCTTCGCGATCTCGCGCACGATCTTGTACGCCAACGGCCATTCCTGGCCGCCACCACCGTGTTCCACCGGTCCGAGCAGGGTCACCAGGCCGGAATCCTTCAGCAGTTGCACTTCCGCATAAGGTGTCCGCCCTTCCCGATCCCGCGCGACGGCGTCCACCGCCAGCAGTGCCGATACCTCGCCTGCCCGGGTCAGCCAATCGGCCTCGGTGGTGGGGGTGGTTTTCGCCCAGTCCGACTCCGTCGTCGTCATCTGTTCCGTCCTCACACGGTCAGGGCCGAGCGTTCGGCCTCCAAAGCGCGCACGATCGGCAGGACCTTCGTGCCGAAGTACGAGATTTCCTCGTGGTAGTGCAGGAATCCCAGCAATGCCAGGTCGACGCCCAGGGCTCGATACTCGACCAGGCGGTGGGCGATCTGTTCCGGGGTGCCGATGAGCCGCGTCCGGAACCCGTCGTTGTACTGGACCAGGTCCTCGAACGACGAGTCCGCCCACATGCCCTTCCGGTCCGAGGTGGAACTCCCGGCTTGTTGCACCGCGTCCCGGAACCCGTGCACCGCGTCGGGATTCGCCTTCGCCACGATCTCGCGCAGCGTCTCCCGGGCCTCGGCCTCGGTGTCCCGGGCGATGACGAAACCGTTGAGACCGAACCGGACCGTCCGTCTGTACGGCTCAGCGGCGGCGTTCACCTCGGCGATCTGGTCGCGGACGCCGTCGAAGTCCTTGCCGTTGCTGAAGTACCAGTCCGATACCCGGCCCGCCATCGCGCGGGCCGCCGTGGAGTTGCCGCCCTGGAAGATCTCCGGGAGGTGCAGCGGCTTGGGCTTCAGGTCGTAGCCGCGCAGCCGGTAGAAATCTCCGGCGAACTGGGCGTCGTCCTCGGTCCAGCTTGCTCGGAGTACCCGGATGAACTCCTCGGAGCGCCGGTACCGTTCGTCATGTTCCAGCCATGGTTCACCGAGCGCGGTGAACTCGCCCTTGAACCAGCCGGACACGACGTTGACCGCCGCTCGGCCGCCGGACAGGTGGTCGGCCGTGGCGATGAACTTGGCCAGCACGGCCGGATGCCACAGGCCCGGGTGGACTGCCGCGATCACCTTGAGCCGTTGCGTCGCGAGTAACAGCGCCAGGCTGAAGCTCGTGGACTCGTGCTGGTACGCGGCCCCGTAGCTGGCCATGTACCGGACCTGGCTCAGGGCATAGTCGAAGCCGTTGTGCTCGGCGAGCACGGCAAGCTCGCGGTTGTACTCGTAGGACCAGTCGGTGCGTTGTTCGATGTCGCTGACGACCAGGCCGCCGCTGACATTGGGCACCCAATAGGCGAACTTCAGTGGTTCGGGCATGACGGAACCCCGCGATCAGGCCGGGAGAGGTGTGGAATCGGTGCAATGCAGGGGTCAGAGCGAACAACCCTGGCTGCACACACGGACGAAGTCGACATGCCTGCGTCGAGTCAGGCTGCGGACGACCGTCACCGTGGGCACACACCTATCCGAACACCGCGACCGCGCGCGGTCAACACATCACGCCCCGTGTCCACCGGATGGGAAGGTGGAACGACCGGTCCGAAATCAGCCCGCCAGCGGAACCGTCGCGGGCGCCCCGTCCAGCACCGCCGCGAAAGTGTCCACAACGGACAGCAACGGCTTCTCCGAGTCCGCGTGCAGCACCACGCCGGTGGCGCTGACCTCGATGTGCTTGTCCAGCACGAACCATCCCGGCACCACGTGGTGCGCCCCGAGCGAGGACAGCACCGGCCGCAGTGCGTAGTCCAGCGCCAGCACGTGCGCCGGGCTGCCGCCGGTCAACACCGGCAGCACGGTCTTACCCGCCAGGGCGAACTGCGGCAGCAGGTCCAGCAAGGACTTCAGGAGTCCGGTATAAGCCGCCTTGTACACCGGCGACGCCACGACCACCCCGTCCGCCGCGGTGATCGCCGCGGTGACGTCCACGATCGCCGGGTCGGCGAAGTCCGCGTGCAACAGCGCCTGGGCGGGCAGGTCGCGCACGTGGATCAGCCGCAGGTCGTGCCCGTGCCCACGCAGGCGCTCCGACAGGAGCCCGGCCAGCGCGGCCGTGCGGGAGGTGGCCGACGGGCTGCCGGAAAGGACGACGATGCTGGACAACGGGACCTCCGGATCACTCAGGTGTCGGTTCCCATCGGATCACCGCGGCCGGGCGGGGTCAACCGCCGCACGGCACGGGTCCAGCCCGTGGGCCCGGGAATATCGGGCGCCGTGAAAGGAAGGTGTACCCGACCGGCCCGGGAAGGTCATTCCGGGACGAGCGCGGGATCGGTCGCGGAGCAGCGCAGGATCGTCCGGATGGCGGCCCGCGCCCGGTCGTACACCGCGATGTCGTCGTTGAGCACCGACAGCGAGTTGGCGGTCTCCATGAACGCGATCAGCTCGAACGCCAGCTGCGCCGTCTCGACCTCGCCCGCGATCTCCCCGCCGGTCCTGGCCTCCTCGATGACCCGCCGTACCAGTCTGTCCCACCGCGCGGACAAGGCGACGATCACGTCCCGTACCCGTCCCGGTTGCGCGTCGTACTCGGCGGCCACCGCGTAGAAGAAGCACCCGCCGGGGAAGACTCGACCGCGCGAATAGTCCAACCAGCTCAAGCACAGCCGCCACACCTTGGCCAGCCCGGGGGAGAGATCCAGCACCGGGGTGACCACGGTGTCGACGTAGATGCGCGTGGCCGCGTCGATCGTGGCGATCTGCAGTTCTTCCTTGGAGCCGAAGAGGCCGAACACCCCGCTCTTGCTGATGTTCAGCTCGGCCGACAGCCGCCCCAGCGACAGGCTGCCCAGCCCCTCCACGGACGCGATGTCCACCGCCCGCGCCACGATCAGTGCCCGCGTGTGGTTGCCGCGCTGGACGCGTCCGTCTACCCGT
Organism: Actinokineospora enzanensis DSM 44649; assembly: GCF_000374445.1. Taxonomy (GTDB): domain Bacteria; phylum Actinomycetota; class Actinomycetes; order Mycobacteriales; family Pseudonocardiaceae; genus Actinokineospora; species Actinokineospora enzanensis. Next base: position 70,697 of record NZ_KB894439.1, on the reverse strand, counting down.
GCCTCGGTCATCTACCACTCTCAGCGCAGGTCACCGGGCCTGCCGCCCGGTGAATCCGCCCGGAACCTGCACAGATCGTACGGGACCGGGGCAACGTCGATCCGGATCGCACGATCCGCTCCGGATGATCATGGGAAAACTAACCGCACGGTCGATCGTACTTATGTGTTAGCGTCCGGGCATGACACACGACGTGATCGTCGTCGGGGCGGGGGCCGCGGGGTGTCTGGTCGCGAATCGGTTGGCTGCCGACCCGGGCCGGACTGTGCTGCTCATCGAGGCCGGGGCGTACTTCCCGAGCCGCGCCGACTGGCCCGTGGACCTGATCGACGGCTACGGGATCCCGCGCGGTCCCGACTGGGAGTACGCGGCGGCGGGACTGCCGCTGCCGAGGGGGAAGGTCGTCGGCGGGTCGACCTCGGTGAACTACTGCGTCGCGTTGCGGTCCCGTCCCGCCGACCACCGGGCCTGGGCGGATCCGGGACTCCCGCGGTGGTCGTGGGACGAGGTCGCCCCGGTCTATGCCGCGATCGAGGACCGGGACGGAACGGAACCGGGACATGTCCCGGTCCGGAGTTCGGGACGGGACGGCCTGACGGATTCGCAACAGCGGTTCCTGGAAGCCGCGGAAAGTGAAGGCTTTTCCTTCGCGGCCGACCTCAACGCGCCGGACGCGATGGGCGTCGGGTTGACGCCGCTCAACCAGGTGGACGGGATCCGGTACAACGCGGCACTGGTCTACCTGGCCGAGGCCGCCCGACACCCGAACCTGGAGATCCTGGCCGACACCGAGGTCGCCGGGCTGGTGATCCGGAACAGGCGGGTCGTCGGCGTGCGGCTGGACTACGGCGAGGAGATCCACGCGGGGGAGGTGATCCTGTGCGCGGGCGCGTACGGGAGTCCCGTCGTGTTGCTGCGTTCCGGAATCGGCCCGGCCGACCACCTGCGGGACGTGGGTGTCGAGGTTGTTGCGGATGTCCCGGGAGTCGGTTCCAACCTGCGTGAACACCCCGCCACCATGGCCGTGTTCGCGGCGAAGCCGGAGGAGAAGAACGGTCCGGCCGCCCCGCTGCGCACGATGATCACCTTGCGCAGCACCCCGGCCGAGCCCGACATCGACCTGCACATCCACGCGGTGGCCACCGGACCCACGGCCGAGCCGGACGGGCATGTGACCGGCCACGACTTCCGGATGACGGTGGGACTGGTCGCCCCGCGCTCGGTCGGTTCCGTCCGGTTGCGGACGCCGGATGGAACACCGCTGATCGATCCGGGATTCCTGGGACACCCGGCGGACGCGCCCAGGCTCGCGGCCGGGCTGAAGGTGGTCCGGCGGTTGGCGGCCCGGTCGCCGCTGGCGGATGTGTTGGTGGCGGAACGGGACACCGGTTCCGGGATCGGGACGTACCACCACCCGGTCGGGACCTGCCGGATGGGACGGGACCGGGACGCCGTGGTGGACGAGCTGTGCCGGGTCCACGAGATCGAGGGCCTGTCGGTGATCGACGCGTCGGTCATGCCGGTCAGCCCCCGCGCGACGACGACGTTGCCGGTCCTGATGCTCGCGGAACACGCGATGCGGTTGCGCGCGGAGCGGATGTGACGACGTACCGGCACGTCGGGCACGTGTTCTTCGACGAGCTGGACCCGCTCGGGTTCCTGCACAACGCCCGGTTCGCGGTGCACGTCGAACGGGCCTTCGCGGTGTTCCTGGGTGAACACGGGTTCCCGTGGCAGGCGGATGTGGCGGACAACCCGGACCAGTACCAGGTCGTCGGCAGGTTCGAGATCGAGTTCCAGGTCCCGTTCCGTGGAACGGGACCGCTGGCGGTGGAACTCTCGCTGGACCACCTGGGGCGGACCAGCATGCGGAACGGGTTCCGGTGTCTCGGGACGGATGACGTGGTGCACGCGACCGGGAGCCGCTCGGTGGTCAAGCTCGACCCGACGACACAACGGCCCACGCCGTGGACCTGGCGGGACATGAACCTGCGGGTCCTGGCCAACTGACCCCGCCGTCGCCCGCGCTCCCGACTGGGGGTGAGTGCGGGCGACGGCGGCAACCAATCCGACGCGGGGTCAATTGCCGCCTACGGATGATTTCGCGCTAAGCTCCGCGTCCAGAGTGCACAGCGCCTCGGTGGCGACCTCGGCGAGCCGGACCAGGTTCTCCCGGCACAGGACGACGACGTAGTCGCTGTTCGACCCGAAGTGGATCGTCGCCTGGTTCGGTGGGTCCACCTCGACGTGCATGGGCACGGTCTCGGCCATCTCGATCCAGAGATCGACCGACACGCCCTGCTTGGTGAAGATGCTCATGGGTTCCCGTCTTCGCTAGGGTCGGCTCAAGCCCGACTGTCGCCCTGAAGGATAGGGCGACAGTCGGGATGAAATCAGTCCTCCGATGGGGTGAAGGAAAGGTGCGACGATGGGGCAGGCGCGGCCCACTTTCGAACGCAGGCAGCTCGGACTGGTGCTTCGACGCCTCCGCGAACGCGCGGGCAAGACCCAACAGGCCGCCGCCGAGGCGGTCGGCAAGGTCCGCTCCCGGATCGTGCAACTGGAGGACGGCACGGCCACCGCCAGCGAGACAGACCTGAAGAAGATCCTCGACTGCTACGGCGTGACGGGGGAGGAGCACGCGACTGTCACGGACTTGGGCGCCCAGGCCCGTAAACGCCAGCAACGACGGGTCTATGTGGACCAACTGCCCGATGCGTATCGCCGTTTCGCTGACCTTGAAGCGAGTGCGTCGGAGATCAACCACTTCGAGACCGGCATCATCCCTGGCTTGCTGCAGTCGCAGAGCTACATCCAGGCGCTGTTCGCCGAGGCGGACGGTATCTGGTGGCAGACCGATGATCCTCAAAGCGAGGATCGTCTCTACTTTCGAATGGAGCGCCAGTCGCGCGTCCTTGAGTCAGGACATCGGCGCATCCTGCGCTTCGTGATAACCGAGGATGCCCTGCGCGCCAACATGGGGAGCCCGGAGGTCATGCGGGAACAGCTAAACCACCTGCTCGACTTGCTGGACAAGCATCCGGACTTGAACATCCGGATTCTGCGGGGCGATACGTATGGCAACCCTGCCAGGGGCGCGAATCTCATGATCTTCGCTTTCGCAGAGCGAGGTACGCCGGTGGCGTACTCGTTCTCTGCCCTCGGTTTGTCCACCTACTACGACGGCGAGCGAGAGATCGAGCGTATGCTACTGTCGTTCTACAGGGTTTGGGAGTTGTCGTTGAGCCGCAAGGAATCCCGTCGGCTCATCGTGGAGATCGCAAAGGAGTAGCGGATGTCTCCCTCGGTGCTGGATACCGGGTGGTTCAAGAGCAGCCGTAGCGGTGCCAACAGTGCGAACTGTGTCGAGGTGCGCATGACCACTACCGCAGTGGGCGTGCGGGATACCAAGAACCGGGTCGCCGGGTCTCTCGTCCTTGTCCCCGGCTCGTGGCGGGCGCTGGTCGCCGCCATCCGGGAGTCCCGGTTCGACCTGTAGCGTCGGACCCTGTGGAACAGGAGTTCGATCTCTTCGGCGCCCCGACCTCGGCCGCCGCGGTCCGGAAGGCCCAGGCCAACACGCCCCTCGCCGTCCGGATGCGGCCAGCCACGCTCGACGAGGTCCTCGGCCAGGACCACCTGCTCGGCCCCGGCGCCCCGCTGCGCCGCCTGGTCGAGGGCGCCGCGCCCGCGTCGATCCTGCTCTACGGTCCGCCCGGGACCGGCAAGACGACCCTTGCCACGCTCGTCTCGTCGGCGATCGGGCGCCGGTTCGTTGCGCTGTCCGCGCTGTCCGCCGGGGTCAAGGAAGTGCGGGCCGTCATCGACGAGGCGCGTCGGCGGTTGACGCACTCCGGTGAGTCGACCGTCCTGTTCATCGACGAGGTCCACCGGTTCTCCCGTACTCAGCAGGACGCACTACTCGGTGCCGTTGAAGACCGGATCGTCCTGCTCGTTGCCGCTACCACCGAGAACCCGTTCTTCTCCGTCGTATCCCCTCTTCTCTCTCGTTCCCTTGTCCTCCAGCTCCAGCCGCTCACCGACACCGACGTCCAGGCCCTCATCCGCCGCGCCGTCGCCGATGAGCGCGGTCTGAACGGCACCGTCACGCTCGACGAGGACGCCGAAGCCCACCTGGTCCGGCTCGCGGGCGGCGACGCGCGTCGGGCGCTCACCGCGCTGGAGGCCGCCGCCGACTCGGCGCTCGCGACCCGGGACGGTGCAATCGACCTCGCCACGGTCGAGGCAACCGTCGACAAGGCCGCAGTGCGCTACGACCGTCAGGGCGACCAGCACTATGACGTCATCAGCGCGTTCATCAAGTCCATTCGCGGTTCGGATGTCGACGCCGCCCTGCACTACCTGGCCCGCATGATCGAGGCGGGGGAGGACCCCCGGTTCATCGCCCGCCGCCTGGTCGTGCACGCCAGCGAGGACGTCGGCCTGGCCGATCCCACCGCGTTGCAGGCCGCCGTGGCCGCGGCCCAGGCCGTCCAGCTGATCGGCATGCCGGAAGGTCGGCTCGCGCTCGCCCAGGCCACCATCCATCTCGCCACGGCGCCCAAGTCCAACGCCGTGATCACCGCCATCGACGCCGCGTTGACCGATGTCCGCGCGGGCAATATCGGGCTCGTCCCCGCCCACCTGCGCGACGGCCATTATGCGGGGGCCAAGAAGCTGGGCAACGCCACCGGCTACCGGTACCCGCACGACGTCCCGGAAGGCGTCCTCACCCAGCAGTACCCGCCGGACAACCTCCGCGCCCGCGACTACTACAACCCCACCACGCGCGGCGCCGAACGTCCGCTTTCCGAGCGCGTCCCCCGCCTCCGCCACCTGATCCGGGGCGACACACCGGAGTAATCGGGGACGATCACCAGGTCGGAACCTCCAGGACGGGAGCCTGCCGATGCCGACCGAGGACGTCCGCAACACCGTCAGCGATCCGTCCGGCCCGGTGGTGCAGGCACACACGATCGGCAGCGTCTCGTTCAGTCCCGTTCCGTCTCGTCCCGTTCCACAACAGCTCCCGCCTGTCCCACACGGTTTCGTGGGGCGTGCCGATCAGCTGACGGAGCTGGCCGGACCGTTGACGGTGATCTCCGCGATCGGCGGGCATCCGAGGCGACGACGAGCGGGCGTACCGGCACGCGCGGCGCGCCCTCGCCCTCTGCACCGAGGCCGACCGCCCCACGCTCGCGTCGCACGCCCTCAACGGCGTCGGCTGGTACGCGGCCCGCCTCGGCGACCACGACACCGCCCGCGCGAACTGCCAGGCCGCCCTCGCCCTCCTCCGCGACCTCGGCGACGCCTACGAGGTCGCCAACACCCTCGACCGGCTGGGGCAACCTCTTGCCGCGCTCGGCCGGACAGACCAGGCCCGTGCGGTCTGGGCGGAGGCCCTGACCCTGTTCCGGGAACAGTCCCGCCACGACGACGCCGCCCGCGTGCAGCGTTTGCTCGACTAGCGCGCCGCTCGCGGAGGACGATCGATACCTCGTGACCACCGGCCAGGGGGACCGACCATGACCGCTCGGGAGAACCGGATCACCGCGACCGGGATATCCGGCACGGTCATCCAGGCCCACACGATCACGATCAACCAGTCCCGCTCGTTGCGTCCCGTCCCGCAACAACTCCCACCTGTCCCACATGGTTTCGTCGGCCGTGCCGACCAGTTGGCCGAGCTGGACACCCCGTTCTCGGTGATCGGCGGGACGGGCGGGATCGGAAAGACCTGGCTGGCGTTGACGTGGGCACATCGCAACCGGGACCGGTTCCCGGACGGGCAGCTGTTCGTCGACCTGCACGGTTTCAGCCCCACCGGGCACGCGCTGCCTGCGGATGTGCTGGCGGGTTTCCTTGAGGCGCTCGGTGTCGACCGGGACAACCAGCCCAACAACCGGGACCGCCGTTCCGATCTGTTCCGGAGCCTGGTCGCGGACAAACGGATGCTGGTGGTGCTGGACAACGCGTTGGACTCCGAGCAGGTCATGCCGTTGCTTCCCGGCGGGCCGAACTGCACCGTGGTGGTGACCAGTCGTAGCCATCTGCCCGGGTTGGTGTGTCGTCAAGGGGTGCGGGCCGTGCACCTGGATGTGCTTACCGATGCCGAGGCGCGCGCCCTGCTGTCCACGTCTCTCGGACGTGTGGACGGTGAGCTTGTTCGGTTGTGTGGTGGGTTCCCGCTGGCTTTGGGGGTGATCGCGGCCCGGTTCGCCGCCGATCCTCGGGTGCCGTTGGAGGATGCCGTGGCCGAGCTACGCACACAGGGACTCGGTGCGTTGGACTCCACTGACCCGAGCGCCAGCCTGCCCACGGTTCTGTCCTGGTCTCTACGCCACCTCACCCCGCCCCGACGCTCGGCGTTCGCATTGCTGGGGATCGCGCCTGGTCCGAACATCGGGTTGGCTGCCGCCGCGCACCTGACCGGGCTGTCGGAGGGGGAGACGTACGGGGTGTTGCGCGCGCTGGTGGAGGCATCGCTGATCGACCGGACGCCCGGGGGGCGTTACGCGATGCACGACCTGGTCCGCGCCTACGCCATCAGCCTCAGCCCCCCGGCCGAAGCCGCCACCCGCCGAGTCCTCGACTTCTACATCCACACCGCCCACACCGCCTGCCACCTCCTCAACCCCCACCGCCAACCCGCCCGGCCGGGCTCCCTCATGAGTTGTCCACCGGGCCTGTCGACGGAGGAGCGCGGCCTCGTTCCGGCCGATGACGCTGCCGCGCTGGCCTGGTTCGACGCCGAGACCGTCAACCTCATCGCCGCCCAGCGCGTCGCCGTCGCCCACGGCTGGTACCAGGCCGTCGCGGACCTGGCCTGGGCCCTCGCCGGCTACCACGACCGCCGCGGCTGCCTGCACGACCGCATCACCGTCTGGACCGCCGTCCTGTCCGTCGCCGAACACCTCCCCCCGGAGACGAGCGTCCGCGCCCACCGCCACATCGGCCGCGCTCACGCCGACCTGGGCCGCCCCGACCAGGGCATCCACCACCTGCGCCATGCCCTGGACCTGGCCCACCACTGCGGCGACACCACCCAGCAGGCCCACGCCCACCGCGAACTGGGCCGCGCCCACGGCCGCCAAGGCGACGACCCCCGGGCCATGGCGCACGCGACCGAGGCCGTCACCCTGTTCCGCACCCTCGACAACGAGGTATGGGAAGCCATCGCCCTCAACCAGGCAGCCTGGTGCGCCACCCGCCTCGGCAGGCACGACCTTGCCCGTTCCTACTGTGCTGCTGCCCTGGCTCTCCACCACGCGCACGACAACGCTGACGGGACAGCGGCCGTCCTGGACACCCTCGGCTACACCGAACACAACAGCGGCGACCACGATCAGGCGATCCACCACTACGAACACTCTCTGCGCCTGAGTGAGGAGGTCGGCAACACCTACCGCCGCGCCGACACCCTCGACCGCCTTGGCCACCCGCATGCCTCGCTCGGCCACACAAACCAGTCGTGCACGGCCTGGCAGGAAGCCCTCACCCTCTACCGAGCCCAAGGCCGCCCCGACGACGCGGCCCGCGTCCAACGACAGCTCGACAACCTCGCCGCCGGAACGGATCGCCCGAACGGATGACTACGTGCCGGTAGTGAAACCGGGGAACACAATCGATTCCCGGCGCCCGACTTCCAGCGCCGAATCGCCGACCACCGGGGGACCGACGATGACGACCGAGGACCGGCCCGACAAGCCGGACATCGCGGTGTCGAACACGGCCGTCGGGGCCACGACGTCGGTGCAGGCCCACACGATCACCGGCGGCGTCCACCTGCACGCGACCCCGGACCGGCCGACACCGCGACAGCTGCCCCCGGCACCGCGCGGTTTCGTCGGCCGGACCGACCGGCTGGCCGATCTCGACAACCTGTCCGACGCCGCGACCGGGGGCCTGTGCGTGATCGACGGCACCGGCGGCATCGGCAAGACCTGGCTCGCGCTGACCTGGGCCCACCACAACCGGCACCGCTTCCCGGACGGCCAGCTGTTCGCGGACCTGCACGGCTTCAGCCCCACCGACGGCCCCGCGCAACCGGCCGAGATCCTCGCAGGCTTCCTGGAGGCCCTCGGTATCGAGCGGGACCACCAGCCCACCGATCCGGATCGCCGCGCCGACCTCTACCGCAGCCATCTCGCCGACAAGCGGGTGCTGCTGGTGTTGGACAACGCGGCGACCACCGACCAGGTGACCCCGCTGCTGCCCGGCGGCGACCGCTGCGCCGTCCTGGTGACCAGTCGCAACCACCTGCTCGGCCTGGCCTCCCGCACCGGCGTCCGGCCGATCCACCTGGACGTCCTCACCGACACCGAGGCCCACGCGCTGCTCACCACCGCGCTCGGGCACGCGGACGAACCGGCGATCACCGAGCTGGTCGGCCTCTGCGGCGGGTTCCCCTTGGCGCTGGGCCTGATCGCCGCCCGCGCGGATCCCCGGCTGCCGCTGCGCGACACCGTCGCCGAACTGCGCATGCTCGGCCTGGACGCGCTGGACTCCGAGGACAGGACAGCGGGCCTGCCCACGGTCCTGTCCTGGTCGCTGCGCCACCTCACCGATCGCCGACGTGAGGCGTTCGCACTGCTCGGTGTCGCCCCCGGTCCGGACATCGGCCTGCCCGGCGCTGCGGCCCTGCTCGGCCTGCCCGACCGGGAGACCCACGCGGTGCTGCGAGCGTTGACCGAGGCTTCCCTGATGGACCGCACGGCGGGCGGCCGGTACGCGATGCACGACCTGGTCCGCGCCTACGCGACCACCATCGCCGCCGACCTGCCCGCCGAGACGCGGGAGTCCGCGCTGCGCCGCGTGGTCGACTTCTACACCCACACCGCCTACACGGCCGATCGACTCCTCGGCCCCGTCGCCTACCCGGCGCGCCTGTACGCACCCGCCGCGGGCCCGGTCTCCCACCGACTACCGGACATCACGGCGGCATGGGCCTGGTTCGACGGCGAACACGCCTGTCTGCTCGCCGCCCAGCGCACCGCCATCGCCCAGCGGTGGCACCCGACGGTCTGGCAGCTGGCCCTCCGGCTGTCCGCCTTCCACCTCCGCCGCGGGCACGCCCACGACCGGCTCGTCGTCTGGCGGGCCGCCGCCGTCGCGGCCGCGCACCAGACCAACATCGCCATCCACGTGGACGCGCTCTGCCAGCTGGGTTCGGCCCTCTCCGCGCTGGGCCACGACGAGGAGGCCGTCGCCCGCGTGGGCGAGGCCCTGGCTCTCGCCGAACACCACCGGGACCACTGCGGCCAGGCCGACGCGCACCGCGAGCTCGCGGGAGTGTGGGGGCGGCGCGGCGATCCCCAGCGGGCCCTGGCCCACGCCCACCACGCCCTCGACCTCTACCACGAGGCAGGCAAGCCCACCTTGGAAGCGCACGCCCTCAACGCCGTGGGCTGGTACGCGGCGCACCTGGGCGACCACGACACCGCCCGCGAGCACTGCCGGGCCGCGCTCGCCCTGCACCGGCTGTACCTCAACAGCATCGGCGAGGCGGCCACCCTGGACAGCCTCGGTTACATCGCCCACCACAGCGGCCGCCACGCCGAGGCCATCGACCACTACCGGCAGGCCCTCGCCATCTTCCGTGCCACCGGCAGCCTGGTGGAGTCGGCCGAGGTCCTCGACGGGCTCGGTCACCCGCACAGCGCTCTCGGCCAGGTCGACGAGGCCCGCGAGGTCTGGCGGGAGGCGCTCGACCTCTGCCGGGACCAGCACCGCGACGACGCCGCCACCCGCGTCCAGCAGCAGCTCGACGCCTTGAATCGGCTCGCCGACGCGCCCCTCGACCACGCACACTAGGTCATATCCACGCGCGGTAGCCTGACGCGGATCATTGGTGTGGAAGGTCGGAGGAGGGCTCGTGACAGCAGGGCAGATCGCCGCGCTGGTGGCTGCTGGCGCGTTCGTACTGCTGGTGTTGCTGCTGGGGATCGTGCTGGTCAAGCTCGGCCGCACGCTCGACGAGGCCACCATCGCGATCCGCAAGGCGCACGAGAACAGCGATCCGTTGTTCTCCGGTGCGAACACGACCCTGACCCACGTCAACACCCAGCTCGAACGGGTGGACGGCATCACCGCGCACGCACAGGCGGTCACCGGCAACGTGTCGGCGCTGGCCTCCGTGTTCACCGCGACGCTCGGTGGGCCGTTGGTCAAGATGGCCGCGCTGTCCTACGGCGTCAGCAAGGCCGTCCGGGCCCGCCGCAAGGCCAAGGGCGACGAGGGCAAGCACTCGCGGAAGCGGCGGAGGAAGGCATGAGGCGGCTGTTCTGGCTCGGGGTCGGTGTCGCCGCGGGGATCGCGCTCACCCGGAAGGCGAAGAACACCGCGCACGCCATGACGCCCGCGGGGATCGCGGGCAACATCGGCGACGCCGTGCACGAGCTGGCCGGGGCGATCGGCTCGTTCGGCGCGGACGTGCGCGCGGGCATGGTCGAGCGGGAGGGCGAGCTCGCCGACGAGGTGGAGCGCCGGTCCGGCGTCACCCCGGGTCCCCGGCGCAGGCCGGACGCGCGAGCGCGTCGGGCGAACGGCTGACGGAGCCGTTCGCCGCCGCCGACGACCCTTTCTCCGCCCGACAGAGGACCACCTGTGCAGACCCACGAGATCTCCAGCCGTTTCCTGAACCACTTCACCGGCCGCGGGCACACCCTGGTGCCCAGCGCCTCGCTGATCTTCGAGGACCCGAACCTGCTGTTCGTCAACGCGGGCATGGTCCAGTTCAAGCCGTACTTCCTCGGCCAGGTCCCGCCGCCGTACCCGCGGGCCACCAGCGTGCAGAAGTGCGTGCGCACCGGGGACATCGACGAGGTCGGCAAGACGACCCGGCACAACACGTTCTTCCAGATGGCGGGCAACTTCTCGTTCGGCGACTACTTCAAAGAGGGCGCCATCGAGCTGGCCTGGTCGCTGATCACCGAGGGCTACGAGCTGGACCCGGACCGGCTGTGGGCCACCGTCTACGACGACGACGACGAGGCTTTCGCGCTCTGGAGCAAGATCCTGCCGGAGAGCCGCATCCAGCGCCGAGACGGCAAGGACAACTACTGGGACATGGGCGTGCCCGGTCCCGGCGGCCCCTGCTCGGAGATCTACTACGACCGGGGCCCGGAGCACGGCCGCGAGGGCGGCCCGGTCGCCGACGAGGACCGGTACCTGGAGATCTGGAACCTCGTCTTCATGCAGGACGAGCGCGGCGAGCTGAGCCCCAAGGCCGGGCACCGGCCGGTCGGCTCGCTGCCCACCAAGAACATCGACACCGGCATGGGCATCGAACGGGTGGCCACCCTGCTCCAAGGCGTCGACAACGTCTACGAGACCGACCTGGTCCGGCCGGTGATCGGCAAGGCCGAGGAGATGTCGAGCCGCCGTTACGGGGCCGGGAACAAGGTCGACGACGTGCGGTTCCGCGTCATCGCCGACCACGCCCGCAGCGGCATGATGCTCATCGGCGACGGCGTCACCCCCGGCAACGAGGCCCGCGGCTACGTGCTGCGCCGCCTGCTGCGCCGGATCGTCCGCTCGGCCCGCCTGCTCGGCGTCACCGAGCCGGCGCTCGGCGAGTTCGCCGCTGTCGTGCGCGACACCATGTCCCCGTCCTACCCGGAGCTGGCCACCGACTTCCCGCGCATCGAGTCCGTGATGCGCAAGGAGGAGGAGACCTTCCTGGCCACCCTGGCCAGCGGGTCCCGCATCTTCGACCTGGCCGCCGACCAGATCAAGGCCGACGGCCGCGCCGAGCTGCCCGGCGACAAGGCGTTCCAGCTGCACGACACCTACGGCTTCCCGATCGACCTGACCCTGGAGATGGCCGCCGAGAAGGGGCTGACCGTCGACGAGGCCGGGTTCCGCGAGCTGATGGCCGAGCAGCGGGCCCGCGCCAAGGCCGACGCCGCCGCCCGCAAGACCGGGCACGGCGACCAGACCGTCTACCGCGACCTGCTGGCCCAGGGCGGCACCGAGTTCCTCGGCTACGAGACGCTGTCGGCCGAGGCCACCGTGCGCGGCCTGGTTCGCGAGGGTGCCCGGGTGCGCAGCGCGGTCGAGGGCGAGATCGTCGAGGTCGTGCTGGATCGCACGCCGCTGTACGCCGAGTCCGGCGGCCAGGAGAGCGACGCGGGCACCATCACCGCCGCCGGGGTCGAGCTGGAAGTGCTGGACGTGCAGAAGGTGGCCCGCAAGCTGTGGGTGCACCAGGTACGGGTGCGTAGCGGCGAGATCGTCGAGGGGCAGCAGGTCGAGGCCAACGTCGACCCCGAGTGGCGGATCGGCGCCCGGCAGGGCCACTCCGGCACGCACGTGGTGCACGCCGCGCTGCGCGAGGTGCTCGGCCCGACCGCCCTGCAGAGCGGCTCGTACAACAAGCCGGGCTACCTGCGGCTGGACTTCGCCTGGTCCGGGGCTCTCTCTCCGGAGACGCGCAGCGAGATCGAAGAGGTCTCCAACCTGGCCGTGCGCAACGACCTGCCGGTGCGCGTCGTCTACACCGACATGGGCGGCGCCCAGGAGCTGGGTGCGGTCGCCCTGTTCGGCGAGACCTACGACGAGACCGTGCGCGTCGTCGAGATCGGCGGCCCCTGGTCGCGCGAGCTCTGCGGTGGCACGCACGTCGAGCACTCCTCGCAGATCGGCCCGATCACGGTCATCGGCGAGTCGTCCGTCGGCTCCGGCAGCCGCCGCCTGGAGGCCTATGTCGGCATCGACGCCATGCGCTACCTGGCCACCGAGCGGGCCCTGGTGCAGAACCTGGCCGCCATGCTCAAGGTGCCCGACGCCGAGGTGCCCGCCAGGGTCGAGGCCCTGGTGGACCGGCTGCGCAACGCCGAGAAGGAGCTGGAGAAGCTGCGCGCCGGACAGCTGCTGTCCTCCGCAGGCTCGCTGGCCGACAAGGCCGAGGACGTCGACGGCACGGCGCTGGTCGCGTTGCAGGTGCCGGACGGCGTCGGCGGCAACGACCTGCGCACGCTGGCCATCGAGGTCCGCAACCGGCTCGGGTCCCGTCCCGGCGTGGTGGCCCTGTTCTCCGCCGAGGGCGAGAAGGTCGCCTTCGTCGTCGCCACCACCTCGACCGCCCGGGACAACGGCCTCGCCGCGGGCAAGCTCGTGCCGTCCTTCGCCGCGGCCATCGGCGGCCGCGGCGGCGGCAAGCCCGACCTGGCCCAGGGCGGAGGCACCACCCCGGCCGGGATCGGCGCGGCGGTGAACGCCCTGCGTGGGGCGCTGACCGGGTGAAACCACCCAAACCAGACCGGCCTGGAGCCGACGATCCGGGGCGTGGCCGCAGGCTCGCCGTGGACGTCGGCTCCGTCCGCGTCGGGGTCGCGGTGAGCGATCCGACTCCCGTTCTGGCCACTCCCCTCGTTACGCTGTCCCGCGACGAGCGGTCGGGCAGCGACCTCGACCGGCTCACCGAGCTCGTCGCCGAGCACGAGGTGGTCGAAGTGGTGGTCGGATTGCCCAGGACACTCGCCGCGCGGCACGGCACCGCGGCCGAGACCGCGCACGCCTATGCCACGGAGCTGGCAGGCCGGATCGCACCGGTCCCGGTGCGGCTGGCCGACGAACGGCTCACCACCGTGTCCGCGTCCAGGATGCTCAGCGAACGAGGGGTCCGCGGCAAGCGCCAGCGCGCCGTCGTGGACCAGGCCGCGGCAGTGGAGATCCTGCAGTCGTGGCTGGACGCTCGGTCCACGGCGCTCGCCCGATCTGCGGAGGCGGAAGGATGACCGACGAACTCGACCTGTTCGAGGAGCAGGAGGACCGCACCGAGCGACCGCGCCGCGACCGCAGGCGCCTCAAGCTCGCGGTCCTCGGCACGGTACTGCTGCTGATCATCGGCGGCGGCGCCTACTACGGCTGGCGCCAGCTCTCCGGCATCGGCGACTACGACGACTTCGCCGGTTCCGGCGAGTCCGACGTGGTGTTCGAGGTCAAGCCAGGCGACAGCACCGGCGACATCGGCAACCGGCTGCACGACCAGGGCATCGTGGCCAGTTCGCGGGCGTTCGTCGCGGCCGCCGAGGACGACTCGAAGGTCCGCGCGGTGCAGCCCGGCTACTACGTGATGCGCACCAAGAGCTCCGGCCAGGCCGCCGTCTCCAAGATCACCGACGAGCAGTCGCGGGTGGGCAACCTGCAGATCAGGGCAGGCACCCAGCTCGACGACATCGCCGCGGGCCAGAACGTCACCGCAGGCGTGCTGACGCTGATCGCCAAGGCCAGCTGCGCCGAGCTGAACGGCACCAAGACCTGCGTGTCGGTCGAGGACCTGCGCAAGGTCGCCGAGACCGCCGACCTGACCGCCCTCGGTGTGCCGGAGTGGGCCGTCGCCGACGCCAACCGGGCCCCCGAGCCCCGGCGCAGGCTGGAGGGCCTGGTCATGCCGGACGTGTACGAGGTCAAGCCGGGCACGTCGGCGGAGGAGGTCTGGCAGAAGCTGCTCGCCGACTCCTCGGCCCGCATGCAGGCGGCGGGCATGCCCGCGATCGCCGACGCCACCGGGTTCACGCCTTACCAGGTGTTGACCATGGGGTCGCTGGTGCAGCGCGAGGCCGTGTCGGCGGACTTCTCCAAGGTCTCCCGGGTCACCTACAACCGGCTCGCGCAGGGCATGAAGCTGGAGTACGACTCCACGGTCAACTACGTGCTCGACCGGCCCGCCATCCTCACCAAGCCGGAGGACCGGGCGAAGGCGGGCCCGTACAACACCTACGCCAACCTGGGGCTCCCGCCGACGCCGATCGCGGCGGTCAGCAAGGAGGCCCTGGAGGCGGCGTCCAAGCCCGCGGACGGCGCGTGGGTGTTCTTCGTCCGCTGCGAGAAGAACGGCCTGTCCTGCTTCGCGAACACGTTCGAGGAGCACAAGGCCAACGTCAAACGCGCACAGGACAACGGTGCCTACAACTGAGCGGCGCGCGGCGATCCTCGGATCGCCGGTGGCGCACTCGTTGTCGCCTGTCCTGCACGGCGCCGCGTTCGCCGCGTTGGGGTTGCCGTGGACGTACTCGCGGGTGGAGTGCGACGCGGAGACGCTGCCGGGGTTCGTGGCATCGCTCGGGCCCGAGTGGGTCGGTCTGTCGGTGACGATGCCGGGGAAGCGGGCCGCGTTGGCGGTGGCTTCCTCGGTCACGGAGCGGGCGGTGGCCGTGGGGGCGGCGAACACGCTGGTCCGGGCCGGTGACGGCTGGTTGGCGGACTGTACCGATGTCTCGGGTGTCGCCGGTGCACTGCGGGCCGGTGGGTTCGGTGGCGGCGGCGGGCTCGGGGTCGTGCTCGGGGCCGGGGGGACGGCCTGTGCCGCCTTGGCCGGGTTTGTGGATCTCGGGCTTACGTCGGCCGTGGTGGTGGTGCGGGATCCGGCTCGGGCCGTGGACGCGGTGGAGTGCGCGGATCGGCTGTCGCTGCCGTTGCGGGTGGTGGCGTGGGCGGAGGCCCCCTTTTCCGGGCTCGCTGCCGAGTGCGCTGTCCTGGTCAACACCGTTCCCCCTGCTGCTGCCGCTGGTCTCGGGACGGATTTGGCTTCGGTGCCGTGCCTGCTCGACGTGATCTACCACCCGTGGCCGACCCCGCTGGCGACTGCCGTGGCGGCGGCGGGTGGGCGGGTGGTGACCGGGCTGGACATGTTGCTGCACCAGGCTTTCGACCAGTCCACCCACTTCACCGGCCTGACCGCGCCCCGCTCGGCGATGCGGGACGCCCTGTTCGAGGCTACCGGCGGGATTCACGCGCTACCGTTCTGAGCACGGTTTCGGAATTCTGTCAAACAAGTTGTCCCCACCGTATTGTGTGAGTGCGCGGCGGCTTCTTTCCTGGCACTGTTGATGGCGAGGAAAGGAGTTATCCATGCGAAACCGTCTCGCTGTCCTGCCTGTCCGTCGAATCGTCGCTCTCTGCCTGCCGCTGTTGCCTGCCGGTTATGCTGTTCCTGTTCTGCTGCCGCGTGGGCTCGGTGTTTCTATTGGTGTCGCCGCGATGTTCGGGGCATTGAGCGGATGCGGTGCCGGTGCGCTGGTCCGACGATTCCTGGACCGTGCCGATCCGTCGCTGGCGGTGGGGCCCGGCTGGTATGAGCTGCCTGCCGCGTTGCTCGGCGGCTTCGCCTGTGCGCTGACGGCGTGTGGTGTGGTGCCCGCGTGGTGGTTGCCTGCCGTGTTGTTCCTGGTATGGGTGGCTGTTCCGCTGGCGGTGATCGACCTGCGCCATCGTCGTCTGCCGAATCTGCTGACCCTGCCTGCGTTTCCGGTCGGTCTGGCGTTACTGGCCGTGGCTGCCGCGCTGGGTCCGGGGGTCGGGTTGCTGTGGAACGCGCTGGTCGGGGTCGTGGCGTTCGGGGGGCTGCATGTGTTGATCCATCGGTGGTTTCCGGGGGAGCTGGGCATGGGGGACGTGAAGCTGTCCTTCACGCTCGGGGCCTATCTGGGAGCGGTCGGGCCCTGGGCGCTCGTGGTGGCCCCATTACTCGCCGCCGCCGTGACACTGGCGCTGCACCTTGTTCGACATCCCCGGTGGCATGACGGAGTCCCGCACGGCCCAGGTCTGCTCGCCGCCACCTACACCCTGTCCCTACCCGCCTTCCCGCTCGTGCCCACGTAGGAGACGCTATTGACAGAGCGGAATCTCTTGGCGTGTCGGTTCGAATGTCATCACCGCGCCAGGGAGCTCCCGGCTGCCCCGGTCGACCGTGAACCGCAATCGGTTCGCGGCGGTGAGTTCCATGATTCCGGGCAGGTAGTTGACGCTGCCGATTCTCATGTCGTCATTCGGATCGGCCGACGGTTCGACCGCGTGCCACTCTCGCCCGCCGAAGCGGGCGAACCGCGCGCCGCAATGGGAGAGGAGGTCGAACGGGTATCGGGCACCCACCTCGGGGTCGGCCGGGCCGGTCCTCGGATGCTCGGGGGACTGGTTGTCGTAGACGGCCGGTGTCGTCGTGGTCGTCGTCGTCGGCTGGGCGGTGCGCGGAGGCGCGGCGCCTGCCCCGGTGGTCGAGGTGGGTCTGTACGGGGTGGCGGGGATGGCGTTGATGGTGGGGGTGGGGGCGCACGCCGAGAGGGCGAGTGCCGAGACCGTGAACACCAAGACCGTGAGCGCTGTCGTCCGGACGGCAGCGGCGTTGGTTCGGACGGGAGCGGGTCTGACGGGAGTCGTGCTGACAGGTGTGGTTCCGCGCGGTGACGTGAGCGGTGACATGGGTGCCGATGACATGGGTGATGTCCCCCTGAGAGGAGTGTGTGCCATCTGACAGACGAGGTGCGGGGCTTGTCCCGTTGCGGTGTTCGGATGCCGATGTGGTTCGTCCGCTCTGCGGGCAGGTCAGTCGCGCGTCGGGGACGGTGCCGGTCATGACAGGATCTGGGCTGTGCTGCGTTGGATTACCGCTGGAGAGTCACACGGGCCCGCGCTGGTCGCCGTGCTGGAGGGCATGGTGGCCGGGGTCGAGGTCACCACGGCCGATCTCGACGAGCAGTTGGCGCGGCGCCGACTGGGGTTCGGGCGTAGTCCGCGGATGGGGTTCGAGACCGACTCGGTCGACATCCTGGGCGGGGTCCGGCACGGGCTCACCCAGGGTGGGCCGATCGCGGTGCGGATCGAGAACGCCGAGTGGCCCAAGTGGGAGAAAGTCATGTCGGCCGATCCCGTGGCCGTCGACGAGCTGGCCGACCTGGGGCGCAACGAGCCGCTCACCCGGCCCCGGCCGGGGCACGCCGACCTGGCGGGCATGCAGAAGTACGGGTTCGACGAGGCCCGGCCCGTCCTGGAGCGTGCCAGCGCGCGGGAGACCGCGGGGCGCACGGCGCTCGGCACCGTGGCGCGGGCGTTCCTGCGGCAGCTGCTCGGGGTCGAGGTGGTCAGCCACGTCGTCTCGATCGGCAAGGCCGTGGCGCCGGAGGGCGAGCTGCCCGGACCCGGTGACCTGGCCGCCGTCGACGAGAGTCCGGTGCGCGCGTTCGGGCAGGCGGGGACCGACGCCATGGTGGCCGAGGTGGAGGCCGTCAAGAAGGCCGGGGACACGGTCGGCGGCGTCATCGAGGTCATCGCCTACGGGCTGCCGCCGGGCCTCGGGTCGCACGTGCACTGGGACCGGCGGCTGGACGCGCGGCTGGCGGGCGCGCTGATGGGCGTGCAGGCGATGAAGGGCGTCGAGATCGGCGACGGCTTCACCACCGCGCAGCGGTGGGGGAGCGAGGCGCACGACGAGATGGACCGAGCCGAGGGCACGGTCACCGGGGTCACCCGCCGCAGCAACCGGGCGGGTGGGCTGGAGGGCGGCATCACCAACGGGGAGCCCCTGCGGGTCCGCGTCGCCATGAAGCCGATCTCCACCGTGCCGCGCGCGTTGTCGACCGTGGACGTCGTCACCGGGGAACCGGCCGTCGCCATCCACCAGCGGTCCGACGTGTGCGCGGTGCCGCGGGCCGGGGTCGTGCTGGAGTCGGTGGTGGCGCTGGTGCTGGCCGAGGCGGCGCTGGAGAAGTTCGGCGGCGACTCGCTGGCCGAGTCGAAGCGGAACGTCGCCGGATACCTCGACGCGCTGCGGGACCGGTGGTGAGCCCGGTCGCGGTGGTGGTCGGGCCGCCGGGGGCGGGCAAGACCACCGTGGGCGAGGCGCTGGCCGCCGCCCTCGGGGTCGGGTTCCGGGACACCGACGCCGACATCGTCGCCGCGGCGGGCAAACCGATCTCCGACATCTTCACCGAGGACGGCGAACCCGCGTTCCGGGTCCTGGAGGCCGAAGCGGTCGGGACGGCGCTCGTCGAGCATGACGGTGTGCTCGCCCTCGGTGGCGGGGCGATCATGAACGCCGACACGCGGGCGTCGCTGAGCGGGCACACGGTCGTGTTCCTCAACGTCGGGCTGGGCGAGGGGGTGCGGCGCACCGGGCTGTCCACGGCCCGGCCGCTGCTGGCGGGCGTCAACCCGCGCTCGACCTTCAAACAGCTCCTGGACGCCCGGCTCCCGCTCTACCGGGAGGTGGCCACCGTCGAGGTCGACACCGACACCGCCGCCCCCGAGGAGATCGTCGCCCGGCTCCTCGACCACCTGCCCGCGTCCGAACCGTCCGGGTCCGAACCGCCCGAGTCCGAAGGAGAGCAGCGGTGACCGAACAGCCCGTGCGCGTCCGCGTCGGCAGCGACCACCCCTACGACGTCGTCATCGGGTCCGGACTGCTCGCCGAGCTGGTCGAGGCCGTGCGCGGGTCGTCCAAGGTGGCGGTCATCCACACCGCCACGCTGGCGTCGACCGCGACCGCCACCCGCGACGAGCTGACCGCCGCGGGCCTGGACGCGCACACCGTGGAGATCCCGGACGCCGAGGACGGCAAGGCGCTGGCGGTGGCCGCGTTCTGCTGGGAGGTCCTCGGCCGGATGGGCATGGACCGCCAGGGCACCGTGGTGGCCATCGGCGGCGGCGCGGTCACCGACCTCGCCGGGTTCGTCGCGGCCACCTGGATGCGCGGCATCCGTCTGGTCAACGTGCCCACCACGCTGCTGGGCATGGTCGACGCGGCGGTCGGCGGCAAGACCGGCATCAACACCGAGGCGGGCAAGAACCTGGTCGGCGCCATCCACGAGCCCTCGGCCGTGCTGGTCGACCTGGCCACCCTCACCACGCTGCCGCGCAACGAGCTGGTCGCGGGCATGGCCGAGGTGGTCAAGGGCGGCTTCATCGCCGACCCGGTGATCCTCGACCTGATCGAGGCCGACCCGGACGCCGCGCTCGACCCGACCGGCACCGTGCTGCCCGAGCTGATCCGCCGCAAGATCCAGGTCAAGGCCGACGTGGTGTCCGCCGACCTGCGCGAGTCCAGCCTGCGCGAGATCCTCAACTACGGCCACACCCTGGCCCACGCGATCGAGCGCCGCGAGCGCTACCGCTGGCGGCACGGCGCCGCCGTCAGCGTCGGCCTGGTCTTCGCCGCCGAGCTGGCCCGGCTCGCGGGCAGGCTCGACGACGCCACCGCCGACCGGCACCGCGCCATCCTCACCGCGCTGGGCCTGCCGACCAGCTACGACACCGACGCGCTGCCGCAGCTGATCGAGTACATGCTGGGCGACAAGAAGACCAAGTCCGGCGTGCTGCGGTTCGTGGTGCTCGACGGCCTCGCCAAGCCGACCCGCCTGGAGGGCCCCGACCCGGCCCTGCTCGCCGCCGCGTACTCGGCCGTGGCCACCGACAAGCCGCGCGGGGTGCTGCTGTGAGGGTCCTGGTCCTCAACGGACCCAACCTCGGTCGCCTCGGCCTGCGCGAACCCCAGGTCTACGGGAGCACCACGCACGCCCAGCTCGCCGACCTGTGCCGGGACACCGGCCGCGAGCTGGGCCTGGACGTCGACGTCCGGCAGACCGACCACGAGGGTGAGATGATCGCCTGGCTGCACGAGGCCGCCGACGCGGGCATCCCGGTCGTCCTCAACGCCGCCGCCTGGACGCACTACTCGATCGCCGTCCGCGACGCCGCCGCCCAGCTCACCGCGCCGCTGATCGAGGTCCACATCTCCAACGTGCACAAGCGCGAGGACTTCCGGCAGCACAGCCACCTGTCCGCCATCGCGGCGGGCGTCATCGTCGGCCTGGGCGTCGACGGCTACACCCTCGCCCTCCGCTGGCTCGCCACCAACGCCCGCTGACCCGCGCCGACTGTCCACAAGCGAGGCCGGGCCCGCACGCGCGGAACCCCGGGCCGGAGCGGTGGTCCACGCCGACCCGGGAACATCCACGACCTCGGCCGACTGTCCGACCGCGACAGTCCGGAAGGCGGCTCAGGACACCGTGATCGGCAGCCCCTGGCGCGGGATCTCCACGGTCCGCGCCTCGGCCCCGCCGATGATCACGGCCGCCAGCTCGGCGGGCAGCTCGATGCCGCCGTCGTGCGGGTCCATCGAGGCGGACAGGCTCTCGACCAGGTTCGCCGGGGCCGGGGCCTCCTTGACCTGGATGATGTCCGCCGGTTCGCCCGCCGCGCCCGGCGCGGTGACCGAGCCGCTGAACCGGCCGCTCCAGTCCACGATGACGAGGCCGGACAGCGAGTAGACGTACAGGAACTCGCCCTCGACCGTGCGCAGCGACGGGATCAGCTCCAGCCACATCATCTTCCCGACCGGGATGGTGACCTCCACGTCCTGCACGTACTCCCGCTCGCTGTCCCACGGGATGTCGAACGCCGAGGTGACCGTCTCCTTCATCACGTCGAAGAACTCGGCCTCCAGCGTGTGCGACATCGACATCGTGGTCGAGGTGCCGATCTTCTCCCGGCCGCTGAGGGTGCGCTGGATCGCCACCGGGGTGTCGTTGATGACGATCTTCGAGATGGCCCTTGGCTGGCCGTGGCTGTAGCGCATGGTCTGCGGCCTGCCCAGCACGCCGTGCCAGACGGTGCCCTCGCGCTGCAGGTGCCAGGACTCGGGGCGGACGGTGTTCGGGTTGATCACGGGCAGGAGGTCGGTGTCCTTGGGGTCGATTCCGAGCCTGCGCAGCTGTGCGTCGATGGACGTGGTGTCCGGTGACCGTTCCGGCATTGCCACGGGAACCTCCTGGGCGAATCGGCGTTCGGGGACTCTCTCGGAGGGTCGCCTCGTACCGGTCCCGGCGCATCCCGGTTCGCCGGAATCCATGACATCGGGGGATTTGAGGTCACTCCGCGTATGTCTGCGAGCCACTCAACCCGGCATATAGACAGCTCAGACTGGACAGTTCGGCCTGTCGAACCTACCGTCGAACCCATGACGGCGGACCACGACGAGCTCCCCGACTCCGCGGTGCGGTCCGCGCGCGAGCTCCGGGCGTTGTTCAGCAGGCTGCGCACCGGCCTGCGCGGGGTCGCCGACACGCACGACCTGACCCCGTCCCAGGCGGCCGTGCTGAGCAGGTTGGACAAACAGGGCGTCTCGTCCACGAGCGTGCTCGCCGCCGCCGAGCGGGTCCGACCGCAGTCCATGGCGGCCACCGTCGCCGGGCTGGAGAAGCAGGGACTCGTCCAGCGCGAGCCGGACCCCGAGGACGGGCGCCGACAGCTGATCACGCTCACCGAGGCGGGTCGGAACCGGATCGAGGGCGACCGACAGGCCCGCCGCGAGTGGCTCGCCCGCGCGTTCGGCGAGCAGTTCACCGAGGGTGAGCGACAGGAGGTCCTGAGGGCCCTGTCCCTGCTGGCACGGCTCACCCAATCGTGAAGTCCGCGCTCGCCCGATCGGGTGGTCTAGACCGCGGGCCCCGATACCCGCGTTCGCGGCTGCGGCAATGGGCTACGCGACAGCCACGCCGCCCTGGTGACGGCGAGCTGTCAGGTCGGGAACGATGCCGGGCGGGGAAGAGTGGGGCGGGCGGCGGGAGGAATCGAACACAGTGCTGCCCGGCATCGGCACCTGCGCGGGCTATCCCGCCGCCAGGTCGGTGATCCGCGCGGAGAGTGAACGCACCGGTCGGGACAGTCCCAGCGGGATTCTCACGCTGCTGTCGGCCACCGCGCAGACGATCCTCGTGATCGGACCGACGTCGGGCGGCCTGCAGAACGGCGTCCTCGGCCTGGACGGCACCCCGCACACCACCGCCGACGTCCGCGCGTTGGTTTGATCTCTCCCACTAGCGCACGTCGTGCGGGCGAGGCTCCTCGTCCGCACGACGGCGGTCCAGCCGGGGGCCCACCAGCAGGCCGAGTCCGGCCGGGACCAGGACCAGCAGCGCGGTGAACGCGGCCCCGCCGGTCAACGCCGAACCCAGCGAACTGACCCCGGTCTGATCCACGAACACCGCTCGACCGAGCACGCCCAACACCGCCGAACCCCAGCCCGCGACCAGCGCCGCGAACACCCAGACCCGACCGCGATCAGGCACGTCCTGCCAACCGTCCACCGCCGCCCACACCGCCGCGACCCCGACCACGAGCCCCAACGCCAGGGCCTCCACCGTCGACCAGCCGACCGGATCGCCCGCCTTGAGCGCGGCGACCGCCACCGCCACCACGGCGTGCACGACCGCCGACACCGCACCCCGCCACACCCAGCGCGTCATCCCGCCCTCTTCCCGCCCCGGCGCGGACCCGGGGAACACGGCCCGGCCGGGCGCTTGTTACCCCAGGGTAGGCTCGTGGCCGGAGGTCCATGAGGTGCCGGGTCACGCGCGGAAGCGGCGACGGTACACTTTCCGCCGGAATGGCGGTCACCGTCGCGGTCACCGAGCTCCCGCGCTGACCCACCAAGCAGCTCACGGTCGTCACACGGACCCGCCCGGGGACCGTCGGCATCCCGTGCGGACATACAGGAGATCCAGCCAGTGGCCTCGACCAACGACCTGAAGAACGGCCTGGTGCTCAACCTTGAGGGCCAGCTGTGGACCGTCGTCGAGTTCCAGCACGTGAAACCCGGCAAGGGCCCCGCGTTCGTGCGGACCAAGCTCAAGCACGTGCTGACCGGCAAGGTCGTCGACAAGACGTTCAACGCGGGCGTCAAGGTCGAGACGGCCACCGTCGACCGGCGTGACATGACCTACCTGTACAACGACGGCTCCGAGTACGTGTTCATGGACGGCGACACCTACGAGCAGATCAACATCACCGCCGAGGTGGTCGGCGAGCAGTCCCGGTTCCTGCTGGAGAACAGCTCGGTGACGGTCTCCTCGCACGAAGGCGCGCCGCTGTTCATCGAACTGCCCACCTCGGTCGAGCTGGTCATCAAGCACACCGACCCCGGCCTGCAGGGCGACCGCTCCACCGGCGGCACCAAGCCCGCCACGCTGGAGACCGACGCCGAGATCCAGGTGCCGCTGTTCGTGACCACCGGCGAGAAGGTCAAGGTCGACACCCGCGACGGCCGGTACCTCGGCCGCGTCTCCTCCTGACGTGGGGGCGCGCAGCAAAGCCCGTAAACGGGCGGTGGACCTTCTGTTCGAGGCCGCCGTCCGCGACTCCGACCCGGTGACCCTGCTGGCCGACCGGGTCGGCTCCCCGGACGTCCCCCCGGTCAACGACTACACCGTGACCCTGGTGGAAGGCGTCACCAAGCACCGGGTCCGCATCGACGAACTGCTCACCGAACACGCCGAGGGCTGGACCCTGGCCCGCATGCCCGCCGTCGACCTGGCCGTCCTGCGACTGGGCCTGTACGAACTGCTGTGGGCGACCGACGTACCGGACGCGGTGGCCATCGACGAGGCCGTCCAACTGGCCAAGTCCTTGTCCACGGACGACTCGCCCCGGTTCGTGAACGGCGTACTCGGCCGCATCGGCGGCATCGCCGACCGGCTGCGCGCGACTCTCTAGCCGTTGGCTCGGGACGACCCCTGCCTCGCCTGAGGCGGGGGTCGTTCTGTATTCGGCGGGTTGTGGGTGCCCGAGTCCCGTTGCGGGCCGCACACGCGACATCCGGCCGTCGCAATGGCCATCCCACGTCGCGCCATCTGCTCCTGCGCGCAGCGGAGCCTCCTTGCCGCCCCGAGCCGCCCGCCCCGGGTCATCCGCCCCACGAACACCCCGGCCCTGAGCCACCCCGCCCCGAGCCATTCCGCCCCGCGGCCACTCCGCCCCGCGGCGCGGACACCCCAGCTCGTGGACTCCGCCCACCGGAACTCTCCGCGCTGCGGGCGCTCAGCGGCCCGTGGAAGCGGCGAAGGCCCCCGGCCCATCCCAGATGCGCGGACAGTCCGTGAGAGGCGTCATGAAGCGGTGGGCAGCGCCAGGAGTGTCCCCGGCGGCCGGGCGCGGCCGTCAGGACGCGGAACACCCGACCGGGCAGCATCCCCGTCTGCCTGGTCGGGTGTCGACGAACCTAGTCCTCCTTGGACGGGCGCGCCTCGGGGGGCAGCACGCCCCAGTCGATGAGCTGCTCGGTGAGCTCGCCGGGGGTCATGTCGTAGATGATGGCCAGCGAGCGGAGGTCCTCGGTGCGGATGGACAGGACCTTGCCGTTGTAGTCGCCGCGCTGGCTCTGGATCGTGGCGGCGTAGCGGGCGAGCGGGCCCACCTTCTCCGCGGGCAGCTGTTGCAGCCGCTCCAGGTTGATCACGATCTTGGTGGCCGGTTCGGCGCCGGACGGGACGCGGCCCTCGGGCAGGAGTTCCACCACCGGAACGCCGTAGAAGTCCGCGAGTTCGGCCAGCTTCTGGACGGTGACGGCGCGGTCGCCGCGCTCGTACGAGCCGACCACGACGGCCTTCCAGCGGCCACCGGACTTCTGCTCGACGCCGTGCAGCGACAGCCCCTGCTGCTGGCGGATGGCGCGGAGCTTGGCCCCAAGCGCCTTGGCGTAGTCGCCCATGCGGCGGTTCTCCATTCGTTCGCCCCGTCGGCGCTAAGGACTGCCGCGGGTCAGGTCAAATCAACACGCAGAGTAATGGTTACCCACAGTTGTCACCAGGTCAAGCCGGTACCGTCCACAGGCTTCGACAAAGCGACGCACACCACCCGCCGGAAGCCCCGCGCGCGCCTGGTACCGTCGGGTCGACCCCAGGTCAGAGGGGTCGCCAGACACCTTTAACGACCCGTCCGGCGAGGCGGGGAAGGAGTCCTCCGTGCCGTCGCGACCTCGTGGCGCGCCGGAACCGGCGGAGCGGCGCGAGCTGCTCTCGGCCGGTGACGTCGCGCGCACCATCGCCCGAATGGCCCATCAGGTCATCGAGAAGACCTCGCTCGGCGCGTCCGACTCGCGCCCGGTCGTGTTGCTGGGCATCCCCACCCGTGGCGCCCCGTTGGCCGCCCGGCTGGCCGAGCGGGTGGCCGAGTTCAGCGATGTCCGGCTGCCCGTCGGCACCCTCGACGTCACGCTCTACCGCGACGACCTGCGCCGCAAGCCCACCCGCCCGCTCGGCCAGACCGCGCTGCCGTCCGGCGGGATCGAGGACGCGCTGGTCGTGCTGGTCGATGACGTGCTCTTCTCCGGCCGCACCATCCGCGCCGCGCTCGACGCCCTGCGCGACGTCGGCCGCCCGCGCGCGGTGCAGCTGGCCGTGCTGATCGACCGCGGCCACCGCGAATTGCCCATCCGCGCCGACTACGTGGGCAAGAACGTGCCCACCGCGCGTTCCGAGGAGGTCCACGTCCTGTTGGCCGAGACCGACGGCCGCGACGCCGTCCAGCTCCACCGCGTCGGCGAGGTGGGATGAAACACCTGCTGACCACCGACGGGCTGGACGTGGACACCGCGCGCGCGATCCTGGACACCGCCGAAGGCCTCAAGGGCACGCTGCTCGGCCGTGAGGTGAAGAAGCTGCCGACGCTGCGCGGCCGCACCGTGATCACCCTGTTCTACGAGGACTCCACCCGCACCAGGGTGTCCTTCGAGATCGCGGGCAAGTGGATGAGCGCGGACGTGGTGAACGTGTCCGCGGGCGGTTCCTCGGTCAAGAAGGGCGAGTCGCTGCGGGACACCGCGCTGACCCTGGCCGCCGCGGGCGCCGACTGCGTGATCGTCCGGCACCCGGCCTCGGGCGCCGCGCACCGGCTGGCGAGCTGGCTGTCGCACACCGACACCTGCGTGGTCAACGCGGGCGACGGCACCCACGAGCACCCCACCCAGGCGCTGTTGGACATGGCGACCCTGCGCGAGCGGCTCGGCGGCGTCGAGGGCAGGCGGATCGGGATCGTCGGCGACGTGCTGCACAGCCGGGTCGCCCGGTCGAACGTGCACCTGCTGACCTCGTTCGGCGCGGACGTCGTGCTGATCGCCCCGCCGACGCTGCTGCCCACCGGCGTGGCCGACTGGCCGGTGGGTCCGGCGGGCTCGCTCACCGTCTCGCACGCGTTGGACCCCGAACTGCCCACTTTGGACGCCGTGATGATGTTGCGCGTGCAGGCCGAACGCATGCACGGCGGGTTCTTCCCGTCCGCGCGCGAGTACTCGATCGCCTACGGCCTCAACGAGGCGCGCGCGTCGCTGCTGCCGGAGCACGCGGTCGTGCTGCACCCGGGACCGATGCTGCGCGGCATGGAGATCTCCGCCACGGTCGCGGACTCCCCCCGAGCGGCGATTACCCAACAGGTCAACAACGGTGTGCATGTCCGCATGGCGGTGCTCTACCACCTGCTAGCCGGAGAGGAGGACGCGGCGTGAGCGCGTTGATCATTCGTGGCGTCCGGCCCTACGGCGAGGGCGAGCCCGTCGACCTCACCGTCCACAACGGAGTCATCACGGCCATCGGGTCCACAAGCGACACCGACGCCGAGGTCATCGACGCAGGCGGCCTGGTCGCGCTGCCCGGCTTCGTGGACCTGCACACGCACCTGCGCGAGCCGGGCCGCGAGGACACCGAGACCATCGAGACCGGCTCCCGCGCCGCCGCGCTCGGCGGGTACACCGCCGTGTTCGCCATGGCCAACACCGACCCGGTGGCCGACAACGCCGTGGTCGTCGAGCACGTCTGGCGGCGCGGCCGGGAGGTCGGTCTGGTCGACGTGCACCCGGTCGGCGCGGTCACCGTCGGTCTCCAGGGCGAGCGCCTGGCCGAGCTCGGCACGATGGCCCGCTCGGCCGCGGGCGTCCGGGTCTTCTCCGACGACGGTCTCTGCGTCGCCGACCCGCTGATCATGCGCCGGGCCCTGGAGTACACCAAGGCGCTGGACGCGGTGATCGCCCAACACGCCGAGGAGCCCCGGCTCACCGTCGGCGCCCAGGCGCACGAGGGCGAGACGGCCGCCCGGCTGGGTCTCGCGGGCTGGCCCGCGGTCGCCGAGGAGTCCATCGTCGCCCGCGACTGCCTGCTGGCCAGGCACGTCGGCGCCCGGCTGCACGTCTGCCACGTGTCCACCGCGGGCACCGCCGACATCCTGCGCTGGGCGAAGGCGCGCGGCACGCGGGTCTCGGCCGAGGTCACCCCGCACCACCTGCTGCTCGACGACGAGCGGCTGACCGGTTACGACCCGGTCAACAAGGTCAACCCGCCGCTGCGCACCGCCGCCGACGCGGCCGCGCTGCGCCAGGCCCTGGCCGACGGCACGCTCGACTGCGTGGCCACCGACCACGCCCCGCACGCCGCCCAGGACAAGGACTGCGAGTGGTCCGCCGCCCGGCCCGGCATGCTCGGCCTGCAGACCGCGCTGCCGATCGTGGTCGCCACCATGGTCGAACCCGGCCTGCTCGACTGGCGCGGCGTCGCGCGGGTGATGAGCGAGCGCCCGGCCGAGATCGCGGGCCTGCCCGACCAGGGCCGTCCGATCGCGGTGGGCGAGCCCGCGACGCTGACCCTGGTCGACCCGGCGGGCCGCTGGACCGTGCGCGGCGCCGACCTGGCCAGCATCGCGGTGAACACGCCCTACGAGGGCATGGAGCTGCCCGGCACGGTCGTGGCCACGCTGCTGCGCGGCGTCGTCACCGCCCGGGACGGGAAGGCCACCGCGTGAACCGGACGACCCTGACACTGCTGTTCGCGGCACTGCTGGTGCTGCTGGTCCTGCTCATGTGGGTCGGCTACCGCAACCGTGCCCGCCGCCAGGCCAAGGTGCTGCCCCCGCTGCCGACCGCTCCCGAGGCGGTAGTGACCGCGGTACGCGAGGGCACGGTGGCTTCGCTGCTCCCGCCCAGCACGGGCGTCTACGCGAGCACGGTCACCGGCGCGAGCTGGCAGGACCGCGTGGCTGTCGGCGATGTCGGCTTCCGCGCCGACGCCACCGCCCACCTGCTGCCCGACGGCCTGCTGTTCGACCGCGTCGGTGCCCGGCCGGTGTGGATCCCGGCCGGGTCGGTGCGCGCGGCCAGGACCGAGGCGGGCATCGCCGGGAAGGTGCTGGGCGGCGACGGCCTGCTGGTCGTGCGCTGGGAGGTCGACGGGCAGGAGTTCGACACCGGCTTCCGCGCCGACGACAAGGACGACTACCGGACCTGGGTGCCCGCCCTGCGCGCCCTGAGCCCGGACCAGAACCCGACCCCGGAAGGACGAGACGGTGAGTGACACAGGCACGAGGACCGCTGCCGCGCTGGTCCTGGAGGACGGCAGGGTGTTCCGCGGCGAGGCGTTCGGCGCCGTCGGCGCCACCTTCGGCGAGGTGGTGTTCTGCACCGCCATGACCGGCTACCAGGAGACCCTGACCGACCCCTCCTACCACCGCCAGATCGTGGTGGCCACGGCCCCGCAGATCGGCAACACCGGCTGGAACGACGAGGACGACGAGTCGGGCCGGATCTGGGTGTCCGGCTACGTGGTGCGCGACCCCGCGCGGGTGCCGTCGAACTGGCGCGCCACCCGCTCGCTGGACGACGAGCTGGTCGCCCAGGACGTGGTCGGCATCAGCGGCGTCGACACCCGCTCGCTGACCCGCCACCTGCGCGAACGCGGCGCCATGCGGGCCGGGGTGTTCTCCGGCGACGCCCTGGTGACGCCCGAGGCGATGGTCGCGCGCGTGCTGGAGAGCCCCGGCATGGTCGGCGCCGAGCTGGCGAGCGAGGTGAGCACGAAGCAGACCTACGTCGTGCCCGCCGACGGCGAGCGCCGGTTCCGGGTCGCCGCGCTGGACCTGG
Source organism: Actinokineospora enzanensis DSM 44649 (assembly GCF_000374445.1). GTDB lineage: Bacteria > Actinomycetota > Actinomycetes > Mycobacteriales > Pseudonocardiaceae > Actinokineospora > Actinokineospora enzanensis. Next base: position 41,245 of record NZ_KB894439.1, on the reverse strand, counting down.
GCATCAAGTCCAACACGCCGCGGATGATGGCCGCCCGCGGCATCGAGACGCACGTGCTGCCCGCGACCAGCTCCCTGGACGAGCTGCTCGCGGTCGAGGCCGACGGCGTCTTCCTGTCCAACGGCCCCGGCGACCCGGCCACCACCGACCACGCGGTGGCGCTCACGAAGGGCGTGCTGGAGCGGAGAGTCCCGCTGTTCGGCATCTGCTTCGGCAACCAGATCCTGGGCCGCGCCCTGGGCCTTGGCACCTACAAACTGCGCTACGGCCACCGCGGCATCAACATCCCGGTGATCGACATCGCCACCGGCGCGGTCGCGATCACCGCGCAGAACCACGGTTTCGCGCTGGAAGGCGAGCCCGGCAAGGACTTCGACACCCCGTTCGGCAAGGCCACCGTGAGCCACTACTGCCCGAACGACGACTGCGTCGAAGGTGTCCGGGCCCTGGAGGTCCCCGCGTTCTCCGTGCAGTACCACCCTGAAGCGGCGGCCGGTCCGCACGACGCCGCCAACCTGTTCGACCAGTTCGTGAGCTTGATGGAGGTCCGGTTGCGAGACAATGCCCTTCCCTCGCGAGCGGGCCGACCGGGTGCGGGTGTCCCGCAGGACGGGGAGGCGAAGTAGATGCCCAAACGGGACGACATCAAGCATGTGCTGGTGATCGGCTCCGGGCCGATCGTCATCGGCCAGGCCTGCGAGTTCGACTACTCCGGCACCCAGGCCTGCCGCGTCCTGCGGGCCGAGGGCCTGCGGGTCAGCCTGGTCAACTCCAACCCGGCCACGATCATGACCGACCCGGAGTTCGCCGACGCCACCTACATCGAGCCGATCACGCCCGACTTCGTGGAGAAGGTCATCGCAGCGGAGTTGAACGCAGGGCGGCCCGTCGACACGATCTTGGCCACTCTGGGCGGGCAGACCGCGCTCAACACGGCCGTCGCGCTGCACGATCGCGGCGTGCTGGAGAAGTACGGCGTCGAGCTGATCGGCGCCGACATCGACGCCATCCAGCGCGGCGAGGACCGGCAGAAGTTCAAGGACATCGTCGCCGAGATCGGCGCCGAGACCCCGCGCAGCCGTGTCTGCCACTCCATGGACGAGGTCCGTGACACCGTCGACGAGCTCGGCCTGCCGGTCGTCATCCGGCCCTCGTTCACCATGGGCGGCCTGGGCTCCGGCATGGCGCACACCCCCGCCCAGCTCGAACTGCTCGCCGCCACCGGCCTCGCCGAGAGCCCGGTCACCGAGGTGCTCATCGAGGAGAGCGTGCTCGGCTGGAAGGAGTACGAGCTGGAGCTGATGCGCGACCGGCAGGACAACGTCGTGGTCATCTGCTCCATCGAGAACATCGACCCGATGGGCGTGCACACCGGCGACTCGGTGACCGTCGCGCCCGCGATGACCCTCACCGACCGCGAGTACCAGCACATGCGGGACGTGGGCATCGACGTGCTGCGCGCGGTCGGCGTGGACACCGGCGGCTGCAACATCCAGTTCGCCATCCACCCGGACACCGGCCGCATGGTCGTGATCGAGATGAACCCGCGGGTGTCCCGCTCCAGCGCGCTGGCCTCCAAGGCCACCGGCTTCCCGATCGCCAAGATCGCGGCCAAGCTGGCCATCGGCTACACCCTGGACGAGATCCGCAACGACATCACCGGCGAGACCCCGGCCTCGTTCGAGCCGACCCTGGACTACGTCGTGGTCAAGGTGCCCCGGTTCGCCTTCGAGAAGTTCCCCGGCGCCGACCCGACGCTGACCACCACCATGAAGTCGGTCGGCGAGGCCATGTCCATCGGCCGCAACTTCGTCGAGGCGCTCGGCAAGGCGCTGCGCTCGATGGAGACCAAGGCCGCCGGGTTCTGGACCACGCCCGACCCGGCCGCGGTCACCCTGGAGTCCACGCTGGACGCGCTGCGCGTCGGGCACGACGGCCGCCTCTACACCGTGGAGCGGGCGCTGCGCCTGGGCGCCACCGTCGAGCAGGTGCACGAGGCCTCCGGCATCGACCCGTGGTTCGTCGACCAGATCGCCTCCCTGGTGGAGCTGCGCGGCGAGATCGAGGACGCGCCGGTGCTGGACGAGCCGCTGCTGCGCCGGGCCAAGCGCTCCGGCTTCTCCGACCGGCAGATCGCCGCGCTGCGCCCCGAGCTGGCGGGCGAGGACGGCGTGCGCAGCCTGCGGCACCGGCTGAGCGTCCGCCCGGTCTACAAGACGGTCGACACCTGCGCGGCCGAGTTCGCCGCGCGCACCCCGTACCACTACTCGGCCTACGAGCTCGACCCCGCGGCCGAGACCGAGGTGACCGCCCAGCAGGACAAGCCCAAGGTGCTGATCCTGGGCTCCGGCCCGAACCGCATCGGCCAGGGCATCGAGTTCGACTACTCGTGCGTGCACGCGGCCATGGCGCTGCGCGCGGCCGGGTACGAGACGGTGATGGTCAACTGCAACCCGGAGACCGTCTCCACCGACTACGACACCTCCGACCGGCTCTACTTCGAGCCGCTCACCTTCGAGGACGTGCTAGAGGTCGTGCACGCCGAGCAGGTGTCCGGCACGGTCGCGGGCGTGATCGTGCAGCTGGGCGGGCAGACCCCGCTCGGCCTGGCGCAGCGGCTGGCGGACGTGGGCGTGCCGGTCGTCGGCACCCCGCCGGAGGCCATCCATCTGGCCGAGGACCGGGGCAAGTTCGGCGAGGTGCTCACCTTGGCGGGCCTGCCCGCGCCCAAGTACGGCACGGCCACCTCGTTCGCGGGGGCCAAGCGCATCGCCGACGAGATCGGCTACCCGGTGCTGGTGCGGCCCTCGTACGTGCTCGGCGGGCGCGGCATGGAGATCGTCTACGACGAGCAGACCCTGGCAGGCTACATCGAGCGCGCCACCGAGGTCAGCCCCGAGCACCCGGTCCTGGTCGACCGCTTCCTCGACGACGCCATCGAGATCGACGTCGACGCGCTGTGCGACGGCACCGAGGTCTACCTGGGCGGCGTCATGGAGCACATCGAGGAGGCGGGCATCCACTCCGGCGACTCCTCCTGCGCGCTGCCGCCGATCACCCTGGGCCGTACCGACCTGGAGGCCGTCCGCCGCTCCACCGAGGCCATCGCGTTCGGCGTCGGCGTGCGCGGGCTGCTGAACGTGCAGTACGCGCTCAAGGACGACGTGCTCTACGTGCTGGAGGCCAACCCCCGCGCCTCGCGCACGGTGCCGTTCGTGTCCAAGGCCACCGCGGCCCCGCTGGCCAAGGCCGCCGCGCGGATCATGCTCGGCGCCACCATCGCGGAGCTGCGCGCCGAGGGCCTGCTGCCCGCCACCGGCGACGGCGCGGAGCTGCCGTCCGGCGCGCCGGTCGCGGTCAAGGAGGCCGTGCTGCCGTTCCACCGGTTCCGGACCCCGGAGGGCCAGGGCGTCGACTCGCTGCTCGGCCCGGAGATGAAGTCCACCGGCGAGGTCATGGGCATCGACGCCTCGTTCGGCAAGGCGTTCGCCAAGTCGCAGACCGCGTCCTACGGCTCGCTGCCCACCTCGGGCCGGGTGTTCGTGTCGGTCGCCAACCGGGACAAGCGGGCCATGGTGTTCCCGGTCAAGCGGCTCGCGGACCTGGGCTTCGAGGTGCTGGCCACCTCCGGCACCGCCGAGGTGCTGCGCCGCAACGGCATCCCGTGCACGGTCGTGCGCAAGCACTTCGAGGGCGCGGACAACATCGTCGACCTGATCCGCGAGGGCGGGGTCGACATGGTCATCAACACCCCGTACGGCAACCACGGCCCGCGCGTGGACGGCTACGAGATCCGCACGGCGGCCGTGTCCCGCGACATCCCCTGCGTCACCACCATCCAGGGCGCGGCGGCCGCGGTGCACGGAATCGAGGCACTGATCCGCGACGACATCGGCGTCCAGCCGTTGCAGGCGTTGCAGGAGGCCCTGCGCGCGGACTGGGCGGCGCGGTCGTGACCGGTTTCGGTTCGCGGCTGGTGTCGTCGGTCGCCGCACGCGGGTCGTTGTGCGTGGGCATCGACCCGCATCCGGGGCTGCTGGACCAGTGGGGACTGCCTCGGGATGTGTCGGGGCTGGAGCGGTTCGCGCTGACGTGCGTGGAGGCGTTGGCAGGGGAGGTCTCGGTACTCAAGCCGCAGTCCGCGTTTTTCGAGGCTTACGGGTCTCGGGGCGTGGCGGTGTTGGAGCGGGTGATCGCCGATGCCCGGTCGTTGGGGGCGTTGGTGCTGCTCGACGTCAAGCGGGGGGATATCGGCTCGACGATGTCGGCTTATGCGGCCGCTTATCTGTCGGACGGGTCACCTCTCGCGGCGGACGCGGTGACGTTGTCGCCGTATCTGGGGTTCGGGTCTCTCTCCCCGGCCCTGGACGAGGCCGCGCGGACTGGTCGGGGGGTGTTCGTGCTCGCGCGGACCTCGAACCCGGAGGGCGCGAGCGTCCAACAGGCCCGGGTGGATGATCGCTCGGTGGCCCAGTCGGTGGTCGACGCGGCCGCCGAACACAACGCGGGAGCGTCCCCGCTGGGCTCGGTGGGCCTCGTGATCGGTGCGACGGTGGCCGAAGTCGATCTTGACCTGTCGGCGCTCAACGGCCCGATCCTGGCGCCCGGGGTGGGCGCCCAGGGCGCGGGGGTCGAGGACCTGGCCCGCGTCTTCGGGTCTGCCCTGCCGCACGTGCTGCCGACCAGTTCGCGGGACATCCTCCGCCACGGACCAGACCCGGCATCCCTGCGCACGGCAGCCCTGACCGTCCGCGACACCCTGGCGGCCATCGCAGGCCGACCGTAGTCCCGCCATGTGGACGTAAGGCCGGGTCCGGCACATCGCCGGACCCGGCCTGTGCGTGTGCACCATGCCGTGTGTGATCCACACGACGGCGGTGGCACCGGAACCGGCGAGAAACCGCCGAGAACCGAGAACGACACTTCGTCCGCCGTCTCCGGCTGCCCGGAAAACGCACGGGAGAACGCACCGGTAAACGCGTGTTCGGGGATCTTCGAAAGGCCCCGGAAAGACCCGCCGGATGCCCGATTCGGGCCCTCCGGTGCCTCGGCGCGCGTCTGTGCAGGTAGACGCGGGGTTGACGGCGCTGGGCCGACCGGGTGGGCGGGGACGTGGCACAGGCGACACTTTCGCGAACCGTTCGGCATCGATCGCGCTGGGTAATCCTCGGAGTGACGGCCGACACGGGGTTATACTCGCAGGTCAGCGGCCCGGGATCACGCGCCGTTGATCAACTTCTGGTTGCCGGTCACGGTCCGCACACGGTGGACCCGCGTTGTCCCCGCAGGCCAGAGGTCGGTAACGTCGCGGCACCGATCCGGAAGAAATCCCACCCCCACGGAGGAAATCGTGGCCCTTCCCCAGCTGACCGAGGAGCAGCGGGCCGCAGCGCTGGAGAAGGCGGCTGCCGCCCGTCGCGCCCGAGCCGAGCTCAAGGAGCGCCTGAAGCGAGGCGGCACCACCCTCAAGGACGTGCTGGCCCAGTCTGACAATGACGAGGTCCTGGGCAAGATGAAGGTCACCGCGCTGCTGGAGGCCCTGCCGGGCGTCGGCAAGGTGCGTGCCCAGCAGATCATCGAGCGCCTGGAGATCGCGCCGAGCAGGCGTCTGCGCGGTCTCGGTGACCGCCAGCGCAAGGCGTTGCTCGCCGAGTTCAGCGGCGAGTGACCGAGCAGTCGCCAGACCGTGGGCCGGGCCCGGACATCGTCCGGTCCCGGCTCACGGTCGTATCGGGACCGTCCGGGGTGGGCAAGTCGAGCGTGGTCGCCGAGCTGCGCAGGCTGCACCCGGACGTCTACTTCAGCGTGTCCGCCACCACCCGGCCGCCGCGGCCGGGCGAGGTCGAGGGCGCGCACTACCACTTCGTCGACCGCGCCGAGTTCGCGCGCATGGTCGAGCGCGGCGAGCTGCTGGAGCACGCCGAGTACGCGGGCAACCACTACGGCACGCCACGCGGCCCGGTCGAGGCCGCGCTGGACGCCGGTCGGCCCGCGGTGCTGGAGATCGAGCTGCAGGGCGCGCGCCAGGTGCGTCGCGCGATGCCCGCGGCGCTGTTGGTGATGCTGGTGCCGCCGACCTGGGAGACCCTGGTCTCCCGGCTCACCGGCCGGGGCACCGAGGAGGCCGACGTGGTGGCCCGCAGACTGGCCGTGGCCAAGGACGAGCTGGCCGCCGAGTCGGAGTTCGACGCGGTCGTGGTGAACGCCGACGTGACGACCGCGGCGAAGGAGTTGCTAACCTGGGTACTTCCGGAGAAGTCCGCCGGTCGACGCTCGTCCACTACCCAGGAGTAGCACGCGTGATCACCCCCACCGAGCTCGGCGCCCTCGGCGAGCCCGCGGCCCAGCTCGAAGGCATCACCAACCCGCCGATCGACGACCTGCTCGACAAGGTCAGCTCGAAGTACGCGCTGGTCATCTACGCGGCCAAGCGCGCCAGGCAGATCAACGACTACTATGCCCAGCTCGGCGAGGGCCTGCTGGAGTACGTCGGCCCGCTGGTGGAGCCCGGTCCCCGGGAGAAGCCGCTGTCCATCGCCCTGCGCGAGATCCACGCCGGTCTGCTAGAGCACACCGAGGGCGAGTGACCCCGCGGCCGCGGGTCGTCCTCGGGGTCGGCGGCGGTATCGCCGCCTACAAGGCCTGCGAGGTGCTGCGCGGCCTGACCGAGACCGGTCACGACGTCCGCGTGGTGCCCACCGAGGCGGCCCTGCGGTTCGTCGGCGCGGCCACCTTCGAGGCGCTCTCCGGCCACAAGGTCGCCACCGGCGTGTTCACCGACGTGCCGGAGGTGCCGCACGTGCGGCTCGGCCAGGAGGCCGACCTGGTGCTGGTCGTCCCGGCCACCGCCGACCTGCTGGCTCGCGCCGCGCACGGCCTGGCCGACGACCTGCTCACCGGCACGCTGCTCACCGCGCGCTGCCCGGTGCTGATGGCGCCCGCCATGCACACCGAGATGTGGGAGCACCCGGCGACGCGGGCCAACGTGGCGACGCTGCGCGCCCGCGGCACGGTGGTCACCGAGCCCGCCAGCGGCAGGCTGACCGGCGTCGACACCGGCAAGGGCAGGCTCGCCGACCCGGCCGAGATCGTCGACCTGGCCCGGCTGCTGCTGCACCGCGCCGACGCCCTGCCGCGTGACCTGGAGGGCGTGCGCGTCGTGGTGTCCGCGGGCGGGACCCGCGAGCCGCTCGACCCCGTCCGCTTCCTGGGCAACCGCTCGTCCGGCAAGCAGGGCTACGCGCTGGCCCGCACCGCCGCCCAGCGCGGCGCCGAGGTGACGTTGGTCTCCGCGCACACCCTCGCGCTGCCCGCCCCAGCGGGCGTCGAGGTCGTCGACGTGGGCACCGCGTTGCAGCTGCGCGACGCCGTGCACAAGGCCGCCGCCACCGCCGACGTGGTGGTCATGGCCGCCGCCGTCGCCGACTTCCGGCCCGCGGACCGGGCCGAGTTCAAGATCAAGAAGACCGACCGGGAACCCGACCCGGTCGGCCTCACCCGCAACCCCGACGTGCTCGCCGAGCTGGTCGCCGCGCGTCGCGAGAACCCCGGCTCCACCCAGGTCATCGTCGGCTTCGCGGCCGAGACCGGGGACGGTCGCGGGGACGTGCTCGACCACGCGCGGGCCAAGCTCGCGCGCAAGGGCTGCGACCTGCTCGTGGTGAACGCGGTCGGTGCGGGCCGGGCGTTCGAGACCGAGGACAACGCGGGCTGGCTGCTCGGCGCCGACGGGTCCGAGTGGCGCATCGAGCTGGGCTCGAAGGCGCAAATGGCGACCGAAGTCTGGGACGCGGTCGGCCGACTTCGCCGTCCTTGAGTCGTCCTCCATGCGTTGTCAGTATTGTTGCCCGGGACCACAGGCCGAGGGATTGGGTGCATACCGTGAGTGAGACCGGCAGCCGCAGGCTGTTCACGTCGGAGTCCGTGACCGAGGGCCACCCGGACAAGATCTGCGACGCGATCAGCGACTCGATTCTGGACGCCCTGCTGTCCAAGGACCCGCGCTCGCGGGTGGCCGTGGAGACGCTGGTGACCACCGGCCAGGTGCACGTCGCGGGGGAGGTGACCACCGAGGCGTACGCGGACATCCCGAGCATCGTCCGGGACGTCATCCTGCGCATCGGGTACGACTCGTCCGCCAAGGGCTTCGACGGCAACTCCTGCGGGGTCAACGTGGCGATCGGCGCGCAGTCGCCGGACATCGCCCAGGGCGTGGACACCGCGCACGAGACCCGGGTGGAGAACGCCGCCGACGAGATCGACCGCCAGGGCGCGGGCGACCAGGGCCTGATGTTCGGTTACGCCTGCACCGACACGCCTGAGCTGATGCCGCTGCCGATCGCGCTGGCGCACCGGCTGTCGCGGCGGCTGACCAAGGTCCGCAAGGACGGCGTGCTGCCGTACCTGCGGCCGGACGGCAAGACCCAGGTGACCATCGAGTACGCGGGCGACAAGGCCGTGCGGCTGGACACCGTGGTGGTCTCCAGCCAGCACGCCGACGGCGTCGACCTGGAGAAGCTGCTCGGCGTGGACGTGCGCGAGCAGGTCGTGCGGCCCGAGGTCGAGGCGCTGGAGCTGGACACCGAGAACGTGCGGCTGCTGGTGAACCCCACCGGGCGGTTCGTCATCGGCGGTCCGATGGGTGACGCGGGCCTGACCGGCCGCAAGATCATCGTCGACACCTACGGCGGCATGGCCCGGCACGGTGGCGGCGCGTTCTCGGGTAAGGACCCGTCCAAGGTCGACCGCTCGGCCGCGTACGCGATGCGGTGGGTGGCGAAGAACGCCGTGGCCGCCGGGCTGGCGGAGCGGGTCGAGGTGCAGGTGGCGTACGCGATCGGCAAGGCGGCGCCGGTGGGTCTGTTCGTGGAGACCTTCGGTACCGAGCAGGTCGACCCGGTGCGTATCCAGGCCGCCATCCGGGAGGTCTTCGACCTGCGCCCGGCCGCGATCATCCGCGACCTTGACCTGCTGCGGCCGATCTACGCGCAGACCGCCGCGTACGGGCACTTCGGGCGGCCTGAGCTGGACCTGCCGTGGGAGAACACCGACCGCGCCGACGCCCTGAAGCAGGTTGTCAGTTCCTGAGTCTTCGAGCACGCATGCCACCTCCCCGGCCGGGTATCCGGTCGGGGAGGTGTTGTCTCACGGGAACTACCATCCAACGCGTGCGCCCACGACGGCCCGGCCCGCTGCGGTGGCTCTGGTACGCCATCGGTGGCACGCTGCCGGACGCGTACCGGCCGTGGGTGTTGTGGGATCTGTCGGCGCCGACGTGGTGGTTGCGGCACTTCGCTCGCGTGCAGCTGATGTTTCTGCCGTTGTGGCTGATTCTGTTGGTGCCGGGGCCGCTTTCGCTGCGCTTCTCGATGATCGCGGCAGGGTATGTGACCGGGTTGTACTTCTCGTTGTCGTTCCTGGAAGACGCTTGCGAACGGCGTCTCGTGCGGCACGGGTATCCCACCGGGCTCAACCGTCGCATCCGGGAGGAGGCGGCGGGCGGCGACCGGGCGGAGATCGTCGCCATGTACGCGGCCTACCACTGGGACCGGCCCGACTGACCGTCTGGTAGACCAACGTCCATGGCCGAACCCGACGCGTTGTTCACCGTCGAGGTCGAGCCGCCGAAGCCGCCCAAGGGGCGTCCGGCGCCCGCAGCCTCGAACCCGGTCGCGCGGGTGTACGTGGACGTGCCGCTGGCGCACCTGGACCGAACGTACGACTACCTGGTGCCCGCCCGCTTCGACGCGGACGCGGTGCCGGGGTGCCGGGTGCGGGTGCGGTTCGCGGGACAACTGGTGGACGCGTACCTGGTGGAGCGGGGGACGGAGACCGAACACAAGGGAACGCTCGCCTTCCTGGACCGGGTGACCTCGCCGGAACCGGTACTGGCCCCCGAGGTCGCGACCCTGTGCCGTGCCGTGGCCGACCGCTACGCAGGCACCATGATCGACGTCCTGCGCCTGGCCATCCCACCCCGCCACGCGCGGGTGGAGTCCGAGGGTCCCCCTACTCCGGCCGAGCCACCGCCCATGCCCACGGCTGAGGGCTGGTCTCGCTATCCACGCGGCGCGGCTTTCCTGGACGCCCTGCGCTCCGGCCGCCAAGCCCACGCGGTGTGGCAGGCATTGCCGGGCGAGGACTGGCCCGCGCGACTGGCAGAGGTGGCGGTGACCGCTGCTGCTGCGGGGCGTGGAGCGGCGGTGGTCGTGCCCGACCACCGGGACGTCGCACGCGTGCACGCGGCCTGTGCGGAGTTGGCGGGTGCGGACGCGGTGGTGGCGTTGTCTGCGGACCTGGGACCCGCCAAGCGCTACCGCAACTGGCTGACTGTCCGGCGCGGGGGAGTCCGCATCGTGGTGGGAACCCGCGCCACTGCCTACGCCCCGGTGGACGACCCCGGCGTCCTGGTGGTGTGGGACGACGGAGACGACCAGCACTCGGACCCCCGTTCGCCCTACCCGCACGTCCGCGACGTCCTGATGCAGCGCGCATCGTTGTGCGGTGCGGCATTGCTGGTGGGCGGCTTCGCGCGAACGGCCGAGGCGCAGGTCCTGGTGGACTCCGGCTGGGCCCCCGAGATCATCGCCACCCGCGACACCGTCCGGGCGACGGCCCCCCGCGTGACCGCCATCGGCGAACACGACTCCCAACTCGCCCGCGACCCTGCCGCCCGCACCGCCCGCGTACCGTCGATGGCCTTCGAGGCGGCCCGCACAGCTCTCAACGCAGGCCACCCGGTCCTGGTCCAGGTCCCTCGCCGAGGCTATGTCCCCGCCCTGACCTGCCAGGACTGCCGCACCCCCGCCCGCTGCCGCCGCTGCGCGGGCCCCCTCGCCGTACCCGCAGGCCCGACCCAGGAATCCCGTCATCCCCGCCGAGAGGACGCGAGCCGACGCAGGTCGGGGGCCATCGGCCGTGGTCGGGGGCCGGGGGAGCACACCGACTCGGGCTCCTCGTCCCGAGACCCCGGCTCACCTGCCGATGAGCGCTACGCGGCAGGCGGTGCGAATCGTGGGTCGGGAGCGGGCAGTCACCCTGACGCGGCTGGTGTCAGCGGCTCTCCCGCCGACGCACGGCGGTTCGCGGCCGATGGCCCGGGTCGTGGGTCTGCCGGGGCTTATCGAGCAGAGCCGTCCGCAGCCACCAGGCCGTCGAGCGCGGTGCACGCGGCCTTGCCCGAGTCCGCCGCCGCGCGTCCGCCCGCGTGTCGGTGGTGTGCGGCGACCGAGGCCAATTTCCGTTGCCAGAACTGCGGTTCCCGCCGCCTGCGCGCCGTCGTCGTCGGTGCCAAGCGGACCGCCGAGGAGCTGGGCCGCGCCTTCTCCGGCTTCCCCGTCCGCACCTCCGGCGCCGCCGAAGTACTCTCCACAGTGGACAGCCAACCCGCGCTGATCGTCGCCACCCCCGGCGCCGAACCCGTGGCCGACGGCGGCTACGGCGCCGCCCTCCTCCTCGACGGCTGGTCCCTCCTCGGCCGCGCCGACCTGCGCGCCACCGAGGAAGCCCTCCGCCGCTGGATGACCGCCGCCGCCCTGGTCCGCCCCGCCGCCGACGGCGGCCGCGTGGTCGTCCTCGCCGAGTCCGCCCTCCCCGCCGTCCAGGCCCTGGTCCGCTGGGACCCCGCCTGGCACGCCACCGTCGAGCTCACGGCCCGCGCCGAACTCGCCTTCCCCCCGGCCGTCCGCATGGCCTCCGTCGACGGCCCACCCGCCGCCGTCGACCGCTTCCTCACCGACCTGCCGCTACCCCCCACCGCCCAGATCCTCGGCCCGGTCCCCCTCGGAATCCCCGACACCGATGGCGACACCCCCCGCGAACGCGCCCTGATCCGCGTCGACCGCGCCCACGGCCGCGACCTGGCCACCGTCCTCGCCCAGGCCCAGGCCGTCCGCACGGCCCGCAAGGACCCCGACCCCCTGCGCGTCCAACTCGACCCCCTCGACCTGATCTAGAAAGCCGTCCACAACCCCCCGAATCCATCCCCACCCCACCCGCACCCCCTCTTGACAACTCCCCGGATCCGATAAGTTCAGAACGGGACCCGAAACCCCGAGGGAGGGCGGGGCGCGCGCGAGGGATGATCTTGAAATCCGGATGATCACGCGCCCGGGGCCCCGACGGGAGTTGTCCACATTCCCACGAGCCATCCCCATGCCGTCGCGGGCCCTCTTGACAGGCCCGCGAACTCGATAGGCTTGAAGTGGGACCCAAAACCCCTAGGGCGGGCGGGGCGCGCGCCCGGGATGATCTTGTTCCGCCGATGATCGTGGTTGGTGTCGTGGGTTCCCGGTGGTGGTCGCCCGCGTCGCCTGTGCCAGGCGTCTTGGCAGGTCGTGGCCTCGCCGGGCCGGACGCTGGATTTTGGACCCTGGAGGGATGTCCTCGGTCCGGCCTGCCACTTGTCGATCTTGTCCCGGGTTCTCTCCCGCTCGGCCACGCCCGATCGACGAGTTGTCCACATCCCGCGAATCCGTCCACAGCCCTCGCCGACGCCTATTGACAACGATCCACATCTCGTAGGCTTGACATGGGACCCGAAACCCCTGGGGCGGGCGGGGCGCGCGTGGGGGGATGATCTTGATTCGGGGTGATCGTGTTCGGTGTTCGGGGGAGTTGTCCACATGGCCCGGTATTCGCCTGCGGGCCGTGGAGCAGGGGCGTGGGGGCGGTAGGGTTCCAGTGGGACCCAAAAGCCCCGGGTGGGCGGGGTGTCCCATGGTGCGTCACCGCAGATGTCGGGTGAATACACTGGTCGGACCGCGACCGCGTACCCGAGGGAGATTCGTGACCGTCCAGCCGATCCGCCTGTTCGGCGATCCCGTGCTGCGCAGCCCCGCCGCCGAGGTGGTCGACTTCGACCTGGAGCTGCGGAACCTGGTCCGGGACCTGTCGGACACGATGGCCGACGAGGGCGGGGCCGGGCTGGCCGCGCCGCAGCTGGGGGTCGGGTTGCGGGTGTTCACCTACCACTGCGACGGCGACGAGGGGCACCTGGTCAACCCGGTCTGGACCGCGCTCGACGAGGAAGTCCAGGACGGACAGGAGGGCTGTCTGTCGATCCCCGGCCTGTACTGGGACTGCCGCCGCCACCGCAACGTGGTCGCGCGCGGGTTCGACATGTACGGCGACCCGATCGAGATCCAGGGCTCCGACCTGCTCGCCCGCTGCATCCAGCACGAGACCGACCACCTGGACGGCGTGCTGTTCGTCGACCGGCTCGACGAGCAGACCCGCAAGCTGGCGATGCGCGAGATCCGGCAGGCCGACTGGTTCGACGGTGCGGTGCCGACGATCAAACAGAGCCCGCACCCGCTGTTCGGGGCCCGCTGATGCGGCTGGTGTTCGCGGGCACGCCCGAGGTCGCGCTGCCGTCGCTGCGGGCGTTCATCGCGTCGCCGCGGCACGAGGTGGCCGCCGTGGTGACCAGGCCGGACGCGCCCGCCGGGCGGGGCAAGAAGCTGCACCGGTCGCCGGTGGCGGAGCTGGCCGACGAGCACGGCATCGAGGTGCTCACCCCGGAGACCGCCGCCGAGCCGGAGTTCCTGGACCGCCTGCGCGCGATCGCCCCCGACTGCTGCCCGGTCGTCGCCTACGGCGCCCTGCTCCGCCGCGCCGCGCTGGCGGTCCCGGTGCACGGTTGGGTGAACCTGCACTTCTCGCTGCTGCCCGCCTGGCGCGGCGCCGCACCGGTGCAGGCCGCGGTGTGGCACGGCGACGAGATCACCGGCGCCAGCACGTTCCGCATCGTCAAGGCGCTGGACGCGGGCCCGGTGTACGGGGTGCTCACCGAGCCGGTGCGGCCCGACGACACCGCGGGCGCCCTGCTGGACCGCCTGGCCGAGGCGGGCGCCGGACTGCTGGCGTCCACTGTGGACGGCATCGAGGACGGCGCGCTCACCGCCGTGCCGCAGCCCGAGGACGGCGTCAGCTACGCCCCGAAGATCACCGTCGAGGACGCCGGGATCGACTTCACCCAGCCGGGCCAGGCCGTCGACCGCCGCGTCCGCGCCGTCACCCCCGACCCCGGCGCCTGGGTCCCGTTCCGCGGCGAACGCCTCAAGCTCGGCCCGGTCACCCGCGCCGAGTCCGACACCGCCCTCGCCCCCGGCGAGATCCTGGTGGAACGCAAGCGGGTACTGGTCGGCACCGCCAGCTGGCCGGTCGCCCTCGGCGAGGTCCAGGCCCAGGGCAAGAAGCGCATGCCCGCCCCGGACTGGGCCCGCGGCAGCCGCATCGAACCGGGGGAGTGCCTCGGATGACCCGACTCGCGATGTCCGGTGCGGGGATGAGCCAGTCGGCGAGGTTGGTCGGTTCGCGCTCGCATCGTGCTGCTGGTCGACGTTCGCTCGACGATGTCGGGCTCGTTCCGCCGCGCGAACACGATCGAGGCGAAGGTCGCGGCGCGTCGGGTACCCGTGTGAAGCCCGGAGCGCCTTGGATGATCCGACTCGCCTGCCCCCGTGCGGGGATGGGCTCGTCGGCGAGGTCCGGCGATTGGGGCGCGTGGCTCGTGTGTCGAGCCGATGAAGGATCTCGGTCGATCAGGCCTGGCCGTCGGTTCTTCGGCGCGATCACGATCGAGGCGGTGTCACGTGATGTCTCGGTCGGGACGTGCGTGTCTGATGTGACCGGGGCGTTCAGCGCCCGTATCGAACTCTGGGAGCGACTCGGATGAGCCAGCCAGGACAGCCCGGCGGTCGCCCCCGGCGCGGCCACGGTGGACCGCGTGGTCAGGGCGGTCAGGGTGGCCAGGGCCGCCCCTCACGCCCGCAGCGCGCGCACCCGCCACGGCGGCCCGCGACGCCTGACCGTCCGCCCGTGGACGATCCGGCGCGGCGTGCGGCGCTGGACACGTTGCGCGCGGTCCGGGCCGATGACGCCTACGCGAACCTGGTGCTGCCCAAGCTGTTGCGTGAGCGTCGGGTGACCGGTCGGGACGCCGCGCTGGCCACGGAGCTGGCCTACGGCACCGCCCGCGCGCTCGGCCTGATCGACGAGATCCTCGCCGCGTGCGTCGACCGCCCGCTCACCAAGGTCGAGCCCGTCCTGCTCGACGCCCTCCGCCTCGGCGCCTACCAGCTGCTGCGCACCCGCATCCCCGCGCACGCCGCCGTTGCGTCCACAGTGGACCTCGTGCGGCACGACCTCGGCCCGCGGGTGACCGGTTTCGCGAACGCGGTGCTGCGCAAGGTGTCCGAGCTGGACGAGGCGGGCTGGCTGGACCGCGTCGCGCCCGACCCGGCCGAGGACCCGCTGGGCAGCCTGGCCATCCGCACCGCGCACCCGCGCTGGATCGCGCGCGCCTTCGCCGACGCCCTGGGCTCCACCGGCGACGAGCTGGCCGCCGCCCTGCGCGCCGACGACGACCGCCCGGCCGTGCACCTGACCGCCCGCCCCGGCGAGGTCAGCGCCGACGAGCTGGCCGCCATGACCGGCGGCGACGTCGCCCCGTACTCGCCCTACGGCGTCCGCCTGGAGGCGGGCGCGGGCGATCCCGGCGACATCGAGGCGATCCGCGAACGGCTCGCGCACGTGCAGGACGAGGGCAGCCAGCTGTGCGCGCTCGCCCTGACCCGCCCCGAGGTCGACGGCACCGACTCGCGCTGGCTCGACCTGTGCGCGGGCCCCGGCGGCAAGGCCGCCCTGCTCGGCGCGCTGGCCGCGACGGATGGCGGCACCCTCGACGCGATCGAACAGGCCCCGCACCGCGCCCGCCTGGTCGAGCAGAGCACCGCGGGCCTCCCGGTCACCGTGCACGTCGCCGACGGCCGCGACCCCGACCTGCCCGGCGGCTACGACCGCGTCCTGGTCGACGCCCCGTGCACCGGCCTCGGCGCGCTCCGCCGCCGCCCCGAGGCCCGCTGGCGCCGCCGCCCCGAGGACGTCGGCGACCTCACCCGCCTCCAGCGCGAACTCCTGACCAGCGCCTTGTCCCTGGTCCGCCCAGGCGGCGTCGTCGCCTATGTCGTCTGCTCCCCACACCTCCCCGAGACCGAGGGTGTGGTCGCCGACGTCGTCCGCAAGACCGGCGTGACCCTGCTGGACGCCCGCGAGGCGTTCCCCGGCGTGCCGGACCTGGGCGAGGGCCCGTACGTGCAGCTGTGGCCGCACCGGCACGGCACCGACGCCATGTTCTGCGCCCTCCTCCGCCGATGATCCTCGGCCTGGTCGCCGCGGCGGGGGGCGGCCTGGAACACCGCCTCCGCCCGGAACTCGCCGAACCCGCCGCGTCCCGGGGCTGGCGCCTCGCGATCACCTTCACACCGGAGGCGGGTCGCTGGATGTCGGAAACCGGGGAGTGGGACCGGCTGCAGGCCCTCACCGACCTGCCGGTCCGCAGCCTGCCCCGCCTCCCGCACGAGCCCAAGCCGTATCCGATGCCGGACGCGTTCCTGTTCGTCCCGGCGACGGCCAACTCGATCGCCAAACTCGCGCTGGGCATCGCCGACAACCAGGCCCTCACCGCACTGTGCGAGGCCGTTGGCGCTGCTGACGTTCCCGTGATCATCCGCCCACAGGCGAACGCCGACCATCGTGCCCACCCGCTGTTTCCCACGCATCTGTCCACCCTCCGACAGTCCGGTTGCCACATCGACGACTCGCCGGCGGAGTCTTCGTGGACTCCGCTGCTGGACCTCTTGCCCACGCACTGAACGTATCGCTGCCTGCTGGTGGGGTGGGGCGGGAATCGTTGGCCTGTGGATGAATCGGGGGCCATGTGGATAACTCGGGCTCGCCCACGGGGCGTGACGGCTGGGCACGCGGGCTCGCCAAGTGACTGCTAATCGAAGGGTTGCCGGTTCGAGTCCGGCTGCAGGGCCCTGTTTCCCGGCCCGGTAAGCAACTCGGCGACCGCACAGCGATGCCTGGGGAAGTCTCGGCGCGGGTACCGGACTCGGGATGGACCGCTGCCGATGCCGGGCTTGGGATCGCCCTGAACCCCCGCCCCGAGATCAACTGCGGACACCGGCCCGGGACACGGCCCCTCCCACCCGGGGCTGGCCCGCGCGTGAGCCTATTCGCCCAGGTCGGGGGAATGGAAGTGGTGCTTGGTCCGCTGTGGATGGATTGTCGGGCATGTGGATGGATTGCATCCGTGTGACGCATTGTGTCTGCCCGGACAGGCTGACCATGATCACGAGTTATCCACATCCCCCGATTTCCATCCACAGCCGGGGTTTGCCTACTTCCGGCCCCCTGAACTGGGCAGATAGGCTCACGCGCGGGCCAGCCCCCGGGTGGGAGGGGCCGTGTTCCGGGGGCGGTCGATGATCTTGTGGGGGTGGGTGTGGGGTTTGGGTGTTGGGGGCGTGATGTTCGGGCGGGGGCGGGGTGTTGTGGTGTGGGTGGAAGGGAAAGGAGCGGGTTGTCCACAGGTGTGGGGATTCATCCACAGGTGCCGGACAGCCTCTTCCACGGCGCCGAGCTTCGTCGATAGGTTCGGGTGGTGTGGGCGGTTTCGTCGGTGGGGCAAGGGGTGTGGCTGTGGATCGGGTTGCGGTGATCGGGATGGGTGGGACCATCGCGATGGTGCCGGGTGGTCGTGGTGGGGTCGTGCCCGCGTTGGATGCCGGGGAGCTGATCGCGGCGGTGCCCGGGTTGGCCGGGTTGGGGTTGGAGATCACGGCTCGGGGGTTGCGGTCGTTGCCGAGTCCCTCGATCGGGTTCGGGGATCTGGTGGCGCTCGCGGATGCCGTGAAAGCGGAGATCGCGGGTGGGGCGCGGGGTGTGGTCGTCACGCATGGGACGGACACCATCGAGGAGACGGCGATCTTCCTTGATCTGACCGTTCCGGGGCCCGCTCCGGTGGTCGTCACCGGGGCGATGCGGGCGCCGACGTCGGCGGGGGCCGATGGGCCCGCGAATCTCTATGCCGCGATCCGGGTCGCGGCGGCGGAGGAGGCGCGGGGGCTTGGGGCGTTGGTGGTCATGTCGGATGAGGTGCATGGGGCGCGGTTCGTCCGGAAGGGACATACCAGCAGCATGGCCGCGTTCGTGTCGCCGGGGTTCGGGCCGCTCGGGTTGGTGGTGGAAGGGGAGCCGAGGCTGCGAGGGACGCCCAGGGTGCCGATGAGCCTCGCGGCGTCGGACAAGGTCGCCGGGCTGCGGGTCGGGTTGATCACCGTCGCGCTCGGGGACGACGGGGAGATCCTGCGTCGGGCGGGGGAGGTGTGCGACGGGATCGTGCTCGCCGGGCTGGGGGCGGGGCACGTCCCGGCCGACATGGTGCCGGTCGTGGCCGAGGTGGCCGGGCGGGTGCCGGTGGTGTTGGCGTCGCGGACCGGGTCCGGGTCGGTGTTGCGGCAGACCTACGGGTATCCCGGGTCGGAGCGGGACCTGCTCGACCGCGGCCTCGTCCACGCGGGCTTCCTCGACCCGGCGAAGGCCCGCGTGCTGCTGCTCCTGCTGCTCGCCGACGGTGCCGACAAGGAGAGGATCACGGCCGCGTTCGAGCATTACCGGTAGCTCAGAGCAGGGTCACGCCGTCGCGCATGGGGAGCATGGTGGTCGACACGCGCGGGTCGGCGGCGATCCGGGTGTTGACCGCGCGGACCGCCTCGGTGACGGGGTCGGTGAACGACGGGTCGACCACGCGGCCGCCCTGCAGGACGTTGTCCAGCGCGATGACGCCGCCGGGGCGCATGCGCGGGACGAGCTCGTCGTAGTAGCCCAGATACCCCGACTTGTCCGCGTCGATGAAGGCGAAGTCGATGTGCGGGGAGGCGGGCAGCGAGCGCAGCGTGTCCAGGGCCGGGGCGATGCGCAGGTCGACGAGGTCGGACACACCCGCACGCTCCCAGTAGACGCGGGCCAGGGCGGTCCATTCCTCGTTGATGTCGCACGCGATCAACCGGCCGCCGGGGGCCAGGCCGCGGGCGATGCACAGCGACGAGTAGCCGGTGAACACACCCACCTCGACCGCGACCCCGGCACCCACCAGCCGGGTCAGCATGGTCAGGAACTCGCCCTCGTCGTGGCTGATCTGCATACTCGTCGCGCGCGGCCAGCGGGCGGCGGTCTCCGCGGCCAGCTCGCGGAGCAGGGCGTCGGCGGGGGTGGAGTGGGCCAGCAGGTAGTCGTCGAGTGCCGGGGTGTGGATGTCCATGTCGGACATCCAAGCGGAAACGCGGCCCCGGCCGCTGATCGCGATACTGTTCGGGCATGTACGTGTCGCGGGTCCGGCTGGTCAACGTGCGCGGGTTCCACGACGGCCGGGCCGTCGACCTCGATCTGCGGCGGCCGGACAACTCCTACGCGGGGTGGACCGTGCTCGCCGGGCGCAACGGGTCCGGGAAGACCTCGTTGCTCCGCGGGATTGCCCTCGCCGTGGGTGGTCCGGCGGCCGCGCGCACGCTGGTGGCCGACTTCGACAACTGGATCTCGGTGGGCAAGCGGGTCGCCACCGCCGCCGTGCAGCTGACCTTCGACCTCACCTTCGAGCGGTTCAAGAAGGGGCGCCCGCCGGAGCGCCCGTTCTGGGCGGGCCTGCGCTGGACCGCCCCCGACGCCGAGGACACCACGTGGGCGCGCAGGCCGGTGCAGCCGTCGCTGGAGGACCACAGCGAGGACGGCCGCGCCAAGACCGCGCCGCGCCATGGGCCGTGGCACGACAACCCGTCCGGATGGTTCTGCGCCGCCTACGGCCCGTTCCGCAGGCTCGTCGGCGGCACCGGCGACGTGCAGCGGCTGATGCTCGGCTCCGGCAGCGTGGCCAGGATGGCCAGCCTGTTCCACGAGGACGCCTCGCTGGCCGAGGGCGTGGCCTGGCTGATCGAGCAGCACCTGCGCGCGCTGGAGCGCCGGGAGGGCGCGGGCTATCTCAAGGAGTCCGCGCTGCGCATCCTGGGCGACGGCCTGCTGCCCGACGACTACCGCATCAACGAGGTCGACTCGGAGGGCCTGTGGGTCTCCGACGGCGGCCACCGCTTCCCGCTGCGCGAGATGAGCGACGGCTACCGCACCGTGGTCGCCCTGGTCGTCGACCTGCTCAAGCAGCTCTACGAGAGCTACGGCGACCTGTACCTGCACGGCCCGGACGGCACCGTGGTCGGCGTCCCCGGCGTGGTGATCATCGACGAGATCGACGCGCACCTGCACGTGTCCTGGCAGAAGCGCATCGGCGAGTGGCTCAAGCAGCACTTCCCCCGGATCCAGTTCATCGTCACCACGCACAGCCCGTACATCTGCCAGTCCGCCGACCCGGCGGGCCTGATCCGGCTGCCCGGCCCCGACCGGGACGCCGCCCCGCAGACCGTGGACGACGACCTGTGGGAGCGCATCGTCTACGGCACCGGCGACGACGCGGTCCTGTCCGACCTGTTCGGCCTGGACACCGCCTACTCGACGCGGGCCGTGCAGCTGCGCCACGAGCTGGTCGAGCTGGAGATCAAGGTGCTCGACGGTGCCGCCGACGACACCGAGCACGCCCGCTACCAGCAGCTCAAGCAGAGCCTGACCAGCTCGCCGTCGGCCCGCGTCACCGAGGTCGCCGCCCGCCTGATCGCGGACGACGACCAGCGATGATCCGGCTGACCCGGTCGCCCCTCCCGACCGAGGTGGCCGACGCGCTCGCCCGCGCCACCGATGGCCTGCGCACGGCGGCCCGCAAGGAGCAGACCACGCGGGCCCGCACGACCTGGCGCTCGCGGTCGACGCTGCGCCAGTCCCTGGGCACGCACTTACGCGAGTTCGCCCCGGGCCGCGAACGCTGCATGTACTGCGGCGACAACCAGGGCACGGACATCGACCACTTCTCCCCGATTGCCCTGACCCCGCTGCTCACCTTCGTGTGGACCAACCACCTGCTGGCCTGCTCGGTCTGCAACAGCCACCACAAGCGCGACCGGTTCCCCCGGGACAAACGCGGCCGCCCGCTGCTGCTCGACCCGACCGTGGACGACCCGTTCGACCACCTCGCGCTGTCCTTGACCCTCGGCCGCTACCGGCCATTGACCGAACGCGGCGCGGTCACCGAACAGGTCTGCGGCCTCAACCGCGACATCCTCACGCGCGGCAGGCAGAACGCCCGCACCACCCTGGGCTACCTCCTGGAACGCTGGGAGTCCGCGCGCCGCACCGGCGACACGGAGACCATGCGCCAGGTCGTGCAGACCGTCCGCGAACAGCCGTTCGCCGACGTCGTGCAGGCCATGCTCCGCTACAGCGACCGACCCGGTGCGGCGGATGTCTTCGCGGACCAGCCCGAGGTGCTCCGGGTGCTCCGCGATCCGAGCATCCGAGCCGAACTGCTCGGTTGACCCGAGCCGGTCAGGGGGAAACGCATGCGCCTGGGCTACATCAACGGCTGGGAGATCGCCGCCGTCCACACCGACCAGCCGTGGAACATCCCGGTCGGCACCGTGGTGCTGCCCTTGCGGTCGCTCCCGGCGATGGCCGAGGAGCTGGGACTGGACCTGGGCGAGATCGTCCGCGCGGACGAGGAGGGCCGCGCGATCCGCCTGGATCCCGGCCCGTCGCTGTGGTACCGGTCCCTGGTCGTCGGCAGCAGCCACCGGTTCGGCCGGTTCACCCGTTCGGTCGCCCTCCCCGCCCGCGAGGACTTCGACCCGGGGCAGCTGCTCGCGTTCGTCCACGAGGAGTGCCAGGGACATCGGGGCGAACTGGTCGTCCTCTACGGCTCGGACGAGGACTTCGTCTGGACGATGTCCGAGGCCTGGCGCGAGTTCGCGGGCGAGGGCCACCCGGACGTGACGCAGACCAGCCCGTCGACCGAGCTGCAGGGCGGTGTGGCCGGTGACCTGGTCGTGCCCACGGCGTCGATCGCGTCGACGGCGGACATGCTCGACGTCTCGCCCTACGCGGCCATGCTGGCCTCGGTGATCGCCGACGCGCGGACGCCGGTGCCGCTGTCGATCGGCGTGTTCGGCGAGTGGGGCGCGGGCAAGAGCTACTTCATGGGCCTGCTGCGCGGCCGGATCCGGGAGCGGACCGGTGCCGAGGGGAACTGCGGCCGGATCGTCCACATCGGGTTCAACGCCTGGCACTACGCCGACGCCGACCTCTGGGCCAGCCTGGGTGACGTCGTCTTCCGCGACCTGGCCGCCGAGGTCGAGCAGGCCGCCGAGAGCGGGCGCGGCGAGATGGAGCGGCGGCTGGTGGACAAGATGAACCACCGCCGCGAGGTCGAGCAGGTCGTCGACTCGGCCGCCGAGGCCGCCGCCCGGTTGCAGGCCGAGATCGACAGCGCCGCCGAGAAGCACGTGTCCACCACGGCCGACCTGCTGGGCGCCCTGTTCTGGTCCGACACGCTGCGCGCCCGCGCCGAGCAGACCTGGGCGCGCATCGGCATCACCGACGAAGTCGACAAAGCCCGCGCCCTGTCCGACGAACTGCGCAGGACCGCCGACGACGTGACCACGCTGCGCGGCATGACCGGCGACCGCCAGGGCCGGATGGCACTCGTGGCGGCGGCCGTCGTGCTGGGCCTCACCGCGGTTCTCGTCCTCGCCGGTGGCCTGCTGGCGGCCTGGATCGGCGGGGCGACCGCCGCGCTGACGGCCGTGGTCGGGTCGACCCTGGTCGTGCGCGCCCGCAGCGGTGTGGCGAGCCTGCGGTCCCTGGCCGTCGACCTGCGCGCGGGCATGGACTCGGCGGGCCGGAAACGGCTGGACGAGGGGATCCGGGACAGGGTCGACGAGCTGCGCAAGGTCGAGGCCGGGCAGTGCATCGCGGAGAAGCAGCTGGCGGAGCTGGTCGACGAGGTCGGCGAGATGGGTGCCCGGTTGGCCGAGTTCCACCCCGCGCACCGCATGTCCGCCTTCCTCGCCGACCGCGCGGGCGGCGACCGCTACACCCGGGGGCTGAGCACGGTCTCCCTGGTGCGCAAGGACTTCGAGGAACTGGTGAAGCTCCTCGCCGAGTGGCGCGCGGAACCGGGCGACGGGGCCAGGCCGATCGACCGCGTCGTGCTCTACATCGACGACCTGGACCGCTGCGGCCCCCGGCACGTGGTGGCCGTGCTGGAGGCGGTGCACCTGATCCTCGCGCTCGACCTGTTCGTCGTGGTGATCGGGGTCGACCCGCGCTGGCTGCTGCGCTCGCTGACCGTGCACCACGCGGACACCCTGGACGACCGCACGCTCGACCACTGGCGGGTCTCCCCGGAGGACTACCTGGAGAAGATCATCAACATCCCGTTCACCCTGCCCCGGATGTCGGACGCCGCCGTCGGCAGGCTCTTCCGTTCGCTGGCCCCGAGCCCGCCCGCCCCGACCAGGACGGTCCGCCCCGGCCCCGGCGGACCATTCTCCGACCACGGGCAGCCGCCGCGCCTGGACGTGCCGTTGACCCTGCACCCCAAGGAGCCGCTGCCGCGGACCGAGCCCACCGCGCCGGAACCGCTCACCGAACGCGAGTGGGCCTTCCTGGACAATGTTGCCGGTCTGGTCCGCACACCCCGCGCCGCCAAACGCCTGCTCAACATCTACCGCGTCCTGCGCGCCACCCGGGACCTCTCCGACGCCACCCGGTTCCTCGGCACCGACGCGGAACCGGGCGAGTTCCAGGCGGTCGTGATCCTGCTGGCCATCCTGACCGCCGCCCCGCGCCGGGCGGCCCGGGTCTTCACCAACCTGACCGACGCCGACCACGGCACCCCGTGGCCGGACTTCGCCGCCGACCTGGGCGACCCGGACCCGCCGGAGGACTGGCGTCGGCTCTGCCAGGACCTCCGGCGCGTCTCCGCCATGGTCACCCTGCCGAACGTCTCGCCGTTCCAGCAGTGGGTCCCGATGGTCCGCCGCTTCTCCTACTTACTCGACTGAGCGGGCAGGTCAAGGTGCTCGCGCAACGTTGTCCCCTCGTACTCGGTCCGGTAGACCCCACGCTCCTGCAACTCCGGTACGAGCCGGTCCACCACCTCGTCCACGCTCCCCGGCAGGTGTGACGGCCCGAGGATGAACCCGTCCACCACCCGGTCCCGCACATACCGTGCCCACTCGTCCGCGATCCGCGCGGGCGTCCCCACGAACGACCCGCCGCGCGGCTGGACCTCCAGCACCAGGCCCCGGATCGACAGGTTCTTATCGGCCGCCAACTGTCGCCACGCCCGGACCCGCTCCAGCTTCCCGGTTCTATCCGCGATCGAGAGGGTCCCGCGCGAGGGGTCCAGTTCACCTTCGGCGGGCTCGATGTCCGGTAGCGGTCCGTCCGCGTCGTAGGCGGACAAGTCCGTGTTCCAGTACTGCTCCAGGAACCCGATCGCCTGCCGTGCGGTCAACTGCTGCTGCCGCAACCACTCCGCGCGCTCGGTCGCCTCCGCGTCGGTGTCGCCCAGCACGACACTCGTGCCCGGCAGGATCCGCAGGGAGTCCCGCGACCGGCCGTGCCCCGCCAGCCGTTCGGTCAGGTCGTCGGCGTAGGCGCGGGCCTTCTCGTAGGTGCGGTTCGCGGAGAACACGACGTCCGCGTGCCGGGCCGCCAGGTCCCGGCCGCCGGGGGAGTCGCCTGCCTGGAACAGCACCGGCCTGCCCTGGCGGCTGGCAGGCAGTGTCGGCGTCACCCGCAGGTCGACCAGGTCGGTGTGTCGCTCCACCGGGCCCGTGGCGGCCCAGATGGCCTTCGCCGCCTCGACGAACTGCGTCGCCCGCTCGTACCGGCGCTCGTGCGCCAGCCACCCGCCGCGCCGGAAGTTCTCCCCGGTCCAGGCGTTGTCGGTGGTCACCACGTTCCACCCGGCCCGACCGGCGGACAGGTGGTCCAAAGTGGACAGGCGGCGGGCGAGGTCGGCCGGGAAGTTGTAGGTGGCGTTCTGCGTGGCCACCAGGCCCAGCCGGGTGGTCGCCCCCGCCAGCACCGACAGCTGCGTGATGGCGTCCGGGCGGCCCACGACATCGGTGTCCAGCACCCGCCCCCGGTTCTCCCGCACCCGCAGGCCCTCGCCGAGGAAGAACGCGTCGAACAACCCGCGTTCCATGGTCCGCGCCACCGACAGGTAGGTCTCGATGGCGGTGTGGTCGGCGTTGGCGGGATCGGACCACACGTAGCCCGACCCGACCCCGGTGTAGAACACGCCAAGGTGGACCCGTGTCATCGCACACCCCCACTGATGAACCGATTGACAGGACGAGGCAATCCGAGCGTCGCGCGCAGGGTTTCCCGCTGTGGATGGAGATCGAGCGCGGGCAGCACGTGCTCGACCAGCACCGGCAGGTCCACCGCCAACACCGCCGGATGCAGCCGCACACCGTCGACGGCCTCGGACAGCTCCAGCAGCAACGACACCAGACCCTCGGGCGCGCCGACATACCGCGTGCGGTCGGAGGCCCAGGGCGTGACGGCGTCCAGGTCGGTCAACCGGCTCACCGCCGACTCCGTGCCCGCGTCCAGCACGACCTCGACCTCGGCGAACACCAACCCCGGGCGTGCGGGCCGGACGTGGTCCGACACCAGCAGGATGTCCGCGTCCACGTCCAGCGCGGCGTCGGCCAGCACCACCGGCCTGCCCTGCGGCGGCCGGGGCGTGATCAGCGGGCCCTTGACCGTGAAGTGCCGACCCACGAAGTCCACGTGGTGCACCTTGTCCGCGTCCAGGTAGCGCCCGGTCGCGGCGTCCCGGATGACCGCGTCGTCCTCCCACGAGTCCCACAGCGCCCGCACCACCTCGACCACCTCGGCGGCCTCCCCGTCGGGCCCGTCGGTGCCGACCGTCGCCAGCTCCTCGGCGGTCGACCCGGTCACCACCCAGGCCGCGCGGCCGTGCGAGGCGTGGTCGAGCGACGCCAGCTGCGCGGCCACGTGGAACGGCTCGGTCGTCGCCGTGGGCACGGCCGGGGCCAGCCCGACCCGCGAGGTGGCCGTGCTGACGAACGCGGCCCGCCCGACCGACTCCAGCCGCCCGGCCGGTGTGGGCAGCGGCGAGTCGGCGAAGGTCACCAGGGCGAACCCGGCCGCCTCCGCCGCGCGGACCACCTCGCGCACGTGCCCCGGCGACGACACCGAGGCGAGTCGCCAGGCCGCCGGATGCGCGCCGCCCCCGTCGGTTTCCAATGCCAGGTGAAGTGTCATGTTCGGCCCCCTTCCCCATCCGACGGTAATGACCGTGCGGAGCCGCACCCAGGATGTGGGAATGATCGAAATGGCGGGAATAAAAGAAGGCCGCGGAATACCTGTCCGTGCTTGGATTCCACGAGCCGACCGAGGGGACAGACGTGACCGACGAGAACCTGTTGGACAACCCCGCCTGGCACTCGCTGACCGGGCCGCACGCGCGGTTCGCCGAGCGGCGCGGCGGCGCGGTGCGCTACGCGGACGACGTGTCGGTGTTCTCCGCGCTGGACCCCGGTGCAGGCCCGACGGGATGGTCCGACCTGGCCGCGCTCATCGGTCCCGGCACCGAGGCCGTCCTCCCCGGTACGACCGCGGGCCCCGCGGGCTGGGAGGTCGACGTCATCGAGGGCGTGCAGCTCGTCGACGACGGCGTGGTCGGCGCGCCCGACCCGGAGGCCGTGCGGCTGACCGCGGCCGACGTGCCCGAGATGCTCGACCTGGTGGCCCGCACCAAGCCCGGCCCGCTGCTGCCGCGCACCATCGAGCTGGGCACCTACCTGGGTGTCAAGCAGGACGGCGTGCTCATCGCGATGGCGGGGGAGCGGATGCACCCGCCGGGGTGGACCGAGATCAGCGCGGTGTGCACCGACCCGGCGCATCGGGGCAAGGGGCTGGCGACCCGGCTGGTGCTGGCCGTCGCGGCCGGTATCCAGGCCCGTGGCGAGACCCCGTTCCTGCACACCGGCGCCGCCAACACGAACGCCATCCGCCTCTACGAGCAGCTCGGCTTCCGCCTGCGCCGCCGGATGCGGTTCGTCCTGGTGCGCGTGCCCGCCGCCCAGCCGGTGTGAGACGGCAGGTGGGCCGGGGATCGCCCGGCCCACCTGTGTCGAACCCACATCCTCCGATCGGGCGCCCGATCGGAAGTCCTCAGGAGTTGGTGACCGGCAGCCCCGCCGGGTTCACCTCGGACTTCGCCACCGCCTCGTCCTTGAGCCCGTACGCCGCGAGCACCTGCGCGTACTGCCCGTGCTCGATCAGGTAGTCGATCGCCTCCGCCAACGGCTCGGCCAACCCGTTGCCCTTCTTGGTGGTCGCCGCGATCAGCCCCTGCAACGTCGCGCCCGCGCCCGAGTACGTGCCGCCGCTGCGCGTCGGGTTGGGCGTGTTCGCGGTCTGCAACGCGTGGTGGGCGATGCTCGGGTTCGGGTAGAGATAGGCGTCGACACGGCCGGACGCGAGGGCCAGGTAGGTGCTGTTGCGGTCGGCGAAGTTGCGGATCTCCAACGCCTTCCCCTCGGCCCGCAGCTTCGTCTGCCATTCCACCAGGATCTTCTCCTGGTTGGTCCCGGTGTCGACGGCGACCGTCTTGCCCGCGAGGCTCTGGTAGTTCCCGTCGAAGTTCCAGGTGCTGTTCCTGTTCACCTCGAACCCGAGATTGTCCTGCCGGTACGAGGCGAAGTCGTAGCCCTGGTTCTTGCGCTCCTCGGTCACCGTGATGTTGGAGAAACCGACGTCGAACTGACCACTCTGGATGCGCACGAACATGTTCTGCCAGGACGCGTTCTGCTCGTCCGCTGTCAGCCCGAACACGCCCGCGACCAGGCGCGACAGGTCGATCTCCACCCCGGTCAACGTCCGCTGGTCGACGCCGATGTAGTTCAGCGGCGGCGACCCGTTGGGCAGCGCGCCGCTGCCGATCACCAGCCTGCCCCGGTCGAGGATGGCCTTCGGCACCTTCGCCCGGATCGCGTCCACCTTCGGCACGGTGATCTGCACCGGCTTGGTGAAGTCGGTATTGGCCGCGACCGTGACCACCTGGTTGCCGTTCGCGTCCACGGCCGCGGCGGCGGGCGTCTCCGTCGAACCGCAGGCGCTCACGCCACCCGCCAACGCCACGGCCACTACGACGACGGGGATTCTGGCTAACCGGGGCATGGCTTTCCTCGCTATCAAAGGGGAATCGCTATCACTGGGAATCGAACGGTCAGATGAGCTTGCCGAGGAACTCGCGGGTCCGCTCCTCGCGCGGGGACACCAGGACCTCCGCGGGCGGCCCCTGTTCCACGACCCGCCCCGCGTCCAGGAACACCACGTGGTCGGCGACGTCCCGGGCGAACCCGATCTCGTGCGTGACCACGACCATGGTGGTGCCGCTGGCGGCCAGGTCCCGCAGCACCGCGAGCACCTCGCCCACCAGCTCCGGGTCCAGCGCGGACGTCGGCTCGTCGAACAGCAGCAGCCGCGGCCGCAACGCCAGCGCCCGCGCGATCGCCACCCGCTGCTGCTGCCCGCCGGACAGCTGCCGGGGATACGCGTCGGCCTTGTCCGCCAACCCGACCCGCGCCAGCAGCTCCCGCGCCCGCGCCGCCGCCTCCGCCCGCGGCACACCCTGGGTGACCACCGGCGCCTCGACCAGGTTCGCCAGCACCGACAGGTGGGGGAACAGGTTGAAGTTCTGGAACACGAACCCGATCCGCGACCGCTGCCGCAGGATCGCTCGTTCGCTCAGCTCCCGCAGCCTGCCCCGGTACAGGCGCACGCCGATCAGCTCGCCGTCGACCGTGACGAACCCGCTGTCCAACGGCTCCAGGTGGTTGATAGCGCGCAGCAGCGTGGACTTGCCCGACCCGGACGGGCCGATGATCGCCGTGACCTCGCCGGTCCGGGCGATGAAGTCGATGTCGTCGAGTACTCGGAGTCCGTTGTAGGACTTGACCGCGCCGCGCACCGAGACAGCCGGTCGTGTCAGCGTGGTCATCGGGCCACCCCCACCGCGCGCAGCCGGGCGCGGAATCGTTGGAACGGTGTGGGCGGCACGGTGCGCAGCGCGCCGCGCGAGAAGTGACGCTCCACGTAGTACTGCACGACCGACAGCAGGCTGGTCAGGATCACGTACCAGACCGTGCCCACCATCAACAGCGGGATGATCTGCCCGCTGTTCGTGCTCGCCTGCGTCTGCACCACGCCGAACAGCTCCAGCAGCGAGGTGATGTAGACGACCGAGGTCCCCTTGAGCAGCCCGATGAGCTGGTTCGCGTAGGACGGGATGATCGCGCGCGTCGCCTGCGGCAGGATGATCCGCCGGTACTGCCGCCACTTCGGCAGCCCCAGCGCGGACGCCGCCTCCAGCTGCCCCTGGTCGACCGAGATGATCCCGGACCGCACGATCTCCGCCGCGTAGGCGGCCTCGTTCAGACTGAGCCCGAGCACCGCCACCACGAAGAAGCTCAGCAGGTCGTTCGCGCTGAACTCGACGAACGACGGCCCGAACGGGATGCCCAGGCTCAGCGTGCTGTACAGCGCGGTCACGTTGGCCAGGAACAGCAGCAGCACGATCAGCGGGATGGACCGGAAGATCCAGACGTAGCCCCAGGACACCGCGCGCAGCACCGGGTTGCGCGACAACCGCATCAGCGCCAGCACGATCCCGCCGAGCAGCCCGAACACCGCGGCCAGCCCGGTCAGCTCCAGCGTCAGCACCAATCCTTCCAGCACCACCGGCCGGAAGAACCAGTATCCGAACGCATCCCACTGGAACGCCGGGTTGGTGACCAGCGCGTGCGCGGCCTGGGCGAGCACGACCAGCGCCACCGCCCCGGCCACCCACCGCCACGGGTGCCGCAGCGGCACGACTTTCTTCGACGCCAGGGTCGGCGATAACTCGTCCTCGGCCGCGGCGGGCGGCGCGGACGGCGGGGAAATGGGGGTCACGGGGACTCCGGGGATCGCACCGGTGTTTGACCTGGCGAATGTTATGGCCGTTCGAGCATGGTGAATCCGTTGTTCAGCATGTGAGAGCCGTGGACAACGACCACGCAGGCAATTTCGGCCGGGCCCGTTCACAATCCTGTAAGAAAATGGACTTCGATTCCGGGGATGACCACCGCGTATTTATCGCAATGCCGGAAAGAAAGCGGCCCGCGCTGTGGGGCGCGCCACGGTCGGGGGAACCGGGTTGAGTGGGTTTGCAGGTCCGTGCATAATCATCCACATGACGGTTCGGATCGCGGTCGCGGGTGCGAGCGGCTACGCCGGCGGCGAGCTGCTACGCCTGCTGCTGGCGCACCCCGAGGTGGAGATCGGCGCGCTCACGGCGGGCGGCAACGCCGGGTCCCGTCTCGGCGACCACCAGCCCCACCTGCTCCCGCTGGCCGACCGCGTGTTGGCCGAGACCACCGCCGACACCCTCGCCGGTCACGATGTCGTCTTCCTCGCCCTGCCGCACGGCCACTCCGCCGCGATCGCCGCCCAGCTCGGACCGGACACCCTGGTCGTGGACTGCGGCGCCGACCACCGGCTCGCCGACCCGGCCGCCTGGACCCGCTGGTACGGCGGCGAGCACGCGGGCAGCTGGCCCTACGGCCTGCCCGAGCTTCCCGGCGCCCGCGAGCGCCTGCGCGGCGCCAAGCGCGTGGCCGTCCCCGGCTGCTACCCGACCGTCGGCTCGCTGGCCCTGGCCCCGGCCGTGCTGCACGGGCTGATCGAGCCCGAGGTCGTGGTCGTCGCCGTGTCCGGCACCTCCGGCGCGGGCAAGAGCCTCAAGCCGCACCTGCTCGGCTCCGAGGTCATGGGCTCGCTGAGCGCCTACGGCGTCGGCGGCGCCCACCGGCACACGCCCGAGATCATCCAGAACCTGAGCGCCGTCGCGGGCTCCCCGGTCGCCGTCTCCTTCACGCCGGTCCTGGCGCCCCTGCCGCGCGGCATCCTCGCCACGTGCAGCGCCAAGCTCACCGGCGAGCATGACGTGCGCGCGGCCTACGAGCAGGCCTACGCCGACGAGCCGTTCGTGCACCTGCTGCCCGAGGGCCGCTGGCCGACCACCGCCGCCGTGCTCGGCTGCAACGCCACCCAGCTCCAGGTCACCGTCGACGCCGACCTGGACCGGCTGGTCGTGGTGGCCGCCATCGACAACCTGACCAAGGGCACCGCGGGCGGTGCCGTGCAGTCCATGAACCTCGCCCTCGGCCTGCCCGAGACCCTGGGCCTGTCCACCGCGGGAGTCGCGCCGTGACCGAGTACGCCATCGACCGCAACCACGGCGTCACCGCCCCCGCCGGGTTCCGCGCGGCGGGCGTCGCGGCCGGGATCAAGCCGTCCGGCAAGCCGGACCTGACCCTGGTCGTCAACGACGGCCCGGTCACCGCCGCCGCGGGCGTGTTCACCCGCAACAAGGTCAAGGCCGCCCCGGTGCTGTGGTCCCGCCAGGTGCTCACCACCGGCAGGCTCAAGGCCGTCGTGCTCAACTCCGGCGGCGCCAACGCCTGCACCGGCCCCGAGGGCTTCCAGGACAGCCACGCCACCGCCGAGAAGGTCGCCGACGTGCTCGGCCTCGGCGCCGTCGACGTGGCGGTCTGCTCCACCGGACTCATCGGCGAACGCCTGCCCATGGACGCCATCCGCTCGGGCGTCGACCTGGCCGCCAAGGAGCTGACCACCGGCGCCGAGGCGAGCCTGGCCGCCGCGACCGCCGTGATGACCACCGACACCCGGCCCAAGCTGGCCGCGCTCACCCACCCCGGCGGCTGGGCGATCGGCGGGTTCGCCAAGGGCGCGGGCATGTGCGCGCCGAACATGGCCACCATGCTCAGCGTCGTCACCACCGACGCCGTGCTCGACCCCGCCACCGCCGACGCCGCCCTGCGCGCGGCCGTGGAGAGCACGTTCAACCGGCTCGACGTCGACGGCGGCACCTCCACCAACGACACCGTGCTGCTGCTGGCCTCCGGCGCGTCCGGTGTGCAGGTCGACCCGGCCGGGTTCACCGCCGCGCTCACCGCCCTGTGCGCGGACCTGGTCGCCCAGCTGCAGGCCGACGCCGAGGGCGTCACCAAGCACGTGACGATCACCGTACGCGGCGCCCGCACCGACGCCGAGGCGGTCGCCACCGCGCGCACGGTCGCGGTCGACAACCTGTGCAAGACGGCGTTCTTCGCGAGCGACCCGAACTGGGGCCGCATCGCCATGGCCGTGGGCAACGCGCCCACCGAGTTCGACCAGTCCACACTGGACATCACGCTCAACGGTGTCGTGGTGTGCCGGGCGGGCGGGCGCGGCGAGGACCGCTTCGCCGCCGACCTGTCCGGCCGCGACATCCTGGTGGAGATCGACCTGCACGCGGGCGACGGCGTCGGCACCGTCCTCACCACGGACCTGTCGCACGCCTACGTCGAAGAGAACAGCGCGTACTCGTCATGACCACCGACCCCGGCCTCGACCCCGGCCTTGACCCCACCGCGAAAGCCGCCGTGCTGATCGAGGCCCTGCCCTGGCTGCGGCGCTTCCACGGCGCCATCGTGGTGATCAAGTACGGCGGCAACGCCATGGTCGACGACGCGCTCAAGCGGGCCTTCGCCGAGGACATGGTGTTCCTCCGGCTGGCCGGACTGCGCCCCGTCGTGGTGCACGGCGGCGGCCCGCAGATCGGCGCCATGCTCACCAGGATGGGCATCGCCAGCGAGTTCCGCGCAGGCCTGCGGGTCACCACACCGGAGGCCATGGACGTGGTCCGGATGGTCCTCACCGGACAGGTCAGCCGCGAGCTGGTCGGCCTGGTCAACCAGCACGGCCCGTACGCGGTCGGCATCTCCGGCGAGGACGCGCACCTGTTCACCGCCGAACGCCGCACCGCCCTGGTCGACGGCCTGGAGGTCGACCTCGGCCTGGTCGGCGACGTGGTCGAGGTCAACCCGGCCGCCGTGCTGGACATCGTGGCCGCGGGCCGCATCCCGGTCGTGTCCACGGTGGCCGCCGACCGCGCGGGCGTCACGCACAACGTCAACGCCGACACCGCCGCCGCCGCGCTCGCCGTCGCCCTCGGCGCGCGGAAGCTGGTCGTGCTCACCGACGTCGAGGGCCTCTACGCCGACTGGCCCGACCGCGCCTCGCTCACGCACGAGATCCGCGCGAGCGCGCTGGCCGAGCTGCTGCCGCGCCTGGAAAGCGGCATGGTCCCGAAGATGGAGGCCTGCCTGCGCGCGGTCACCGGCGGCGTCCCGCGCGCGCACGTCATCGACGGCAGGCTCGCGCACTCGGTTCTGCTCGAAGTGTTCACCAGCGGCGGCGTCGGCACCATGGTGCTGCCGGACGAGGGGGAGAAGTCATGATCGAGTCCAACCAGGACGGTCAGGCGCGGTGGCAGTCCGCGCTGATGGACAACTACGGCACGCCCGGTCTCACCCTGGTGCGCGGCGAGGGCGCCTACCTCTTCGACGCCGACGGCAACCGCTACCTCGACCTCGTCGGCGGCATCGCCACCAACGTCCTCGGGCACGCGCACCCGGCCGTGGTCGCCGCGGTCACCGCGCAGGTCGCCACCCTCGCGCACGTCTCCAACCTCTACGTCAACCCGGTCGCGGTCGAGCTGGCCGAGGCGCTGCTGGACGTGGCGGGCCTGACCGGCAACGCCAAGGTGCTGTTCTGCAACTCCGGCGCCGAGGCCAACGAGGCCGCGTTCAAGCTCGCCCGGCTCACCGGCCGCCCCAGGGTGATCGCCACCCAGGGCGCCTTCCACGGCCGCACCATGGGCTCGCTGAGCCTCACCGGCCAGCCGCCCAAGCGCGACCCGTTCCTGCCGCTGGTCCCCGGCGTCGAGCACATCCCGTTCGGCGACATCGAGGCGCTGCGCGCGGCCGTCGACGCCGACACCGCCGCGGTCTTCCTGGAGCCGGTGCTCGGCGAGGGCGGCGTCGTGCCGGTCCCCGACGGCTACCTCCAGGCCGCCCGCGAGATCACCACCGCCGCGGGCGCGCTGCTCGTGCTCGACGAGGTGCAGACCGGCATCGGCAGGCTGGGCAGCTGGTTCGCCTTCCAGCAGGCGGGCGTCACCCCGGACGTGTTCACCCTGGCCAAGGGCCTGGGCGGCGGGCTGCCGCTGGGCGCCTGCGTGGCCGTCGGCGCGGCCGCCGACCTGTTCGCCCCCGGCCACCACGGCACCACCTTCGGCGGCAACGCCGTCTGCGCCGCCGCCGGTCTCGCCGTGCTGCGCACCATCGCCGCCGACGGCCTGCTTGAGCACGTCTCCGCGCTCGGCAAGGACATCGCCGCG
Organism: Actinokineospora enzanensis DSM 44649; assembly: GCF_000374445.1. Taxonomy (GTDB): domain Bacteria; phylum Actinomycetota; class Actinomycetes; order Mycobacteriales; family Pseudonocardiaceae; genus Actinokineospora; species Actinokineospora enzanensis. Next base: position 7,188 of record NZ_KB894439.1, on the reverse strand, counting down.
GGCATCGAGGACCTGGACCACCCGCTGGTCGCTGGCGTGCGCGGCACCGGCCTGCTGCTCGGCATCGCGCTCACCGCGCCGGTGTCCGCCCAGGTCATGGCCGCCGCCGCCAAGCGGGGCTTCCTGGTCAACAACGTCCAGCCCGACGCCGTCCGGCTGGCCCCGCCGCTGATCCTCACCGACGAGCAGGCAGGCGAGTTCGTCACCGCCCTGCCCGCGATCCTCGACACCGCGTCGGAGGCCTGAGCAGTGACTCGCGCAGGCATTCCGCGTCATTTCCTTCGGGACGACGACCTGACCCCGGCCGAACAGCTGGCGGTCCTGGACCTCGCCGACACCCTCAAGGCCGACCCGCTGGGCAGCCGCCCGCTCGCGGGCAGGTCCGTCGCGGCCATCTTCGAGAAGAACTCCACCCGCACCCGGCTGTCCTTCGAGATCGGCATCGCCCAGCTGGGCGGCACGCCGGTGATAGTGGACGGCCGCACCATGCAGCTGGGCCGCGAGGAGACCATCGAGGACACCTCGCGCATCCTGTCCCGCTACGTCGACCTGGTCGTCTGGCGCACCTACGCGCAGATGCGCATCGACGCCATGGCCTCGGTGGCGTCCATCCCGGTGATCAACGCCCTGACCGACGAGTTCCACCCCTGCCAGGTGCTGGCCGACCTGATGACCATCCGCGAACGGCACGGCAGGCTCGCGGGCGTCACCCTCACCTACCTCGGCGACGGCGCCAACAACATGTCCCACTCGCTGCTGCTCGGCGGTGCCACCGCGGGCCTGCACGTGCGCGTGGTCGCCCCCGCGGGCTTCCAGCCGCGGCCGGACATCCTCGCCGACGCCGACCGCCGCGCCAAGGACACCGGCGGCAGCGTCACCCTGCTCACCGACCCGCACGCCGCGGTGGACGGCGCCGACGTGCTGGTCACCGACACCTGGACCTCCATGGGCCAGGAGAACGACGGCCGCGACCGGGTCAGCGCCTTCCGCGGCCTGCGCGTCGACGCCGCCCTGCTCGGCCGCGCCGCCCCCGGCGCCATCGTGTTGCACTGCCTGCCCGCGCACCGCGGCTGGGAGATCACCGACGACATCCTCGACGGCCCGCACAGCGCCGTCTGGGACGAGGCCGAGAACCGCCTGCACAGCCAGAAGGCCCTGCTCAGCTGGCTGGTGGCGGGCTCGTGACCACCTCCGCCGCCACCCGCGCCGCCCGCCAGGCCCGCATCGTCGAGCTGGTCGCCGAACGCGCCATCCGCAGCCAGACCGAACTGGCCACGCTGCTGCACGCGGAAGGCATCGAGGCCACCCAGGCCACGCTCTCGCGCGACCTGGACGAGCTGGGCGCGGTCAAGCTGCGCGGCGCGGACGGCGGCGCCCCGGTCTACGTCATCCCCGAGGACGGCAACCCGGTGCGCGGCGTGCAGGGCGGCACCTCCCGGCTCACCCGGCTGCTCAGCGAGCTGCTGGTCTCCGCGGACGGCTCGGCCAACCTGACCGTCCTGCGCACCCCGCCCGGTGCCGCGCAGTTCCTGGCCAGCGCGATCGACCGGGCCGCCCTGCACGAGGTCGTCGGCACCATCGCGGGCGACGACACCCTCATGGTCATCTGCCGGGAACCCGTCACGGGCCTGCGGATGGCCGACCGCTTCATGGCGATGGCCGCCCGCTCCGTGCCATCGAGCACCGAGACCACCACCGGCGAGCAGGCGGCCGCCGAACCAGACCTGGCAAAGCAGCAAGGAGAACGCAATGAGTGACAGGGTGGTGCTGGCCTACTCCGGTGGGCTGGACACGTCCGTGGCGATCGGCTGGATCGCCGAGGAGACCGGCGCGGAGGTCGTGGCCGTGGCCGTCGACGTCGGCCAGGGCGGCGAGGACCTCGACACCATCCGCAAGCGCGCGCTGGAGTGCGGCGCGGTGGAGGCCGTGGTCGCCGACGCCCGCGACGAGTTCGCCGAGCAGTACTGCCTGCCCGCGCTGCAGGCCAACGCGCTCTACCAGGACCGCTACCCGCTGGTGTCCGCGCTGTCCCGCCCGGTGATCGTCAAGCACCTGGTCGAGGCCGCCAAGTACCACGGCGCGTCCACCGTCTCGCACGGCTGCACCGGCAAGGGCAACGACCAGGTCCGCTTCGAGGTCGGCATCGGCGCGCTCGCGCCCGACCTCAAGGTGGTCGCCCCGGTCCGCGACTTCGCCTGGACCCGGGAGAAGGCCATCGCCTGGGCCGAGGAGCGCAGCCTGCCCATCGATGTGTCCAAGAAGTCGCCGTACTCGATCGACCAGAACGTCTGGGGCCGCGCCGTCGAGACCGGCTTCCTGGAGGACATCTGGAACGCCCCGATCGAGGACGTCTACTCCTACACCGCCAACCCGGCCGAGCCGCGCGCGGCCGACCAGGTCGTGATCACCTTCGACAAGGGCGTCCCGGTCGCCATCGACGGCGAGACCGTGACGGTGCTGCAGGCCATCCAGGAGCTCAACCGGCGCGCGGGCGCCCAGGGCGTCGGCCGCCTCGACATGGTCGAGGACCGGCTGGTCGGCATCAAGAGCCGCGAGGTCTACGAGGCCCCCGGCGCGCTCGCGTTGATCACCGCCCACCAGGAGTTGGAGAACGTCACCGTCGAGCGCGACCTGGCCCGCTTCAAGCGCGGCGTCGAGCAGCGCTGGGGCGAGCTGGTCTACGACGGCCTGTGGTTCTCCCCGCTCAAGGAGGCCCTGGACACCTTCATCGCGCGCACCCAGGAGTACGTCACCGGCGACATCCGGATGACCCTGCACGCGGGCCGCGCGGTGGTCGACGGCCGCCGCTCCGAGCAGTCGCTCTACGACTTCAACCTGGCCACCTACGACGCGGGCGACACCTTCGACCAGTCCCTGGCCAAGGGTTTCGTGCAGCTGTGGGGCCTGCCCTCGAAGATCGCCGCCAAGCGCTCGCTGCAGCACTGACGCACCATGTGACCAGTCGGCCCGGCCCCCTGGGGAGCCGGGGGCCGGGCCGACCGCCTTCGTTCACCACCCGAGAGGACAGCACGTTGACCGCGCAGGAACCCACCGCACTCTGGGGTGGGCGGTTCAGCTCCGGACCCGCCGAGGCCATGGCCGCGCTCAGCCTGTCGACGCACTTCGACTGGTGCCTGGCCCGCTACGACATCGCCGGGTCCCGGGCCCACGCGCGCGTGCTGCACCGCGCGGGCCTGCTCGCCGACGACGAGCTGCGCGGCATGCTCGCCGCCCTGGACACCCTGGAAGCCGACGTGGTCGCGGGCACCTTCACGCCCGTGCCCGCCGACGAGGACGTGCACACCGCCCTCGAACGCGGCCTGATGGAGCGCGCGGGCACCGAGCTGGGCGGCAAGCTGCGCGCGGGCCGCTCCCGCAACGACCAGATCGCCACCCTGTTCCGCATGTACCTGCGCGACGCCGCCCGCGTCGTCGCCGGTGGCACGCTCGACGTGGTCGAGGCGCTGATCGCGCAGGCCCGCCGCCACCCCGAGGCCGCCATGCCGGGCCGCACCCACCTCCAGCACGCCCAGCCCGTGCTGCTGGCCCACCACCTGCTCGCGCACGTCCAGTCGCTGTTGCGCGACGTCGACCGTCTGCGCGACTGGGACACCCGCACCGCCGTCTCGCCGTACGGCTCCGGCGCGCTCGCGGGCTCCTCCCTCGGCCTCGACCCACTCGCCGTCGCCGAGGAGCTCGGGTTCGACGCGGCAGCCGAGAACTCCATCGACGGCACCGCGTCCCGCGACTTCGCCGCCGAGTTCGCCTTCGTGGTCGCCATGCTCGGGGTGAACCTGTCCCGGATCGCCGAGGAGGTGATCATCTGGACCACCGCCGAGTTCGGCTACGCCACCCTGCACGACGCCTGGGCCACCGGCAGCTCGATCATGCCGCAGAAGAAGAACCCGGACGTCGCCGAGCTGACCAGGGGCAAGTCCGGCCGCATGATCGGCAACCTGGCGGGCCTGCTGGCCACCCTCAAGGCCCAGCCGCTGGCCTACAACCGGGACCTGCAAGAGGACAAGGAGCCGGTCTTCGACTCCGTCGCCCAGCTGGAACTGCTGCTGCCCGCGCTCGCGGGCATGCTCGGCACCCTCGCCTTCGACACCGACCGGCTCGCCGCGCTCGCCCCCGCCGGGTTCACCCTGGCCACCGACATCGCCGAGTGGCTGGTCCGCGAGGGCGTGCCGTTCCGCGTCGCGCACGAGGCCGCGGGGGAGTGCGTGCGCCGCGCCGAAGCCCGCGGGGTCGGCCTGGACGAGCTGACCGACGCCGAGTTCGCCGACATCAATCCGGCACTGACCGCGCGCGTGCGGGACGTGCTCACGGTCGCGGGCTCCATCGCCTCCCGCGACGCGTACGGTGGCACCGCACCGCGCCGGGTCGCGGAGCAGCGGGAGCGCGTCGAGCGTCGAGTCGAGGAGTACCGGGCGTGGGCGGAGCAGGTAATCCGGAAGTAGCGCGGGTTCTGTTCGTCGGCAACAGCTTCACCTGCTTCCACAACCTGCCCGCGCAGGTCGCCGCGCTCGCCCGGCGGACCGCGTGCTGACCCGCGAACAGCTCGCCGTCGACCCGGTCGACGCCGCCAAGCTCCTGCTGGGCGCCGAACTGCACGCCGACAGCCCCGAGGGCACGGTGAAGGTCCGCATCGTCGAGGTCGAGGCGTACCGCGGCGGCGACGACCCCGCGTCCCACTGCTACCGCGGCAGGACCCCGCGCAACGAGGTCATGTTCGGCCCGGCCGGGTTCCTGTACGTGTACTTCGTCTACGGCATGCACTTCTGCGCCAACGTGGTGTCGCTGACCGACGGCGTCCCCGGCGCGGTCCTGCTCCGCGCGGGCGAGGTCGTCGACGGCATCGAGGTGGCCCGCGCCCGCCGCCCGGCGTCCCGTTCGGACGCCGAGCTCGCCCGCGGCCCGGCCCGCCTCACCGGCGTCCTGGGGCTGACCCGCGAGCACAACGGCATCGACCTCACCGACCCGTCGGCACCGGTCCGCCTGCACGCGGGCACCCGGGTCCCGGCCGAGGCCATCCGGATCGGCCCGCGCGTCGGCGTCGCGGTCGCCGTGGACGTGCCCTGGCGGTTCTGGGTCGACGGGACCAAGGCCGTGAGCGCCTACCGGCGCGGTGGCAAACGCGGCCGGACAGCCGAGATCCGCTGATCCCGTTGGTCGGCGGCCCGCGGCGCAGGGGAAGATGGCGCCCGTGAGTGAACACATCCTCGACGAGCTGACCTGGCGCGGCCTGATCGCGCAGTCCACCGACCTCGACGCCCTGCGCGAGGACCTGGCCGCGGGGCCACTCACCCTCTATGCGGGCTTCGACCCGACCGCGCCGAGCCTGCACGCGGGCAACCTCGTCCCGCTGCTGATGCTGCGCCGCTTCCAGCGCGCGGGCCACCGGCCCATCGTGCTCGCGGGCGGCGCCACCGGCATGATCGGCGACCCGCGCGACACCGGGGAACGCACCCTCAACCCGCTCGACACCATCGCCGAGTGGGCCGAGCGCATCCGCGGCCAGCTGGAGCGGTTCGTCGACTTCGACGACTCGCCCACCGGCGCGGTGGTGGCCAACAACCTGGACTGGACCGGCGGGCAGACGCTGCTGGAGTTCCTGCGCGACGTGGGCAAGCACTTCTCGGTCAACGTCATGCTGGGCCGGGAGACGGTCAAACGCCGCCTGGAATCCGATGGCATGTCCTACACCGAGTTCAGCTACCTGCTGTTGCAGTCGCAGGACTACCTGCGGCTCAACCGCGAGTACGGCTGCAAACTCCAGGTGGGCGGCTCCGACCAATGGGGCAACATCATCGGCGGGGTCGAGCTGACCCGCCGGGTCGCCGGGGAGTCGGTGCACGCGCTGACCGCGCCGCTGGTCACCGACGCCGAGGGGCGCAAGTTCGGCAAGTCCACCGGGGGCGGCAACATCTGGCTCGACCCGGCCATGACCTCGCCGTACGCCTGGTACCAGTACTTCGTGAACGTCGGCGACGAGGACGTGCTGCGCTACCTGCGGCTGTTCACGTTCCTCCCGCGCGAGGAGATCGACGCGCTGGCCGCCGACACCGCCGAGCGCCCGCACCTGCGGTCCGCGCAGAAGCGGCTGGCGGAGGAGTTCACCACCCTGGTGCACGGCGCGCACGAGACCGCCCAGGTGATCGCCGCCAGCCAGGCCCTGTTCGGGCGCGGCGAGCTGACCGGGCTGGACCTGTCCACGCTGGACGCGGCCATGGCCGAGGCCCCCACCGGCACCGCCCGGCTGGCCGACGCCCCCACGATCGTGGACCTGCTGGTCGCGGCGGGCCTGGCGGACAGCCGGGGCGCCGGGCGGCGCACGGTCAACGAGGGCGGCGCGTACGTGAACAACGCCAAGGTCACCGACGAGGCCTGGACCCCATCGAAGGAGGACCTCCTGCACGGGAAGTGGCTGGTCCTGCGCCGGGGCAAGCGCAACACAGCGGGTGTCGAGATGACGGCCTGACCCGCCATCCGAGTGGTCCCGTGGTGGCCGTCGACCTTGCCGGGTCGGCGGCCACCGCTGTTTGGGCTGGTCAGTGGCCATGTGTCAGGCCCTGACGGGGGAATCGAGAGAAAGTTTATGTGACTGCGGTCACATACACAGGGCGCTGGAGGTGGGTTACGTTGGTTTCAGGACCTGCCGCAGGGGTCTTGACCTGCGGTTTCCCGTGTTGACGGGCGCCCGGGGGTGCGATTTGACCCCGGGTTTGCGGCCGTGTAACTTTCTTCCTGTCAGCGCGACACGGGCCGGAAAAACCGGAACGAGCGCCAGACCTCCGAGGGTCGCGAACCAAGCTCCCGCCGCTGGGTGGTAGAGTGGGTGGCCTCGAAGATCGAGACAAAGCCAAAGCAGTAACAGCCTCTGGCAAGGCCGTGTACGCGGTCGACCTGGATGTGCGTGTGTTGTTTGAGAACTCAACAGTGTGCCGATTTAAGCCAGTAGAGCTTAAATGAAGTGAACCCCTAGGGGTTCCTTTGAGTGACAGATGTTGATGCCAGTTTGATGGTGTCTGTTTGTCAGGAGTTGTACTCTTTGAAGCATCTTTGGAGAGTTTGATCCTGGCTCAGGACGAACGCTGGCGGCGTGCTTAACACATGCAAGTCGAGCGGTAAGGCCCTTCGGGGTACACGAGCGGCGAACGGGTGAGTAACACGTGGGTAATCTGCCCT